>NZ_CANLKR010000003.1 GCF_947491715.1 uncultured Shewanella sp. | reverse complement strand
TTCATCATTTAAATCTCCGTTGACCAATATTCTGCTGCCGCCCAATCCATATCGGTGCCCGTGGTCCCTAACGTATTTAGATTATTCGCAACCATGAAAAGCACCTGACATGAGCACATTAATTAACTATAAAAATTAATTAGTTAACTAAAAATTATTGAATGTATTTTCAATATAACACGATCTAGACTAAAGTCTAAACAAATTAAGGCGGGGAAGTAAGAGAAACAACTAAGATTAATCAAACATAAACATTCATTAATCAATGTTAAAACAATATGCCATTCATTTATTAATATAACAAACAAAATGCAACAATATAGGCCTCTTTCAAATAAAGATAAAAACAAAAAAACAGATAGAAATCAAATAAAAAACCTTAGACACGATAAATCTAAAAAGATAATTAAAAATAGAAAAAATAAAGAATCACCTCATACCACTAAATCTTCCAAAGTATCATATCGATAATATTCGCTAACATCTAATACATCCCGTGGTGAAACACGTTCATTAAAAAAAGTGTGCATAGGATCATCCAAACGGTGAAATAAATAATCATCACTTTCTGCATTAGTCGGCTTATAAGTCATGTCAGACTGCTGTGTTTGCCATGCGGCCCACACCTTATCAATAAAGCAGTGATGCAAGAAAAATGTTGGGTCATTGGGAGAGGTTGATAATACCATGTCCCCATACATTGGCGCATCTTGCTCGCCATCGCGCCCTCCTACAGACAAGTGAATATTATTATGTAATCGATTATCCCCTACCCAACCTTCTAGAAGATTACGAAAACTGAAAACAGACTCATTATAAGGTGGAACATCATATTGACTTTCAGAATGAATGAGCGCCCTTAATGTGGCTTTATTACCAATTTCAACATTTGGCCATTGGCCTAAAAAACGTCGCATTGGTCGACTCAATGGCCTCGGAAAAGGAGTGCTCCCAAAAGCATTTTGGTCGAGGCGAATAGCCCAACGCTCATCCATAAATTGCCCTAGATAATCTCCAGACCAAATGAGAGACTCAGACATATTATCGGCATCTTCAGACCAATCCCAATAAGGTAGTCTAAAATCTGCATCATTAATCGCTTCACCCAACATGCGTTCTAATCTTAAGAGCATATAACGATGCCAAGGTAAAAATACCGGACCACTGTGAGCCGCATTTCGTCGCATCTGCTCAGGCGGCGTCGATAACATCATGGCTCTGTGATGCCAAAATACAAAGAAGTCATACAAAGAAAATTGGCCCTCTTGACCCGGCCAAGGCGACTTATCTAAATCTTTCAATACCCAAATAGCCTCAAAATATTGCTCCGCTGCATGCGAGTCTTGTAGCACATTATGTCTTATCATGGTTCTTCCCTTTACATCTACTTGTAAACAAACACCTCAAAGCATCACTCATGTCCATGGTGAGGTTTATGTTTTTGACTCGCCATCTTCTCGAGTTGAACAGCTTTCATCTGTGAATGTTCTTCATGCTCACGATGGCCACCGGCAGAAAAAGTATCCTTATTATCAATAGAGTGAGAAGTCGAAGAGAATGCTTCAGCGTGATGATGAGAGTGCTCTGATTGAGTAGGGATCGCTTCTTTAGGGGTATTATTAATCAAAACCTTAATTAATGACTCCACCGACAGAGCCCTTGTATAAGGCGTATTGTGACATTGCAGTTGACCATCAGCGTCAAAATTGGCATGCAGCATGACCACCTGTCCGTTCACCTTCACGCTGATTTCTTCTACTATTTCGACCAACATCCCTTTATGCTCAAAGGTCTTAGTTTTTTTCAATTTTGAATGGTGGGCCTGATGCCCAGTATATTGAGGATACTGATGAGTGATCCATTCGGGTTGTGAATGCGCTTCATCAAAGGGATCGACCAAACATAAACTAGCTATCTCCCACTGACCTTCCTTAGTCCATTTATCATCCATAATGAGTGACTCCTTAACGACCTCACTGATAATTGCAAGCTTAAGTGCCAACTCGCAACAATCAACAATCAACAATCAACAATCAACAACTGCAATCATTAATGGTAGTCAACACTTCGCAAAAAATCACTTCCTTTACCCCCCCTCTTCTTTAAGTCAGCATTAAGTATCACTGGAATCCTAATCCAACAAAAATGTTAACCTTTCATCGGCTTTTGAGGGCACGATTTCTATAATCTCAGGTGTGACGATATGCTCTTTCACAAAAGGATCTTCTTGAAGTAATTTATCTAACCCCTCTCGCGTAATCTTATGTGCGATGATCCCGCCACCTAACTCAGGTTGTAGACTACCGGACACCAAAAACACGCCATTATCATAGCCTCGCTGAAGCCAATCGAGGTGTGCTGGCATAAAACGTTTGGCTTTGCTTTCTGTCTCACTATGATCTAAATTCTGCGCAAGTGAAAAAGATAACTTAATAATAAACATAACGGATCCTTATTTTATAGGGGGGATTATGGTGCTATTAATGCTCTCTCAAGGTGGTTAACTCAACATCACGCAGCTAATCGACCCCGTATTATGATCCATGTCATTTCTCAACCATTTGCCGTATAAAAACCAACGATTATCCAGTCGTTCATAACGGATCACTTCAACACCATTCACCGTTTTTTTATTGGGAAAATGTAAATTGTAAGATAAAGACAAGGTTTCATTCTGCAAAATGGCCACAGCTTGAGCATTAATCTCTTGGCCATTTAAACTATAAACCCATTTAATATCATAAGTTTGGTATCGACGACTGTTTCCAGACGTTAAAGATAACGTCAATTGTTTATTGGTATGAATTTCTTTGATGTCTTTATGATTGGTACTGATGCATTCATATTGGCCTGATAAATCAAATTCTTGTGTTAATCGCTCCTCTACCGCGTGGATCTTTCCGTGTGCGGCCATACTGGATAAACACAATAAAACGAATATCGCTCCCTTGTTCAATATCATGAATCATCCTCTATCGGTAAATGATTACTCAGCGTTTAAGCTGAGCAGTCACTTCAATCATACCGATAATCATTGACATAATGCAGTCCCCAAAAGAACTAAATCACTCAAATTTCCCCATACAGAATTGATACATTGAGACTAAGTGCATTAATACTCAGTAATACTCAGTGATGAGATTCTTTTATGCTATCAAACTGTAATTCACATAAACGTTGATACAACACTGAACTTTTCAATAACACTTGATGCGTTCCCGTAGCTACGATTTCTCCTTTATCCATCACCACGATAATATCAGCGTGAACCACAGTGGATAAACGATGAGCAATGATGAGTGTCGTTCGGTGCTGCATCAAAGTTTTTAATGCCGCTTGAACATGATATTCACTGTCTGCATCTAATGCACTCGTCGCCTCGTCAAGCAAAAGCACTTGAGGATCTTTTAAAATTGCCCGAGCAAGGGCAATCCGCTGTTTTTGTCCCCCGGATAGTCGCACCCCCTGTTCACCTAAATAGCTTTGATAGCCTTGAGGTAACCGCTCAATAAAGTCATGAGCATGCGCTTGTTTGGCTGCCATAATGACTTCCTCATCTGTGGCATCAGGCTTACCATAACGTATGTTATGCCACACATCGGTGCTAAACAGTACAGGTTGTTGTGGCACCATGCCCATGGCTTGCCTTAATGCCTCCAGTTTAAGCTCAGTCACGTCAACCCCATTAAACAGCACTTGGCCCTTTTGGGGATCATAAAAACGCTGAAAAAGTTCAAACAAGGTCGTTTTACCCGCGCCAGAGGGGCCCACAAACGCCACAACTTTACCTTGTGGTATTTGCAAATTAATCTTCTTAAGCGCGGCAATCTCTGGCTGAGAAGGATAATAAAAATCCCCATTTTTAAACTCAAGCACCGTTTTTTGCTGCGCTTTAACCAATATAGGGTTGTCCAATTCTTGAATATCGCTACTCACTTTTAATAGCTCAAGTAGCCGTGTAGCAGAGCCTGCAGCGCGTTGTAATTCCCCATACACTTCACTAATCGTGGCGACTGACATCGCCACCATAATGGCATAGAAAATGAAGGCGCCAAGCTCCCCGCCAGTCATCTGCCCAGCTAAAACATCCATTCCCCCTACCCAAAGCATCATGCTGATGGCGGCAAACGTAAAAAAAATCACCACAGCAATCAGCAAAGATCGTTGTTTCACGCGGCGTTTAGCCACATCAAATGCTTTTTCAACTTCCCGACCAAAAGCCAATTGCTCAAGACGTTCGTGGGTATAGCTTTGCACCACTTTAATATTTTGGATAATCTCACCGGCATATGTGCCAATGTCAGCAATAGCATCTTGACTGCTGGCCGCTAACGTCCTTACTTTTCGACCAAAAATCATCATAGGGACCAGAATAAGTGGCATGCAAATAATCACAAATAAAGTCAGTTTAAAGCTGGTGATCAGCAGCATGATTAACCCCCCTACGAGGATAAAAAAACTGCGCAGGGCCATGGAAAAAGACGAGCCTATAATAGATTGTAGCAATACGGTATCTGTCGTTAACCGTGACATGATCTCCCCGCTACGATTTTCTTCAAAATAACTGGGATGCAAGGTAACAATTTGATTAAAGACGGCCTTTCGAATATCACCACTGATCCGCTCTCCCAACCAAGACATTAAATAAAAACGAGTAAAGGTGCCCACAGCCAACAAACTAATCATCCCCATTAATACATAAATAGCCTGACTTAATTGCGCTTTAGAGCCTGCAATAAATCCATTATCAAGGATGAGTTTCACGCCTTGTCCTAAAGAGAGACTCACCGCCGCTGTGATTATCAAGGCTAATAAGGCAAACAAAGCCATCACTTTATAGGGACGGATAAATGCCAATATAGGCAATAAACTCCTAAAAGCGCTGGGTTTTGTTGCATTGTGTTGACTATTGTGAGTTTGATTGACGTGAATGTTTTCAGATGTACCTGTCGCCGCTACGCCTTGCTCATTCAATACGTTATGCTTATTATCCAAAGCTTACTCGATTATTTGATAAAGAGATAAAAGACATGGTTATTCATTGTCCGTAATTCAAGTCCACGGAGGTAATAATTTCAGAAATAACAAGCCAAAAGTAAGCCCACTTATTGTATAATATCGCCAATATTGAGAACAAACATAGGGCGTCACAAAGGAGTACCCATGAAGCCTAAAATTACCATTCACTACTGTGTTCTATGCCAATGGCTATTAAGAAGTGGTTGGCTCGCTCAAGAATTGCTATCCTCCTTTAGCGACGAATTGAAAGAAGTCTCATTAGCACCTGCGAGCAAAGGCACCTTTAGAATTTACTACGACGACACTCTCATTTGGTGCCGAGAACAAGATGGTGGTTTTCCTGAAGCGAAAATATTAAAACGCCGTGTCAGAGATCAACTCGATCCCGAACGGAATATGGGTCATATCGATAGTTAACGGATGCTCTACTCCTGATACGACTCCAAGGTGCAAGCGTCATAACACAATAAAGCGCTTGCTCAACAGCAGTCCTAATATAAGTTCATATAAGTTCATCGGATTATGTCGATATAACCAACCGACGAGCTCAATCGACCAATGTAATATCCAAGCTCTGTAACAGGTTCAGCGCCTCAAACCGTGAAAACTTGGCATGAGTGAGTGTATTATTCAACATATTGATATCAATGTGAACGGAATCGGTAAAATCGACAGCCCCCAACTGAGTTCGCATAAAAAGACTCTGAAATAAATCACAATTGGTTATTTTGGAATCTGTAAAATCCCCTTCACGAAAATCCACATCTCGAAGCTGACATGAGTCAAAGACTAACTCATTTAAAACAAGCCCAAAGAAAGAAGCACCGTTTAACATGCAGTGTTTAAAGGTCAATTCAGGATCTCGTCTAAATGTCGGCCAATCCGCTTGGGTCCAATCCACGCCTATTAACTTGCATTCAATAAAATTCACATCAAATAGCTCTGTATATGGCCACTTCACGACACTCATCTGACAACGGTTAAATTGACAATGAATAAATTTGCAGTCTTTAAACTGAGTCTCATTGAAATCACAATCATTAAAAGTGCAATCCTCAAACTGTATACCTGAAAAATGCTGCTGACTTATGTTTACCGCTTCAAAAAGACAATCAACATATTCACCATGACTCGCCCATTTTCCCTGGCTATTATCAGACTCGCGCATTTCATCCCCATTATTTTATCAACACGATTAATCATATCATCACCCAAGAAATATCACTGTATAAAATAACAGTAATCAATACAAGTTAAACGCATATATTTAGGTTTATCCGTTGCTTTTCTAACGAGGAAGTGAGGTCGATAATGACACAACCCCCAGTAATGTTCTTCCCACGGGGCCTTAATTGTTGAAATAACCAGATTTCATGATTTAACCGCATATGGTTATGTATACCGCCCCCTCAAACGCCATTTTACGGTACTTGTTTATGACATACTCGACTGGCATCAAAAGAAGCATACCCTTTTATCGGCGCCACAGGAACGAGAGGCTCTGAATAATACCAAACCGCATTTTCATGTACTATCCCATTCACAGTAATACTATAATAACTCGCCTCTCCCTTAATAGGGCAAAAGGTATGCAAATCGGTTCTCGTTAAATATCGGTCATTGATATCTGTTACGGGAATATACCATACAGGAGGTAATTCCCCTTTAGGCGATATTTCATTGACTATGATTGCTTGCTCGCTCTCAGCTATCACCACATCATCTACAATGAGTTGAATATGCTGACTAGCAGGAGTTATTTTGGCATAATGCTTTAGATCGCTCACAATGTTTATCCTCATTTCATCATAAAATTGATTGAATTAATTCTCACCTTCTACTTCTTTTAAAATGGACCAAAATTCATTCTGCAAGGCAAGATCATTCAACGCAGGATTCATTGGAATTTGATCCATCAATGCACCTAATGTCTTGCCTTTAGGCGCACCAATAACCTCACCATTTTTACCCACCTTTCCCAGTAAGCAATCAACAAATTTTTGCGCGCCTTGTTGAGGACTCTGCGCTTTTCCTAATAACTGCATTAGTTTGAACATGATATTTTCCATTACCCAACGCTTAACTATAGGCAAGTCCATTAACCCGTCCGTACCGTAAGTGAGCCCAGGAGAAAACCAAATAACCTCCATATTAGCTTCTTTTTTCGCAAGTGCCATCGTCCATAGCGCCCCCATAAATTTAGACACGCCTATTGCATTCATAGGATGATATTGCTCAGTATTTGATTTATTGAAAATATATTCACGCAAGGCGTTAGCAGAAGTAAAACTGGGCACTTTTATCATGCCGGGGATCCCTCTAGCCCCTTCTCCACCGGCATAAACGACTCTCACATTAGGTGCTAACTTTTGATATTTTTTCAAAAAAAATAACGTAATATGAGCACCAATGACATTTTGAAAAATCGTTTTTTCGATAACATGTCCATTCCATTTCACTGTTTCATAATCTTTAGAAAAGACGACTCCTCCTGCTTGCAGAAAAACCACATCAAATTGAATATCATCAGGCAAGGCTTTAATCGCCGCTTCAATTTTATCAGGGGCGTTCATATCAAAATCCCCTTTTGCCGCAATTAACTGAGTGGAAATGTGAGAACCTAAGGCCTGCATCTTCAACAGTTCATCACGGGCAAGAGCCGCTTTGTTCGCATCACGCGCCGCCATCACAATACTGGCCACTTCTTTTTGGCATAATAAACGTGTCACTGCTTTACCCATGCCGCCATTCGCACCGGTCATAAAAACAGATAATGCTTTATTCTCACTCATCTTTACTCTCCACACGGATCTGTTTGGTAAAAACACATCATGAACCTATTGGTACAAGAAGTCAAATACTTACAATAATGAAGAAAAAATGAGGTGAAACTCATCATTATTTAAATGATAAAACGATAAAATTGAACACAAAAAAGCCCCTTACGGGGCTTTCGTTTCTTATAATATCCTATTCAATCATCAACTGAACAAATATTGGTATAATAAAATGCCATCAACAAGGTTTATGTTTATTCTCTTTCACCTCATAATCCATTAAATTCCCTTGATTATCGAGTTGCATATGACAGCAATCATCAAAGACTTTACGCAGCTCTGAGCGCGCTTTTTTCACTCTCGACTTAATCGTTGAATAAGGAATACCCTTTTCCGCCGCATAATCCTTTTGTGACCGACCTTCAAGCTCTATCGCAGTCAACAACTGATTATTATCCTTTGACAATGCATGCACAAAAGGCTCAATACACTGGGCTAACTCTTGCTTAGTTTCCTCGTGTGTACCTTCCTGATTGTCCTTTTTTCCTGTATTTGTGACAATATCCCCTTTCACGTCGCTAAAAAAAGGGTCATCCCAATCAATATGTTTAACCTTAGCATTGCGGCGATAATAATCAGTGATGGTATGACTCGCAATTTGAAATAACCATGATTTTATCGCTTTCTCGCTGCGCACCGTATGCAAATGCTGGTGGGTCTTAATTAAAATATCTTGCAATAAATCCTCGACATCCGCCTCATTAGACACCTTAAAATGTAAAAAGGCTTTTAAACTGGTGCGATATTCATCCCATATTTTCTCTAACGTCACGCTAATTGACCTCAAATTGATCCATCTATTCATTATAAGTAAGACGCTCAAACAAGCAAAAAGACGAAAAAATGGTAATACTAAAAAATATGTCGTCTTTTTCAAATTCAGTGCGTCTTAATGGATAAATAACATTTTTAGAGACAAACCCCATGAAAGAGTTCACTCAAGAAACCCGCTTAACTCACTATTTAACCGAGCAAGACTTTAACGTAACGTTACCTACTGCTGAGTCATTGAATGAAGTCGATAACACAGCCAATGTGAGTACTACTTCGAATATAACACCCCCTCATAAACCAAGAGTATTGATGTTATATGGATCATTACGTCCACGTTCTTTTAGCCGATTAAGCGCAGAAGAAGCTGGCCACATTTTAACAGCGATGGGCGCCGAGGTACGCTTTTTTAATCCAGAAGGGTTACCTCTATTTGACGGCGGAGGTTCGGTAGATCACCCTAAAGTGCAAGAACTGCGCGAGCTCGTCATTTGGTCTGAGGCACAAGTTTGGTCATCACCCGAAATACACGGCAATATGTCCGGTTTACTGAAAACACAAATTGACTGGATCCCCTTATCTTCAGGTGCAGTCAGGCCAACACAAGGCAAAACACTCGCAGTGATGCAAGTGACAGGAGGATCACAAAGTTTTAATGCCGTGAATAATATGCGCATTTTAGGCCGCTGGATGCGCATGCTCACCATTCCCAATCAATCATCCATTGCCAAAGCGTATAATGAGTTTCATGAGGATGGCAGCATGAAAGCCTCACCTTTTCGCGATCGCATTGTCGATGTGATGGAAGAGCTGATGCGCTTTACGCATTTAACCCGAGATCACAGTGATTTTTTGGTGGATCGTTACAGCGAACGTAAAAAAGCCGCTCTGGATGAAGCAACACGTAAAGCCCAAGAGCAAACTTTCACACGGGCGGTGGGGGAATAAGGTCCCCCGCCAGACCTGTTCTCATTATCAGGCTTTATACCCAAACCACTTGAAAGTGCATGTTTTCAGAGCCCGTAAAAGGGCTTAATTCAAGGCGCATTAGTGAAAGAATGCTTATTGCCTTGTGAGATCATGCAACGCAGAAGTTAGCGTTTTTACGGACTCCCAACGGGCTGGTTTAAAACACTTTTATACTGCGTTACTGAGTATCAACTTAGAATGACTAAGCCAGAAACTCAATACCTTGCCTAAAAATGTTTTAATTCCAGCTGAATCCTGCATCTTCAATTGGTTTGGGTATAAATAGCATTCAATTAAGCACTTTTTTATCAATATGTGTCATCGATAAAATAGTGCTTATTAACTCAAGAAAAATGATTAAGTTCTCCTTGTACTTAATCTCCTCCATGCCTGCTTTAAACCTAGGGCATAAGCCATTCCAATGAATAAGCAAATTTTCAATTCGTTAGTTCAAAACGATAAGAAATACCTCACCTCTAACTTAAACGAAGCGAAAATGCATTTAAGACTGACTCACCTTGGAACACAACTTTAGTCTCAGAAACCCTCAATGTTAAAGAGGCTATCTCAAACTGACCGTCTTCTGGATGCGGTATGATTCGATGCTATATCATTCACAGCAACACAAATAGCCAAAGACTGAAACTCAACAATGACAGTATGGTCGACAGTACCACACTACTGGCCACAATATCTTGCTGCTGCTTAAGTTGCGCGGCAATAAGATATGCATTCACCCCTAAAGGTGAAGCGCTCAATAGCACCACAAGGTTTAATGATGTTGCATCCATGTGTAAAATTTCATTGCCGAAAACATACACTAAACTGGGTAAGAGTAATAGTTTAACCATACTTGCCCAGAATGCAGCCACCCACCCTTGACGGATCTGGTAGCGACAAAGGTTGGCGCCTAATACAAATAAAGCGCAAGTAAGCGCCGGTTTTGCCAACAGATCTAAGGCGGTGAATAAAAATGACCAAAGTTGGAACCCACTTAAATTTACCAACAAACCTAAACCTATACTCAACACGATATTATTGAGCAGAACACTTTTTAGAAACCCCGACCATGACATGCTGCCTTGCTGAGCATTCGCTCCACTATTCGCCTCACAAAAGTAAGTCAAGCCAAATAGCAGCGCACTGTGAAACGTCATAATCGTAAACACTCGGCCTATCATGGTCTCACCTAAGGTCGCAATAATGATCGGCAAGCCCACCAGCACAGTATTAGAATAACTGCAGGCCAAAGCATAAACCCCACTGGCAGCCATCGACGGTTTTCTTAGGAAGGGAAATGGGGTTAACCTTGTACTGTCGACAACATTATCTTGGCATGGCAGCCCTTCTTTAACCTGCCCTCGTAGGGCTTGTTGGGGGAGTCGATAAAGCATCAATCGCCACAATCCAAAGCCAATCATATACACACTCACCACAGGTACATAGAAGGCAATGACACTTTTCATGTCGAAACTGGCCTTAAGATCGGCCTGATACATGTTTAGAAATAAAAATACAGGCATACTCAAAGAGAAGGTAAAACGGCTTATCCCCGTGATTTGCGCTTTAGTCAAAAACACTTTATAGCCACAAAGGTAGCCAAGAGAGATAATAAACAACAAGGGGAAAATAACCGTAAAAATAAATGAGATCACTAACGCTTTCATCCACAATATCAAAACAAGCTACAGTATACAGCCCCATTCACGAGAGTCACAATCACGATAACAATGCCTTTTCATTGAAAGTATGACTACATATTGAACAACTCCCGATATTGGAACAGCTTTTACTTTGCGTAAGCCCTTAACTCCTCTACAATCGCCACTTTGTTAATTCCACTTTGATTTAATGTTTAGTTATGGATATAAAAAACATTCAAGCGTTATCAATTCGCTTACGTAATAATAAAATTTTTGAACTCTTTGTCGTCAGTATTATTATTCTTTCGGCCCTACTCATTGGCGCTAAAACCTATAATATGCCCAGCTTGATCGTGGGGATGGTGAAAGTGCTCGACATGGCCATTACGGTCATTTTCCTGTTTGAAATTTGTGTCCGTTTTTTAGCAGAAGAAAATAAAAAACGTTTCTTTCATAATGGCTGGAATGTCTTCGATACACTCATTGTCATCATTAGTTTAATTCCTATTGAAAATGGTGAAATGGCCATTATTGGTCGACTGGTACGCATTTTCAGAGTCTTGCGTATGATCTCCATTATTCCTGAATTGCGCCTATTATTAAACTCCCTGCTGCGCGCCTTACCGCAGCTGGGTTATGTGTTGTTGTTGATGTTTATTATTTTCTATATTTATGCTGCCGTTGGCGCCACCTTCTTTGCTGAAATAAACCCCGTGCTTTGGGGGGATATCTCCATTTCACTGCTGACCTTATTTCGGATCATGACCTTTGAAGATTGGACTGATGTCATGTATGAAACCATGGCCGTTTATGGCTTTAGCTGGATTTATTACCTCAGTTTTATTTTCCTTACCGCGTTTGCTTTTCTCAATATGGTGATCGGCATTGTGGTCAATGTATTAGAAGATGAAAATGCCAAAGCACAAGCCGAAAAAGATAAAGCCGAAGGCAAAGTCACACTCGATGAATTGGCATTAGAAATTCGTCAATTGAAGGCATTATTAGACCCCAAAGCATCAGGCAAACTTGAACCCTCAGTCCACAGGCACAATAGTCCCCAAAAAAAAGCCAGTAATTAACTTAATGGCCAACAAAAAATAGCAACCAAGCTTTTTATATTCTGTATGCTTTTTATATTCTGTATGCTTTTTATATTCTGTATAATAGCCCCATAAAAAGCTTGGTTTTTGATAAAAAATAAAGCCACTATTCCAACCATAGCCCATCAAGATACACCGGCTTGCGATCCCACTGGTAACGCCCGTAATCTTTCAAGAAAAACAGCCGTCTTCTGAGTGTTCTCTATGAGCGCCCAAGGTGCAAATTCTTTATCTGTCTGAGCAATATAAGGCCCCTCCTTGATTTCTAATGCCAATGTTCCCGCTTGTTTTGCCACATAAGTAGCCAAGTATTCGCGGGTAATAGAACCACGCGTGTTGCCGTTGAACTCATGTGTATGCGAGACAATAATTCCCCTTCGTCATTAAAAATGAGCACATCAATTTCCCCCGAAAGCAGCATAAACATTCCCCATTTATGACTGTCAACATGGCGGTGAGGGCAAATATACGTCCCAGGCTCCATCGCCATTAGCAAACGTTGTACATTGGCATTTGACGTTTCATGAAGATTGAAATGTGCCCTCTTTCGTTCAACCTAACTCGCCTTTTTTGTTAACGTATTAAAATCATCTTGTGTCACCGTATTTATCATCGCTTCCCCATACAAGCCACTGATCGTTGATTCAATGTATTGCCTTAAATAAAAACACTGTTAAATAAAAACACTGTTTTCTATCCCAATAAAACCCTGTTCTACTGTGAATTGTGAGTGATTATCACCATCAAATCACATCATTGTTAGAAAAAAGTGTTATCAAAAAGTTTTTATAATGTTATAAATAATGGTATTGATACACAATGTTAAAAGACGCAAGTTAAAAGAAAAAGACAAGCACTAAAACAAGGAAGGTTTACAAAACACAATGGAAATGCGCTTATTCAAGTCAATTGATAAGATGTTTATGAATTAGGATGTTTATGAATAAAGAATTTTTACCATTGTGCCGACCAGCGTTGGATGACAATGATATTAATGCGGTTATCGAAGTGCTTCAAAGCGGCTGGATCACAACAGGTCAGCAATGTCATGCCTTAGAAACCTTAATCACCCAACACACAGGCGCTGCCTATGCCGTCACACTGAGCAGCGCCACAGCAGGCATGCACTTAGCCTTATTGGCACTGGGAATAGGCCCAGGAGATGAAGTGATCACCCCGTCGTTAACTTGGGTATCCACCGTTAATATGATCACATTATTGGGCGCTAAGCCCGTTTTTGTTGATGTGGATCCCGATACCTTAATGACCGATGCCGAGCGAATTGGTTCACTCATTACTTCAAAGACAAAGCTCATTATTCCGGTACATTATGCCGGAGCGCCGCTGGATATTGATGCGCTTTATGCTTTATCAACACGCTATAACATTCCCATTCTTGAAGATGCTGCTCATGCCCTAGGCACATACTATAAAGATCGCCCCATAGGCCAAACTGGGCATTGTATTTTCTCCCTACACGCTATCAAAAACATTACCACCGCAGAAGGGGGCATATTCACGACACAAGATAAAGCCCTTGCCGAACGCATTCGCCGTTTGCGTTTTCATGGTTTAGGCGTCGATGCCTTTGACAGAGAGCACCAAGGACGTCGTCCACAAGCAGAGGTTATCGAACCGGGTTTTAAATACAATATGCCCGATCTCTGTGCCGTGTTAGCAATTGGTCAACTACAACGTATTGATAAAATAACTAAAAAACGTCAACAACTCGCCAAATTATATCAAGATAAGCTCCAGTCTATTACGGGGATCACACCTTTAAGTGTGCCTCATTATCCCCATACCCATTGCTGGCACCTTTTTATTGTGCGCATCGACCCCTTGACTTTCGGCCTCAATAGAGATGATTTCATTGAAGCACTCAAAACACATAACATAGGCACGGGTATCCATTTTAAAGCGTGTCACAGTCAACACTATTATCGCGAATTACACCAAAATTCGCTGAATGATATTGAGGACAGATTATCTAACACCATCATAAACAGTGAACAAATCTGCTCTTTACCCCTTTTCCCGAACATGATCCCTGATGATGTTAACCGGGTGATCAGCGCCATCATCCAGATCTCGGAGCAACACCATGAAGCATAATCAAGCTATTACATTCATCTCCATTGTTATTCCGGTATACAATGAACAAGCGTGTTTACCTGAGCTCATTCACCGCACCACCGCAACCATGAGTCAACTGAATAAAAAGTACGAAATTATCCTGATTGATGATGGCAGCCAAGATAATAGCGCCGAACTCATTGAAGCCGCCTCATCGGCACCTCACAGTCACATTGTCGGTATCATGCTTAATCGTAATTATGGTCAACACAATGCCATCATGGCAGGTTTTGAACATGTCCGTGGCGATCTGATTATTACCTTAGATGCCGATCTACAAAACCCACCAGAAGAGATCCCCAAATTAATTGCCAAAGCAGAAGAAGGCTTTGATGCCGTCGGCACCATCAGAAAAAACAGACAAGACAGTATACTGCGACGCTTTCCTTCTAAAATCATCAATCACATCGTTAAACGATCCACGGGTGTTGAAATGAATGATTACGGCTGCATGTTAAGAGCGTATCGCCATCACGTAGTGCAAGCTATGCTAGCCTGCCATGAAAGAAGTACTTTTATTCCTATTCTTGCCAATGGCTTTGCTCGCCGTACCGCTGAAATTGAAGTCGCTCATCATGAACGTATTCAAGGGGATTCAAAATATAACTTTATGGCCCTGATTAATTTAATGTTTGATTTACTCACGAGTATGACAACCGCCCCATTGAGACTGTTAAGTCTTATTGGCGGTGGCATTGCCTCCATTGGCGTATTATTCGGTTTGGGCTTATTCTTTTTGCGCTTTATCTATGGCAGTGAATGGGGCGTCGATGGCATTTTCCCCTTATTTTCCATTCTCTTTATTTTTATTGGCGCACAATTTATCGGTTTAGGATTATTAGGTGAGTACATTGGCCGCATTTACTCCGATGTGCGAGCGCGACCACGATATTATGTACAAGAGATCCTCATTGGAGAAGCGAGCCAACAAGTCAGAGAGCAAAACCAAACGGTGATCGCTATAAAACAAACTCCATAATGAAAACCATGTTCTGATGTAATAGCAAAGCCAAATAAACAAAACATAAACGAAGTCGAATATTAACCATGCGACTAATCCGCCTAGTGACATTGACCGTCACACGATGTTGGGTGACTTCACTTTTATACAAGGATGCAATATGAAAGCCGTTGTATTTGCTTACCATAATATCGGTTGCGCCGCGATTCAAAGTTTACATGAAGCGGGCATCGAAATCTTAGCTGTTTTTACTCATTTAGATAATCCCAAAGAACAGGTTTTCTTTGGATCCGTTGCTAAGCTCGCGGCCAGCTTTAATATTCCCGTGTTCGCACCGGATGATGTCAACCATCCACTGTGGGTAGAACGTATCCGTCAGCTATCACCCGATTGCCTATTCTCTTTTTATTACAGACACCTGCTCTGCCAAGATATTCTCGATGTTGCACCACAAGGCGGGTTTAATCTTCATGGATCCTTACTGCCCCGCTATCGTGGACGCGCGCCGATTAATTGGGCGCTCATTAATGGTGAAACACAAACCGGTGTGACATTACATACCATGACAAATAAGCCTGATGAGGGCGATATCGTCGCAGCCGCTTCTTTACCTATCACCCTCAGTGATACCGCAGCGAGCCTACACCAAAGAATGACACAATTGAGCAGCGAGTTATTAAGAGACGTCTTGCCTAAAATAAAGCAAAACACCCATACATTAACACCACAAGATCATAGCCAAGCCAGTTATTATGGCCGCAGAACCCCCGCTGATGGCGAAATAAAATGGGCCGAACCACCTCTTCGTATATTTAACCTTATTCGCGCAGTGACCGACCCCTTTCCCGGCGCATTTTCTTTTTTAGGCAATAACAAAGTCATTATTTGGCAAGCCAGGCCCATTAATACCCCTACAGAGGCCTCGGTCGGTACCATCATAAATACCGCGCCACTGACTGTCGCCTGCCATCAAGGCGCCCTAATTATTGAAGCGGGGCAGGCAGAAAGCGGGTTATACCTCAATGGCGATCAACTGGTCAATGATCTGCACTTAGTCAAAGGTATGCGCTTTGGCCCCCAAGCCAGCGCAATGCTATCAGCCAAAAAACGAAAAAAAGTCCTTATCATGGGCGCGAATGGCTTTATTGGTAATCATCTCACTAAACGCTTACTCGATGATGGCCAATATGAAATTTATGCCATGGATATGAGTTCAAGCCAGATAAAACAATATTTAGGGGATCCTGACTTTCATTTTGTCGAAGGTGATATCACCATACACAGTGAATGGATTGAATATCACATCAAGAAATGTGACATTGTTTTACCTTTAGTCGCCATTGCAACACCTATCGAATATACCCGTAATCCGCTGCGAGTATTTGAACTGGATTTTGAAGAAAACCTCAAGGTCGTTCGAGCCTGTGTAAAATACAACAAACGCATTATTTTCCCATCGACATCTGAAGTTTATGGCATGTGTAGCGACGAAGAGTTTAATGAAGATACCTCATCATTGGTCACAGGCCCCATTAATCGACAACGTTGGATTTATTCAGCATCAAAACAGCTACTTGATAGGATCATTTGGGCTTACGGTAAACAAGATAATTTATCATTTACCCTTTTTAGACCCTTTAATTGGATGGGCCCAAAATTAGACAGCTTAGACTCTGCTCGCATTGGTTCCAGCCGTGCCATCACCCAATTGATTTTAAATTTAGTGGAAGGCACGCCCATAAAACTCATCGACGGCGGCGAACAAAAACGATGCTTTACTGATATTTCTGAAGCTATCGAAGCCTTATTTCGAATTATTGAAAACAAAAATGCAGTCTGTAATGGACAAATCATTAATATTGGTTCCCCTGAGAATGAAGCCAGTATCAAGCAAATGGCCGAGATCTTAGTGGATAAATTTGAGCAACACCCACTTCGCAACCAATTCCCGCCTTTTGCTGGCTACAATTTAGTTGAAAGTCAGTCTTTTTATGGTGACGGCTATCAAGATGTTCAGCACAGACGACCCAGTATTCACAATGCCAAAAAACTGCTGAATTGGGAGCCCCATATAAAAATGGAGCAAACTATTGAAAAGACGTTAAATTTCTTTTTAAAGTCCGCAGTAGAAGAACAAGCTTGGATCCCTGAAATTATTCGACGTTCAGATAAAGATGCTGAATTGACATTAGTCATAGGGACGGAGTGATCATCGCCATATGCTAAAACAAGCCCCCATTAAAGTCGGTCTACGCATCGATGTGGATACCTATCGAGGAACCCGTCTGGGTGTGCCAGCATTATTAACACTGCTGGCCCAATACGGTGTGTCTGCCTCATTTTTTTTTACTGTAGGGCCTGACAATATGGGGCGTCATATTTGGCGCCTGCTTAAGCCACAATTTCTCAAAAAAATGTTACGCTCTAAGGCAGCCAGTCTTTATGGCTGGGACATTTTACTGAAGGGAACATTATGGCCCGGCCCCATTATTGGTCAAAAGCTGGGTCGCATTATCCAACAAACCCATGAAGCCCAACATGAAATTGGGCTGCATGCTTGGGATCATCACAAATGGCAATGTCATACCGATACCATGAGCCCAGACGAACTCTTTGATGAAATTGATAAAGGTTATCAACTTCTCTCGAGGCTCACCAATAATCCAATTCGTTGCAGTGCGGTGCCGGGTTGGCGCTGCAACGCATCCACATTAGCACAAAAACAACGCTTTAATTTTCATTATAACAGTGACTGTCGAGGACACTCTATTTTTAGCCCTGAAAAAGGCATGGCTCCCCAGATCCCAGTCACCCTACCGACCTATGATGAGCTCATTGGCCAAACAGGCATAACGCCACACAATTATAACGATGAAATCATTAAACGCATTAAACCTCATCAGCTCAATGTGTATACCATACATGCCGAAGTGGAAGGCATTGCATTAATTTATTTATTTGAAGACTTGCTTCAAAAAGCGCAAGCTCACAAACTTCAATTTGTTCCCCTATTTCATTTATTGGATAAGGCACCAGAACAATGGCCCATTGATACGATTCAAAACCTGTCTATTCCCGGACGTGAGGGTTGGTTAAGTTTGCAAGGTTCAAGTCCTCAACCTTTAACATGAAACTGATCCTAATGATAAGAATAGCACTTGTTATTTTTCAACACCCACAACAGTGGAGTGATTTTACCTTGATAGTGAGCGATAATTTATGATGCAAAACCCACTGGTGATCGGTGATGTTAATCTCACTTTTCCCAAAATAAACTTAGCCGTCACCATTCCACTTTTTTTCGTTTTATTGTATTTATTACCATTGGGATTAAGGGATCTTTGGTCTCCAGATGAACTCAGGCATGCTGAAATCGCGCGAGAAATGGTACAAAGTGGTGATTGGATTGTGCCAAGATTCAACAATATTCGTTATTTCGAAAAGCCCATTATGGGGCATTGGATGAATGCCACTTCACAAGTACTTTTTGGCGAAAATAACTTTTCTGTTCGCGTGGCATCGGCAATGAGTACATTAGGCAGCGCACTGTGTTTATTTTTATTAATTAGGCATTTTTACACTAATACTCATGCACTAGTTACTGCCGCTATTTTTTTAAGCCTCTTTCTTGTCACTAACTTGGGCACCTATAGCTTAGTCGATAGCATGCTCAATTTTTGGCTCACAGCCGCTTTTTGCAGTTTTTACTTTGCTTCTCAGAGCACAGCCACGTCGAAACGGTTGTTATCTTATTCTTTAGCCGGACTTTTTTGCTCCTTTGCCCTGCTCACCAAAGGCTTTATTGCCCTCGCCTTACCCGTTATTGTGGTTGTCCCCTTTATGATTTGGCAACAAAAATTGAAACAGATTATAGGTTGGGGCCTTTGGGTTATCGTTATTGCGGCGTTATTCACCTTACCTTGGGCCTTGGCCATACATCGTGCAGAGCCTGATTTTTGGCATTATTTTTTTTGGATTGAGCACATTCAACGCTTTGCTACTGATGAAGCCCAACATCATGCTCCTTTTTGGTATTATTTACCGTATTTATTACTCGCCAGTTTACCTTGGCTGTTTCTCGTTCCTAGCGCTGTTAAACATCTTTCACACCAATGGAAACAGCCTCTCATCCGCTATGCATTATTATGGGCCCTGCTGCCCCTTATCTTTTTTTCTGCCGCCAATGGGAAAATTGTCACTTATATTCTCCCTTGTATGCCTCCATTAGCCATTTTACTGAGTTTTGGTCTCATTCATGCCATTGAAAAAAAAGCACCTGGGGTTTATCTCGGCTCCATAGCCAATGCCATTACCCTAACCTTCATTCCTATTGTCATTTTAGTGCTTTATTACGCAGGTGCCTTACCCGTCAATGTCAATGAATCTCATCGCCCCTGGCTATTAGCTTTAGTCTGCTTTTATTGGGCAATATTGGCGCTCATTTCCATTAAAGTCTCTAGTCTTGACAGTAAAATCAGTTGTTACATGGTCATGCCCTTAGGCATTTTTATGCTCGCATGGGCCATAATTCCCGACATCAGCACCCACTCAAAAATGCCCGCTCAATTTATGGCTCAAATAAAGCCCTTAATCAATGATCAAACCCTCTTGATCGCCGATAATCCCGATACCATGTCAGCCTATAATTGGTATTTAAAACGACAAGATGTCTATTTGTCTCATTCAAAAGGGGAGCTTAAATATGGTCTCAACTATAAGGATGCTCAGCATCGATATATTCACCCCGAAGGCCTCACTGACTTTATTCTCCAACATCAACAAACCCATCGCATCGCTTTTTTTAGCCGCTCACGAACACAACCTAAAGGGCTACCAAAAGCGGATAACATTATTCGAAAAGGCCGATATCAATTGTTTCTTTATCATAAGTTAAATACATTATGATGGCATGGGGTTTATTTATACTGTCTGTATGCGCCAGTACATACAGTCAGTACTGGCAAAAGAAAGCCGCATTATTATTTGTCTCCAAGCCTCAATTAACTAGGCGACAAAAACTGTTCTCCCTGCCCATTATATTCAGCCTATTATTCTTAGGGCTTGCCGCTTTCAGTTGGCTGTTTGTATTACACTTCTGGGATGTTTCTCAAGCTTATCCGCTACTCAGTATCAACTTTGTCGCAATATTAATGCTGTCTCACTTTATCTTTAATGAACCCATCACTCAAAAACAACTCTTAGGCAGCGGGTTCATTATCATTGGGATCGTTTTACTAAGCGGAGGATCCCAATGAAAAGTGGTCAACACATTAATCAAGGTGCCTTGCATTTACCTTTTATCGACAGAATAAATTGGCCGATAACCATGGCGTTAAGTTGCGTTTTACTGATCTCAATCGCGCAGATCAGCATGAAATGGGGGGTCATGCAATTCAGTCACTTTCCACCTGAGTTAGTCTCACCTTGGCAGCAAAGCTCACTTTTTGAAAGTGCGTTAACCGACGTAATAACACAAAATAAACCATTATTTCAATTCTCTTTTATTCCACTGCTATTCATTTTCACAGGGTTAATGTGTTACGCATTATCCATGGCCTGTTGGATTGTTGCCCTCAAGCAGCTGCCTTTATCCATCGCCTACCCACTTTTAAGCCTCAGTTATATTATCGTTTACTTTGCCGCCATTAGCCTACCTGGGTTAAACGAGACATTTAACGGCATTAAACTGCTCGGTATTATCTGTATTCTAGTGGGACTTTATTTAATGACTCGACAAAATAACTCGTCAACGACTCAAAATACTCAATAAAAAATAACTATTGAGACATGAACATTATTCATTTAAATAAAAATTGATGCGATATAAACGATTAACCTGACTCACAATCCCACCTTTTTTTAAAACTGAAATCCAAAACACATTCTTTTCCTCATCATTAAGTATAAGCCACAAAAGTCCAATATTTTATTATAAAAAACAATAATAAAATAAGTGAGTTAAATAATACTACGGCATTAATGACAGCACAGTTTGTCTATTCATAATACAGCGTATTTAGCATTAAAAATAAGTTAAAGCTATAAAGAGAAAAATATGACAAGAGAAGTCGGTTCAATACCTGCAACAAGTACAACACAATCCATCGAACATCATGGGTCTCAAAGTTCTAGCGATACAAAAGCACTGACTCATTCAAATAGTCCTCTTAATCAAGCCCGTTGGCCTGGCACCAAGCTGATAGGTAACGTGGTGGGAGAAGTAGGCTCTACCACTAAACTCATCGGCAGTATCGCTTTAACGGGCTTGATGGCTACCGTACCCTACAAATTAGGCGTGTTAAACTCACCCGCTGCAGCCGCCTTATCCATGATGCCAGCGGCACAAAGATTCATTACAGGCTTTGACACCTCCATTAGTGGGCTTTTTAGCAGCGAAACAAAAGATCAATATCCGTTTATCACCAATATAGTGGGTAAATTACCCACTTATGCCTCTTACATACCTAATGTGGCCGCTATTGGAATGATGATAGGTCAAGTTCAACCTCTTATCATGGTCGTTGTTAACCCATTACTCATTGATTTAGTAGGAAAAGAGCTTGGTGGCGTTATCGCAGGCCACATTACAACTGGCATTCCATTTGTCACCGATTTGGCTCTGACCGCAAGTCCCTATGTAGCCTACCTTCCTCTTATTATGGCTGGGGTGGGCTCAGCTATCTGCCTATGGAAATGTTTACAAGAACTTGAAGATGGTATTCACAACATGAAAACGAATTTCAATGACTTTTGCGGATCTTTTAGCAAAAAACCTGACACTCACATTCATGTTTAACCCCTAATATCCATAGCTTCCTAGGCGCTTAGATTGATTAATGATTGATTAATAGCGCTGGGAAATCAATGCAGCCTTTATGCGTCATTTGCTCGCTGTCAGTGACTCACAGAATGGATGAACTATCTCGCGTAAAGGCTTTCCTCTTTTAAACAATAAAACAGCATCAACTTCATTTATGACAGTAAGTAATAACACATCCGTAACCGATACCTTCGATCAGCTCATTGAGCTCAGTATTGAAAAAATGGCGGAAGCAGAGCAAGCAGAACACCCTTATAAAAATGCTACTCAAATCAAAGCGCAACTGACGCAGAATGTGTCACACAGCATGCAAAAAATACAAATAAATCTCAGTCGCAGTATTGAACTATGTCAAGCTTTTCTCAGCCAAGAACATATTCAGCGGATTTTTTTACCCATACTCAAGGCTTATAACAGCTCTCCAGAAGCAATAGAGCAAGGACAAGTGACCAATGCAAAATTGACCAATGAAGAATATGAGTTAATTTTATCCATCGCAGAACAAGTTTATCAGAATCAATCTTTTGATGATGCCATTAGTGTCTGTAGCCTGCTAGAACTGCTCAAACCTGAAGATATTCGTGCTTATATTCAACATGCCTGTGCGCTTGAAGCACAAGGGGATATTGCCGCAACCACTCAGTATTACCAGAATATGACCCAAGCACTCAATAATCCCGTGCTAAATTTTCATGCCGCCCAGTATTTGTTAAATATTGGGCAAACCTTTGACGCCAAAGAAAAGCTCAACCAAGCTATTCATGCATTAAACAGTGCCAACACCGATTCACCTGAGTGCGCTGAATTCCTTATCATGCTACAAACCTTTAAAAATGAGCATCAATTGAATTAATATCCTTGCTTCAAAAAAAGCATATCACATCGAACAAGTACTGAGCAGCATAAGAATAAAACTCAATATAAAAAGTGCTTATTCCATTTTGGCAATAAGCACTGGTTCATTTGTCACCCACCCTGTTCTTTCTCGTGCACATCAGGATTAATATTGCCTGTTCCTGTTAACGCTTTTCCCAGTGGCGCCTCACTGTAAATGGCCTGTTGAGTATAAGTTGGGGCATCATCAATATAAAACACCCCTTTGACCACTTGCCAAGTCACTGCTAAACCGCCAATGATAAACACCACATCCCCTATGGTGCGAACCCACCGTAACGTTTGCAATAAATCGCTTTGCATGAAGGTTTCACTTCGCGCATACCAAAATCCATTAGAGGCGCTGGCAATGAATTGAAGCACCCCGATGGGCAATAAACTGGTAGCCAACATGAGGACTAAGCCTGTATTCATCCACCAAAAGGCCGTTTTCATCAGTTTCTCATCGAATACTAATTTAGGGCGAATATAGCGTAAAATCAAAATCACGAAGCCTAAGGCTAAGAAACCATAAACACCAAATAACGCCGCATGGGCATGAGTTGAAGTCGTATTCAGCCCTTGAATATAATAAAGTGAAACCGGTGGATTAATCATAAAGCCAAACACGCCCGCACCCAACATGTTCCAAAATGCCACAGCAACAAAGAAGAGCAAAGGCCATTTTATTTTTGCCATCCAAGGGGCTTTTTGCTGTAAGCGCCAGTGCTCAAACGCCTCATAACCCAGCACAATTAACGGCACAACTTCTAATGCACTGAAGGTTGCTCCAACCGCCATGACAGGCGTTGTGGTACCCGCAAAATACATATGATGAAAAGTCCCAGGGATCCCGCCAAGCATAAATAAGGATGCTGAGGCCAGTGATGCCGCTGTTGCCATTTTCTTAGAGACCAGTCCCATACTGCAAAAAATAAAGGCCAGTGCCGTGGTCGCAAACACTTCAAAGAAACCTTCAACCCATAAATGGACTATCCACCAGCGCCAATATTCCATGATAGAAATATGGGTACGTTCGCCATAAAAGAAACCTGCACCATAAAATAAACCAATGGCAGCAATTGAAGCGGTTAATAATGCCAGTAGATTTTTGTCACCGCCTTGACGCAGTGCTGGCACAACACCTCGTAACATCAATACTAGCCAGAGTACAATACCGGTGAACTTACCGATTTGCCATAGACGGCCTAAATCGACATATTCATATCCTTGATGCCCAATCCAAAAACTCCATTCAGGTGGCATGATCTGCGCGATGGCAAAATAGTTACCTGTAAATGAGCCAACAACCACCGCGACGAGTGCCCAAAATAAAATGTCCACTCCCAGTTTTTGGTATTTTGGATCTTTTCCTCCATTGATAATGGGCGCTAAGAACAGTCCTGCCGCTAAAAAACCTGTTGCAATCCAAAATAGCGCCGCCTGAATATGCCAAGTACGCACTAAGCTATAGGGAAACCACTGAGAGGTTTCGATACCGAAAAAGCTCTGTCCCTCGACAGTATAATGCGCTGTAAAGCCACCGATAAAAATCTGAAAAGTAAAGAGTCCAACCACCAGTAGTAAATACTTCCCTAATGCCTTTTGCGATGCCGTCAGTTGAAAGAGGGTTAATGGATCCGTCTTCGGTGCCTGCTGCTCATCTTCTTCTTTTCGTAAAAAAGCCCAAGCCCACACTAATCCACCGATCCCCGCGATCAGTAAGACAACACTCACAACAGACCAAATAATATTCTCCGCTGTAGGGACATTATTAATTAAAGGTTCATGGGGCCAATTATTGGTATAGGTCGCTCCCCCATCATGTCGCTCTGTCGCAGCAGCCCACGCGGTCCAAAAGAAAAATTCTGTTAACCGCTCGCGCCTTTGTACATTGGGCAGCGTCATTTCTTTCATTGCGTAATGTTGCCGTGTCAATTGTAACTCAGGTGAATCACCAAATAAGTCCATATAATAATCTGCCGTTAACGCCATCGCGGCCAAACGACGATCACTTAACACTAAGCTATCGGTCGTTTTATCGAATGTATTGGTTCGATAAGCTTGAGTCAGCTGATATTGCAAAGCATTTTGTTGCTCGCCCGATAACGACTCATAGGATTGAAAATACAATTCCTCTGCGGCTAGATTAAGCCAATTCATCAACTCTCTATGTAACCAATCCGCCGTCCAATCGGGCGCTTGGTATGCGCCATGGCCCCAGATACTCCCAAGCTGCATGCCACCAACCGACTGCCAGGCAGTTTGTCCATCAAGAATACTGTCTTTGGTCATCAATAACTGACCCTGCTCATTAACAACTTTGCCAGGTATGGGTGGCGCTGAGCGATAAATTTCTTGACCAAAATACCCTAATACACCAAAGGTAATACCTAAAATGATAATAAGTATCCACCATAACTTATAATACTGACGCATAACCATCCTCCAGAGAAACTGAATATCGAGCAAATAAAATATTATTTTCTATATCAATATGCTGCTGTAAATCTTCTTTCAATATGGCTATCCCTAAATACAGGCTTCGCCATTCTTGGACACTATCTTTTAAAGGAACCTCATCCTTTGGCAACGTAAACGCGTGAGTCAGTACATCTAATGTTTGTATTGATTCGATATGCTCTTCATGCCCTGCTCGCATGACATCAATCGGGCCGAGAGCCAAATGACCTTGGCCACTTTCTAACATGGGAAATAAAATATTCTCCTCTTTTTGCATATGTTGCTCTAACGTTTGCTGTAAATGGATTAAATATTCCGTTAATCCATGGGGACATAAAGGGTGAGTATCATTAAGCGCTTCAACATATTGGGCAAGGCGAATAAGTTGAGCAAGTTGCACTCTATGAACTTGATGGGATCGGATCAGAATATAAGTAATGACCTCACTATCATTGGCCTGTAGCCAATAACCTTTTGGTACCCAATGCACCTGAAGTTTGGCGAGTAATGATGTCACTTTAGTTTGATTGAGTTGACCTTTTTCTATGGCTTGCTTTAAGGTTTTTTGCTCATCCTTACAATCCACTGCATAATGTTGAAATACCCTTTTAGAACCTGAAATTTCGCGCATGATCTGGCCTATACTCGTTTCAAGAATAGACATAGTCATTCTCCCTAAATATTTTTAAGCCATTTATTTTCAAACTCTTTATTCTCAAACAACCTAAAGATGTATTTATTTTGCATCTTTAGGTTGAGTTTACTGCTCACTCAATAAGATGTAAACTATAAGCATCTTATAAATGTGATCTCGATCTAAAATTAGATTTCAAATGGCTGAAGCCATTCTCCAATGTAATAATCAATAAGGAGTTCATACTGTGCAAATCACCCGTTATACTGATTATTCATTGCGAGTACTGATTTATTTAGCCGTTAATAATAATGAGTTATCGACAATAAAAGACATTGCCAATAGTTATGACATCTCTAAGAATCATTTAATGAAAATCGTACAAGATCTCAATATCAAAGGTTATATACTGGCCACACGCGGTAAAAATGGGGGTATTAAACTCAACCGTCGCCCCGTGGATATCAATATTGGGCAGCTGGTACGACAAACAGAAAGTAAAAGTACCTTAGTGGAATGTTTCGGTAATGATAATCATTGTGTGATCACTCCCGCTTGTCAGCTCAAATCGATGTTTGCTAAAGCACAAGACAGTTTTTATAACACGTTAGACACTTTTACTTTAGCCGATCTCATTGGGAATTCGAGCGAAATAATCACTATTCAAAAATTATTGCTCCCAGATGAATGAACAGAACTATTGAACCGCGTTCTTCCATTATTTGGTCACTCTTACTCATGCTAATTGAACGAAGACTTTCACGCTCATCTGAACCTAAACTGAACCTAAACTGAATAGGTACAATTGACATATTTCGCTACAAATGAAAGGTTTTTTTATCATTAAAATCCAACTATCCTTACTGACATTCTAAACATATTGACACTTTTTATTTACCTTGTGACTTGTAGAAAGCCATTCATTAATAGAAAGTCCAGCTATTTACAAAGTCCAAAATTAAGAGAATATTGAGATATGAGTATCTATATTACCCCACATAGTGCAATTGTTAAGTCAGTTTCTGGGTTATTAAAAGTGAAAGATCATCACGGAAAGACTTTATCTCTGCATGAAACCGATTATATCAATGAAGGTGAAATGCTCTTATATAATCAAGATTCTATTTTTTCATTAACCTTGAATAATGGGCATGAGCTTTGTCATAAAAGAATAAAAACACAGCATGAGCGGCTGAACACCACTGCCAACACAGAATTAACCATTCATGACATTACAACGAACAATATCATTAATATTATTGACGCATCAAAAGATATTAACGTCTCTGGAAATGTTGAAGGAGAGATTAATCCTAATGGAAAAATAAGTATTTATATTAAGGACAATCAATACAATACCCACTTAGACCATAATGGCGATTTCAATGTCGATATTCCAGGCTTTGTCCTAGCAGAAAGTGATCATGTTATCGCCCGCTATAGCATTGAAGATAAACAAAATAATATCTTTTGCACCAGTAAAGTCAAACAATACAACGTCATGCTGGTCGGCCCTTATATTGATCTGATGTTATACCCCATTCATATTAACAAGCAGCCCCCCTCAAAATTAAAACATCATAAAATCACAGTAAAAGGCATAGCCAAATATCAATTCTCTGAAGATGATAAAGTCATTATTACTGTTAATCATCATCAATATCTAACAAGAATCACCAAGCAAGGTCACTTTTACCTTGATATTGACTATCAAGACATCCTCGCAGCAAAACGAGTCACAGCAACACTGACAAGCTATGACATCGCAGGCAATCATTCTTCAATTTCTACCAGTCAGCCTATCCATTATGTAAAAGAATACACTTAATCAGCCCAGTGACAGTGATGAATTTAACTCATCACTGTCAAATCATTATCTTGTAAACTAAGCGTATTTAAAGCAATATCAATAATATTATTAGATATTTTCGTTTCACAATCATTAACAGCAACTTCCACCTTTTGTAATTTTGCTGATACTTCATCTACGACGGTCACTCTTTGTTGAATTTCTGTCACTCCCGCTTTAACTTCCGTGATTGAAGACTTTAAGTCACTATTCACTGTTGTTACTCTATTATTAACCGCTTCAATTTGCTGAGTAATAAGCCGCATATAATCCAACATCGCTTGAAGCTCAGATGCTTTGACACTGCTATCTTCGGCGATTGCCTCAAACTTATTTGCCACAATCGCCTTAACTTCGCCCTTAAACTCCTCTTCTTGAGCAATAAATTTCCAATTTTTTAGTGTATATACATTATGCCAAATTGACGTTTCCACCCTCGGACCTAAATTAAACTCAAAGGAAGCAACAATTTTGATATCCGTTAACGAGCCTAAATTAATTTTTTGTTCACTACCAACGACCGACTTGTATTCATTTCCAAAAATTTCCCAGTAATTACTTTTTAAAACAAAGTAGCCACCATACATTTTTTCCTTAACAATATCCCCCATATCATCCTCTTTTTATTATATATTTAATTATTATTACCTTACATTATATGCATACAAACTATAAACATATAAATTATACTTATTAGTTTGATTACTTTTAAATAAAATACCAACAAAACCAATTAACCTTATGTTTTTAAAGATTAAAACCCTTCAAGGCCTGCAATAAAAATTTAAACAAATGTTACAGCAACCACATTAGGTTAAACATTAAAAAATATAAATACAAACATAAAAAACAAAATACCATACAAATATAAACAACAGAATATAAATAGTCAGTATCACAATACCCCTATTTTTTTAAATAGTTAAATCACTATATCTGCTGGTTCCAAACCGCCAACTAAAGAAAACAAGTTACAAAATAAAACAAAATGTATTCAAATATGTTTCTCTCATTGAGAAATATTTAATGAGAGCATCCAATACCTAGGTTCACTCCTTAATTTTCAACCCTAGACAATAGCTCATAGAACATCTGCATTATAATTAACCTTAGTTGTCCATTGAAGCCTTCTTAAGATATGTGTACCTACCTAAATAATGAAGTATATCTCACACACTAAAATCAAAAAGCACGTTTAGCTTTATACATTCTATCCTTAATTCAGTTAGTTCATTTTGTAAATCGTATATGGGAACAATGCCAGCCAATTCATAAAAGGAGCATCACCTCAAATGACCACTTTTTTCAACAAACAATACCGCTTCATTTTCCTCGTTTTATTCTTCCTATTAATTGCCTGTAATGGTGAAGTAAAACAAAAAGGGAGCACACATGAGACATCATATTTACTCAGTAGCTCGCTGACTCCCGCATTATTTACTGCTGATGGTTCAACGGTATCTCAATTAACCATTACAGCTGCTACATCTTTGGACACTAGCGTTTCCGTTACTCCCATTGACTCAGGAGGAAATCTGATTTTTTTGAACAATGAATTAAAACCTCATTGTCTTCTAAATATGGCAAAAAAACAGTGCAGCATGCATGTTATTGCGTCGCCCAATAGTACAGATAGCAATATTACGGGCAATATTACTTTCACAACTAGCGATAGCTCAAACATAGAAAAATTAAACTATACCATTTCGCATAACAGTTCTAACCTCATCAGCGCCTCGTTATCCCCCTCAGATTTAGCTTCGGCTCAAACAGCTGAGTTAACCATCATAACCAGTGAAACCCAAAGCTATCCACTTACCATAACGGCCTTGGATACCTATGAATTGTTAACGTTTAGCGATAGTAATACCTGTGTGATAAAAGCATTAACAGACAAATGTACGATTACTGTCAGTAGCAGCACAGTCGCAAAAACAAAAATGGGGCACCTTAGTTTCACACTCTCAGGTGACATTAACAATCGTTATACTCAGGGCATTAACGATATTAGCTATGCCGTCTATCCCATTACCAATAAAGAACCCTACACGTTGGCCTTTTGGCCTAACTATTCAGGATATAACAATAGGAATACGACTATTGAGGAAGCAAATTCAAATGCCGCCAAAGAAGATGGGAATTGCGGAAGTAAATATGTGACTAATATCTTTGATATTACAGGAAATTTCATTCCACAAGCCTCATATAATATGCCTGGAATTAAAACCAAAGCATCTAATCTCGGTGCGGATATAGGCTATCCAGCCTGCGATAAAGCAATCGAAACAACAAGCGACACCCACAACGGTTTTACCAATAACCACCATTTTACAGCACTCATAGAGCTTATTGATGCCGTATCCTATGCCTTCTTAAAACCCACAAATAACGGCTACGCTGTATTTAATGACCCTTGGACTGACTTATCAAATGACGATTTTATGGTTGATAACATGTGTCATAGTGATAGTCTTGGTCACCCTATTTGCAATGACATTGTCATTAATGGAAGTAACTGTGAAGATGAGGTCTGTTATGGCTCTTTTTCTGCATTCATTAACTTACAAAATAATGAAGGCACACTGGAAAAATGGGCAACAATCGGTGGAGAGAGCTTTAAAGACATCATGTATTATCTTGTGTCAGAAGATAACACTAATATTAGCGAACAAAATATTATCCACTTTATCAATGGATTAAAAAACCTCTCTTTACATGGTCTAGATGGAATCAATTTAAACATTGAATTTTATTCTACTGATATTTGGACCGATAACCTGTTATTTCAGGCTTTAGCAAGAAACAAAGATAATAATAATATCAGTAATGATAATGGCCGAAATTTAATTACTGAAATTATTAATCAAACAGGATTAAAAGTGTCTATCAGCCTACCAGCATTTCCTGATATGATTATGTATCTCATGGGGAATGATAGCTTAGGTCAAACTTCAGGCTTTAACTTTATTGATTCTTGGTTTGATCAAGGTTTAAGCCATCTCAATTTTATGACCTATGGGTACCACAGCGCTGCAGATTTTAGTCAAGGGGATTACTTTACCGGTTTCAACACCACCTTATTCCCTCAACCCGATAACTCTGAAGCAATCAATCCATTCAACAAATATACCGATCCTATCGATAATATCAGTTATGATTTGTCCGTCAATGCAGTAACACAATATATTAACGGTCATGATGGCGCCGCGCCATACTGGAACAAATTGGATAATATTCAACGTAGTCTGGTGCAAATCGGTCTGCCTGCTTATGCGCGGGCTTATACGGGAATAGGTGAAGCTGATAATGCCTCAGATCTTACAAGACTCGTTTCAAATAATGGCCTGTTTAACAGCATTCAATACGCCAATGTGTTGCCCGGCGATCAAGATAACTTAAAATGCACTATCAATATAAATAACTTAGGTGACAATTGTGACGGCTTATATTCATATAACTACATTCATTTAAATATGACAAGTCCGGAGTATGCATCAAATTTAACCCCACTTTGGGAGGTAACAGACTGGATATATTTTGATCCCATTGCCCAACTCACGTTTAATATCGCCACCAGCGCTTATCAGGCATCAGCCTTTACTCCTAATACAGCCTTACCCATATTTGGTACCAATGCTAACGGAGAGGAAATTACCGCATTAGATGTAAGCAGCTTCTGGAGTAAAGATAATACCCAGTATAATCACTTCCAGCACAATTTTATTTCTTATGCATCTGCAAATGTCGCTAAATCTTATGGCGCCTATTCCGCTCAAAGAGGACTGGGGGGCGCCCTGATTTGGCTAATGAGTGGTGAATTAAATATCGCCGATCCCAATCAAAGAAAGGAGGCATTAATTTATAACTTTATCGACGGATTTCAAAATGGTCTCGAATAAGATGACTAATCAAACCATGTAACAGTTTAATCAATAGTGCAGTATCAAGCACTAAACGAAATGTCATTGACTTTGATGACTTAAGAAAAGTTCATCCGCTCCTAAGCTGTACGTATCCTGCAGCTTAGGAGGAAAGAATGACAAATGAAAAATTCACATTTAAAGTATACTCTTAACGACCTTATTCGATGATTTGGCTCTGCATGTGAAAGAGCAACACCTGCCCCGCAGTCAACTTTATTCTCTTTATGTGATATTAACCGTCTTCTTCAAAGGATATTACTCTCTAGCCTTTGAAAAAAGCGACTCTGAAGACACATAAAGTTGATTCAAAGAAGGAATATGGATCTTATCGCCTTTTACCCAAATAAGCCCTTCTTGTATCATTTTTTTAATCAAACGCGAAAATGTTTCAGGCTGTATGGATAAACGTGACGCCAACATTTGTTTAGGTATATCCAACTTAATAATACCTTCACCATCGAGTTCATCTTGGTGCCATTGCTTTTCTCCATTTTGATGTACATTAGCCTGTAAAAACAATAAAAATCGATTTTGAGCATTTTCTAATGATAAAACCTCCACTTCATTCAAGTGTTTCCTGAGCCTTTTGCTCATATTAGCCATAATAGCAAAACATGCTGTAGCGTTGTTTTTTAATATTTTCAGATACACTTCACTGTCAACACTTATCAGTTCACAAGCAGAAATTGACTTTGCCGATACAGGATATCGAGCACACTTATCAAACATCAACGCTTCGGCAAATGTTTGCCCTTGCCTAACAATTTCAATCACCTTCTCTTGCCCCTGAAGGTTGGTACGGTATAGCTGTAAATGGCCTTCCATAACAAGGTAGAACCGCCGTGCTATGTCCCCTTGATAAAAAATGGGCGTCTGTTCAACAAATGACAAGTAACTTGATGGCTTTAATATTGCATTCAATTCCTCACATTCAAGTGAAGCAAAAAGGTGATGCTGAGCCATACTCGCTTTAACATGGTTATTAGTGATCATACTCACCTCCTATCAGTATTTTCAGGCAGAAATTTCAAACAAACACATGACATTGGCCAGCTTGCTTCATTCAGCTTCATTGGTTTACACAGCTTAGCTTTACAAAATCGAATGACCTGACCTCAGTTCTCTTCTTTTATGGTGTCATTGAATGCGCTTTGTGTGCTGAACTCACCGATAACTGTTTATTAACCGTGGCCTCAATTTGCTGTTTCTCTCCATTTGAAAACGTCAATATAAGCGCCACTTTATCACCTAAAGCGGGGACACCTTGATTAAAATGAGACATCATGCCATGAAATCCTCCCGGTGCCAGTTTAACTTGTGAGTGCGGTGCAATAATAATTTCATCCACGGGACTCATAGACATCACTCCATGATGTTTCAGGGTTTGATGGATCTCAACCTCCCCCCGCATCGCTGTTATACTGATCAATTTTTGTTGTTCTGATGTCGGATTATCTATCGTTAAATAAATAGGCACGACACGTGACGTCATCGGCATGGCTCGGATCCAAGCCGAACTGATCATTAATTCACTGCCTTGAGCAAGGCCACAGACAACAATAAGCACACTAAAAATAATGTTTCTCATATTCATATCCCTTTAACGGATCAATTTTTTAATTTCTTTAATAACATTAAAGCAAGCTTTCAATTTGCAACTTCATGTCATCAATCGCCGTCCCCATGTAAAAAAAACCTCTCACACGTGCCTTACCATCAAGTACAAAAATTTTAGCGCTATGGGAATATAAATAACCCCTTTGATTTTTTTCCTCTTCCTGAGGAGCCAGACTCAACTTTTTATATTCAGTCGTCACTTTCTCATTAGCCAACTTGGTATATTCAGCTTGATATAATAAAGCGACCTCATCAATTTTCTCACGTTCATCCACCAATCCAATAAAACTGGGATCAAAGTAGCTTAAATATTGATTAAGGTGCTTTGGCGTATCAAAGTCACTATCGATACTAATGAACAACACTTGAACTTGCCGGCGAATATCAGGGGATAATTGATCCATTAATTGACTGATATGGGCCATGGTTGTTGGACAGACATCGGCGCAATTGGTATAGCCAAAAAACATCATCACGACTTTTCCTTTGAAATCAGATAATGACACCACTGTTCCTTGAGAACTTTTTAAACTAAAGGGCCCCCCAATACCTTTTAATATCGGCATACTCTCAGTACTCATTCCTTGAAAGGAAAACAACAGACTAAAAATCAAAAATACCGGTAAAATAATATACTTGAACTTATTAACAAGCTGTAAACTGTTCATTTCACACTCCCTTTACTGCCTAATATAATTATCCATACATCCTATGAACTAACAGCGAATTTCTGCGCCAAGATCCGTGACTGGAGGTAAATACACTTCTTCATACTCTTTAATAACAGCACGTTTATCGACAATTTTAACCTTAAGCCTGACACCTATCTGTGCGAGCTCTTTCTCACCAAAACTGTTTAATACCATCCATTGATACTCAAAGTGAACTTGATATGTCGATGCTTCATTTTCTAATGGAATGATACGTACATTCTTGATCTCACGACGACTGAAACGGTGTCCTAAAGCCTCAAGCAAGAAAAAATAGTGATGTGGTTCAATCACATTCAGTTCTGCCCCTTGAAAATTAGCGTTAATATCAACCCATTCATCAATTGCAGCGTGAACATTCACCTCTTCAGGATGATCGAGTAAATCAGTCCATTGATAAAGTAATCCACGAATAAGATTACGCTCAGCTGATGGAATAAAACGAGAGGGATAAGCATCGAGTTCATTGATAACATTGTGGCTATCTATCACTCCTAGAGGATCTTTTTCCAAGATTAAACGTTGCACTAAATAACGGGCTGGCAAGGCTGCACTGCTTTGCCCTTGATAAGCCGTGTCTTGTGAAGATACTTGATAATAGTAATCTAGTGTCACCTCGACTTGCATTTGATGCTCATTATCATCCAACAAATTGATATTTAAAATATGATGTGCACCAGATAGACCTTGCTCAGTCTGTAAATAAGAAAAATCATTGACGCCTTTTCCTATCAAGACATCTTGTTCAGGTATCCCCGCGATATCAAGCTGACCATACCAAGCATAAACGGCACTGTAGAGCACGTAATCTTTTTTCGGCGTTTGCGCGAAAACAGTAAAAGATACATGAGACAAGATAACTAACCAAACAAGAGATAAGATTATTTTCATAAGACACTCCTTTGAACTTATGCTCGTGAAGCAGCAACATGCATATGGTCTGAATGTATAAAAGCACGTCTTTGAGAACCAAGTTATTAGAAAAAAGTAAGAGAACTTATTGTCTTCCAGAGTACTGCAGCATAAAAGTCGACTTTATACACTTTCAATGGACTTATTCTTTATGACTTATTCTGTATAAGTAATAGAGAAAAAACCTTTATGCTGCATAACTGAACGACGACAACTCAAGATCGCCTTAAGTCCCCATTTACACAATGGCCGTCGGTTTTTTTACTTGTACCATTAAATCATCGTCCCACTCACCATCAACTTTTATATGTCCAGCTGCGCCTTTTAAAAAACCCTCTATCAAGTTATGGTTCACGTAGGCGTAAAGGCCCGGTTGACGAAAAGTGTACACTGCTGCACAAGCGCTACCTCCCGCTAACATCCAAGTTTCTAAATCACGTTGTGGTTTATCTGCAAAATTACCTGCCGCCCACACATAATCACCGTGGCCCCCTATAATATGGGGCCTAGAATCACGATTCGCTTGCGAATGAATAAACATCACCGACTCACCGACTTTTGCCGTCATGGCACCACGGCCTGTGAGTGCCCCCACGGCACCATTAAATACAATATGTGACGGTATTAGGCTTTTCATCACCGTTAATACATCATTCATACTGCCCATCACAGTGTCATAAGCCTTATACCTATCTTTATTATCTTTAGGCACATAAAAATCAGCTTCACCCACATAGTAAGCTTTGCTGTAATGAATGAGGTTATTGTCGCTGTCCCGTAGCCCTTCTCTTGGTAACACCATAATCGCGCCGTGCATTCCCATTGCCACATGCCAAGGGATCATCACGCCTCCAGGGGCACAATGATAAACAAAGGTACCAGTTTTAGTGGCTTTAAACCTAAAAGTCACTTCTTCCCCCGGTGCCACTAATGTCAGCTCTCCCCCCCCTAATGCGCCCGTTGCAGCATGTAAGTCAATGTTATGCGCTAGCATATTACTTTTGGGGTTCACTAAGGTCAGCTCGACATAATCATACTGATGACACACAATCATGGGCCCTGGCACGCTACCATTAAATGCACACACCCAAGCATACGTGCCATTTTCTAACTCAATTTGTTTCTCTTCTACCGTCATACGCACTTCAACCACTTTGGGCTTACCCATAGCGACGACATCATGCTTAGGCACCGAAGGCGGCGGCAACAATGTTTGCGTAACTCTCTCCAGTTGATCGGCCTTATAATTCGACATTCTATTGGTCTTAGCCGTTCCTTGGGCAAGGGTAGCGTTGGCCATTGCCGTAGTCGATAACAACCCTGCAGCCATGCCTGCACCCACTAAGCTCGCGCCGACTGATCCACCAATAAAGTGTCGGCGATCTTCATCGATACGCTTTCCATTTTCTAAATGATTTTGTCCCATTTCATACTCCTTTAAGTGATCCACTCTTATCGACAAGCCAATACTACAGATTAAAAAAGACAGATTAAAAAAGCTTCCATAGCAATAAAGTACGTTGTTTTTTGACTGTGGAATTGACATTTATCAAGTGAGAAATAAATAACGAAGGTTTTGTATGAAAAATGTGAACTCATGCAGTATTTAGCAGGCCTTTCACTTAAACAGATCACCTTAGGCAATAAGTCAAACGCAGAATAAAAAGATAACCAATTAAAAAATAAGTTAAATAATTGACCATTTAAAGGTCAAATAAACTACGTTCAACATGATACATTATTGAAACATATTCACAGTACCGCTATACTCCCGCGTCGTAAAAAAAAGAAACATTGTATTACTCTCAATGAAAAATATTACAGCTTTAAACAGTCAAAAGGATTTGCATGAAACACGTTAAAAAATTAGCACTCGTTACTTTACTCTCCGCTCAGTATTCACACGCCCAAGAACAAGTTCCACAGTTTTCTACTCATACACTTAGTGAAAATCAACAAAAAAATCAGCAACGAACAATTCAATTAGGTGACATAAAGACTTGGCATTCAGGCACAATTAATGCACTGGATGAATTATCATCCAGTGGTCAAAAAGTACTGGGCTGGGATAAAAATCAACAATATATTGCATTATTTAGCACTGAAACTGCAACTCCAACCTTATTAACTGAAGTCAACCTTAATCGTTTAGGGCATGAATACAGCAATATCAATCAGGTTGAACTTGTTAATGAAGGCACACAAGTGCTTATTTGGGGAAGTATAAAAGTATATACCGAAGATGATGCTTATCGCACTGAGCCTAGGCTAAGTTTATTTTCATTTAATGACGCATTGAACTTAATCGAAGAGCATCACCTCACACTTAGTAATCATTATTACTCTTCCATGTTAGTATTTAATAATCATATACTTATGACAGATTACAATACAATCTTTTATATTGAAAATGATAAGCTCATCGAAAGTAATACTATTAATGACAATCTTCTTCCCGATAACATTCGTTCATCTTGTATTGATAAAGCGACAGATCACCTCTTTTTAGCAGGTCACGGTAATACTTGGAATAATCAACCTGCATTATCTGTATTTAAACTGGATGAAACTAACCATCAATTCACTCATAAGCTAAGCTACGACCCCGATAGCAATTATCATGTCACCTGTGAAGATAGCAATAATATTCTGATCCAAAGCGGCTGGACAATAACGAACTTAGCGTACAATATTAATGACAATACATTAACTGAAAAATGGCAACTTAATACTTATAATGATCTTGGCGATGATTACGATCTCGATGATTCATCACTCTATAATAATACCCTTTACTTTAATAAAAGCACTTATAACCCCAATTCAAATATGACCAGTTTCACTATCAATGATACTGGGCTAAGTTTAATTGAACAAACCAATATTGTTAATGATGATTATGGCAACCCTGCCAATCTTAAAAGTATACTCTTTCATAACGAGCAATTAATTGGGCTTGCAACGGATATGAAGGCACTGTTTGTCAGCCAAGTTAACGATAATGCCACCATCAATTCCACTCAATTGTTAAAAGATGGCACATTCAATATCCCCCAAATTGCCAATGTTGAGCATTCATTACTGTCTGCTGATGGACAGAATTTATTTTTACTTGATCACAATAATAACAAGCTGCATCTACTCATCAAAGATGATGAACAATCCTTTGTTCATGCTAAACTCATTGATCTCTCTTCTTTCAATGATAGCAATACGCTATATAACAGCCGGCTGCTTCTCACAAACGATAATCAGCTCATCATAGTCGGTGAATCTAACTACATAGTCTTTACTCTTAAGGAACAACATACATTATCATTTGTATATCAGGGAAGTTATTCAAATACCAATGATAGCTATTTAAGAACATCTGAAGTTAAGTTTAACCAAGATAATAACGTATTAATGGCATTAGATTATGATACTTTATTCTTTTTCAAGTTCAACGAACAATCAAAATTTGAATTAATCACCTCCATTGAAAGTGAGAATAATGATTTCTATAATACAAAATTGAAGACATTAGGCCAATATTTCTACGCAATAAATGATGATGCTATCACGACATTTATTTATGATGCTCAATCAAATACCTTGAGTCAAACAGCCCAAATGGCCATTCCTTATGGCACGCGTGATCTTCTATTAACGGAAAATAACCTGTATTTTTATAATTACAGTAGCCGATCTATACAAGCTTATAGAAAACAAGATAATGGTGAACTCACATTATTATCTTTATCTCCCCTTGAACAAAATGATCGTAACTTTACCTTAATGAGCCCCTATTTGGCTGCATCATTGAACAATTATACTGACAGTATTCATTTTTATCATATCAACCCTAAAACAGGTATATGGTCAGCAAGCGAACAACAGTTACCACTACCTTCAAAAAATGGTCTTGGCTTTATCCCTGCTAATCATCACTTTTTAAAGCATATTAACTTACTGCAAAACAGTACAGTTAAAGAAGTCTATCAGTTACCGATTAAACGTGCACCGCTGATCCGTAGCCAGAAAGATAAATATACATTTTTAACTGGCAGTCACATTTCTCTTGACCTATCAAGTCTATTTATTGAAGAAGATACTGATGATACCTTAACCTTTAATGTGGAAGGTATGCCTCAAGAATTGAGCCTAAATGAACATAATCATATTGTGGGTGTCGTCACGCAAGCAACGTCAGGCATCTTAACCATCACGGCAACCGATAAAGATGAGTTGACCACAGACTTCACCTTTGAGTATGACATTCAAAACTCTGCTTTTAGCGCAGACTTGAACACACTTGTCGTTAATCCAAATCAAGCCATCTCACTTGATTTAGTGACACATTTGTTTGGTGAAGACAGCAACTTAAATACCAGTGAAATGACATTTACATTGCTTTCTAATGAAACAATGACTGAAAGCGATACGATAACTAACCCATTAACTTTAACTGAAAATGGATTATTAACGGGCGCATTAATCGATACAGGGCTTCACAGCATGATGATTGCCGCCACATTAGATGAAGGCATTCAGCATATCGTCACCCTTGACATTCAAGTGAATGCCGCTCCCACTGTATTAGAAAATAATCATTTTTCTTTTCAATCATCACAGGCAGTTGAAATTGATTTAAATACGGTGTTTAGCGATCCTGATGGCAGCGCACTCACCTTTGAAACGTCAAGCTTACCCAGTGGACTAACCTTATCAGCCGCAGGGATAATCAGTGGTTCAGTCAAACAATCAGGGCATTATAGTTTTACCGTGAAAGCCATTGATGAAATGACACTAAGCACAGAGGCCAGCATCAGTCTCGATATCGAGTCTGATACTGATTCAGGTGGTAGTTTAGGATTGATATCACTATTGCTTTTATCTCTTTTTGGGTACAGCCGTAAAAAGACAATACTTCGTTAATACGACTTCTATCAAAAATGATCTTTAACATAACTCAGTCCTTGAAGGGCTGAGTTATGTTTTCATCAAAAAACCTACATAGCCATGAATATTATTATCTAATCAAGCGACTTCTTAAAGCGGATCGACGCAACAATCAAACCTAAAATAGTAAAGCCTAATAACCATAAACTGTCATTCATCATTCCTAATACATCCGCATCACGCAGAACCACTCCTCGGACTAATCGCATAAAATGGGTCGCTGGTAATGCTTCAGCAATCCACTGCGCAGCCACAGGCATACCTTCATAAGGAAACATAAAACCCGACAATAATATGGACGGTAGCATAAGAAAAAAAGTCAGTTGCATGGCCTGCATCTGGGTTTTTGCAATGGTTGATAAAATAAGGCCCAATACTAAACTGGCAGCAATAAACAACAAGGTGACCAGTAATAACTGCCATATACTGCCATTGATAGGCACATTAAAAAATAAATGTCCTGCGCCAATAATAATCCCCATTTGTATTAACCCTACGAAAATATAAGGAATAATTTTACCTATCATCAATTCTATTGAACGAATGGGGGTCGTTATCAACAGTTCTAAATTACCTTTTTCTTGCTCCCTGACAATAGAAATAGACGTAAACATAATCATGGTCATGGTTAAAATAATCCCCACAATACCTGGAACAATATTCACCGCAGAACGCTGCTCTGGATTATAAAATTGCACCACTTCAAAGGTCGCAGCGGTTTGATTTTTGGGGTAATCCGTTAAATTAATCATGGGCATGTTTCTAAGCTGTTTAATGGTACTCGCAATGGTCGTATCCGAACCATCCACCACCCATTGCCCAATAGGGCGATTCAATGAATATTCAAATTGGGGTGTTTCACCTTGCTGTGATGCCGCCACTAATTTCTTGGCATAACGATTGGTTAAATCACTTGGAATAATCAATGCAGCTCGCACTTTACCATCAGTGATCGCTTGCATCGCTTCCTCGGGAGTCAAATATTTTTCAGTAAAATCAACAACTTGAGTTGCTGATATAGAATCTATTAATAAATGTGAAAACGCAGAACTGGCTTGGTCGACCACCGCAACAGGAATATGCCTAACCGTGGTATTAATGGCATAGCCAAATAATATCAACTGCACTAAAGGCAACATCACCACCATGCCAAAAGTCACTCTGTCACGAATAAGCTCAATGCACTCTTTGTACGTTACCGCTTTAATACGATTCAACATCTTCATTGGCGGCCCTCCCCCGTACAATTAACAAACACATCTTCAAGACTTGGCCGAACTAATTTTATATCACGTGAGTGCATTTGTTCTGGCACTTGTTCTCTTAACCATGTTATCGGGTCTACAATCGTATTTTTGATTAACACTCGCAAGTGCACCCCTTGCTGGGCGACAGAAATCACGGATCCAAGTTTTGTAAGCAATTCTTTTAACTGTCTTAGTCCTTCACCGCCTACCTCCACTATTATAGCGCCCATATCTTGCATTAACTGCTCTGGCGAGCCATCTGCACGCAAACACCCCGCTTCTAAAATGGCCAAAGAATGGCAACGCTCAGCCTCATCCATATAATGCGTTGAAACTAAAATTGTTGAACCTGTATCGCAAATATCAAATAGTCGCTCCCAAAACTCACGTCTATTTTGTGGATCAACAGCGGAAGTCGGCTCATCGAGAAACAGTAACTCTGGTTTATGTAATGTGGCTGCCGCCAGCGCTAATCGCTGCTTTTGCCCACCACTTAAACTCCCCGCTCTTTGCTTTCGACGTTTATCCAACTCGTAAATACTCAGTAACTCTTCAACTCGCTTACGCTCATCATGCCTGCCAAGGCCAAAGACTTGAGCAATAAAGCGTAAATTCTCTTCTATGGTTAGTTGTTCGTACAAAGAAAATTTTTGCGTCATATAACCAATGCGCAATCGTAAGGCTTCAATTTGATTGGGTAAATTTAAATCTAACACATTTACACTGCCGTGAGTCGGTGTTAAAAGCCCTGTTAATAACCGAATACTGGTCGATTTACCACAACCATTCGGCCCTAAAAAGCCATAAATTTTTCCTCTTGGTACATTGATACTAAGATTATCAACCGCCGTAAAATCACCAAATTTTCTCGTTAGCCCTTTTGCTTGTATGGCATATTCGCTCATGGCATAACCACCTGCGCAGGCAAGCCACTCGGTAAATCATTTGCTGTATCAGGGAGTGATACATCGGCTAAATACACCAATCGACTTCGCTCTTCTTCATTTAAAGCATAATAAGGGGTATAAGCTGAGTCCATTGAAATCCAGGAGATCACCCCTTGAAAGGGGCTTTTGATGCCATCGACTTTCACCATGACTTGACTGCCCACTTTTAATCTTGCTCGATACGGCTCAGGAATATAAGCCCTTACATAAGGTGTTGCACCACTTAAAATCACTGCCACAGGAGAGTTTGTCGACACCCTCTCCCCTAAATTCCAAGGTAAATTATCTAAAATACCATCGCGAGTGGCTACGACACTTAACTGATCATAAGTTAACTTTTCTGACTGATAAACAGCCTTAGCAGCTGCTAGGCTCGCTTCTGCGGAGTCTAAATCCTCTGGTCTAGTCCCATTCGTTAACTTTAATAAGGCTTCTCTGGCATTATTACGACTGGCTAAACTCGTTTTTTGATTGGCCACATCTTGATCATATTGCGCTTTAGAGGTCAAATTAGAAGCCAGTAAATCTTTTGTACGGGCTAAAGTTTTTTCCGCTAAGACAAGACTCGCCTCTGCATCATTCAGCGTTGCTTGAGCCGCGGCCACATCTTCTTTTCGAGAACCATTTTGTAACTTAACTAAATAGGCTTCTTTTTCAGCCACATCGGCAATCGTTTTATCCACTAATGCTTTTTGTCTAGCGTTATAAAGCTGAACCAATAAGTCACCTTTTTTAACGTGATCGCCCTTTTTAAAAGGAAGTGCTGTCACGATTTCATTCGCCGTTGCTGTTAACACCACCCGCTCTCTAATTAATGAACCTAATGCGACTTTTCCATCACTATTTTTTCCACAGCTGGTTAATAATAAAAGAAAAGGCAACAAGTAAACCAATCCCCTTTGACCAAAATAACTGTTCAATTGACGCATTAATTTTCCCCTTAAGCACTCACACATTTAAAATGGTCTAAATTAAATTTAGAACAATTATGAATTTAAATCCTAGAAATTATTGATGGCGTACTCAATGCAAAATGAATACAGAGAGACCCAAGTGACTTCTCATGTCTTTAGGCGGGAAAATATAATCTGAAACGTGATTTTAGTGCAAGGCAATACTTGCAACAAAAATTCCTCACCTTTTAGCTTACAACACTCAACAATATGAAAAATAATAAGAATTAAGCAAACTATCAAAAAATGAATGCCACCTTTCCCGTGTAATACTCAATCTCTGGACACTGTCCATCAATTTTTAGAAAATGACAGGCGCAAGGATAAAAGGCGAGCCGTGAAAAACGACAATGATAGGAGGTCGAGAGCTAAGGGGGATGAAAAAATCAGTGAGTGCCTTAAATAAACAAAGGCACTATGCGGCGGCAACTTGTTCTTTCACAACCAAAGGCAGTAAACGATCATGCATCACTTTTATGGTATCAAACTGCCTTAATACTTTTCTATCTGATAATACGCAGTGTTCTGATAATAGCATGATAAGCGAAGCTTGCAGACCCGACTCCACAACAAGCACTGTCACTTGCTCCGATAGTGTTTGAAGGTGAAATAACTTGCCTTCTTCACTAAAAACACAAACATCAGACACAGAAAAGTACCAAGATTTTGGCATCTCAGGTTTGAGCAAAAAACGTGCAGCAGTCGCATTTAAAGCCATTTGAACAATATGAGCATCATTGCATGATAAAGCTTGCCTTAAACGTTCAACCACTTGAATATAATATTTGGCGTGCTCGACACTAAATATTTGCGATGTTTTCGCATCAGGGATTAAGACTTTTGGTGTATATGGCGTCAAAAATTCCATTTCATCGCCTAACGAAATACTCAACACATTATAGTTATCGTTATACACCCATTGCCATTCCTTGTTTGGCATTAACAACATAACCTCTACCTATTATAATCATACAAGGTGATAATAGTTGATATTACCCCCTATCACAAAGTTAATTTATATCCTTATAAACAACACATCTAAATAAGATTTCTTTACCTCTATAAGATAAAGAAATCTTATTTCAAATACAACTGTAAATTGATAAGAGATTATTTCACGCTATAAGCATCAATGATCCGTTTGATCAGTTGAGGCCCCTTATAAATAAAGCCTGAATACACTTGTACCAAGCTGGCTCCTGCATCGAATTTATCCAACGCCGACGCAACGGTTGTGATCCCTCCTACACCAATAATCGGTATTTTCCCACGCACATGATCTGATAATGCTTGCACAACCGAAGTCGATAATCGATCAAGCGGTAAACCACTTAATCCCCCAGCCTCTTCTCCAAAGGGCAAATGTTTAACCGTTTCACGCGCCAATGTGGTATTGGTCGCAATAATACCATCAAATTGATTCTTTAAAACCGAGGTCGCAATATCTTTAATTTCATCTAACGATAGATCCGGTGCAATTTTTAACGTAAGAGGAACATATTTGCCGTACTGCTCAGCCAATTCACGCTGCTTCTCTTTCAAGCTGGATAATAGCTCATCTAATAAGGTGCCATACTGCAAACTTCTCAATCCAGGGGTATTAGGCGAAGAAATATTAATCGTAATATAAGCCGCATAAGGATACACTTTCTCCATGCAAATTAAATAGTCATCTTTACCTTGCTCAACAGGCGTATCTTTATTTTTACCAATATTGACCCCCACAAGCGCATTGGATTTCATCGCTTGTAAATTGCGAACAAGGTAATCCACCCCTTTATTATTAAACCCCATACGATTGATAATGGCTTGTGCTTTCTCTAGTCTAAATAATCGAGGTTTAGGGTTGCCTGCCTGTGCTCGTGGTGTCACAGTGCCCACTTCCACAAACCCAAAACCCATAGCATGAAATGCATCAATGCATTCACCATTTTTATCGAGACCCGCCGCCAACCCCACTGGATTAGGAAAAGTGATCCCCATCACTGACACAGGAGTCGATTGGACTTTCTGCGCATAAAGTCCATTCAAAGGAGAGTGTGCCGTTGACTTCAAACTACACAGTGCCAGCTCATGCGCGCGCTCTGCATCCATTTTGAACATGAACTTTTGGGCAATTTTATAAAACATGCTTTCCTCTAACGCTAAAAAAAGCCCCGGCATTTGCCAGGGCTAATAATTGAGTGACTATTTAAGCTTGACCTTCACAATGAATGATCAATAAATTCAGTTCACGTAGAGCCACTGAGAACTTAGCAAACTCATGACTTTGTGATGTCTTAAAGTCCGCCAACATATGGAACCATCTTTCCAATAAACCTTGATGCGCTTCGATCCACTCTTCGATAAGCGGCTCTGCAGTCAGATCTTTAGTACAACTGCGAAGCACCACTGAACATAATGAACGTTGTTGCCAATCAAGCTCTTCTCTAAACGCGGCTCTAGCCAAAGCTTGCCAATGGTTAGCTACAGGCTGTGCACTGATCTGATCTAAGAACCAATGTAAATCAACTTTCGATCCCAGTTTAAAGTAAGTCTCGGCAACTAAACTAATGGGTTTAGACTCCAAATCTACAATCTGAGCAATATCAAGGGATGAGAATAAGGTACTGACATTCGCAACAGACATCGCTAGCTTCTCTGGAACCCCTTCGTTCACCATCGCTTGTGTTTCAGATAAAATGGTATCCACTTCATCTTGCACCATGTATTGATGTACTGTCTCATTTAGCTCATCAAACACTGGTTTGAAGAAAGCCACACTTTGCTCAATGCTCATATTACGATTACGATGACGTAAGAACCAACGACTAGCACGGCGAATATTACGGCGTAATTGATGTAACATTTCACACTGAACAAGTGCTGGCATCAAACCATTTAATGCAATGATATCTTTAGTCATTGACTCTAAACTAAAGACCTCACTGGCCATGGTATAGCAGGTCGCCACTTCAGTAATAGTGGCCCCTGTTTCTTCTTGCATTCGCTGAACGAAATTCAGCCCCATGTCATTCACAATACCATTGGCTAATGAGGTGGCAATAATCTCACCTTTCAATGGATGTTGATCCATATTCGCCGTATATTTAGCTTGTAACTGCTCAGGGAAATACGCCACTAAAGATTGCTTAATAAAGTTATCTTCTGTAATTTCAGGGATCAGCAGCTGCTCTTTCAATAACATCTTCGCATAGGCAACCAATACCGATAACTCAGGGCGAGTTAACGGCTGCCCTTTCACCAAGCGATCGGCTAAATCATCCTCAGTGGGTAAAAACTCCAAGGCTCGATCCAGCTTACCTTCTTTCTCAAGATAATGAATAAAGCGAATTTGTTCTTTCAGTTCATCTGCACCACGCACTTGAGTAACCGAAATACTGCGAGTTTGTGCCTTACAATCATCTAATACAATTCGACTGACTTCTTCCGTCATATCTTCCAATAGACGATTACGTTGCTTGAGTGTCATCTCACCTTCAGCCACCAACGCATTCAGCAAGATTTTGATATTCACTTCGATATCAGAGCAATCTACACCGCCCACATTATCCACAAAGTCGGTATTCATTCGACCGCCATTGGCAGTATATTCAATACGACCCAGCTGAGTGCAACCTAAATTACCCCCTTCACCAATAATTTTCGCTTTCAGCTCATTACCATTGACCCGTAAACTATCATTAGCACGATCGCCCACCTCAGCATGAGATTCACTGGTTGCCTTAACATAGGTGCCAATACCGCCATTCCAAAGTAGATCAACGTCCATTTTAAGTAACTGCTTAAGCAGCTCTATGGGCGTCATACTGGCTTTATGTGTTCCCAGCATGGTTTTCATTTCACTGGATAATGGAATGGATTTCGCAGAACGTAAGAAAACCCCACCGCCTTTAGAGATCAACTCTTTATTATAATCTTCCCAACTTGAGCGTGGTAAAACAAATAAACGTTCACGTTCAGCATAACTCTTTTCAACATCAGGGTTAGGATCAATAAAGATATGCATGTGGTTAAAAGCAGCAATCAAACGCGTGTGCTTTGACAGCAACATGCCATTACCAAACACATCTCCACCCATATCACCGACGGCTAAACAGGTAAAGTCTGTGGTTTGGCAATTAACCCCCATTTCACGGAAATGACGTTTAACCGACTCCCAAGCGCCTCGAGCTGTGATCCCCATTTTCTTATGATCGTAGCCATTGCTGCCACCTGATGCAAAAGCGTCGCCCAACCAAAAATTGTATTCCTCGGCGATACCATTGGCTATATCGGAGAAAGTTGCCGTTCCTTTATCAGCTGCAACAACGAGATAGGCGTCATCTTCATCATGACGAACCACATTATCCGGTGGCACAATTTCACCATTGATAATATTATCACTGATGTCGAGTAAGCCTCGAATGAATAATTTATAGCAAGCTTGCCCTTCAGCAAAAAAAGCTTCACGGCCGCCTTCAGTAGGCAATTGTTTACAAACAAAGCCCCCTTTAGCGCCCACAGGCACAATCACTGTATTCTTAACTTGCTGTGCTTTTACCAATCCTAAGACTTCGGTACGGAAATCTTCACGACGATCTGACCAACGCAAACCACCCCGCGCCACTTTTCCGCCACGTAAATGCACACCTTCAACTCGCGGAGAGTAAACAAAAATCTCATACTTAGGTAATGGACGTGGCATTTCGGGAATTTGCTCTGGGGCAAATTTAAACGAAATATAAGGCTTCACATCACCTTGCTCGGTGATCTGATAAAAGTTGGTTCGATTGGTGGCATTAATCAAATCAAGATAACGATGAATAATACGATCATCATCCAAACTTGATACATCATTTAATCGTAAATCAATTTGTTCCACGAACTTATTCACCGTCCGTGTCTTCAATTTAGGATTAAACTTGCGAATATACATTTTAACCAATAAATCGGCTATTTGCGGATAACGGCTAAAGGTTTCTTCGATATAGGCTTGACTGAACGTCGAATCAATTTGACGCATATATTTCGCATAAGCCCGTAATACTGACACTTCTCGGCCAGTCAGTCCCGTCGATAGCACTAAACGGTTAAACCCGTCATCTTCAAGCTTTTTATTCCAAACTTGAGCTAATGCGGTTTGGAACCTGTCTTGACTATCAGCCAGGTTATCACTGGCCACGGCTTGCGCCGTCATCAAGAAGTCTAAAATCCAGTACGTTGCCCCGTCAGCGGTGATCACTTCATAAGGGCGTTCATTAATCACTCTTAAGCCGAAGTTTTCAAGCATAGGAAGCACATCAGATAAGTGAATAGGCTCATCCTTGTGAAACAGCTTCAAACGCACTTTACTGTTCTTCAGCGCCGTTTCTTGCGGCTGATAAAACAACATCCCCAATTTATGATCGTCATCCAATGCTTCTAAATGCTCAATATCGACCACCGAAGAGGTAGGTAACACATCTTCTTTATAGCTGCGAGGAAAAGCGTCAACATAGCGTTTCACTAAGCTGGTACCCATTTCTTCGCCTTGGGCACTGACTAACGCACTGCCCAGTTTGTCTTCCCAAGAGCGTGCAGCTTCCATTAAATTTTTCTCAATCGCAGCCACGTCCACGTCCATATTGTTGTTTTCAACTTTGACAATGTAATGAGTTCGAGCCAGTGTCGATTCAGAGAAATAAGTCGTGAATTCAACCGTTTCATTACTGTTAAAATGTTGCGCTAAAATACGTTGTGTGTCTTCACGTAACTTAGTGTTATAGCGATCTTTTGCTACATATACAAGGCAAGATAAAAAGCGACCATAGCCGTCTTTACGCACAAACAGCTTCAATCTATCCCTATCTTGCATTTCCAACACGCCATGAGCAATATGGGCAAGCTCTTTAACATTAGCTTGAATAAGCTCATCACGGGGTAACGTTTCTAAAATATGCAATAAAGCTTTGTGATCATGAGAGCGAGGAGCAAGGCCAGACGCTTTTAATACTCGCTCAACTTTCTCAGCAAGCAGTGGGATTTCACGCGGACTACGGTTATACAGATTCGATGCATAAAGACCAATAAAACGATCCTCACCAACCACTTCACCCGCATCATTAAAGCGTTTAATACCAATGTAATCAACATAGGCAGGACGATGTACTCGGCTTTTTTCGCTGCTTTTGGTCAACACTAACAAACTGTCATCTAACGCTTCTTTACGCGCAACTTCTGAGAAATTCGATAATAATACACCACGTTCTGCCTCAGATTTTGCCGATTTACTAAACAAACCTAAACTCGAGGCTTTATCTGCAATCAGCTCCAGATCCCCTTCGACTTTACGAAGATCATATCGGCGATAACCCAATAAGGTAAAATGATGATTATTAAGGTAAGTCAAAAAACGAGACGTTTCTTCAAGCTCTGATTTAGCCCCAGGGTATGGGCGGCTATCAAGCTCTACAATCGTTTCAGTCAACTTGGTTGACATTGCCTGCCAATCATTGACAGAAGCGGCCACATCTGCGACAACAGAAGCAATTTCTTTTTCTAATAATTTAATGTCTTCGTTGCTGCTTTGTCTGTCAATTTCAATTAAAAATACGGCGACTTTTTCTAAATCATCACGTCCTTCATCACTGTAACTGACATGGGTGACATCCCCATCCTTACGCTCAATAGACATAGGTGTATGTAACAACATATGAGCGGTGATGCCAAATCGATTAATTGCCATACCAATTGAATCAACAAGAAATGGCATATCAGGCTGGATCACTTCAATCACAGAATGGGCTGATTCCCAACCGTGTTTTGACTGGCTCGGGTTATAAACACGAATATGTCCTTTGCCTACCGATGTCTTATTTAATGCGTTCCATTGGCTCAATACTGCGCCATATAGATCACTGTCATTACGGGCATTGAGATCATCTTTTGACATATGCGCATAGAGACAATTTGCAAATTGCTCAACTTGTTTCGCATGAGAATTAGGTACTTTGGAATGAATAAGATTTACTACATTTTCAAGTAATACTGAAGGCATTGCATCTTTCAAGGCCATGTTGCTGTTTCCTTAAGGGTCTATAGCCGCGCTTTTATAATTTTTGGATGCTTATAAAAAATGACCTGAGCCCAGAATCTGACCTCGGTCATGGGGCGAAGTTTATTACTAAATGCACTATATTTCGAGGATTATTTTAGTGGTACATCCACCACTCATACATGTTTTTAACATCTTGATGAGAAGAACTGAAATTACAATCATGAATTAAGACTATTTATTCAAAAGAAAGAGGAGTCAAGCTCCTCTTTTAGTTAGATATTACCTAGGCTGCCGCCAAAGTATCGCCGCTAATGCAGGTAAAATAATTATGGCTCCCAACATGTTAACTAAAAACATAAAAGTCAGTAATATTCCCATGTCCATTTGAAACTTTAATGCCGAAAAAAACCACGTACTGACCCCAATAGACAAGGTCAGACCAGTGAACATGACGGCACTGCCTCTTTCAACAAGGGCTTGATAATAAGCTTTTTGCACAGAATCACCGGCTCTGAGCCTCACAGCCATGGTGGATAAAATATAAATACCATAATCGACCCCAATTCCAACACCCAATGCAATAACAGGCAATGTGCTCACCGCCAATCCAATGCCTAAAAATGTCATGAGTGCTTGTGCAAGCGTGGATACTACGTACAAAGGAATGATCACCGCCAAGGTGGCTCTTAACGATCGAAAGCTCATCAAGCATAAAATAAAGACCGCACCATAGACATATAACATCATAGGCCATTGCGCTTCGGCCACCGTTTCATTGGTGGCCGCCATCACGCCAACGGGACCAGACGCTAAAGCAAAACGGAGTTTATCCGTCTCCATTTCACTCGAGAGGTGTTTTACTTTCACTAACACACGCTCAATGGTATCGGCTTTATGATCGGTTAAAAAAACATAAATGGGCATGACCGAACAATCACGATTCAATAACCCCGATGTGGTGGGCACTCGTCCAACAGCTTGCACTAAACTGGCTGTTGTGCGAGGCAATATGTGCCATTTGGGATTGCCTTCATTAAAACCTGTATTCACTCTTTTTGCCACAGAAGCCAAACTGGCCGTCGATTCAACGCCAAGCGTATTACTGAGCCGCCACTCAAACTCATCAATTTGAGAAAGTGTATCATGATAAGTACAAGCTTCAGGGAACGCTTCAACAATCACTGTCAACACATCTGTAGTAATAGAAAAATGATCGGTAATAAAAAAAGTATCTTGGTTATACCTCGCATCTTGATGTAGAGCAGACGCCCCTGCATTTAAATCCCCAATTTTCATCTCCCTCGCTTGAAAAAAACCCAGTACATAAATCAATGCGGTAATGGATAAAATAACCACTGCATATTTGGGCGTCGCAAACAAAGATAATTTACGCCAAATCCTTGTCATTGAAGATGCTGTGGATTGATTAACCTGTAATTGGGTATATGAGATCAGTAAGGGCAGTAAAATTAAATTCGTTAAAATAATCACTGCAACACCAAGGGATGCGGAAATGGCCAGCTCTCGAATAATACCAATATCTATGGTCAATAATGTTAAAAATCCAACAGTATCAGAAAGTAATGCTATACCACCTGGAATTAATAACCCTCGAAAAGCAAGCGCCGCAGCCCCTTTGGTGCTCTGCCCAGCTAAGACATGACGCTTAACACCATTAATCATCTGTACACTGTGGCTCACGCCAATCGCAAACACCAAAAAGGGGATCAATATTGACATGGGATCTAAACCAAATCCCATTAAGGTAAGTAAGCCTAACTGCCAGCAAACAGCCACGAGACTACAGAGCAATGGAAGAAACGTTAAAATGAAAGAACGTGAAAATAAATACACCATAATGGCAGTAATAAAAATGGCCAATAGGAAAAAAAGTACCACCCCTTTTGCCCCGTCTGCCACATCCCCCGCCATTTTAGCAAAACCAATAATATGAATGTTAATATCATCATTCTCATACTGGCTGCGAAGTTGCATTTCTAACTGCTGAGCAAACGCTAATGTGTCTAATGGCTCCCCCGTTTGAGGGTCAAAGTCCAATAATTGAACCTTCACCATGGCAGCAGAGTAATCTTGTGCAATCAAACGACCGACAATGCCTGCTTTTTCAATATTACTGCGAACAACTTCAAGCCCTGCCGGCGTCAAGGTAAAATCGGCAGGAATGACAGGCCCTCCAGCAAACCCTTCTTCGACCACCTCAGTAAAACGCGTCGAAGGCGAGAAAAGCGACTTCACCTGCGCCCTGTCCACCCCAGGAATAAAAAAGAGTTGATCATGTACCTTTTTTAACGCATCGAAAAAGATAGGATTAAAGATGTCTCCTTTGGTATTTTCAATCGCCACCATAATACTATTGGCACCACCAAATTGTTGCTGATGCCTCAGGTAAGTCTGCATATAAGGATGAGACAGGGGAATATTTTTAACAAAAGCCGCATCCATCTTCAGGAGGCTGGCCTGATAACCTAAGCACACAGTGATAATAATAAAAACACCAATAACCCAAGCACGTTGGCGAAATAGAAACAACTCCAATCCATTAACCCATTTTTCTAACATCTTTCAACCCTATTCTTATTATAGTGAGTCATTTTTATTGAAACGCGAAAGCCCCTTACTTCCTGCAATCCAAATCTCTCCATTGGCCAATTGTGTAATTGCAACAAGACTTTCACCTTGGCGCTGCTGTATTAGCTGACTCACTCCCTTTTCATTCACATCGATGATCACTCCCCCATTGCCCACAATACGAATACCTTTCTCCTCACCTAATGGCATAACACCATTTATCGTTGCCGTTAAGGGCAAGTCCACCCTTGTCCAAACGGATAAATCAGATGACTGAAAGACATGCCCTCGTAATCCCATCACATAAACAGTATTATCTGTTGCAATGGCATTAAAAAATGAGCCTTCATAGTGGAGATCATGTTTCGTCCAATGCCGTCCTAAATCCGCCGATGTTGCCACCAAACCAAGCTCCCCCACCATAAGCAAGTGGCCATTAGATAATGTAATTATGCGATTAAAATGAGGCAGCAAGGTACTGCGTTCAGACAAATATAAGGTCATATCCTCCAGCTTAAGCTCTTTTAAATAAAGGATGTCATCTTCATGGAGCAATTCTTGATGGTATTCACTTTCCCAACTGCGTCCGCCATTTTGGGTACGATAAAATAATCCATAGGCCCCTACCGCAACACCGTGTAATGCATCAAAAAACAACACATCTAAAAAAGGTTTTTCAATACGCGAAGACTGCATCTGTTGTTGCCAAGTCAAACCGCCATCTTGTGTCTGTAAAATAGTGGCATCATGACCGACAGCCCAACCAAGAGACGGCGAAAGTAAAAACGCTTTCGTCAATAGTGCTTTTGTGGGCGTCACCACCTGCTGCCACTGCTCATCATAAATAAAAATATGGCCTCGTTCACCCACCGCCAAAGCTGTTTCTTGCTTTGAAACAAGATCGAGCACTAAAGCTTGGCTTGCCAAAGGCAATATAGCATCGCGTAACAGTGGATGTTGTGGGTGATTGTCAGCCAAAAGCGGAAAATGAATACTCAATAAACAAGCAAACACACATAAACGAGACTGAAGTATGCTAAACCTCATACAAACTTCCTTTTAAAAATCATCATGGTTTATTTCAAACACCAATAAGCCATTAACATTGGCATTTGCTTAAGCAAATGCCAAACCGATTAACGTATACCTGTTCTTCTTAAGGCAGCGGGGGTAAAGTTTGCTTCACTCAAGCGAGCACCAAAATCATACATGCGCCCTTCATTATCCAATCCCATGGCAATGTATCGACGCGACTGTAAATCATGAAACACTTCCAATGTGCTCCACTGAGTCGGCACTTCGTAATAATTTAAACCATGGGCCATCGCAACGCGGTAAAGTTCATCGCGGTTATCATAAAGATCCGCCGCCGCAATTTGCCAAGAATCTTCATCAATATAAAAGACACGGGTCTTATAAATATGACGCATTCCGTCTTTTAATCTGGCTTTGACCACCCAAACACGATGCTTTTCATAGCGAACAAACTCGGGATTAATATGGCCTGGTTGCAATATTTGATCGTACTCAAGTTTATCTGAATGCAATTTATAATCATTATAAGGAATATAGAGCTCTTGCTTGCCAACGAGCTCCCATTGGTAACGATCGGGTGAGCCATTAAACATGTCAAAATCATCTGTGGTTCTCAGCCCATCAGACACTGTACCTGGCGTATCAAATGCCACATTTGGCGCTTTACGAACTCGGCGCTGTCCTGTGTTATACGTCCAAGCCTGCCTAGGCAGTTTCTCTTGATCCATGGTTTCTTTCACCAACAAGGCCGTCCCCGCTAAACGCGCAGGTTGTGTCACGACCTGTTTAAAATAAAATAAGGTATTCTCATTTGATAATTTATCGATACTCATCTCTGGGCGAGAATATTCAGAGCGTAACTCTTCAGTGGTTTCCACCAGTGTGTAACTTCCACCAGAAGTCGGCGCCGCTTGACTACGAGAGCTTTTTAAATCCACACCACGAAAACGAAGTACGTGATTCCAAATCACTTCTAACCCATTTTGAGGAATAGGAAAAGGGATCCCAATGGCAGCACCGGCAATGCCATTACCTCCATCAACCAACTCAGCGCGGGTCGCATTGGCCTTAGTGGCTTCATAAACAAAGCTAGGAAAAGACGCACTACGGCGAGTTTGGTAGATATTCATTTTAAATGTATCAGGATACAAAGAAAATAATTGCAATTGCCCTGGTGTGAGAAATTCGGCATATTGCGCTTTGTTTTTATTGGTAATAGTCAATTTTATTTTATCATTAGAAAAGGGATCTAAATGATGCATCCCCGTTTCATACCCTTTAACAGGCTCTGTGATCCCCCCATTCCAAGCCGGAATGCTGCCATCTTTATTGCCCGCTTTTTCTGCTCCTAAAGGAGTCAAACTCTTATTAAGCTTAGCCGCTTCAACTTCATTGACTTTTGCTTGTACACTTTGTCCCGACAGTGCAAGAAGCAATGCTGTCGATAGTAAACCTAGCTTTTTCATACTGATGTCCTTATTTTTACACCCAGCACATGATTAAATGCCCTGAGTGATACCTGCTAACTTTCAAGTGTTTATATGGAATATTTAATGTTAAATGAAATATAATCCCTATCTTCTAGCGTATTTGTCGTACCAACGCCGTCAAAATACGTGTTATAAGATAAATCAGCAGCCCAACTACTTTGGTAGTCAAACCCGATTCCGAGCCCTATAGACTTTTTATCTTCAGTAAACAAATAAAGTGGATCCGGCGTGATGCCTTCTACATCATGAGAGAAAATAATGCGCGGTGACATATTCACACCGGCAAAAATATTGTTATAGTCGGTCTTAAATAAAACACGATAACCCCAAGCAAAGTCAGTGGGAAAAGGATTGGTTTCAGGACCGTCATGCAACACTCTAATAATCCCGGGCATATCAGGATTACCGCCAGAATTCGCCGTACCAGGTCCATTGAGGCGCAGCTCATTAAACCCTGGCATATCATGGATCCAAATGCCGCCCACTTCTGCTAACGCCGTGACGCCATCATTACCTAAAGCAGGGCCGAAAACATGAGTAAAAGTCATTTGTGCTTGAGTGGTATCGGTACGAATGTAGCCATTCGCCGTTTCGCCAGGTTCAACCACCTCCATTTGAGATACCCCATCAAGATCGGCTCGATAATAAGGCAGTGAAGGATCCACATTGGCAAGTTGCTGTGGCATCGCCGCAAACAACAACTCCACATCATCGATTTGTAACGGCTCATCCAAACGATGAGCGATTTCACCAGCAACCGATGTATCACCCACTAATGTATTAAAACTCAAACCAATGAGTTGAATATCCTCAGGGTAAACAATTTGTGCCTTTGAAAACGTCTCTAAATTTAATAAATCGCTGCGTCCCATAGTCGTGCCATCAAGGGCTAAACCCCCTAAATAAGCCAGATCTTTGACCACCGCTTCGGCGGTGAAATTGGCCGTGGTTCCACTGATTAATGGGCGACGACTGTGATAATTCATGTAATATAAGCCAAATTCCGTTTCCCCTAATTCTGGCGCATAATAACCCAACTTGACCCCCCACTGACCATCATTACTCGCAGACTGGCTATCTTTCACTAAGGTGGCTTTGGTGGGATAAGCCAATGCATATTGCACTAATTGCTCAGGGGTTAAACTACCTGAAGCCATAAGCGCCAAAAAGTCATTGTATTCAGATAGTAAAAAATCAATGTTCATATCTGGATTCGCATTAAAGCCAAGCTGAGCATTTTGGTGGTAGCCGCCGAATCCGGCAAAATCGTTGGTGGAAAAGAAGGAACCTGATGTCGGGACCCACACCTCTTGCCAATCATATTGATAAAAAGCTTCTACCGATAATTCATTGGTGATCCCGAGGGATCCCCACACCATGCCTTGGGGGCGATAAGCTTCTTTTAATTCAGCTCCCGGGGCATTGAGAATATTTAAATCGACTGGATTAATGACGCCTATCCCATGGGCAATTAACGTACTCTCCCCCCAAGACACCACCTGCTGACCGACACGAATAGCCAGTGGATTCTGTCCTTGATTTAAATCAAAGTTCGCGTAAACAAAAGCATCTAATAAACGAATATCCTTACATTGCACTTCAGATGCCTTACTGTCAGCGCAGGCATCATAGGATTTACCCGTTAAGGGATCGGTAAATTCAAAATCACTTTCCACCAGCACTCTGTCGTAAAAGTACATTCCACGAACAAACAAACCATAATTATCATAATTCAATGACAACTCATGCAAACCTTTAACCATTTCTGAGGTAGTATCACCTTGAGAGTAAAGTAAATTACTTAAATCGCCATTACTGGAAAAAGAACCAGGTTGAGACCAAATCTGGGCTGGCGTATAAATGGTGTTCCCCGTGAACGCCGAATAACCCGTCCAATCAAAACGAGGGTGATTCACCTTACCAATTTGATCATTCCAATTACGTTCTTGTGTGCGCCAACTGGCGCCTGCTGAAAATGTGGAATCAAAGGTTCCATCAACCTCTCCCCAATTAAAAGAAATGGCGCTAGCAGGTAGTGACATTCCTATAGCTGATATCACAGTGATCGCGAGTACAGAGCGATTAAAAATCCTTCTACTTTCTTGCATGATGACTTCTCTCCATAACCTGCTGCTTATTTGTTATTAAGAGTTTTTAAACATATTATTATCCAGCAGGTAACGCAATTGTTACAATATTTTCACCCAATGGGCAAGATAAGAATTTGAAAAATCGATGAAAAGAAATATGAGGGAAGACTTATTGAAGCGATGAAATATATATCTAACATTTAAATGATGTAAAAATGAACAAACAAAGAAAAAATAAAAAAAACAACAAATGCATAAATAACATACAGTTAAACAGATAAACGAATAGCGACTTATTCGTACAAAAAATGAATCAACCGTTTGGAGTAATTACTCTAATTTATTTAAGGAAATAATATCGCCTCGTTGGCTTAATGTGAGTTTAAACAGACCGTTAACGCCATTTAATGTCAAAAAAGGCCTGAAATGTCGACCATTAATCCAAATCACTTGCTGCTCCCTATCCCTCACTTCAATATTGTTAATTTTCCCTTGATAAAAAGGCATAAACTCGTGATAACTAAAATTAACCTTAAAGGTAAATGTGCGCATAGATCCGCTCCTTTTTTAAATGTACCTGTGATAGCTCATGATGCATTATCCAGCTGGAATAAACAGGCTTTCAATTATTGACCGTTTTGATTTTCTTATGTCCCTTTCTGAGCGTGTTCGCCACACAACAACACGCTTCAGCCTGGCTGCAATATACACCAGAATATGGCTTGATTGTGTTGAATAAATTAAAAAATAATCAGTGGATGGTCAGTTTAAGGGATCTCGTAGGCGATGAACTGGTGCAATGTACATTGACTGCTAAAAGCTTATTTTGTTGAACTCATTTTGTTGCACTAAGCTTAGATAGACCCAAGCCTCTTGAAGACACTTGTCATCAATCATTATGAGGAAAATAAGTCTAACAGTACAATATGATACGATAAAAGGACCTTTACTATGCGAAACTTCTCCCTTCTCACTATTGGTACTTTATTTCTTTATTTCAACCTTTATTCCTTTCATGCTGTTGCCGATCCTATTCCCAGCTCAGCTTGGCTACAATATACCGAGCAAGGATTAGAAGTACGCGCACTCATCTCTACACAAATTGGCACGCTAAAATCAAATACTGAAGTAGAACAAACCGATACGAATGAAACTGTCAGCTCCAAAGTTAACGCCTTATTGTCGGCGTCAAACAATCGATTAGATTCTCAAAGCCAAGATCCTTGCCCCCATGTCAATGTCGATGGCCTCACATTAAGCATGCAAGTTCGTACAAAACCGACCCCAGATTTTCCAACACGAGTATGCAGTGCCCATATTCCAGATAACGCAAATATTATTACCTTAAAAGATATTGTACTGACGCCTGCAATCCCTCAACCTAAGCGTATTGTATTGATCGGTGATACTGGGTGTCGACTCTCTGGAGGGCAGCAACACTATCAAGCCTGTAATAATACCAGTATTTGGCCTTTTGCCCATATCGCCACTCGCATAGCCCAATACAATCCAGATCTCATTATTCACACAGGTGATTATATTTACCGCGAAGTCGCTTGCCCAAAAGGTAACGCAGGATGCAGTGGCAGTCCCTTTGGCCATAATCAATCCACCTGGGATGCAGACTGGTTTACACCCGCAGCACCCATGTTACAAACCGCTCCCTTTATATTTTTACGCGGTAACCATGAGGGTTGTGATAAAGCAGGAATAGGCTGGTTTCGCTTTCTCTCCCCGCGTTCAGAACCCGATACCTGCCAGCTCAGCACCCCTCCTTGGTTTATTAACTTGGCATCGTTACAATTAGGGATTATCGACAGCGCTAGTGTCAAGGATAAACAACATAAATCTTTAGCACCCGCTTTTTCAAAACAACTAGACACATTAAATCCCCAATATAACAAACCCGCCTGGCTATTAAGTCATCGACCCTTTTGGGGATTTGGTGCCAGTGATACTGGCACCCGCCTTACTAAACAAACATCTGAATTACAAACTGCAGTAAAAACATCTTCTCTATCTACATTCATTAACTTAATTATTAGTGGCCATATTCATCTAGCTGAAATACTCAACTTTGATGGAAACCGCCCTACCCAAGTTATCGCTGGTAATGGAGGAAGTATGCTCATCTCTCGCACCCCTAAAGCTATCCAAATAGATAGCATGGCCATAAAGCAATCAAAAGTCTTATATCAATACGGTTTTATCATCATGGAAAGTGACGAAAAAAATGATTGGCGCTTAAGTTTTCGGGATGTAGAAGGCCGAGAAATCGAAGCTTGCTTACTAGGAGAGGAGCAACTGTTTTGTGAATAATACTCAATAGCACACTATTTTATTTTTGATAAAAATTGAAGTGCTTTATCTAAATCTCGCGTACGAGTCATGGGCGGTAAAGAATGTAAAAAAGCCTGCCCATAATCTCGATTAACAATGCGGTTGTCACACAATATCAATACTCCACTGTCTTTTTCATCACGAATAAGCCTACCTACACCTTGATTTAACGATATAATGGCTTTAGGCAAAGCAATATCCATGAAGGGATCTTGAGCGATATCACCCATCGATTGTAATCGAGTACGAAACACCTTGTCATCAGGAGACACAAAAGGCAAACGCTCAATGATGACACAGCTTAATCGTTTACCTTTAACATCAACCCCTTCCCAAAAAGCCCCTGTTCCTAGTAAAACAGCATTACCTAGTTGTCTAAACTTTTTCAGTAAACCTTGTTTGCTATCTTGCCCTTGCACCAAAATAGGATAATCAACACAATGGTAGAGTGCTTGTGCCAGTTTTTCTAACATTCGATGGCTAGTCAATAAAATAAACGTGCGCCCTTTCGCTGCCTGAATAGCCTGAGTGCAAATATCGCGCATCTGCTTGACGGCAAGCCCTTCATTATTGACATTGGCTAAATGGCGTGGAACGCAAAATATCGCTTGTTTTTGATAATTAAAAGGACTCTCTAATAAGAGCTGTTGGGCGTTAACTAATCCTAAAGATTGACAAAACACATCCAATGTTTGATTCATCTGCAAGGTCGCGGAAGTCAATATCCAATGGGTTTGTCCGTTAAAGATTTTTTGACATTCTCCAGCAATGTTCTTCGGTGTCATCATCAAGCGAAGATCAGGCTTTGAACAATCAATACGATACAATAATTGAGGATGATTACATTCAAAAAATGAACGTAATTTACCCTCGAATACAGTAAATTTTTTCGCTTGATTATCTAAAGCATAACTGCGTTCTTCATGTCTTGCGAGCAATGCAACTAACTCACCAAGGGAGTCTAATAAGCGGCCTGCAGACTGAGCTAACGCTTTATCTGACATCAAGTGCTTTCCATCAGTAACGCCACGCTCTCTTACTGAGTTTTGCCAATCCGATAACGTTTCAGAGCAAGCCATCGCTAAACGCGCTATCTGCGCGGTATCTCCAAGACTTTGACGCTGTATATGTGCAATCAAATTAAGTAGTCGAGTCAAATAACTCATTGATAATTGTTGGCCTAAATACGAGAAAGTCATATCTGGTAACTGATGCGCCTCATCAAAAATAACCGCGTCCGCATTAGGCAATAAGGTATTAAGCGTGGCCTCTTGCAATAGCTTATCAGCAAAAAATAAATGATGATTAACCACAATAATGTTGGCATCTAACGTACGCAAACGAGCCTTACGCGTAAAACACACATCAAAATACTGGCAATCTTGCCCACTGCAACCTTCCTTTTGGCTACGCACTTTATCCAATGACGGTGAAAACTCTGATACCGCGGTTAATCCACCCAGATCACCATCTCTCGTTTTATCCGCCCATTGATGAATACGCAAAATATCATCTAAGTGCTCAGGGGGGATAAACTGAGGATCCCTTAATAATTCAAATAACTTTAGTTGGCAGAGATAATTACTGCGACCTTTTAATAAAGCCACTTTAGGGGTTAACTTCAGTATGGAAAGTAGAGCGGGAATATCTTGATAAACAAGCTGCTCTTGCAAATTTTTTGTTCCCGTACTAATGATCACTTGCTGCCCACTAAGCAAAGCAGGGACTAAGTAAGCAAAGGTTTTTCCTATTCCGGTTCCCGCCTCCACCACTAAAGGCTCAGTCCCTTTTAACGCTCCACTTACCGCTTCTGTCATCTTGCACTGAGCATCTCTCACACGATAATTTGGAATATGTTGAGCAAGCAAGCCGGCTTTGGAAAAAACGGCAAGACTTTGCTTGGCAAGTTGACGGGTCAAAACAATAAATACTCTCAATTAACGACAGAAAAACGTATTATCCTGATCTACAGGCATATCACAAGTACAAAGGTTGTAACAAAGTTGTTTCTTAACAGTAATTTTAAATGCTTATTTTTAGGTATTTTGGCCCAATAAACTCGCTTAAATACGCATTTCTTCATGAGCGAAAATTAGTTGTTGCAATCATCAGAAAAAGTGACTACCTTAAATTAACGCTGACGCGAAGCACTTGAACTTTGTTTCTTGCGCCTCTTTTTAAATCGCCTCAGCATGACCCTATTTAGGTTCGTTGACTTAGTACGTTGAACGAGCCACTAATGAGAGAATTAACCATGACACAGCTTCCAAGCACTATCCATCATCACCATCATCAGCGGTAGCCTTCGGAAGCTCACTGCCGAAGGAATGATCCCTTCTGGCGGTTGATTAATACTTTCAAAAACCCTCAGAAGAAATTCTGGGGGTTTTTTCTTTTTAAGCCCCCTAATAAAAAACGATTAGCGTATTTTTTTATTGTATAAAATTTAATTTAACACTTAATTATCAAGTTCATAGGAACGTATTATGTCTGAGTCAAATCGCTTACGTATCGCCATTCAAAAATCAGGTCGTCTATCAAAAGAGTCACTTAAGTTATTGAAAAGCTGCGGCGTAAAATTCAATATTAACGAGCAACGTCTTATCGCACACGCTGACAACATGCCCATCGATTTACTACGTGTTCGTGACGATGACATTCCAGGTCTGATTATGGACGGTGTGGTTGACCTTGGTTTTATTGGCGAAAATGTCCTTGAAGAAGAACAAATTGAACGGGAAATGCTGGGTAAACCGGCCCTCTTTAATAAACTAAGGCAACTGGATTTCGGTGCCTGCCGGTTATCGCTAGCCGTGCCTAATGAATTTGACTATCAAGATGCTAGCTCATTAGAAGGGTTACGCATTGCCACCTCTTACCCCAATTTACTTCGCCGCTATATGCAAGAAAAAGGCATTAACTACCGTGATTGTATGCTCAAAGGCTCAGTTGAAGTCGCGCCTCGTGCAGGCTTGTCAGACGGTATTTGTGATTTGGTCTCTACTGGCGCAACACTAGAAGCAAACGGCTTATACGAAACCGAGGTCATTTATCGTTCTACCGCTTGCTTAATTCAATCAACCCAAACACAAGATAACGATAAACAAGCCTTAATTAATAAAATCCTCTCACGCATCAATGGTGTCGTTCGCGCCAAAGAAAGCAAATATATTTTGCTGCACGCGCCAACCGAAAAATTAGATGAAATCGTTTCATTACTACCTGGAGCTGAAAACCCTACCATTTTACCGCTCAATGATGACAGTAATCGTGTCGCTATCCACGTCGTGAGCACGGAAGATTTGTTTTGGGATACCATGGAAACCTTAACTCAGTTGGGCGCCAGCTCCATTCTTGTCATGCCAATCGAAAAAATGATGGGGTAAGCGTATGCAGATCCTAACGTGGCAATCTTTATCTGATACAAAAAAACGCCAAGCACTCACACGCTCGCCCATGACGCAAAGTCAGCAGCTCGAGCAAGATGTCAGTCAAATCATCAATACCGTGATCAGTCAAGGCGATCAAGCCTTGCGTGATTACAGCCAAGCATTTGATGGTATCACCTTAGACACTATTAAGCTCAATGACAGTGTCATTCAACAAGCCGTTGACAATGTGAGTGACAACTTAAAAGCGGCCATTGAACACGCCATGGATAATATCAGTCGTTTTCATAGCGCTCAGCAGTTTCAGAGTATTGATATCGCCTCTAATGGGATCCGCTGTGAACTTCGCTCTGAGGCCATTGAAAAAGTCGGATTGTATATTCCTGGCGGCAGTGCTCCGCTCATTTCAACCGTCATGATGCTTGCCCTTCCCGCTAAAATCGCGGGTTGTCAGCAACGCGTGCTTGTTAGCCCCCCTCCAATCGATGATGCGATTGTTTATGCGGCAACGGCTTGCGGCATAAAAGAGATTTACCAAGTCGGTGGTGCCCAAGCCATTGCGGCACTCGCCTTTGGCACAGAAAGTGTCCCTAAGGTGGATAAAATCTTTGGCCCAGGAAATCGCTTCGTCACTGAAGCTAAACGTAATGTTAGCCAAGATCCTCGCACTCTTGTGAGTATCGATATGCCTGCGGGCCCATCAGAAGTGTTAGTGATTGCCGATAGTCAAGCCAATCCAGAGTTTGTGGCTGCCGATTTATTATCACAAGCCGAACACGGGCCGGATTCTCAAGTGATCCTCGTCACTGATAGCATGACCTTAGCCAGCCAAGTGAGTATTTCGCTGAATGAACAATTAGCACAACTTTCTCGTGTCGATATTGCCACACAAGCCTTAGCACAAAGCCGCACTATTGTAGTCAATACCTTAGCCGAAGCGGTACAAGTCTCTAATCAATATGGGCCTGAGCACTTAATTATTCAAACCCAATCGCCTCGAACGCTCCTCAAAGATATTCGCGCCGCAGGTTCGGTATTTTTAGGCGCTTATACGCCAGAATCGGTAGGTGATTATGCCAGTGGCACCAATCATGTTTTACCCACTTATGGCCATAGCCGCACAGTATCCAGCCTGTCGTTAAGCGATTTTTGTCGTCGCTTCACCGTGCAAGAGCTTAGCCCTCAAGGCTTAACTCACTTAAGTGACACAGTAATGACATTGGCTTCAGCTGAGCGGCTCGATGCACACAAACAAGCTGTAGCCATTAGACTTGCAAACATCAATGCTGATGATCCGTTATAACCCTTAATCAGTAACGATTTAGCAATGAAAGTAACCCATACACAATACGATTAACAGGCTATACCCATGATACTTGAAGATGCAGGATTCAGCTGGAATTAAAAGCCTTTTAGACAAGGCTTTGAACAGCGTGCTTAGTGATTCTAAGCTGGTGTTCAGTAACGCAGCATAAAAGGCTTTTAAACCAGCCCCTTGGGAGTCTGTAAAATCACCTACTTCTGCGTTGCATCACCTTAAGCATTCCTGCAATAATACGCCTTGAATTAGGCACTTTTACAGGCTCTGAAAACATGCATCTTCAAGTATCACGGGTATAAAATGAGGGACAAAAAAGAATGACTCAATCCAACTCGCTTAATTTGGCTCAACGCCTTGCACGTCCAGAGCTATTGGAACTGGAAGTCTACCAATCCGCTCGTCGAATTGGCGGACAAGGTGATATTTGGATAAATGCTAATGAGTCGCCTTTTAATAACAGCGAAATTAATAATATCAACCGTTATCCAGAGTGTCAGCCACCAGCGCTGTTAAAAGCCTATAGCCAATATGCCAATATTGACACAACACAGCTTATCGTCAGTCGTGGTGCAGACGAAGCCATAGAATTATTGATCCGCACTTTTTGTATTCCTAGCCAAGACAATATCGCTATTTTTGGTCCAACTTACGGCATGTACGCCATCAGTGCATGTACCTTTAATGTTGGCGTAAAAGCATTATCTTTAACTCAGGATTATAATTTACCTCAAGATTATATTGCCCAAGTCACGGGTGCTAAACTGGTGTTTATCTGTAATCCCAATAATCCAACAGGCACGATTATTGGAAAAGCAAGGCTCATTGATATCATTCAAAGCCTTCCCAACCAACTTGTGGTCGTCGACGAAGCCTACATTGAGTTTTGTCCTGAATTTAGCGTTAGCGATTTAATCGATGCATACCCAAATCTAGTGGTACTGCGGACCTTGTCTAAAGCGTTTGCCCTTGCAGGTGCCCGCTGCGGTTTTTTGCTCGCCAATAAGAACATCATTGACATGGTGATGCGAGTAATAGCCCCCTACCCCATTGCAGAGCCAGTCAATCAAATTGCGACTCAGGCCTTAAAGCCGCTCTCATTAATTCTGATGCAACAGCAAGTGGATGCCCTCAAACATCAAGGTCAACGCTTAACCCAAGCAATCGAGCAATATGGTGCCAACACTTTGCCCGCATATGGCAACTATGTGCTGGCCGAATTTAGCAACATTGGTTTCGTCGTGCAAAGGCTAAAGTCGACTGGCATAGTCGCTAGATGTTATAGCGATCCTCGATTGGCCAGCGCGATCCGTTTTAGCTTTACCAATGAAGAGCAAACCAATCGCATCATCCACTTTTTCAACGAACTCAAGTACACTGCTCCTCAATCAGCAGAGTCCTAATTTACATTTACAATAAAGATTTATATTAAAGGTAAGTACTCACATGAAACAAAAAATCCTTTTTATTGATAGAGATGGCACCATAATTGAAGAGCCCGTTACCGATAAACAAGTGGATAGCTTAGCCAAATTAGTGTTTGAGCCTAATGTCATTCCTGCACTGTTAAAACTTCAAAAAGCCGGTTTTCGTCTCGTCATGGTGAGTAACCAAGACGGATTAGGCACGCCGTCTTTTCCTAAAGATGACTTTGATGCACCGCAAAACATGATGATGCAAATACTGCAAAGTCAGGGAATTCAATTTGATGATGTCCTCATTTGCCCCCATTTTGATGATGAGAATTGCAGCTGCCGCAAACCTAAATTGGGCTTAGTGAAAGACTACTTAACACAAGGAAAAATTGACTTTACTCAATCTGCCGTGATTGGTGATAGAGAAACCGATTTAGGATTAGCCGATGCCATGGGTATTCAAGGCATACAATATCACCCTAAAACCCGTAATTGGAACAAAATTTGCGATCAACTGCTTAGCCGTCATCGAGTGGCAACGGTCGTGCGTACTACAAAAGAAACCGACATTCGCGTGACTGTGGATCTTGATACCAATCAAAAAGGTAAAATAGACACAGGGATCGGCTTTTTTGACCATATGTTAGATCAAATCTCAACCCATGGTCAGTTTAAAATGGATGTGGAGGTCGATGGCGATCTTGAAATAGACGATCATCACAGCGTGGAAGACACGGCACTAGCCATCGGTGACGCACTGCGTCAAGCCTTAGGCGACAAACGCGGTATTGCCCGTTTTGGCTTTAGTATTCCCATGGATGAAGCACAAGCCCAGTGTTTATTAGACTTATCAGGTCGCCCTTTTATTAAATTTGACGGCGAATTTGACCGTGAAATGGTGGGCAGTATGGCTACCGAAATGGTGCCTCATTTCTTTCGTTCACTCTCCGATGGCCTGCGCTGCACATTACATTTATCGACCATCGGCGATAATGACCATCATAAAGTCGAAAGTTTATTCAAAGTCTTTGGCCGTACATTACGTCAAGCCGTCACCATTGAAAGTGACGCATTACCTTCAAGCAAAGGTGTGTTATGAACTTAGCCGCTTCTCAAACTCAGCCTGTCGATACCACTGTCATTATTGATACAGGTTGTGCGAACCTCAGCTCTGTGCGTTTTGCTTTTGAACGACTCAATCATCAAGACCGAACTGACATTATCGTGACTGACGATCCGACCCTCATCAAATCGGCCACACGCGTCGTATTACCGGGTGTGGGCAGTGCAGGCGCCGCTATGGCTTCCCTTGAACAAAAACAGCTTATTGAGGTGATAAAAGCCCTCACTCAACCTGTATTGGGTGTGTGTCTTGGCATGCAAATGCTCACCACCCTTTCAAGCGAAGGCGGCAGTCAAGCACAACAATGTGACTGTTTAGATCTTATTCCAACACACATCACCGAATTAGACAGTCAAGGGGCGCCGCTACCCCACATGGGCTGGAATCAAATCACACCGTCATCGCATCCTTTATTTGCGGATATCGATGCCGGCAGTTACGTTTATTTTGTTCACAGTTACCGCGCCCCGCTCAGCGACTATAGTATCGCCCAATGCCAATATGGTGAGACTTTTAGTGCGGCCATCGCCAAAGGCAACTTCATGGGAGTGCAATTTCATCCAGAAAAAAGTGCACTCATTGGCGCTAAGATCCTCAGCAACTTTCTCAATATGGACAGCAATACGGATCTTTCAGCATTCACATTTTTCAACTCAAATGAGGCCAACACATGATTATTCCCGCTATTGATCTTATTGACGGACAAGTTGTGCGCCTCTATCAAGGGGATTATGCGCAGCAGACCACCTTTAACTTAAGTCCATTAGAGCAATTACAATCTTATCAAGCGCAAGGGGCGAATTTGTTGCATATCGTTGATTTAACCGGCGCCAAAGATCCCAATAAACGACAAACCGCATTAATTAAAACCCTCGTTGATGGCCTTCACACTCAAATACAAGTGGGCGGCGGCATTCGCAGTGAAGCTCAAGTTGCCGAGTTACTTGACTTAGGGGTAAGCCGAGTCGTGATAGGTTCTCTTGCTGTTAGCCAACCAGAATTGGTCCAATCTTGGTTAAAAAAATACGGCGCCGATGCCATTTGTTTAGCCCTCGATGTCAATATTAATGAACAAGGCGAAAAAATCGTCGCGGTATCAGGCTGGCAATCCGGCGGGGGCAAAACATTAGAGTCGCTTGTGGACCAATTTTCTCCCTTTGGGCTAAAACATGCGCTCGTGACCGACATCAGTAAAGACGGCACCTTAACCGGTGCCAATACTGCCCTGTATACCGATATTGCGCAGCGTTATCCCCATATCCAATGGCAAGCATCTGGCGGTATTGCCACCCTCAATGATGTCGCTGCAGTGAGAGACAGCGGCGCCTGCGGAATTATTATTGGTAAAGCCTTACTCATTGAAGCCTTTGATGTAACAGAAGCCATCAATTGTTGGCCCAATGCAAAAGAGGGAATGTCATGCTAGCAAAACGTATTGTCCCCTGTTTAGATGTTAAAGAAGGAAAAGTCGTTAAAGGCGTGCAGTTTCGTAACCACGAAATTGTGGGAGATATTGTTCCGCTTTCGGCCCGTTATGCCGCAGAAGGGGCTGATGAATTGGTATTTTACGATATTACCGCCAGCGCTCATGACAGGATCATTGATAAATCTTGGGTCAGCCGTGTTGCAGAACAAATTGATATTCCATTTTGTGTTGCAGGCGGTATAAAAAGCCTTGAACAAGCTCGGCAATTACTGGCCTATGGAGCAGATAAAATATCCGTCAACTCCCCCGCATTAAGCGATCCCTCCCTTATCGCAAGGCTGCAAAATGAATTTGGCCGCCAATGTATTGTCATTGGTATCGACTCTTATTTTGATAAAGAGAGTCAAAGCTATAAAGTGAAGCAGTTTACGGGGGATGAAGCTGCCACTAAAGACACCCAATGGTATACCCAAGACTGGGTAGAAGAAGTGCAAAAGCAAGGCTGCGGTGAAATTGTGCTAAATGTGATGAATCAAGATGGTGTCAGACAGGGCTATGATCTCAAGCAATTATCAATGATCCGCCGCCTCTGTGATGTGCCCCTTATTGCTTCTGGTGGTGCGGGCACAATGGCCCATTTTAAAGATGTGTTTACTGAAGCCAATGTCGATGCCGCCCTCGCTGCCAGTGTATTTCATAAAGCCATTATCGATATTCAAGCGCTAAAGACGTATTTGCAAAAAGAAGGTATTGCCATCAGGCGCTAACCTATCCTTAATGCCATGAGTCAATACATATTTTTATCAAAACAAACACGAATAGGTTCCCCAAAACACCTTCAATTCAATGGGGCATAGGATAACATTATGACAGACACGCTTATCACACAACTTGATTGGAATAAACAAGATGGCCTCATTCCTGCTGTCGTTCAAAACCACTTAAGTGGTAAAGTCCTGATGCTAGGTTACATGAATAAAGCCGCCTTAGAAAAAACCCTTAGCACTCGGCAAGTCACTTTTTTCAGTCGCAGTAAACAAAGGCTTTGGACAAAAGGAGAAAGCTCTAATAATACACTTGAGCTGGTGAGCATTGACACTGATTGTGATAATGACAGCTTATTAGTGCAAGTCTTACCCAATGGACCCACCTGCCATTTAGGCACTGAAAGCTGCTGGAAAGACGGCGAAAGCCACAGCTTTATTGACAATTTATCTCAGCTTGTTGCTTCGCGTAAAGGTCAAGATCCTAACAGCAGCTACACGGCTTATTTATTTGAACGTGGCACTAAACGCATTGCACAAAAAGTCGGTGAAGAAGGCTTAGAAACGGCGCTCGCCGCAGCGACTCATGATAAACCAGAGCTGATTGATGAAGCCTCAGATCTTCTTTATCATTTACTGGTATTACTTGAAGATCAAGAATTAAGCTTAAGTGATATCACGCAAAACCTAATGCAACGCCACAACAAAGCGACACAAACCGATAAATAACGATGTAATTTAAAGTTAAATTTAATGACTTGCTGAGACTCATTATCCCTAATTCAGGTTAGATAAACAATATCAGCTCAAGTGTTATCAATTGAGCTGATATTTACTGCGCTTGCACTACCTGTAATACAAAAACAAGACTAACCTTTGGGCTCCATTGGCGGCCTCAAAGACCTTTGACTGGCATCGCACATAATATCCCCTTGCTTATTCTTCAGTTTTTTTTGATCCAGCGCACAGCCTTGCTGTCCTTTGAGGCAACCTAAGATCTGATTTTTAGCAGGTAAATTAACATGGTAGTGATACCCTGACTAACAGCTTGTTCATCAATTGATAAGGTCGATGCGGTCGCAAGCGGTTGTTGGGACTCATGAGCAAAACTCAGAGACATGTAACCGACCGATATTGAGCCCAATAAAAAATAAATCACTGATTGTGAAAAAGACATAATCAAGATCCCTTTTGAAACACGCCTGTTATGATCATAGACGAAATCTCATACTACTAAGACCAATAGGTCGATAATCTGGTTTATGTTAGTCCTTTTGCTATACTTTTTTAACACTAAAACTATATTCCAACTCTCTATAATATGAGTGAGCTAATGCTATTAATTGAATGATATGACAAGTAGTAGATTAAAAAGTGTAGGTATTAACTATAACAAGAAATTGATATCTCAATGATTAACGGTATGACAGGAGTAAACATGCGATTAATCAAAAAAACTAAGGTGCTGTTCAAACGAAAAATCAGTCAAATTGCATTGATGTATTATATCTTTATTTCAGTGCAAAATAAGTACGCTACTTTGCTCTTGTATAAATTAGCGCATTCCTATCCTGTTTGCCGTAAATTGCATTTAGTCGATGTGTTATCAGATAAAAAAAGCCATCAAATTGTCAAAAAAGAACGCCTGTACACATTGATTTAGAGAAATTAAAGCACTTGCCCAAAGATAGTTTTGGTCACCAGCTCTACTTGCATGCACAAACAACACCACTATTCACACATCATAATAAGGATAAAAATGATTATGCCTATATCATCAATAGGCTTGTCGTCACCCATGACATTTATCATGTCCTGCTTGATGTCGACACAACATTTGCCTCAGAAGCGCGTATTGCTGGTTTTAGCTCTATCCAACATCCCTATTACTTAAGCCCTATTATCAATGTCTGTGCCGGCTTAATATGGTGCAGCTTAAACCATCCCCACCGTGTTAGTCGTGTCATTGATGAATTTATTAAAGGCCGCAACATAGGCAAAGACGCTAAGAAGGTGTTTCACATCGAATGGGATAGCCTCTATGAAGAAAAAGCCGAAACGGTCAGAGCTGATCTCAATATCGTACTTTGATACGATAATTTGTAAAAATAACTGGCCAAATACACTATAGTTAATAAGTAAATATTAAATTAACAGTTTTAAAATTTAATTTAAGCTCTTTAGGCTGCGTAAACTCATACGCCATCTGGTGATTTGTATATTGAAATGAATTAAAAATAAAACAGCATGCCGAATAACTTCAACTCAGGTACTTATATTGCCCGCTAAAACCTTACCAATCGAATGGACCTTGTTACTTTCCCTGATTAAATTCAAACTTATTTTTGTTTTATTTCTACCCTTGCTCGCAAAAATTAAATTCAATATTTCTAAAATCACTCATCACAAACTAGTCATTAAACTTCCCCTTAAGCGCATCAATAAAAATTACTATCATAGTCTCTATTTTGGCGCACAAACCATGATGGCTGAAGCCCTGCCTTACCTTTACATCTATCAGATTATTAAACCAGATATTAAACAATACCATATTGTCACTCAATCTTTTGAGAGTCATTTTTATCACAAAGCGGATAGACCCTTATATTTGTCATTAAAGCAGTCGCCCAACACACTAAAACACATTTTTAAATCGCTTAATAAGCAACCCAGTAAACACAGCCTCACATTCGTTATTAATGGTTTTTGCTTCAAAGATCATCGAGCTCAACGAGTGAGCCAATTTATCGTCAAGTTACACATCAAATCCAAAGTTCCTCCCCCTTCATGTCATCAATAAAACAACACATTCATGCAGATTAACCTTGTATTGAGAACTCTGTTTTCAAGTCCGAAATTGTCATGATATCTTAGTGTTGACTCACCTAACTTCTGCTACAATCGGCGGCAAATTAAGCCCACTTCTTTTTTGATAGGTATCCCTCAATGAACCTTGCTGATAAAGTATTAGTCGTTAATGATAATCTTCCTATTCGTACCGAAAAACCTGTCCACTCAGGAAAAGTCCGAAGCGTTTATTGGTTAACTGACAGTGACAGTGCCCGTTTAATTGCAGAAAAAGGCTATGATGTGCCTGCCGATACCCCCCTTGCCATCATGGTCATAAGCGATCGCATTTCTGCCTTTGATTGTATCTGGAGAGGCGAAGATGGTTTAAATGGTGTACCAGGTAAAGGCATGGCACTCAATGCCATTTCAAACCATTGGTTCACACTATTTAAAGACAAAGGCTTAGCCGATAGCCATATCTTAGATATTCCACATCCTCTCGTATGGATAGTTCAAAAAGCACGCCCTGTGATGATAGAAGCCATTGCTCGACAATATATTACAGGATCAATGTGGCGCAGTTACAGCCAAGGTGAGCGAGATTTTTGTGGGATCACCCTTCCCGAAGGGCTTAATAAAGATCAAAAATTACCTGAACTGCTCATTACCCCTTCAACTAAAGGCATCTTAACTGGCCTTGAGGGCGTACCTGAGGCAGATGATGTCAATGTATCTCGTGCGGATATTTTACGTCACCTTAAAGGGTTTCATTTTAATAATGAACAAGATGTTGATTTATACGAGAAGCTATTAAAAGAAGGTTTTGACGTGATCAGTGATGCATTGGCCAAACAAAATGAAATTTTTGTTGATACCAAATTTGAGTTTGGTTATGTCAAAGATACCCAAGGCAATGATAAATTAATCTATATGGACGAAGTAGGAACACCCGATAGTTCGAGAATTTGGGAAGGCCATTCTTTTTCACAAGGCAAGATCATCGAACAATCAAAAGAAGGCTTTAGACAATGGTTACTCAATCATTTCCCTGAGCCAGACATTCTCCTCAATAAAAACCGCATGCCAGAACGCTTAGCATTAGCGGCTGACAATCCGCTACCACAAGAAATCATGATGATGATTTCAGACACTTATATTGGAATCGCTGAAAAAATTATTGGTCAAAGTTTGTCAATAAGTCAAAATCCAAAACAAGAGATCATTGATGTCCTCAGAAATGAGTACCAACTTATTGATTAAATAAGGAAAGAGTATGGACTCTGGAGGTTCCTTTAAGTTAACTCTCGAGAGTCCAGCATAAAAGTCATTAAAAATATCAAATTCAACCGTTAAAATAGTATTGAATCAATGGGTATTAAGTTTATCTCATCTATAAACGGGCAAGCCAAACGTGTGACAATGTGTCTACAACTAACACTATTAATATGAACATCATAACGCATACGAACTTAATTCAGCTAACGTTATAAAAACTTAGATTTTATATAACTCGATGTTGTCAATATTAAATCAGTCCACTTGGCAATCAAATTCTACATCAGGCCAAATCGATAAAATTTCGTTATGCTGATCGACCTGAGAGAAACGTTCCCAATGCACGCCATTAATGTCCGTTTCAGACGTAAAGCTACCCGCTTTAGGATCTTCCCATCCTAAATGACGAATGGGCCGCTCAGACTGATCGGGTGTCAAACGAATAGAAAAGTTCAATATCTCAGTACGCCAAAGAGCATATTCTCCCGAAATGACTACCTCTGGCTCACATCCTAATTTTTGATTATAAAGAGTAATAGACTCATCAATATCTTTCACTGCAAGGGCAACATGAAACCTTTTCATAAGTAAACCTCTCATAGGATAAAGCAGCCGTTATTTTACGCTTATTTTGTTTAAAAAACACTCCAATGCAAAAAAGCACACCATCACTTGAAATACTATTCAATTGCGATAGTCCGTTATCACGGGCGAACATACGAGCTCAGTTTAAAATCACCCTGATTTCATCACGCCAGCTGCAAAAACCTCTTTCTTCGGTAAGATATTCCACCCCATGGTGTTATATACATAATAGCGGAAATACCCTAAGTACTCATGCAGAGCAAAATCCATTAGTGCAAACTCATACCCACTCGGCAACCAAGAAACGGACGCAACCACATAATCCCCTCGAATAGGGATAGCATTAATACCAAAATGGTTGAAGTATTGTTCACTGCGGCGCAAATGTAGTCCTGAAGTCACCAACACAATTCGGCTATTTTGTTGATTAAAAGTAGTAAAATCATGATCAAACTCTAAAATGCGTCGAGTAAATTCAGCATTTTGCCAAGTATTCATACTATTAGGTTCAGTGATTATCATGTTTTCTGGTACACCCAAAGACACTAACACATGTTTATATACTTTGGCTTCAGCCTCACCGTTCTGCAAAGGATCACCACCAGAAACAATCACCCAACATACAGACTTCGTTTGCTGACAATACTGATACTGAATAGCCGTTTCGGTTATTCGGCCATAAGCAAAAAAAGGCGGTTCAACGTCATGAGTACGAGGCACCTTAACGGTACCCGCCCCCAATAAAATAATGACATTATTCTCACGCCATGAGACATTCGGTTTCACTTGATAGTCTTGTTGTAACGCATTTAATAAATACCTCGGAGCAACACCAGTACCTACCCCAAAAAACAACACCAAGGTCAATAATACAAGCATATAACGTGTTTTTCGCCATCGAAGAACAGAGGCTAACAGTATCAATATCACTAAAATGATAAACAATAGAAAACTCATGAATAATCCTTTTTTAATCCGTTAAAAAGGCTCCCATGATGATAAGCAAGAGCCTACAACATAATATAGCGTATAACTTTACCCAAAACATTTAATTAAAAACAACTTAAAAAACAAAAAGTTGAATAACACACTCTTATAATTAACACTTCATTGCAGTTTGAAGGAATCAAAATCTTCAAATTTGGTATTGGAAAATAATGGATTTATGAAGCATTTACTGACTCTGTTGAATGCATCACTAATGACTTTGGCGATCCCGCCGTTGGGCTAGTCAAAGCCTGTTATGTGGTTGAATAGTTGTCTGCATTAACGAGGAGTCTGTAACCCCTTAATTAACCCTTAATCCCAAAATAAAGACATGGTTTTAACACAGAAATAAAAAATATTTTGAACATGCCATAATGATGATGATCCATCCGTGTTGTATATAAACTATTTACATTGTCTCCCTAATTAAATAGCACCAAAAGTCTTACTCAATATTATGGCACTGGATCCACACGAGTGAAACAGTGGAAGTTTGTGCCTGCCAACTGGGTAGGGTAGTACGATAAAGTGCATTTTGTTTAGCAATCACAACATCACCGTATTGGCTTTTAAAGGTGATCTCGTTCAACGCAGATTTTATCAATATTGCGGCACCAGCACCTAAAAGGCCATGACCACATAAATTAAGTCTAAGGGAGCAAATAGCCAATAAGATAAATATCAGTCATTAATTGTAAAATGTAAAATAAACTCTTAACCTGATAATTGAAATCAATAAGTCATTAAACCTAACTTGCTCTACCCCCAATTAAGCAAGATTAATTAAAATAATTAGATAAAAGCAACAATGATAATGCCTTGCATCTTGTTATCGCACGACACTGATCCAACCCTTTTGTTAAATAACATCTTGATAAATAACATCTTGATAAGTAAAAAGTTAAAAACGAATCAAGCGCCATCTTGGTTAAGGTCTAAGTTAAGGTCTAAGTTAAGGTCTAAGTTAAGGTCTAAGTTAAGGTCTAAACCCATTGGCGCTACCTAAACCCATAATGTGTGAAGAGGCATCGTTAATTTGGCACCTCCAATATCAACGAAACTCATCAAGCTGAGTTCAAGTTAAATCGAAGTGGCTAAAAGTTACTATTAATGAGGGCTATCGCCTTTAACGAAGGCTCGCTTTTTGAAGTAACTTAAAACTGCATTCAAGCTCTTTTATAATAAGTAAAGTAAGCTTATCTTCGAAAGAAGTATGTAAATGAAACTTTAGTTGATAACAATCTTTATCTTTACTAAGAGAATCACTCAAATTACGGGAAACGAACCCACCAGAGAAAAATTCATGCTTAGTACGTAAATTTTCAAACAATACGCCTGCAAGAAACTTACGATTATATAGGGTTAAAGAATAAGTTTCGTTTTCCAAAGTAAGTTCAAATTTTATCCTTTTTCTATATTTAATGAGTAAATTATTTACCCTAAGAACTCTCTCCATATTTTTAATTGAGTAGTTTAAAGACCCAATAACCCTTTTGTTTCCTACATTATGCTTCGTGAAAATATAATCTCGATTTCTAGATATATTTCTTCCTGTTGTAATATTAAGTTTATCAACTCCTTTCATTAGTGCTGAAGTTAGTTTATTTGATTTAATAAAAACATTTATATATTCAATAGCATCATTGAAAGCATCGACACTAAAAAACTCAGTTTTTCCATCACCTTCACTGTAATTCATAGAAAACTGCTCAAGGAGTAAGTGTAGGCTTTTCTCTAACTTAAATACAGATTCTGAGCTTATTACTAAAGAAAATGAATTAGCATAATCAGGCTCGCCCCACCACTTTTTAATGCTATCAGCACGGTTAAAAACATTATCTGCCTTACCTACTTTAAATGCTTTAAGCTTTGGATAAATTAACAAATAAATATTAGTCATATAATAAATAACCTAAAACTTGGATTGCCATAATAACCGACACACTTTAACCTAGAGAAGAGAATAAGTTGCCTATAGCTTCAATCTCTCAGAAAATCAGCCTAAGTTATTAAATGATAAACGAATATAAGCAGTTCACTTTAAAAGAAATATACCAGATTGAAACACTAAGTAAACAAAATTTTAGTACTAAAATTATTGCCAAGCAATTGAAAAATTGTAATAAAGGCCATATCGAATGATCTAACATGTTGCGCTTGTAGTCATTATTGTGGTGATACGGCTCAAGCTATTATGAATAATCAACTGATTTTGAAAACAAAACCCCAGATAAATCAAAATATTGTCTTGATATTTACGTAATATCAATTTTAGCCCTAAGCAAATAACTGGTCACATGGTACAAAAAAAGTTACCGAAATATCGACTAACACACTCTATAGTTGATAAATTACTCAATAAAATAAAGCAACAAAACTGCCTCAAAAAGGTCAAACGCTAATTTTTGCTGCTCCCTGTGTGAGTGAAAGCTCACGTTTTTAACCTCGCTGAAGGCGATAAATACCAATATGGCTATGATCCTCAATGTATCATCCAATACAAATGAGCCTAGAATGGTATCTAGGCTCTTTCTCAGTGTTGACGAATAAATACCCCTAATCGTGAAAGTCTAACTCAAAAATCAAATAATTTGATTTCAACCGCGTTTGCTTGCCCTCAGTGCTGACGTATAAATGCTTGCCCTTCGCGGTCACATTTTCATAGGCCTCATTCCAATACCTTAAATTCTTTCCTTTGGTATCTGATGTCGCAATAATGGCATATTTCCCCTGCTTGAGGGCGGCCGCTCCGCCAGATAGATAATTGCGCTGTAAGACCACACTCACTTCGTTCCAAATGGGATCATCTTTTAATGTTAACTCAGCAACGGCATTATAAATATCCGTGCCCAATTTAATATATTCTTTTGCCGCCGATAAATTCAAGTGCTCAGCAATACTGGTTTTGGTGACGATAGCGGTTAGATTATCGATATCGGCTTTTTTATCAACTTCATCCAGCTTTAGCTTCAATTCCAACTCATCATCAATTTTCACATCTTTAAATATTCGTCGATGTAAAAACCCGCCGGGCGCAGTGGCATCCTTAACGCGAAAATCTAATGAAAACTCCGCCTCCTCTTTTTCATCGGGTTGCTCCGCTGGAAAATATTTCACATTAAATTGTAATAAAGCCTCATTAAACTTATCCCAATCGGGCAGGTTATGGGCATAAAATGCCGTTAAATAAATATCGACTAATTTTTCTTTTATGGCATCACCATCACCTGCAATGCTGTTTGCTAACACGACGGGATAATGGGTTGAGGGATCCTGTGGAAAATGATCAATATTGATATAAACAAGCTCGATATTCTCTAATTGTCTGGCCATATTAAACTCCTTATTGATTCAAAGTTATCTCATTGTTCAGACTATCAAAATGTGGATTATTTCAGCACCCCCTATTTGGACTAAAACAAATTGAGATGCTGACAAATGTAAACCCTCTATTTATATCCTGAAACTTAACGCCCAAAGCAGCGGTTTATCCGCTGCCTTTGGGCGTTACATTTCATTTATGTACTTTGGCGAAACACTATCAACCAACCAAACGTTGTTTGCCGATTTATAGAATTTAAAGCCATCGTCAAACATCTCTTTAGCTGAAATATTTAATAGAACAGGTTTACCGTATCTAGAGCCTACATTCTCTGCGACAGCTTTAGACTCAGATAAATGTACATGTTGTCTTTGCATCTTGTTGAGCCCCTGCACCCTAATTGACTCGACAAACCTTTCCGCTGTCCCGTGAACTAGAAACTGAGGAGGCTGTATTGGTGTCAATTCCAGTTCGACATCAATTGAATGCCCTTGATTCGCTCTAATTTGAAGCCCATCACCGCTAATACTGAATCTTTTCTTGTCGTTAGTCCCTACAACTATCTCAATAAGATCTCTGTTTAATTTAAAGTCGACTGTTTTCTCGATTAATTCATCAATGCTCGCCCAACCATTTTCATCTAATGACAAACCAACCGATTCAGGCTCATGACGAAGCAAATAACTGAGGTACTTTGATATATTATTTAATTCTTTACTCATAATCTCATTCAATAGAACTGAAAAATGTAACGCCTTAAACACCGGCGCAGCTTTGCAGCGTCCGTGTGCTTTGACTTGTTAGCACTTCGCCTACGTTAAACATTAAACATCCTCTTGTATCGTTGCTGGAGTGCAATTTCACCGCCTTCCATAATCTCACACACATTCTTCCTAACACTTACTTCTTGCAGTGCACCAGACGCGACTGGGTTTATTTGGCCGCGATCTTCTAGCGCAATCACATACTCCGAATCGCCATTCACCACAATATTGGGGTTGTGAGTGACGACAATTATTTGCCTATCTGCTTTGTTTTCATGCAATTTAGAAACGATCAAAGTAGTAATAAGACCATTATCAAGGTCATCTTCAGGCTGATCCAAAACGAGAGGCTCTGTTCCATAGGACAATAAAAACGACAAAACAGCCGAGGCCTTTTGCCCTGCAGAACCCTGTGAAACATCCTTAAACCGATTTCCGTCATTAAATTTTATGGATAATTTATCTTCAGGAAACCAAGTGTTAATTTGGTCAAAGCTTTGAGGCTGCAAGTTAGACATGAGCTCAGTAAATCTTTTTCCTATCCTTGTGCCTTGAATTTCACCTGAACTAAAGTTAAATACCTGTTTTTTGAATTCAAAAATTTTAGTTAGCCAGGGATCTAGGTTGTTCGCACCATCAAGAGCTGCAGTAGTCGCTAACTCTTTGTTCAAATTGTAAAGGAAGCCACTCTCGCGATCTGAATCAAAAATATCAGAAGAGAAGGCGTTATCAGAACGTCCAATAACTTCTCTAAACGATTTTTCTATGTTGTCTATGTCTGAAAAAGGTGCCAACTCAATTTTAATAGAAGAGTTTCCAGCCAAGTTTTGTTGCAAGAATTCAATCCGACTTAAAGTTAACTTTTTTCTGCATTCTATTATTTCTTGATATGCAGAATTGATTGATAGCTCCACTTCAGCTATCTGACTGCTAACCAGATCCATTGCTCTAAGTGATTCGTTAATAATATCACGCTCACCAATTAGCCTTGCATAGTCAGCAGGACTATCAACCCCTTCGCTACGCAACCCATCAATTAATTCATCGTACTTTTTATTAACTTCAATATGAGATTTATTGAAATCAGAGACACTGTACCAATTTTTAAATTGAGTTATTTCATCTTGAAATGAAGCCACTGCCAGAGTAATACTCTCCTTAAATGATAATGCTGAGTCATTCAAGCTCTTTAACTTGACAAGAACTTCTGACTCACTGGTCGACTGCGTATTAAATGCACTTTCATCTACTAAAGGTATAGGGGCAGTGGTAGATATGGATTCAACTTGGAGCTTTAGGTTCTCTATACCTGCTTCATATTGAGAAACATTCGTTCTCTTCCCGCTATATGCTTGATAGTTGGTGAGAACATCTGTGTGACCAGACTTCTCTATTGCTTTTATCTTCTGTTCGACATCAGATACCTGCCCTAATAGAACATTTTTATTTTCCAACTTCGACTGAAGTTCTCTTTTTTGGCTGCACAACGTTTGAAAATGAGAGTACTTTTCAGACCATTCCATTTTCCATTGCTGGAAGCCAACAGTTGATGACTCATCGATTAGCCGAAGGAGAGTATTTGGGTTTTTTGCTAAATCGAATATCTGCTTCTGACTAAATATCTTTATTGGAAAGCGAGAGTGGGCTTCTCCTTCTTCAGGAACCCATTGCTGGCCATCATAGCGATAAATCGAAACGCTATTTCTTTCCTTGACCCAAGTCAGGAGGTAATGAATTTCATCTCTAGTATAAATACAACTTATTTTAGAATCTTCAAGGATCACTCCTTCAGAATCTCTAGATGAAGGTACTTTGGTAAAACTCTCGAAAGATCTGCGAATTTCGTTATTTGGACTCAATACATCTAAATCTCTCGATCTATCCATACCTAGTCGTATGAATTCAAGAACTGAGGATTTTCCGCTACCACGACCACCAATGATTGAATTTAACCATGGGTTAAATTCAATCATTAAAGGTGAAGAGCGCCCTGCATATTTAGTATTTTCGATAGTTACGGAACGTAACAGTGTATTGGAAGACCTATTTGGATTTGTTGTTTCATTATCTGAACGAATTAGGGAAGATGTACCATCAACCATACCCAGCTTGAGCCCTTCAATCGAAGGGTTGGACATTTTCACCCAAGTATAAGCTCTCCCAATATCATTTGGATGGTGGGCATCAGAGCCAATAATTGATGGCAAGTCGATACTAAGATTTGTATATCTTGATAAAGGTGCATCAGCCCGCTCCTGGTCAGGAAAAATTATTTCAACGGCATTTGCTTTCTTGCAGACTTGCTTTATTGTGTGAGAAGAATGCTGCTGACAAAGACCTGCCTTCATATCAATATGAGCTGGTATGGCTATGCCACCTGCAGCTATTATTTCTTTTATTACGTTTTCAGCACTTTCCTCAGCTACTGAGTCACTATCCCCTTTTGTACCACGGAACTTTGAAGCTCCGATAACGGCACTTATATCTGCTGACGTAGCACTTGGATCAAAAATACCTAAAACATGTATGTTCGAATTCGCTGTAATCTCAACACCAGGAAATACGAAGATCGAGTGGCCTTCGGCTCTTAAACTCTCTGCTGCATTATTAAGTCCATCAATCCAGTCGCCAGAATTATGATCAGTAACTGCAACGCACTCTATTCCCTTGGCGATGTAGTCCAGCAGCCAATCTTGAGGGGTCTTTGATGATTTTAAATGACGATCTGTCTTCCCATAATCAAAAGAAGCTGGTGTGTGCGTATGAAAATCAAACTTCCACCATCTTGCTCCGACAAAACTCATTACTTACATCCTTATGTACGATTTATTCCAGAGAGAGCTAACCTTTGTATACTCCGCATGCGTGTTTATCACATCTTCTAAGTCAGAAGCAGAGCACAACTCTTGATCAAACATCCGGCACATAACTAACATACTGTATTGCCCTATTTACGCTATTAAGTATGGGAACCAATAACTTCACTACTGACGATCCCACACTCCAGTCAGCAAAAATACTCTCAAACGTTACTTATGTAAATAAATTGTTTTAACTAATACCCTTAACAATCATCCAAAACAAGCGTCAATCCATGAACTCCATGTCATGATCTGCCTCACAACTGATTGAATGACGCTTTTACTTTTGTTTAGCCTTAACCCATATTAGAATCATATTAATTAGAACCATATTAGAATGTAGGTAGCTATTTCAAGGTTAATTCATTAAGCAGGATCAATACCTCACACCAAGAAGTACTCAAACCTCACCAGCCTATGAGATGATTAATTCAAAGGCAATAATAATGACCCAATTAACATTATGGCTAAAACAGCCATAAAAAAACCGTGCTGTTTTACACGGTTTTTTTATGCGTGGAACCTTACTGTAAATCGGTTAATCGACTTTACGATTAACAACCGATTTTAACCGATTTTAACCGATTTTAACCGATTTTAACCGATTTTAACCGATTTTAACCGATTTTAACCGATTTTCTCCAATCCGCCCATATAAGGACGCAGGGCTTCAGGCACGGTAATGCTGCCATCGGCATTTTGATAATTCTCTAAAATGGCCACTAAGGTTCTGCCTACTGCCAATGCCGAGCCATTGAGCGTATGCAACAATGACGGCTTCTTCGCGCCTTTGGCTTTGAAACGCGCTTGCATGCGTCTGGCTTGGAAATCTTGCGTATTACTGCAAGATGAAATCTCACGATAGGTATTTTGCGCCGGCAGCCAAACTTCAATATCAAAGGTCTTGCTGGCGGTAAAGCCCATATCACCCGTACAAAGGATCACAGTTCGATAAGGCAGGCCTAGCTTCTCTAATACCACTTCAGCATCGCGTGTTAAGCCTTCAAGGGCTTGCATCGACTCTTCTGGTTTCACCAGCTGCACTAATTCGACTTTATCAAATTGATGCTGGCGAATAAGGCCGCGCGTATCACGCCCATAAGAGCCCGCTTCACTTCTGAAACACGGCGTGTGCGCCGTTAACTTAACCGGCAAGTCCGCTTCATCGATAATGGTATCGCGAGCCAAGTTCGTTAAGGGGACTTCCGCCGTTGGAATAAGGCTTAAGCCTTGCCCTTCTTCGGTGGCAGGTTGAGTATGGAATAAGTCTTCACCAAATTTAGGTAACTGACCTGTGCCATGTAAGCTGTCACTGTTGACTAATAACGGGACATAGGTTTCGGTATAACCGTGCTCTGTTGTGTGTAAGTCCAGCATAAATTGCGCTAAAGCGCGATTCATGCGGGCAATTTGCCCTTGCATGATAATAAAACGTGAGCCACTGATCTTCACGGCACTTTTAAAATCAAGGCCGCCAATCGCTTCACCTAAATCCACATGATCTTTGACATCAAAATCAAACTCACGAGGGGTTCCCCAGCGGCGAACTTCCACATTCTCATTTTCATCTGCGCCCACTGGCGCCGACTCATCAGGTAAATTCGGTACACTCATGGCAATGGAATGTAACTCTTCAAGTAATGCGGCTAATTCATGCTTTTTTGCATCAAGCTCATCGCCCAAGCTACCGACTTTGGCCATAATAGGGGCAACATCTTCACCTTTTGCTTTCGCTTGGCCAATAGATTTTGACATGGCATTACGGGATGCTTGTAGCTCTTCCGTTGCCACTTGTAAGACTTTACGCTTCTCTTCTAGCTTGCTTAAGCGATCAACCTCTAAAATAAACCCACGAGTGGCTAAACGCTCAGCGGTAACTTCTAATTCATTTCGCAAAAATTTTGGATCTAACATATCTTATTATCTTATTAATAGTTAAAAGCGAGAAAAAACAAATTGTTGCCCTAAATATACAACAAATAAACACAGACCGATATTCAAAATAACATTTAAAATAGCTTTGACTATTAGACCTTCTTGCAACAACAACAAGGTTTCATTAGAAAAAGTAGAAAAGGTCGTTAACGCACCGAGTAACCCAACTCCAATGAATGCCTTCATTTCAGGGCTAACATGGGCCACTTGTCCTAAAGCATACACAACGCCCATGGCGAAGGAGCCGACGATATTAACCAATAGTGTACCAAAAGGAAAAGCACTACCAAATAGCTGAAGCATAAATAATGATAAACTATACCGTAATACCGCGCCCACTGAGCCGCCTAAGGCCACCAGCAGTAAATTATTCATAGCGTTTCACCTGACTGTGTTTATCAAGTTCGGCCAAAGAGGCTAATTTATCTTGAATGCGCTTTTCAAAACCTCGCGTAGTAGGAAAATAAAATTGACTCTGCGCTAAGGCCTTCGGGAAATAACATTCACCACTTGCATAGGCATTAGGCTCATTATGGGCATAGCGATACTCTTCACCAAAGCCTTGCTCTTGCATCAATTTTGTTGGCGCGTTCCGTAAATGATTGGGTACAGGTTCATGACCCGAGGTTTTTGCTAAGGCTCTTGCCGCGCTAAAGGCCGTATACACGGCATTACTTTTCGGTGCACAGGCTAAATAAATCACCGCCTGAGCAATGGCGCGCTCGCCTTCTGCCGGACCCACGCGATGAAAACACTCCCACGCATTGACCGCAACGGACATTGCCATCGGATCGGCATTGCCCACATCTTCTGAGGCAATGGCCAATAACCGCCTCGCCACATACAGAGGATCGCAACCCCCTTCTAACATGCGACAATACCAATACAGCGCCGCATCGGGGGATGAGCCACGAATTGATTTATGTACCGCAGAAATCAAATCGTAAAATTTATCGCCATTTTTATCAAACCCCGCCAGCTGTTGACCCGCCACCTGCACCAACATTTCGCCAGTAAACGAAGCACCATCATCAAGCATATCACTCATCAACTCGATTAAATTCAATGCTTTTCGCGCATCACCATCACTGACATTCGCCAGTTTTTCCATGACATCGGCTGACATAGTCAACTGACGTTTGCCTAAGCCTTTATCCGTATCATGAAGGGCTTGAGTAATAATGCTGATGATTTCAGCCTGTGTTAGCGGCTTAATCACATAAACACGGGCGCGAGAAAGCAAAGCATTATTGATTTCAAAAGACGGGTTTTCTGTAGTCGCGCCCACAAAAATCACCGTCCCATCTTCGATAAAAGGCAAAAATGCATCTTGCTGACTTTTATTAAAACGATGCACTTCATCGACAAAGAGTAAGGTACGTTGACCTCGTGACTGAGCCACACTCTTTGCCAGTTCAATGGCATTTCGAATATCTTTCACGCCCGATGTAACGGCTGAGATCCGCTCCACATGAGCATTAGTATGCTGCGCCACCAGTTCCGCTAATGTTGTTTTACCTGTACCCGGTGGCCCCCAAAAGAGCATTGAATGAGCACGACCCGCCTCCAAGGCTAAACGCAATGGCTTCCCTTCGCCTAATAAGTGTGCCTGACCCACATATTCCGCTAAGGTTTGAGGCCGCATTCTGGCCGCTAACGGCCTAAAGTCAGGTGAGAAATCCAGATCTAAATTTGACACAATAGCGACTTACTCCGCAGCATGCAGACGTTGGTCGTCCACATCCACCCCTTCTGGCAGCATAAAAGTAAACAAACTTGACTCTGATTTGCTTAGCGGCTGTTGGTTTGAGAGACGAAATTGACTCACATTACCCTGTTTATCATCCAATACCATTTCTGTTAACACCTCTCCTTTAAAACAGACTTCAACCGCACTCATGGCCGAATCAATATTGAGTGGCTTAATACGAAAGCAATCACCCTCTTGCTTCACTTGGTATTGCGCCCAGGTCTTGGCATCACGATGCACTAATAACGCGATGGGCGACGCTTTAATGGCTTGATCCACATCCATTACCGTCACTTCTTCGGCAAAAGGATTATACACCCACACATCACTGCCATCAGCCACAATCAATGATTCATCAGGCTCAGTTAAATGCCAATAAAAGCGATTGGGAAACGCCAAGGCTAGGACACCTTTACCGGTTTGAATGACTTTTTGATTTAAATCTGTCACCGTCTGACTAAAATCGGCTTTCACATTATTTATTTTCGCTAATTTATTTTTTAGCGCTGCCGAATCATCAGCATTTGCAGCCATACTTGAAAACAACAGCACACACACCAATGAACCACAAAGTGTTTTTCTCATAACTATTCCTAAAACTATCCCTAAAACAATCGCTAAAACAATGCCTAAAAGAATGCGTTTATCATTAACGCCATCAATAAAAAATCAATCAACTCAAACAAAAAATGAGCAACCATGAGGCAAACACATCACAGTTGCATTGAGACTTCAGCGTCTTTAAAAGTCACTGGGCGGCGGTGGCGCGAGAACTTCACGGTTACCGTTATGTCCTTGTGCACTCACCACACCTTGTGCTTCCATTTGCTCGATAATGCGCGCCGCACGATTATAACCTATTTTGAACTTACGCTGGACACTGGATATCGACCCCCGTCTCGATTGCGTCACAAAGGCCACGGCTTCATCATAAAGCGCATCGGTGTCATCACTATTTTCAGCCGCCTCGCCAGGCAGTAACACCCCCTCCCCTTCCCCACCTTGAATGATGGCTTCAATATACTGAGGCTTACCTCTGGCATGCCAATCCGCCACCACTTTGTGCACTTCATGATCGTCAATAAAGGCACCATGGACTCGAATAGGCACACTCGTGCCAGGTGGCAGATACAGCATATCCCCCATGCCCAGTAAGGTTTCGGCTCCTTGCTGATCGAGAATGGTTCTCGAATCTATTCTCGATGATACTTGAAACGCCATTCGCGTGGGAATATTCGCTTTAATCAATCCGGTGATCACATCCACAGACGGACGCTGGGTCGCCAAAATTAAATGGATCCCCGCAGCACGCGCTTTTTGAGCAATACGAGCAATCAACTCCTCGACTTTTTTACCCACAATCATCATCATATCGGCAAATTCATCCACCACCACCACAATCGAAGGCAGTTTATCTAATGCTGGCGCTTCAGGCTCCATGCTATCAGAGGACTTCCATAAGGGATCGGTTATCACTTCCCCTTTCTCTTTTGCCTGTTTAATCTTAGCGTTGTAACCTTTTAAGTTTCTCACGCCCAATGCTGACATTAATTTATAACGGCGTTCCATTTCCCCCACACACCAACGCAAGGAATTAGCCGCTTCTTTCATATCGGTGACCACTTCACATAATAAGTGAGGAATACCTTCATAAACCGATAACTCAAGCATCTTAGGATCGATCATGATAAAGCGAACATCATCAGGGCCTGATTTGTACAATAAACTGGTGATCATCACATTGACCCCCACCGACTTACCCGAGCCTGTCGTTCCCGCCACTAATAAATGCGGCATTTTCCCCAAATCAACGACCACAGGCTCACCCGCAATATCTTGACCGAGTACCATGCTCAAATGGGAATCATTATCTCTAAAGGCATGACAGTCAAGTACATCGCGCATAAAGACGGTTTCACGATATTTATTCGGCAGCTCCAATCCCACGTAAGCTTTTCCAGGGATCACTTCCACCACCCGCACACTTTCCGCTAATAGCGAACGGGCCAGATCCGTTGACAAGTTTGTTATTTTAGATGCTTTGACGCCAGGTGCTAAATCCAACTCAAACCGAGTGATCACAGGTCCTGGGTACACCCCCACGACCTTAGCCGCGATATTAAAATCGGCCAATTTCAACTCAACTAGCTTGCCAACTTGATCTAATTCTTCCTGACTAATAGAGTTGGCTTTACGATTGGGTATATCCAATAAGCTAATGCAAGGTAAAGGCGCCATATCAACAACTTCAGCCGTTTCACTCTGCCCAGGTAAAATCACCACGCCATCAACAATTTTGGCTTTATCTGAGGTGTTTTTCTTAACAGGCTTAGTGTTAGCAGCAACTTTCTCATTCACTCGCCTCGCACTGGCCGTAACGGCACCTTCTGACATCTTACTATCGAAATCAATCACATCATCTTCAAAATCTGCAGAGTCTTTGATGGCGACAGATTGAAAATCACTCACATTGGTATAATCTGAAATCTGCGGCTCAATACGCCCATCAACGGCCTCATCGACTGACTCATCCTCAACCTCAACAGGACTCTCTTTTACCTTATCCTCACGTTCAAAACGGCGCTTTTCTTTAAATTTTTCAACCAAAGACATGAAACCTTGGGTATCTTCTGTGTCTTTACTCACTTCAGTAGTATCTGCCTGTGAACGTTTTTCCTTGATTTGAGCCGGTAAACGGAAAAGATAAACACAAAAGCGGATCGTCAATGATCCTAATATATCAATTAAATTAAGCCAACTAATGCCGGTTAACAAGGTCAAGCCTGCACAAACGAAACATAATAAAAGTAATGTGGTTCCCAGCTGATTAAAATAAGGCAACATAGCAGCCGCTATCACATCCCCTATGACACCACCGGCAGAAAAATCATAAATATTCGCGGCATTCATGCTCTCCAGCGCCCCTAAGCTTAATACGACCAATAAAAAGCCGACTAACCTTAAGCCCACTGAAAAATAATCCACTTCTAACAATTTATGGGTGCGCTTAAAAAGCAGCCAGCCTGTAGCTGCAATAATAATGGGGATCACATAGGCGGTATAGCCAAAAAAATACAACAGCACATCAGCAACCCACGCGCCAACAGCACCGGTCACATTCTCGATTTCACCACTAAAATTAGATTGACTCCAGCCGGGATCGGATGAATGAAAACTGCTCAGCGCCAACAAGACAAAAGTGGCCACCATGCAACAAAGGATCAAACTTCCTTCAAGAAGTCGTTGTACTCCAGAGAGTGTTTTAACGCTTTTTTCCTTAAACAAACTAAAACCTTTGCTAAAAAATCAAACCATAATAATACTAACAATACCAGAAATAAGCTGAATGTGCAGTGTCAGACTTTGCTTTTTAATCATTCTGATTTTTTGACTAACCAGTCATTTTTAACAAAAATAAAGTAACACTTTGTATCATTGTCATTTGTGCACAAAAAAAGAGCCTTTCGGCTCTTTTTGCAGCATGTTTTAGTGTTAACTTCCATTAACCGTATTAATCGCCACACGATTTGTTTGCTTCACTTCTTCCATCACAACATAGGTTCGAGTATCCGAAACTGAAGGAAGGTGTAACAACGTCTCTCCAAGCAAGCGTCTATACGCGGACATATCTGATACACGGGTTTTTAATAAGTAATCAAAATCTCCTGAAACCAGATGACATTCTTGAATATCATCAAGGAGTTGTACCGCACGATTAAACTTATCAAACACCTCAGAAGTGTCTCTGTTTAGTGTAATTTCAACAAAAACCAATAGAGATGCACCAATATAATGCGGATTGATTAGCGCTGTATAACCGTTAATATAGCCTTGTTTTTCTAGCCTTTTTACCCTTTCAAGACAAGGAGTTGGACTTAAACCCACCCGTTTTGAAAGCTCCACATTAGAAATACGCCCATCAATTTGTAACTCATTGAGTATATTTCTATCGATTCTATCTAAGTCTTTTATCGGACTTTTTTTATTATTTACCATATTATTAACCTTAAATTAGCAGTAAAACGATACAACACACTGCAAATGGCCCATCTTTAGTAGCATAAACTTCCAAAGGAGTAATATACTTACTTTACTGAAAATATAACAATTCAGACTTCCCTTCAATCACTATCACGCCCAATGTAAATGGGTGTTTATGCAATTTGAGGCTTAATGATGATAATTGGTGTTCCTAAAGAAATCAAAAACCATGAATACCGTGTTGGTATGGTTCCATCCAGTGTTTATGAACTAAAACTAAAAGGACATGATGTATTTATCGAGACTAATGCTGGTGTCGGAGTCGGTTTTTCTGATAAAGATTATCAGGATGTGGGCGCAACAATCCTAAACACTGCAAAAGACATTTTTGACACAGCAGAGATGATTGTAAAAGTAAAAGAGCCTCAAGCCGTTGAGCGCGCCATGCTTAAACCGGATCAATTGCTTTTTACTTATCTTCATCTTGCCCCTGATCTTCCCCAAACTCAGGATTTAATTGACAGTCAAGCAGTCTGCATCGCTTATGAGACAGTCACAGATAATCGAGGCACCTTGCCCTTACTTGCCCCAATGTCAGAAGTTGCTGGACGTATGTCTATTCAAGCGGGTGCCATGGCTCTGGAAAAGTCACGTGGCGGACTCGGCATGTTATTAGGCGGCGTACCTGGTGTTGAACCCGCTAAAGTGGTTATTATTGGCGGCGGAATGGTAGGAACAAACGCAGCACAAATGGCCGTTGGACTGGGCGCAGATGTCGTGATACTTGACCGTAATATCGATACATTACGTCGATTAAACGTACAGTTTGATAATAAAGTTAAAGCGATTTACTCCACCGCCAGTGCCATTGAAAAGTATGTATTAGAGGCCGATCTTGTCATTGGTGGCGTACTGGTTCCGGGTGCTGCAGCCCCAAAACTGGTTACCAAAGATCACATCAAGCGCATGAAAGCAGGTGCAGCCATTGTTGATGTTGCCATCGATCAAGGGGGTTGTATTGAAACGTCATACGCTACAACCCACGAAAATCCCACCTATATCGTGGATGATGTTGTACATTATTGTGTTGCCAATATGCCCGGTGCAGTCGCGAGAACCTCGACCTTCGCACTCAACAATGCCACCCTACCTTACATCATAAAATTAGCTGATTTAGGTTATAAAAAAGCACTGCAACAAGATCCACACTTGCGCAATGGATTAAATGTCATGCACGGTAAAATCACTTGTGCAGAAGTTGCTGAAGCACTGGATTTAGCCTATGTCGATCCTATGTTATTGCTTGCTTAATCTCACCTTTGTTAACCAATAAATTTATTTAACAAATAAAAAGGAAGTCAATGGCTTCCTTTTTTTATCTTTAATTTCACCCTCATTTATTTTTCCGATTAAAGCAATCTAGAATAATCTGCTTTCATGGCTTTACCCTGAGAGCCAAATTCCCTACAATCCCCCCCACGCGTTAAGGAATGGAGAGAGCAATGACCCAAGCAAGACACTGTAATTTACTCATATTGGGTTCAGGCCCCGCAGGCTACACCGCTGCTGTGTATGCAGCACGGGCAAACCTAAAGCCTGTTATGATCACGGGAATGCAACAAGGTGGCCAACTCACTACAACCACAGAAGTTGAAAATTGGCCTGGTGACGCAAATGATTTAACTGGCCCAGCGTTGATGGAAAGAATGCAGGCCCATGCAGAGAAGTTTGATACTGAAATTATTTTCGATCACATCAATGAAGTTGATCTCAATGTGCGTCCTTTCAAACTCAAAGGCGACAATGGTGAATTTACTTGTGATGCGCTGATTATCACCACAGGTGCATCTGCAAAATATTTAGGTCTGCCTTCAGAGGAAGCCTTTAAAGGTCGCGGCGTCTCAGCCTGCGCCACGTGTGATGGTTTCTTTTATCGTAATCAAAGAGTTGCTGTCATTGGTGGAGGCAATACGGCTGTTGAAGAAGCTTTATATTTAAGCAATATTGCCTCAGAAGTGCATTTAATCCATCGTCGTGACACCTTCCGCTCTGAGAAGATCCTCATCGACCGTTTAATGGACAAAGTCGCTAATGGTAACATTATCCTTCACTTGGATCAGACATTAGAGGAAGTCGTGGGCGATGATATGGGCGTCACAGGCCTTAAAATGAAAAGCACCAAGAATGACAGTATTACCGATTTAGCGGTTGCAGGTGTCTTTGTCGCTATCGGCCATAGCCCTAATACTCAGATGTTTGAGGGACAATTAGACATGAGCCATGGGTATTTAAAAGTACAAAGTGGACTGCAAGGCAATGCAACACAAACCAGCATTGAAGGGGTTTTTGCCGCCGGTGATGTGATGGATCAACATTATCGTCAAGCCATTACCTCAGCAGGAACAGGCTGTATGGCAGCCTTAGATGCCGAGCGTTATTTGGATGCAAAAGGCTAAGCCTTAATCCAATTTGATCCAATAAAAATAGCAGGCAATTGTCCTGCTATTTTTATTTTACGTCGTTATACGCTTATGCAGTTAACGCCATTTTTTCTTGTTTTTGTAAATAAGCTTGAGCCACAGACTCTAAAATTTGTCCCGTTAAAAACAGGGTTGTTTTAGCAACTTGGATCACATCCTGTTTTTCTGTATCTGTCACAACCCATTCTTCGATAGCATCATTCACATCTTGAGCATGTTTAACGTCAATGACAGCATGAGCAATAAAGAAACTTAATTGCTTATCCGTTAATTTCAAAACATGACGGCAGGCATCCAATAAGCCCCCTAAGTGTTCATAGCTATCTTCAGCCCAAAAGCTGTAACCCAGCCTTGGGATCACGCCACCTCGAATCGCCACACTGTGCAAATAGCCATTCAGTGCTTCTGTGGCAGGTAAAGGCGGCGTATCAAACACACTTAAATCCACTCCCATAGACTCTAAATCTCGCACCACCATATTTTCATGCCCCAGCTCTTCCAATGCATGACGCATGGCAAAACGCAACAAACCTAACTTTTTATGATCTTCAGGAAATGTTGCCGCAGCCTGATTAATGGCATTATTTTTTGTATAATGAAAAACTTGCACCATGGCATCGATATACAATTCTTTTGTAATAGCTTCAGTCGCTAAACGAAAAAATGTACCTGCTTTAATTTTTTCCCATTCTTTATCACAAACCTCAGCCAACTCATTAATAAATGACATATGTTTATTCCTTAAATATATGCTAAGTCGTATTACAGTTTTAAAAACGACTTTAAAAAGAAAACTAATCGTGAAAACACCGTTAACCCTTCTACTGAATCCCAATGTTCAGCCAATTGCCCTTCTTCTAGTCGGTAAATATCGATACATTTTAATTTAACAGTAAATAGCCGATTCGATGCCCAATGTGTTGCATGAAGGCAAACCTTATCATTATCTGCAAATACCAACTCAACATGGGTACCTGAACGCTTAAATTGTTGATAAAAATTTTTAAAATACGCTTTAAAATTTTCCCTACCACTTTCGACAAACTGACTGTGATTAATATAATCCACTTTCATGAGTTCATTACAACATTCCACCGTTCTCTGACTAAAAACTGCATCATAAAAAACCAAAACAACATCAATGTTACTTTCTGAAAGGGATTGATTTTCATTATCCGTATGCGTTTCTTCTTGCACGACTTTGAGCATATTATTCACCCCATTCATCCTTCATCATGACATTATTGATACTGTCAAACAGTGATAATCCCGGTTGTTTATCAATACCTAATAGCTGAGACATGCCAATTAACGTATCGGCTTTATATAATTCATATTGCTCATTCCCACGCTCATGTATGGTAAAAGTAAGGACTTCCTCACCGAAATTAGCCTCTTTTCTTTTGAGCTTAGGCTTAGAATAAGTAATGTAACGACTTTTCTTAATACTCATAGTCACTAAAATACCCGCAACCACATTTAATGCGTGCGCCACTCCCCTACCTAAACCATAATCATTATTCACCGCAAGTCGAGAAAACTCTATATATTTCTCTTTAAAATCATCTTCTAAGAATGCACTCAAGGCCTCATTATTAATATACTGACACACTTCAAATGGGTAAGTGGCAATACGTTGCGTCCCCACTATTTCACCTTGAAAATAACACGCAAATAAGTAAGAAGAGTAATCTTTATCATCAATAAAATAGTCATTATTATAAAACTGACTAAAGTAATCAGCATGTTTTTTATATATTTTTTTCCTGGCTTCAGACAACAAATACAACTCATCACTATCGATAACCTGACGGATTAGCAAATCTTTTCGCCCCATGATGCGCCGAGTAAAATGATCTGTATATTGATATAAACATTCTAATTTTGGATTGATTAATTTTAGGTCGAAATTATCACTAACCTTCTCATTACTCAATTTTTTAACTGGTATACCCATAATCTTTTCCCTGATTGATAAACATCAATACCGCAGAAAAGTTATCTAAGTCTGTCGCATAATACAATTGCATTTTGTCTTATACATATGGCTATTTGTCACAATCAAGAAACGATTTCATCAATGCAAAAATGATACCGTGTTCCGCCCCCTATTACCTTCATGGGAATAGTGACGTTCAAAGGAATGCACTAAAAAACATGCATTTTGGATTATTAAATCGACTGAATAACATTTTAAAGTAAATATTAATTAATATATTGCGTTATAAGGCAAATAATGTAAATTAACAAAACAAAATATAAAAAGGTAATACTTTTATGACATGTGCTTTTTGCAAAATAAATAATGGAACTTTACCTTGTGTGAGTATTTATGAAAATAAGCACTGCCATGTCATATTAGATAAATTCAAAATAAATAAAGGCCACCTTTTAATTTTAAGTAAGAATCATCATCAATCAATGACAAAATTAAGTCACGAAGAGCGCTCACAACTTATTAATACCGCTTCTCAAGTGGCTTTAGCAATGAAAGGTATGAATAATAAAATTAAAGATTTTCACTTCTTAATTAACGATGGTCCTGGCGCTTACCAACACGTTTCTCATGTACATTTACATTTAATTCCGAGGTATCGATATGATCTATTATTCTTAGTCACTAATATTTTTACTCGATATATCAACCCTTTCAACTATACAGTCAATAAAAAAACATATCGTTGGGCCCAAAAACTATCACACTATATTAAAATGCAATGTGAACTTGAGACAAATTGCTAATAACTTGATTCAAATTGTCGTTTTTTTCTATCGACTAATTAAATAATATTTAGTGAATATAAACATTATCGCTAGAGTTGATAGAATGAAAAATAATGAAATCATCACAGCAAAAAAAATAGCACTCAAGCTACCAGAAATACTCTTTAAATTACCTCGCATTATTAAAGGCCTCAAAATAGCCGATGCAAGAAGTAAAACTAAATCTGTTGGATTAGGACTCTGTGTAGAAAATGCGGCGAAGAAAACCCCTCTTGGCTTAGCCATTCGATATCAAGAACGCAATATTACTTATCAAGTGCTTAATGAATGGAGTAATAAAATTGCGCGAACCTTGCTCCACTACGGTCTTAAAAAAGGCGATTGTGTCGCCATCATGATTGAAAATAGGCCTGAACTTCTAGCCGTGGTCACAGCATGTGCTAAAATCGGCGTCATTAGCGCCATGGTCAATACCAGCCAACAAGGCAAAGTGCTCACTCATAGTCTGAAAATCGTCAATCCAAAACTCATTGTCCTCGGTGAAGAGTGTTACGATGCCTATGAAACAATACGCGATCATATCCATATTCCTAGCACACATCACTTTTATTTAGCCGATACCGATACCCTCAATAAAATGGGTCACGCCCCTGCACATTGGCAAAATTTAGCGATCTTAATGAGTGCCCAATCGGGGAAAATGCTGCCCCAAGTCAGACACATTTATAATGATGATCCTTGTTTCTATGTTTACACTTCGGGGACCACAGGTTTACCTAAAGCGGTCATTTTTAATCACGGACGATTCATGAAAGCCTATGGTTCCTTTGGCCATGCAACGGTGAGCTTGACTAAAAGCGATGCCATGTATGTGCCGCTGCCTTTCTATCACTCTACTGCTATGGCCATTTGTTGGGGCTCCGTTTTGGCAGGAAATGCCACCCTCATTATGGCCAGAAAATTCAGTGTCTCTCGATTTTGGCAAGACATTCGTTACTATAATGCCACTGCATTTGGCTATATCGGCGAGCTGTGTCGTTATTTAATAGAACGTGCACCCAATGCCGAGGATTGCCAACATTCAATAAAAATCATCTTAGGCAATGGTCTTCGCCCTTCAATTTGGCGTGAATTTAAACAAAGGTTCAATATCGAACGTATCTATGAATTTTATGCCTCCAGCGAAGGTAATGTCGGGTTCAGTAATGTGTTGAACTTTGATCATACCGTCGGGTTTTCTCCATATAAGTACGCGCTCATTGAGTATGACAAAGAAAATGAGCGCCCCATCAGAAACTATCATGGGTTTTTCAAAAAAGTCGCCAAAGGGCAAAGTGGACTATTGCTTGGAGAAATCAGTCCTAAGTCACCCTTTCATGGCTACACTGATCAACAAAAAACACAACACTGTGTATTAAGAGATGTCTTTGAAAAGGGAGATGCATGGTTTAACACTGGCGATTTAATGCGTGATATTGGCTTTAAACATACACAATTTGTCGATCGTATTGGCGATACTTTTCGCTGGAAAGGTGAAAATGTCTCCACCACTGAAGTGGAAATGCTTATTGATGAAATAGACAATATCAGCCAATCCGTTGTTTATGGTGTTAGCATTCCCAATACCAATGGAAAAGCGGGAATGGCACAAATTAAATTAAATTGTGACATTGCCGATTTTAATTTTTCAGCCTTTTATCATAAATTAAAGCAAGCCCTGCCGCAGTACGCCATTCCCATTTTCATCAGCTTAAGTAAAGGAATGGAAATGACCGGGACCTTTAAATACAAAAAAAGTAAACTAAAAGAATTAGGCTTTAATATTGAACTCTCAGATAACCCTATTTTTGTCTTATTACCTAATACTGAAACCTATCAGCCCTTAAACGCAACTTTACAACACGATATTATCCAAGGACAATATCGTTATTAACCCACCTGTATGGACTTGCGTAGACATGCAACAAAGAAGATACTTACGCTTGTTCACCACCTATTTTAAGCCTCATCAAGCTGAAATGGCGTTGTGAACATTTCAGTTGAGGCTTGAGCCAACAGCGTCATTCGATATATTTTAGGCGTGCTATTAAACCATAATTTAAAAGCGCGATAAAAAGAACTGGCATCTTTAAACCCAAGCATACTTCCTATACTTTCCACATTATGATTTTTATCTAATAGATACCCCACCACTTTTTCTTTTCTCACCTCACTGAGTATGGCCTTAAAATTCAGTCCTTCTTTGGTCAATTTACGGTGTAATGTTTGTCGACTCATGTTTAATTTTTGGGCAACAAAAGCAGATGAGCAAGTTTGACAATGCAAATATTGACTGATAATGAATGCGACTTTCTCTTTCAAAGAAGCATCAATATGAAGCACTTTCATTTTCTGCTCAATACGTTTTACAAGCATCTCTTTAATATAAGCATTCGCCGTTTTAATTTTTAAACTCGCCACACTGCTTGGTATATCAAGAAAAGTCTCTTTTTGATTGAAGCATACTTTGCTTCCAAAAATATCATTATAATCAGTCAAATAGGTAACATCCGCATGTTTGAAACTTGCCTTTAATAAAGTTAACTGATTTTTCGTTAAATATCTTGCCCACGTCACCATGGCACTCAAACTGCGCTCTGTTGATATTTGAGTAAACTCGTAATCATAATCGGTAAGGTAGAGGATCCGCATGCCCCAGTCATGCTCAATCACATCAATCTTTTCGCATTGATTCATTAAGACAATATATTTCTTATACAAATAAATCGCTTCTCTTAAGTCTTCAGCCATCGATAATAAATGAGATAAGACTCCCTGTGCATTGAGATTGATTTGTGTTCCAACAACAAAACCAATATTATCGAAACTCGATATTTTTTTACCCATAGCCCATAGCTGTCGTTCAAAGGCTAAAGGCACACGTTTCTCAACCCCCAACAAATCTTGGCGTTTAAAATTGAGTTGGCTAGCATTGCTTGGTGTTATTACTTCATGACAAGACAAAACATCATACAAATCCAATACTGCGGCGGCAGATACTGTTGGGTAAGCAGTCAGGCCAAACTCCATATGTCATTTCTCCCAAAAATAATAAACCCTTCTAAAACCAGAATAAACAGCATTTGGTTTCTAAGCAAGTCAAAATATTGACAACTTTATTGACAATAAAAAACTGAAAAAGGCTGCTATAAGAAAGCATCAATAAGATTTCAAAACTGTATAACAAACAATCAAAAGTCACTTGGAAAAACGCATTATGATAGTCAATCGCATATAAGCCCTGTATTATGCGCCCCATCAATAAATCACGAAGACAAAGATGTTATGACGCAGTCAACTAAACCCGTGGGTAACGCATTATTAGAACACGCTCAGAATCACATGCCATTAGGTGTCGCTGATAGTTATCGCTATTGGGGAGAAAACAATACTGTTTTTGTCAAGCATACCCAAGGTTGCACCATTACTGATGAAGATGGGCAAGAATTTGTTGATTTTCGCTTAGCTTATGGTCCTATAATTTTAGGTTATCGCGACCACCGAGTCGATCAAGCCGTCATTAAAACCATTACTGAATGCGGGACTATATCAGGCTTTTCAACAAAATTAGACTCTGAAGTCATCGCCTTAATTAAGCAAATGTGCCCTAATATCGAAAAGATGCGTTTTGCTAATTCAGGGACAGAAGCCGTTATCGGCGCTGTTCGTACAGCGCGAGGTTTTACCAATCGAAATAAAATCGTTGTCGTTGAAGGTGGCTTTCATGGCCTTTACGATGAAATGATGTGGAAATCAGATGTGGATAATTGGGATGTTGAAAACCAAGTCGCACCTGAAATCGCTTCTTTTGGTGTTGGGATCCCAGAAGCAAGCCGAGAACATCTTGAAACGGTTCCTTTGAATGATTTTGCCGCCATCGATGCCGTGTTCGACCGAGTCGGTAATGATATTGCCGCCATTGTCATAGAGCCTATCTTAGGTAACTGCGGCAGCATCGCTTCATCACAAGCGTATATGCAAAAACTCCGTGATATGTGTGACACTCATGGCAGTTTATTAATTATGGATGAGGTCAAAACAGGCTTTCGTGTGGCGAAAGGCGGCGCACAATCACTTTATGGTATTCATGCCGATTTAACCACTTACGCTAAAGCCATGGGCAATGGTTATCCTGTTGCGGCATTTGGTGGTCGAGCCGATGTCATGGATGTCATCAGCTTCAGCAAAAAAGGCGTGACTCACGGCGGCACTTATACGGCCAATATGATAGCCTTAAGCGCGGCAAAAGCGACGTTAACCTTGCTCAATGAAACCGATGCATACGCCAGTATTAATCAAGCGGGCGCGAATATTCAAGCACTATTGTCTCGTGTATTTACCAAACATGGTATCGCACATAAATTTGCCGGTCCTGATGCCATGTTTGGTGTGCATTTCGGCGATGAAGTGCCTCATAATTATCGCGACTGGAAAAAAACCAACAGTGATTTGTATACCCAATTTGCTCATAACTTAATTAAGTACGGTATTATGTTAGAGCCTGACTCACGTGAGCCTTGGTTTATCTGTGAGGCCCATAAAAATATCGACCTTGCTTGGCTTGAAGCCACCGCAGATCGCGCCATGGCTGAGGCCATTTCTGCGTAAGGCTAATCACTTATTTTGATTCAGCATGAAATACGGCCCATTTTTTAGTGAGCCGTATTGATTTTCATCACCACACATAGATAATAAAAATCAATAAAATGATTGATAGAGAAATCAAACCGAACCAACCAAAAGCTTGCGTGATCTTTTCAGGAAGCTGCTGATTAAGTTGCGGAAATAAAATAGCAGCAAAAGAGACAATAGGGATCCCTTCAAATAAACTCGCTCCTTTTGATGGCCGCTGCTCAATAGGTGCAAACAACCAATACATTACGAAATAGAGTCCCATCAGTCCAATCGCAATGAATACTCTCTTTTCAACCCAGTCAGTAAAATGGAAATAAAATCCAATTGATACCAACTCTATTATATAAGTGATCTTTCAGCGGGAATTCAACATGCTGTAAGCAAGGTCGTGAATTGCTCCTGCATTAACAGACAGTCCCACCATCCATGGCGGTCGCGGATGATTGAAGCTAATAGTGATTCTATATCGAAAGCATCTAACGTAGCATAAAGTATATTGAAGCCCGCACTTTGTGAGCTTCTCAGACATTCCACTTCAGCGTTGCATTCATTTGAAAGGGATCACCATTACAGCATAAATGCGCCTTGAATTGAAAAGCCTGAGAAGCTCTGAATTGATCATCTATATAATAGAATTGGTATTACACCAATAACAACCGCAAGCATTTATACATCCTTGTTCTGGATAAAAATCAACATGAAATGATAGAGCTAAATCAATATAAAATGATACATTCTCCTGATTTTAATTCAAATATTAAGATTTCACAGCTGGATCTCGGCCACGCCAAGACATACCGACTGCCGCCATAAAAATGAATAAAAAACCCACATATGCATGCCATTGCAAGCTTCTATCATAAACAAACCAATCTAACAGAGCCGAAAAGACAATTGAAACATAGTAAAATGGCGTTAAACTGGCAGGCTTATTCACGTAACCGTAGGCCTTAGTCCGTAAAGATTGATTACTAATAGTAAATACGGCCAGTCCAAGAAGAATAAGCCATTGAACCTCAACATTAGGTGATACAAAAACATGCGCTAATGGCGTCAAATGACCAAACATAAGTACAATCATTAATGTATAAAAACTTGAAAAAGCAAACATCATTAGTGTCACATCAAAAGCCGATCCTTTTTTAGAAGAATAGTGCATTGTGACTTGTGAACATGCATTTAAAAAACCGGATAATAACCCTATAAACATCACCCAATTCATCTCACCCGAGGCTTGTAAAATAAGACTCACACCGATAAAACTGACCAATGTGGCCACTAACGTTTTCACTTTTATTGCGGTTCTAAAACATAAATAACTAATAAAAGGCAAAAAAAGTCCCGAAGTCGTAAAAAGTAAAGTGCCATTCAATAGCGAACCATGAAATAAATAAAAAAATAAACAATACTGAGAAGACACCGTCAGTAATGCGCGAAACAAATGCAGCCGCCACTGGCTCAAATCCCATTTTTCTTGTAATAACACAATCGCTATCCACAATAAAATAAGAAAAGGAATGAAAAACCGTAAAAAAATCAAAACAGGAAAATCAATTAACCCCGTTAACTCTTTACCCAGTAACGCGACTACCGACAAAGAAAAAGCCGCAAATAACATTAAAACGACACTGATTAAGAAATCATGATTTGAAATACGCTGTTCTGTCATATCGTCAGCTCCATTGCCCATTAAAATGATCCATATTTAATCATTATAAGAGCGTATTATGCTCTCAACCTGCTATAACGTCATTCACAGTGCTTAACTGAGCAAACCGAGATAAAAAACGCAAACTGGCTTTTTGCTCCTCATCCGTATTCGTTTCACATGCATCGGTCACAACCGTCACGTAATAATCTCTATCGTGTGCTTCTCGTGCGGTTAACTCAACGGCATTATTGGTCGACACACCGCATAAAATTAACCGTTCAATGCGATTTGCCCGTAACAGCACATCCAGCTCAGTACCATAGAAAGCACTCACGCGATGCTTAATGATACCCACATCCGTGACGTCGCGATTCAATGACTCACAAAATGCCCCTCCCCAGCTATCCAATACCAATGCATTATTCACCTTAGCACCAAGAAACAAAGGCGAGGCAGATGACACTTCTTTATGATTGGCTCGAAACCCCACACGCACATGACAAATTAAGTGCTCTTGTTCACGCCCCCATTGCGTCAATTGATTCGTATTGGCAATAATATGACGCGCTTCAATACGATCGGCATATTGAGCCAACTTCCCCTTTTCATGACAAATTTCATTGATTAAATCCAATGTGATAATAGCTGTTTTCATAATATCTCTTCCTATTTATTATTCATTAGAAACCGTCAAATAAAGTCATCACTAAGATGACATCGAACCCAATGAGGTAAAAATAAATTTCACTCTTTCTTCCACGCTTACAAAAGGAACTTCTATTAATGTATACCCAAAATAAGTATACGCTGCATACATTGCTTCATAGGTTTTTATCGCTTCTTTAAACCCTTGCTTTCTTTCTGTATCATTAACATAAATATCTTTCCAAGGTGGGAAAATAAAAACAGCCTGATGATATTTATTTTCCTTACAAGCTTGCACAAGTTCATCGGTGAACGCTAACTGTTCAAGCAAGGAATACCCATAACAGTCAATAATACCCCTATCAAAAAAGACCTTACCTGAACTATGCTGGTTGGTTTGGTAGGAAGAAAGTTCTGCTTTCAACATCTGATCTCGAAATTGCGTTTTATTCCCCCATGGAAGTGCTTGCCCTCCCTTTAACACTTCCGATTTAATGACTTGACGACCCACTTCCACGACACACTTTTCCCCTCCTGATGTTATCGTGTTAATAATACTGGTTTTTCCTGAGCTAGGCCCACCAGTGAATACAATTAGCTGCTGTTTATCATGCATAGTAACTCCCTCGTTATTGAAATGACTTAACCGTGATAACGTTTTTAAGGATATATTTTGATTGGATTTAATTGATAAAAGGGATATACCCAAGCCACTTGAAAGTGCATGTTTTCAGAGCCCGTAAAAAGGCTTAATTCAAGGCGCATTATTGAAAGAATGCTTATTGCCTTTTGAGGTGATGCAACGTAGAAGTTAGTCTTTTTACAGGCTCCCAACGGGCTGGTTTAAAACACTTTTATTCTGCGTTATTGAATATCAACTTAGAATAACTAAGCCCTCAATTCAATGCCTTGCCTAAACGCGTTTTAATTCCAGCTGAATCCTGCATCTTCAAGTGGTTTGGGTATATATAGGAAAAAGTCTTCAAAAGATAAAAGAAAAGATGTTGAAACTGTTGCCAAAAGAAACTCTGAAGGCATTTTTATTTAATGAGTAAGCCCTATCGATGGTTCGATAGGGCTTTTAACTATATAATTTTAAAAAAATATTAACTATTTAGCTTCACTTTCCAAATAGCGGGGCCGGTTTCGTGGGCATTAACTCCTTGTGAGTCGACTGCAACGGTCACAGGCATGTCTTTGACATCAAATTCATAGATGGCTTCCATTCCTAAGTCTTCAAATGCCACCACACGGGACTTCTTAATGGCTTTAGACACAAGGTAAGCCGCGCCGCCCACTGCCATCAAATACACTGATTTGTGTTGCTTGATAGACTCAACCGTCGCAGGACCGCGCTCCGCTTTACCTATCATGCCCATTAAACCCGTTTTATCCAGCATCAAATCGGTAAATTTATCCATGCGTGTCGCCGTCGTGGGGCCGGCAGGCCCCACCACTTCATCGCCAACGGGATCAACAGGACCGACGTAATAAATAAACTTACCGGTAAAATCAACACCTTCAGGTAAACCTTCGCCGCTTTCAATTAAGCTTTGAATACGTTTATGCGCCGCATCACGGCCCGTTAGCATTTTACCACTGAGTAAAATGGTGTCACCGCTCTTCCACTCTTCCATTTCAGCTTGAGTAATCGTGTTTAAATCCACACGGCGAACACTGTCACCCACTTCCCAAGTGATTTCAGGCCAATCGCTTAATGAAGGCGGCTCAAGATCGGCAGGTCCGGTGCCGTCAAGATGAAAATGCACGTGGCGCGTTGCCGCGCAATTGGGGATCATCACCACAGGTTTTGATGCAGCATGGGTCGCTGTCGACTTAATTTTCACATCCAAAACAGTGGTCACGCCGCCTAGGCCTTGCGCGCCGATCCCCAGTTTGTTTGCTCTGTCAAAAATCTCTAATCTGAGTTTTTCATCGGTTGTTTCAGCGCCGCGCGCTTGCAGTTCATGAATATCAATGGACTCCATTAACGACTCTTTTGCCATCACAGCCGCTTTTTCTGCTGTGCCGCCAATACCTATCCCTAACATGCCCGGTGGGCACCAGCCTGCGCCCATGGTCGGCAATACTTTTTCCACCCACGCGGCAATATCATCAGATGGATTGAGCATGGCCATTTTGGCTTTATTTTCCGACCCGCCCCCTTTTGCCGCGATCATCACTTCAATCTGATCCCCTGGCACCATTTCAACATGCACCACTGACGGCGTATTGTCACGGGTATTTTTACGGCTGCCAGCAGGATCGGCAACAATCGATGCACGAAGTGGATTATCAGGGTTGGTATACGCGCGGCGCACGCCTTCATCAACCATTTCTTGTACGGTTAAATCCGATTTATCCCATTGCACGCCCATACCAATTTTGACAAACGTCGTCACAATGCCCGTATCTTGACATAAAGGACGCTTACCTTCTGCTGACATACGTGAGTTAATCAGAATTTGAGCAATCGCATCTTTTGCCGCTGTGCTTTGCTCACGCTCATAAGCATCGGCCATCGCATCAACAAAATCTTTAGGGTGATAATACGAAATATATTGCAAAGCGTCGGCAACGCTTTCAATTAAGTCACTTTGTTTAATGACAGGTGTTTCTTTACTCACAGACACTTCCTCATTCACATTCATAGGGGCGCGTTCTCGTATCCGGCTTGGCATACGTATTTTATTTATAGACATTATGATACTCTTTCGCGACTTTGAGTTAAACAGCACTTTTTGAATAGGACTAATCGATGAGCGAAACGGCACATAATGCCTTATTCTTTCAACGTTTTGATTGTAATTTAAGCACAGAAGCCCTTTTTGATTATTTTTCAGACTCACCGTGGGCCATATTACTCGATTCCGCGAACGCTAATCACTGTGATGCCCATGTTGATATTATCTGTGCGGCACCGATCGCCACCTTAACAACCCAAGGTCAGACCAGTACAGTCGCTTATTTTGATACCTCTTCTGTACATTTACGGCAAAATGTTCACCTACAGCCTGACAGTGTGCAACGCTCTAGTGACGATCCCTTTTCATTATTAGAGCAAACCTTAACTCAGCTTTTTCCTGTTAAGAAAACCGCTTCTTTTCCTTTTTGCGGTGGGGCCATGGGCAGCTTTAGTTATGATTTAGGCCGCCACATAGAACACATTCCCCAAACAGCAGTGAAAGACATCGCCTTACCCGAAATGAACGTCGGCTTTTATACTTGGGCACTGATTTTCGATTACCAAGAACAAGCTTGGTATTTACTTCATTATGAAGGTGAAGCGGCAGCTAAAGCCTTATACGATGAATTACAGACAATTTTAGCTTTTCCCCCTAAAAAGGCTGCTGCTTTCGCCTTAACATCAACTTGGCAAAGCCAACTTACAGAAAAAGAATACCAACATAAATTTGACCAAGTACAAGCCTATTTACACAGCGGTGATTGCTATCAAATCAATTTAACCCAGCGCTTTAAAGCCACTTATCAAGGTGACGAGTACCAAGCCTATCAAACACTGCGTACCAGTAATGCAGCCCCTTTTTCGGCATTTATGCGATTACCCGAACAAGCAATATTATCCATTTCACCTGAGCGATTTATTCAGCTGCGTGATCGACATATTCAAACCAAGCCCATTAAAGGGACCATGCCACGTTTTATTGATCCCATTGAAGATGCTCAATCTGCACACACCTTACGCCACTCAATCAAGGACAGGGCCGAGAATGTGATGATAGTGGACTTATTGCGTAATGATTTAGGTAAAGTGGCGCAAGCGGGCAGCGTACAAGTGCCTCAGCTATTCAATATTGAAAGCTTTCCTGCCGTTCATCATTTAGTCAGTACTGTGACCGCTAAACTCAGCGATGATGCCAATTCAGCTCAATTACTGCGCGCAGCGTTTCCAGGAGGTTCTATCACAGGCGCACCTAAAATCAGGGCCATGGAAATCATCGAAGAGCTAGAACCCTCAAGACGAAGCCTGTATTGCGGCTCCATGGGCTACCTCAGTCAAGATGGACAAATGGACACCAGCATTACTATCCGTACTTTAATCGCCGAAAAGAATCAATTATATTGCTGGGCCGGTGGCGGTATTGTTGCAGACTCTATAGCGGAAGCTGAATATCAAGAAAGCTATGATAAAGTCAGTCAAATTTTACCGATCCTTGCAAACCGATAACCCCATTTTCAAGCCATCATAATTAAAAATAGTGAAAAAAGTTACGTTGGCTTGAGCATTAATTTAGGCGATAATATAAAAGAGTAAAGCACTATTAAGTAATGAAGGATGACGGCATGAATACAATGCAAAAAAAGATCAAATTAGATCATATCAAGCTAATCAATACTGGCAGCACAGCGTTCAGTATCCGCTAATGACATTAAATGAATTTACATTGCGCTATCATGTGCACACACTCCCCTCGCCTCATCCCTTAGTCGTGAATGCCCCCTTAACACCTGCGGCGGTGCTACTGGCCTTGCAACTCATTAACAACGAACTCCACCTAATATTCACCCGCAGGCCCACTCATTTACGCGCCCATCCCGGTCAAGTCAGCTTTCCAGGCGGCAAAGTTGAGCAAAGTGATAGCAACCTGATTGACACGGCCTTAAGAGAAGCAAAAGAAGAAATTGGTCTCTCAGCAGCGAATATTGACGTGATTGGACAGTTTCCGCCGCAACATACCCTCACAGGGTTTGAAATCACCCCCGTACTTGGGATCGTTAAAGCCCCTTTTACACCTCAAATCGATGCAGCAGAAGTCGCTGAATATTTTACTGTGCCTTTATCCTATTTACTGAATAAAACCCACAGAAAAATGCAGCCTTTTTCTCGAAAAGGGCATACTTACCCTGTCTATTTTATTCCTTATCGGCATCATCTCATCTGGGGTGCAACGGCGGCCATCATTGAGCTATTGTGCCAACATTTAGACACGCATTAACGAGAGCCTTGTTCATTTTGCTCATACTCTCATTTATCTCTGAATATAACCAAACAACAAATAAACGATAATGAATGAGAAAAGTACAATATGTCCTCTGTTTTATTGCAGTTTTTTGAACCAATCACCGCTTTAAACCTAATATCTGTCCTCTAATTGCAACTTACCTCAGTTTACACTTGAGAAAAGTCCTCAGCAGGGTAAGATGGACATCCTAATTTTAATTAACACTTTTCGTTGGAGAACTGAGCAACAATGAGCATTACATCTGTCGCTTCTGTATTTAAGGGTGACTTTGCGATTGGATCGCAAATCACGGTACGCGGATGGGTAAGAACCCGTCGTGATTCTAAAGCTGGAATTTCATTTTTAGCCGTCTATGATGGTTCCTGCTTTGACCCTATTCAGGGTGTAGTGCCTAATAATTTAGTCAATTATAATGACGAAATTTTAAAATTAACGGCCGGTTGCTCTGTTGTTATGACAGGAGAAGTGGTTGACTCACCAGGTAAAGGCCAGTCTTTTGAATTACAAGTGACAAGCATTGAAGTCACTGGCTGGGTGGACGATCCAGATACGTATCCAATGGCGGCCAAACGTCACTCGATAGAACATTTACGCGAGCTAGCTCACCTACGTCCAAGAACCAACATTATTGGCGCCGTTGCGCGTGTGCGCAACTGTTTATCACAAGCCATTCATCGTTTTTATCATGAGCAAGGCTTTATTTGGGTGTCGACGCCACTTATCACCGCATCCGATTGCGAAGGTGCCGGTGAAATGTTTAAAGTCTCAACCTTAGACTTTGAAAACTTGCCCCGTGATGAGCATGGCAAAGTCGATTACAGTGAAGATTTTTTCGGTAAAGAATCTTTCTTAACGGTTTCAGGCCAGCTAAACGGCGAAACCTATGCCAGCGCCCTGTCGAAAATCTATACTTTCGGTCCCACTTTTCGCGCTGAAAACTCAAATACGAGTCGCCACTTAGCTGAATTTTGGATGGTTGAACCTGAAGTCGCCTTCGCCGATCTTGAAGATGCTGCCGCCCTTGCTGAAGCCATGCTGAAGTATTGCTTTAAAGCCGTATTAGAAGAGCGTCGTGACGATCTTGAATTCTTTACTCAACGTGTCGACAAAACCGTCCTTGAACGTCTTGAGTCATTTGTCAGCAGTGATTTTGCTCAAGTGGATTACACTGACGCGGTAGAAATATTGAAAAACTGCGGTAAACAGTTTGAGTTTGATGTTGAGTGGGGTATCGATCTGCAATCTGAGCATGAGCGCTACTTAGCCGAAGAGCACTTTAAAGCACCTGTTGTCGTGAAAAACTATCCAAAAGACATCAAAGCCTTTTATATGCGCTTAAATGATGATGGCAAAACCGTTGCCGCAATGGACGTGCTCGCACCCGGCATTGGTGAAATCATTGGCGGGGCGCAACGTGAAGAACGTTTAGACGTACTGGATGCACGCCTTGCTGAAATGGAGCTGGATCAAGAAGATTACTGGTGGTATCGCGATCTTCGTCGTTATGGCACTGTGCCTCACGCAGGCTTTGGTTTAGGGTTTGAGCGTCTTGTCTCATATGTGACAGGTGTAGCCAATATTCGCGATGTGATCCCTTTCCCTCGCGCAGCAAAATCGGCTAATTTCTAAACACTCATATCTTAACAAAGATAAGCTAAGTCGATTACGAATAAAAACAGCTGTGCTTCCCAGCTGTTTTTATTTCTCCATTTACCGGCTATTTTCCTTGTTCAACCATGATCAATTCACGGGTATCAAAACCCAGAGCTTTAGATTGAGCAATGAAATCAGTCAATACCGCAGAAGGCACGGTTGGCGTCCGCGATAATAACCATAAATAAGAGAGATCCGGCCCAGACACAAAGGCATACTGATAATCTTGCTGACTCACTTTTTCGGGCAATAAATCAAAAATCACGTAAGAGCCATAAAAAGGCCCAAAGAAAGAGACTTTTAAATAGCCTTCATCGGTTGCTCCCACAAAATAGGCCTTACCATCCGCTTCTTTCCATTCATCACTTTTAGGTGAGAATCCGCGATTGATGACATTAACGCCACCATCATCACGTAAAGCATATTGCGCAGTCACTTGGGTTAACCCTCGCTCAAAGGAATGATCTAACCTTGCAATTTCATACCAAGTCCCCACATATCGATTCACATCAAAATTTTTCACCGGCGTCATATTTTGCGGCATGCCTAAACAACCATTGAGTAAAAACAATACGACCAATATCCATATTTTCTTCATGATAGCCTTTCAATCCCGTGAATTAAAATAATTGATAATATTAACATGTTAGCAGTCCAAAACGAGAGAACAGTAATGGTATAAGCATAGGCGCAATCACGAATAAAAAACCAATCCAATAATCGATAAAAAACTCAACGGCAATCAGACTTTCACCTCAATATCATCATATAAAGACAATTAAGAATATTGTGAACTAGGGCCTGTTGATCTTTGGTGATGTTTTCTGCAGCAGTTTGTGGGTTTTTATACAAGGCAGAGCTTGTGCGGTGTAGTTATTCTCGGCTTTAGTTCAAACATCGCTCTACCTCCCCCATCCATGGGGTCGTACATAAACAAGCGATAACGCCGTAGAAAGAAGCCACAAACGCTGTCCTCATTCTTTTATAAAGCAGGATCCGGCTAAACGTGTTTTACTCTTTGTTGGGAGAAATTTGCTTAGATTACTAGGCGTCATCCCTCTCGTCGCGATTAAAACACGTTTATCTCGGACATAATTCAACCACCAAAGATCAACAGGCCCTAATCATATCCTCCAGAAATGGCTCTTTTAGCCAACTGGAAGTAAAGCGGATCTTGATATTGTTGATATTCACAAAAACAGGTATAAACCAGCTTAATAACATGGGGCTCACAAGATAATATTACCTGAGCAATAATCGTCTCAAAGTCTACCTCTATTGGTTCTGCAGCGTTTTTAAGAGGATAAGCTGTCACATCAAAATAATGCAATCCAGTGCTTAAATAGGCTACCAATATGGCTTTCCATAATATTCTGACACTGCCTTCAATGTCGGTAAGATAAGGCATGATCGTTGAAAAAGCCTGGCACGTCGTCACTGTGTGCAACAGCGTAAAATCATTTTGGGCGTAAAATGCACCAACACAAAATTGCCTGACATCATCAAAGTCGATTTTTTTGGGCATACATACTGCTTTTCTTTGTCGCAATAAACTGACCATTTCATCCACTCTATTGACAATAATTCTCGGTTTAAAGCGATGCTCAGCACCTACGGGTGCCAATCTTGTCATAATAGAGCTTAATGTTTCAGAAGTGGTGCTATCACCCAGTTCTATAGCTTGAAACTCAGCGCACCAATACGCTAAAGCCATCGCCACTTCATGGTCATTATTGACTTGAATAGCATAAGATAATCGAATTAACCCATGGAAAGCTGAAGCCGCCAGCCCCGGTATTAATTGAGGTAAGAAACGATGTAATACTGTATGAGTTCCCTCTATTTGCAATTGATGTTTAAAATACTTCAAATACGCTGTAAATTCCCCCTTTCGCCTAAATGTGTCATGACATTGTCAATCACCTTGGTCTCTTCCAAACTTCCGATAAGTGTCAGCTTATCGGTACTCATCTGAAAAATTTGCTCTAATTTTTCATTTGACGCCCCTAACCCGTGCAGTGCGGTTAAAACCATAGGTAAATGAGTCGCTAATCCTCCTCGATAAACAGGGTGGTACTCCCCTGCTCGTTTAAGTAATGCATCCAATGTCTTCGATGTATTTAGCTCTCTCATAACTTCCCTTTGCTGTTAACGTCTTCTATTGACTTCCACTTAATCTCTCTGGTGCACTGTGTTTACTGCCCTATAGCAATTATTCACACATGGAATCTGATAGAATGGAGACGATAAGGCCCTATTCTTTATTACCACTGACAAGAGAAAGCTTAACCTCCCCTAAACAAGCACACTTTAAATCACATTTTCAGCCCTTTCACTTATCATTTCTATGACAAGAAAGCTCCCATTCAAACTCTCTATGTTACATATCTCATTACAAATAAAACAAGATAAAACTTAAACATTTAAGTTTATTTTCAATAGATTAGTGGAAGTTCCATGTTAGATCACAATAATAAAGCACTTAAGTACGACTTTTGGACAAAACTCTTTCATTGGCTGATGGCCAGTATTATCATTTACACTATGCTTGCAGGTTTTAGTTTGCATATTATCGAAGAAAACACACCATTGTGGCACTTCATTTCCCGCTTAAATATCTCATTAGCTTTTGTATCCTCGCTTATTTTTATCCCGAGATGGATTTGGAGTTTTTTTAGAACAGAGCCTCAGCAAGTTCCCATGCCAGCAATACAAAAAAGTGCCGCTCACATGGTTCACGCCTTATTGTATTTTTTAATGTTTCTTGTTTATATCACTGGGTTTTTCATGCTAAACAAACCTGTAACCTTATTAGGCAACATTGAATATATTAACCCCTTAATAGAACATGACAACATTTGTGACCTTTTTTTCCTCTTACATCGCTACTCATGTTATCTGCTCTTTTTTCTCATTCTCGTTCATGTATGCGCAGTCATTAAACATCAATACATAAACAAGAACAAAATATTAAGCAAGATGCTGTTTTAAATATTTTTTATGTTATTGCTAAAGAGAATAGGAAAGCTGAAAACTAAGCATTCAATATGATTGTTATACTCATATGACTTCCGTCCACTGAGGAAAAAACATGTTTGCTGTTATCTATCGTTTTAGTTTACAACCCGAACAAGAAAATATTTATCAAACATATTGGACTCAAGTCGCTCACTATTTTGTAGAGCAGCGGGGTGCAATTGGGTCTTGCCTACATAAAGGTGAAGATAATTTATGGGTTGCCTATTCACGCTGGCCCGACAAAGCGACAAGAGATAATGCTTGGCCGGGCAAGGAAGCCCCCAGCGACACCCTCCCTTTAAACATTCGCGAAGCGATTGAAAAAATGCAGCAAATCAAAAAAAGTAATCAAGACTTACCGCAATTTGACGAAATTTGCCTCGATGTCATTGAAGATCTATTATTAAACTAGCACATTGGGCGTTATCTTAGTGCATATTCAGGCAGCCAATGAACATTATACCTGTTCATTTGGCACATCAATCACGCCTTCTAAATACTGTACCGCCCGACCTGAAACAAGCACACTATCCCCCTTAACATGGCAGGTGAGCTTTCCGCCTCTTTTTGATGCTTGGTAAGCCTCAAAAGTCGATTGACTCACTCCAATTTTGCTCAATTTCAGTGCCCATAAAGGGGCTAATCCAGCGTGAATAGAGCCTGTTACTGGATCTTCATCTCCCCCATTCGCAGGCCAAAAGTAGCGTGAGATAAAATCATGTTGTTTCGATTTAGCAGTGACAACCACATCAAAAGGCGCTAATTGCATCAAACACTCTTTATTCTGCCTAACGTCGATGACATCTTTTTCATTTTCAAAAACAACAAAATAAGCTTGTTGATTAAGATAAACCTCTTGAGGAGGAATAGACAGACCACTTAATAACGCAGGTGGATACGAGGTTACTCGTTTAGGTAACTGATTAGGAAAATTCATTTGTATCTCGCCGGATGTGGTATTGATCACCGCCATCTCTCCCACAGCATCAGCAAAAAAAGTCAATTTTTCTTGTGAGCTTCCTTCATTTCTCCCTTGATTAAAAAGCACAAAAGCCGTGGCTAATGTCGCATGCCCACAAAAATCAATTTCCTTTATCGGTGAAAACCATCGAATGTGGTACCTTTCATCCGCTTGTTTAACGGCAAACGCCGTTTCCGATAAATTATTTTCCGTTGCAATTGATTGCATCAATTTCTCTGACAACTCAGTCGTTGTGATCACCACAGCGGCGGAATTTCCTTTAAATATCTCATCGGTAAACGCATTAACAAATTGAACAACTAATTTCATTTTATTTTTCTCATCTAATATCTTGGGTTAATAACAAAGTAATTTGAGTTGAACTTGTCATGCCTGACTCCCCGTAACACTTGAACTTGAACGACTTTCTTTCAACATTTCGATTCCCAAACCAATGAACCAGACTATTTGCCCTAAACCAAAAATCGCGGTCATCATTTCAAATAAAAACAACGTCGATAAAAATGATAAACCCGAAAAAAGCGTCAGTACGCCAGATATGCCTACGACTATGCCCCAGAAATGCACCCAAGCATGGAAAATTCGATATGTTAACCCCACATAACTGACAAGTAATACCCACAAAGCGCCCACGAGTTCAATACCGCCGCCCAGCGCATCAATCACTATCGATACACTTTGATAAACCGTCATAGCTTGCTCAGCATCTGCACTATAATCCTGAACTAATGCCCCTAAACCGGTTAAAAAAACCAAACTACTGGCAAGCACAATCGCTGCCCAAAGATAACCTACGGTTGTCGCAAAACTCATCAATTCGGGAGCGACAGGTTTAAAACGTCGATAAAGCGCCTGAACAAGGATGATTAAAACGAAACTGAACAGAATGCCACACACCAAATAACCTAAAAAATAACTGTCTTGATGATTAATCATAAACTCAATATTTATCTTCGATAACGTAGCTGCCGTATCATCAATACAAGGCGCAACCGCACAGCTCGCCTCCACTAGATGACTGGGATCCAAAACGGCAAAAAACCAAATAAAGCCAAATAGATAAATAACCGCTTCAGTAAACGCCGCTAAAGCGCCCCACTTTTGTATCGACATGATTAATCCTCCTTATTAATCCCAATAAATATTATCAGCCCCATAGACACTCAGCCTATTTAGGCCTGCCAACAGTCCTTAAGTGGCTTGGCGTTACCAGACCATTTGAAAGAACATAGAAGAGAAATCTAAACGATAATAAACTACACCACTTTGACCATTTTAAAATTCGTCAATGCTTCACCCCGAATACGCACCTCTTGTTGCTCATCCACTTGAAAACCAAAATGGTGATAAAACATTTTTGCGGTAAGACTCACATCAGAATAAAAACGCATGATACCCGCTAGCTGACCTTGCATAAAAATATGCTGCATGAGTGCTTTTCCCACTCCCATGCCTTGATATTCATGATGACAAAAAAAATGATCAATATAACCATCCGCTTGCAAATCTGCATAGCCAACAATAACACCTTGTATTTCAGCAATAAAAGGCGCTATCCTGTCCATTTTTTCCTGCCATATATTTAAATCAAACTCATCTGGAGCCCAAGCCGTCACTTGTTTAAGAGAATAATCCTGAATATTTACATGACGGATAGTATGGAAAAACAACTCCCACGTCGAAATAGCATCCGCAGTGCAATATTGTCTAATAGTGATAGTCGGCTTGGTGACGCCATGCGCACCTCTCATGCCTTGCTCACTTTTACAGTCCTTAATGCCATCCTTTACAGTCATTTTGTCCACTTAAATATTGTTGAGTTGAATAAAGCTAATTGCAATCTTGCATTGAAAATATACAAAATGAATTTATAAGTCAATGTATTAGGAAAAGGCTGACACAATAATATTGCTCGAATTAGCCGTCATAAAAAAACAATATGGCATTGATGAATAAAATTCATGACAAATTTCATTAACTCAAACATGCTGTCATCTAAGACAAATAATATGCCAACACCTCTTGTGCCTTAACCACATCGGCATATTTAGACTGTAATTGCTTTATTGCTAATTCATGAGAACTAGGCCAGCGATCAACCACCGCATCTTCAACCACTATCGGCCTAAACCCATACTGTATGGTATCCACTGTTGACATGTATAGACATCCACTGGTTGTTGCTCCCGTTAGAATGAGTGTGTCAATATTATGATTGTTCAAAATAGTTAACATGTTGGTTCCCATGAATACAGATGCCCCTTTCTTATTGATAAGGTGATCCGTTTTTGCATTAAAATCTATATCATCAGCAATGCCTATTTCTGGAGAACCAGGAAGAAGAGTTTGCAAACTGGGAATTTTTTTTAGCCAGAGACAATGACTAATGTCAGCGGAATTAAATACTATACGGCTAAAAATAATCGGCAAAGACAGCACACGAAAATGCTGGATCAATTGGTTAATTTTGACCTTTTGTGCAGACATATCCATCCCTCTGGGGTGAGTAGGATCGCTATACCCTTGGGTCACATCACAAACAAATAATGCCGGTTGACGCCCAAAGCCTAACTTATGCCCATAAGCCGAACTCACTGGTATTACCCTATGATCCTTGTCCTTGTCCTTGTCCTTGTCCTTGTCCTTGTCCTTGTCCATTATTGTTCCTTAATAATGTTATTCAGCCAATATTGATGACTCAGTAAAGTTGACCTTGCTATAGAGGAGTAAGATAGCTTTGCTGCATATAAAGGTTAATAGCTTTTAGCACATGGGTGCGATTAATTGTCCCTAATACACGGTCATTCTCGACGACCGGATACACTTTAGGTTTTATTCCTGTCATTTGCCCTGCCACTTCTAAAATACTGGTTTCTGGTGTCATGATTATCACATCAGTGAGCATACAATCTGCTACAGTGGCAGTCAGATCACAATGATAACTACTCTTAAGCATGACAGCTAAACAATCTTGTTGCGTTAAAAAACCAATAATGTGCTGCTCATCATCCACCACCGCTGCTCCCAGTTTATGCTTATCAAGCAACCAATCTACAGCCGTAGCAAGTGACATTGTTGGCCTCAAAAGCACTGGCTGCCTATCCATATAATCTTTCACTTTAATAGAATCCATAGCCCTTCCCCTAAAATCAAAACTCTCTTTAAGTTTAGTTAATATTTCCACTTAAGTTTATGGATGACTTACAGCCAAAATAAAACCACCTTATCAAACACCAATGACAAGTGAAAAAAGGGATAATAAAGCCTGAATTAACACTGACTAAGACAATAAAAAGGGCTTTATTCTTGTCAGCTTATTCGCTTTTTAAGCTTGATAAGTTTATATTATTATTAATTAAACTCTAACTCCAAACGACTTGAATGCTTACAAGAGATTAAAATAAGGTATGATGCTCAAGCCTTTAAAAAAGGCACCAAATGAATTGACTCTTTAGACGCGATAAACCATAAAGAGATTGATTAGAAAATGAATATGACGCAGGCAACGCCTAACCCTCATTGACTCTTAAAGTGATAAAAGGATCTTTTTTGTTCACACTTTTTCATAAAAGCATGACTGTTTGTTTACTCTTGCTATTGTGCATGTGTATTTCTATGACAGCGCAAGCCAACGACTGGCTTAAACTAAACATCACTGGTGTCAATAAGGCATTAAAAAAAAATATTGAAGCCCATCTAGGCACATTACCCACATCCAGTGTTCAACGGCGTGCTTATCTTTTTAATGCAAAAGATAATATTGATGCCGCCTTACAATCCATGGGCTACTACCATAGCATCATTAAACAAAAAACCACGCAACATGAAAAATCAGCTTGGACACTCAATATTAATGTGACCTTAGGTGAGCCCACCCGTCTACAATGGATAGATATTCGTATTCAAGGAGAGTTACTAGACGATCCCGTATTTAATCAATGGCTTAATCAATTAAAAATACGACCAGGCGATATTCTCAATCAAGGGACATACGAACAAATGAAGTCTCAGTTGGTCTCCATGGCATTAGCTCGAGGCTATTTTGATGGCAAATATACCCAATCTCAAATTATCGTTAATCGAGATTTAAACTTAGCGAAAATTAATCTTTACTATCAATCGGGTGATCGGTATCGTTTGGGCAATGTCACTTTTGAAGGCTCGACACTCGAACCTGAGTTATTAAATAGACTGATCCCATTCAAAACGGGGGCACCTTATAGCAGCAGTGCTTTGAATCAACTGAATCAAAAACTACTAAACACTGGCTATTTCTCTAATATCCAAGTGCTACCTTTAATGAGTCAAGCCAATAGCGATGTAATCCCCATTAATGTTAACCTCTCCCCTCGACCGGATCATTCCATTAAATTGGGTCTTGGCGCCGATATAGGTAACACCACAAATAATAACATCGAACCTAGGATCAGTGTCACCTGGCAAACACCACAAATTAATCGCTATGGGCATTCACAAACCACCACGGCTCAATGGTCTTTAAACCGACCTAAACTCCTCACTACATACAGTATTCCATTGACCGATCCACTGGATGATTTATTGAAAATTCGATTTGGTATTATTCGAGACTATTATGGACTCACACAAGAATACAGTACCAGCAGCGAGAAATATTACAATACGGGTCAACTTGATTCGACCCAATACCTCATTGGTGTTGCTCGTCAGCACAGATTAAAAGATAAGTGGGTTTTTTCTTACTCTGTTGAAGCCTTAAAAGAGAAATACAATCAATCCAATGTCAATTACGACCCTCAATTTATCTTATTTGGCAGTAGTCTCTCCAAAACAGTTCGAGGTGATAGCAGCCTAGATCCGAAATCTGGTACTATGCAATCTTATTCTATTGCCTATGGCGATCCTGATCTGGGCTCCACCATTCGACTGCTAAAAATGGAAGCCAAGTTCAAATGGATTGACACCTTTTTTACCAGGCACCGTTTTGTGTCGAGATTAGACTTAGGGATTAATGTCACCGATGACAGTAATCTAGCGGAAATTTCTCCTTCATTACGCTATTTTGCCGGCGGCGATCAAAGTATTCGGGGTTACAGTTACAATGAACTGGGCCCTTATATTGATTATACCGACTCAGACGGCAATCAAATAAGGGAAGTTGTTGGAGGACGTTACTTGATTGTCGGCAGCTTAGAATATCAATATTATTTTACCCCTAGCTGGCGAGGAGCACTTTTTGTTGATGCTGGTAATGCATATGACACAAGTCAGTTTGATCCCGTTGTCTCCGTCGGCCCAGGCATTGCTTGGATTTCGCCTATCGGACCTATACGACTGGATTTAGGCATAGGCTTACAAAAAAACGATACCTTAGATCGCCCTTGGCGGATCCACATTATAATGGGATCGGAACTATGATAAACAACACCCTCTCGAAAAAAAAGACCTCTCCTTCTAAGCAGGTGACTCAATCAACCTCCAGGCTAACCCAGCTGAAACGCTTTTGCTGGCGCGCCTTCAAATTCATCACTCGCAGTGCGATTTATATTCCTCTGTTTATATTAATCTGCTTTGCTGCATTAGTGGGCACCCAACCTGGCACGCGTATTGCCATTAATATCGCCAATAACTTGATCCCTGATCTCAATATCGTTTATGCCAATGGTACTCTCAATAAAGGATTGAGCTTGTCTTCAGCCCATTGGTCAATGCCCGGGATCAAGGTAGAGGTCATCGATCTTGATGTGGTTTGGCAACCCCTGTGTCTACTGCAAAACCAGCTGTGTGTAAAACAGCTTAATACAAATAAAGTCACCGTAGATATCGATACTGATGCCCTGCCAAGCTCTAGTGAAACAACCAAAAACACCGAGCAAGAAACAAACAGTGAAAGTACAATTATTTTGCCATTTGCCATTCAATTAGCCCAATCTGAACTTCATAACATACAAGTCAGGGTCAATGACATGACCTTTGATATTCAAAAGCTCAACACTCAGGCACAATGGACAAGCACAGGGATCCGCGTCAAAGATATTAGTGCAACGGATTGGAAAGTGAATATTCCTTTAGGAGACACACCGGCCAATAATTCAATCAGCTCAACCTCTTTAGCCCATTCGAGATCCGCTGGTACATCAAATTATACTCAAGCCAAAAAAGCGCAACCTAAATCAATAAACACAACTGCCAATGAGTGGGCCATGGCCAAGCTCCCACAAGTCTTCATGCCTATCCCTGTATTTGTTGACAAGCTAAGCTTACTCCAAGGCAACTTGATATTAGGTCAGCGTCAAGACTATTTTAAAAAAGTCACATTAACAGGGAGCTACCAAAGTTACCTTATTCATGTCGACACGTTTTTTGCAGTGCATACCGATGGTGAAATCAACCTTAAAGGGGATATGCAGCTCACAGAGCACTACCCTATCGATGTTCAAGCCAATGGCAAGATCACTCAACTCAAAGAAATACCCAAACTGAATAATCAATCCTTTAATTTAAATGTTACGAATGATTTTAGCGATCTACAAATTGATTTAACCGCCAACGGCCAGACCAATTTAACCCTTAAAGGACACATCAATTTAACCGCTCCGACTCTGGATTATCACGTAGACCTTAACGCACTTAGCATTATCTGGCCATTGGATACTGCACTTTATCAAGGACACAATCTTCATTTCAGTAGTCAGGGCTCTCTGACCAAACAAAAGGCAAGTTTAACAGGGAATATTATCACCCCTTTTCAGCCTGAAGCCTCCATTACCACCAATATTACTCATACCAATAGCACACTCAAAATTGATGACTTTGAAGCCAAAAGTCCGATGGGAGACGTCACATTTACAGGCTTTTTATCGTATAATAACGCCATAGAATGGCAGGCAAATGCCTCAACTAATAAACTCGACGCCAGTCAATTAGAGTTATCCCCCTTAAATATAACATTAGATTATCCCATTCCCATGAGCCAAATAACAGGCACATTTTCAACGAAAGGTAAAATTGATCTCAAGGATAAAGCATGGCAAGTCGCAATCGAAAAAGCCAAGCTAGAGGGCACAATCGATAACTACCCTTTATCACTCACCGGGGATATATCAGTCAATAATGATTTTCAGCTCAGTGCAAATCAGCTGAATTTAATCGCGTTTAAAAGTCAGTTAACCCTTAATGGCGATGTTACCAATAACTGGGCGCTTAACGGTCAATTATCCATACCGGAACTACAGCTTTGGGATCCTAATGCAGCAGGCACAATCAATGCCGATATAAAAATCACAGGAGAAGCGGGCCAACCAAAAGCCAATGCGATTTTTAATGCCATTAATCTCAGTTATTTGAATTACACGTTGGATAAAGCCAATCTATCTGCAACCATTGATTTATTTGATAATAATGCCTTTAACCTCACACTATCAGGCAACACTATCTCCCTAAACCCTCTTTCTTTGACATCAGCCAATATTCACATGAAAGGTGACTCCCAAAACCAAGAAACTCAAATCACAACCTTGGGCGACATCGCACTGAATAGTCAAATAACAAGCGATTCAAACCTAGAGAAACACCTGTTCAATATCAATATTGAACAGTTGTCATTCAATTCAAAACTAGGTAATACACAATTAAATCGACCGATTGCCATCAGTTGGGATCAGGCACGACAACGAGGTAAAGTCAGTCCTTTTTGTTTAAAAGATGCTCAAGGAGCGCTTTGTTCCACAAATCAGGCAACCTTCGGCACTAGCGGGCAGTTTTCCATTGATTATCAAGGGGATTTAGGTGCCTTAATGACGCCTTTATTACCTAGTCAAGTGTCATGGAATGGTCCTGCTAAAATGACCAGCACCCTAAAATGGGCTGAAAATACATCACCTGTAGGCAAGCTGTCATTAACCCTATCCTCAGGTAACCTGACACTCATTCAAATGAGTAATACTCAGCATACTCCTGTAGTCATGCAATATGAAGCGATAAACCTTGACGCCCTACTGGATCCTAAGCAAATATTCACCACGCTCACCCTGAAATCAAATAACATTGCCAATATCAATAGTCGGCTCAGCATCAACATTGCACCTGAGGACAGACAATTAGAAGGTTATGTCAAACTTAATCAAGTTAAACTCAGTGCCCTAGCGGACTTCCTCCCTCAATTGGATACCTTAACAGGGGAGCTCACCAGTAATTTCAGCATTGCAGGCACGCTGAGCTCACCCACACTATCAGGTCATGTGACCTTGAAAGAAGCCAGTATTTTGACTACAGCCAACCCAACATTAATTGATAATTTAAATCTAAAAGTCGCCTTAGCAGGACAAAAAGCAAACATTAACGGTCAATGGAAAATGGGAGATGGCACAGCCCGAACAGAAGGTTATATTGATTGGTCCCAAGCTCACCCCAAAGCCCACTTCACACTGAAAGGAAGTGAATTATCCATCATTCAGCCCCCTCTAGCCATTCTCAAGTTGGCACCGGATCTCGCCATTGATATTGCCGATAATACAATGAACGTCACAGGTGAACTCGATGCACCCAGTGGTGAAATTACTATCGTCAAGCTCCCTGAAGGTGGCGTTGCCATCTCCAAAGATGTGGTCTTTCAAGACAGTATCGCCACAAAAGAAAAAGCCGATAATCCGATGGTGATCACAGCGAATTTGAAAATGAAAGTCGGTGAACAATTAAGCATTGAAGGTATGGGATTAACGGGAAGATTAACAGGTAATTTAAATGTAAAGCAAACCGAACAACATCAAACTCAACTCTTTGGAGAAATTAAAATCATCGATGGTACGTACAAGTTTATGGGACAAACACTGACCATCAATACTGGCGAGTTGCAATTTGTGGGCCCGATGGATGAACCCAGTTTAAACATTGAAGCCATTCGAGAAATCAAGGCAGATGATATTACCGCTGGCGTGCGTATTACAGGCACACCTAAAAAGCCCATTGTGACCTTATTCTCTTCACCTTCAATGGAGCAAGCAGAAATCCTGTCCTATATTCTCAAAGGCACAGGCCTTGAAAGCGATAACGATTCTCTCATGCTCACCGCCGCTTTTACATTAAGTCAGCAAGCCGGTGTCGGCACAGGTACCATCGGCAATTTGACCAATACTGCCACAGGCTTGATTGAGAAACTGGGCTTCTCAAATGTCCAACTGGACACCAATGATGACGGTAAAGTCGCTATCAGTGGTTATATTGGTGACAAACTCATGGTTAAATATGGCATGGGCGTGTTTAATACAGGCTATGAAATGACGGTTCGCTATTATTTACTCTCACAGCTTTATCTCGAAACTGTATCGGGGGCACTCGAACAATCTCTCGACCTGTACTATAATTTTAACTTATAATACAGTTGGTTATTTTATAGGCTGCAACATTAATATTAAACTATTTGTCACAATAGCAATAATATTCTCAATTAAACACAAAATAACATTCGCGCTGATAAGAGGCTGTATCTAACATGAAGCATTATCATTTTTTGAAAGTTAGCTATATTCTCGCCTTAAGCTTTCTAGCTACAGTCCCCGCTGAGGCGAAACAACAAAGAATACAGCAAATCCGGTATTCAGTTGAAAACATCAATGATATTGCTAAGCTTCCAGAGCAGCGGCTTCCCATGGAAGCTTTATCCAAGGCCTTATTTTATTGGCAGCAAGTCAACCCCGGCCTCACTTTTATCGAGTCGAATAATCCCAGTATCGAGATAAAATGGCAAAAATATGCCTCAAGCACACATTTAGGATTAGCCACCTGTTTGTCAACGGGAAAAGAACAGCCCAAACACTGTGTATTAGCGATTTCCTTAGGTGCCCGTAATTGTCAAGGACAATTTGTGCAAAGCGATGAAAATATGGTGACGAACATTATTATGCATGAAATAGGACATGCATTAGGACTTGGGCACCATACCGATCCCAATCATTTGATGTATTCCCCCCAACCTGACAGCCAAGTAGATGCGAACTATAATCGAAAAGGCTACACCCTTCCCACTCAACTGAATGCACTTTACCTTGGTCAAGACGACTTGATCAGTCAAGAAAAAACCCTTAAAGCCCACATTGAGTCCCTTGATTTAGATATCGAGCAAGAAAAAATACACTATGATGATTATTATCAACAATATCAAAATTATAACAATAAAACCTTATCAGAAAGCCAATACCGTCAAGCAACAAAAATAACAGAAGAAGTCAATAAACAAGCCATTTATATCAATGAGCTGGTTAAGAAAAGAAACGCATTAACCCATGAAATTAATCAAACCATTAATGCATTAGGCTGTTACCCTAATTTTAATGTTCGCCGTTCCCCCTCTAACTAAAGGACACAGCAATGCTTTTCTTTGCATTACTGTTTATGACTGAATTAACACACTGGGATTAATGCCAAAGTGTCGTCGATACCAAGGCGGGGTTAAGTAAAACACTTGTCACAACATACTGGCCGATAATGGGCATAAAATTGACGCCAGAAAATAAGCGTTTTAAAAAACCAAAAACCCTGTGTATTGTCACACAGGGTTTTATCATTTCACTTTTTAACGAAGCATCATGCGCGATTAAAACAAAATGAGCCCATAAAAAAGCCTTAAGCTTCTGCGCCTAAATACTCAGAACTGGATAAATGCAAATAATGCAAATACCGCTCATATTGTGTGACCACATCGGCAAGCAATTGCTCTTCGGTGTAGCCCATCACATCGTAATGCTGACCACCGTGTTCTAAGAAAACTTCAACCCGATAATAACTGTGCTCTCCTTCTTTAATCTCACTTTCAATGGGATTGGGAATAGAATGTTCTCGAATACGTAAACCATACACGAAATCATGTTGTTCATCTTCTTTAATCACAAAACGCACCCGATCGCCAATATAGCGCATCTCAGCATGAATATTACGCTTAAGAAAGCTCTCACAGGCTTTAGATAACGCAGGAGCGGCTATCTCTTTTAAGAAAGCTTGCGCCTCTTCATTGCTAGGATGGCAGACGAGCACATCAATACGTTCTTCCCAACTCACATTGGTTTTTGCATATTGCACGCTAGTATTATGAGATTGCACACTATTAAGCTTAAGCCAATCATCTTTAAGTGCTTTATACAACCCTAAGCACATCAGTAACATAACCAATAAGAAAGGCAATGCACTGGCAATAGTCACCGTCTGCAATGCTTGAAGTCCCCCTGCAAGTAGCAACACAGATGCCACCACACCTTGCAGTAATGCCCAGAAAATACGTTGCCACACGGGCGCTTCAGTATCTCCTCCGGATGTCAGGTTATCAATAACCAAGGAACCTGAATCCGATGACGTCACAAAAAAGGTAACAACCAAACACAAGCCTATAGCTGATAACAAGGTTGGCATAGGTAAATATTCAAAAAAGCGAAATAACGCCACTGACACATCCGACGAAACCGCCTCTTTTAAATATAACGCGCCATGGTTACTGATGGCATCAATAGCGGTATTACCAAATACCGTCATCCATAAAAAAGTAAAAGCCGAAGGCACAAAGAGTACCCCAACAAGAAACTCTCTTATTGTACGACCTCTTGAAATACGTGCGATAAAAGTCCCCACAAAAGGTGACCATGAAATCCACCAGCCCCAATACAATAGTGTCCAGCCACCTAACCAATCATTTTTTTGCTCATAAGCATATAAATTGAACGTTTTACCCACAATATCACTTAAATAGCCCCCTGTGTTTTGCACAAAAGCCCGTAGCAAATCAACCGTTGGACCAAATAAGAGAACAAAAACCAATAACAAAAAGGCTAACCCTAAGTTAAGTTCACTGAGTCGTTTAACCCCTTTATCCAACCCAGAAAAAACAGACAAAGTCGCAATTAAGGTTATGGCAATAATAAGCACCACTTGCACTGTTGTTGAAATCGGCCAACCGAATAAATAATTCAACCCAGAGTTTAACTGTAAGACACCAAAACCTAGAGACGTCGCTACACCAAACATGGTTCCCAATACCGCAAAAGTATCAACCGCATGACCAATGGGCCCGTATATCCGCTCACCAATAAGCGGATAGAGCGCACTTCGAGGTAATAAAGGCAACTTATGACGATAAGAGAAATACGCCAAACTGAGTGCAACAACAGCATAAATCGCCCATGCATGGATCCCCCAATGAAAAAAGGTGATCTTCATGGCTTCTTTTGCCGCGGCAATGGTTTCAGGTGAAGTATCTGGCGGCGCAAGATAATGCATTACCGGCTCTGCAACACCAAAAAACATCAAGCCAATACCCATGCCCGCAGAAAATAGCATAGCAATCCAGCTTTTATAGCTATAATCAGGCTCAGCATGATCTGGGCCCAATTTGATATCACCAAACCGACTGACCATTAAGAAAATAATAAAAATAAGGAAAACAGCGACACCCAGAATATAAAGCCAACCTGTTTTAACTTCTAGCCACTGTTGCATTGATTTGAAAACAGCTTGGGATTGTTCAGGCCAAAATGCCCCAATCGATACCATTAAAAAAATAAGCAATACAGATGAAAAAAATACAGGAGCATTGATGCTCGACTTAATCATTTTAACCTCTCAGAATCATTCATACATGACTAGCATGCTGAATTGAGTCTTCAACTCCAGCGTAACAACACATGAAAAAAACAGCATTTTTTCTATTAAAATACTATCAGTAAGTTAAATTGATATAGGAGCGAATACCAAACTAACTCAATAAAGGATATTCGATAACGTTACTCGCCTCTCTAATGGGAGGAACTGCCACACAACCTAACGCTATTGAATCGCCTTTCTTTCCACACAACAAGGCGCAATGTTAACACAGACGTAAGCGCGAAAGTGATTCATTATATACAAAAATTAATCATCCGATGAGTTATTCCCCCTCATTACGCCATGAAAATCTATTCTCGCGCAACAAAAAGCCGCCTCATTAAAGGCGGCTTATCAATCCATTACTGGTTCATCTTAAAAATAAAAATTCACGAGACGAACATGACTTCAGTCGCTATGTATTACTCTGCCCTAAATCAAGCGGCATATCATCGCGTAAACTTTGCCACATAACACCGCTGTTAATCCCATAATTACGCATTAAAGAAGTGACTTCATGATAATTATTATCTTGTGCCAATACTTTCAGTTGCTTATAAAAATCGAGTGCAAGCGCTCTGGCATCACTGCTTGAAAAATAATATCGTCCGACACGACTGTAAAGACCTTTAAACCCATTTAAAATAAGGACATATAATGGATTTCCAGAAGAAAACGCCAGAGTATGCTGTAACTGGTAATCAAAGTCAGCATAAGCTTGTGCCGTATCTTCTAATGTGTGGATCTGTGCCAGAATGTCGACCGCTTTTTCAGGGTTGTTGCGTATCGCCCCTTTGAAATAAATCGCACTGACATTACTTCTTGCTGACAGTAATTGATCGACGAGTTCAGGAAAGCCATCAGGGTTCAGTTCTGCAATGGTCTCTAAAATATTGAGCCCAGACGTTTCCCAAAAATTGTTAACCCGAGTGGGTTTACCATGTTGAATCGTTAACCAGCCATCACGGGCAAGACGCTGCAGTACTTCTCGCAATGTGGTTCGAGTGACGCCAATTAACTCAGACAACTCTCTTTCGGCGGGTAAAATGGAACCTGGGGGGAACTTATTGTCCCAAATGGACCGTACAATATACTTTTCTGCAAAGCTTGCAGGACCTTTGGCATTGATTATCATCAGCCCGTGTCATCCCATTATTAGCATTAACTTGTCTACTGATCATACCAGAGCCATAAAAAATGGAAACCTTATCTCTCACATTTCTCTCACCCAAATCAACATATTGACGTTAAAATGAACGTATTTGACTCAAAATCACGTTTTTTTGAAAAATTTCCCAATTAAGATTCCTTAATCTAAAACTTCCCTGTATTTTACGTGAGACAAATTTTTTGAGCCCTGACTTTGATTTTAGCTACTTCAACGTTAAAAATGTTGTTAAAATGTTTTTCATTGTAAATCAAAGTAATTATTATCTGAGAAAAATTTATGACTACGACTATGAGTCAAGCTTTTATTCATAACTTCTTAGGCCAATCGCCTAAATGGTTTAAGCTCGCCATCTTGTTCTTCCTCATCATTAATCCCATTATCTTTTATATCGATCCCTTTAGCGCTGGTTGGTTGCTGGTCATCGAATTTATTTTTACCCTGGCCATGGCTCTAAAATGTTATCCTCTACAACCAGGCGGCTTGCTGGCCATTGAAGCCGTAGCCATAGGCATGACCTCCCCGAGTCAAGTGCTCTATGAAATAGAAGCAAACTTAGAAGTCTTATTATTGCTTATCTTTATGGTCGCAGGCATTTATTTCATGAAACAGCTACTGCTGTTTGCCTTCACCAAAATCATCACTAAAATTCGCTCAAAAATCGCCGTCTCTTTAATGTTTTGTGTGGCTTCAGCTTTTTTATCGGCCTTTTTGGACGCTCTAACGGTGATTGCCGTGATTATCACGGTTGCCGTTGGTTTTTACAGTGTCTACCATAAAGTGGCTTCGGGCAAAAACTTCACCGACAATCACGATCATACCAGTGACAGTCACGAACAGTTATGTGAAGAGGAATTGGAATCTTTCAGAGGTTTTTTACGTAACTTACTCATGCATGCCGGCGTTGGCACCGCACTCGGTGGCGTAGCGACTATGGTGGGCGAGCCACAAAACCTCATTATTGCAGCGCAAGCCAATTGGAGTTTTGGGGAATTTTTCTTACGTATGGCCCCTATTACCATGCCAGTATTAGTCGCTGGCGTGATCACTTGTGTCTTGGTTGAGAAGTTCAAAATATTTGGTTACGGCCAGCAACTACCCAGTTCAGTTCATAAGATTTTATCTGAATTTGCCGCCTATGAAGATGCTCACCGAACGCCTCATGACAAAATGAAACTTGTCATTCAAGCATTAGTTGGCGTGTGGCTCATCGCTGGATTGGCACTGCATTTAGCTTCTGTCGGTCTAATTGGCCTATCGGTGATCATTATAGCTACTGCCTTTAACGGAATAACAAACGAACATTCCCTAGGGAAAGCTTTTGAAGAGGCCTTGCCTTTTACCGCGCTGTTAGCCGTCTTTTTTGCCATTGTAGCCGTTATTATCGACCAACAACTGTTCGCTCCTGTCATTCAATGGGCCCTGAGTTTTGAAGGCAATACCCAATTAGTGATCTTCTATATTGCCAATGGTTTACTTTCTATGGTCAGTGACAATGTTTTCGTCGGCACCGTTTACATTAATGAAGTGAAAACCGCCTTATTGGATGGCAGGATCAGTCGAGAACAATTTGATTTACTCGCCGTTGCCATTAATACCGGTACTAACCTGCCTTCTGTCGCAACTCCTAATGGCCAAGCTGCTTTCTTATTCCTACTGACTTCAGCGATTGCCCCCTTAGTGCGTTTGTCCTATGGCCGTATGGTATGGATGGCACTGCCCTATACTATAGTGCTATCCATTATTGGGATCTTGATGATCCAATTAGGAACATTAGAGCATTTCACCCAAATGCTCTATGATAATCAGCTTATTTCAGAGGCGTCAGATATCGTAAACCAAGCGACATCTAAACACTAATAATGATACACTTACGCAGTATTTAGGCTTTAACTAAGACGCACTTTCACAGTGCGTTTTAATTAACAGGAGAACGCTTTTGAACACATTGATTCATTTTTCACAATCCCGCCTAGCTTGGTTAACCTTGACCTTAAGTGCAGCATTACTGCTTATTATCGCCTTATTTTTTCAATATGGCATGTCGCTTAATCCCTGCGTCATGTGTATTTACCAACGACTCGCTGTTATCGGACTCATTGTTGCAGGCATTGTGGGCACCCTAGGTTATCGCTCTCGATTCATCCGCTTAATGGCTGTTATCCTCTGGGGGATCAGCAGTATTTGGGGACTCAAATTCGCCATTGACTTGGTGGATCTTCAAATGAATCCTTCTCCCTTCGCCACTTGCGCTTTTTTGCCTGAATTTCCAAGCTGGATGCCATTACATGAATGGTTGCCAAGTGTATTCATGCCATCGGGAATGTGCACCGACGAGCCATGGATTTTTGGCGGACTATCCATGGGCCAATGGATGATTGGCATTTTCAGTGTCTATTGTATCGCATTAGTGATTTTCATCATTCCTACACTGATGAAAAGCAAGGACATTAAATAAGATACAACGCGACATCTTCAATCAATGTAAAAGCTTACCCCTTTATCTATTCAAAGAAATAACAATGCGGCAAACTTGTAGGCCGCATTGTTATCAATAAAGCCATGCCTAAAAAACGAAAAAATATTCTATTCTCATCCTACTTTTCAATATAAAGATTATAATTAATTATCATTGTTGTCAGACTTTGAACAATGATAATTAAAAAGTGGCCTTTTTATTGTGAGATTTTTTAGCAATATGACACATGTTGATTATCACAGAGGATAAAAAATGTACTCCGTGTTTTCAGAAATATCACCGTTGAAAAAAGTTATTTTACATAGACCTAACCTATCTTTACGTTATTTAACCCCTAGCAATTGCCAATCGCTACTGTTTGATGATGTATTATGGGTAGATAAAGCGAATGAAGAACATAGGGCATTCTCCTTAAGCCTAACAAAAGAAGGTGTTGAGGTTTTTTTACTGCACGACTTAATGGCAGAAACACTGTTGATTAATCATGCTAAAGAATGGCTACTCGCAAAAATATTCAACGCTATTTCATTACCACCTTCCATGACTCAACTGGTTCTTGAATATTTAACTCATTTGGATATAAAAAAACTGAGTATGTATCTCTTAGGTGGACTGACTTTGCACGACCTATCCGACCCCACTCTAAAAAAGCAACTCCAACCGTATTTTTATCAACATAATGACAAGGATATTAATCACTTTATTCTAGCACCGCTACCTAATCATTTGTTTACTCGAGATACGTCTTGCTGGATAGGTAATGGATTATCGATTAATCCCATGCATTACCCTGCTAGGCAAAGAGAAACCTATAACATGGCCGCCATTTATAAATTTCATCCTATGTTTAAAAATAGCGAGTTTGATATATGGTATGACGGCAGTAATGAAAAAGATAATTTACCCAGTATTGAAGGGGGAGATGTCTTGGTTATAAGCAATAAATGCCTTCTAATTGGACTAAGTCAACGCACAAGCTTACAAGCCATCTCCTTACTCGCAAAAAAGCTGTTATCAATTGAAAAATTTGAAAAAATTATCGCTGTTGATATTCCCAAACAGCGCGCTTCAATGCATTTAGATACCCTCTTTACAATGGTCAATTACAATACTTTTTGCTCAGCATTACCCAGCGAAGCATTTAGAGCATGGAGCATCGCTTTAGGCGATTCAAAGGATGCATTGATCATTAATCAAGAGAAAGATTTTTTTACCTACCTTGCTAGATCATTAGGCGAAAAAAAGCTGCATATAATCCCGTTAGCCGGTGATATTTTTACCCAACAACGTGAACAATGGAATGACGCAAGTAATGTTCTCACTATTGCTCCAGGTAAGATCCTTGCCTATGAACAAAACACTGAAATGAATAAAAAATTGCTTTCTTTAGGATTAGATGTCATTGAAATAGCAGGCTCAGAGTTAGGCCGAGGACGAGGAGGAGCCCGCTGCATGTCATGTCCGATAGAACGTGAAATAACATAAAGAAGGATAGCGTAAAATGAGAATTGTTGTAGCATTAGGCGGTAATGCACTTTTACAACGTGGTCAAATATTAAGTGCAAATAATCAATCAGACAATATTATCATTGCCGCTCAGACATTAGCACCTCTGGCTCTGCAACATCAACTCATCATTTGCCATGGAAATGGTCCTCAGGTCGGTCTCCTTCAACTTGAAAATGAAAATTATCACGACGTCCCTACTTATCCATTGGATATTCTCGTTGCTGAAACACAAGCTATGATTGGTTATCCATTACAACAAGCATTAGGCTCCTTAGTTAACTCCTCTATAGCCACCTTAATTACACAAGTCGAAGTCGATAAAAATGATCCTGCTATGTTAAATCCAACAAAGATGATCGGACCTGTCTACACAAAATCTGAAGCCAAAAAATTGCAACAACAAAATCATTGGGTTATGAAAGTAGATGGCCAGTCAATGCGGCGAGTCGTCCCCTCACCGCTTCCAAAGTCGATTATAGAAATCGATTTAATTAGGGCATTGTTAGCACAAAACACCATTGTCATTTGTGCTGGCGGCGGTGGAATTCCTGTATACAAAGAAAATCATGCCTACAAAGGTGTTCAAGCTGTGATTGATAAAGATCACACGGCTGCATTACTCGCCGATACGTTGCAGGCAGACATATTATTAATCCTAACAGATGTTGAGGCTGTATACGAAAACTGGAAAGAGCCAGAAAACAAACATGCGATAAAATCAGTCACCGTGACTGAAATCAAAAAACGCACATTTGATTCTGGCTCTATGGCTCCCAAAATTGCCGCTGCGTGTGACTTCGTCTCTCAATCTAATGGCTTTGCCATAATAGGGCATTTATCACAGGCTGCTGAAATGTTACAGGGAACCAGTGGGACAAAAATTGTTAAACACATGCAATCGAATCATATTATTTTTTATTAAAGATAAATAGGGGATAAATATGGGGTTCAACTTACGCGGGCAATCTTTTTTAAGTCTAAAGTCTTTATCATCGGAAGAAATACAATATCTCTTAAATTTGTCCTTAAACTTAAAAGACAAAAAGCGTTCCGGCATTCAAGGGAATACGTTATCTGGAAAAAATATCGTTTTAATTTTTCAAAAAAGTTCAACCCGTACTCGTTGTGCTTTTGAAGTCGCTGCTTATGATGAAGGTGCCAATGTCACTTTTCTGAATAATAGCCAAATGGAGACGAAAGAATCAATTGAAGATACAGCAAGAGTATTAGGCCGTTTATATGATGGTATTGAGTTTCGTGGCTTTGAACAACAAACCGTAGAATGTTTAGCGAAACATGCTGGGGTGCCTGTATGGAATGGCTTAACGAATAAATATCACCCCACACAAATTATTGCGGACTTTATGACCCTCATTGAGCATACCCATAAAAAGCTCGATGACACAAAACTAGTCTTCGTTGGTGATACTCGAAGCAATATGGGAAACTCACTCATGATTGGCGCCGCTAAAATGGGAATGCACTTTGTTGCACTGGCGCCTTCTAAACTCTTTCCTGATAAACAGTTAATAACAGAAATGCAGTCTCTCGCAAAACAAACGGGGGGGAGAATTGAGCTCACAGAATCCATTGATACCGCTGTTCTTCATGCCGATGCTATTTATACTGATGTATGGTTCTCGATGGGAGAAGAAGATAAAACCGCAGAAAGAATTCAATTACTGCGAAACTATCAAGTCACAATGGACATGTTGGCTAAAACTAAGAACCCCCACGTCCTTTTCATGCATTGTTTACCCGCTTGCCATAATACAGACACTCATATGGGGCAAATAGCGACAGAGTATGGACTAAATTCACTGGAGGTGACTGATGAAGTCTTTAACAGTCGCAATAGTATCGTTTTCGACCAAGCTGAAAACCGGCTACACAGTATTAAGGCCGTCATGGTTGCTACCATAGGAAATACCTGAGATGAAAAACCACCGTTCCTGCAAGAAAAAAAATAAAATGGGGCTATGGATGCTAACAGCATTAGTTGCTGGAAATATGATAGGCTCTGGTATTTTCCTTCTTCCTTCAAGCCTAGCAAGATTAGGCAGTATTAGTTTATATGGTTGGATAGCCACGACGCTTGGTGCGTTTTTACTGGCAATTTTATTTGCAAAAATGAGTCTATGGATCCCAAAAGCGGGAGGCCCCTATGCTTATGCTGAAGCAATATTAGGCCGCTATATGGGCTTTCAGACCGCATACAGTTATTGGATAGCAATCTGGGTCGGTAATGCTGCAATTGCGCTTGCATTCGCTGGATATATGCAAGTATTCATTCCCTTTCTATTATCACCATTGCAAAGTTGTTTACTCGCAATTACTGCTGTATGGATCGTCACCTTGGTCAATATTTTTGGCGCAAGAGCAGCAGGTTTTCTTCAACTAGTCACCACCATCTGTAAACTCATTCCTATTTTTCTCGTCGCGATTATTGGATGGTTTTATTTTAACCCCTATTACATCACACAAAGTTTTAACGTTTCTGGTCAATCTAATTTCTCTGCCTTCTCGAGTTCAGTATCATTAACATTATGGGCCTTTATTGGAGTAGAATCGGCAACCGCTTCTTCTAACGCTGTAAGCAACCCGCGCTTCAATGTTCCCGTTGCCACTCTCCTCGGCACAGCTATTGCCGCCCTTGCTTATATTTCGGGATCGATTGCCATCATGGGAATGATCCCAAATAGCGAATTAGCACAATCCAGCGCCCCTTTTGCATTAGCCGCGGCACAGATATTTGGACAAGGTGGCGAATATATTGTCGCTATTGGCGCTGCACTTTCTTGTTTTGGTTGCCTTAATGGTTGGGTATTATTGCAAGGTCAAATTCCAATGAATGCAGCAGAAGATCGGCTTTTCCCCACATTATTCGCCAAACGAAACCGCCATGATATTCCCGCAAATGCAGTCATATTAACATCTGTTTTCATTAGTTTATTATTACTGCTCACGATTTCTCCCAGCCTAGTCAAACAATTTGAAATTGTTATTCTCATTGCCGTCCTCACTAACCTTCTTCCCTATCTTTATACTTCAATAGCCGCTTTAGTCACTATTCACCTCCACCATAAATCCAATCATAAATATTGGCTATATCAAATTATTGCGTTTCTTGCGGGGTTATATGCCTTGTATGCGATTGCCAGTTGTGGAACTCAAACCTTGTTATTTGGACTAGCCTTTTTAGTGACCAGCATTCCTTTATATTATTATTTAAAAAAACATAACCAATAAAGGTAACAGTTAAGCCAAGGCTTTATCTCATTACAAAATTAACCCGTACATTCAGCTAACAGACATCGCCAATTTAGGGATCCCATGAGAAGGTGTCCACCTTCTATATTCGATAAAACCATGTTTTTTGTATAATTGAATGGCTGGAAAGTTACCCACTGCCGTTTCAACAATCGCCGTCAAATAATCCTTATTGTCAAGCACATAGCGAATCAGCTGATTAGCAAACCCTCTTCTAAAATACTCAGGATCCACCGTTAAACTATGAATATCCAGTTGCTGATCGGTTAACTCAATTTCTATCACCGCCGCGATACAATGCTTGTCAAATACGCCATAAAACAGCGTTGTTGCCTGTTGAATAACATCAATTGCGCGCGACAATGGCGGAAAATCACTCACGCCAAGCAATTGCGCTTCAATTTTATAGGCATGTTGAAATACTTTATGGATTTGCCTAGCCACCGCTTCATTTTCATGTTCAAGTTTTTCTATCATATTGTTCTTATCATTGAGGATCCCTTACCAATAATATAGCGCTGACAAGCGACCACACAAAAGTGATTGATTGGCATGAATGATATTAGTACCCCTCCCTATTTATCGCTTATTTTAATAACAAATTCAAAGATATAATTCACATATCGCCTTCTCATTTGTTAGCTTTGTAGTTATGGTCAATGTTAATCTATCATCATGTCACCAAACCAATCTGGTTTCAAATTGAACCTATCTTGGCTTTGATGAAAATGAATATATTTACCCTGAATGTTACTAAGCTTAATACACTCATCGACTGCCATAAGATTGTCGTTATGCTGAAGACATGCGTCGTTAAGTAAACTTTTTATGGCTTTACCTTTCGCTTAGGCCTCACTTTTGGTAACAAATAAAGCAAATTATCCAGACGATTAAAGGTTTATTGAACGGTGTGGCAAGTATGACTATATATTATGCTTTACTAGGGATAACGTTATAATTTTTATTTTAAAACAGTCTTCGCAACCACGACTATCCCATTGTTACAAGCACTATTGATCTTAGAATATAAAGTGAGAATATCGCTCATACGTTAGATTTATCAACAGGAACGACAGTAATAAAACACTGTCACTCTTAGCTACAATAAGTTAAATAAGTTAAATAAGTTAAATAAGTTAAATAAGTTAAATAAGTTAAATAAGTATCAATCCACATCCTTGAGTGGCCATAATACAATATGATCGTCAAGATACTCCACCTGTTTTTCATCAATGACACGACCGTTAATGCCGATACCAGCTTGTTGCATCGCGTCTTTTGACCCTGTGATTAAAGGATGCCATGAAGGCAGTTCTCGCCCTAAATACAATCGCCGATAAGCACAACTATTAGGTAACCAGGTCAGCTCAGCAATATTATCCATGCTGACTTTTGTGCAGCTTGGCACTTTTGAGAATCGATGAGCATAATCTTGACACCCACCTTGTTGATGCTCTAATAATTCACAGGCCACATTCGTGTAATACAGTGTTTCCGTTTCATCATCAATAATCTTATTTAGGCAGCATTTCCCACAGCCATCGCACAAAGATTCCCATTGTGACTGACTCATTTCAACTAAAGGGATAGTTTTCCAAAACGCCATAATACTTCTTCATTTGTCTCAATCTTTTATCGGTCTATTTTACATGAAACGACCCACTATACCTAACAAACGGCTGACACCTTATTCGATTACCTTTGCAGGCTCCAAAAAGTGCTTTAATAACGTGTTCAGCCGGGGCGGGGCTAATTCAGGAGATTTATTTAACAATATTAATAACAGATGCGATATGTCGGCAGGCGAAATAGGAAAATGCTCGTTCAACTCACCAACAGCGCGAATATTAGGTCCCATTGCTACAAACCATAATGGGTAATACCCCTTAACCGTTTTTTCAGTTGCAGTGCGAGAGACACGTTTTAAGTGATGACTGTTCACCACCACCATAATCGTATTATCTTTATATTGTGGCAGCGATTGGAGCAATGCCCACAAGCGTGCAATGTAACCGTCAATGCGCCTTGCTGCATATAAATACTGTCCATAATTCCCTTCATGCAAATACATATCCGTCGCACCAAAAGAAACATAGGTCACTTTTTGATAATGAGCGCGCAAAGACTGGGCTGCATAATAATAAGCCTTTGAGTCAAAACGATTTTCTTTCCAATAGCTGGACTTTTGATTCACAATATGCTTGAAAAAAACAGGCGTAAGTCTAACGCCAAAGGGCATAGAAAGAGACCCAAATGGAAAAGCACTTTTAAGCCACTGAATAATGTCACTATCCTGTTGTGTATCAGTAGACGACATTGCAAGACAAGCATCAATAGCAGGAAATAGATTACAGTCTCCTTCCTTTGGCTCAATATCAGCAATATAATCATGACCCGTGCCAATAAGTACACCTTGAGTCACCATTTTCTGCCATAAAAATGGCATAATCTTTTCCCGCCTCTTTTCTTTGCCTTCAGTCCAGAAATCATGCTTTACCTGATTGATATCGAGTACCCAATGAGGAGAATTAATCAGCCTTAAATTCGCCCCATCAATCATTTCATTCCATCTTAAACCATCAATCGTCACTAATACTAAGTTAGGCGAATGAGATGAAGATCCTGACGAAGAAACAATCTCTTGCTCTTTTATTACACTCAATGCACAAGTCAATTTGGGGAACAATAATAAGGGCAATAATAACAAAATTGCTTTCATAGAATACCTTCAGAACACTGTTTATAGTGCCCAGTCATAGTACCCAGTAGACATCTAATGGGCCTAAAACAACAGCATAAAATCCCCTCACGAGCCATACAGGTGAAACTCGAGAAAAGGTTTTCTTAAAAATATGGTATTGCCAGTCTATTAGAAAACCTTCAAGCTGACTATTCATTAACTTTCATTCATCTTTCAAGATATCGATAGCAAACAAATAAGAAGCAAAATTAAACCATAAAATAAACAAACTCACCTTTAATTCCAACAAAAATTAAACACAGATGAAGTGTATAAGCAATTATGTATCAAATAATGCAGTCAAACCTCCACTAGAATCTTACAATGCCCGCTTCTCCATGACTATCCATAAAATTGATAACAAACCAATATGGCGGCCACGACTCCGGCTAAATCAGCCCCTAAACCACATGCAATCGCATGACGGCCATTACGGATCCCTACCGCACCAAAATACACGGCGAGTACATAAAAAGTGGTTTCAGTACTGCCTTGAAAGATAGCGGCTAATCGCCCACTAAATGAATCAACCCCATATTGGTTCATGGTTTCTAACATCATGGCACGGGCACCTGAGCCACTAAAAGGTTTCATGATAGCGGTAGGCAAGGCCTCAACAAATCGGCCATCTCCCCCCATTAACAATACCACTTGACGGATCATATCCAGACAATACTCTAATGCACCTGACGCTCTGAGTAACCCTATGGCCACTAACATGGCTAACAAATATGGAATAAGTTGAATCGATTGAGAAAATCCCTCTTTAGCTCCTTCAATAAATTCATCATAAACAGCCACTTTTCGATACCCTGCTATCAGTATAAAACTCAATATTAAGCCAATAAGCACACCGTTACCCAACAAGCTTGAGAAACTCCCCATCGCTTGCGCACTTAAGGTGCCAAGATACCAAACAAACGCCACTAATAATGCAAACATCACGCTAAAATAGCTCAGTAACACGGTATTGAGTAATGAGATCCTTTGCACAAACGCCACTAACAATACGCCCGCAATACTGGAAGCTGACGTGGCCAATAGAATGGGTAAAAAGATCTCCGCAGGATCCACAGCCCCTTGCTGAGCGCGATACAAAAAAATCGTCACAGGAATAAGAGTCACAGACGAGGTATTTAATACCAAAAATAGAATTTGGGCATTCGTTGCCACTGATTTATTCGGGTTTAAACTTTGCAAATCATGCATCGCCTTTAAGCCCAGCGGGGTTGCAGCATTGTCTAACCCTAACATATTCGCCATCAAATTCATGGTGATACTGCCATAAGCTGCATGGCCTCTTGGTACTTCAGGCATTAAACGGCTTAATAAAGGCTCTAACACTTTCGCCAAAGCACCCACCACGCCAGCCCGCTCACCCACCCGCATTAATCCCATCCATAACGCCAATACGCCGATGAGTCCCAGTGATATTTCTGCCGCCAATTTGGCACTATTAAAGAGCGACTCAACAGTCAATGATAATACTTGGGTATGCCCATTAGCTAACTGTAATCCCATTGCCAAGGCGATAATAACGAAAAAAAACAACCAAATTTTATTAAGCACATCAGTCCCTATTATGTTTAATCATGCCATTGGGCCCAAAATGGGGTGGAGGGTATAATCGATAGACAGGAAGTCGGCCCCATTCTTATGATATACTGGTTTTTTTCAGCATCATACCCTGAATATGGTCCAATTAAATCAAAATTTTATTAATAGCATCGCTCAAGATCTTCCAAGCCACCTCAGCCTTGACGACTTTATTCACTTTTGCGGTCAGCCTTTAAGACTATCTATTCGAGTCAATACATTAAAAATCAGTTGTGCACACTTTATAGAAAGAATGACCCCCTTTGGCTGGTCTTTTGAACCCATACCTTGGTGCAAAGAAGGCTTTTGGTTAACCTTTAATAAAAACTGTCAACTGGGCAACACCATAGAGCACTTACAAGGCTTGTTTTATATTCAAGAAGCCAGCTCAATGTTACCCCCAACCGCCTTATTCCAAGGGTTTGATTTCAATGATACCGATACACTGCTAGACATGGCATCGGCACCGGGGTCAAAAACCACACAAATTGCCGCCATGATGAACAATCAAGGGCTATTGATCGCCAACGAATACTCGGCGAGCCGTATAAAAGTGCTTCACGCAAACGTATTACGAATGGGGATCAGCAATACAGCACTCACCCATTTCGATGCACGAGTTTTTGGTGAATATCTCTATGAAAGCACAGAAGCTATTTTATTGGATGCCCCTTGCAGCGGTGAAGGCACGGTGAGAAAAGATCCTGATGCGCTGACCCATTGGGATCCCGATAAAATTGATGACATAGCAACCACACAAAAAGCATTGATCCAATCCGCTTTTCTGACTTTAAAACCCGGTGGTAGCTTAGTGTACTCTACCTGTACATTGAATAAAGCAGAAAACCAAGCCGTGTGTTTATATCTTAAAGACTTGTATCCTGATGCGGTTCACTTTGATGACTTGTCTCAACTCTTTCCCGAAGCAAATAAAGCGATAACTGAGGAAGGTTTTTTACATGTTTGGCCGCAAGTGTACGATAGTGAAGGCTTTTTTGTTGCAAAAATCACAAAAAAACAATCAGTACCACGATTAGTCCCTCAGCCGAATAAGCAAAAGAACTTTCCTTTTTCCCCAGCAAGTCAAAAACACACTCAAGCGCTAATGGATTACTTTCACCATACTTTTGACATTGATCTCTCAGGTCAAGGCACTATCATGCAACGAGAAAATGAATATTGGCTGTTTCCAACCCCCTTTATTCCCTTTATCGGTTCAATGCGCTTTCAACGCATTGGGGTCAAATTAGCCGATAGCTTTAAACAAGGATTTAAAGCTAAACATGAAGCCTTAATGGCACTGGGGAACGGTAAAGCCAGCATTACATTACCCCAAGAAGAGGCAGAACAATTTCTAATGGGTCGCGATATCTTTTTAAGCAGTAAAACCAAAACACAAGGCGAAGTATTAGTGAGTTATGAAGGGCAACTACTCGGCATGGCAAAACACCTAGGTAATAAGTTAAAAAACAACTTACCGAGGGACTTAGTCAAAGACAAAGTCGTTCCACTATAATTAGATATTACTAATAAACCTTGCCCTTATTCAATATCCTCTACTACACTTAAGTACCAGTTAGATGGAATGACTTAAACACATTAGCGCATGGCTCCACCCTAGGAGCCCTTCCCCTAGACCCAAAACCTCACGGATCATTTTGGGTCTTTTTTTATGCTTTATTTAAGCCCTTGACGGGCATCTTTAAATAAATTGAAGAAGTTTTCGGACGTATAAGCGGCAAGCTCTTCGTAGGTTTCACCTCTGAGCTCCGCCACAAACTCAGCCACATCACGCACAAAAGCCGGCTGATTTTCTTTACCTCTATGAGGAACAGGCGCTAAGTAAGGCGAATCGGTTTCAACCAGTAATCTGTCTTTAGGAATTTTACGTATGGTTGTGCGTAATTCAGCCGCATTTTTAAAGGTCACAATACCAGAAACCGAAATATAAAAGCCCAGCTCCATAGCTGATTTTGCCATTTCATAACTTTCGGTAAAGCAGTGCAATACCCCCCCCACCTTATCAGCCTGTCCCTGTTTTAAAAAATCAATGGTATCTTTTCGAGCATCACGAGTATGCACAATGAGCGGCTTATTCACATCGACAGCAAGGGCAATTTGCTTCTCAAAACATTGCTGCTGAAGTGATTTTGTCTCATCGGCATAGAAATAATCTAATCCGGTTTCACCAATAGCAACCACTTTGGGATCCTTAATGAACCCATGCAATTCATTAATATCTAACCCTTCTTGCACATCTAACGGATGAACACCAGCAGACATAAACACTTGTGCAAATTCACCCACACGTTCTTTCATGGCTTGAAAGCCATTCTGCCGAACATTCACACAAAGAAAATATTCGACTCCCCGTGCTTTTGCCTCATTAATCATTTGGCGTAAACTGGCTTGATCTGGCGCCGCTTTTAAGCGGTCAAGATGGCAATGAGAATCTATCAGCACAACAGGTTTCCTAAGAGTCATATTTTTAAAAGGCAAGCATAACCATAAGCGACACTAACAACAAGTGATTCAACTTACTTAACAATCTGTTGATAATCGTCAATATAGCTACTAAACAATGCCGAAACATTGATATTGGGCATCAGTTTTAGTTGATGATATTGCTGCATTATATCAGCAGATAAATCGACAATTTTCATTCGAACAATGGCATCTAAGTCCGTTTGTTTAACAAGCTTCTGTTTCAAGACTAAATACAGAATAGTGATAGCATCGAGGACTTGTGGATCATCTAATGCCATTAATTCCGTTGACAACCGCCCGCTGGCTAAGCTCTGCGCCCAAGCTTTACGAAAACGCAATAATGCGTCATAGTCTCCCGTTTGAATAGACTGTGCCAATGCAATAGGCCCGCCAACAACAGGTAAACACCAAGTCGCATCTTGCTCAATACCTAACGTATTCATCAACCAAGTTCTAATAACTTGCAAAGTGGGTAAAAGGACTTTTACACGTTGGCAGCGACTGCTAATCGTCGCCATTAATCGACTCGGTGTATCTGACTGTAATAATAACACTGTCTCTTTACCGGGTTCTTCAAGGGTTTTCAGTAATGCATTGGCCGCAGCAAGATTAAGTCGTTCACTGTTAAATAAAACTGCAACTCGCCGCCCACCTTGTTGAGCGGTCGCCGTGAGCTGCCGACACAGTTCACGAACTTGATCCACTTTAATTTGATGACCATCCGCCTCGATACGATAAAAATCAGGATGATTATTGGCTTTAAATAACAAACACGCTTTACAAAAACCGCAGCCACCTCGAGGAGTGGCTTTTTGGCAAAGCAAGGCCTTGGCCATTCCTAATGCCAGCTCATCGCCACCATAGCCTTTATCTAACCCAATAAGATAGGCATGACCATGGAGCTGATGTGTGAGCTTGTCACTAAACTGGCTCAGTGCAGTATCAACCCAAGGGATTGAATTTTTAGCCATATTACCAACCTTGCGCTTGTAGTACAGCAATAATGTCTTTATGTACTTCTGCCATTGATTGACTGGCATCGATGACCACTATGCTATCATCAAGTGCCGCTAACGTTAAATAAGTGCGGCGTGCTCGTTCAAAAAAATCTAACGCTTGCTGTTCTATCCTATCTAACGCTCCCCTCGCCGCCGCTCGTTGCAACCCTAACTGAGGCGCAATATCTAAATACAAGGTTAAATCAGGTTTAAAACCGTGCAGTGTTGCCTCGCTCACCGCCTCGACTAACGGCATCAATTGACGTCCGCCCCCTTGATAAGCCAAAGATGACAAGTTATGTCGATCACCTAATACCCACAAACCTTTCCCAAGTGCAGGTTTTATTACATTTGCAATAAGTTGTGCTCTAGCGGCATAAATAAGTAAGCATTCAGCTTCATCACAAAGAGGATCGCTCTCATCGGCAACTTTAACAAGATCGCGCATTTTTTCTGCCAGTGGTGTCCCACCCGGCTCTCGAGTACAGATAGGCACTGAGCCCACTTTCTTTTCAATAAAATCTCTGACTAAAGCAATGGCACTCGACTTTCCTGCCCCTTCTAGTCCTTCAATCACAATAAACTTCGCCATGTCTCTTTATCTTCTCTACATCGTTAAGCTATTCGTTGCATCAAAAACAATGATGATGCCATTAAATAATGCTGGGTCACTATCGGTTTCGCTGGTATTTATTCACGGCTCGATTGTGCGCTTTCAGGGTAGTAGAAAACACATGACTGCCATCATTACGTGAGACAAAATACAAATAATCCACTTTTGCAGGGTGCGCTGCAGCTTGAATGGCTGCTAAACTTGGCGCAGCAATAGGCGTTGGAGTTAACCCTTTAATTCGATAAGTATTAAAAGGAGTCTGCTCACGCAGATCTTTTCGAGTAATATTGCCTTTATAACGCTCTCCCATACCATAAATAACCGTCGGATCCGTTTGTAAACGCATGCCTTTACGCAAACGATTCATAAACACAGCTGCGATTTGTGGGCGCTCCTGCGCTTGAGCCGTTTCCTTTTCAATAATAGAAGCCAATATTAATAATTGATATTTCGAGGTCAAAGGCAAGTCGAGATCACGATCATTCCAAGCAGCGGTTAATGCTTGCTGCATTTTTAAATAACTGGCATTTAACACATCAAATAAAGATTCACCCGCTCGGTACTGATAAGTATCAGGGAAAAACTTGCCTTCGGGTAATTGAGAATCATCACCATTGGCCAGCAATACTTTATTGAACACATCGGGATCATAGCTCATATGCTGCGCGTTTTGTAATTGCGCGCTCCACTCTTTTACTGTGAGTCCATCTATTAAGGTCAATGTGAAGACTTTTTCTTGATTTTTAGCAATTTTAAGCAGCAAACTATCAATACTATCAGTGGGTTCGACTTGATATAGCCCTGAACGAATGTGGGCGATACCAGGTTTTATACGCGCCAACCAGCGTAATTTTTGGGCATCATCGATTAAGCCTTGAGCTTGTAATTGCTCTGCCAATTCATAAAAAGATGTGCCTCTTTTGACTTGTAATTCGACGGGAACCGCTGTTTCTATCGAACGACTTCCATAGTCCAATAATGTCTGATAGGCCCAATACGCCCCCATTGCAGCTAACAGTAATACAACCAGACTACTTGCGATAAATCCTAGCGCCATTTTTTTCATTATTACAACCTACAATACAATTACAACCTATAATACTTGCCCGTTCACTGCCCCAGTTTCAACACAGTACGCAAAGTGTGTGTTAATGGACTCTTACTCATCACCACGTCATTGATACGTACCACATCTACAACACCCAATAAACTATTAGTGACAAATGCTGAAGAAAAATCGTTCAACTGGCTCATGGGGATAGGTGTCACATTGACCGAAAAACCTAACGCTAACACCGCATGCATGACTTGCTCACGCATCATGCCAGCAACACCGCTGTGACTCAATGCAGGCGTATAAATCACCTGATGATTATCCATAAAGAAAAGATTGGCCATAGAAGATTCTATCACTAAACCTTGTTCATCAAGGACCAAATAATCATCAAAACCTAAAGGCACAGGCGTTGACTTTATCAATATTTGTTCAAGACGATTACAATGTTTGATGCCCGCTAATCTTGGCTGTCGACTCAGTACCACATCACTGCTAACCAATGAAATACCTTGCTGTTGCCAACGTTTGTAATGATCGGGAATGGGGTGTACGGACATCACTTCTGTGATCTGTATTTGGGTAGGCGCAGCATACCCTCGACCACCACAGCCTCGGGTCAATAATAGCTTAATACAACCTTGCCCTAAACTCGCGGCTTGCTGAGCTAACCTTTCTTGCAATGTCTGTGATGCTTGCCAGTCAAACCCTAAACGCTTGGCTCCTTGAGATAGTCGCTGTAAATGTGCAGCTAAAAACTGTATCTCATGATGGCTCACACGCATGGTTGCAAATAACCCATCACCATAAGCCAGCCCCCTATCAAAAGGCATCACTTGGCCACTTTCAACCCCATTCACCCAGACTGTCGCCATACCTCAACCTTGCCTTTGTTTTTCTTTGGCTTTATTGACCTACCTTAAAATAAAGCCGCTGAAATCATCACCCCATTGCTTTCTTGATTAGTTATCCTGACTAATACGACTGGCAACGGCTTCTTGCTGATCTTTATATTTCGCACTTTTTCGTGTGTTATAAGGCTTCGCCACCGCATGCCTTAATCGCTCAAAATTAAGCGCTCCAATTGTCATTAAGGGCTTTAAAGCTAATGGCAATTTACCACTATTATAAAACTCCAGTACAATTTTCCCTTGCCAACCGGGATCAATACGATGTGCCGTCACATGTACCATTAAGCCTAATCTCGCTAAGGATGAACGCCCATCTAACCAACCCACAATATCCGCAGGTAAAGTCACATTTTCATGGGTAATGGATAGCGCAAGCTCGCCAGGATGCAGGAAAAAAGACTCATCATCAGCAATGACTATGGTATCACTCATCACTCTATCTAACGCCGCTTGCACTTGAGTGCTTGGGCCGCTCAAATCAATAAAGGGAGCAGTATGATCTTTAAACACGCGAAACTGATTACCCAGTTTAACATCGACGCTAACGCCACTGATGGCATCTGAGCTGGGACGAGGCTCCATGATGATGGTGCCATCGTCTAAACACGCTTCTATTTCAATATCGGTTAAACGCATATTTTATTATCCTCTAAAATCACTCTTAGCCGCTATTTTGCGAGTAAATGCTGAATTCTCGCTTTCAAGATATCGGTCGCAATACGGTTTTTTCCACCACGAGGTACAATGATGTCTGCATACTGTTTTGATGGTTCAATAAACTGTAAAAACATCGGACGAACGGTTTCTGTATACTGTGACATCACCGACTGCATAGTCCGGCCACGCTCTGCAACATCACGAGATAAGCGACGCATAAAGCAAATATCTAAAGGCGTATCCATAAAAACAGTCGCATCCATAATCCCCCGCAGGGCAGGATCAGTCAGCAATAAGATCCCTTCTAAAATAATCACCTTTTTAGGTGTCAGGGATAAGGTTTCATCAGTGCGAGTGTGTTCTTTATAACTGTAAACGGGAATATCGGCAGAATCACCCTTTTTAAGTTGCTGTAGATGGCAACACAATAACTCATGATCTAGGGCTTTAGGGTGGTCGTAATTGGTTAAAATACGCTGTTCCATCGACAAATGGCTTTGATCTCGATAATAAGCGTCTTCAGAAATCACACCTATTTGATCTGTGCCTAAATCACTGCATAATTCTTCAAAAATCGTTTTAGCAATTAAACTTTTACCTGATGCAGATGCCCCTGCAATCCCAATAATCACACACTGCTGTGAATTCATTTGTATTCTAAACCCTTATTCATTCGACATACTAATAGAAACGGTTGGTTGCGCTTTAGACAGCGCTAATTCTGCGCCCACTTGCCTAGCTATCGCTAGATACAACTGAGCAATATCATTATCTGGTGTCGCCACCACACTGGGTAAGCCTTTATCCAGATCTTCTCGGATCGCTAAGGTTAATGGCAGTTGCCCAAGTAACGGCAATTCATGACGTGCCGCCATTTTTTGACCGCCATTTTGGCCAAATGGGTACTCTTCATGGCCACACTCACTGCACACATGAAAACTCATGTTCTCAACAATCCCTAATACGGGCACATTCACTTTTTGAAACATATTGATGCCTTTTTGGGCATCAGCCAGCGCGATATCTTGTGGTGTTGTCACAATAACAGCACCGTTAAGCGGGACTTTTTGTGACAAGGTTAACTGAATATCCCCCGTCCCTGGTGGTAAATCAATGACCATATAATCCAATTCTGGCCACTGGGTTTCGTTAATCAATTGTACTAACGCTCCCGCAGCCATCGGGCCTCGCCACACAGCCGCTTCTTCGGTATCAACAATAAAACCGATTGATTGTGCCGCAATACCGTGAACTTCGGCAGGTAGCATTACCTTACCATCTGGCGAAACGGGTTTAAAATCGGGGATCCCAAGCATAATGGGAATAGAAGGGCCATAAATATCCGCATCTAATAATCCCACCTTCGCCCCTTCAGCCGCTAAAGCCAGTGCTAAGTTCACTGCTGTGGTTGATTTCCCCACGCCCCCTTTGCCTGATGCAACAGCAATCACTTGCTTAACATTTTCAATAGGTGGCTTTGTTGGCGCAGATTGTACAGTAAATTCAAAGTCAATGTGACATTTCACCGCATCAATTTCAGTTATTGAACATAATGTCGTCTTTAATGCTTGTTCAATTGCCGTTTTTTGCGAAAGGCAGGGGTACGGAAATACAAGGGTTATTTCAAGACAACGGCCATTAAGCTCCACATTCTTAACAATATCCGCATCGAGGAAATTCAACCTAAGGTGCGTATCAATCATCAAGGCTAAGCGGCTTAAAACAGACGTTAATATTGGTTCTTTTAGTGAAAATGCTCGGCTATTTGAAGGCAAAATATCGCTCCCTAAAATAAAAGTTGTGCAATTGTAGCAGATATTAAAGCAAACATTAGTCTGAATTTAATCCACTTACATCAGCTTTTAATGAAAGTCTTCAACGGATCGGTTAGTATCTACTCCATACTTTCTAAGCATCACACAATTTAGAGACAAGATGGCGAATTCACAACGTAAAATATTAGTGACAAGTGCACTTCCCTATGCCAACGGCCCAATACATTTAGGGCATATGTTGGAATATATTCAAACAGACATCTGGTCACGCTACCAAAAATTACGTGGTCATGAATGTTATTATATTTGTGCCGATGATGCCCATGGCACCCCAATCATGCTCAAGGCACAACAAATGGGAATTGCGCCAGAAGCCATGATTGCCCAGGTACAACAAGAGCACCAGCAAGATTTTGCCGATTTCAACATTCAGTTTGATAACTTTCACAGCACGCATAGTGAAGAAAACAAAGCCCTTGCTAGCGACATTTATTTAAAACTACGTGAGGGTGGTTACATCAAAACCAAAACCATCTCACAGTTATTTGATCCTGAAAAATCCATGTTTTTACCGGATCGTTTTGTTAAAGGCACTTGCCCTCGTTGCCACTCGGACGATCAATACGGCGATAACTGTGATAATTGTGGTGCCACTTATAGCACCACAGATTTGATCAACCCAAAGTCAGCAGTATCGGGTGCAACGCCCATCATGAAAAACTCTGAGCATTTCTTTTTTGACTTACCTGCATTTGAAAGCATGTTAAAAGAGTGGATAAATTCTGGCTCTTTGCAGGCTGAAATGGCCAATAAGTTAGGCGAATGGTTTGAACAAGGCCTACAACAGTGGGATATTTCCCGCGATGCGCCTTATTTCGGTTTTGAAATACCCGATGCACCAGGTAAATTCTTTTATGTATGGTTAGATGCACCTATCGGTTATATGGGTTCCTTTAAAAACCTGTGTGATAAACGCGGCGATATTAGCTTTGATGATTTTTGGGCCAAAGACTCAAGCGCAGAAGTCTATCATTTCATCGGTAAAGACATTGTCTATTTCCACAGCCTATTTTGGCCTGCCATGCTAGAAGGTGCAGGCCTTCGTAAACCGACGAGTGTTTATGCTCACGGCTATGTCACCGTTAATGGCGCCAAAATGTCTAAATCAAAAGGCACTTTTATTAAGGCCCGCACTTATTTAGATCATTTAAATCCAGAGTACTTACGTTATTATTACGCAGCCAAGCTCAGTAGTCGTATTGATGATTTAGATTTAAACCTTGAAGATTTCGCTCAGCGCGTTAACTCCGATCTTGTGGGTAAGCTCGTCAATCTCGCCTCTCGCACTGCTGGGTTTATTAGCAAACGTTTTGAAGGCAAATTGGCATCAGTCACAGACAATAGCCTCACAGAAACCTTCTTAGCGAAACAAGACACCATCGCCGAGCTTTATGAAACCCGTGAATACGGCAAAGCCATGCGTGAAATTATGGCACTGGCTGATTTAGCCAATGCCTATGTGGCTGAAGCCGCACCTTGGCAGCTGATCAAACAAGAAGAAACACAAACACAAGCTCATCAAGTTTGTAGTCATGCACTGAATTTATTCCGCATTTTGTGTACTTACCTGAAACCCGTGTTACCTAAGCTGGCCAGCGATGTGGAAGCCTTTTTACAACTAACACTCACTTGGGATAGCTTAAATACCGATCTCACTGGGCATGAAATTAAATCCTTTAAGGCCTTGATGCAGCGCGTTGATATGAAAAATATTCAAGCTATCACCGATGCATCGACGGAAAACCTGCAAGTGACCACAAACAGTGAGCAGACGGCCTCTAAAGAGGCAACAGACACGGCCTCAAGTGTATCGCCGCTAGAACAAGAGCCTATTAGCCCAGAGATCAGCTTTGATGACTTTGCTAAAATTGACTTACGCATTGCCCGTATCGCCAAAGCAGAGCATGTAAAAGAAGCCAAGAAGTTACTGCGATTAGAGCTGGATTTAGGCGGCGAAACCAAGCAAGTCTTTGCTGGCATAAAATCAGCTTACGCGCCTGAAGATTTAGAAGGCAAGCTCACCGTAATGGTTGCCAACCTTGCGCCGCGTGAGATGCGCTTTGGCACCTCAGAAGGCATGGTATTAGCCGCAGGCCCTGGCGGAAAAGACTTGTGGATCATGGAGCCCCATGAGGGCGCCCAGCCTGGCATGAAAGTGAAATAGTCTCCACTTGATTTCACGCATAAAAAAAGCCGCTTTTTATTAAAGCGGCTTTTTTGATCGCAATATCTAATATTCCGCAGCTATCGACCCTAGCTCAATTGCGTGCTGTTTTCTTCTATCATCTTTAAAGTCGAACATCACACAACTTTAGTCGAAAAAGTAAGATATTATTATTCAACAATAACACCTCACCAATCGAGTCTACTCTAACACTGCGACTCACCTTTAAACCAACAAGTCATTCTAGACCGGATTATCAATATCGATAAAGTGATGCGTTAAACCAAATTGTGCCTCTAAATGCCGTCCCAAAGCTTGGATCCCATAACGTTCAGTCGCGTGATGTCCCGCAGAAAAATAGTGAATATGTTGCTCAATGGCACAATGAAAAGTACGCTCAGATGCTTCACCACTAATAAAGGCATCTACGCCTAACTGCGCCGCTAAATCAATATAATCTTGAGCGCCTCCTGTGCACCATGCAACCGATGCTATCATTTGATTTTCATCCCCCAAATGCAATGCTTTACGATCTAATACCGCTTCTAGCAACCCAGAGAACTCTGTGGCAAGCATCTTTTCGGGCAATGTCCCTTTCCATAGCAAACCAGGCGTAGATAAACCCGCAATATTGTCAACCGCTTCAATATTATCAAATTTCAATTGTCGGCCTAACTCAACATTATTTCCCACCTCAGGATGTGCATCTAAAGGCAAATGATACCCATATAAATTAATGTTATTTTCAAGCAAAGCTTTAATACGTTTTTGCTTCATGCCCGTGATCACTTCAGGCTCATTTTTCCAAAAAAAACCATGATGCACTAAAAGTGCATCGGCTTTTAATGCAATAGCTTCATCAATTAACGCCTGACAAGCCGTCACTCCAGTCACAATAGTGTTGACTTCTTGACCCCCCTCTACTTGCAACCCATTAGGTGCGTAATCTTTAAACGTATTGATATTTAAAAATGAAGACAAATAATTAGTTAATTCAGTACGTAACATAAAGCGGCCATAATTCCTAAGACGGTGCGTAAACCCTTATTGTAACCGATCTATTTGATTGTTCCATGACTTACCCGACACTTTGCCTTTATCGCTCAAAAACTCTACAAAACAAGCTAAAAGTCACGAATTTCATCGAAAATTGGACATGAGAGTGCTTTACCCTATAAAATCACGCCAATTCGTTATGTACACACAAAAAATTAACAGGTTACAACTATGTCTAAACTGACCAAAGAAGAAGTTATCAGCCAACTTGAGGGCTTTTTATCAAGCCAACAAGGCCAAAAGGTCTCTATTGAGCAAAAAGGAAGCTGGTACAAAATCGATGGCGGTAAATCTTTACGTTTCAGTGAATTAGAATCTATGTTTGCAGAGTTTAACACCGAGGAAACGACTAAAAAAGCTGAAACGCCGACACCAATCGTCGAAAAAGTACAAGCAGCGCCTAAAGCAAAAACAATCAAGGTTGCCAAAACACAAACAACAGCAAAGGCAGCAGGGCAAACGCCAAAAGAACTATGGCGCCAAAAATTGGCTGGACAAGGCCAATTACCCCGCGGTTTTTAATCCGCATTTGACACTCCCTCTCCTGATAGCTCCATCATTATTGCAATAACGGAGCTATCAATATAAACAAAGCATCTCCTTTCCCAGACGCTTTCATATTTACCTTCCACTCAGTTGATAAACACTGGTACTGCCGCTCACTTCGTTCGCAATAATCAATAATGCGTCTGCGGAAGGACTCTTATCCGCCGGTATAAAGCGCATGCCTTCAGGCCCTAAATCACCCACCACACCCGGTGAGCCATTAATCTCCTTCCCATCTATGTCAAAATCAATGCTCATGTCTCGATTATTGACATAATCCACAAAAGACACATCAAAAGGATTGGTAATGTCATACACCATCACGCCACCGACTCGCTCCAAGCCAATAAACGCATAATGACGGCTGCCCACCTGACCTAGTGCTAACGCTTCAGGCTCAGCCCCTTTATCATCACTGCGGCTATCGCCTTTATTTTTCTCATTATTATTATTGAAATCTTCTCCTAGTACAGCCGCCGTTATTCGCGCAAAATCGCTACCACTGTCAAAAACGAGTAACCCATTTTGATCCCAAATCGAAAATGAACGCCCGCCGAAACTCATGAATTGCTCATACTCACCATCATCATTTTCATCACCCATACTGGTGGTGACTTTCAAACGCCCTAACTGGGTCTTATCTTGCGCAGACAAGTATTGAGGATGTTCTGCAATCAGTGATAAATCCTCTGCCCGAACTTCTTCAGAGAACCCTTCATAATCACGCGCGTCCCCCTCGTTAGCCGAGACAATAAAATCTGCGTTATTCCAACGATAGCTGGCAATCGTATCCGGTTGATATAGCCCATACACACCACTGTAAGACTGAATATTAATGCCATCATCTTTATCGCTGGCATCGATTTCATTACCTTGAATGCCAAAATCCTTTAACCCTAAGGGCCATATTGCCTCAACCGTCATACTCGATAAACGTATTTTTGCAATCGCATTATTTTCTTGCAGGCTGACGAAAGCCATTAGCCCGTCCTCACTAATGCTGATGTATTCAGGTTCTAAATCCTGCGCCACGCTGGCATTAGGACCATTGATTTTAACCAAAGAACTCAGTTCATCAAAACGCGCCTCTCCTTGATTAAAGTCTGTAAAATGAATATGAGTCGCCTGTGTACTAGGGGTATTGTCGACAATATCAATCACTGAAATGCTACCGACGGGATCTACGGTATAATCATCATTGGGCTCACCTTCATTGGCAATCAATAACTGAGCACCATTGGGCGTAAACACGACATTATCAGGTAAGTAACCCACTTCAACGCCATGAAGAAATACCACGCTTCCCCCCTCTGTTAGCCGATAAAAAGCAACTAAGCCCTTACCTTGCTTAGGATGACCTTGTTCATTCCCCCGCTCAAGTGCAACCGCTAACAAATTTTGATAAATTGCCACACTATTCACCCCACCGACATAGGGTAAATTAACATCACTGGCTACATCAATTTCACCGATTTTTGTCATATTTTCAAGTATGAATGACGCTTCACCACTCACAGCTTCTGCGCTTTCAAGTAATGACGCATCCAAAATATCCACTTTTACACTTTGCGCATTAATCACGAAGATTTGCGCCGTCTCTGGGTGATAATCGACAATTTCAGCGGCACTAACCCCAAATTCATGACTGGCATATCGCGCAATAAGCTGCATTGAAAATTCACCTGACTGAATACAATGATTACCGTCAATAATGAACTCATCATCACATGACTCATTTGAAGAAACCTCAGAGGTCACAGGCGTAAGCGCGCTCAAAGACACACTGCTTTCATCGCTAGCAGTGTTACCTTCATCACTATCAAAGCAGGCCATTAATAACAGGCTCGAAAGCAAGAGCGGTAATATCAGTCTTAATGATTTCATTTATGTGCCATTCCTTGAATATAATTTGTGGTTATTATGAATCTTTCATCCATCACGCTTTGAAGCGCCCTTAAAAAGCGCCCTTAAAAAGCGCCCTTAAAAAGCGCCCTTAAAAAGCGCCCTAAACTCAGCATAAAACATAACAAAGAAGAAAATATGACAACGAAATAACAATTAAATGAAACGTAACAACTACATTTAAATGAAATTTATAGTAATTTAAAATGAAATGGCCATGAGAACTTGTATTTTCATCAAGGTCCCTTTTATTGTGGAATACCTGAAAAATTGCACAGACAAACGATAAATAACAATGAAACTTAATGCATTGAAAATCCGCATGACATCATCCTTTTGATGTACAGCCCACACGTCTAACCCAGACTAACAACTAAAATGAAGGAATAGCCATGCTCGGGATTATCGGCTTTATCACCATTCTCACTATTGTTGGATTATTACTCACCGAAAAAACTAGCCCAATTACGGCATTAATTATTATACCCATCATAGGTGCACTGGTAGCAGGTACCAGTATTCACGATATTGGCCTTTACTTCAATGAAGGAGCCCAAAAAGTCTTTCCTATTGTTATCATGTTTATTTTTGCCATTATTTATTTTGGGATCATGAATGATGTGGGGTTATTCACACCGATGATCAATAAAATGGTCACGCTGTCTCATGGGAGTATTCAATCGGTTGTCATCGGCACCGTCTTTATTGCGGCTATTGCACATCTAGATGGCTCGGGTGCCTCCACTTTTCTCATCACTATTCCGGCTTTACTGCCTTTATATCGACGTTTACGCATGAGTCCTTATTTACTGCTGTTATTGGTTGGTGCCAGTGCGAGCATTATGAATATGCTTCCTTGGGCTGGCCCCATTGGCCGCGCAGCGGCATTACTGTCCATGAACCCCACCGATCTTTGGCGTCCACTGGTGCCATTACAATTCATTGCATTAATCATGCTGGTCCCTATGGCAATGGTATTGGGTGTTAGAGAAAAGCGCCGTATCGCCAATTTACCACCGATTTCCCCCATCGAAGGTGAAAATACTCATACATGCGACACATTCATTGCCCCGATGACTTCAATGTCATCCAATACACCTTTGCAAAAACTCGGGATTAATCTTTTACTGACCATAGGTGTCATTGCTCTGCTCGTCTGGGGCATTATTCCTTCAGGATTCACTTTTATGATAGGCGTGAGTTTAGCCTTATCTCTGAATTATCCTAAGGTCAGTGAGCAAATGGATAGGATCAAAGCCCATGCACCCAGTGCAGTCCTTATGGGATGTATTATTCTCTCCGCTGGGGCTTTTTTAGGGATCTTAACAGGTACAAAAATGCTTGATGCCTTGGCTCTTGATATTGTGGCTATTCTGCCTAATACTATTTTGCCCTATTTGCACATCATAATTGGTATTCTCGGCGCTCCTTTTGAACTCATCTTAAACACTGATGCTTATTATTTTGCATTAGTCCCCGTTGTTGAACAAATCACGTCCAGTGTTGGGATCAGTTCACAATCGGCTATTTATGCCATGATCATCGGGAATATTCTAGGTACCTTCATTAGCCCTTTCTCCCCCGCACTTTGGCTTGGCCTCGGCCTTGCTGAACTTAAAATGGGTAAACATATTCGTTATTCATTCTTTTGGATCTGGGGCTTAAGCGTATTGCTACTGATTATTGCCATATTAATGGGTATTGTTTAGCGCTAAGAACAATCAAACATAAAAAACCAGAACATGCGTTCTGGTTTTTTAGTTCGTTTATTCACACCTTAATGACTTACTTTTTTGTCCAGCGGTTAAGCCAACCTAATACATTGGCATACCATTGCTCTAAATTATTTGGGTTTAAAATCCAGTGATTCTCATCGGGATAAATTAACAATTCTGAAAGGATCCCTTTACGCTGTAAAAAACCAAATGCGGCAAGACCTTGATCGTAAGGCACTCGGAAATCTTTTTCACCGTGGATCACCAACATAGGCGTTTTCCAATTATCGAGATAATTCACAGGATTAAATTTTTCATATAAGGCTTTATTATCATTATAAGTGCCGCCAAATTCATATTCGGGGAACCAACGCTCTTCAGTCACATAGTACATGGAGCGCATATCAAAAAGACCCGCATGATTCACCAAGCACTTAAAACCATCAGGCCAATTGCCTTCAATCCAATTCATCATATAACCGCCATAGGATCCCCCTAAGGCACAAGCACGGTTTTTATCTAGCCAAGGTTGTTGCTTAACCACAGCATTGAGGCCTTTTTGTAAATCTTCAAGGGGTTTTCCGCCCCAATCTTGGCTAATGGAATCAGTAAAGGCTTGCCCATACCCTGTCGAACCATGAAAATCAATCATGACCACACCATAACCGGCACCCGCCCATAACTGAGCATTCCAACGACTGCTGAAATTATTACCAAATGATCCTTGGGGGCCACCATGAACCAAAAAGGCAATAGGATAGCTGTCACCTTTTTTATAATTAACAGGCTTTATCCAATAACCATAAACCGTTTCATTATTCCAGCCTTTAAAATTAAACTGCTCAAATTCACCAAATTGTATTTTAGCCAGCTTCTTTTGATTCACTTGGGTCAATTGCTGTACATTTTGACCATCCAGATTGATAGAGAATAGATCGCTGGGTTGCACTAAACTTTTATGAGTAAACACCATTTTATCCGCCGTGATCCCCACAATGCCATTATAACCTTCATTATAAATCGCACGCACATCACCAAATTGGGTATTTACTTCAAACAATGACACTTGTCCCAAATCTTGAGCTGTCACATATAACGTCTTATCATCAACGCCAAATTGTAAAGATTGCGGACTTCTGTCCCAAAGCGGGGCAACTTCTTTCTCTTGCCCTGTCACAGTATCACGGAGCATAATTCGATTTCTGTCGGCCTCAAACCCCGGTTGCTTCATGGCGAGATAAGCCAGATAACGCCCATTTGACGAAAACACAGGATGAGAATCCCACGCTTTATTTTTTTCTGTTAAGTTAACGCTCTCTCCTCCCTTAACAGACACTTTCCATAAATCATAATTCGTCGTCCACGCTTGGGTATGACTGGGGGCTTTCGAACTATAAACAACGTATTGACTATCAGAGGTAAACGTCGCTTCCTCCAAACCTGAAAAAGGTTTTGGCGGCGTTTCAGTATCCAACCCTTTAGTAATATCGATGGCATCCGTTATTGTTACATCATTCAGTTTTGCGATGAATAAATGGCTTCTGGCATGATCAAACCAAGTATCCCAATGACGTACCATTAACTGATCATACACTTGCCCCGTCGATTTACGGGTCTTTTCAACATCAAATTTCTCTTTTGAGCAAATAAGTGTGTCACATTCAGGTACCACACGCATGCTTAATAGCACTTGCATGCCATCCGGCGCTAACTTAAAACCTTCAACATCTAAGGGTAAATCAGATACTGGCATGGCTTCGCCACCCGCTAACGACAAGCGATATAATTGATTGGAGCCCGTTCGATTAGCAATGAAGTAAATCGCCTTGTCATCTTTTGCAAAAGCAACATTATGTTCAGTACTTTGTGATGAGGTTAATTGAATCACTTGATGCACTGATTTTTCACCCGCACCTTCTGCTGATAAGTTTTGCAAATACAGATTTGATTGAACAGAACCATCGCTGCCTTGTTTTTTGACACTATAAACCAACTTTGTCCCATCATGGGACAATGCAGGCGAGCCTAACTTATTGAGTTTAACTAAGTCTTGTACCGTAAAAGGAGCTGGAACAGATGGAGCACTCGAAGCGGCACTAATGTTATTCGTTGCAAAGGCTGACATCATGCTAAGGGAGCTAATGGATGCTAGAGCCAAAAGTAAACATTTTTTTTTCATAAACAAAGATCTTTGTTGGCTAGATGTAAATATTATCCCGCAACACTAGCCAAAAAAAACCACTAGAGCAAGATAAAGTCACTATTCGTCACTCATTCCTCTGATTTTTAATGCTAGTATCAAGATCCATTCATCTCATTTTTCACCGTATTTATCCTCAAGTGAAAATAAAATGAGGAGAGAATAATATGAAATACATCACCCCCTAATTCGGCATCGCATTCACGGCTTTTAAATGAAGTTGTAAAATATCGTGATTAATATGCCAGCCTTTAATGTGTATGGTAATATCCCAAGAGCCATCAATATTTTTCACACCTTCTTCGATAAATTTATCATAACAAACCTCAGCCGCGAGCCGACGTAATCGGTGAAACGCATCGTACTTTTGAGTATCGCACTGCTGCGGGTACGCTAAGTCCGACAAGGCTTTTTGTGCTTCTTCTTGATGGACACCATAAAAAAAATCTGCAATATGCTCCCACATACTACAAGTTGGAGTATGACTTGTGTGTCTCCAACTCACATCAAACTTTTCTGAGTTTAATCGATGTAATGTGCGTCGTTTAAACCATGCGAACATGACTCTCTTTCCCCTTTCTCCTCTATTTAAGCTTTTTATACCAATAAATTGTCTGTATCGCTGTCAAAAAAAGACAAACTTATCGAAATAACATCAATCTTTTGTCATCTTTACTTTTATGACGTGAAATGATGACGAATTTTAATCATTCATTTTCATTGGTGCCATTAATTATTAACTCAAGCCTTAAAGAAAAAAGCCCATCATGCTTTATTGGGAATGGCGTAAAAGAGCAAACAAACATGAATAATAATTAATCTAAATGATTAAGAATGGATCAATTTGTCGCTTTCTACTTACAAGGTGTTGATTTTACAATTTATAAAATAGAGTTATTACACTAAAGTATAAGCGCATGAGTTTTAAGGGGAATAATCCATACTCAGGTATACACCTGATATGTAGTAAGCCATTTTCGTTATAAATTAATTAAAGAATGAACAATAACGCTGCAGGACTCCTTAATTCACCTGTGCCCACTCACTCTGAAATAGACAATAAATAATATGGATAGCCAAATTCGCAATATGAACGACTTCAATTCTATGATCAATATTCGTGGTACAGGCATTGCCTTACCCGAGCATGTCATTCAATCAGTGCATATTGATGCAACACAAGATTGGCCTGAAGGACAAACAGAAAAAACCACAGGGGTCGCTTCACGTCATTATGTCACTCATGAAACCCCAACTAGCATGGCCGTAGCCGCCATTGAACAGGCAATAGATAATAGTGACATTACACTTGATGATATCGATTGTATTATTTCCGCCAGCAGCACCTTAGAACAGCTTATTCCTTGCAGTGCAGCCAAAATTCATAAACAGCTACCGTTAACTCACCCTATCCCTGCTTTTGATATCAATATGACTTGCCTAAGTGCAGTCAAAGCACTCGATGTGGCCCATGCCTTACTTTCCACACAGCGCTATAAGAACATCCTCATTGTCTCATCTGAAATCGCCTCCATTGGCCTTGATTGGAGCGTAAGAGAAACTGGAGGCTTATTTGGTGATGGCGCCGCAGCATTAATTGTTAGCCAAGCAACGCAGAATGCGACTCGGGTCGTCGCCAGTCACTTTGAAACCTACAGTGAAGGCTTTGAATTTTGCCAAGTTAGAGGCTATGGTACCTTACATCAACCCTCTAAAACTGAAGGAGAATATCAGCCTTTTGAGTTATTTGAAATGAAAGGTAAATCGGTATTTAAAATGACCACCCATCATATCAAGGGCTTTGTCGAACGTACTTTAGCAAAAACCAACTATCAGATTGACGATCTGGATTGGGTTATCCCCCATCAAGCTAGCCAACTAGGGCTGCAACATATTGAAAAACGTCTCAATATTTCCCCTGGAAAAATGGTCAATATCTTAAAAAATAGAGGTAATCAGATTGCCGCTTCTATTCCATCAGCACTGCATGAATTATTACAATCAGGCAAAGTCAGCACAGGTGATAAAGTCATGTTATTGGGTACATCAGCGGGACTAAGCTTTGGCGCGATCATATTGGAGATCGGATGAAAGCCATTATCACCGGTGCCACAGGGTTTCTCGGCTCACACTTAGTCAAATACCTAGAAGAGCAAGGTTATCAGGTATTAGCTTTGGGGCGAAATGAAACGAAAGGGCGCACACTCAATTCCGCCCAAACACGCTTTAAAATGGTCGACCTAACCCTTAAAAGTGATGTCATCTCAGGATTTGAAACCGCAGATGTTATTTTTCATTGCGCCGCTTTTTCCAGTGCCTGGGGGGCGGCAGAGGCCTTCTATCTAGCGAATGTTGAAGCCACAAGGCATGTGCTCATGGCGGCTAAACATCATAAAATCAAACGTTGTGTCTATGTGTCTTCCACCAGCGTTTATTTTGACTTTACCGACAAGTTGGACATTAAAGAGAGCCAAGTCCTGACATCGGGGTTTGCCAATGAGTATGCTAAGACTAAATATCTGGGCGAACAAGTCATGCTCAATGAATGCGGTGACACTGAAGTCGTGATCATCAGACCACGAGGGATCATCGGTGAAGGCGATAACAGTATTTTCCCCCGTATATTGAATTTACTTGATAAAGGGTTTTTCCCCTTAATGGACCAAGGTCGCGCCTTGGTGGATATTACCTACGTCAAAAATGTCGCCCATGCTCTCTACTTGGCCGGTAAAAAACCAAAAATCAATAAACACTGTTTTAATATCTCTAATGATGAGCCAATGACAGTGAAAGCCTTAGTCGATTTGCTCACTCTTCACGCCAATAAAACGGTTCGATTTCTACCAATGTCCTATGCGCTTTTGGCTAATATTGCTCGTGTATTGGAAACCATTGCTAAAGCCTTCGACACAAAAGAGCCCCTGCTCACTTGCTATGGCGCAGGGTTATTAGCCAAGTCACAAACATTAGACATCAGCGCAGCAAAAACAATTTTAGGCTACCGTCCAATTTATCGCCTTGAACACGCTATTGTACAATATTTTAATAGGAAGCCCCCATGCTAACCTTACTAAAAGTGGGTCATTGTTTTCACCCAGAAGCCATGGTGATGCGAGGTCATTCTTGGAAAAGTATGCAATTTCCTGCCTATGTCGGGCTCATCAAACATCCCTCTCTAGGCTACGTGCTGTTTGATACGGGTTACGCAAAACGCTTTATACAAGCAACTCAGCCTTTCCCTGAGCGCTTATACCGCTGCTTAACACCAATGCACTTATGCGAAAAAGAGCAACTGATCACTCAACTCTCTTTACGGGGCATTGCAGCAGAAGAAATCAATTTCATTTTCATTTCCCATTTCCATGCCGATCACATTGCGGGGTTAATGGACTTCCCTCAAGCGACGTTTATCTGCTCTCAAGCGGCGCTCAATGCCATTAATGCCTCAAGTCGTTTTAAAGGATTACTCAAAGGCTATCTGCCTAAACTGCTGCCCAATGACTTTACTCATCGTTGCCGCTTTATCGAAGACAGTCACACTTTAGCCTTACCTCACCATTATGCGCCTTTTCAATTAGGTTATGACCTATTCAATGATGGCAGTCTGTTGGCGATTTCTTTACCGGGTCATGCCGCTGGGCATTTTGGCCTGTTATTAGAACAGTGTCAGCAAACCGCCTTTTTGATTGGTGATGCTTGCTGGACACAAGAAGCTTACACCCAAGGCGCAAGACCCAATAAATTTGCCAACATTATCATGGATAATGGGCAAGCATATCTCAATACCTTAGATAAACTCTCTCGCCTCTACTCCCGTAATAAAGAGATAGTGCTTATTCCCAGTCACTGCAAAAAAACCATTGAAGCATTAACGCCATGATGAAAAACAACCCTATACAGCACCCTAAACTCAACAACACCCTAAATAAACTAATCTGTTTAGGTGCCTTTGCTGGAAGTTTTGTTAAAGCAAAATACTATCATAAAAGAACACGGACAAAGCTAGAGAAGCATCAAGAAAAATGCTTCATTCGCTTCAAGCAAAAAGTGTTAACGCATTCACCTTATTATCAAGCATACCTTGACTTACCCTTAGCCGCATTTCCTGTGATCAATAAAAAAATTCACATGGCCAATTTTGATCGTATCAATACCGCCCATTTATTACGGGATGAAGCTTTATCGATTGCGATTCAAGCTGAAAACACACGGGATTTCAGTCCAAGTTATGGGCAATATGCCGTGGGATTATCATCAGGAACCAGTGGCAATAAAGGCTTGTTTATCTCATCAAAAGCAGAGCAAGCTCAATGGGCTGGCGATATGGTAGCTAAAGCCTTTCCCCAATATTTAAAACCTCAACGAATTGCTTTTTTTCTACGTGCCAACAATAAGCTTTATGAGAGCTCGCGTAGCGTATTGACGCAATTTCGTTTTTTTGATTTATTAACGGAGTTGGAGCACCATGTCAGCACGTTGGAAGCTTATAACCCGACTATCCTCATTGCGCCAGCCAGTGTACTTCTGCATTTGTCACGCTTACAACCTGCGATTATTCCTAAAAAAATCATTGCTGTCGCAGAGGTATTAGAAGAAGAGGATAAACAGCAAATATCTGCTTACTTTGGCCAAAAAATACATCAAATATACCAATGTACTGAAGGGTTTTTAGGGATCACTTGCTCCCATGGCAACTTACACCTCAATGAAGACAACCTCATCATTGAAAAGCATTGGGTTAATCAAGCGCAGAAACGCTTTTCCCCAATCGTCACTGATTTAAGACGCACAACCCAGCCCATTGTGCGCTACTTGCTGGATGACGTATTAATTGAAAACACCACGACTTGCCCTTGTGGTTCATCCCATACCCGTATTCAGTCTATTGAAGGGCGCAAAGATGATGTGCTGCAACTAACTAACAACAGCAATAAACAAATTGATGTCTATTCTGATTTCATTCGCAACACCATCGTATCTCATTGCGAAAAAGTCAAAGAATATCGCGTCACACAAACCCATACCAATGCACTGCTTATTGAATGCGAACCTTATGACAACAAAGACAACATTGTCAGCAGTTTGCACTCACTTTTTAACAAACTTGATATTAAGCAGCCCGATTATCAGTTCAGGCCGTATCAATACCCTAAAAAAGGGGAAAAACGGCGTAGAGTGATAAATACCGTTAAATCAAAATAATAAATCGATAGCCATCAATCCCCATTAGGAATGACATTGAAATGAAACGTTTTCTTATTACTTGTGCTAGAGCCCCTGTTTCACTGGAGCTGGCCAGAAATTTAGCCAAGCATGGACATCAAGTGTTTATGACTGATTCATTGCGCTATCCGCTCGCTAAAAATAGTCGAAGCTTAACCCAATTTATCCAGAGTCCCAGCCCAAGAAATAATATCGAACACTATCAAACGGCATTACTGGACATCATTCAAACCCATGAAATTGATTATCTGTTGCCCATGTGTGAAGAGAGCTTTTATATCTCAAAAATCAAAGACAAACTGACGGCACATTGCGAGGTACTATGCCCCGATTTTGAGTTAATGCAGCAATTACACAGTAAATACGATATTTTATCTTTATGCCAAAATACAGGCATCAGCCTACCCAAAACGGAGCAATTGGATTTTAGCAGCGCAATAGCCACTGAGATGTTGTCTAACTGTATTGTAAAAAGAGAGTTTTGCCGCTTTGGTACCGATGTTTTACTGTCTCCCACCCCTAAAAGTGTACAGCACTTGTTTGACACCGGTTATGGTCGCATTCTAAAACAAGAAAAAATTCAAGGAAATGAGTATTGTACTTATGCGATTGCGGTACAAGGAAAGGTCTTTGCCCAAGCTATTTACCAACCCACTCATAGATTAAAAGTCGCTGCGGGTATTTACTTCAAACCTATTGTAAACCAAAAAATAAGTGATTTTATTCAAGCCTTTTGCCAAAAACATCAATACACTGGGCACCTTGGGTTCGATATTATTGAAACACCTGATGATATTTATATTATTGAATGTAACCCACGAGCCACCAGTGGCCTGCACTTATTAGAAGACGCCAATTTGGCCGATGCATTGTTAGGTGTAAGCACTCAACATCTTCCCCATTTTCAACAGCCAAAAATGATTTCACTCATGATGGTATTGGCAGGCTTACCCTTTGCCATACGTCAACGAAAAGTGAAAGCTTGGTACCGAGACTATCAACAAGCAACCGATGTCATGACATGCAAAAATGATAACGGATTTTCATGGTTTCAATTTATTTCACTGGCAGAACTGGCTCAAATCGCTTTTAAAGAGAAAATCTCCGTCAGAGAAGCCGCCACACAAGATTTTGAATGGGATGGAGAAGCCATCAAATGAGTACAAAAACCACACTCACAACACAGGAACACCCCGCTGAAGCTTACTGCCAACACTTCATGCCCTCATCACGTATGATAGACAATGTCGATACCCAGCTACAGACACTCACTGTGGGAAAACACTGCAAGCTGCCAATCAGCCTTAATAGTACAGAGTTTCACAACAGCTATGTGTGCTCGCCCTATACGGCGTTTATCCCTTATTGCCTTGAGGAGTTAGATAAACTGAATAAACCTTGGTTAGAATCTCTCATTCGACCTTGTATTCGTTTATTGGGTCATTATCTTAAAAAAAATGATATTAACAAAGTATTACATGTTAATAATTGGCTCTTATCGACTAATTTATACCCTACAAGTTTTCATGCTGACGCGATTGATAAACTGACTAAGACGTTAATTAAAGACTACAGTGAACACACCATTATTTTTCGCTCACTCAACCCTTATTCAAATGCCATTTTAATTCAAGGCTTTAAGCAAGCAGGATATCTCTTAGCCCCTTCAAGACAAGTCTATATTTATGATAAAAAGCTAAGCGATTATCAACAGCGCCGAGATTATAAAAACGATCTCAATTTACTCAAAAAAACGCCTTATCAACGAGTGGATCAAGCAGAGATCACGCCCAATGATTATCCTAGGATCATCGAACTGTATAACATGCTCTATGTCAGTAAATATTCTCAACTGAACCCTCAATTTACTGAAACTTATCTCGACGCCATATTTAGCCACCCACATTTCTCGTTTGAGGGCTATCGAAATGCGCAAGGCACATTGGACGCAATTGCAGGGCGATTTTGCATCGAAGGTATCGTGACTTCCCCCATTGTCGGATACGATATTACTCAACCTAAAAAGCTGGGTTTATACCGATTGGCTGCATTTTCAGGACTAGATTTTGCGCAGAAAAATCAAAAGATTTTTAATGCCAGTTCGGGGGCCGCCCATTTCAAACGACAAAGAGGTGGCCAACCTTTCATTGAGTATTCCGCCATATATACCCAACATCTGCCTAAAAAAACACAACGAATGTGGCAACTATTATCTTGGATCACCAACAAGGTTTTTGTCCCCTTAATTAAAAAGCATCAATTATGACTCTATCTTTAGCACAGGAACACTGGCGCCCTGTCATACAATCACATCAATTAAGAAAAAGTAAACCACTGGCTGTGACTTATCATGATCAAGCCGTAGTGATATTTCGCGATGGCCATCAACTGCATGCCTTAAAAGATCAATGCCCACACCGAGGTGTGCCTTTATCCAATGGTTGCTTAAAACAAGGGATACTGGAATGCCCCTATCACGGCTGGCAATTTAATGGCCAAGGGCAATTAGCCAATATTCCCGGTGATGTGAATTTCAAAGCCCCTAAAAACGCCTTGGTTAAAACCTATTCAGTATGTGAAGCCTATGGTCTCATTTGGCTGAGTTGTGGCAAGCCCCTTCAGCCACCTTTTATTCCAAAAGTACACACCAGCCACCGTTATTCAACGCACATAGGTACCATTGAAGCCAATCTTGTGGATATTGCAGAAAATTTCTTAGATGCACTGCATACTCATACTGTGCACACAGGGATCATTCGCACGGATCAACCCAAACGTCACCTATGCCATGTCCGTATTACCGATCATCAAACGGGTTACCAAGCAGAATATATTGAGGAAAAAAAGCAAACGGGACTCGTTAGCCGTTTATTTGGCGGCCACATCATTAAAGGTGTGGGTCGTATTCATCACTCTGGCATCATTGAATTAGAGTACTTCAATAAAAAAGGCATTGCGCTTTCAGTGATCATTTATCTTATCCCAGAAACGGCACAAAAAACCAAAATGGTTGTACGAACCTATGTGGAAGGGAAAACCTTACTGAGCTATTTTAAAATGAAAGCCCTATTTCCTTTTCAATATCTTGCTTTTTTTCAAGATAAACGGATCTTAGAAATTCAACAAGCCAATCTTAACGGTGATCCCGCGTTTAAACCTATGGTGACAAGAACCGATCTGATGCGTCCTTATATTGTCAAAGCCTTTAACAATGACATAGTACCCACCTTCAGAGAAAAACAGCTTCTTTTGTAATGTAGGGCTGTTCTTAATCGACTTTATTCACAGGATAACATCTTGATAGACCATCATATTGATACACTTTTTGACAAAGCAAAAGTCTTGGCCAAACGCGCCAAATTACCGGGCTTGGCGATTGTTGTGCAGCATAAAGACAAACAGCATTTTTGTCTCTATGGCAAACAATCCATTGACACAAATATTCCCCTCAATAAGCACACAGTGTTTCCTATTTCTTCTCTCACTAAGGCCATGACAGCCTGCCTCGTTGGCATATTGGTTGCGCAAAAAAAATTGACATGGGATCAACCCGTCAATCTCATTTTACCCAATTTTAATCCGCGGTTTACCCTTGTGCATTTAGTCACACATACTCTAGGGCTGCCGCCATACGCTATGGACTATCTAGGTTTTTTAGGCTTCTCATCTGATGAAATGCTCAATGCACTCACCCATTGCAGCCAAACATCAGCGCCCTCTGAGTTTGCTTACAATAACCTGGGCTTTGTTGCCCTTGAAAAAATCATTGAGACCACCCTCAATTGCGCCTTTGAGAAGGCACTATCGACATTCATTCTTAAGCCACTGGGGATGCATCACAGCTCATGTGGTAAACAGGCCTATTTGCAACACAACAATAGAGCCTCACCTCACAAACGAACATTCAATTTGCAAGGTAATACCCCGCTCGCTCTGTCTCGTTTTCCACATCAATTATTGGGCGCAGCGGGGATCAATTGCAGCATTGAAGATATGGGGAAATGGCTCACGTTTTGGACTCATAATCAACACGACAAACTCAATATGACTGCCTATGAGCAAGCCTATTTAACCCGAGGGGTAATACCTTGTACTATCAATGCTAAAACAGGTCATTATGGCGGCGGCTGGCTCATTGAAAATCACTCCCCATACACAATTACCCGTCATACTGGCGGTTTTCCAGGGATCACATCGCTTTTACTCACAGTCAAAGAAAAACAATTAGGCATTGGTATTTTGTGTAATCGTTCTAGCATCATTCCACAAAAAATTGCCGATAAATGCTTACAGCTTTTCATTGATGCCGATTACCCTAATACCCAATTTGCAATGCTTTCTCCTCGCGCATTAGGGCACTATTGCTATTCAAAAATCCCTGCTCTGCGAAAGCCAAAGTCCATGCCAACAATCAAAGGCCGTTACTATAACCCCATTGTTGGCGACATCATTATCACTCCAGAGCTGACTTTTAGTATTGGCCCCTTGGATCACCAAATCCAGCTTAGCCTATTTAAAAGCAATACTTTTAAAGGTCGCTTTAAAAATCGCGATCTTCAACGCAGTCTTGGCAGCATGAAACTCAAAGTGTTAGCGGAGCAAGCTGGTCAAGCCATCAGTCTTCGCCTCTATAGTGACAAAATGGAATGTTTTATGGTGCCTGAAGGTGGTCGGATCACCTTCACCCGCAGTGATCAAGCAGAAGGAAAATAGTATGACTGCCATTCTCATTACGCCAACTAATCTCGATAAAATACCACTTCATTGTGATGATGCCGATTACATCAAAGCCATGATAACCAATACACCCGCACATTATATTAATAATGTTCACGCTCAATACCTTGCGATCCTCATCAATGACCAATTATTGCCATTAACCCTTAACTCATACCATAAACACAACTCATTTGTATGCTCTCTTTATACGGCATTTATTCGCAGCCCTCAAACATCCATCAGCCATCCGCTGCTACGCGGTACCCTGACGGTTATCGGTAAAATACTTAAGCTCTTTAAAATAGATAATGTTATATTTGTCAATAACTTCCTAACAGGAACAAACTTACATACTCGTCAATTAACCTTAGATGAATTGAGTGAAATTCATGCATTATTGGTCGAGGCTTTTCCTACCCATAGTCATGTTTATCGTTCAATACAAGAGACTTATTTATCACCAAAAAAAAACACATTGGCCGCATTAGGCTATCATCTAAGCCCAACGATGAATGCTTACATTTTTAATCCGAATGACAATTTACAACAAAGGCGGGACAATAAACGCGATTTAACCTTGCTAAAAAACACCTCTCTGACAGTGTTGCAACACGATGACATTCACCATAGGCATTATGCAAGAATAGCGGAGCTCTATCAGCAGCTCTTTATCATCCAATATAGCGCGCTTAATCCACAGCTTAACGCTCACTATATTGCGCTCACTCATCAAAACCGCTTCTTTGAGTTTACGGCCTTGTATTGCAACCAATTAAAACAAGTGATGGGATTTACCGCCATCAAACAGAAAGGCAATATGCTAATGAACCCCATCGTAGGCTACGACACCTCTGCCTCTCAATCTCTTGGACTCTATCGGATTTTATATGCACTGAATTTACAAATATGCCAACAACGAGGCATTAAACTCCATTGTGGCACGGGGGTTAAACACTTTAAAATCAGTCGAGGCGCGAAAGAACACCGAGAATTTGGCGCCATTGCCTTTCAGCATTTACCCCGTTATCAACGCTACTTTTGGCAAATGACATTGAAATTGATCCACTGGAGTTCAGAAAAATTTCTGAAAAAAATATCATAATGCCTATTAACCTATTTTCTACTGATAATATTAGCGAGCTTCACCTTGACGGCGTGGATCATCTGATTGCCCAATACATGCTCTTGGGCTGCCAATCCTTTATTACCAATGTCGATACTGAAATCAATATATTGCAGTACCAAGGTATGACACTGCCTTTTAGCATAAACAATAAAGAATATGAATCCTCTTATGTGTGCTCCCCTTTTAATGCCTTTGTCAGTTATGGACGCGATGCCCTACTCTCAGCCACCCCTAAGCTCCTAAAAAAAATGTTGGAATTATTGATTAATGGCTTAGCTTCCCCACTGAAATGGATGCGTATTAACCGGTGCGTGCAAGTTAATAATCGACTGTGGTCAACCAATCTCTATGCCAATAACACATCTCTGGCCGTCACCGCCATAAGAAAGAAACTGACTCAATCCTATCCAAATCATACACTCGCCTTTCGTTCGTTAACGGCGACTTTAAACGGTCAATTAATCGACTCATTCAAAGCCGATGGCTTCATATTATTACCTTCTCGCCCTATTTGTCTGATTGATTATCGCTGCCCCACGCTCATGAAAAAAAGAGCCAATAAAAAAGATCGCCGTTACTTCAATAAAACACCCTACCAATGGCTTAAAAAAGTCGATAAGACGGATGCCTATCATTTACATGATCTTTACCAGAAGATGTTTATCAAACAGCACTCAGTCCATAATCCACAGTTTACCCCACTATTTTTTCAGACATGCATTGAGCAAGATGCCTTAGAAATAAAGGCATTACAAGATCCTCAAAGCGGTAACTTGGTCGCGATGCTAGGCCTGTATATAGAAGGTCATATTCTCACGGTTCCTTTTGCAGGTTACGATACATCTTTGGATAAAAAAGCCTATCTCTACCCCATACTTAACGCACTCATCGCAAAAATATGCGAAGAAAGACAACTGATTTACCATGCCAGTGCAGGGGCAATGGACTATAAACGCGCCAGAGGGGGCATAGAAGAAATGGAATACACCGCCATTTATGTCAACCACTTACCTTGGTTTAGACAATGGGGCTGGAAAATACTCAGTCGGCTCAGCCGCGCCTTTTTCAAGGAGCAAACTCAATGAATAAAAATGGGTTTCGTGCCTTAATTTGGGTCAACTTTTCCGGCGCGACGGTAGATCATTTAATTAAAAATACACTGGTAATATTCATTGGCTTTCAAGCGCAATCAGAACAACTGGCCGCGCAATTCACCACGCTTGGCTTAGCCCTCTTTATGTTACCTAGTGTGCTGCTATCAGGCTTAGCTGGGCAATGGGGCGATAATCATCAAAAGTTGCCGCTGTTTAAAAAACTGAAAACCATTGAATATGTCATCATCATTGTGATCTGCTACGGTTTATACATAAACAACCTTTATTTACTCTGCTTACTCTTACTTCCTGTCGGCATTATCGCCTGTTTAACGGGTCCACTAAAATTAGCCATGATTGATGAAAGGGTCGAAAAACAACAACGCAGTCAATCTTCGACACTGTTTCAATTATCCAGCATTATCGCCATACTCATCGGTAGCGCATTGGCGGGCGGTTTGTTACATGTAGGCCTTAAAATGGCCATAACTGGAATTTTACTGTGCACATTCATCAATGCTATTGGGGTATATCAGCAAAAAAATATCGCGATTAAACATAAAATTACCCATAACAAATCACCTTCTCCACGCTCATTTTACACACAATACCAACACATGTTTAAAACGATCAAGCAAGATCCTAAGTTAGTCTTAGGTTGTTTGCTCATCAGCTTTTATTGGTTTTTTATCAACTTAAGTTATTCACAAATGACCACACTTGCAAAGTATCAACTCAATATCAATGAGGTAAATACCAGCATGTTATTTGTTGTCATGACTGTCGCGATTGCCTGTGGCTCTCTAGTGTTTTTAATACTCAACACACGTCTCTCACAAGGTAAAATCATCTTTGTAGGAAGTATGAGTTTCGCATTAGGTTATGCAGCTTTAAGCATGATGATAGCATTCAAAGAAAATCTTCCTATTATTAGCCTGCTAAGCGAATTCCAACAAGTCATCATTATCATTTCACTATCAAACTTATTTAGCTCTCAGCTGCTTTTTCTCGGGTATGCATTATTGCAAGTAAATGGCGTTGATACACAAAAAACCACTATTTTTGCTGCCAGTAATGTTATTTCAGCTGCAGGCATGATAGCTTCCGCCACCTTAATTAGCCTCGCCCTCCATTATAATGTGAACATAAAATCACTTTTTTTGATTTACAGTCTGCTTTCCCTCGGTGGTGGCGTAATGTTATGGAAGCTGTGCATTTCACAAGAAAAAAAGTCGCTACAGCAAACCGTTTTCCCATCACTCACCGACTAAAAAAGCGAGATCCATCACATAACGTTTCGGGCGCTTTTTATCCACATAAACAGTGATCCACCGCTTATCAAGATACGCGGTGGGATCACGCCATAAATTTTGACTTTTAAAGGTTTGTTTCTGGCTGGTACGAGGATTAATTCCCTGAGTAATAATCTGATAAGGATGACGCCCATTGACTCTTATTTGAAAATTGCACTCAACACCTTGTAGTTGTGTGTCTATCCTATCGCCATATATAGTCAGGCTGGCTTTTTTTCGTCGCCTTATCCAGGCCAATACAGGGCTGAATAACCCTATCCCTAAAAACACTAAGCCTAAGCCTCCCACAATAAGCTCCCCTATCCACAAAGAGAAAAAGCCATTAATACTGACATTTTGAGGCTGCTTAGTGGAATACAAAATATCCACTGGCTCACCAATCTCATAGGCAGGCGGATAGGCACTGGTTGACGAAACAAAATGGGCGGTTTTACCATCGGGTAATTGGTATTCAATAATCGGTGCATACGTCATCGAGCGACTCGAATAGACTTCTTTAAAATCAACAACCTTACCAACACCGCTCGTCGCACCATGAATATAATCTAACGTATTGGATGCCATATAAAAAGCCAAGCCTAACATCAAAACAGCGATAATAAGCACTATTTTTTGGAGTAATGGCATCGATTTCATCACAGGTACCTTCAGTTGACCATTAAACGTCTTTGTTCATATAAACCATGTTAACTACTATTTTTAAAGCTTTTTTACTTTGATTCAAAAATTTATCACTCAAAGACCCGATTCAACACGCAGAATAAACAAAACAGAAACATAAAATCATCAACTCCCTTTCCCCATTCATTGTCTCTATTTTTATCTGAGCATTTCACCTAAAAAGAGATACCAACGCGATCTATTCGAGAGTAAGATATCGAATGAGAATCTTTAGATCAGGACAACGCTATGCCTACTGCACTAATCACTGGGGGGAGTCGAGGTATCGGCTATGCTATTGCCTGTTACCTTGCCAGCAAAGACTACGACATTATTTTAGTGGCTAAGAATAAAGAAAGGCTGATCAAAGCCAAAGAAATGCTCAGTAAATTGTATCCCGACATCGATGTCAGCATTTATCGATGTCATTTCGCTGACACCAACTGTGTTGAACAACTCATCGATAGATTGTTAATGCTCTATTCCACTATCGACATTCTCGTCAACTCTGCAGGCGTATTAACCTCTGATTTTATCGAAGCCGATGGTAATACCGTTGAGAATTTGCTCAATACAAATGTCACATCCACCCTAATAATGACTAATAAAGTGGCCCAACTGATGCAGCGGCAGCAACATGGCACTATTTTTATGCTCTCTTCTAACTGCGCGATAACCCCTCTGCCCAAAATAGGCCTGTATAGCGCCACCAAAGCCACCATACTCAATTATAGTGAAAGCCTCTTTAAGGCCTTACTGCCCCATAATGTCAAGGTCACTTGTCTGTGTCCCAGTGTTGTGGATACCGACATGACCAATGATGGTCGCATAGCTAATAAAGATAAAATCCAAGTAGATGATATCGTCAAGGCTGTTGATTTTGTGTTGTCGCTTAGTCCGAATGCCTTATTACCGCAAATGACCATTTTGTGTCGACCCATCGAGGAGGAGCTGAATCATTAACCTCTTAGAAGGTCTGTAAGCATGTGTTTAAAGCAATTGTGTTATTGAACGCACAGAATCAATATGGTTACGTACGCAATGACTTAAGTCACACACAAGTCCATTTCTTTGCTTTGAACCCCAATAAAAGTGTTAACTTTCCCTACCTCACATCGGTATTAGCTGACTTGAAAGATCAAGATAATCGGTTTAATAAAACGCAAAACCTCTCGCTGTTTGCTTTGTTGATTGCCGCGATATCCTTAACAGTCAGTATTGCCGATAAAGTATCAGCCTTTGAAAAGAGCCTAGAGTCAACAGCAGAACTGGTAAAACAAACCTTTACAGGGAAATAAACACCCATGCGAGGATAAAAAAGAGGCAATGAAAACCATAACCATATTGAGTCATTACACAGGAAGCTTGATTTTGAAACAAGCATTAAGAGATAAAATACGCACCTAAATCGCCTTAACCTCTGATTTACAGAGATCAATGAATAACAGTACTGACCTCAATCAGATTAAACCACCAGATCCTTAACCCTGATTAAATAAGTTGTGAAGTCGTGTTATGCACTCTACCCTTGATAAATGAAATCAAGTGTACATGTCTAACTAAATGCACACTCCTAACGTAAGTAAAATGCCAATAAATAATCAAGGAAGGTCATTTTGAACGGGTTAATCACATTTTCTTCTTGGAAAAAAGCAGGCGTATTTCTTATCTTAAACTTTATACTACAAATCATTATTTTATTCTTCGTGTATCCATTAGTCTCTTCCACCATCGAACCTCTTGATGTGCAAGTTGCACTTAGTCCCGAAATCATAAAGGAATTTTTTAATACAATAAGTTCGAGTGGCATGGAAGTTTACCGTTTAAATGAAATAACTCTCGATATGGTATTTCCATTAATCTACGCATTTGCTTACTCACTATTGCTAATAGAACTCATGAAATCATGCCATGTTATCCATTCAACGCTGAAATATATTGCCTTGCTCCCTTTTGTAATAGCACTATTTGATGTGATTGAGAATATCAATGTCATCATTGCTATCAATCAACTCCCTGACGTTAATAAGTTAATATACAAGATACTGTTTGTGGCTAACCTATCTAAGCACACTGTTACATTGATAGTGCTATCGGCTCTATTGATATTAATAGTGTGGTTAGGTGCCTCAACAATCACAAATCGGTTAACGAATAAGAATAAATCGCACTTCAGCTGATCTTCACTATAAGGTATTTATATTTGATAAAATAAATAGCCCCGTTTGCAACAGCCTAGCTTGGCGCTATATGTTCAGATGAAGAGAGTACATTTGCTATTTATTGAAATACACTTGGTCAAAAAATCAACACATTCTTAATAAATTAAAAGTCAGCGTATCATATGCATCAGGGCCTGTTGATCTTTGATGATAATTTATACAATTGAATTAACATAATATGAAGTCACTTAACATTCTCATCAATAAGCGTTTAGTGCTATTTTTCAGCTTCAATAATATAGCGCTTAATGCGGACTCCAGCGTGTTCACGCATTTGAGGATGAATTTTATTCATATAATCATCCATCACATGCTGTGCAAATTGTTCTCTTATTGGGGATTCTAGATGACGAAACTGCGGAACCCATGACAAGAAGAAGTCCATAAGCTTATTTTGAGTGTCAAAATATTCCACATGGTGTATTTCATCGATTCGAGGTAAGTAAAATCCGGCTTTTTCGATAAAGCTCACCATCTCATTTAAGGTAAAATGGTGGTAAGGATCGTGAAAATCCACAAAATAAGATTGCCATTGGGGGACTTGCTGATGCGCAAACACCGTATCCCAAAAGTGCTCATGATCCACTTGAAAACCACACAACACTGTGCCTCTTGGTAATAAATGTTGATAGAAATCATTCCAAACTTTTGTTTGATCCGCAACCCAATGCAAACAGCTAAAAGACAAAATAAAATCAAAACGTTGATTAAAGCCGATGTCATCGGCACTCATCTGCAGAAAACGAATATTTGCTTGTTCCCCATAATGGGTTTGAGCAAAATTGACCATATTTTCGACCAAATCGATGCCTATGATATTGCCATGCTCAAGCTGTTTTGCCACATAGTGGGTAATTTTTCCATCACCACAACCCACATCGAGAATGCTATCGCAGGCCCTATAATCACAACGTGATAATGCCTCTATGGCCTGTCGCCACTGCATATCTGACGCTTTGGCATAATCTTGCGCTAACCATTTATCATGCCTACTATGCTTTTCCATTGATTTGGGGCCCCAACCAGACTCTCACTCTAATGAGTCTAGTTGAGTTAAATCAAAAAAATAATCACCTTTATTTTAAAATGTTCCGTGTAAAATATGTTTATCTCAAATGGGAATGTCTTCAGGCTGTATACACACCACTTCATCATGATAATCGGCCACACTCTCACGATGAGCGACACTGACAATCGCACAATTTGGCAATCTCATCTGCAATAATTGGTACAATCTACGCTCATTATCTTTATCTAATGATGACGTACTCTCATCTAAAAACACCCAATCGGGTTGACTGAGGATCACTCGAATAAACGCCACTTTTTGCTGCTCACCCAATGACAATATTTCGCTCCAATTCTTCATGATATTAAGCTCCCTTTTCAACCTTGGTAATCCAACATCGTCTAAGAGTGCACATAAGTGTGCATCACTTACCGCCTTCTCATCGGGATACATGAGTACCTCCCGCAGGGTTCCCTGCGGAAAATACGACCGCTGGGGCAAGTACATCACTGTTTTATTCTTGGGTAATGACACTGTCCCAGTAGCAAAAGGCCAAATCCCCGCTAATGCTTTAATAAACGTGCTTTTACCAACACCAGAAGGTCCTTTAATCACATATTTTTTATTGGCATCAAAGGTCATATTCAGGCCAGAAAATAATGTATGACCGGTTTGCGTTTGTAGCGTCAAATTTTTCGCCACTAAACTAGTATTAGTATGTATTTTTCGTTTAAATTCTGTGCTATTAGCGTAAGTATTTTCCACTTCCCGTACTTTATTCATGAACGTCGTCAAACGCATGACCACCGATCGCCATTGAGCCAGATCTGTGTATGCATTGACAAAGAAAGACAGAGAACTTTGCACTTGAGCAAAAGCATTAGAAATTTGCTGTATGCCACCAATTTCAATCGCCTTAGAAAAATACATAGGCAAAGCGGCAAGTAAAGGAATAATAATCGAGATTTGATTAAAGCCCGCAGTAAAATACAGCAACATTTTTTCGCGGTTAATCACTCTTAACGTCACATCAATCACTTGGTGGAAAACAGATACTATTCCCCGCTTCTCTTTATCTTGTGATTGATAAAGAGCAATATTTTCTGCATTCGCACGAATACGCACCGCATTAAAACGAAAATCTGCTTCTCGCTTTTGCTGTTCAAAATTCAAGGGAATGAGTTTCTTGCCCATTTTATGCGTAATATAAGTGCCCACCACACTATAAATTAAGGCTATCCAGACCAAATACCCCGAGATATGCAGCGTCCCTAAACTGCCCAAAGGGATCGCTAGTGGGCCGGATAATATCCACAATAATGTCATAAATGAACAAAGTGTCACCACGGCATCCACCACACCAAGAAACAAGGATGTCGTTAAACTCACAAACAAATTAACATCTTCTTGAATACGCTGATCGGGGTTATCGGTATAAGCATCAAAATTTTCAATATAATAATACGCTTTATTATTTAACCAAGTATCAATGACATGTTCGGTCAACCAAGCTCGCCAACGAATACTAAAGCGTGCCTGCACATAAAACTTATAAACGGCTGTCACCACAAAAACAGCTGCCAGTGCAATAAAAACAAACACCAATTGAAACACACGTTCCTTGTTATATTCTTGTATTGCATTCCAAAAATATTTATACCAATAGGTCACAGCCACATTCATTGCGACTAGGAATAAGGTCAAAATAAGTAAGGTCACCAGATAAAAATAGGCCGTCTTTTTTTGCTCTGATTGCCAATATAATTTGACCAAATGCCAAGTAGTCATGGGAGGGGATAACTCACTCTTTGGATCTTGTTCTTTCATACGTTCTCTGAACACATTCACAGTCAATTTCTTTGAGTGTATTGCGAACTTAAAAAACAACCAAGCATAGCCCGTTATAAAATGCTAGTTTCACAGTTAGCTTCAACAAATAGTAACACCTTGCTTTCAATGAGACACATTGTATGCACTGTTCATCAAACAGATAAAACAATAACGGTGACTTTACTCAGCATCATCCACAAACAAAGATTAAAATGCGAGTACTCCCCTCCATACACAAACCTAATCTCCCACCTAATATCCCGTTAATTCAGCAAAGCCTGACCCCTCAAAACCTCCCGTTACCTGTACTCGGCCTTCCCAATAAGGAAACGTTAATTGATTACGAGAGTCCTTGGTCACGCTTTTAATCACGATCACTGGACGATTTGGTAACTCAAGCTGCCACTTGCTCGGGTATTGACGGTTATCCAATATCACGGTTTCCAGCACGGTCAATTGAATATTCTCGTGAGCAATGTCGGTGGTTTCACCATTGGGCACTATATGTGCTCCGCTACAATACTCATAATCTTGGTTCTGGCCTCGTATGCAAAACAACATCAGCCCTTTCTCTGCGGCTTGCTTATCAACCAAACTAAACCAATCCCAGCCTAATTGATTTGAGTCAAGTAAACTGGCTGACCATTCTCTGTCGTACCAAGCATTCCCTGTTACTTGATACTTATTCCCAGCAAAGGTTAAATTTCCTTTTACTTTTAAAAACGGATAACTGAAATAATAAGACGCATGACCACTTTGGGTTTTCTGGCTATAGCCCTTATCTCCCTGTAATACCCTAGGACTATCACTTAATGTCAGTGCCACTTGATAGTCTTCCTGCGCCGCTGTGAGTGTTAGCGGTAAAAAAGGCGCTGTCATACTGGCTAACTGCCAATCATCAATCTCAGCCTTAAACGGTGAAACGGTTATCTCTGCTTGCCCCGCTCTACCAAACCGTTCAAACGCCACATGCGCTTGCTGGTGCTGTATCGCAAAGTGCGCAAAGTAAAGGTTATTATCCCACCAGCGTGAATCCAGATGACTCGGCATCAAAGTGCGAAAAAGTGTCCATTGCACCCCAAAGGTTTCGCCAGTATCACTTTCTACATTTGCCGTCACATACCACCATTCAATGCCCTGCTCAGAATGAATACCATGATCTTTGGGAAACACCAGCTCAACTCCTTTTTTAACCGCAATACCACTCTCTATTTGAAACGCTGATGAGGTCGGTTTTTGTACTTCTGGTTGGCAAGCACACAAAAAAAACATTAAAGAAGACAGTAACAAAGGATATAATTGCCCTTTCAACATTATTCACCACTCCTAGCGTCTAAATGTATGAGTTTACGAATCGGCAAATAGGCACAGACAATCGACACGCCAACCAAGGTTGAACAGGTCACGAATAAACTCATCCCATCTAAATAAAAATGAATACTCCAACCAAAGGCAATCGGCATCACAAAGGTTAATAATGCCCAGCCCAATGCAAAGCCAAGTGGAATAGCAAACACGGTCGTAAAACTGACCACCCCGACGGTTTGTAATAATTTCATCATTAATAACTGTCGCTGCGTGACACCTAAGTTGCGTAATATAATCAATTGCTTTAATTGATTAGCACTTAAACTCAATAAACTCGTACACAGACTTAGCAGTGCAATAGCGAGAATAAAACCATTGAGCGCTTCGGTAACCACAAATGTGTCATCAAACAAGGCATTGGCATATTCTTTAAAGCGTTTATTGGGTACTATAACGGTACTGTCTTGTTTAAACTCGTCTATTAACCGTTCACTAAAAGCGGCCAGTGTTGTCTGATTAGTGAGACGAATGGCATACCCCAAATAATCACTGTTTAGCGCGGCCATTTGCTGCCTATTTTCCAATGTCAGCAGTAATATACTGGGATTGCCATAATCGTAAAAAAAGCCCGTTATACGGCAATCAAAACGCGTATCATTTTGCTCAAACTCAACCATACTCCCTAACGTCATACCAAATTTAATATGACTTTGCTCATTCGCCAAACAACCTTTATCGCTGAAATTTTCAGGGCCTATTGCCCTCCCCGAAGTCAACGAAATATGCTGATAGTGATTAACACTGTTACCGAAGCTGGACAGGTGTGCCGGTATATCCTTCACCAGCTTATTACTCACGCGGCCATCACTTTGCATATAAATACTGAGTTGGGCGACTTCTGGCAACTGGCTGAGTGTTTGTCTCAATGTATTATCAAGCTGTGTAGAACGCAAATAAATATCGGCACTCAGCTGTTTTTCAAGATGGGCATGTAACGTATGACTAAAACTGGTTACCATTATTTGCATGCCTATCGCACTCCCCAAAGCAACCAAAATGGCAATAATGGCAATATGTAAATCTTTTAAATGGCATCGCGTATCGGCATGTCCCCATTGAGCCAACGGATGGGTAAAACTAATGGGCAATGCCACCAGACTCGATAGGGCTTTAGGCACTAATAAAATAAATATCAACAAAATCATAAAACACAGCAGTAGCGCTTGATATTCACTCACGGCGAAATGAAATAACCAGAGAAATCCTGTTGAGGTCGATAGCAATAAGCCGTAAAACACAGTCGAACCTTGCCTCATCACACGCTTACTTTGCGCCAGTATTATCATCGCTAATGCAAAGATGTTCAGTCCAAATCCCAATAACACATTTGACCATTGCCAATGGATCACAAGCGCCTTATCCAATTGGTATAAGCCAATTAAAGTACGATTAACATCAAGCACCAGTGTATTGGCAATGAAATACCCGCCTACAGTGCCTAATAGCGCAGTCACAAGACTCACCATTATCAGCTCAATAATCAGGCTTAACTGAATACTGATTGAGGTACAGCCCAGCAAGTGCATTTGCTGTAATAATCTTGTTCGTGCCGTTAAGGTGAGTTTGATGGCATTAAAGCTTAAAAATGCAGCAACAATATAGCCCAGCATGGCCAATGCTGCGAGATTGAAAAAAAAGGCTTCAGACAATACATCAAATGCTTGCTGCTGAGCATCAATAAGCTGCGCTTTTCCTGCGATCAATTGTTTGATATGAACGAGTTGCTGCTCGGTGACATGTGATAGCTCAATAAAACTAAGTTGCCCATTTGCCTGTAGTAAATCATCCGCATAGGCAAGATCGGTCAGCGCCCATAAGCCCACATCCTCCATAAAGCGAATATGAGGTTGCGCTTGCCCTTTTTTCAGCACAAAAGCACCTTGGCTATCTGACTGAGTGTCAAGGCGATCAGCAAATTGCAGATCAACAAAAAGAGTCTCAAGAGAAAACCCCAACGCGCTATTATTGGGATCCTTTTGTGTATATCGGTGACTCAACTGAGGATGATTTAACCACTGTAAAGTATCCACACCTTGAATCGCTAAACGTCGACCTTCACGCGTCGTTAACCTCCCCCGCAGTACAGGTTGCGCATTGATGAAGCCTTCTCTTCGTAAACTGAGCCAAACATTGCCATCGATATACTGCTTCCCCGTCAGTGGCTTAATTAAATGAGTGACTGGATTATTGATAAGCGCTGCGGAGCCCTGATAGCGTGTTTTAGCCTCTTGATTCAAGCCCGCTATGGCGGTTAGCAATGCACTACCTAAACTAAATCCCAACAGAAACAAAGCCATTAACCAAGGATGTCGACGGTAAAATCTGACATGTGTGACTAAAATCAATCTAATGTCATTACGCAAAACAGCCATCTCTTAGCACTTTCACTTGATCAAAATAATCCGTTAACTGATGGCTATGGGTCACCATTACCAGGTTGATTTTTCGCTCACGGCACAAGCTTGTAAGCAACTCAACCACTTGGTGAGACCGCGTTTGATCTAAGTTACCTGTGGGTTCATCGGCAAAAATGATCTGCGGTCTATTTAACAGTGCTCTTGCGATCCCGACTCTTTGCTGCTCACCACCAGAGAGCGCTTCTGGTAATGCATCGAGCTTGGTTTGTAGCCCCAATGCATGAACCAGGGGTTCAAATTCACTTGTGGCTTGTTTGGGAAAATTAAGCTGATATTGAAACAGCATATTTTGCTTAACCGTTAAACAATCAAGCAATTGATAATGTTGAAAAATCAATCCAATTTTTCGACGATAAAGCGCGAGCGCTTGTTCGTTTAAGGAAGAGAGCACTTGGTTATTCACACTCACCCAGCCACTATCTGCTTGCAACAAGCCTGCTAAAATATGCAAAAAAGTTGTTTTACCTGAGCCACTATCACCCAGTAACGCAAGTTGTTGCGCTGCCGGTACAAACAAATTAAGTTGATTTAAAATCTGATGTTTATTGTCACCATCATGACGACTAAAACATAAATCCTTAACTTCGATCACGATAACTCCTTGTTAATCGCTAGTAACTTATCCTCATGCGCAATACCAAGCAAGCGCAGAAAGATTAGCCAGTGTCATTATTACCGCTGATCAGTCTAAACGGTTTATGCCTCCATTAATAATATTTGTAAAGAAAATAATGCCTCATAAAAAGCATTCAGTTGTGTTAATTTAGGGCTCAATGTCGATTGTTGTTGAAAAGAGAATAGCGGCAAAGCTGTCCTCGAGTTAACGTTCATCGATAAAGTGTCATTGTTTTTAACTTGATGATGTAAAGATGACTTCAATATATCATCAGTCAATGGCTCCATGGTTTTTTTCAATTTGGACAACAGCTCAAACGCTTTCATTCGCTGACTTTCCCCTTGGCATTGATTCAAAGCAATCGCCTCTGTTTCCCTCTTTTTCATTTTTAAAGCACCTTGGAGGGCCAATGCCTCTTCGCTACAATGCTGACTCACCTTTATAGAATAAGGCGGGAAGAGTGACTCAATCTCTGTAGTAAAGCTCTCAATGAAGTGCTCAAAATACACTCTATCAACCGTGTCTATTTGAATGCACTCCTTGCCTTTTTTTGAAGGATCGAGTTGATATTTCACGTCAAAGTTTTGTGCCATATCCATCACTTCATGCATTGTATGAAAGGGATAAGGGCAATCTGAGTGATACTCCACCCTAAAAAATGCGATTATGGCTTGAGATAATGCAGTCAGTTCAGCTTGCCTACCGCCCGCCCAGCGAGCGAGTTTAAGTGCCCTTACAACTGATGTAGAATGTCCAGACCATAGAAATAACTGTTGCTTTCTGCCCAACAAGCTTGATAGCGCCAATTCATTACGACACATGGCATTTTGTCCGGCTCCTCTTACGTGCCGACTTAGTTGAGAATTGGCATCACGTAAACACTCTCTTTTTACCCCCTCATCAGTGGATCCGATACTGATATAACAATCCCCTTTTATGGCTGTATCGATAAGTCCTTGACCTGCTGTTTCCGGTGCCCAAATTTGATGCTGACCAAAATAGTCCGCCAGATCGTGAATAAGCGCAATTTTTTCTCCTAAAGAAAAATCTTGAGGAGCCATAAGCACATTCATGGGCGCATCATTGATAAAACTCGACATCTTCAAGCTCATTCCCAGGGCTTGAACTTCTCTCTTTTGATGCAAACTTTGTCGATAGCTGCCAAAGGGTTTGGCAAGTTGTAATTGCCCACCTTTTCCCATGCGTAATAATGTATGGCCGCTTAATAATTCCATGGTCACGTCATAATAAACTGAGCCCTTATCTTGTAAGTCTTGCTTAATCTTTTCATAAATTTGATTAACCAAACTATTGATTAGCATATTAATATAAGGATTATGATAAACTCTTTGAGCAAAGTCTCTTTCAAAAACTCGACAAGGCTTACTGTGGACCCATGCATCTAACGCGATGGCCGCTTCATGCCAAAATAAGTATTCTCGCTGCTGATCATGTCGCTTATATTGATAGATAGGTTTATCTTCACCAACATATGAATCACTATCTAACCATTGACTTAACTGACTTTTATAACTGACAGACTCTTGCCTAAAATGATCCACGACTTGCTTTAAAACAGGCAGCAAGTGTATTTCCATTTCGGAGTGACTTTTCTGATTTTCTTCGATTAACATTAACTGATGTTTGGCGGATCTCCACATACTGTTAAATACCTCATTGACTAACTGCGTTAAGGTTTTTTGAGTTGAACCCGCGTTAGTCAAAGCGGCGCAAGTATATTTTTCTCCCGCAATGATTAACATCCTTTTTCCTCCTTGCTATTAATACCTATTGATGTGAATCTTTGATAAATTTTAATAAACTAGGAAAATTACCATTAAAATGGTTTAAATCCACTGGTGCATCGACACCGCTGACTCGACCATTTTGCGAATGCTGCCAAAGACACCAAGTTTTTTGACATATTCCCTCACCCAGCCATGATGTAGGCAGGTGCACTAGCTTGGCTTGATAAGCCGCTATCCAAAGTGGAAATCGACTGAATCGTGGATCATTTAAATAACGCTGAGCAAAAAACAAATCTGTATAAATAATCGGCCTTCGCTGAGTCTGTTTTTCAACAAAATCAAGCCAAACCAAACTGCGCTCTCGCAGCGCCACTTCACTCATATTATCCGTGATCTCAAGATCCAATATCGGCGGTAAGTCTGTAGGCATAAATTGCTTCACGACAGACAAATACTGCATTGCTTGTTTTTGCGGATCATCCGCAGCATAAAAAAAATGGTAAGCTCCCCTGATAATATTATTCTGCCTCATACCATGCCAATTCATATGAAATTGAGGATCAATATAGGTCTCTCCTCCCGTGGCTTTAGCAATGGCAAAAGGGAAAAGGGTATTGTCTATCTTGGTCCATTGCACGCTTCCTTGGTAGTGAGAAACATCAAAGCCTTGTACAAAATGCTCCTCTGAAGATAATGGCTTAATATACAGTTCGATCAAATACCAAACCAATATAAAACCGAATAAAATACCTCCTCTTACTTTCCAACTGGATTTATTTTTTTGACTATTCATATTCACCCTATGCTTAATAAAATAATATTAAGGTGCGAGCAGAATACATGCCAAATAACGTAAACAGCCATTTACAACCCATATAGAATAAATAATGGACTGAACTAGCCAAAATATAAAATAACGTTGTTATTCACCTAGCATTATCCTTATCATGTTCCTCATAAAATAATGAATAGTATTTAGCAATACTCAAATCATGCTCAAGGTAAAATCAACTAATCCAGAGTAATCTTCCCGTTGAATATTAGGATCTGAGCAGGTAAATCCCAATTTCATTAATACTTTTTGAGAAGCTAAATTATCAGGGTAAACTTGGGCTAAAAAATGATTAACCTGCTGCTTTTTTAATGCCGCCATTAAGTGTGATAAGGCTTGGGTTGCAAAACCTTGACCTTGATACTCCTTGCCAATCCAATAGCTTAGCAAGGCTGTGATGCTCTCTTTCTCTTCACCAACCAAACCAAAACTAATGCCGCCCACAATGCCTAAAGATCGATTAAGAATAAAAAATCGCCATTTCTGTAGTGAATAAGTTCCTTGAATAAAACAGGCCATATCTTTAACTGTTTCAATGGGTTTTATCGCGAGGCGCTGACAAATAACATCTGTCATCAGAGGAAGCACCTTTTTGGCCATAGTGGGCTCAGCAGGAATTAAATCAATCTCTTTCGCCTGTTTTTTATCGATTAAAGGTGTATACATATGATGGCCCAACCATTCGTCAATATTTAGAGCCTTTGATAGCATGAAGTTTGCCAACTTCACTTTATGGTCATTAATAACCACTTATTTCATTAAAAAAGAATTTGTCGTCCAAAAAATTTTAAAACGATTGTGAAACACAATTGACCATTCATCCATTATTCATTAATTAAAAGCATCATAATGTAAAATCAATTTAAAACTTAAGACCAACAGCCTTATTTAGACCAATATCCAATAAAAAAGGATAAAATTATCCACTTTATTAATCTGGCCCGTTTATTGATTTATTATTCTTAATAAAAATGTCGAATAGGAATCGATGATGAAAATACCTGAATATTTACCCTTGTTGTCAAGCATCAAACAACTCTTCTCCAATGAAGACAAACATCACCCAGATAAACACATACTGCTTAATTGGGCGAAAAAACTCGCCATATTACAATTACAGCAAAGTGCACAATCCCCCTCCCAATCACTCCTTGATTCGCTCATAAAGGACAAGGCTGACATAATGGCCATCATTGTCAAACTCAATGCATTATTCGACGCTTCACACATAAACAACAAGCAAGACTTACAACAGTTTCATCAAATCGTTGAACATTTTTACCAGCAACTTAATCGGCTTCACCACACTTATACAGAACTTGAGCGACACACATTATGGCGCAACCCGCTTTCCACTCATGAGAGCACAATCACGTTGAAGGCAAAGACACACGATAAACAAGATGGCATGCCATCCACTCCTTCTAGTACCTCCTCTCTCACTGCAACCGAGAATACATCCGTATTATCCAAAGTCAGTGGTGACTCTTCTCATGATGAAAACGCTCATAAAAACGAGTCACTGTTTTTAAAGCAGCTTTTCGATGACAAAGACATTTAAGCCATGCATCCCTCATCCATTCCATACACCAAGGAGCCACAACCATGTCAGATCTAAATCTCAAAGAAACTGGGTTTCTTAATATCAACACTGTACTCACACAGGTTATTACCAATAGCCAATTAAATGATGAAAACCCAAATAAATTAAAACCGTTAGAGCAACAGATGCGATCTTTTTTAATTCGCGTCAACGAATACCAGCTCAATGATCATGTTGATCCTCAACTTTTAAAGCAACAAGCCATCCAGTTTAGTCAGCAGTACCTATGCTTATTATCCGGACTCAGTCAAGTTTACTTAGCTTGCCTAGATCCAGAAGAGGTTAGAGGACGCTTTGATTACGGTAAAGAAAGACGCAAACGTACTCAACAACAACAAGATGTGATCCAACTTTATCATTTTGTACAAAAATTTTATATCGAACTCGTTAAGCAGCACCCTTATCTTCCTATCCCCGATCCTGAAAATATGTCACTTTATCCATCAAAAGATAAGGTGCAATAACGATACTCTGTGCGTTATCCATTTGATAACGCTCCTCTCACAACAAGAGTCACAACAGCATTCACTGTGAAGGAACAACATATGAAAACAGACGATATTTTTGATTGGTACTGGCAACCTCCAAGGGATCTCAATAGTGCTCCAATACTCAAGCGCACTCAAGATTGCATCGCACTGGCTTCCATCAAACACACGACACAAGATCAATGTAAACACATTGAAAATCAACACCAGTCTTATGTTAGAAAACTCCAGCAGGCAGTAGATAACATAAATAAACAATAAAGCTCAAAAAATAAGTAAAAAGAGGCATTAAAAGAAGAGAGGAAATGAAAGGAGTTAAGACAAATATATAAAATGGAAGGAGATAAGCATCAAGCCGCAAGCCATTGATACTAAAAGGTTGCTTCATCATTAGAAGCAACCTGATTAAAGGGTCAATAACGAGGCAAAAACCGTTCAAAAGATTCCAATAAAAACGGATATTCATCGGTCACATCAACCGCAGAGTACCAATATTGCGTCCCCCCTTGAGTCGACTGATATTCAAAAATAACTTTAACGACATACCTATCACCGCTTTGCAAAGGCACCACTTGAATATTCATCAATCGTGCATTAGCTAAAGCCTGTCCTCCTGTGCCCTCGCCATGAAGAAGCTCATAACTTCTCGAATAAATGGCTAAATTTTGATACAAAATGTAATTAAGGGCTCGGTCTTGATCATTATCACCACTATTGGTGCTTAATGATAAGATCTCAGCCACAATAAGCTTGAGTTTATCCACATCAATATTAGGCATCGTCGCTTTAATCGACTTAATGATGGATGAAGGACTGACTTTGGTTAATCGTCTCACATCGACTGTTGGAAGCTCCCCATTAACATGAGGGGTACTGTATCCCACCAGTACCATCGGCTTGGCTAGCTTGTTCTTTTTGGGTTTAATCGCCGCTATCATGGCCGGTAATTGTGACTCGGTCGGGGTAAGATTATAAATATCATGGCCATAACTATTAGTGAAACGCCAAGTCATTAAGCGGGCAATATAACGATAATCCGCTTTAGATACTAGATCATAGAGTTGTTGTTTAAACTCATCAGTAGATTGCTTGGCCACTGTCGACTCTTTCGCTGGTAAAAACTGGTGTTTTTCACCTTCATCATTGATGCATTGACAGCAACGCTCAAATTCTTTTTTTAATCCTTTGGTGGGAAAATCTGCTTTTATATATCCATTGATATATAAATAGGTGAGTTGGCCATCACCGCTGTTAGGGGTTATTTCATTCATCTTTTACTCACTCTTCATCGGGTTAAACATTAATGAACGGGTTAATTGAAGCCTTGCTAACACATTAATTAGAAGGCACATAATCCATCAAGTTAGAATGAAGAAAAGGATACAAGTCGGTCACATCGACACTGGTATACAAGGTACTCTTACGCCCACTTACATTACGTTGATAGGTAAAGATAACATCGATTATCTTTCTACCTGGTGATGTGTTAGACGGCTTAGTTTCTAGATTCTCTAAAAATTGATCGCTATCTTTGTCTTCAGTAGCATTGTTTTCTTTATTCGCCTGAAGTCCAGCGGTTTTCGCATAAATCGTGGCATAACGGTAAGCCAAAAAGTTCTTTGCCCGCTCACTGTCTGACTCACCAACATTGGGTTTAGGTACTAAGGCCGTTAGCACATCTCGAATAGCGGTTGTGGTGGTATTATGAACACTCAGCTCTGACATGAGTTCAGCCGTCGTGAAATGGTATAAATGATAACACCTCACCATATGTAGAGGCTGGCGATTACTTAATGCATCAGGGGCGACAGGCCCAAGCTCTCCAATAGCAACCGATAGCACTTCATCTGCCACATTATGTGCATCACTCACCTCAAGGGTATTAATAAACGCATTGAGCTCATCATTGCTATTTGGCAGCAATACATACGTATCTTGATTATCAATCGTTAGGATCCAACTGACTTGCTCAGCCAAATAGCGATAAGGTTGATCATTATGCTCATCTTGATAAGTAAACAGTGCATAATAATCATTGGGTTTTAAATTTAATAACTTGGTTGCAGCTTCACTCTCTTTTTCCAATCCTAAATTAGTAAAGTGAGGCCTTAAACGACCTGAAGCATAAATAAATTGAGTGGGTGTCGTGCTCGTTATCGCCTCGACTCTTTGTACAGGAGACTCCTTTGTCTCTTGTACTTTGCTTTGTGTATTTGATATTGCATGCGGTAACGCCTCATTTTCTGTTAACGGTGCAATATTGTCCGCAGGTCTTATTTCCTGAGGCACATTGTGGGTGGTTACGGAATGCGTAGCCTCTTCTATTGCCGCTACCGAAACTATACTTGTTTGTTGCTGTTCCATATATAATATCCTTAATCATTGATTACACATTTATTAAAAAGTCATTTTTATTATCCGTTTAACTTTGTTATTCAGTCAGCCTCCAAACCAAGACTAACCGAACAGATCAAGATGAGGCTCAACGGTTACATCAGCCTTATTACCTTCCTGCACTTTTTGTCGGCGGATCCCCTCTAAAAGAGCGGCATGAGAAATTTCATTGCCCCCTGTTCGTAATGCTTGCAAAGAAGCAAAACGGATCACATTCATGATTTCGGCCCCCGATAAGCTATATTCCTTGGCAATAAGCTCTAAATCGATAGCCGGTTCCAGTGTTGATAGAGGAGAAAAACCTTGACGCCATAAACGTAAACGCTCATTAGCATTGGGTTTAGGAAAATAAATAACAGATTCAAAACGCCTAAAAAAAGCATCGTCTAAATTATCTTTGAAATTAGTCGCTAATACACTTAAGCCTGAAAAACATTCAATACGTTGTAATAAGTAAGCCACATTTTGATTAGCAAATTGATCATTAGCACCAGACGCTTGCGTGCGTTTACCAAATAATGCATCGGCTTCATCAAAAAATAAAATCCAGTTTTGACTTTCAGCCAAAGTAAAAATTTGCTCTAAATTCGTTTCCGTCTCGCCAATATATTTAGAAATCACTTTCGATAAATCGACGCGATAAACACAGTGACTAATGGCTTTACCCAATACACTGACCGCCATGGTTTTTCCTGTTCCGGGAGGGCCATAAAATAGTGCTCGAAAGCCAGGTCTGAGCTTATGCATCAATCCCCATTCATTCAGTAATGCTTGTCCCTTATTCGCCCAAAACTGAATCTCTTCTAATGGCTCCATCACACTATTAGGTAAAACTAAATCTTGCCACTCTAATGTGCTGTTCATCCGCGTTGCACAAAAGTCATCAAATAACTCAGGGCGATGTTCATTGGCTGTTGTAAAGTACTCTAGATAGCTAGGCCGTAGCTTTAGCGGCACTTTCAATAAAACAGGAAAGTCATGAGAAACACTGAGTGCAAGTGCTTCTTGCAGCCCACTCCCTTCTGTTGTCTGCAGTATTGACTGTACCTTTAAACGCGTACTCAGATCATCACCTCCCAATAAGAAACTGACCGTTTCTCCTGTTGCATACCAATATCCCTTGTCTTCGACACAAGCGAATTCAGTAAATGGACGTAAAGTCAGTTCATTTTGGCAGGTTAGTACATCCAACATTTTTGGTTTTAATACTGGTACTAAAGCCAAAATGAGTATGAGCCTCGCCTCTACCTGTAAAGCATGCTTCATAACAAATTGAGCAAAATGTGATAATGCAGTAAGTCGTGCTGGCGTAGGGAGCTCGAAAACAGATAAATCATCCTTATCTTGTTTAAAATGCAATTTTAAACGTGTATCTATGATGTGCTCACACCAAGCCATTTCGTTTTCTAAATCTTGAATATTGGATTTAACTAAAGACTGTTCGTCATTAATCTGTTCCAGATTTAATACATTATTATTCAGCATAAGACGCCAATCTTAATGACCCAAAGACCTTACTATGCAGCAATTTAAATGCCATAAAAGCAATACGGTTAATATTAACCATAATAAAAAATGAAACTGCTCAAAAAAGACCAATGACAATATATACTCGTGATAATTCAGTGAAAATTAAAAGCAACGTAATAATAAAAACTCATTTACCATTGGTTAGATTATTTATTGACAGGTTTTAATCATCCATATTCATAAAATAAAAGGTCACTTATCGCCACCCATATTCACTTATTTCACACATTATGGAAATAAATGAATTAACCAAGGAATATCCTCGGTAATATTTTTCACTTCGATCATCACTAATAGCAACCAAATGAAAAAAACAAACAACACAAAGTCTATTTTCATCCACTTAACCTTTACTTTAATAGGCCAGTCTCAATTGAGCCACCAGCTCTTTAACCCTTTTCCCTTCTAACTTTGCCCAGTCAGACACTTCCAGCTCTATGGCTGCAAATTGAATGGCTCCCTCCGCCAAGGCAGCCAATAAATCTCGAGCCCGCAACACTTGGCTCACACCAATGTCAAAAGCCATATTAATCAACACAGCTTGATGATGAAAAGGCAGTGTTGAAAAACTCGCCCAAGCTTGACTCAATTGGACTTCAATACGTTTAATATCATTAGCCAATAAATAGTGGGCTTCTTGCTGGGTGATCCCATTATCAAACAAATAAGCCACTTTATGAGGATCTGAAAGCAATGCCGGCAAAGACAAAGCTGCCTCATTTTCCAATTGATGTACACCTTGGACGAATTGATTTTCTTCCTGTTCAAGTAAAGGTTTAAGCCTTTTTACGTCCCGACTAATTAAGTAGTAGGCTTCTTCCTCACTCACACCGACACGAGATAAATTACGTCCCACACCAATAAAAACTTCACTATTGCGACGCAAATAAAGGCCACACATCAAGCCTTCATGACGGATGAGTTGCTGTGTTAACGCTTCTTGATTAAATGATACGGACTTTTGTACAGGGGGAACTAATGCGACACGCGCAGTCTGTTTATGACTCATAGAATGGCTCAATAAAAAATAGGATAAGAAAAGAAGGATTAGTGTTACTTTTCACTTGCCCGTTTATGGGCAATGACCATGAGTTTTTTTCGATAAATAGTAATAGAGTGATCAGCGAGTGCTTTTTTCCAACCCAAATTTTTAATAATAAGCCCTTGCATGCGGCGAAAAAAACTCACTGAAACAAGAAGCTGTACATTTTTATAATCACCACTATCACAATGAGTCATATAACGCATATCACCACCATGATAATAGCCGCCAAATTTAGTTTGCAACTTTAGCCGCAATGTTTCTCCAAACCTCGGCATAAAGCGTAATAACCAGCTCAAAGCGGTAATGGTATCAGCCCCAGGCGGCATCATAGTGACACAATCAGCCGCATTCACGAGTCGATAAATGGGTGTTTTAATAGACATAACCCAAGTTTCATCACCCACTCGAGGAGAGCCAAAGGTATAGCAAGCGGCGATCCCCCCTTCATGAACGAGCCTTTTAGCTGCAATTGTGGCTAAAGCGCCACCTAAACTGTGACCGGTGATCAACAGTGGCTTTTGCTTCACACCCAGCTTGCTCAAGGCCAATTTAAGCGGGTTTTCAATTTTGTCATAAGCTTGATTAAAACCCGAATGCACCATGCCTCCTGACTGACACTGAGTCGTAAAGGCTTTAGCATCCGTTTTAATGTCTTCTAAACTATCCGATTCTGTGCCTCGAAATGATAAAATAAGAAATTGTGAACAACTCACTAAAATGGCTTGGGTCCCCCCCTCATCAAATGTTTCTACTAATTTCATGCGTAATTGATCTAATTCACGCATTAAAAATTTTTTCTCTGCCAAATGATCGTAACCTAAGCTGTCTATCATCTGCAGTAAAGAGGATTGGGATTGCTTTCCCATTAATTCACCGACTTGTGATAATAGTTGCAGCTTAGCCGTATCATCATTAATCAGCGGGTTAAAACGCACGTAGGCCAGTTCAGATAAACACGCCAATAACCACGCGGTTCTATCACTGTAAGCCTGCCTATAAGTCGGCACACTTCTATCTAATAATATTTCAACTTGTTGTCTATCTGCAGGGGATTGAATTATTTCGCTCTTCAACACTGTGCTCCTTATGACTTTTTATGCTTTCGATGCTTATCCATTAATGCTTGTCTTTTAACGCCTTAACAAGTGCCATGCCTTGCTTAGTTAATTGTGCTTGTTGGAAATCATCTGGAGAACTGGCAATATAATCTGCCGTCGCCAGCTTTTTATATGAGGTAATGGCTCTTTCCTCTGTATAACCTTGATTTTTCATCACCGAGAAAAAAGCCTTTTCGGTTAATCGACCATGACTCGAGAATGCTTGAATAACAGCTTTATCGACCTCATCAAGCCCCGATAAATCTGTTTTTACCTGTAGCTCTGTGCGGTACGATTCTAAGCTTTGGATCACTTCTTCTGGATCCTTTCTGCTTTTTAATAATTTATTGAGCTTATCGGTTAATTTCACTTCGACTTGATTAACCGATGTGATGGTAGGTGCTTCAAATTGACGACTGTCACGTATATTGGTTAATGGCTCGCCTTGAATACTCGCGGCAACTTCTAATAAGGACTCTTCATCGACCACCAGTGTCGATAAAATCATCAAGACCAATAAGGTTAATATGTTTCTCGGTGCATTAATTAACAATAACATCATGGCTAATGCACCAAATAAGGTCCATATTTGATTTAATTGCCAACCCACAATAATAAAAATAATATTTATCAGCGTTAATAATATAAACAACATTGACAGCCCAATACTTAAAAAATAGGTACGTTTTTCTGTCAACAATTCGATATGATTGCGTATGTTCATAATAAAAGTCATTGATTGGTTTTAAAATAAAGGAGAGTTAATCACTATCAATAGTGGATAATATGATATGAATTGTTATTCCGCTGCATTCATCGATTTAAACATGAATATATTGCTTCTCCCCCCCTTCAACCTTCATAGTCGCCTTGACAAATCCATTCACCAATTCAATTTCTCTGCATTAATAGCATCATTATGTGCAATAATCACTGTACGTACCGATCCTCTAGCACCGTTCAATGCCCCGGCACTCTGTCCATGCGTCGAATCAGGGATCGAACCGGTTGTCACACCGATTGCATTCCAAAACCAACCATTCCCATGTCCTCCGCCTAATGCTCCTTGATTCGAATTTACCGTAATGAAACCTTTAGCATTAATTTGATTGGTTAAGTAGTGAATAATGTCTCCCCAATTTAATGTACTTGAATCATTAGGATCTAACTTTAACTGCTCTAGCCCCGCCTTCACCTTACCTTTTAATGTGACAAATGCATTAAAGCGGTTCACACTGCCACTGTGCTCCTCATCACCATGCCAAATAGCTTCACTATCGCCAATGAAATGATCAATATCAGCCTTATTCGGTAATGCATGTGCATTGTGTAATGTATTAATATTATCCAACAAAGTATTCCACTCAGTCCCTTGTTCGGGTAATGGCGCATAAAAACGCCCTTGCACAATATTTGTTAACGAGTTAATTGACCGTTTCAATACCACTTTATTCACAAAACCTTTTTCTCGCGTGTTTTTTTTCATTTTACTATACATAATCATTTCCTTTAATTTAGGGTAAATAAATGAGGATTAGGGGCTGTTGATTTTTCATGGTTAAATTATGTTCGAACTCAATGTGTTTTAATCGCAGCGTAGTGAGTACAGCCTAGTCTTCTAAGCCCCTTTCTTTAATAAAGAGGTCTACAACAAAGAGTAAAACACGTTTAGTGGATCCTACGGGCAAGGTTTGTGGTGCCTTTTTACAGCGTTATCGCTTATTTAGGTACCACCCGTGGATGGAGGAATGTGATAAACAGACATTATGACTCTTCATCAATATTATTCTTTCTTAAAGAAGTAAGCACCAGCATGAATACGACTAATAATCCAGTGCTCTTGCTCTGCCTTCTTTCATCTTGTTACGATCTGAACCCGTTATTCTCGTGATCCTTTCAATTGGAAAAAGGGTATTAGCGCCTAGTGTTTGCCATCGATACCAATAAGAGGTATTTTGTTTACTCGCCCAATCGGTCGCATTGCCATTACGGTAAGAATGATTCAAGGTATTCACTAAATTGTTACTCGACCAGCTCCGTGGCCAAAATGTACTGTCTTTTGATGCCGACACTCGACGCGCACCCCCTCCAGGATTATTTTTCACCAATTTAAATCTATGTTGGTGGGCTGTGATACGATCCCCTGGTAATCCCCCAGCAAAATGCACTCCAGCAGCAGACTCACCATTCGGCATTGATTTTGCCACAGCAGGGCCATAAAGTTGCTCCATTGTACTAAGCAAATGCCCACCATCAACCGCATGGCCATTTATTCCATCCCACTCCCCTGCCATATGCATTAATATCGCCGCTTGATTATTATTAGGGTAAGGCACGGTTTCATCGAGTAAAATGCCATTGAGACTCTTTAACTGTATAACAGTGCGATAAAGTTGACGGCATGGAGTCTGGAAGTGCATCAACGTTTCAGGCTGTTTTTCAAGTTGATGCCTTGACGCTTTCATTTGCAACGCTTTCGCCCCCATCATATCAGCTTCTTTCTCCAATCCTGCATTATCATTCACCGCCATCCCCCCAATTGAAGTGGTTGGTCTGACGCGCCCTTGTGCTTGCTGCACGACATGACTCAGCTCATGAGGTAAATGTTTTTCTTGGCCAGCACTTAAATGTATATCACTCCCCTGCGCATACGCATGAGCCTGAAATGCTGCGGGTTTAGAAGAATTATAATGTACTTTGACATGGTCAAGACTTATGCCTGATAGACGCTCCATACCCATTTTTAATGTATCGGGAAGACCTGTATTATTAGGCTTTATCTGCAACTGAGCAATACTGTGCCTCGGACCTTTAGCGATATTTGGTCTCTTTTTTTTAACCCGTTTTTGCTTGAGTAACAACGGCGTTTTTGCACCTTGGTGGCATTGTTTACTTGTCTCTTTGGCTTGTTCTGATAGATAAACGGGCATCATATTCCCTTTGTCTTATTGTGTTGGCGTTAATTCATTATTGCTTAAACATGGTCTCCCTATAACCACAAAGAGTAGCAGCATAATATGATGTATGCGGTTAAAAAGCATTCTATTATATTTAATGCCTATTCATTAAGTTGAACGGCCATATTGGCATGATTACGCAGTTTACTCATGATGCTATTACCAATCTGCTCTGTTTGTACCGCATGATAAAGCACATTGATCATATTTTGAGTAAAATTAACAGGTAATGTGTATTGCCCACGAGAAGGGTGACTGGCTGCCACATTTGGGCCATTGGCCCAAAGCTCATACACATATTCGCCAACTTGTGGTGGATTACGCCAACCATTATTCGTCATAAACAATCGAGTTGCAGCGATCCCCTCCCCTCGCTTGGCACGGCTAGGTTTCGCCGCATCAATATTCCCATGGGTATAAACTTCAACAGGGTGAACATGAGACTCCACTGCTGGTCCCGATGGATGATTCAGGCGTATACGGCCATTATTACCTGCAGCATCTTCAAAATAAATACTGCCCACAATCCCATTACTCACTGACAGATATTGCAAATTTGCTAAACTAAATAACGCAGGTGCATTATTATTGTGGTAGGTATTCCAATAATAATCCGTATCGGGGTCATTGCGCAGTCGCGTGCTGGCTATCCAACCCACTTGGCCACCATAACTCGCCCAGCGATGATCCCGAGGAATGAGTTTAACGGCAAAGTTATTCACTCTGTCATCTAAAATCTTAACCAACACCCCATTGGGAACCGCAATAATTTCATCATGAGGCGCCGCGGTTTGCCGAAGTCGAGTGGCTTCTTTTGTTCGGTACCAACCCACCGCCCTTCTCCGTTGAATGATCCCTGACAAATGATTGACTTGGCTATGCCAATGCGACAAACCAAGCAATGACGTATTGGCAGCCTTTTTCATAGAGGCTTGTCTATTTTTTTGTGTGATTTTTTGTTTTTGAGTATACATATTACTTTGCTCGTTTAATTGATACTAAATAGATATATATTTAGCCTGAGTTAATTAAATTCATCATTAAAAAATAAAAAATCACCTTGTCGAAATAACTCTGGAAATTATTAACAACCAACATCACCTAAGAGGGCCTTCAATATCATCTTTTGAATATTAATCAGTGAGCATTAATGAAAAGAATTATTCATTGAAAAAACACACTGAATAAAATAAAGATGAGAAGTAGATCATTTATTTTTGGGATCAATAAAATATCAGCAAGGTTATTATTGACTGCTTATGATGATAACTTTGGTTCTTTGCACCGAAAAAAGGTCATGGTCTCAAATGCATCACCATGTTTTCTATTGTCATTTTCGACCATGATATCGCCAATTGCATTGATAAACGGGTTACCTGTTTCCAGTTTATCAGGTGTACGATAGATCGTTTTTTGAGACTCAACCACATAATACTGGTCTCCTCGTTGTTGACAAAACACCCTAAGATCATGTGCAGCTTGTCGTAATACCATCGCTTTATCATTCGCAATGACAATAGATTGATATTTTCCTCCCTCAAAAGGGACTACGGTGCCATATAATGATTCATATGAAGACGTACAACCACAGATTAACCCACAAAAGCTCACTATGATGCTGAATTTGGTACTCATAATATTCCCCCTGTATTGAAACCAATACAATAGAAAAAATAACACTGACACGTTAACGCAGCATTTAACATCAATTGCACCCTTATGTTTATGAATCTTTATACTTAAAAATCAATTAGTTGTATCATGATACACCTCATGTATACATACACTGCCTTTCCTTTATCTGACTTAATCCAATCATTCAAAATAAGGCTGTATTTTCATCAAACTCGCTCACTCAGCCATGCTCTTTTGAGTGCTTGCTCCCCTAATAAAGTGGCATGCTGCTCGAGGCGTTCATCATCATTAATGTCAAGACCATTAAGTTTACGAGTGGGTTTAACCATGCCTTTCAATTGCTGCACAACATGGCCTAGTTCATGGGGTAAATGGTGTTCTTGTCCTGGCGCAAGGTAAATATCAAGCCCTTGAGCGTAAGCATGGGCTTGTACTTTGGCAGGCTCTGAAGAATTATAATGAACGCGAACACATTGAAGGTTCTCTCCCGTAATGGCCTCCATGGCCGATTTTAATTTAAGCGGTAAATTACCAAAATGTCTTTCCCGCACTAACACATTCGTCGGCCAGCTCCCTTGCCTGATGCTAGAACATGATTGATAAGGCCAATGCCAGATCGAAAAAAGTGCCTGTTGATGATAAAGCATAATTATTTCCTATCGTCAATTATCCCCAAGCCACAGGAAGAGACAGCATGTACCTGGAAAAACCGATTTATTTTTCAATGATGTATTAACGCTTGACCGGTGCACTCAACTGAGCCGCTCCTGCAGGGGCCGCTCCCTTAGCAGCTGCACTCACTGAGGCTTGGGTTGTTGAATTTGAGATTTCCATGGCTTTTTTAGCGATACTTTTCACTTGAAACAACCACATAATGAGTTGATTGATATCATCAAGCGCCAATGTCGTTTTCAAATGCTGATGATCAATATCCATAAGCACCGCAGGACTGCTCAAAGTAACGGTAAAATCCACTTCATTTTGTGCTTTATTAAAATTAAATGACCATTGATGGCCGCAGTTGTCATCTCCAGGGATCGCTTTAAACAATCCACTTATCCCACTAGAGGCGCCACCTTGTGTAGAGATCATTCCACTGTTTTCATGCTGTTGACTATCCGTTTTACTCACATCTTCACTGCCCGCTTCGCTCATACTTTCTTCCCCATTCGATAATCATTCATTGCTCAAGGCTGACTGAATCAATTGACAATATCCTCACCGAACCCGGTGAGGATAAACATAACCTTAGTGATTACTTATTTTGCGAGAATAACTTAGTGATCCCTAAGGTATTTGCCGCCTGACAAGTCACATTGGCTTGTTGCTGTGCATACACTGCGTTCGCCGCCGCCATGGCAACAGAATTACCGATAGTTTGATATAAACTGCCCATCGCCATTGCTGGCGCTTCCGCTAACACTTTCGTATTTGTCGCTGAAACTGCATCGATAACAGCACCATTAACTACAGTAGGTTGAGTTGCTTCTGCCATGATTTTTCTCCATTTTAAAAAATAAAATTAACGTCTTAAAATTAAAAACAAGCATTCAATAATACGCTTGCCCACTCCCATTAAGATTACTTATTGTCCGAAAACAACTTAGTGATCCCTAAGGTATTCGCCGCTTGACAAGTCACATTGGCTTGTTGCTGAGCATATACGGCGTTCGCCGCAGCCATCGCCACTGAGTTACCAATGGTTTGATATAAACTGCCCATGGCCATTGCGGGGGCTTCGGCGAGCACTTTAGTGTTTGTTGCTGATACTGAATCAATAACGGCACCATTGACTACAGTGGGTTGCTTTGCTTCTGCCATAATTGGCCTCCTTGGTTATTACGAGTAAAAATAAACAATTGATGATATTTAGCTTTTCAGCATCAATTACCTATCCATTTTGTGAAAACATTTTCGTGACACCTAACGTACAAGCCGCTTGGCAAGTCACATTCGCTTGCTGCTGTGCATAAACAGCATTTGCTGCAGCCATAGCAACAGAATTACCAATCGTTTGATACAAACTGCCCATAGCCATTGCAGGTGCTTCGGCCAATACTTTAGTATTGGTCGCGGATACCGCATCAATAATCGCACCGTTCACTGTGGTTGGTTGCTTTGCTTCTGCCATATATCTCTCCTTTTTCGAGTTTAAATTACACTTAAAATGTGTTTTCTCATTTGAAATACCAATACAAGCTATCATTTAGAGAAAACGTTAGATAAAACTGAATTAACACTTCAGTCAGTTTATTGCTGGACCAAACGCCCCTATTATTCACTGCATAAAGACGGGTTATCACAACAAGGTTTAAAAGGTGAGAAAAATAAACGAATGAACTCACCATCACTTTAAAAATTAACCGTTAACGGTTACTATTTAAAAATAAAGTTGAAATAAAAATATCTAGCACTTAATGAGTTAGGTTGTACATAAATTAAAGCCAATAAGAGTATATAGGTAATACATATATTAAAATCATCAATACCTATTATCTTTTAAATATAAAACGTGCAAGGTAAGTTTATTAATAAAGTTTAAACTATACTGGATATTTGTAATATTTAGTCTGTATAAATCAAAAAAATATTTTATTCATACATTCAAGATTCAAACTCTCTTATTACTTAGGTTTTAAATCAGACAATACACTTGCGCCAGCCGTACCCACATTGGCTAAGTTCTCTACTGCAAAAGCAATATTTTGTGTCGCATTTTCAATAATTTCTTTATACGCCACATTCGCAGGCTCAGCTAACCATTTTGCTGACGCAACACCAATCACTGTTGTTTCTATTGTGCTGATATTACGAAGTAAATCAGTGGCACTTTCGACAGCCGATGCAATGGACTGATTAATATTTGCCTGGATTAACTCCGTTGCATTTTCTTTCTCTTCTCCATCACTCATGGCTCACTTTGCCTTTTTTCATGGCATCGGTAATTTGCATTGAACGCGCATCGACATAATCACAAAACAGCGTAGGGTCTTGATATTCATTACCCTGAAGTACCACTTTGCTCATCACTACCTTATACACTTCATCATACTTGAGTGCTAAGCAAGGTGAGCCATCTTCGCCTTTTTCTGCTTGTTCAAAAGTCGCAATGGCTTGCTGCATCTTGCTATGATCTTGTTCGGCTTTTTTCGCGACACTTCCCAAGCTAGATACAACGCCTTTACTCGTCTTCATAAACTCATCAAATTTTTTTAGCTGATCCGTTTGAAAATCTTCCGTTGTGGTCAACATTTTATTCAAATCAGCTGTCATAAAATCATTTACTCATATTTTTAACAAAAGTGAATGACTCCATTTGATCAAGCATGGCTTGGCGCATTGCATCAAATTGTTGACGCATATTGTGAATATAATCGTGATGCCCTTCAACAAAATTTCGCTGGTAACTTTGCTTAAACACACGATCCGCTTGTGCTGCATCAAAGGCCTGATAATAGCTCCCTTTTTGAAAATGTGGACGGTGATCATCTCGGTACTCTGCATCAAAATAGGGCTCAGCCTGGATCTCAGACACAAGATCGCAAATAAATTCTCCATGGCTGTTTTTTGTCGCCTCAAATTCATAATTCACTCGACGTGTCATGCCTCTTCCCCCTCATCGTCAGCAAAAGGTAAAGTGTCGCTAATGTTACCCAATAACCCCCCTAAACCGATTTGATGCACCGCTTTAATTTTTTGCATCCCTTCCACAGGAGACAATAAAGCACCTCTTAGACGTAAGCCATCAAGGAATAGAGGAGCACGTTGCTCTGCTTTATCGCTAGGAGCCACCATTGAAGTCGACATCAATGCCGCTTGCGCTTTCAGCTCTGTGAGTAACTCAGTCAACTTTTCTTTTTCTTGCTGTTTTAAATGCGCTATCCGCTCACTGACATCAACCGCTATCGCTTGTGAATCGAGCTCTTCCCCATTTTTCTCTGGTGCTTGTGCCCCTACATTGGCATGAAAGAGGGCGTCATCAATATCAAGGTTACTGATGACGTTATCTTCAGCAATATTTCCTGCCTCGCCTCTTTCCTTTAGTGCTTCATGATGTTTTGATTCTTTTACAGCCTTCGCCACACTTGCTTGATTATCATCACACACCCTTGTCATCTTGCCTCCCTTGCTTTAACGCCGTCATTGATCCTATGTAAGCGACGCTCCACCACTTTGCGATGTACACCTAATAATTCAGCCGCTTTTGTTTTATTACCTCGACTTTGTTCCATGGACTCTTCCACTAAGGCATCATAAATCGCTTTTATTTTATTCTCTCTTGGCAGTGCAATAATTTCTTTTGCCAGCTGCTTTAATATATGTGGATCCGTTTCACAAGTAAGTAAATTTTGAATACACTGAGCCGATAAATAATCGTCATCTGCTAAGATCATCAGTTTATCTATGGTATTTTTAAGCTGCCTAATGTTACCCGGCCATAGTGCATACTTAAGTAATTCCAATGCACATTGGCTAAAAATCATATTCTTATTTTGTTTCGCAAAGTGCTGCACAAGCAAAGGGATATCTTCACGACGCTGAGACAAAGAGGGAATAGATAGTTCAAATAAATTTAAACGATAATATAAATCTTCACGAAAGCGCTTCTCTTTAACTCTTAATTCCATATTTTCATGGGAAGCTGAAATGATCCTTCCGGTGAACTTGCGTTTTTCTGCACTGCCTATTCTGCTAAAGGATTTGGTTTCTAACACTCGTAATAATTTAGGTTGATGTATGAGCGGTAATTCAGCGATTTCATCAAAAAAGAGTGTCCCCTGTTCCGCCTGGGCAAAAAAGCCATCATGATTTTTATCGGCCCCTGTAAACGCCCCTTTTTCATGACCAAACAAGAGTGACTCAAATAAATGTTCAGGAATAGCACTGCAGTTAACGGCTATCACTTCCCCTTTACGGCCACTCAATTGATGAATGGCATTAGCAAATAGCTCTTTGCCTGTCCCCGTTTCCCCCTTTAATAGAACAGGATGATCTGTCACAGCAATTTTCTCTATTTGCGACGCTAATGCATGAATAGAAGCCGCATTGCCTATAATGCCAGGTAATGCTGTTGTCGAATACGTCATATTTCATCTCCCTATAATGGGTCAGTTATCTAAGCCAGACAACCAATAAATCACTCTCGATTTCTAATTGTTATGTCTCTGTCACTAAGAAGGAACATAGCGTGTTAATTCTCACAATGCTCCACTCATCTTCTAATCTTTTCGTTGACTCATATAAGCTTGTTGATACACACTCATCACTTTTGTCGCAGTATCAAACGGAGTTTTAGGATCGCTGACTTTCGCCTCCTTAATAATGGCGCTGTACTCATCTTGCATCATGGGATTGGCCAACCACTTAGCATAGGCACTCGCCATCACCGTTGTTTTAATAATATTCTGATTACGAATGAGATCCGTTTGATCTTGAGCGGTATTGGCCACTGTTTGCGCCAATGCAGCCCCCGCCGCTTCATGAGGATTAATGCCAATATCAAAATCGGGTTTGTCTGCTGGTTTCTTCATGTTCACTCTCTCTCCTTGTAACTCACATTCAGCCAATCTTCATCAATCTTATGTATGCAGGTACGATGAATGCTCATACCTAAGATATTGTTCATATAAAGGGGATCCTGCATCATGGGTATTACTCAGTCGTCGGCATTTCAGTAGATTTGGCGGTATTATCACCTTTGTCAGCATTAGCCTGTTTAGCAGCTTGTTGCATACTGGTTTTCACTTGAAATAACCATACCAATAATTGATTTAAGTCCTCTAGCGCCAGCGGAGCTTCAAGGTGCTGATTACTCATATCCACTAACATCGTCGGCGTATTAATCGTGACATTCACACTGATCAAGTTCTGATTCTTATTAAAACAAAATGCCCAAGTATTATGGCTTGATGTCTCTTCTTTTAATGGTTTGAACACCCCACTAACACAGCTCGATACGCCTTTTGTATTGTTTTGTAAATCACTCATTAATTTCACTCCTTACACGCAAATGTTGATTTAACTGCCTAAGATTTTTTCACACGCTGCCACCATGGCAGAATTACCTAAATTTTGAGACGCATATTGATTCGACGTATTATTTAACATACTCAGTGACAACGCATTCACTAAGCCACCTAGAGACAAGGTTCTTAGCGTCGCAGCACTTTGCTCTTGCACTTCATCATTAATCGCTTTTGAAGAGGCGATATATTGGTTTTCATCTTGACTCATGTTCTTCAACCTTATTGCTATCTAATATGAAGGTGCAGATAAACTGATTACCGCAATCAATAGCTATCCACACCTGTAATGAATGAGATCCTTGTTGCTTATTTATTCGCGGAATACAGCTTAGTGATCCCCAGTGTTGTTGCGGCTTGGTAAGTCACGTTGGCTTGCTGCTGCGCATACACCGCATTTGCTGCCGCCATCGCCACTGAATTACCTATCGTTTGGTACAAACTGCCCATTGCCATAGCCGGTGCTTCCGCAAGCACTTTGGTATTGGCTATGCTGACCGAGTCAATCACTGCACCATTCACCGTTTCAGGTTGCGCCATAATACCTCTCCGATTATTCTGCTTCTATTTAGCTCGTTGAATTTAAGTCATTACTACTTGTTTTGCTCAAACATTTTTGTGATCCCTAGCGTGGTTGCCGCTTGGCAAGTCACATGAGCTTGCTGCTGCGCATAAACCGCATTCGCAGCTGCCATGGCGACTGAATTACCAATGGTTTGGTATAGACTGCCCATCGCCATTGCTGGTGCTTCTGCAAGTACTTTAGTATTGGTTGCTGAAACGGCATCGATAATGGCGCCATTGACGGCCTCGGGTTGTGTTGCATCTGACATACTTTTTCTCCTTTTTAACTCTCTTTATGGTTGTTTAAATGATAATAAAATGTATAAGCTCAACTGATATTGAGCATTTAACAACACTCTTTATATTGCTCAATTAATGTAGAAACGCTTAATGCTGATAAACAATCTGTCTCTCAATGGTTTTAATCAGCCATCACATTAAAATAAATCTAATAACATTTTTGATGCCGGTAATAAACTTTCCACCATAGATTCGCTCTGTATTTTAAATCCTAGTTTCAATAATATTTCTTTGACATTTGGGTTATAAGTTTCAATAACAATACTGTTGACGTTAAAGTGGTTTGAGTTCAATTCAATATTCCGAACAATCTCTTTTAATAAGGAATAATAAATATTCCAGTTAAACCTAACACTGCTTGCCGTATTTTTATCAAAATATAAGTACAAAATATTTATTTTATCGTCATCAATAAAATATATACATTCTGACTTTAACAATGATAGGCTTCTGTCCTTATCATTAAACGCTTTTTCCCATCGAATTTCACCCACTTTTAAACTGGGGGAATTCACTACCTTTAAGATATCACAAGGTCGTGGCAGAAAGTGGCACTGACGATTTCTTACCACATAACTATCAATTAATATATTAACCATAGTATAAAATGCAATAGGATAAGATTGCTTTAATAATGCGATATCCTTCAATTCAATAACCGATATTTGACCTCCATAAATATCCTTCATTGACTCCATTGGCAACAAAAAATCATTAAGTTTATTCACAAATAACCTAAACGTTCCTGTTATATCGCATTAAACATATCAGTAATTGAATTCAACCCAGGATCGTCTTCAGAACCCTCTTTACGAGTATTTTCCTCCTTCACTGAAGCAGCTTCTTGCTGAACATCTTGCTGCTCACTAAATAAATTTTCTTGGGATCCAAATAAATTTTCAGCTTGATGAAAAAAGGTTTGATCTGATAGCTGTGGAATAGGGTTAGCATTCACTTCATTTCCTTGAATAACTTGAGGGATCATTAATGCAGCCCCTTCAAAACCTTCTATTCCACAAGATTTAATCGCTTCATCAATTAAGGACATAGACTGCTGGTATAATTCCTCAGCTGAAGGAGCTCCCTTACCGCCTTCTTCATTATTCATTAAACACTCCTTGAAAAAATTGATATCTGTTTATTAGCCAAGATCATACATTCTCTTTATACCAACCACTAATGCCGCCTGCTGATTGATATTCGTTTGCTGCTGTGAAAACACATGATTCATCGCCGCCATTCCCATAGAGTTTGCAACATTCATATACAAACTTCCCATTGCCATTGCTGGTGCCATACTCACATTCATCGTATTAATCATTGCAATGGCATCCATCATTTTATCGATTGCCGTCATGTTTAACTCCTATCCGCACTTTGTCCTGTGTCATTCCAGCCCTGTCTCATGATGTCGGCTAACTCTGTTGCTCTTTGGCCCACTTGCCGAGCCCATTTTGATTGCAACATTTCATCAGCAGCAACCTGATAATTCCCCAATTCAATTGCTTTTAACATGCGTTTAAATTTGAGTAACCCAGTGATCCCTAAATTAAAGGCCATATCACACAATACCACTTTGCGGATCTCATCTAGACGTCCAATGAAATCAATATTCCTCATTAACTGCAATTCAACTAAATCAATGTCATTGTCCAATAAGTACAAAGCTTCTTCAGTCGTTATTCCCCCTCTGCACAGTGTCTTGACGTGTTCAGTGTCATTAGCTATTTCAGCAAGAGTCCACATTTCTGACATATTCATATTGTCTTTATGCAATATATTAACTCGATGATTATTATTGGAAATTAACGCTTCTACCTCTTTTATTGATAAACCTTGCGCATCAAGATTACGGCCAACACCTATCGTGTTTTTCCCCACTGAGCACTGATATATTTCACAAACTAAACCTTCATGTTTAATTAATAACTCTTTGAGTATAGTTTTATACTTTACACTTAATAATTCCATCAATACCCCCTAACACCTAACAATGTTATCCATTGGTATATTTAAAACAAAACTGTGCTTTAAGTTTTTAATATGCAGGGCGACTTTACTTTCACCTTCAAATTTAATTAACACTCCTACATATCCTTTTAATGAACCTGATACAATTCTAACCTTATCTCCTTTAATAAGCCCTGCAGTTATTTTTTTACTATTAACACTATCAACAATTAACTTCATCAATCTCATTTCAGAGTCAGAGATCACAGACACTTTATTGCCAAATCTGACATACTGTAAAAAACCAGGAAAACGTGTAACGGTATAGTAATCATCAATATCCTGATAAACAAATAAGTAAGACTTAAATATTGGCTTAACGATCACTTTCTTTCGATCACTCCATTGACGCGTTATTCGCTCTAAAGGTAAATAGGCTTCAATACCTGATGCTATCACTCTCTTGTACAGTTTTTGTTCTGCATTTGCGGCAGTATAAATAGCATACCATTGTTTCACTATTGATTCTCCATTGCTTCACAAGTATGTAAGCTCCGCCATAACAGTCCCAAATAACTGTATAATGGTTGTGAAAAACGAGCTTTAAAATAACTGTTTAACTCAATATCAATTAATATAATACATGAAATAAAAAAAACTTTTTAATACGGATTGATTTATTCATTTATCATCAATATATTTCTTTGTTCCCTTGGTGATAAATTAAAAGATTTTTTATATAAAGTAGAAAAATTTGCAGCATTGGTATAACCTACTTCTAGGGAAACTTGTTGAATAGACATTCTTGTACTCACTAAGTAATATTTAGCCAATAACATTCTCTCTTTTCTTAACCACTCAAAAACACTTTTATTTAAAACAAGTCTAAATGTTGCAGACAACTTACTTCTATTGGTCCCCATCTCTCTTGCAACACCATCTAGGCAGAACTTCTTATCAATATTGTCAATAAGGTACTGGCAGGTTTTTTTAACTAATTTCTTTTCAGCACTTTCAAAGTTAACATCATGGATATAACCAGCCATTTTATTCATTTCAATAGAAAGATTACACCCCTCCTCATTCTCATTATAAAAATAGTTAATTCCACTCTCGATTCGATAGACCAACTCTTTATCATCTATGGGGTGGAAAATATAATCTTGAATCCCTTTTTGATATAATTCAGAGCGCAAGAATTCATCGTTAATAATAGCCAATATGGGAACAGAAATATTACTATTAAAGTGATTGAGTAAAGTATCAAAATCAATAATAGGGTGAATAAAATCAAATAAAATAATAGAGTGAGCGTTTTCTCTAGTGTCGGCGTCTAATTGATATTTAACCTTATACCCAGAACAATGAAGATAATATGAACACCTTTCTTTAGTAACAGTGTTATTTCCTAGGAAAATAACCTCGTCCTTTTCTATACTCATAAACATCCCTTACGTCAATATTAACATTTATTCAAGCCAATATTACTCTTATGTATTTAGTACCATAAAATACCTATTTCAATCATTTTAAGTACTCCAATAATCCATTTAAATTGAAATAATGTCTGTATATCGATTGAATATGCGTGATCTGCTCACAAACTACCCCGCTATTACAATCAATTCCTCTCTTAGCGTAAATGATACCTTTGTAGGCGTAAATGATAATATAAACAGTGCCTAATTGTAATAAATATGCTTTAGCTACGTTGATTGGCAAAGTGGTGAGAAAGATCCAGATTGGACTATCCTCCCCCTGTTTTGTCGCCATTGTATTAAAATCAGAACCTATATCGATTTAACTTAAGATAATCGGTGACAATAAGTTTCCTTGATGACCCATGCAACAATCAAAGCCAATATGAACGCAATAGGCATTAACCACATGCTCCAAAAAAGTCAGCACACTGATCACTAAGCCAAATGAAGACGTCATACTCACAAAATGCAGGCGAATAGAAAACGATTGAGGAGCATTCAAGTTGAAATACTCAATTAATTCAGCAGCCATTGCATTAAACAGATCCATTTGAATAAAAGTATAGAAAAAGAACAACACACTGCTTAATACAAGCATCCAAACACCTAGACCATGAAGAGGCGTATAGGAAGATAATGCTCACATTAACTCACCGTTTTCGAATTTAGCTCAATCAATTGATATAGATCAGTTTATTTAACCCTTGGTAGATTCCATACTAATAAAACAAAAGAAAAAAGGCGCCGTAGCGCCTTTCTCATTATGCTGACATCACACTCTGTCAATCACCTCTTTATTGTGATAACTCCTTTTCAAGCTGTTTTGCGACGCGCTCTGGCGAACCTGAGCCTTTCGATAAAATAAAATAAGCCACAGGAATAACAAACAAAGTGAAAAAAGTGGCCAACGTAATACCCGATAACACCACGACACCAATCACAAAGCGAGTTTCAGCACCGGCTCCAACTGCCATCACCAGAGGCACGGCACCAATGGCAGTGGTGATCCCCGTCATTAAAATCGGTCTCAAACGTTGACTAGAGGCTTGAATTATCGCATCAGTAAAGGTTAATCCCTTATCCCTTAACTGATTAATAAATTCGACAATTAAAATCCCATTTTTAGCCGCTAAGCCAACCAACATGATAATACCAATTTGACTATAAATATTGAGACTTTGATCGGTTACCCACAAACCAATCAGCGCCCCTAACGTTGCTAAGGGTACAGTTAACATGATCACTAATGGGTGCACATAGCTTTCAAATTGCGCCGCTAAAACTAAAAATACCACCCCTAAAGCCAGAATGAACACAAAATACATCGAATCACCCGACTCTTTATAATCCAATGATTGCCCCTTGTAACTGATCACCGCTTCTGCTGGTAAATAGGTATAGGCAATGTCATTTAAATCATCCAACGCTTGCCCTAAACTATAACCTTCTGCCAAATTGGCTTCTAAGGTAATAGAGCGCATTCGATTATAACGATTTAGCGTACTCGCATCGGCAAACTCTTCTACCGTGACCAAATTAGACAGCGGGATCAGCTCCTGGGTCCTATCAGAGCGGACATAGATATTTTCCAGATCTTCAGCAGTATTTTGAGTGTCACGCACACCTTCAATAATCACATCATATTCCCGCCCGTCTCGCATAAATGTCGTCACCAAACGTGAACCTAACATCGACTCTAACGTGCGACCAATATGCGAAATAGACACGCCTAAAGCCGCAGCCCTGTCTTTATCAATCATCACTCGTAATTGTGGCTTGGTTTCTTTATAGTCATCGTCAAGCCCCACTATACTCGGATAATCTTTCGCTTTTTCTAGCATGATATCTCGCCAATGGGCCAACTCTTCGTAACTTGTTCCCCCCAATACAAACTGAACGGGTTTTCCAACACCTCGTCCAAACGCTTGCCTTGTGACAGGAAAAGCCCTCACTCCGGCTAAATCAGCTAACCGACCACGAATATCATTAATGATTTCGCCCACTCCCCGACGCTGACTCCAATCTTCAAGCACAATAATGGCCATCCCATTGGAAAAGTTAGCACTGGTACCAAAAGAGCGAGGTGCTCGGATCAACAAGCGTTTAATCTCACCCGCTTCAACCAATGGCATTAATCGGTTTTCAATTTCATCCATATAGGATTCAATGTATTCAAAACTCGCGCCTTCAGGGCCATTAACGATTAAAAACAATGAGCCTCTATCTTCCCTCGGTGCAAACTCCTGCGGGATTTTCGTCATTAAATAGCCGCTACACACTAATGCAATCAACACAATTGATGTGACAAAATAGGGATGCTTCATCGCAGAAGCTAAACTTTTTCGATATTGGCTAGATAACTTATCCATTCCCGCATCGATTTTTTGTACTAACCAAGGTGATTCACTGGTCGGTTTTAATAGCTTTGAGCACATCATGGGGCTTAAACTTAACGCAACAATGCTGGAAAAAATCACTGCCGCGCTCATCGCTACTGCAAACTCTTTAAACAATTTACCTAAATCACCTTCTAAAAAGGTAATGGGCATAAAAACAGAGACCAGCACTAACGTCGTTGCCACAATCGCAAATCCTACTTCACGTCCCCCTAAAAAGGCCGCTTTTAGCGGTGAATCCCCTTCCTCTATCCGCCTGTGCACATTTTCTAGCATCACAATCGCGTCATCAACCACCATGCCTATGGCTAAAATCATGGCCAAAAGTGTCAATAAGTTGATCGTAAACCCTAAGCTATACAATACGATAAAGGTTGCCATCAGCGACACGGGAACTGTCAAGGCTGGGATCAACATGGCCCTAACACTGCCTAAAAATAAGTAGATGACAATTATCACCAAAAACATAGCGATAAACAGGGTTTGATAGACTTCTTTCACTGATGCTTCAATAAATACCGAACTATCATAAGAGCGCTTGATTGACATGCCAGCAGGTAATGTCGGGTTAATTTGATCCACTAGCGCATTGGCTGCGCGAGCCACAGATAACGTGTTGGCGGTCGACTGCTTTGAAATCCCAAGTCCTATCATAGACTCACGATTGCCACGAAAGGTGATCCTCTCTTCTTCAGAGCCTATCTCTACTTTTGCGACATCACCTAATTTAACTAAATAGCCATCTTCTCCCTCTTTAAGGACCAAATTGGCAAAGTCATCGGCGTTATTAAAACTGCGTTCCAATCGCACTGTAAAGTGCCTGTCTTTCGACTCTATACTACCTGCAGGTAATTCTACATTTTCTTCCCGCAAGGCCGACTCGATATCCTCCACCGTTAATTGGCGCGCGGCTAATGCTTGCCTATCAATCCAAATTCGCATGGCATAAACCTTACCGCCTCCCAAACGAATATTCGCCACCCCATCAAGTACTGAAAAACGATCGACTAAATATCGCCTTGCATAATCCGTTAGCTGCATGGTATTCATTTGATCTGAGACCAAATTTAACCACATAATAACCTCGTCGCCGCCATTCGCTTTTTCTACTTCAGGTGGATCGGACTCCTCAGGTAAGTTATTGAGTAACCCTGAAATTCGATCACGTAAATCATTGGCGGCCGCTTCAATATCCCGACCAACACTAAATTCAATCGTGATATCTGAACGACCATCGCTACTTGATGAATTAATATTACGTATGCCTTCTACACCACTGATCCTATCTTCAATCAATTGTGTAATACGACTCTCTACGACCGAAGCCGATGCACCGCGATAATTGGTTTGTATAGAGACAATAGGGGGATCAATATCTGGATATTCTCGAAGCGGCAGTTTATCAAACGACACCAAACCAAAAACAATTAATAAGATACTGATAACAGAAGCGAATACCGGTCGCTTAACCGAAAGATCTGTTAATATCATGCGATGGGCTCAACCTTAGCTTGTTTTAAAAAACTAAAATTTTCACTCAACGACATTGTCACTTTATCACCTGGACGCACTTTTAAAATGCCGCGAACTATCACTTGTTGATCGAGCTTAATGCCACTCACAATCTCGACCCAGCCCCGTTTACGGATCCCCAGCTCGACTAGTTGACGCCTCACCACGCCTTCACTATCAACCACATAAACATAATGCCTATCTTGAACAGGAATGATCGCAGACTCAGGTAAGATCAGCGCCTCTCGACTGGCTTTGATTAATTTAACCTTCATTAACATGCCAGGCAATAATCGACCATTTTCATTAGGAATGTCGGTTCTCACGATCACCGCGCGCGTCGCAGGGTTCACTCGGCTGTCAATAGATGTCACTTCACCAATAAAGGGCTCATCACCATAGGCCATCGCTTTGGCTTCCACTTTTTGACCTATTTTAATGGCTTGTAAAAAGCGCTCAGGCACGGAAAAGTCCAATTTAATGATGGAAATATCATCTAAGGTGGTAATTTCATCACCGGGAGACACCAATGCCCCCACACTGACTCGGCGCAAACCTAATACACCAGCAAAAGGGGCGGTTATTTTTCTATTGGCTAATTCTGCTTCTGCTTCTAACAATTGGGCATTAGCCGTATCAATTGCCGTTTGTAATCGGTCACGTTCAGAGCCAGCCACAGTTTGAGAGGTGACTAGTTCTCTAATCCTATCAAGCTCGCGTTTATGATCGTGTAGCTGAACTTTTGCTATAGTGACTTGCGCCGCCTGCCCTCTGTCATGAAGCTGAACGAGTAATTGTCCTTTTTTGACTTCATCGCCATCATTAAAATTCACTTTGGTGATCACATCACTGACTTTTGAGGTCACAATGATCGACTCATTCGCTTGCGTGGTCCCTAATGCCTCAACTTCTTCTCTTATAGGGCCCAATGAGGCTTTTGCCACCACGACATTCACCAAGGAGCGAGGTTTTGCCTGTGTAATTTGCTCTTCCTTCAAGAACTGGTAACCCAAACCTGCCATTACCAACACAAAAATAACCAGTATTTTTTTCATTCCCTTCCCAAACAACCTTTATTAGTATCCTTTTAGTTTACCTTTATCAGTCAATGACACAATATGTTTTACTTTTGGTTACAATTTAAAATTTGACTAAAAAACAATAAAAAGCCAGTAAGGATTGCTTACTGGCTAGATAAAAATCAATGTAACCTTTAATCTTAAGCCGTTAGCGTCGAAGCCATACTGGCTTCGTCAGTAACAGTCACCTCTTTACTTATTTCACTCATTATCAAAATACATTTGCTATTATAAATAGCGCTCACTTAAATGCTGTTTAAAATAAGCTGCATTTAATGTCTCACTCGTCGCTTGTTTAACTAGCTCATTCGTCGTCAATAAACTGCCTTGAGACCAAATATGTGTTTCAAGCCAACTAAAAATAGGTGATAAGTCGCCACTTTGAATAATAGTATTCACATCGAGCACTTGTTTCATCGACGCCATAAATTGCGCTGCATACATGGCCCCAAGTGTATAAGAAGGAAAATATCCAAACGCACCATCGGTCCAATGAATATCTTGCATGCAGCCATGATTATAATTACCTGTGGTTGATAATCCCAAATAAGCTTTCATTTTTTCATTCCACAGTTCAGGTACATCAGTATGCTTGATATGGCCATTAATCAAATCACGCTCAATTTCATAGCGTAAAATAACATGGGCAGGATACGTCAGCTCATCAGCATCGACTCGAATGAAACCTCTCTCGACTCGCGTATAGAGCCTTTGAAAGTTGGCTTTATTGAACAAGGCCTGCTCATTTTGAGGAAAGTGTTTCGAGGCCAAGCGCGCTAAATGCTCAATAAAGGCCGAACTTCTGCCTACTTGCATTTCAAAAAATAAAGATTGTGATTCATGGATCCCCATAGAGCGTGCGCACCCCACTGGCAAACCAGAAAACGCGTGGGGCAACCCTTGCTCATAGCGAGCATGGCCGGTTTCATGCACTATGCCCATTAACGATTGCATAAACTCATCTTGACTGTATCTTGTGGTTATTCGCACATCTTGCGGCACACCACCACAAAAAGGATGCGCACTTTCATCTAATCGTCCATGATTAAAATCAAACTGCAGCAACCTCATCACCTCCATACCAAGAGCTTTTTGTTGGCTTATCTCAAATGTCCCTGAAGGCGCAATGAAAGACTCTGAAGCCTGCTTTTCAATCACTTGCTCTATAAGCGCTGGCAACCAATTTTTGACATCGCCAAAAACAACATCCAGTTGAGCAGAGGTGGTTCCAGGCTCATAAATGTCCAACATGGCATCATAAGCTGATAAGCCTGTCGCTTCTGCACGGATTTGCGCTTCTTCTTGGGACAATTTAACCACTTCAGCCCAGTTTTTCTCAAAACCTTGCCAATCATTCTCGCCTCGCTGAGTGCGCCAAGCATGTTCACATTTTGCTCCAGCCATTGATTTAGCTTGCACTAAATCTTTTGATAACACATTGGCATGTTGCCACTGACGGTGCATTTCACGCAAACTGGCCTGCTCGGGTACCGACAACGCCCCTTCTTTAGCCTCATTAAAGCTATCTGATAATTCAGGCGCAGTCAGTAATTGATGGATATGGACTGATAATTCAGCCATCGCTTCCGCTCGAGCCACATTGCCCCCACTGGGCATTTTTGCGGCTTGATCCCAGCCACAAATGGCTTGTAGATGCTGAAAATGTGATATTTTTTTAAAATGTGCTGTCAATGTTTGATAATGGGTCATGATTAAATTTGATGCCATAGAAAACCTGTCTGCATCATAAATGAAAAAGACAACGACGTCTTTAAAACCTGCCCGCATGATGCAATTTGCAATATCTTCGATATTTTTTGCGAAAGTAAGCCATATTAATAGCACTGCTAAGCTCTTCACTATTCACAGCTAACAACACGAATGGGCAAAATATCAGTATTAAGCGGCACAACATAATCTCAAGTACGGGTTATTAAATAACCTGAACTCGGGATAATGAGTGTCAGATAATCTCAATACTTCATTTAAAGTCAACAGCTTAATTTTGTTCTGCTTATTCTTTATTTTCATATTTGGCTTAATGCTGAAACTTTTGTCGATATCAAGGCGGAATTTCGTATCTAATAGCTGGCTATTAGTAGAAAAAACAACACAGATAGGGGCAAAAATAGCGGTATTAAGCGGCGCTGCTTATCCAGAGTTCAGGTTAAATAAAACCCACTTAACCATATCACCTTAGAGATCATATGATGGACAGCCCCTAGATAAAAAGCGTTACTTGAAAGTCAACACAGCGCACAAAACAACCTCAAACTGATGGATAACTGGACCATTTATCAGTAAGGTGATAACGATCTGAAGTTTATCCACTCAATATGAAGACGATAATAGATCCGAGTATTTTTATGCTAGAAAACAAAAACACCTTTCAAGTCATAAAATAACCGATATCATTTAAAAGGAAGATTAATGACATGTTATATTATAAAAAATCTTTATTATTGATTACCTTACTTTCTTCATTTAACCTCTCAGCTAATATCTTAATGGATAGCCATTCCAATAAAACAGATTTACACCCATCGACAAGGCCTTTTCCTGTTAATGCTCAAAACCACTTAACCTCAGTGCCTTTACCTTTATTACCAACCCAAAAAATATCAAATTCAATTTTTAAAACAAAAAATATGGGACTAGATAATACTCTTAGTCCATTAGCTTACACGCCTTTATGTACGACATTAAATACTGGCGTACTTTATACCTTAAATGGTACCCAAACAGGTGGAACTTATTGTTATCATTTCACCATTACCGATAGAGCAAAAACCACTGCCATTTTGGTGGGGCAAGACGCACAAACAGATTTTACGCTATCCGTTTATCAGGATATTGACGGCACTATTTATAACTTAGGCACATCTAGCAATGCCGCTAATGCCGATGAAGTAGTTAAAGTCATCACAGAGCCCGGTGAATACTATTGGTACATGCAAGCCGTCAGCGCCACCAACGCGACGATTAATTTTGGCGCAGAAGTGGCCACTAATATTGACAGCTATGAAGTGAATGATACTTATGCCGCGCGGGCTTATTTAGCCAACCCAAGGAATTTTGTTCAAGGCAATCATGAAAGTGGCAACGATATTGATTACTTTGTTTACCAAGCCTCAAGTAAAGGCAACATAGATTTAGCCCTTAATGATGTAGAAAACCCCAATCAGTGGATTTTTGAATCACTCAATACTAACGGTGTGTGGCAGCCTTTACTCACAGGTGCTGGCACAAACAATAATCAAAGCGTCACCACAGGACAAATTGTGGATGTGCGCGTACGCCCTAACCTTGCGATAACAACGGATGCAAACAAGCATTACCGTATGAGCTTGGGCACAGCCGCGCCGCAATATTATCAGTATAATATGGGCACATTTAATGGCAGTGTGGCGCTACAGCAAAGAGTGGATCATTCCTTTACTGTAGCGCCAAGCAGTGCTTATGAAGATTTAATCAGTGTGGTGGTGATCCCCAACATCAGTGGCAGTATCAGCGGTATGAATTGTGATTTAGACTTGTACAATCAATACAATCAAAAATTTGCCTCTTATAAATGCTCAGCCAGTAAACAATATAATCTGCCCACCAACGCGATTGTGAAACCCGGCAGTGTGACGGCTAAGATGTCGATTTATCATGCCAGTTTTTCCGATCCCAGCACACGCAGTTTTACTATTCCTGTGACCTTGAGTTTTGGCTCGCCGCTGGACTTAGATAATGACTCTCTGCCTTATTGGTTCGAAGCGCAAAATGGACTCAGTGATGAAAACCCCGATGATGCGCTCATTGATAGCGATAATGACGGATTTAGTAACTTAACCGAGTTTAATGCCAATACCTCGCCGGTTGATGCCAATAGCCATCCTTAAATCCACTATCACGTTGATTAGTAAAAGCAGGTTGAAATATCCAGACCTGCTTTTCAGCCCTCCACTTTTCTGGGCTTTTTACATAAGCCCGAATTTCAACCTAAAATACAGTTAAAGCTAATATCAATAAGTTAAGCACATAAACATATATATAAACCTCAGCTGACAGAAGTCTTATGGAGCATTGAGCCCTGACAGCTAAAACTACTATTTATTAATTATATAAATTGACAACAGAATGCGGATTAAACCTATTAAAAGGCAACGTGTTTTCTCCATACATAATGACATTAACGTCATTTACCCCATCTGCAAACCCCTTTTCCTTCCAAACATTATCCATAAAATGTTCTTGACGTTGATATTCAAGCCTTTGCCTATTTAGCCTTACAGTCTCTTGCCTTAGTTTATATTCATCTCGTGCTTTCCGTGTTCCTCGGCCTAAGCCCCAACCCACCAAAGCCCCCAGTGCCGTGTAACCTGCTGCAATACCAAACTTGGTGAGCAAACTTTTCCAGCTATGATCCCCATTAGAATAGCTAATCGCGACCACAACGCCTCCTGCTATAATTGGCGTAATAAGTAAACCAATCACCACCGCCGCAACAATACCAACAGCAAAAACCCCTAACACAACTCCCACTAACGCCCCCGCAATAAACGCCCACATGTAAGGGTTTTTCACATTCCAAAACTTACCGCTTAAAATATTAGTATTCTCATGCTTATTTTTCGCACTATATCCATGAGGGTCGTGTAGATTAATTGGATCGCCATTGGCATAACTATAAGGACTGCTGCCCCCATTTAACTGTGGATCAAGTGTGGTAAAACTGTGTAATGTCGGCAAGTACACCCGCGCCCCCATTAAGGCCATATCAAACACCATCCCTTCAGTTTCAACACCGCTGCCACTGTCAAATCCAAGATTAGGCGCCCCTTCCATATTGGTATTACTGCCACCTAAACGCTCACCGTAAGGACTGAATAAGCTCATATCACTCA
>NZ_CANLKR010000002.1 GCF_947491715.1 uncultured Shewanella sp. | reverse complement strand
ATTTATGCAGGAGCAATTAATGACCTTGCCTAAACGCGTTTTAATTCCAGCTGAATCCTGCATCTTCAAGTGGTTTGAGTATAATACTGTCAAGTCCGTTTCGCTTTACTCATTGTAGCCAACTCACTATTTTTTCTATGGTGGCAGGGGCATTAGGCAAATTTAAGTGCTGCACATTTGGTAATATATAAACGGTTGCTTGAGGTGCACTCCTTTGCATAACATCATGAAATTTATCCGCATAGAAGGCTTCATCATTTTCACCCACTAATAATAACATCGGCTGGGTATTTTGTTGTAACTCAGTATGGTAGTTACTTGGCGAAAAAGACACATTTAAGCGATAGGAATAGTGATTGAGCTGTAATGAGTCGCTCAAAAATTGGGGACGATTAAAAAACAAAATAGGCGTGTCATTCAATGAGTGGATCCCTAAACGGTTTAATAAACTCAATCCGATAATTCGCCTGACAGAGACTTGTACCCAGCCACCAGAGTTTTGTCTGACCGTAGGCGCATCATGACCCAAATAAGGCGCAAGCAGCACATAAGCATCAAAAGAGGGTGACAAGTATTGAGCCTTATCTGTCATCACTTCTTGCGCTTGTCTCCCCTTAGCATTGCCTGCATATTTAACCGCCAGCCCTCCACCAGAGGAATGCCCCACGAGGATCAATTTTGCATCAGGATATTCTTCAGCCAGTTGCTGATGAAGATCGGCCAAATCATGCTCATATTGACCAATATAATCAATATCACCGGGGTGAGACAACATAGAACGACCATGACCGCGTAAATCTGGCACCACAACCGTAGCACCAAGCTGCTGGTGAAGCTGACTTGCTAACGGCAGCAAATAACGCCCTTCAGTGGCCGAGCCATGTAATAACACAAAAACCCGTTGTGTATCTCCCACAAATATACGATAAAATAGTGCCTTACCATCACGTGCTATGTACTGAGAGTCAATACAGCCAGTATCGCCAATGGGCTGAGTTTCTAACACATTAAAATTCAAACTATCAAGGTGATTTTCACGCTTAACGGGAATAAAGATCATACCCAATACGACAGTAAAAAAAATCACCGGAATTAGAATCGAAATAATCATCAACTTATTCACGCATACATCCTTTTATGACCATTGTGTTAATGACAGCTTATCACTCAGCAATATTTGAAAACACCAAAGCTCACTGAAAAATAGCTTCTAATTATTAATGACTCGATATATTCTCCAAGGCGAGGACACGGTTTCTCGGCGAAGTAACCAAGCATTTACACCGATAGTGTCCGGCTCCAATGTAAATACCCGTGATACATCAAGATGCAGGATTCAGTTGGAATGAAAAGCCTTTTAGACAAGGTCATTAATTGCTCCTGCATAAATGACATTTCCATCATCCTTGATGGTCAGCTTGAACAGCGGGCCTAGTGATTCTAAGTCAATGTTCAATAACGCAGTATAAAAGGCCTTGCTTTTACATATAAAGAGGCCAGCCCCTTGGGAGTGTGTAAAGCACCTACATCGAAGTTGCATAACTTTAAAAGGCAATAAGCATTTCTGCAATCATGCGCCTTGAACTAGACACTTTTACACACTCTGAAGACATACACCTTGAAGTATCACGGATATAGCGTCCAATGGTGTAAAACCGATTGTCATTTAACGGAATATATTCCCAGTCTAAATACGCCATAACCAACAAATTATGCTCTGTACCACTTTTTCCATAATAAGCGTCAACAATCCCCTTTTTATCATTTTCTTGCCCAAAAATCAGGCCAGAAGGAGAAGTTGATGCAGAGGCATTGGCTATGCCCACATCTTCTGTCGCCAGCATTTTCATTTCATCAAACCTCTGTTCTGCGTACAGTGTATTCCATCGCTCGGCCAATGCCTTAATCTCTTGTATCGATTGTATCGATTGTATCGATTGTGCCAATGTTTCAGTGTTCATGATAGCCTCCATAAAAGTGAAATAATGCGCTACTGACCTTTAAACAACTGACATATAGGAATATTGTCTTTTGGGCACATTTGAGCCACTTTATCCCAAGTTAACGCAGCTTGGGGTTTTTCGGCACGAAAGCTAGTGTAATTTTGGCTGACAATGGGAGCATTCGCTTGCGTGGTATCACCGGAAAAGAAAAAAGATTGTGGATGACGATACCAAGATGATGAATATGCGTCTGGTGATGCCTCTCGATTAAAAGCATAACCAAATAACGGCCCCCCTTTATCTAACATCGCTTGCCATACATAGGCTTGAATTGATCCATTAAGCTGTTGGCTACGCTCCTTTGAATAATCTAAGTGTTTAATAAAATCTTGTCGGGGTGGATGATTTAAAGGTGAAAACAAACAGCATTGAGGCATATTTTTAGGCCTATCGTCATAGGTTAAAAAATAGGCTTTATTACCTAACGAAATAAAACTGCAGGTATAGGCATTATCTTTAATCGGAAAAATCGGCAAGCAATACTCATTGTAATGTTCTAGCATCGCCCCTTTTCCATCTTTATCTTCAGGCATGTAATTCGCATCATAATAAGTCGTGCCAAAAGACACAGTATAATCTTGCGAGGATAAGGTTGCGGGTGGGTTGGTATATGGAGGTGGATTATTCTCATAGTTTTGAAAAACCCTGAACATGGTCCAATCACTGATCCATTGACTCGGAAATAAAGGATCACTCGGATCCCCCTTATTACGTTTGGCAATACAATGATTATTAGAGGCATAACAACCTTTACTGCTATGAACCCCATTAGTCGGATACACAGCATCACTGATGTTTTGTGGTGACTGTGCCCATGATTTGAGTATATCAACAGGCTCATTGGCAAAAAGGGGGATCAATATTTGACTACCACTGATGATGAGTATTAAGCAATAATGCACGATTTTCATTTTATAAATATCCTTATATTAATATGCGACTAGAAGCATTCTCCCCCATTTTACCTTCCATTAATGAGGCTGTTGGGTGATCTCTCCTTGATGATCTGAACTTGTCGTCTGCGATCCCGTCAGAGGTGCCCAAGGTTGATTATTTAAAAACTGAGTCAACAATGCCCGCTGACTCGGTGTCATGGAACGCGTAATCGGCATGTACAAACTGGTCTGACGATAAGTATCACTAATGCGACTTTGGATCGGTCCTGATAAATTCTTAACCGTCATCTCATCATTTAACGGAAAACGCATATTCATTGCAGGAAAAGTCACATAAAAATATCGCAAGCTATTTTGATAGACTTGCTCCCAACTAATGTTGCTGCCCGCCACAATACCAAAATCCGATTGAGGGTATTTTCGAACATTAATAAAATGTGAGCCTCCTTCGACAGAAGAAATCACTAAGGTTTGAAAACCGTACTGGTCGATATTGCCCTTATCAGCAATAGAGAATGTGAACTGACTCTTGCCTTGTTGAACATAGGTCTTCGAGGGAAAATCAAGAAAATTACCATCTGGAATTTCAGGCCCAGTATTACCCGACGCTAACGTGATTTGTAAATTGCCGCCAGGCTCATCAAAAATGGGTGTCGAGCGTCCATAAATACGCACATTAAGCTCAATATCCATCGCACCATCATGCTCATCAATATAAACATTACGGGTATCCCCATAAATGCGCACCGGTGTTTCGATTGCCTTAAAAGTCGTCTCCATGGGTTTACTCGAAACATGATTGACGTTTGTAGGATCAATTCTGATTTGCTCGCCAATAGTTGTGAGTTTCACGGGTTTTTCACCCGTTATTTCAACAGGACAGTGATTTAACGTGTCGATTGCCGATGAACTTGCAAGCTCAATGTCAATGATCCCCCCATAGCGATAGTAATCATCAGGGTTAGCACTAAACGAAAGAGAGACATCCCCCGCCGTGAGCGTATTGATGCCGTAATCCACATTGGGCTCAATAGGGAAATTCGCGCCAATATTTTTCCGATTATCACGAAAATGCCCCTTAGGGTATAAAGACAGCGCATCTAAAGTAAGACGCTCAGCCTCTTGATCAATATCGAAATACCCCACCAGGTGTGTGTCTTGCATGACAATTTCACGCCCAATGGAGCAAGTCTTAGGCTCACCGGGATAATGGGGAGCAAGGGTACCTACAATACGGCCCAAACTGGGGTTCGAAGGATTTTGATTGTTTTTATAAGCTAACTGCAGCTCATCGGTTGTCAGCATCGGAAACATTTCAAACAGTTGAAACCGAAGAACAATGCCATCCATCGTCGCGTCATTGATTATTGCCGCAATCGCAGGGCAGCTCATATCAGCCGATTTAATAGAGGCTTTATTAAAGGTCACTTGAAAGGTACCACTGGCCCAGGCAGAACCCGGTCCATCGGGATCACGATAAAATTGTCGCTTAATTAACCCTTGATTAGTTTCATTATCCCCCTCCGCTTCAACGGTAAACACCCCATAACTGTTGGCGGTGACATTTTCGACAAGGTGTAACTTGGGCTGCTCAGGTGAGCCTATCATTAAACCACCCAGTATAATTTGCGTTGAAATTGATGCTGTAGGATCCAAATCCACCATCACCGCACTCGCTTGCGGTCCTTCCCCAGTAATAGGATCGATTGAACCCAATAAATATATTGATTCATTGACGATATCCCCTTGGGTATTCACCGCCCCAGGCTCACCACTGCTCGACACCTTTGCATCCACCAAATGTAACTGCTGATCGCCGTAAAAATTCCAACCACTTTCGGTATAATAATCTTGAGGATCCGGCGCCCTCATTAAAGCAATAATATTTTCATCGCTCATCGATGCCGCTTTCTTTGCAATTTGCGCCCTAGCGAGATCTAATATCGGTTGTTGATCTTTAAGTTCAGCACTTTGCGGTACGCCATTACTGTTATTTGCCACATTCACATTGGTTGAAATACCACCCCAAAAATTAATACGCGGTCCACTAAAAATACTCATAAGTTCATCCTTTTGGTTTCATGATTAAAAACCATCTTGTTTGGTTATATCCAAGCCCTTACGGCTGAGTAGCATTCAATAGCAAAAATGAATAATCAGAATGATAAGGTGAATCAATGCCACTGGCCGTTTGATGGCAAGCCATACAATTACTCGATTCTTGAATGTAACTTTCCATGGTCACATTAGCTGCAATATTAGGCGCTGGTGTGCCTAAAGGATCGCCAGGATCATTAGGGTTACTTGGTCGCTGTGTGGTCACTAATTGATAGTATTGCAAGACACTGCTTGTTAGCAGACTCTGAAATTTTTGATTCACAGATAAGGTTTCAGCCGTTATCGGCGTCAACCGTGTGAGTGGATCGGGGGTGGTAAAACTGGCACCTTCTTTAGGGGTACAAGGTATCACATTTGGCTGACAAGGTGATTGATTAGGATTGCTCGCATCAGGGTTATAATAGGAAGCAAAAGTCGCGTTAGGATCTACATTATCCACTTGTTCAAACGTCGCCCATACCCACTGAGGAAAGCCTTTAGGCTTATTAATAATATGTAATCCCACCAAGCCCAAGGTTTCAGTGATAAAGGTATTCTTGGGTTTACCTTGTGTATCAAACTCCTCCACTAACGCTGTCTGAGTCAGATAACGACTACTGTCATCTTTGTCAGTTAAAATACGCCAGCTTGCCTTAATTTCTGACGCTTCCCAAGGAAAATTAACAGGAAAGAATGTTTTCACTTTTTCTGCATTATATAACTGATGAGACACAATATAATCAAAAGAAATTTCATTGGATGCAATTTGATAATAGGTTGGATTTCCCCGCTGATCGATGAGCCAGCCACCCACTGCTTGTAATATTCCAGAGCCCTTAGGCTCGCTCTCCAAAGCTGTTTGAATGCGTGTCGCCACTTTACTCGTTGCACTCAATTTAAGCGATGTATTCACGCCTTTCCATCCCGAGTTCCAGTCTCCAGGGGCTGCAGCATTAGGCAAAAAAAGTTCTGAGGTTGTTTTCCAAGACTCCCATACTCGAGGTCCTGAGGCATCGATGGCTTTATTACAATCGGGTACACCTCGCTGTGTTTGACTGTTTACCCAATTTAAAGACAAAAACATTTGCCAGCTATAATCATCAAATGCTGTCTGATCTGCACCTGCAGCTGGTACCTTTTCAGGAAATTGACAATACACACTCAATGGATCAGTTTTGGTTTCGACCCCACTCCCCACGCTATTTTCATTTTGTTTGTTCGTATTTTCTTGAGTACAGGCTACCACTGTGCTCAAGCATAAGAAAAGTAAACTCAGTTTCATTCTCACTCGCCATCTCCTTTATGTACAAAAATGGCCTGTTCTTATACCGACTGCTTAGGCCGTTATTTTTCATTCTTCTTACCCATTATTTCTATATTAAAATATTTTTTTTCCTTTATTTCTAATATAAACACCTTTACTCTATCGATAGGGTAAAATTTTAACCTTTAATATTAACCTTATTTTTAACAAGGTCTATATAGATTAAAGTCATTTAAATACTATGTCTTAGTGATTAAGCATAAAAAAATAAAAAAAGCCTCAATAAATTGGTATTAGATCCACGCTCACACTATGAGATAAAGGGCTATTTTTATTAATTTTTAAATAAAAATTCAATTAAAAATTATTTCAAGTTAAATAGTATAGCGTTTTATTTTAATTGCAAAAAATAAAAATATTTAACTTTATATTTAAATTAAACAATAAAAACCCAGCTTAAATATCAATCATTATTTTTAATGGACAACAACATGCAGTCATAAATACTTTTCTCCATTTTTAAAAGGATAAACCATGAGTTATTTTACTTACCCCCGCATCATTTTCGATGGCACATTTCAAGCCGATCCCTCTACGCTTAATAACACCCCTAATAATTATAACCCTAAAAATCAAGTACCCGAATCACCTGACTCACCATGCCCTCAAGTAAGAACTGAAGTCTTTACCAGTCAACAACAGAATAATGTTGAACTTTATTGGAACCCTGCTGGTACAGGCAATTTTCAACTCAATGGCACCATCACTAAAGTGATTTACGGCCCAGATGATAGCCCTGATGACGATCCTTGGATAGGACAATCCATTGACAGCGTGTTTACTGTTACGCCTCCCAAATTAGTGGACTTAGATCCCATGCAAATGAATGTCTCTGAAATCTGGGCTATGACCTTAGGTTTAGGCAATGATACTGGCAACTTCACTGGCAATTTCATGCCCATTGGCTTTGTTGAGTCTTGGATCCAAGCACAAGCAGTGGCAGCCAGCTCTGCATCCGCCAGTGCCGTCTATCAATCATTACTTATTGGCTTAAGTGACACCAATTTAAGTAATGAATTAAAAAATAGTCGGCTCATTCAAGCACTGGATATCCCTAACAATGCCTTAAGCATTAATTTCAATGTACGGGCCTATAATGTTAAACCACAAATCTATCAATGGAACTGTGATATAAAATATCAACTCGTCACCGAAGGCGTTCCTGATGAGGTGATATCTGCACTTGAGCCCTTATTGTTTTATCAAATGAATGCAGGCCAATCACTGGGGCAAATTCCAACCCCCACTTATTTTAATCAGCAGCTCAAAGCATTACTGTCCCCCTCCGACTATGACGAATATCATAAGAAAATAATGACAACGGCAGAAATGGCTTATACGCCCGCCAGCCAATATGACTTCAGTTATGGTCAAGCCTTTGGCAATATCGGCCCACTAACCAAAGATGCAGCCGATGCCCCTGATTTTTTTACAGCAGCGCGCATGCTACAACCTGTGACTGATGACACAGGAAAGCAAATGACTCAATACTTACATAATTATGCGCCATGCCAATTATTCGCCGACAGTCACCACTTATCCATCAATTTAGGCAATGCACTGCCCACTTTATCTCCTGCGGGTCATTTCATTGATCAAGGGTTATTACGATTAGGCTATTTCAACAACACAGGAGGCCAAAAGGCCACTATCGAGGATGTGACTCTCCTCTCTACTGACCCATTCAATCGAAGGGGTGATAGCCTATTTAAGCAAGGAGGTATTGTCGATATTCAACTCACTCCTGAACAAGTTATGACCATAGAGAAAAATCCTCTAGTGCTTGTGAGTGTTGATGAAAACCAAAAACCCACACAAATTTTATTAAGTGAGAACCCTGAAGGCTTATTTTTAAGAGCAGATCAATTTGTATTTCGAATGAACTCAGGCACCACGCATCTCAAACGTGGTGGTGAAAATCAACCCGATGTCTACGGCAATGAGGTGACGGTCAACATTTATGCCAGACAATTTGGCAAACCGTTAGCCAATACCAACATTACCTTGGACTTACTCAGTGAAGAAGAAGCCTTTTTATACACCAATCAAACCTTAGGTACTGGGGGCACCTTAGGCCTAGTCAATATTTCCATCCCCCAAAATGCATTAACCTTTGATAACACCATCACCACAGACGAAACAGGCAAAGCCAGTTTAACTATTATCGCCCAAAATCCTGGTAACCCTAGAGCCTATATTGATGGTCAAGTATATTTTCTTAGATATAACTTCAAAAATGAAAACTATCAAGGTCATAAAGATGACTTAGTCAGCATACAAATATATCAAAAACAACCTAATTTTGGTGACTTAACTTGGGATGGCAGTATTGGTGAGATCTTATCTCAGTATGGCAAGTTATACCCTGTGATGAGCCAATTTGATTTAAGCAGCTATGACTCTGTCAAACTTAATAGTAAAAAAATAAAGGCCGTATTACTCAGAAATTATAATGACCCACTTTACATGCCTGTGGTGCGGGATTTATCTCAAGACCGCATTCATATGATCACTCAATGGATTGATAACGGCTGCCCATTAGATAGCCGTTATATCAACCCCAATAATGCCTAAGGAGAGGACAATGAAACCACTAACACTTATATTGCTCACTGTCACCTTGAACTTAAGCGCTTGCATGCCAAAACCGACAACCGAGAATACTAATAACCAAAGTAGCGATAGCCAGACCGCAATGGTGCCCAACAGCGCAATGAGCAGTGCCCCTTCTACACCCACTTCAGCTTTAAGCTGTTCAGGCAGTGCAAACTGGTTAACTCCAAGCAGTCATTTGCCCACCAGCGTGACCGACGGCGATAACTGCTCTTTCCAACAATTTGCTTGGCAAGCCTTTAGTTACCTATTACAAATCGACAGCACCACCAAACAACCCCGTTTTTTATCATGGATGCCAACATACGACATATTTGTCGATAAAGGTAACACCCCGAGAAAATGGGGAACGGCCACCACAACGGATGCCAATACATGCCAAAAGGAGCGTAAAGAAAACCCGGAACGGCTTTATTTATCTCAAACGGTATTAGAGAATGCCCCCGTACAAGCGGGCTCTAATTTTCCCTTGATAGATCAAGCGGGTAACTTTGTTTACTACGATATTCTCGTCAATAAGATCAGCTATGATTTTATCAATCAATGTGATTTATATCAGTCAAACTGTGCTGCGAAAGTGTATGAGCAATACCCCAGTAATGGCTCAGGTGACAATAACTATGCCAATTTACGTTTTCCTGCCAGTTCGTTTGTATTAAAAACAGCTTGGATGCTCAATCCTAATACGCCCGATGATTATTTTGTGATCCCAGGTATTATTGAAAATAAGTGCGAGTTAGTGGATTTAGCCTTAGTGGGGATCCATGTTGTTGGAACCACACAAGTACATAAAGAGTTTATCTGGGCCACCTTTGATCATTACCGAAATGCACCAGATTGCGCACAAATCACCTCAGCTGCGCCACCAACAGGCGAATGGAATTTTTATAATCCAGATTGTAAAGATTGCCCTCGAAACACCTTTCAAGCAGATAAACCGACACAGGTCTGTCGCGTTCACCCTTATGGAGAGTCTAGCGTACCTGAGCAAGATCCCGAAAACACCACCAATATGCAGCAAATAAACCAGTCGATGAGTGACAATATTAAAGCCAACAGTAGCACAGCCGATTACTGGGCTAATTATGAACTCACCGGCAATGTGTGGTCCCAAAATGGCAACTTACCTGCGACAACTAACTTTCAAAGAGGCTCTTTATCATCGGCCAATGTCAGTATGGAAACCTATGTCCAAAATGGCGTCGCGGATATTAATCCAGCCTTTAATTGTATGAGTTGTCACAATATATCAACGGGCACTGAAGGCACTGGACGTGATGCCATTGCTACGCAACAAACAAATGCTGCCGTATCGCATTTATTTAAACAAGTAAAACCCAATACTGGCGGCTGCTCTACAGGCAGCTTACCTGCTGCTTGCACCACAAACTATGTAAAATAGAAGAAGACAATAAAGATTTCTCCACTCAGCTCGTCTGAGTGGATAGGTTGCCTTCCTCCCCCTCATTGAGTGAGACTCTACGGATCATTCCACTGAGTTCTTGGCTATGCCCATTTAACGCCGGTAATAGACGTCCAGGCAACCCCATGCCTTCACTGATATAAATATTGTCTTTGTGTACCAAAAGATTAGACGGCGTATCTAAACCTGTTGCTAAAATATCACACTGACCCAATGATAAATCAACCCGTAATAAACGACCACTAAAGCGCTTAAACCCACCATGACATGGCTCAGTGGGCAAGCCCGATGCTGGTAGAGGTTCAAGAACTTCTTCACATAATTCGGTGACTAAAATTTGTCCCCCCTCTGTCATACACAGGCCTGTAGGCAAAGTTAATCCGGTGATCAAAGTCTCAATTTGATGATTATTTAAATCCAGTGCAATCACCGCACCTTGATATTTCTCAAAATCAATGCCTTTAAACTTACCCCCACGACCTAATTCGCCTGAAAATAAAGAAATTAATAACTTTTGCGTCGACGCATCATACACAATATTCACAGGCACGGCTTCTTGCCCTAACGCTAATTCAGGCAGCACACACACCACTTTTTGTGGGTTTCCACGCATAAATTCCACGACTTCATTAGTATCGGGTTTAATCCCATACCAAGCGTGACGTTCAGGGTGATAGCATAAACTATTAATATTCCCTTGAGTGTCAAACAGTGGGGTAACGTCAGGTGCGTCTCCCTTTAAAAAAGCAGGCTGCAGCTCTAAGATTTTAGAACCTTCAATATAATCGGTAAAAGCAATCAACCAAGCACTCTTGTGTGTTTGTAACACTTGTGTTGGGGCTATGTCCGCCAACCCCATTATTTCATCCCGTAACATTCGCTGCTGCATATTCAGGGCTCGATAACCACTCAGTAGAGTCTGCTTTATCTCTCCAGTATGACAGTCTCGACATGTTAGCTGTCCAGAATAAGGCGGCGCCAATTCTGCCGCCCCCGCTTCAATCACCAGTAAGTCTCCTTCTGGGGTAAACGCCATGCCTCTAGGGTTGAGTAAGCCATAACACAACACCTTATTTTTTTTAATCTGGTGACGACAAAAAGCCATGTTTACGTTAATGGGCTCATTAGCAAAATTCTTCATATAACTTTCCTTAAAGCTTGCTTGAAGTGCATATGGATTAAGTGATTAACTTGCTTAATATCAAAAGTTTTGTGTTGATACAGAAACTCACTCAATGCAGCGCTATTAGATATAATGAGCGGACCTTCATCCTCAGTATCGTTTAACCGCCCATGACTGCCTTTCACCAATTCAGGTGTCAGTGGGATCACGTCCATCAATATACGTTGACCCATTTTCTTCTGTAATAAACGCTTCGCAATATGCAGCTTAGGAAAGCCAAGTGTGGGATCAATAAAAAGTTCCACAGGATCGTAACCCGGCTTTCTATGAATATCGACCGTGCGTGCAAAATCAGGCGCTTGATTATCATCAAACCAATAATAATAATTAAACCAACAATCGGGCTCGGCAATCGCGATCAACTCCCCACTGCGAGCATGGTCAATGTGATAATCACATTGAGTGCGGCGATCCAGTACCCGCTCAACACCGGATACTTTTTCCAATATACTTTTCACCCGCGCAATATCATTAACATCTTGAATATAAATGTGGGCAATTTGATGATCGGCCACAGCAAAAGCACGACTTGCCCCCGGATCAAGTAGCTCCCAAGTGAGTGATTGCCTAACTGCTAATAAGCCTGCTTGGCGCAAGATTCGGTTGAGTGAAATCGAATGTGACACGGGTGAAATACCATATTCAGACACCACCAAGATATCCGCCCCCTGACTGCGGCCAAAGTCAATCAATCGCCCTGCTTCATGATCAATAGCAGCAATATCCTCAGCAATAGCAAGATCATTTGGGCCTAATCGTTGCAGGTTATAATCAAGATGGGGTAAATACACCAATTGTAAATCAGGCTGGTTCATTCGATGCTCTGCAATCGCACAATCCACAATCCAACGACTTGAACGAATATCTGCAGTGGGCCCCCAAAAATTAAAAAAAGGAAATTCACCAATTTGCGCTTCTATTTGAGCATGTAATGTCGCCGGCTCAGAATATAATCCCATCACTTTACGGCCATCGGCTGGATAATGGGGACGAGGCGTTATCGCATTATCCACCCCAGCGTACATGTTATACCACCAAAATAATTGCGAGCAGGTAAAATCATTCTGCTCATGCTTCAAGCTATGCCAGATTTTATTCCCTTGCATTAATTGGTTAGGTTGCAGCCAGAAACGCACTTCGGCTTGATCGCGTAAATACCAACCATTGCCAACAATACCGTGTTGTGCAGGGTAAGAGCCTGTTAACATACTCGCTTGTGCAGTGGTAGTCACAGCTGGAAACACGCCTTGCATTGGCGTCATTTCTCCCTCTTGCATTAAGCCATTTAAATTCGGCGTATGCTCTCCTAACAGTGACGGTGTCAACCCGACAATATCAATCACAATAAGCGGCTTAGTCTTCATTTGCGTCATGAAATAATATTCCTCGCTGTTGTAATTCCCTTTCAACCCAAGACAACTCTTCAGCTATTTGGATAATCAGCTCATCATCATTATCTGGGCGAATATGGCTCGGTAACACTTGCCATGAGTAGGTTTCCACTTCCAAAAATGGACTCAATTCGGGATGATCATGTAAAAAATCAAACACGCTTAATATTTCAGACTGCGTGGTGCCCAATTGTGGCAAGATTAAATAAGGAGCATGAATAGGCACATGAAAATGAATTCTTCCTTTGCCCTTTAAAGGATGTGATAAAGCTGACACTAAATCGGAGTATTGAGTCAGTTGACTGTCATGGCACCGGCCGACATTTTGCTCCTCAACAGGCAGGCATTTCACTTGATGTAAATAACGAGACTCACAAAACATGCGTAAGCAATCCATGAGCGGACGATCCTCATGGTCAAACAAAACCTCCAATGCATTAGATATCTGGATCTTACCAATAGCAATATTGGCCTCATGAATACGCCTTAATGAAGTGCCACTCTCTTCAAACATTACCGCTTGATGACACACATCATAGCAAATGGCTAAATGTCGCTTAAAAATAGCGGCTTGAGGGATTTCATGCCTAAAAAAAGTAATGAGTTCCTCGGTGGACTCTAAAACACAATCCGGCTCCATTTCTAAACACAAGATGATCCTTTTCCCTGTTTGCTCATAAAGCTGCCCTAGAAAATCCATGAGTTCAGTTAAGTGCGCAATTGCAGCTTGATGTTTTTGTGGTGTCCAGTTCTTTTTATAGCCTAAAGGCAAAGTCGAAATGGTCCCGCTATCGCAACCATCTGGTAAACATGCGGCTAAAATAACAGCAAGGGATCGGCTATAATCGACTCTCTCAATCGCTGACCAATCGGGAAGATAAACTTTTTCTTTCACTGTCTGTTGATGGAAGTTCCCATACGGGAATCCATTAATGGATTGCAAATTTAAACCTGTTTGATCAAGCAAATGTTTAAAAGACTGTAATGCGGGTTCATTATTCAGTTCATTGGCCGCAGTAGCACTTATCCACAATCCCGCACTCATTTTTGATAGTTGTCTTTGCTTACGTACCGCTTGTATATACTGAACAAGATTATCGCGCAGCTGGGCAAGTGAGTCCCCCATATGCACATTACTGCAATAGCTGATCTCGCTGGATAGAAATGCCATTCGTTCATTCCTAAGCTTCAATGACAGGCGTTTGTCCCCTTAATGCAGAATTGTCTTGCCACTGTTGAGTTTGGTTTATCTTGAGCGATTGGCCCACTTCCTTCCTGCTTATACGGCCACTTTGAGCAAAAAAATCAATCGGATTATTAAATAACACTTGGGTAATTTCAGCATCTGAAAACCCAGCTTCACGCATCTTATTACCGGTTTTAGGTACCTTAAGCGGATCGCTTTTCCCCCAATCAGCAGCGCTATTCACTATCATCTTCTCTGTCCCATATTCACTGAGTAAAGCCACCATTCGAGACTCAGACATTTTTGTATTAGGGTACACCGAATGGCCTCGCCAACAATCCGTTTCCATCACCAAAGGCAAGGTCAATTCATTGAGATGATCGATCACCACCATAGATTCACTCACCCCGACTTCACGAATAGCTTCAATTGTCCGTTTAGTTCCCCCAATTTTATCTCTGTGGGGGGTATGGATCAGCACAGGTAACCCATAAGTTTTCGCCATTTCTAACTGGCAACAAAGCACATGATGCTCCTGAGTCGTGATATCGTCATAGCCAATTTCACCCACGGCAACCACCCCTTCTTTTTGTAAATAACGGGGTAATATCGCCAACACCTCTTCAGCCAATTCAATATCATTCGCTTCTTTTGGGTTTAAACCCATAGTGCAAAAATGACGGATCCCAAATTGACTCGCTCGAAACCGTTCCCAACCAATTAACATATCAAAATAATCAATAAACGTGCCTAAATGCGTTCTTGCTTGCCCTTGCCAAAAAGCAGGCTCAATCACACCAATAATACCCGCTTCATGCATACGTTCATAATCATCAGTCGTGCGTGAAACCATGTGAATATGTGGATCAAAATAATGCATTATTCTCTCCTTTATCCTTTAATATCGGCTTAACAATGTTTGCACTTGCAAAGGTAGCAATGCTAAACGAGCCTTTTGCTCACCAGTTAAATGTTTGGGGTCAATGGCAGAATAAATGGAGCATGGCCAGCTTCTCTGGGCCAATGCCCGCTCGGACAAATAATCAAAAGCTAATTGACTCAGCCGCTGACTATGCCTTTTTTTTAAACCCACAATTAAATCGATATTGAAATCAGAAAATAAAGCTTTCAATAACATTTGTTCAAATTCAACATCACTAAAATGTTTCGCAGGCCAAGCATTACTTAATGCAATGGCTGCAAATAATGCGGTATTATTGGTTCGACAAAGATCCACAATCAATGCTTTACAGCTGCCATTACGGTCCAATAATTCTAAGCCTTTAACCACTGCTTGTTTCTCATTATCATCACTATAGCGTACGCAGTATTTAAACAATTTAAAGCGCAAACTAGGCAACAAATGCAATAAGGTATAAGCCAATAGTTGCAGCCTGATAGTTTCAATTAACGTCATCTTGAATAAGCCACTTTCTGCTTGCCAAGCCATCAACTCCTCTTGCATTTGAAGATCCGCATATTCACGTCCAGCTTGTGCACTGTAATGACACCAATTGGCCGCTAATGAATCAATATTAGTGAGCTTACTGTCATCAATGTCAGCTTTAAGTTGAGCACAAGTGGATTCAAACCAAGTATTCGGTAATTGACGTAATAAATGAGAATGCTGCACTTGACACTGTGTTTCATTTAGCTGCATCAGCACTCTCAGCACTCCAATTCATTGTTAGGCTTAAAAGGAATTTGCAAACGGCCGCTCATAAAACCTGCTAACAAATCTCCGTCCCATGCACCAAACCAATATTCGACAAACCATGGCTGATCCGTTATCACCTCTCCCTCTAGCCAAGATGAAACTTCTCCACCTTTTACTTCTACTTGGCGGACGCAATTAATGTCATGCTGCCACTTAGTTTGAAAACCTAACTTATTGGTCACACGATTGCCCCACGCTTCTATTTGAAATAGACGACTGGTAGTATTTTGAATTTCAGTCGCAATAAAAGGCAATAAATCATTAAGTAATAAAGTCAGTTCTTCTTGTAAGTCTGTCGCTAAAGTAGACGGAGTCGATTGCATAAATGCTTCCAACTTATTCATTCCAGCTAAATGAGGTTCTCTATTCACATAAGCGGTAAACTCATCTCGTATGACTTGTTCTTGCATGAGTTTTTTAAGTTCATTGACTTCACTTTGCATAATGGATACGTCATTTTCTTGCTGCAAATTATCAATACACTGATGTAATCTCGCCTCTAAAGACATAAAGAGGTATTTATATTGCTCCAACCACTGCCGCCGACTGCGAAAATAACCATATTCATCAAAGACGCCTATGGCTTGATGAGCATCTGATGAGTCTGTGACTAACTCATCACTTAAACGTCTCGCATAAGCACTGGGCTGATCGAACTCGATCGCCCGCTTAAACGGTCTCGCTGTATCTAATACATCACGAGCAATGATCGTTAACGGTTCAATATCACTTCGCTGTTCTGGACTACGAATTTCAAGTTGAAAAGGCTCGATGACAAACGCCATTGTGTCATCAGAGCCCACCACGTTATTATTAGAAATAAATTGGGGTGATGCCATTACAGTCTTATTTTGAAGATCGCAGGCTAAATCACTTAATGGTGAATCCACTAAATTAACCCTACCTCCACGCAGCTTTTTCGCTCTAAATTCATCCTGTTGGCCATTCAAATACACATTCGAAACTCTTATGCCCGCTTTAATTTTCTGCTCCAGATCTGCGATTCCACTCGGACGCAAGGTGCAGTGTTCATCTGACCACTGCAGACGGATCACATTATCCAGTAAAGGCTCTCCCATTAACGCCATTGTGTAGCCACTGGTGCCGTAAGGATCATCTGTAGGATCAGGGTCTGTTGTTTGCCGGCAAGTAAAATAACCGCTAAATTCAATAGTTAAAAAACTGCCAACGGCAAATTGACTATTATTATGAATAAAACTTGCTGATTGGCATTCATATTCTTCATTATCCTGCATCATCGGCTCCTTTAACCAGCATCTAACAGAGAGTAAATTCCCACCTGAGTAATTCGGCTTAAATTCACTTGGATCCGCTGAGCATTGGTTTTAATGTAGTCGAGACGTTCCCGAGCCCATGAAATAAGCAGCGGGTTTGCCACATCTTCATCTTTAAGGTCCACACTGGCTAAACCTTGATTAAACAGATTAAAACGCTCAAGCAATTTGTTAATATCACCAATATCAGGTTTTAGCGCCACTTCACTATTGCTCGATATTGGCTCACAATAGGGCTCAACCAAGAGTGCACGCACTTCTTGGCTAATATCAAAATTACTGGCCACTCGTTTGTTTGAAACATGACTGACTTTTAGTTGCACCAGTAATTCAGATAATGAACGAATGATCATCGTCATAATGGGAGAAAATGCTTCTTGCTTTAACGCCGACGCTAAAAAAGGGGCTTGCTGAGGTAACTGAGGTAATGCATATAGCGCTGTTAAGATCAGTAGTAATAACTCATAAGCTTGATTCGATAAAATAAACAAGCCACGAGTTGTTGGATTAACAATATCCTCTTCGCTCGGGTTAGTCAGTAGCTCCCAATATAATTGTGGCTGCTCTTGATAACGCTTTTCTATTTCAAAAAAACGTCGATAATGACTGGGATAATCAATGCTGGCATGATTTCCTTCCCCTTGTGTTGTAATAAGATCAATCGCCTGTTTAGCTGATACAAAATCGGTAACTGGAAACACATAAATATCATATTGCTGTAATAACGCCACCTGATCTTGACTTGGCACCACATACTGATCTGCCGCTAATTTTTTAAATCGATTTAAGATTTCTTCATAAAGCTTGGAGATCATCCCCGCATAACTACCTTGATCTAACCTATTAGCTTCATCTGGATCACAGCAAGTAAAACACCAATTAGCACATAAACTCGGGGTTTTATTCAAAGTCGCTAAGCAGGGCGCTTCCATGCAAGTCCATGCTCTAACCGCTTCTTTGGTAAATGGCGTTAACGCGAAATCAAACTCTTTAGGCTTTATATGCGCCTCTTTGCAAGAAGGGATCAAGGTAAAATCGTCAGCCTCTCCCCCTTTCAATATGGGATCGAAAGGCACGTGCCCCGCCCCACCTTCAGCACTTAACGGAAACCATTTAAAAATATGGTCTTGGGTATTATCTGTAACAGTATTAAGGTTATCCCGAGCAAAATAAGGTGCTTCACCAATGGCTCTTAGCAAGTTATTGACCAGTGCCAAATGCTCCATTTCTTGCCTTGCTACCGTGTAAATATTAGACACCCAACGACGGGCTTCTTCTAATAAAGGTCGATGCTCAGGAGGTAAATAATCGACACTGGTTTCATCTTCAAATTGACCTTCTACATAACGCTTCTTTACGCTGTAAGCACCGTATAAATACATGCACATAAACTGCTGCTCTATCTCAGCGCCCAATCGCAATAAATCAGCTAAGGATCTATCTTTTAAGATGTTTGTCATTAACGGCTCCTTGTTGACTTTATCTCATTAAAATAATTTAAGTCGGTGAAATCCATTGTTGTAATTTAGGTAAACAGACATACACACAGAGGCACACCACACAAGCACCAAACTGCTGAACACTCGCTAACACTAATGCGTCAAATAGCGGAATAGTTGCCAGTAACGCTCCAATATTTGAAGGCCGAATAAATAACGTTTTATGTGAGAAAAAATGTCTAATTAATGGGGCAATTTGTCTCAATAATATAAAAACAAAACCACTTAATAAAAGATAGAATATTGGATTAAGTGGAATAAAAAAGAGTAAATAACATGGCGATAATAATAGTAATAATACGATACATAATAGATTATATCGATGAGGACCTTCCCCAGACTGATGCTCAAATTGCGCCAATAAAGTGATCCCAATAATATACATACCTAAGCATAAGGATACCCAGATTAAACCCTTTGAGATCCCTCCCATTAATAAACCCGCAGTCAAATAGACTCCAGCTCGGCACCCTCCCATTAATAAACGAGCATATCCCCATGTTTTATGAAATAGGTTATAAAATAAAATCAATAAAAATAAAAACACACCCGCATTCAAACCATCCAAGGTATCTAAATATTGCCAACCCGTTAGCGTAAGCAGTAAAATACCGCTAAATAATAAACAGTAACTGACAATATAAACCGTCTCTTGAGAGATCCATTCTTGTGTAATAGGTCTGACGACTTGATGTGCTTTATCCCATTTGGCATCGAATGCATCGTTTAAAAACATCCCTCCTAAATACATCAAAGATATGCCAATCAAAATCAATCCCCAACGACTCAATAAAGCCAAATTGAGCACTGGTGCTTGCTGCTCTAACATCACTACAGTAAACAAACTGGCCGCCAATACATTAGTCCATATTGTTGGTAAATTAGAGACTCTGCCTAAAGTAAAAAAAATAATCCATGACCTAGGAGCTGCAGTCAACATTTCATACACTCCAAAGACACGTTTTTTAATTGCTTTAATGCCCCTTTCATTTTACTTATATCAACCACTTCTATATTGCGAAAGGCCCCGATATCCGTCAGTATAGGGATAGATAATCTCCCCCCTAAATGTTGACGAAACTCTTCGACTCCCTGTATCACAAGCGGCTCACCCTTATCATCTTGCATGTCTAAGGAATAATGCCACAACTCAAAACCTAGCCTTTGGATCACATTAATGATCCTATGAACTTTCTCTGTACTCAGCCAAGCCATCTCTTGAGCATAAAGTGTATCCAACACAATACCAATAGCCACCGCTTCACCATGCCTAATTTGATAATCAGATAAATTCTCCATTTTATGCGCACTCCAATGCCCATAATCCAGTGGCCTACCATTACCTCGCTCAAATGGATCGCCCTGCTGAGTAATATGCTCAATATGACACTGTGCACAACGCTGAATCGCATAACGAGTGGCAACTAATTCAAATTGATTTAACTGCTCAACATTTTCTTCAAGCCAAATAAAAAAAGTAGGATCCTTAATTAAGGCCACTTTAACAGCCTCTGCAAGACCGGCACGTTTATCTCTGTCGGATAAGCTTACCAATAGTTCAACATCGTTAATGACTGCGAAAGGCGGAGTAAATGAACCGAGAAAATTTTTTTGTTGGAAAGCATTTATGCCATTTTTAACGCCGATCCCGGCATCATTTTGTGCCAATACCGTCGATGGCATACGAATAAGACGGATCCCTCGATGAAAAATAGCACTAGCAAAACCAACACAATCTAACAAGGCCCCCCCACCAATGGCAATCACCCAACTATGACGATCTAAGGGTTTCATATACTCAATAATCCGATCAAGTTGCGTTTGGGTTTTACATTTTTCTCCTCCCTGTATCACTTTTGTTTGACAATGAAATATCGAACGAGAATGTCGATTAAAGTATTGTTCAATCTTCTGAGTAAAATCAGGTCGATGCTCTAGCACACCTTGATCGATAATACATAATACTTTCTGCTGATATTCAACAACTGTAGGCCTCATTAACTCAATTAACATCGCGTTATTAACTGAAAAAGTATTATCCGTGGTCAACACATTATAATGATAATCAATTTTAAATGTCGCAGATAATGTATCGAGCCGATTATTTTGTTCGTGTTCAGAATACATCAATTTTACTTTATTGCCTTGATTGATGTTGTCTGTGTTATTTAAAAAATATGAGTGGGATTCTGTTATTTTCTCACTTTTTTCTTTTCTAATAAAAACATCAAAAAAGTATTTGATACCCAATGCTAAACTGGGCAATATAATACTGGCAACGAGGACCATTAACAGTGAGTATTCTCCGCTCACTTGAGAACCCACATATGCATAAACCAATGCAATACCTGCATTTGCTAAGCCGGTTACAATAACAAAATGAGTAAAAGAGAACTTAACGACTCCTGCTGCAATGACTGATGTTTCGGCCATAACAGGAATACCACGCATTAACACTAAAGCCGCTTCGTCTAAAGATTTAGACATAATTGTCGCTTTATTTAATTGATGTTTCTTTCTATCAAAATTAGGTAATACGTTGTAAATTCCCCGTCCCAAACCATAACCGAATATTGCCCCTAAGCTTAATCCGCCCCAAATTAATCCCGCTGCAGATAATAAGTCAAATACCGTGCCAATGTATACCGCCACTAAACTAGAAGGAATGGGTAATATAATATCAAGGGCCAACGCGACCACTCCAAAAAATGCAATCCACCATTTCTGTTGTTCAGCTGTATGAATATATACAATAATCTCATTAATCACATCTGTTATTATTGGTTCCAATGAAAGAAAAGAAATAATAACAAAAGTTATAATTAACATAATAATGACCAAAATAGGACGAAAAAGGGTCATATATTCTCCAATACTTGAGTTATACAGCCTTAAAGTCATTTTTTATTTTTCACTCTATACTATTTCATAGTACTCCACGATAAAACATCATGAACACATGAGTGACTAAGCAATATGAACTAAAAATAACATAACAATTTCACCATCATAAAAATAGCAATATAAATAGATTTAATACCAATTTAGTGAATAAGTATTAAAGGTATAATTATAACTAATTACTTCTTATCAATTAGCACTAAACATCCTTCTATTAATAATAGAATTCTAATAACTTAGACAACATCACCAAGAAAATAATAATGAGTAAACTAAAGTAAATCGAAGTAGTCATTTTTTCTGATAAACGCCGACCAAGCCAAGTGCCGAAAGGCACTCCCATAATTGAGCCTAATACCAGCCAAATAATCACTGGCCAAAATATAAACCCCGTTGTGTAATAAGGTAACGCCTCAGTTTTAGCCTGAAGCAGGCCATAGATAAACACAGCAATAAGGGCAATCAATACATTGAAGCAACAAGATATCCCAGCACAATGACGGATATAAAAACCATAACGTTTTAAAAAAGGCACCATGACGATACTTGAACCGACTCCCATCCCTGCACCAATAAAGCCACTTAATACTCCACTCAATACGTTATTGAGCATAGGCGGACGCGAATGTTCAAGCACTTTATATTTCTTTCGATACATCAAGTGAACCATAAAGCGAATAAGGATCACGAATAAAAAAGTCAGAAATAATAAAATAAGAATATGAGTGGGTAATTGAATCGAGATAACACAGCCTACTATGGTTCCTACCACGGCAAAAGGAAAAATCTGCCAAAACAAAAGCCAATCGATATTTTTAGCTTGGTGATGATATACGATAGCAGCCAAACTATTGAGTAACATGATGAGCAATGAAGATCCAACAGACAGATGCATAACAACACTAGGATCAACATGATAAAAAGGCAAACAAATGACTAATGCAGGAACTAGCACCAAGCCGCCGCCTAATCCAAATAAACTGGCTAAAATACCGCCTACAAAGCCAGCAATAATCAAAATAATAATTTCCATAGTGCGCCTTTATTCCTGAATTCCATCGTACCGATACTTTTTCAAGTGTAATCGTTTAATAACGGTTAGAAAGATGAGCAGTACAGTTCACAACGCCAATATTAAGTGAAACATCAAAAGACGATTTTATCCAATGTGGATTTTATTGCCATGCCACTTAAGATGTTGAATAATAATCAGCAATAATACGTCCCTTATTATTAAAAAACCAATAGAAACAATGCTTAAGTACTACTACACACCACAAAAGTCATTTCATACATTAATTATTGAAACATAAAAGGAATAAAATACCTCTGCTTTTATTCACACCATTAACTTTATGACTCACTGGTATGAACATTCACCCAAAGTAAACAGATCACTAAACCGATAAGTGCAAGAATAGCGTTGAATAAAAATGCATTTTGCATTCCCGCTAATGGGGAAGAAGATAAGAAAATAATACAGGTACTGATCCCAACACCGACTGCTCCTCCTGCAGTTCTAAACATATAAATAATGCCCCCCGCTACACTCATTCGAGATACAGGTACCACCATCATTGCAGCCGTTGTCACAGTCGGATAAGCGAGCCCTATTCCGCATCCTAATATGAACATCATCACAGCAACTTGCCAATAAGGAGTAGAAACCACTAAATAGGCCAATAATAACATGCCTAGCGCGAGTAAGCTGACCCCGATAGACACTAAACATTTTGCCCCTAATCGATGATAAATAGCCCCTGAAAAAAATGAAATAAAAGCGTAAGTTAAAATCATTGGCAATAGTGCCACACCGGACTCAACTGCAGTATAACCCCATTCGCGCATGAAAAATTGTGGCAGATACAGTAACGCAACAAAAAAAATGGTCGACATCATTAATGTGGTCAAGCCAATAGCCAAAAACACACCATTTTTCATCAACTCTTGCGGAATTAAGGCCTGCTCATTTTGATTACGTTCGATAATAACAAAGGCCAACATACTCAATACAAATAAAAGGAATAACCCAATAATCAACCAGTTATCTAATTGTGGCTCCGCTAATAAATCAAGTCCAAATAATAATGAAAACAACGACACTGATAAGGTTAATACTCCAACATAATCCACTTTTTTATGTTTCCAAGGCAAGTTTTCTGGTGCAATGGTTTTCCAAGTTAAGGCTAGGGCCATTAATGCAATAGGAATATTAATAAGTAAAATCCAACGCCAACTCAGAAAGTCCGTTAATAAACCTCCAACCGTAGGACCTGTCGCATTACTTATTCCAGCCACACCTATAATAAAACCACCAGCAACCCCTGCTTTTTCTTTGGAAAATAGAGCATAAACCATGCCCAGAACCGCGGGCCAAATCATCGCGCCCCCCAACCCCATCACAATTCGGCAAACAATTAACATATTAATGCTCGTCGCATAGGCTCCCAGCACCGAGCACACGCAAAAAAAAGTGATCCCAATAAAAAACAGCCGACGTCGACCATACAAATCCGCCAAATGGCCACCAGTAATAATAAAAACCCCTAAGGTTAATGCATAGCCATTGAACACCCATTGACTGTGATTGAGCGTACTATTAAATTCTTGACTTATTTTAGGAATCGCGACTGAAAAAGCCGTAAAATCATAAGCAATCACGATAATCGCCAAGGACATGGCAACAAAGCCCCAACGGCTATTTTCTCCCACCTGCGGTTTATGTCGTAATAAAGCAAACAGTTCACTATATTTTAACATTGCGAATATCACTCTCTATGTGAATAAAAAACATCCAGCGCCAGCGTAAAATATCGGTTACCCCCCTCCAAACACTGAACCAGAAGCATTACCTATGCCAGCCATCTCCCCCGGCCAGTTCCACTTTATTCGTTACTATTAAGATTGCAGGTAATACTTACGCCGCTGCTAACCCCACCAATCTCCCTAATAAAACCAACACATTAATATTAAAAAAACTCTTAATAAAGAAACGGAGTAAATAGAGATGTTCAGCGACAAGTTTCATTCAAACCTATATGGACACCTTCAAAATTGACACAGATTATTACCCCGTTTTTTTATTCCCAATCCACAGCAAACAAATGATAAGTCCAAAGATGGAAAAAACACCATTGACCTTAAAGGCCATATTGATCCCCTCACTCAACTGCTGATATTGAGACACAATCGCAGTATTGAGCCCCAAACCAATTGACCCACCTGCAATTTGAAACATAAAGATAATCCCACCTGCTAAGCCCGCCCGCTTCTGGGGCACAACCGTTAATGCCGCGGTCGTAATCGTCGAATAAAAGAGTCCTACTCCCATGCCTAAAATGAACATTCCCAGTAACATTGACGCATAACTCGTATGCATGGTGAGACTCGATAATAAAAACATTCCTAACGCTAGACAGGCGCTCCCGACTGACAGAATGAGTTTAGCCCCTAATTTTTCATATAAGGCCCCTGCAAAAAAAGAGGCAAGGGCAAAGGTCAACATAACAGGTAACAGTCCGACGCCGGATTTCATGGCTGAATATTGCATGGTTTGACTAAAAAAGAGAGGAAGATAGACCAATACAGCAAAAAAAATGGCTGACATCATTAAAGTCGCAAGCCCTGCCGACATAAAAGGATAGTTTCTCACCATATCCGTTGGAATAAGTGCATACTGACCCACTTTGTATTCAATATAGAAAAATGCCACTATGACCACAAAAAAAATAACAAAAAGACTCACAATAAAAGGATCTTCCCAGCCTAATCCAATACCAAAATCCAAGGCTAGCAATAAGGCCATTAAAGCAATAGATAAAGTCAAAACACCTGCATAATCAATGGGCTCATTTTGATCAATCGGTTTATCATCTTCAATCAATGTATAAACCAGTAAAAAAACAATGACAGCTATGGGTAAATTAATCAAAAAAATCCAACGCCAGCTTAATAAATCGGTTAACACCCCTCCTAACATCGGCCCCATGGCATTACCAAAACCCGCCGTACCAATAACCAAAGCACCAGCAAGCCCCGCTCGATGACTCGGCATTAATCCAAATACAATACCTAAAATGGCAGGCCACATGAGTGCCCCCCCAATCCCCATGAGTATTCGACACACTATCACACCAAAAATACCACTCACTAAAGTAGCAAGCACAGAGAACACGGTAAAAATACTGATCCCAATCATCAGCGCTTTGCGGCGACCAATCCGATCGGCTAAACGGCCTCCAGTGACAATTAACACACCAAACATTAAGGTATAACCATTAATAATCCACTGCGTTTTATTGATCCCAGCTTGAAACTCTTGTCCCATTATCGGTAGAGCAACAGCAAATGCTGTGAAATCATTCGCTATCATCAACACCGATAGCACCATAGCAAGCAATGCCAATGCACTCACTTTATTATTTTTCTTCTCACTTCCCTGCATATCGCGCTCCAGAAAATTATCCGTCAATCAAACAGTCTATTGAAAAGCGTTAGTAAAATAATGGCACAAAATAAGTGATTTATTGAAATGTATTTTTATGTTCAAATATTCTGTTTATGATTATCCTTATATCAATAATATGTACTTTCTTAATACGCAAATTGCTGAGCAGATAATAAAACGTACCACCCATATTATTAAACATAAAATTAATGTTATGAATAATAAAGGGATTATTCTTGCGTCCGGGGATCCTCACCGCATAGGCCTGGCACATGAAGGTGCACAGCTGGCCATTAATCAAAATAGAGTTGTGGAAATCCCCATCAATCATAAAAATACATTCCAAGGTGTCCAAGCAGGTATCAATCTGCCATTACATTTTAAAGGTCATATTATTGGTGTCATCGGTATTACTGGCTCACCTGAGCCACTCCGGCAATTCGGTGAGCTGCTTAAAATGACCGCAGAAATGATTGTTGAGCAAGCTGAGTCATTGCGTCAAGCACAATGGGATCATCGTCAAAAAGAAGAATTGACTTTACAGCTCATTAAGCAAAACCAAGGCGATCCTCGCATACAACAGCAATGGGCAGAGCAATTAGGCATTGATTTACATCTCCCTAGGGTCGCGTGTGTTATACAATTAATCACACCATTAGAACCTGATACAAAACAAGATGAGTTAAACACGCTTGTACAGCTCTTGGACTCACCAAAAAGAGGCAATTTAGTTGCTATTACTTCTTTAACTGAACTCGTGATCCTAAAACCCACTGCTGTCGGCACTAAAGGATGGAGTACAGAACGCGAAAGCCAACGTATCGACTCTCTGCTCAAGCGGTTACCTATTCATCTTAAAAGCAGAGTGAAAATTGCATTAGGACAATATTTTCCAAATCCACAAGATCTTCACCTTTCTTATAAAACAGCTAAAGAAACACTCTTAATCGGCATTAAAACAAATCCAACAAGTCACAAATACGTATTTGAACATTACACATTGCAAGTCTTATTATCTGATTTAAAACATCATTGGCAAGGAAAAGAATTACTTCGCCCTTATGAAAAGCTTGTTCAATATGATAAAAATCAAAAATTGATAAAGACATTGTATGTCTATCTCTCCCATTTTGGCGATCAACAAGCTTGTGCAAATGCCCTTTTCATTCACCGCAATACGCTCAGATACCGCCTCGAAAAAATAGAGGAAATTACAGGAATATCTGTTAAGTCATTAGAAGGAGTATGCTTACTCTACATCAGCCAGCTACTTTCAAAATGATTTTTGTGCATTCGACCAAAAAACAGCCTCCTCTCAGACTGAAAACTGTCCATGATGCTAAAGTCAATCCTGTTATAAGGGGCCATACTGAACATCTTCATCATGCCAAAAAGGATCAACTATGAGCTTGGTATTCATATTAGTCTTTATCATTATCTTTATTATTGTGGCCAGTTCTACCTTTAAACTGCATCCATTTTTGACCTTAATATTGGCATCATTCATTACGGCCCTTGCCTGTCAGTTACCCATGAGTCAAATCGCCCACATTATTAATCAGGGCTTTGGAAACATACTGAGCTATATCGGCTTAGTTATCGTTTTAGGCACCATAATAGGGACCATTTTAGAAAAAAGTGGTGCCGCGATTACCATGGCTGATGTTGTCATAAAATTGTTAGGTAAAAGATACCCAACGTTAACCATGTCTATTATTGGATATTTAGTGTCGATCCCTGTATTTTGTGATTCTGGGTTTGTCATTTTAAACGCATTAAAACAATCTATGGCTGAGCGAATGCAAATATCCAGTGTCGCGATGAGTATTGCACTGGCGACAGGCCTCTTTGCAACCCATACGTTTGTACCTCCAACACCTGGCCCTATTGCCGCCGCAGGCAACCTTGGGTTAAGCGCACACTTAGGGTTAGTGATTGGATTAGGCCTTATTATTAGTGCCATTGCAGCCATTGCCGGAATACTTTGGGCGAATCAATTCACTCAAATAGCACCTGATGGCGATATAGACAATCAACATCATGAACCATTGAAAGAGCCCACCTCTCAATACCCTCAACTCCCCAGCCCATTAGGTGCTTTTTCTCCCATTTTTATCCCCATTTTTTTAATTTGCGTCGGCTCTATTGCCCAACTTCCCATTAACCCTTTTGGTCAAGGCGGATTGTTTGAGATACTCATTACACTCGGTCAACCAGTTAATGCCTTAATCATAGGGCTTTTTATTTCACTCACGTTGTTAAAAGGCAAGGGAAAAATACAACAACTCAGCCAACATGTCAGTCACGGTCTCACCTTAGCGGCACCGATTTTGCTCATTACTGGTGCTGGGGGAGCATTTGGTGCCGTACTCAATGCGACTCCTATTGGTGACTTTTTAGGAAGTCACTTATCTCAATTAGGACTCGGACTCTTTATGCCCTTTATTGTCGCTGCGGCATTAAAATCAGCTCAAGGTTCATCCACCGTCGCATTAGTCACTACATCAGCCATGGTCGCCCCTATGCTTGATAGCATAGGGCTCTCTAGTGATATGGGACGCGCACTTACCGTCATGGCAATTGGCAGTGGAGCGATGACGGTTTCACATGCTAATGATAGTTTTTTCTGGGTCGTCACTCAGTTCAGTCATATGAGTGTCAAGCAAGCTTACAAAGCACAAACCTTGGCAACTCTTATTCAAGGGCTCGTGAGTATCACCTTCATTTATTTGTTAAGTTTACTCCTCCTTTAATGCCATATTATTTAGGGATATATTATGAAAATCGTTATTGCTCCCGATTCATTTAAAGAAAGCTTAACCGCGGTGGAAGTCGCGAACGAAATAGAAAAAGGCTTTCGGGAAGTGCTTCCTCATGCGCAATATATTCATCAGCCCATTGCAGATGGAGGAGAAGGCACCGTTGATACACTCATTGCAGCGACGAATGGGCAAAAAGTGCCCTTGACAGTAAAAGGGCCATTGGGCACTAACGTGCAAACCTATTATGGTATTCTTGGTAATACACCACAGAGTGAATCGCAAACCGCCATTATTGAAGTCGCCAAAGCCTCTGGATTAGATTTAATACCAAAAACGCTACGTGATCCTCGTATTACATCAAGCATAGGCACGGGAGAACTTATCCTTGATGCGCTTAATCGTGGCATAAAACACATCATTTTAGGCTTAGGTGGAAGTGCAACAGTCGATGGCGGCACCGGAATACTCAGTGCATTAGGCGTAAAATTTCTCGATAAAAATAAACAGGTATTAACACCTGGTGGCATTTACTTAAAAGAACTCGATATGATTGACACCACCCAACTCCATCCACTGATTAAGCAATGTCAATTTGAATTGGCCTGTGATGTCACCAACCCTTTATGCGGTGAAACAGGTGCCAGTCAAATATTTGGTCCCCAAAAAGGCGCCGACAATCACTCGGTCCATCAGCTTGATAACGCATTGAGCCACTTTGCAGATATTTGGGTGAAATCGGGAAAAGAAGATCATCGAGAAAAAGCGGGCGCAGGTGCTGCCGGCGGTATTGGATTTGGCCTTATGTCAATACTCCAAGCAACAATGAAGCCAGGTATTGATCTTATCCTTGCAATCACAGAGCTTGATAAAAAGATAGCAAACGCCGATTTAGTTATTACTGGTGAAGGCTGCTTAGACAGTCAAACCCTTAACGGCAAAGCCCCATTAGGGGTGACACGCCTAGCGAACCACTATGCTGTTCCCGTGATCGCCATTGGCGGAAGTATCGGTGAAGATGCCAATAAACTGCTCGATAATGGTATAACTGCACTCTTTTCTATCACGCCAAAAGATCTGCCATTACCCACATTACTCAAGCAAGCCAAAAGCCATTTATATGCGTGTTCGCGGAACATTGCAGCACTTTATCACATCAGGCCAAAAAGTGATGGTTAAAACAGCAAATAATAAAAAAATGCCAATCAATCACTGATTGGCATTTTATGGATTATCTGTAGAAATAGCTAAAATAATCACCTTGGAACAGGAGATCAATCTAAAAACGCATCTTCATCCATTTCAGTCGGCAGCGAAGCTAACATTTCATCTTGTACTTGGTAGTAAGCTTCTTCGTAGTCTTGCGCTTCCATAATCACTCCGCATCAAAGATAGTGTAGGGAACAAAGGCATGCCATCAAATCGTGTCATTTTGCCTTGTATGAGAAGAAATAATGCAAAAAAGGCCATATAATCAACTCTACGTTAATTATACCACTCAAAAAGGCCGGCTTACAAAAAACTTTCAGTTCTGTTTTAAGAAAACAGCGTTTTAGCGTTGTAAATAATAAAAAAGGCATTAAAAACTGAAAGCCTTTCAGTTTTTAATGCCTTTTTTATATTAAAATCTATTTTTATATAACTAATTTAATGACAAATAATGACTAACACTTAGCCATTATTAGCATTAAATTGCTAATAATTTCATTGGTACCTGAGTACTTTCAATGCCTTATTTGGATCAACATCTTCAAACACTTCTGGGTTTGTAATTTGCTCTTGAAAGACTAAATTTGCACTATATTCATTAACTTGTTCCTTTAAAAAATCAATACTCAACTCAGGAGCATTAAGGCATAACAACAGATCTCCTCCAGGCTTAAGCAAATCAGGGAGTCGCTTTAATAAACGTGCGTAATCTTTACTGGCAACAAAGCTGCCTTTTTGATTACTCGGTGGATCGGCAATAATAAGATCATAAGGCCCTAACTTTGTCAGCTTCCCCCACGATTTAAAAATATCATGCCCTAAAAATTTAGCGCCAGTCGAGTAGCCATTCAACAAATGATTCTGTTTACCAAGGGCAAGCGCACCTTTGCTCATGTCCATGTTTACCACCTCAGTAGCCCCACCTTGTAAAGCAGCCACTGAGAAACCACAAGTATAAGCAAATAAGTTTAATACTTTTTTATCACGTCCATGTTCACGTACCCATTGACGTCCTCGGCTCATATCAAGAAACAATCCGTGGTTTTGCCCCTTTAATAAATGCACCTGAAAACGCGCACCATTTTCGGCCACAATATGAGGCTCAGGCACACTGCCTGCTATACTCTCAGTCATTGTTTTCCCACCACTGCGATATTGATAAACCAAATTGAGCGGTTCGTTAGGCACCAACGTCTGCCAACGCTGAGTTATTCCATCAATAATCAACGCAAGTTCATCATTAGTGAGTGGTTTAAAGCTGGTTAACAACAACACAGGGTTAAACCAATCCAAACACAAATGTTCACAACCAATGTAACGTCCACCTCGTCCATGAAACAAACGAGCCACGTCTTGATCCCACTTAATTTTTTGTAGCGCTTCTAAAAATAACTGCATTAACTTACTGTTCCAACCATCTAAAAAAATATCCCCTAAACTCACTCAAAGCATGCCTTTATGAGTAAGAGGAAGCTATGTTTCACCCAGATTATTCTTTCGGCTTTTGATGAACAATTTGTTCATTCTTTTGCGAAGTATCAACAGATGCTTTGACAGGAACACAAGGTTCTGCCCCTAAATTGTCCGACAATAAAATAGATAACCATTTTCCACTTTCACTATATTCTAACGCGATTTTTACCACCATAGTTAAAGGCACGGACAATAACATGCCGACGGTACCGAGCAGCCACCCCCAAAAAATGAGTGACAAAAAAACCACTAAAGTCGATAACCCCACCCCCCGTCCAGTGTATTTAGGTTCAATAATATTGCCAATCACCGTATTTGTTACAATGTAGAGTAACGTAGCCGCACCTGCCTCACCTGTCCCTAATTGGATAAAAGCTAACAACACTGCTGGCACTGCGGCAATAATGGAACCAATATTAGGAATATAGTTAAACAGAAAAGCAATCACCCCCCATAACAAGGCGTAATCGACCCCAATGATATAAAGTCCAACACCAATAATGGCCCCTGTGGCTAAGCTCAGTAGACTCTTTATTACCATGTAACGATTAACCGAATGCAAGAACTTATCCATTTGCTGCAGGCCGACACCGGGATTATCAAATGCAAAATGTAATTTCTTAGCAAAAGTCGGAGCCTCTATCAACATAAAAACGATAGTCAGTACAATCAAAAATAAATTGGCCATGACATTACCAATACCTGATAACATATTGGTTGTCATTGAAAAAGCAACACCGGGATCAAAGTACGACATGATTTGATCCCGCGTAATATTGATCTTGAGTGACTGTAACTTATCAATCCCCCATGAGAAATGTTCAATCAGTTGACTACGATAATGAGGTAACTGCTGAGAGAATTCGGTGATAGAACTCCCCACAACCGAGGTTAGCCAAAAGCCTGCTAGTAAAATCAATACCATCAAAATTAATACCGCGAGCAAACGAGGCACACGATAAGTGGACATCCAATTAATAATAGGATTACAGATCACCGCAATAAAAGCCGACAACACTAAAGGCACCACAATGGGGCTAGCAATTTTAATCCCAGCCAAAATAACGACAATAAACCCCATCGTCGCTATCCCTTTGTAGGCGACCCCTTTATCTTCAAATCGATTCATTTATACAATCCTCAATGCTTATTCACGGCAAGATACTATTGGTAAGACAAAAAAGCTTCTAGATTTATTATAAAATTGATAGGCTTATTCTTAATGATATAAAGGAGATTATAACAAGAATGAAGCCAGAAATAGCAATTATCCGCATTAAAAATTTACGTCTTCGCACTTTTATCGGTATTAAAGAGGATGAAATTAAGAATAAACAAGACATTATTATTAATGCCTCTATTCATTATTGTGCAACGAAAGCACGAGGCAGTGATAATATGGAAGATGCGTTAAACTATCGGACCATTACGAAAAAAATGATTGCATTAGTTGAGAATAATCGTTTTTCATTACTTGAGAACTTAACCAATCAAGTCTTAGCCATTGCCAGTGAGCACCCTTGGGTCGATTTAGCCGAAGTCGAAATAGACAAACCTCATGCGCTTAGATTTGCAGACTCCGTTTCTTTAACGCTATGCTATAAAAAAGAAAAATAATTCCTCTGCCTCACTTAAACAGTGAGGCAAGAATAAAATTTCGCCTCATTTTTAAGTTTAAACGCAAAAAATTGATCCTTTTTATGTTGGAGTTATTATGCTTGTATGCAAACCCGATAAAAAATATCACTATGAATATACTTATCACAGGCGCGACAGGTTTTATTGGAACACAACTTGTTCATGCCCTTGAGCAAGAACATTCACTGACACTTCTTTCTCGCCATCCAGGAAAAGCTGCACAAAAGTTAGGAACAGCCCACACCTACCTCAAAGCATTAAGCTCACTTGATCACCTTAATGACATAGACATAGTTATCAACCTTGCAGGAGAGCCTATAGCAAGCAAACGCTGGAGCCATACTCAAAAAGATCGTATCTGTCACAGCCGCTGGCAAATCACTCAAGAAATCGCGAGCTTAATTAAAAAAAGTTCCACGCCACCTCAAAAGTTAATCAACGCTTCAGCCATCGGCTTTTATGGCAGCCATTCGAATAAAGCATTCGATGAAGATGATATACCTCAAAAAGAGACCATTCAGGAATTCCCCCACATTGTCTGTAAAGAGTGGGAAAAATCTGCAAATTCTTGTCGCTCCTTACAGACCCAAGTCATTATTTTACGTTTAGGTTTAGTCTTAGGTTTTCACGGTGGTGCACTCAGTAAAATGCTTCCCGCCTTTAAACTGGGTCTAGGTGGCCCCATTGGAGACGGGAAACAAGGTGTCAGTTGGATCCATCAAACCGATTTAGTGGCGCTTATTCTCTTCATGATAAAACAAACGCATTGCCAAGGTATTTTTAATGCCACGACCCCTCACCCCATCAGCCAAAGTGAGTTTGCCAAAGTGTTAGCTCATACCCTCAAAAGACCGGCAATCGTGCCTTTACCTGCTTTTATATTAAAACTGGCTTTAGGTGAAATGTCCCAGCTGCTTACGCAAGGACAGTTCATTCTACCAACACGCACATTAGCGACAGGTTTTCAATTTCAATACCCCAACATCAATGAAGCACTTCACCAATTACTGCAATCGACATAAAAATATTAAAAGTGAGCATAGCAATTAATGTCCCTTTAATAGCTCAGTACAAGGTTGGTTTAATAATTGACGGCAACGCCAGAGCCCTAATACTCCCACTACCACGCCGCCACAAAGTGGGGCGATAGCCCACCATGGCCAATGCATATAGACATTAAGTTCAAACACTTGTGTTTTTAATAAATATAAAGAAAACTCTGCAACCCAAACGGCTAACACACCCGCGATAATCCCTAACAGTGCAAATTCCAGTCCGGTTGCCCATTTGAGTAAACTGCCTTTAGCCCCAAAGGTACGTAACACCGCCAGTTCCCGCTGCCGCGACGCCATTCCAGCTTCCGTTTGAGCCATCATAACTAACGCACTTGCCATCACCACTAATGCTAACACCAAAGATAAAGACACTGACACTTGACTGATAATTTGCCGTAACTGCTCAATCATCGCCCCCACATCAATCACAGATATCGTTGGAAACAAACGCAGCAAACCAACAATAACCTGATGATTATCTTCCTTTAAACGAAAACTCACAATGGAGGTTGAGGCAAAAGAAGACAAGGCTTCTTCAGTAAAAATCATAAAAAAGTTAGGTTGCAAACTCTCCCAATGCACATCTCGAATACTCGTAACGGTTACATCCACCTTCTGATTGTCTATGGTAAACGTTAACCTGTCACCCAATGTGAGTCCTAACCGCTCGGCCACCCCTGACTCAACTGAGACATCATTTGATGCTTGATTGAATTTCCCCTCTAACAATTGATTATTTTCAGGTACCGTATTTCGCCAAGTTAAATTCAGCTCTCGGCCAACCCCTAAGCGCCCAGTTGCTCCTTCATCTTGCTGTTTTTGGGTAATGGTATTTTCGCCATTAATCTGAGTCAACCGACCTCGAATAACAGGGTATAAATGAGGAACATCCCCAATATATTGAGATAAATATTGGATCACTCCTGCCTTTTGCTCAGGTGCAATATTCACTAAAAAATAATTAGGCGCAGTATCAGGTAATTGCTGCCGCCATTCTTCCAATAAATCCTGCCTAAGGGCTAAAATGGTTAATAAAAGGACTAACGCACAACTAAACCCAACCAATTGCATCGCATTTTGTTTTGCTCGACGCCTTAAACCCGCCAGTGCTAATTGCAACGGGTTAGTGGTTTTCATTCCCATACCATGGCCAAGCTTAATCATTAAAAAGCCTAACAAACTGAGTAATGCCCCGAGCAATAACACCGTCGCCATCACGGTTAAGGTCATCGCCAATTGCCCTGAATACAAGTAACCCAATAAGCCCATTGCCAATAAACTCAGCAGTAAATGGACCCACATACCAAAACTTGCACTTTCAAGCTGACGTTGAAGCACTCTTAATGGTGGAATAGACAGCAAACGCAACAAAGGATAAGCTGAAAACATAACGGCACTAATGAGTCCCGTTGCGATGCCTAATAAAACTGGCCTGAATAAAGAAGGCGAATAACGTGCTATCTCTTCAGGTAAAAACAAGCTGATGGCTTTATCAAGTCCTACCCCGAGAAAAACGCCTAATATTACGCCAAAACACGTGACCAAAAGTAGATGTAAACTAAACAACGTACGAATTTGACGAGCTGAAGCTCCAAACGTTTTCAACATCGCCACCACATCATAATGACGCTGACAATAACGCTGCGCAGCGATACCAATTGCAGCACATGCTAAAGCAATGCCTAATAAACAAGCCAACAATAAAAACTGCTCGGCACGATTAACCGCATTAGCAATCGGAGAGTCGCCAGATGTGACATCAACCCAACGTTGGCTGGTGTTCAAAAAAGGCTTCACTTGCTTTTCAAATGCATTTAATTGGCTGTCTCCCCCAGTAAATTGATATAAATACGTCACTCGACTTCCCGGTTGCAACACACCGGTTTTTTCCACATCCGCCATACGCATGAGTACCACTGGCGATGAAGCAAATGGGTTAAAACCTGCATCAGGTAACCGCTTTATTTCCTTTGACAACATAAACTGGGTAAGACCAATTTCAACCTGAGTCGGTTGAGATAATAAACCAGAAAGACGAGTTTCATACCATAAATGGCCAAGAGCAGGTAATCCGCTGGCTTGACCCGTGGATAATTCAATCTGCCCTTTCAAAGGATATTCATCCTCGACGGCCCTCACTTTCACGAGTTGAAACTTATCTCCCGCATAAGCCATGGAGTTAAACTCAAGTACTAAGGTTTGTGAAAGCCCCAGTTTATTTGCCATCGCCAACAAAGCTGGATCGATTAGCTTAGGTGAACGAATAATGCGATCTGCGGCAATAAATTGAGATGCTTGCCCCTTGATCGCCACTTGAAGCCTATCACTGACACTCGCCAGCCCCGTCACTGACAATACCGCTAAGGTGATCGCTAAAATAATTAACACTAGCTGCCCTTGAGATAATTCCCGCTTAAACAATCGCCACGCCAGTTCTAAAGCCATTAACTCACCTCATCCGTTGTATGCACTTTGTGAGGCGTCGACTCTGACAAAATGCCATTTTCCATTAACAATTGCCGTTCACATAAATTAGCTAAAGTGAGATCATGAGTCACCAACACTAAAGTTGTGTGACTTTCATTGTTCATTGAAAAGAGCATTTGGGTAATTTTATCACTGTTCGCAGCATCTAAATTCCCGGTTGGTTCATCGGCAAATAACACTTTGGGCTCGCTAATAAAAGCGCGAGCAATCGCCACTCTCTGCTGTTCTCCTCCCGATAATTGATTCGGTAGATGGTTCAAGCGATGAGAAAGTCCTACTCTATCTAACATCTTTTTGGCTTTTTCTTTTGCCTCTTTTATTCCTGCAAGTTCAGCAGGTAACATTACATTTTCAAGGGCCGTTAATGTATCCACCAACATGAAAGACTGAAAAATAAAACTCACTTTTTCTTTACGAAGTGCAGCTTTACCTTCTTCATCAAGCCCCTTCAATGACACACCATCTAGCGCTATGTCCCCTGATGTTGGCGTATCTAAGGCTGCAAGTAACCCCAATAGCGTTGACTTTCCTGATCCCGAAGGCCCTAAAATCGCAATACTTTCCCCCTGCTTGACTTCTAAGTCAATGCCGTTGAGGATAGAAAGCTGCCCTTCTTGGGTCGCCACTGACTTAACGAGAGAATTAACCACTATGGCACTTTTATTAAACATAACACCCTTCTTAAAGAAAAAATCCATGGCACCATTAATTGCCATGGTATTAATTTTGATAAGCCTTCCCCTTCAAGCAGCCCCCATTTTAATTTTAGGCGACAGCTTAAGTGCTGGATACGGCATGCCTGAAAATGAAGGCTGGGTTAACTTACTACGTAAAAAATTACCACAACATACGTTAATCAACGGATCAGTCAGTGGCGAAACTTCGGCAGGAGCACTGAGACGACTACCTGCATTACTTGACTCCGTCGAGCCTCAACTCATTTTTATTGAGCTAGGTGCAAATGATGGGCTGCGTGGTTTCCCAACAACACAACTAAAACAAAATCTAACACAAATCATTAAATTATCTCAAGAAAGAGGCGCACTTATTTTACTGTCAAACATTATGGTTCCGCCTAATTACGGCCCACGATACGCCAAACAGTTTACTCAAGTGTATCAAGATATCGCCAAGGAGCAGCAAATCACTTTGGTGCCCTTCTTCTTAAAAGATATCATCACCCACCCTGAATTAATGCAAAATGATGGTATTCATCCGAATGCGAAAGCGCAGCCACAAATCGCAGCCTTTATTCAACCTTGGTTACTGGGTGAGTTGTAATAAAAAGCTTTCTTAGCCGCTCTTTTACTAAAAACAGCATTGCTTCATAAATAACATTTTTGTAGTATATTCTCCCTATCTTACCATCGTAATTTTAACAATTTTAGGGAGAATAAAGGTGCAGGAAGACATGCTAAGTTGTCAGCCATCAATAGAGAGGAAAAACACACTTAGTCTACTCCTTTTATCTTGTAGCCTATTAACAACTAGCTTTGAAAGTATCGCGACTCCCACTTCCAAAGCATTGCCTGAAACAAATCAACCTAAGACGCTAACGCCTGCTGAACTCACTTTGCCTGAAGACAACAAGTATGATTGGATCCAACTCTCAAGTCTTGAAATGCTAAAAGGCACCCTCAAGCATTTATATGAGGACAAAGTAGAATTCAAAAGTAAAGAATTTGGCACACTCAGCATAGATTGGGATGATATTTTACAGCTTCACACCAGTCATGTTGTCAGTGTAGGTTTTATCGATTTTACGACTCAAACAGGGCAGTTAACCTTACGAAATAACCAAATAGACATCAATAATCGTCAATATCCTCGCAGCGATGTGATGACCATTATCACGGGCAATGATAGCGAAAGTAATTACTGGTCCACAAAAATCACCTTAGGGGCTGACTTTTATTCTGGCAATACAGATCAAATTGACTATAGCGCCATTGCTTATACACGTAGAAGAACAACAGAGTCTCGTTTTAATACAACATATTTAGGGAATTATTCTCGTACTGATGGTGAAGCTACCATAAATAATCACAGATTAAACAGCAATTTTGATTGGTTTATTTCCAAAAAGTTTTATTTGCGACCTATTTTTGGAGAAGTCTATAAAGATCCATTTTTAAACTATGATTATAAAATCACCTTAGGTTCGGGTATTGGTTATAATATAATTGACACTTCGACAACAGAATGGAAAGTCAGTGGTGGTCCGGCCTACGTCTATACTCGCTTTGATGAGGTAGAAGCGGGTGAAGAGAAATATAATAGCAGTCCCGCCATTGTTGTTGAAACAGACTATGACACAAAATTAACTGAGATTATCGATTTCAATGCCCTTTATCGTATTCAGTACGGCAGCAGTGATGCGGGGGGATACACTCATCATGTGTTAACAGGATTTTCTATTAATTTAACCCAATACTTTGATTTAGATCTTTCCTTTGTTTGGGATAGAGTCAGCCAACCTCAAGCGAATGGTGAAGGTGAAATCCCGAAAAAAGATGACTTTCAATTCATCGTAGGATTAGGTATTTCCATTTAATGAAATAATGAATGAGGCTGATAACATTTAGCCTCATTGCTCAAACTCATCAGGCAAAAGAAAAATAATTAAAATCATCAAGAACACAACCACTAATCGATAAGCCGCTTGCTGTCCATTCCATACTGCGGACTGCCACATCAAGAACCATTCACCACCAATGGTTAAAAATCCAGTAAACCAAAGCACTATACCTAACACCAACCCAGCCACAGCAACACTCTTCGCAGTGTTAAATTCTCTATGGCTATAACGATGCCTGATTAACTGCACTCCAGCAGTGGCGGATAAGAAAGCAATAAGACTTTCAACCGCAATAATAACCCCATAAACAAAATGATATGCCATAGGCGACTCTATCGCTCGCCACATACCTACATTGTTTGGAAATGTGGTATCCATTTTAAGTACATGAAACACAAAGTTATAATTTGACTCATAATCAACCATATTATTCCAAGCAACAAGACCTGAGAATAACGCAACACTCCAAATAAGTACTATTTTTGCATAACGAATAGTCATAGTTCTTCCTTGAATCAAACAAACGGTCCATTGACTTCATCTACTTTTAATGCGGCTATACCACCACACCAAATAGCTTTCCGACGGCAGCTGAGAGTAGCATGGCTAATGCTCCCCAAAACAAGACTCGAACAGCGCCTTTTTTCATCGATGCCCCACCAACACGTGCCGCTAACATCCCCAATACAGCCAAAAACAATAACGAAGCACTGCTAATCGACACTATCATAGTGTCCAACGGTGCCCACCAAGCCACCAATAAGGGAAGTGATGCTCCCAAAGTAAACATACTGGCTGACGACATAGCTGCCTGTAAAGGTCTGGCTCTTCCCGTATCTGTTATCCCTAATTCATCCCGAGCGTGTGCCGCGAGTGCATCATGTTCCATTAATTGTTTAGCGACTTCGTGAGCTAATTCAGGCTCAAGTCCCCTATGGCGATAAATATCCGCTAGCTCTTTTTCTTCAAATTCAATATCATCGTTCAATGACGCTTTTTCTAATGCTAAATCTGCTTTCTCAATATCGGCTTGTGAGCTAACAGAGACATATTCTCCTGCGGCCATCGACATACCGCCAGCCACGAGTCCGGCCATACCAGCGAGTAAAATATCAAACCGAGTCGAGTGTGCAGCAGCCACCCCAATAATTAAGCTTGCAGTAGAAACAATGCCATCGTTTGCTCCCAGTACTGCCGCACGAAGCCAACCAATACGATGCATTCGATGTAATTCATGTCGACTCATTTGTATCTCCAATAATGTGTATTTGTACTGTTTACGCTATCAGATCAGAATGGTCATTTCTCAACATAAAGCAAAATTAATCACCGTTCCACAATGTAATAACAAAATGTTATTCGATAGGAAAATTGAAATACGTATTAGGAAAAGGCTCCTGCTTTAAAGTGAAATGCCACCATTCTTGCGACAAACCAGTAAAACCAACATGACTCATTACTTGCTGTAATAGCATACGATTTGCACGTTGATCATGCGTAAGCTTGTTATAATGTGTCCAAGAAGCTGGATGGAAATAGTCCCAAATCGTGCCCATATCTAATTCTTGAAAAAAAGGCGATGATAAAGACACTAATGTCACATCTACAGTACTTGCTCTTGAGTGAGATGACTTACTGGCAACAAATCCTTGATTGAATAGATCCTTTTTATCCAATTCAGGATAATAAACGGCTTTCATTTTTATATCACGCTCATCTTGAGACCAACGAATGAAATGATCAACGCTCATTTGAGGACGATAAGCATCATAGACTTTTAAACCCAAATCAAATCGAGCAAGCATACTTTGCGCTTTTTCTAATGCTCGACAAGCAGGAATAGACAAAAAAATTTTAGGGGCTAAGTAGCCATCGATTGGTGCCCCGATAAAATTGTCTGCTGAGTAATAGCGTATCTCAGCAACAATCGATGGGATCATAGATTGAATATCAATAATCGTTTCAGGACGTTTATCCATATTTACCTACTGTTAAGCCAACATCATAAAATCAAAAAAACACTAAACCACAGGATTAGCAATATGTTCTTCCTCTGGCTCTTTAGGTGGACCACCAAATACCCCCTTTATTACAACTGATGGCGCCCTCCTTCCCAGCAAAAAAGCCAATAAATTCACATTCGTTTCAGCCAGTAATAACGTATTGTCAATAGATAAAGTGACTTTCGTGCTTCCATCCACTTTCCAAGTGGTTTGCGCAATTTTAAAACCGTCGACCCAATAGCGTTTACCCGCTTTAACAGAGCCTTTAGCTGATTGATCAAACTCATCAATCAACCATAGCTTTAACCTCCCTTTACAACTGGATTCTAGAATAATTTCACCTAAATTAAACTTAAAAGCACAAAATCCTAATTTATAGGGAAACCCACTTTCTAAATACTGCCTATCAAATAAAGAGGATATCTCCAATTGAGTCGTTTCAGACATGGGTTGTACTTGTAACTCGTTTTCTTGTAACACTAACTGAGCGAGAGGAATACGATAACGTAAACTCATCAACGTAAAAAAACCGATGACACATAAAGAGACTATCCACCAAATATGCTCTAAAAACCACATAATTTTCCCTTTTACCCTTCAAGCCGTACTGCATTAAAATTACGTCTTGTAGCGACTAATAATGAGCAATAGAAATATCAAATCATTTCTCTAATCATAGCTCGCAATTCATATTTTTGTGTTATCTTCCCCCCCCCCTTCCTAACAAGCCCAGCCACATGCATTAACGCCTCTTGAGCCGATTGACTAATGCCGGATAATTGAATAAAACCATGAATAACACCAAAATAGCGACCGCAATAAGCATCGACTCCCGCTAAGCGTAAGTGTCGGTATAACATTTCTCCTTCATCAACAAGGGGATCAAACTCCGCAGTTAAAATATGTGTTTCAGGCAATCCTTTCCAATCTGTTCGAAATAATGGACTGATCTCCTCATGCATCGCATTCACGTTCCCCCTATAAAGTGCCAACCCTGACATTAACATGGCTTTAGTGATAATATAATTCTCACCATATTTATCCATACTCTCACATGAAGCGGTTGCATCAAGCATTGGATAAATCAAAATTTGTTTTATCGGTTGCCAAATCGCCCTATCCCGTAATCGTAAACTCGTGATTAAAGCTATATGCCCTCCCGCACTGTCACCAGCTAATATAATGGCCTCTTTATTGCCCCCCCATCGATAACAATCCTGATAAATACCGTCACAAGCGTCAAAGGCATCATCATGAGCACATGGATAAGTGTATTCAGGTGCTAGCCGATACTTAACGGCAATAACAATTGCCCCCGATAAATGTGCAATTTGCCTTAGTTGTTGTTCATGAGTCTCAAATCCACCACTGACAAAGCAACCACCATGGAAATAAACCACAATAGGCATGTCTTCACCTTCATAAGGCTTAAAAACTTTCACAGGGACTCCATTGCACTTAGTCTCAAACACATGATGTAGCAATGGAAAAACGCCCGCTAACTCAGTACTGTCAATGTACCCTTGACGGCGATGTGCGATACTAGGTAAAACAGTAGGCTCTGTTGTTTCACGCCTAGCACATTGTACTAACTGATCAATGCCTAATTCTAAAACACTATCCATATCACTTCATTCTTATTAATTGCCCCTCTCATCCAAAAGAATAACAGCATCACCCAAAACGATATAGATATACAGATCACAATTTCTATTATACAAGTGAATGGTCAAATTCATTTTTCACATCTATATTAACATTATCATAAAGCAATCGACTCAACGACTGATCAACAAACTTCTTACCACTCAAAAAGAGTCTATACATGGATATCCTTAATTTGGTTTTGCCCGTTTTTGCCATCATCATCACAGGTTACCTTTTTTCAAAAACGAGTATTCTCCCTGAAACGACGCCTGCATTACTCATACAATTTACTTATTTTGTATTGATGCCGGCTTTACTGTTTCTTGTTATCGCCCAAGAAGAAATCAACAATTTATTCAATTTGCCCTTTATCCTGGCATTTGGAGGCGGCGTTATCGGTATATACCTCATTATTTTAACTTTTTTATTAATCATCCATAAAAATTTGGCGACTTCCACAATGCTTGCTGCCAGTTGTGTATTAGCCAATACTGGCATTATCGCGTTACCGCTACTACACAGCATTTTTGGCCATAAGGCGTTACTACCTGCAGCAATCGCCAATGTCATCATGGTCATAATGATTATCATCACTATGATTTTTCTTGAGCAAGCCGCGCACACTAAAGATGAACATAAACTGCCACTTTTAGAAAAAATTCTGCATGTTGTCAAAAACCCCATCATACTCTCAACATTTGCGGGGATCCTTTTTGCCTCATCAGGATTAACATTACCCACTTTAATCACCAATTATCTGACGATTTTAGGCTCAGCGATTACAGCTTGTGCACTCTTTGCTATTGGAATGAGTCTCAAATGGAGTTCCTTTCATCATAATGAACTGAATATCTTACTCATTAATCTCTGCAAACTCATTTTCATGCCTGGCCTGATCCTTTATTTATCCCATTTAGCGGGACTCTCGCCCATCCTCGTTGTTGCCGCGACCATTTCAGCAGCAGTACCAACAGCTAAAAATGCGTATATTATTTCAGAGCAATACCAACAGACACCAGAATTAGTTTCTAATGTCATTTCAACCACAACCTTATTCTCCACACTGACGTTACTCGGTTGGCTGCTCATATTGCATCATATGTACCCCAGTGTATTTCACCATTAAAAAAGCCTCATAAGTGAATGTCCTATGAGGCTTTATTCTTTCAATGACGTTTACCTTTTCTGTATGCAAACGACCATTTGGTTATCTCCTCAATTTATGGCCTCATTTGACAACCATCTTGCTCAGAGAATCCCATATTCATTGCCTGACAACCTTGTATTCTGCCCGCCGCTTGGCGAGTCCCTTCAGGATAACGGCAAAGGGCTTTATGGTAGCTTGGGCTACTCGAGTCTATTTCAGCCTTCACAGTACCAAACGGCACATCTGCATTAGCAATATTATCACTATTGGCTAAATAATAAGGCCAAGTGTTACCACCATCAAATTTAGGATTATTTTCACTGTCTAATAAACTATTTCCCTGAGAAATACCCTTTGGACAATGAAATGCACTGCCTAATATCGGTTCCGGTGTCGGTGTAGGTTGAACCGAAGGTAAATTAGCCTCAATTTTTTGTACTAACTGGTGCTCATCACTGAACGCTTCAACTACCACTTTGACTTTCTCGTTTAATTGTTCGAGGCTAAATTGACCATGACCAATAACGTTACAAGATTGATCATGAGCATTGCCTTGAACATCCAAAGTAAAACAACGATATTGAACTTGTGTCGCTAAAGGAACAGTACCATCAAAAAGTTGAGCCGTTTGTGAAAAAACACCGCTCCCCACTTGACCGTCTATCGATAGCGAACCAATACTGGCCTTATCCCAGTAAATAAAAATATTTTTCTCTGGCACATCTGGAGTACCATGACACCCTCCAGAAAGCGGCTTATAAGCCGTGACACTGTAACCCGTTTTATCCGTCACATCTAGCCCTGAAAACTGTTTACCATCTGGGGCGATAAATTTTACATTCTGAACGAGTTGCCCGTCTTTATAGACACAATACCCTTCAGCGCCCGCGACTCCAGACCAAATAAGTTTAGTCCCTGCTGAGGTTTCCACTAAATCAATTCGTTGCACCTTAGCTAAAGAATCGTCGCGCTTCATGCCCGAAAATTGTACCGCCGCTTCTGAAAAGCGTTGCATGATCTCTCTTTGGGTCGTACTTTCTTTTGGGTTATTATTAACATCAGAACCAGGATAGTGATAGGCAGAATATCCATTTTCTTCAAAATGGGTATACAGCCCTGTTCGCCCTGTATCTTTAAACGCAGTATCAGCATTACGTCCCTGATCCGCATGGCCTCTTAAACTCCAAAAAGCAGCAAATGCCGTTACCCCTTCATCTGACTCTTGTTGGAATCTATCCATAAAGTCATAAGTACAAGCACCATCACAAAGAAACTCACCTGCAAAGTAGGGTTTCTTATAAGCTTCTCTTCCTTTATTAATTTCTTCATTAACGACTGCCGAGATTTTATTTAAGTCATACTCATATAACCTATCCATTCCCCAAAATTGATAATAGTGATTGGACAAGATATCAATATTATCATCCAATATACTTTGTTTACTGACGCCGAAACGACCATCCATCAAGAGGTGGTTGGGATCATGTTTTTTGATAAAAGCGGCAATGTTCTTAGTCCAACTATCGAGGTTTATCGACAGCGCTTTCTGCTCTGCAGTAAAGTCGGCTTCTTCTGCTTTGCGCCAAACAACATTAGTATTATACCGCGCCTCAGCACCGAGCTCATTACCTGTTTCCCAAATAATATTTTTGAACTGTCCCAACTCCGAAATTAACGCTAAAACGTAACTTTTGTAAGCACTGATGTACTTTTCATTGGTTAAAAACTGTTTCACCTTAGCCTTATCTAAATTAGGCTTATGATTGATATAACAGCGATTACTTTCAGTTTTAGGTGTATGGTCAACCAAATCAACAAAATTTTGGATCCCGCCCCAATAACACCAATAATCGATCATAGGGATCACCACTTGGATCCCCGATTGTTCTAATAAGTGTAACGTTCTCTTAAGTGAAGACAGGTTGGCTCTATCAAAGGTGATCGCCTCGGCCCCTTGTTTATTCTCATCAAATCCAGTGAGATGGCCGTAATCGTTACTATGCATATAATCTGAAAAGCCACCCTGCGCAATTGAAGGTGGATAGGTCCTCACCAAATTAACCCCCATACGTTGCAAGGTTTCAATAATATCCTTAACTTCAAACTCTGTAGGAGAACGAAACTGAGCACCATCTGGTTTCATCGGTGAAGGATCTTCAATCATCATTAATGAAGGGACATTAGCGCCAAATAGCTTAGGCACCTTCTGATATAGCCCTTCGGTTGAAGTAGCAAATAGATACCCTCCATCACTTCCTTCACCACGGACTAATTTTCCAATGGGATCAGCTGAAGACTGTTTAGACACAAACACCAATAAAACAAAAAGTATTATTGAACTCATTAGCATTAAGACATTTGAATGAATGGAATTTTTTCGATTATTTCCAACAGTTGAAATAATGGGAATATCGCGTTCTGTAATAAACATAGCACCCTCAATGAAAATATTGACTTAAAAAAACACATAAGGAGGCTACACAGAATGAACTGTAGAAAAATATAACATCGTTATTAAAGCAGACCAACGCAATAAACTCTAAGAGTTTAATTTGAATAAATCGAGGATATCAACAACTTAAAGTTATTATTAAAAAACAATCTTATAATGAAAGAGTTCTATGGATAGAAAGTTATTATTATAATTTATTTTTATTATATACCTAGAAAAAACAATGCATTACCTTAAAAAGGTCTTGCTAACCAATAATGTTAAATTTACCCCTTTATATGTTAACTATGTTACCAAGAGTAAAGAACAATCAAATTAGAGTAAATACTTATTAATTATTATTAATGTAAAAAAACAAAAAGTAAAGGTTAGTAAGCTATTTTTTAAAATACATTAAAATAAATAAAAAAGCTTATTCATTAGAATGATAGCGTAAGTTCAATAAAAAAGTATGCGATATATTGCATACTTTTTTATAAAATCTATTCTTCTATTAAAAGGAGATCACCACGGTAAAATATCGCCATTTGAATGCTTAAAGACGCCAGACTCTTCTAAAGTCAGCGTCTTTATCAGATTAACAATCCTTGATGCTGCAATGTCACTACTGATATCCCCATTAAAGTTCACCATATCAGTTTGCACGTAACCTGGATGATAAATTCCCACCGCAATGTTATCAGTCGCTAAATCTTTTGCCAGAGATACACCCGCCGCATTCAATGCCGCCTTGGACATGCGATAACCATATCGACCACCCGAGCCATTATCAGCAATTGAGCCCATTCTTGATGTGATTAAGGCAATTTTACTGCCTGATGTCAGGTAATTAAGCAGAGCATGAGTCACACGTAAAGGAGCAACTGCATTGATTTGAAATTGATCCTTGATGGTTTGCAAATTCAAGTTTTGAAGGCTTTCATCACGCAAAATACCCGCATTATTAATTAAAATATCAACAGTGCGGCCATTCATGGCCGACAACATTGTTTCTATGCCCGCTTCAGTGGACACATCAACACCCTCCACAATCTCAACATTATGATGTGCTAGCGAGGCTAATTTAGGGGAGGATTGCCGACAAAGGGCGATAACTTGATAATCTTGAAGCGCATAAATCGCCACCATGGCTAAACCAATCCCTCGATTGGCGCCAGTGATCACCACTGTTTTAGACACACTATTCGTTGTTTTTTCCATGGAATACTCTCAAATCTTGGCTAAATAAACGATCTTCTATAATAACAAAAGCACGAACAAGCTGTATCAAAAACAATAAATTTAGTTTTTTATCTCAGTCTCTATGATAATCACTTCTGTCTCCCCAATGTTAATAACATTATGTGCCACTTTAGGCATAAAAAATGCTTTACCGTCAGGAATATTGATTACATGTCGCTGACTCTCATTATTATCAGAGAGTAATCGTAATTTCCCCCCTTTCACAAAATAAACAGCTCGATGGGGGAAATCATGGGTATGCATACCTGACTCCGTTCCTGGGGGATAAGTCAGCCTAATGATCTGTACTTTATCATTATCCAATAATACTTCACGAGCACCCAATTTCGCCTCAGCATGCACAAAAGAAGAACAAAAAATCAATAGCCCTAATATTGCTGTCCTTTTCATTTAAGCCTCAATGTTTATTCACTTATCCCTACCATAACAAAATAGCTTTATTGATATAAGTTCTTTATTTTGATGTTAGTATTTTGATAATAAAAAACAATCATATTAGATTTAAAATATACTACACATAAAAAAAGCGCCAAAAGGCGCTTTTTTATTCATGCAGATAATACCTTTAATGATGGCTGACCATCAATCAAATATTACCAGCCTGTTTTAGTCCGCAATGCACTGCCGATATCAGCCAGTGAACGCACTGTGGTTACACCTGCAGCTTCAAGCGCAGCAAACTTATCTTCTGCCGTCCCTTTACCGCCAGCAATAATGGCACCAGCATGACCCATACGCTTACCTTCAGGTGCGGTTACACCCGCAATGTAAGACACAACAGGCTTAGTCACGTTAGCTTTGATGTATTCTGCTGCTTCTTCTTCAGCAGTACCACCAATTTCACCAATCATAACAATGGCTTCAGTTTGTGGATCGTTTTGGAACATTTCCAATACGTCGATGAAGTTAGTGCCAGGAATAGGATCGCCACCGATACCCACACACGTTGATTGACCGAAACCTTCATCAGTGGTTTGCTTAACCGCTTCGTACGTTAATGTACCCGAGCGAGAAACAATACCCACTTTACCAGGCTTGTGGATGTGACCTGGCATGATCCCAATTTTACATTCACCAGGCGTGATAACACCTGGGCAGTTAGGACCAATCATGCGAACGCCAGTTTCTTCAAGTTTTACTTTAACTTGAAGCATATCTAACGTTGGGATCCCTTCAGTAATACAAACGATAAGCTCGATGCCACCGTCAATTGCTTCTAGAATCGCATCTTTACAGAAAGGTGCAGGCACGTAGATAACAGAGGCAGTCGCACCCGTTTGCGCAACAGCATCTTTGACAGTATTAAAAACGGGAAGCCCTAAATGCACTTGACCGCCTTTTCCTGGAGACACACCACCGACCATTTGAGTACCGTAATCGATAGCTTGCTCAGAATGGAAAGTACCTTGACCGCCAGTAAAACCTTGACAGATAACTTTAGTATCTTTGTTAATTAAGACAGACATTATTTGCCCTCCGCAGCTTTAACAACTTGCTCAGCCGCGTCAGTTAGACTTGTAGCAGCGATGATATCAAGATCGGAATTAGCCAATACTTCACGGCCAAGATCGGCATTCGTCCCTTCAAGACGAACAACAACAGGCACTTCAACACCCACTTCTTTTACTGCACCAATGATACCTTCAGCAATCATGTCACAACGAACGATACCACCAAAGATATTCACAAGAACGGCTTTAACATTATCATCAGAAAGAATAATTTTAAATGCTTCAGCAACACGCTCTTTCGTCGCCCCGCCGCCCACATCTAAGAAGTTTGCTGGCTTGCCACCGTGAAGGTTAACGATATCCATCGTCCCCATAGCAAGACCGGCACCGTTAACCATGCAGCCAACATTACCGTCTAATGCAACATAATTAAGTTCAAATTTAGCCGCATGGGCTTCACGTGCATCATCTTGTGAAGGATCATGCATTTCACGGATTTTAGGTTGACGGAATAATGCATTGCCATCGATACCAATTTTGCCGTCTAAACAATGAATATTACCTTCATCAGTAATAACCAGAGGGTTGATTTCAAGCAGTGCAAAATCATGATCTTCAAACATTTTAGCAAGACCCATGAACACCTTAGTGAACTGCTTCATTTGCGTTGGGTTCAAACCCAATTTGAAGCCAAGATCACGCGCTTGATAAGGCTGAGGACCTGCTAAAGGATCGATGATGGCTTTATGGATCAGCTCTGGCGTTTCTTCAGCCACAGTTTCAATTTCAACACCACCTTCTGTTGATGCCATGAACACAACACGACGAGTCGCACGGTCTACAACGGCACCTAGGTATAATTCATTTGCAATGTCAGTACAGCTTTCAACTAAAATCTTAGCGACAGGCTGGCCTTTCTCATCAGTTTGATAAGTAACAAGATTCTTACCTAACCAATGTTCAGCAAATGCTCTAATTTCGTCTTTATCGCCAGTGACTTTGACGCCACCTGCTTTACCACGGCCGCCTGCGTGTACTTGACACTTAACAACCCACATATCACCGCCAATATGGCCTGCCGCTTCAACAGCTTCTTGAGCTGTATCACATGCAAAACCTTCTGACACTGGTAAACCATATTCGGCAAATAAAGATTTTGCCTGATACTCATGCAAATTCATGATGATCTATCCGTATACTACTTTTCAATGTTTAGCAGGCCCAGTCGAGCCTGCCACGAGGGTACTGTCTGAACTTAAACTTACAAGTCAAGCAACAGACGTGTTGGATCTTCAAGGAAGTCTTTAATCGCAACCAAGAAGCCAACAGACTCACGACCATCAACAATACGGTGGTCATAAGATAATGCGAGGTACATCATGGGCAAGATTTCAACTTGACCATTCACCGCCATAGGGCGATCTTTAATGGCATGCATGCCAAGAATAGCACTTTGCGGTAGGTTCAGGATAGGTGTTGACATCAATGAGCCGAACACACCACCATTAGTCACGGTAAAGTTACCGCCTGTCATATCGGCAACCGACAGCTTGCCATCACGACCTTTAATGGCCAGTTCACGTACGGCTTTTTCAATTTCAGCCAAGTTCATGGTATCAGTGTCACGCAATACAGGCGTCACAAGACCACGAGGGGTTGAAACCGCGATGCTCACGTCAAAATAGTTATGATAAACGATATCATCACCATCGATAGAGGCATTCACATCTGGGAAACGTTTCAGCGCTTCAGTAACAGCCTTTATGTAGAAAGACATAAAGCCCAAACGAATACCATGACGCTTTTCAAACACTTCTTGATATTGCTTACGAATATCCATGATGGGCTTCATATTAACTTCATTGAATGTCGTTAACATGGCCGTTGAATTCTTCGCTTCTAATAACCGCGTTGCAATCGTTTTACGCAAACGTGTCATCGGCACACGTTTTTCGCTACGCTCAGCTAATGGCGCAACCGCAACAGGGGCTGCTGCAGGTTTAGCTTGTGCTTTAACAAAAGACTCAACATCGTCTTTTGTTATTCGTCCACCCACCCCAGTGCCTTTAAGCTTGCTGGCATCGACATTATGCTCAGCAATTAAACGACGTACAGAGGGGCTTAATGCATCACTGCTTTCATCTGTCGCTTCTGGTGCAGGTACAGCCGCTTCCGCTTCCGCTTTCGTGACTTCTTGGCCTGCTGTCGCACCGGCGACAAATTTAGCAATTAACGCTTCACCAAGAACGGTGTCACCTTCTTCAGCTAAAAACTCTACAATGTGCCCATCTTCAGGGGCAACCACTTCTAACACTACTTTATCGGTTTCAATATCAACCAAATTTTGATCGCGAGACACTTGCTCACCGGCTTGAACATGCCAAGTGGCAATTGTTGCATCAGCAACAGATTCTGGTAGTACGGGTACCTTAATGTCGATACTCATGGATCACTATCCTTTTAAAATATGTCTATTACTAGAGTTTTAATGCGCTATTAATCAAAGATTCTTGTTGCTCTGCATGCAAAGCCGGATAACCACAAGCAGGTGCGGCAGATGCATCACGACCCGCATAACTCAGCTCGGCTCCAGTAGGGATAACCCCACGGAAGTGATGCTGACTGCAATACCAAGCACCTTGGTTTTGTGGCTCTTCTTGACACCAAACAAAATCGGTCACATGGCTATAATCGCTTAACGCGGCTAACGCTTCTTCACGTGGGAACGGGTATAACTGTTCAACGCGAATAAGGGCAACATTATCAATATTGTTTTTACGACGTTTTTCCAGTAGTTCAAAATACACTTTACCACTACAAAACACGACGCGATCGACGTTACTGGCATCCAAGCTATCGATTTCACCAATCACATTCTTAAACGTGCCTTCGGCAAGCTCTTCCATACTTGACACCGCTAATGGATGACGAAGCAGTGATTTCGGTGACATCACCACCAAAGGACGGCGCATAGGACGCACCACTTGACGGCGAAGCATGTGGTAAACCTGAGCAGGTGTCGATGGAATACACACTTGCATATTATGGTTAGCACATAACTGTAAAAAACGCTCTAAACGGGCACTCGAATGCTCAGGACCTTGACCTTCATAGCCATGAGGCAGCAACATAGTGAGACCACATAAGCGTCCCCACTTTTGCTCACCCGATGACAAGAATTGATCAATCACCACTTGAGCACAGTTAGCAAAATCACCAAATTGGGCTTCCCAAAGGGTTAAGCCACTCGGCTCAGCGGTAGCATAACCATATTCAAAGGCAAGTACTGACGCTTCAGATAACACAGAGTCGGTAATATCAATGGGGCCTTGCTCTTCACTGATGTTACGCAGAGGTAAATAAGCCGTCGCATCATTTTGATTATGTAACACCGCATGACGATGGAAGAAAGTACCACGACCGGAATCTTGTCCAGTGATCCGAATCCGTTTGTTATCTTCTAAAATAGACGCATAAGCTAAGGTTTCAGCAAACCCCCAATCAAGGGGTTTTTCACCTTGTGCCATCAATAAGCGATCTTTATAGATCTTGGCCACACGAGATTGTAACTTGTGTGATTCAGGCACATAGCTAATTTTATCCGCTAAGTGCTTCAGGCGCGCCATTGGCATTTCGCCTGTGTAATTATCATGCCACTCAGCGCCAATATATGGTCCCCAGTCACCTGAGTGTTGCGTCGTTGCACGTCGTTCTTTAACGACACAATTACCTTGATCGAGTGCATCACGGTAATGATTCACCATGGCAGTGACATCATCACTGGCCAAAGTTTGCTCTGCAATCAAACGTTCAGCATAAATTTTACGAGGTGTAGGGTGTTTCTTGATTTTGGCGTACATCAATGGTTGAGTCGCACTCGGCTCATCCGCTTCGTTATGACCATGACGGCGATAACACACTAAATCAATGACCACATCACGTTTAAATTCGTTACGATAATCAACAGCCAGTTGAGACACAAAAGCCACCGCTTCTGGATCGTCTGCATTCACGTGGAAAATCGGCGCTTGAACCATTTTCGCGATATCGGTGCAGTACTCAGTTGAGCGCACATCTTCACGATTAGAGGTTGTGAAGCCCACTTGGTTATTCACCACAATGCGAATGCTACCGCCCACCTTAAAACCACGAGTTTGAGACATGTTAAATGTCTCTTGCACTATCCCTTGGCCTGTAATGGCTGAATCACCATGAATGGTAATTGGCAAGACTTGCAAACCCGTATCACAACCACGTCTGTCAAGACGTGCTCTCACAGAGCCGATGACCACAGGATTAACAATTTCAAGATGTGATGGGTTAAAGGCGAGTGCTAAATGCACATTACCGCCGGGGGTTTCAAAGTCTGATGAGAAGCCTTGATGGTATTTCACATCACCAGAGCCATTGTTACTCTCGTGTTTACCCGCAAATTCATCGAAAAGCTCAGAGGGCTTTTTACCCAGCACGTTCACCAATACATTTAGGCGTCCGCGGTGAGCCATACCAATAACCACTTCTTTCGTGCCAGCATCACCCGCGCGGTAAATGATTTCTCTCATCATAGGGACAAGTGCATCACCCCCTTCGAGTGAAAAACGCTTTGCGCCTGGGAATTTGGCGCCAAGGTATTTCTCTAACCCTTCAGCAGCGTTCAAGCCTTCTAGCACACGTTTCTTATCATCAGTGGTATATTGGCCTCGACCCAATGAAGGCTCAAGACGCTGCTGGATCCAACGTTTTTCGTCAGTATCCGTAATATGCATATACTCAGCACCAATAGACCCACCATAAGTGGACTTGAGTGCGTTGACGAGATCAATCAGCTTTAACGTATCGCCACCGTGCGCAAAAGAACCAGTATGAAATTCACGTTGCATGTCATCGCTGTCTAAGCCATGAAAACTCGGATCCAATTCAGATACTTTATCGCGATCCCATAAGCCGAGGGGATCTAAGTTTGCACTTTGATGACCACGAAATCGATAAGCATTAATAAGTTGCAGGACTTTGACTTGTTTAGCATCAACATCAGGATCGCTCACTCGAGCAGAGCTCTTGTGATGTCCTTCTAATGCGAGGCTGCGAAAATAGTCTCGAACTTTAGAGTGAACCGCTTCAGGTACTTCAGCAGAATTACCATTCACATAAGGGAGATTATCAAACACCGTCTGCCAATCTTCTGGAATTGACTGAGGGTCTTCTTGATAGGCTTCATACATCTGTTCTACATAGGTCGAGTTAGCCCCATTCAGGTGAGATGACTCGAGCCAGGCTTTCATGATGCCTTGGTGCATTTCTATTCCTTACAAACTTGATACACGTGTTTAGCCAAAATTGTCAATATGCACGAACAACAATAATACATCGTACAGTGCACTCTTTGCCGCTCCAAACAATGGATATTTACGGCACCTTGTCATACTCTAGTCAAGCAAAAAGAGCCACAAGCACTCTGTGACTCCTCATCGGGCTAATGGTTCCCATTAACCCGACTTCAGGCACTTAAACTGCTCGATTAAGCAACATGGACTTAATATGTCCAATGGCTTTCGTTGGATTCAAGCCTTTAGGGCACACATCCACACAGTTCATAATGCCATGACACCTAAAGACACTATAGGCATCATCTAGCTCAGAAAGACGCTCTTCAGTAGCAGTATCACGACTATCAATCAAGAAACGATAAGCGTGCAACAGCCCACTTGGGCCGATAAACTTATCAGGGTTCCACCAGAAAGAAGGACACGCTGTCGAGCAACAAGCACACATAATGCACTCATATAATCCATCTAAATGCTCGCGCTCTGCAGGTGACTGTAAATGCTCACGAGCAGGGGCTTTCTCATCATTGATCAAATACGGCTTAATTTTTTCATACTGAGTATAAAATTGCGTTAAATCAACAACAAGATCGCGAATAACCGGCATACCAGGTAAAGGTCTGATTTCTATTTTCTTCCCTTTAAAGGTCGAAATTGGCGTAATACACGCTAAACCATTCTTACCATTCATGTTCACACCATCAGAGCCACACACACCCTCACGGCAAGAACGACGCAACACCAAACTTGGGTCTTGCTCTTTGAGTTGAAGTAACATATCCAGTACCATCATATCAGTACCTTCAGCCACTTCTAACGTATAATCCTTCATATAAGGCTTAGTATCTACATCTGGATTATAGCGATAAACGGCAATATCCAATTTCATCTCAACAACTCCTACTAGTAGGTACGTTTAATTGGTGGGAATGCATCACGAAGCTTAGGCTCCATGTTCACGGCGCGGCGATCCATCTCTTCCGTTTCAGGATTAAAGAGACTGTGGCATAACCAGTTCTCATCATCACGTTCAAGGTAATCTTCACGTGAATGAGCACCACGACTCTCGGTGCGGAAATTAGCCGCATAAGCCGTAGCAATCGCCGTCGCCATTAAATTATCCAATTCTAAACATTCAATACGTTGAGTATTAAATTCTGTAGAGTTATCGGACAATTTAGCATTCTGCAGGCGCGCACGAATGGCTTTAAGTTCTTTTAAGCCTTCCGCCATCGCATCACCACTTCTAAATACTGAGAAGTTTAATTGCATACAAAGTTGAAGATCCTTACGAATTTGAGCAGGATCTTCACCTTCTTTGTTATTTTCCCAACGGTTCATACGCTCAAGGGATTTAGCAATATCAGCATCAGTTGCATCTTTCGGCTCAGCAGTTTCATCAAGAGCTTTACCTAAATGTTGACCTGCAGCGCGGCCAAAGACCACTAAATCAAGCAATGAGTTTCCACCGAGGCGGTTCGCACCATGCACTGATACACAAGCAATTTCACCGACAGCAAATAAACCGACAACATCACTTTCGCTGCCATCACCATTTTTACGGATCACTTGACCACTGACTTTAGCGGGCAGGCCACCCATCATGTAGTGACATGTCGGCAGAACAGGAATTGGACCATCAGCAGGATCGATATGGGCAAAGGTGCGGGATAATTCACACACACCAGGCAGACGCGCCTCAAGGGTTTCTTTACCTAAATGATCTAACTTAAGCAATAAATGTGGACCTAAAGGACCATCTAAACCACGACCTTCACGAATTTCTGTCATCATAGAACGGGCAACCACATCACGAGAAGCTAAATCTTTTGCATTGGGTGCATAACGCTCCATGAAACGTTCGCCGTCTTTATTGAGCAGGTATCCACCTTCACCACGACAACCTTCCGTCACTAACACTCCTGCGCCCGCAATACCGGTTGGGTGGAACTGCCACATTTCCATGTCTTGCATTTGCACGCCAGCGCGCATCGCCATCCCAACACCGTCACCGGTATTAATATGGGCATTGGTAGTTGAAGCAAAAATACGACCGGCACCGCCAGTGGCAAGCACTGTGGCTTTGGCTTTGAAATAAACGATTTCGCCGCTTTCAATATCAATCGCGGTACAACCTACGATGGCGCCATCTTCATTTTTAACCAAATCTAACGCATACCACTCAGAAAAGACCTGAGTATGATGCTTCACATTTTGCTGGTATAAACAATGTAATAATGCATGACCCGTTCGGTCAGCAGCAGCCGCAGTCCGTGCCGCTTGTTCTCCACCAAAGTTTTTTGATTGGCCACCAAAAGGACGCTGATAAATTGTGCCATTATCGAAACGTGAAAAAGGCAGACCCATCTGCTCTAATTCAATGACCGCTTCAGGACCTGTTTTACACATGAATTCGATAGCTTCTTGGTCGCCAATAAAATCAGACCCTTTCACTGTATCGTACATGTGTTGTTCCCAGTGATCTTCATGGGCATTACCCAGAGCGACCGTAATCCCTCCTTGAGCCGATACCGTATGAGAACGCGTTGGAAACACTTTCGATAAAAGCGCACAGCTCTTACCTTCTTTAGAAATCTGTAATGCTGCGCGCATGCCTGCGCCGCCAGCACCAATTACGACTGCATCAAATTCGCGTACTGGAATACTCACTTATACACCCCACACAATTAATATGCCTGCGACAAGATACGAAAACGCAGCAATAACAAAAACAAACTGAAGTACGCCACGAACGGCCACGTTTTTCACGTAATCTGTGAGCACTTGCCAAATACCAATCCAGGCATGGACCAATACGGCAATCAGCGTCAAAATGGTAAACACTTTCATTGGTATAACACTGAATAACCCGTGCCATACGTCATAAGTGAGGGGTGAATTGCAGGCAACAAAACCCACCATAAAAATGGTGTAACAGGCTAAAATAATTGCACTTGCACGAATAAGAATAAAGTCATGGACACCGCTGCGTCCAAGGCTTGCTGCGTTGGTTACCATACCCAAACCCCCACGATGATAGAAAAGACGACCGCCAAGGCAATCGCAATTTTAGCCGATAATTGACCTGAAGCTAATTCTTCCCAACACCCAGCGTCCATCACTAGATGGCGTACGCCAACAATGAGATGGTAACCAAGTGCGGTTAAAATACCCCAGATAACAAACTTGACTAAAACGTTATCAAAAAGAGACTGGACATTGGCGAAACTCTCAGGTGATGCTAATGATTCATTTAGCAACCAAATAAGAATGCCAACGGCAAACAACATTATTACACCGGATACACGGTGAAGGATTGACGCAATCGCAGTTGCAGGGAAGCGAATGGTCTGCAGATCTAAATGGACAGGTCTTTGCTTTTTCACGTTCTGCTCACTCTGCTCAATTGAGCTGGTTTTTGTTATACGAACTACTTTTGTTCGAAAATTAACCTAATATTCAGCTTAGTTAAAAATTTCACAAAAGAAAAGTTTAAACAAACATTTTACGCTTTAGAAGCTACTCATTAACAAGGAAAAAGTGATTTCTCAACGAATATGTTTGTGGCTCTAAATGAGCCGAGCCAAGTATACTCGCGGCTAATGTCAAATACAAACGTCACATTATGCAAATTTAGTTTTTTTCTTTAAAAAATGCACGAAACCCTTTATATACAGGGGCTTCAAGCCAATTTAATTATGTTAAAAAAAATTTAAACGCTTATTTGAATTGAAATGTGATCACGATCCGCTGTAGAGTATTGAGCGCTTAATAAGCCGCACTCAAATAAGATATGAAGTAAGGAGAATGGGGTATGGCTGAAAATATAGCCAAATTGGAACTACCAGGAAACGAATCAATCGAGCTGCCTATCAAAAAAGGGACAGCCGGATTTGACGTTATTGATATCAGTAAACTAGGTAGTAAAGGTCACTTTACCTTCGATCCAGGGTTTCTAGCAACAGCCTCATGTGAATCAGCAATCACTTACATAGATGGCAATCAAGGTATACTGCTACATCGCGGATACCCAATTGATCAGTTAGCCATGGATTCTGATTATTTAGATTTGTGTTACCTGTTGCTTTATGGAGAGTTACCCACTAAAGAACAGTATGCAACGTTCGTACAAACGATTAAACAACACACGCTTGTGGATGAGCAATTAGTCGCCTTTTTTAAAGGCTTCCGTCGTTCTGCTCACCCTATGGCAATGCTATGTGGTGTTACCGGTGCATTATCAGCGTTTTTCCAAGACTCACTTGATGTTAACGATGAACAAGATCGTGAAACAGCCGTATTGCGTTTAGTCTCTAAGATGCCGACGATTGCAGCAATGTGTTATAAATATTCTGTTGGTCAGCCATTCATCTACCCACGTAGCGATTTAAGCTATGCTGGTAACTTCCTAAGCATGATGTTTGCTGTCCCCACTGAAGATTATAAAGTGAATCCCATTGTAGAACGTGCAATGGATCGTATCTTTATCCTGCATGCCGATCACGAACAAAACGCATCCACATCAACGGTCCGTTTAGCTGGATCATCAGGTGCCAATCCATTTGCATGTATTGCCGCAGGTATTGCCTCACTTTGGGGACCTGCACATGGTGGCGCGAACGAAGCTTGTCTTAACATGCTAGAAGAAATCGGCAGTGTTGATCGCATTCCTGAGTTCATCGCCCGTGCGAAAGACAAAGACGATTCATTCCGTTTGATGGGCTTTGGTCATCGTGTTTATAAAAACTTTGATCCACGTGCAAAAGTCATGCGTGAAACCTGTCATGAAGTACTGGCTGAACTGAATGTAGACGATCCTTTGTTAGATGTCGCCATGGAACTTGAGCGTATCGCCCTTGAAGATGAGTATTTCGTGTCTAAGAAATTATACCCGAATGTTGACTTCTACTCAGGGATCATCATGAAAGCCATCGGTATTCCAACCAGCATGTTCACTGTGATGTTCGCCCTTGCGCGTACTGTCGGTTGGATCACACACTGGAAAGAAATGCTTGATCAACCGGGTCATAAAATTAGCCGTCCTCGCCAGCTTTATACCGGCGAAGATGTACGCGATTTTATTCCAGCAGATAAACGTTAATCCTCCCTTTATAGACGATTGACTCATAAAAGGCGCAATTAGCGCCTTTTTTATTGACCTCAAAGCCTTTTTCAGCTTTTTACCCTCATTTTTATCACTCAGCAAGTGAACTAATTTGACTGACTTTCGTCAAACTCACCACAAGTTAAACAATTTAACTACATAAAGTCATTGAAAAATAACAATCATGACAATAAAAATCGTAAACATCTGAATTAAAACAATAATAAAAGTTGGCACGATACATGCTTTAGGGAATAAAGCAATGAAGAAGAATAACATCGTTAAGGATATCAGCATGAACCACCCTGTTCGCCGCCATACACTATTGGCTTGTTTATTTGTCACATTTTTAAGCGCCTGTAGTAAGACAGAAACGTCTCAAGCAGAACCCGAATATGCCGTTCCCGTCAAAACCCATGTCGCTAAACAAGGCGATGTATCCTCCTTTTATAACACCACGGCGATTTTAGAAGCACCTGAAGAAGCCAAAGTGGTTACCCGTCTTGCCGGAATGATCACTGCGCTTAAGGTAGAAGAAGGTGACAGTGTGGCTCAAGGACAAGTCATGGCGGTAATTGATGCCAAAAGACAAGAATTCTCCCTCGCCCATTTACAAGCTGAAGCCCAAATCATTGAACAAGAACTACAACGCTTAAAGCAAATCGAGAATAAGCAATTTGTGAGCGCCGATTCCATGGCAAAATTAGAATACAAATTACTCTCCGCCCGTGCCAAGCGCGATGAGGCTCAGCTTCAAGTGACCGAAAGCAAAATTCGCTCGCCTATTAAAGGCATTGTGGCTAAACGCACCGTTAAAGCGGGCAATATGGCACAAGAGTTTGATGAACTTTTTTATGTGGTTAACCAAGAAAAGCTTCACGCTATTTTACACCTACCCGAAGCACAGCTTCCCTTTTTACGTTTAGGGCAGACGGCAAAAATCTATACCAGTCATCAAAAGGATGTCGCCCTGAATGCCAACGTCTTTCTCATCAGCCCCATCATAGATCCCCAAAGTGGCACTTTTAAAGTGACATTAACGATCCCGAACCATAATGCACAGCTCAAAGCGGGGATGTTTACCCGCGTGGAAATTCGTTACGACACCCACAAAAATGTCATTACTGTCCCTGCACAAGCCATCATAGATCAAGATAACCAGTATTCCATTTACGTGGTCAATGACAATAAAGTGCAAAAAAAATCGGTATCTATCGGATACAAAGAAGATAACACCATTGAAATCATCTCAGGTATTGAACTGGGAGACAATGTCGTCACCCATGGACTGCACAATTTAAAAGATCAATCTCTTGTTGAAATCATTAATCCGTTAACCTTAGCGTCAAGCCATCAATAAGGATTATTGACATGTCTATTATTCAAACTGCGGTAAAGCGGCCTGTCAGTGTCTGGATGTTCATGCTGGCGATTATGTTATTTGGTATGGTGGGATTTTCCAGACTTGCCGTTAAATTATTGCCGGATTTAAGCTATCCCAGTGTCACTATTCGTACACTGTATGACGGCGCAGCGCCCGTTGAAGTTGAGCAACTGATCTCCAAACCCATAGAAGAAGCCGTTGGTATCGTCAAAGGCCTTAGACAGATAAGTTCTATCTCTCGCTCTGGTTTATCCGATGTGGTACTGGAATTTGAATGGGGGACAGACATGAACATGGCCAGTTTAGCCATTAGAGAAAAATTAGAAGCCATTAATTTACCCCTTGATATCAATAAACCTTTGTTGCTCAGATTTAACCCCAATCTCGATCCCATTATGCGACTGGCGCTGTCGACGCCTAATGCCAGTGAAGCGCAACTTAAACAAATACGCACTTATGCTAGCGACGAATTAAAACGAGAACTGGAGTCCATCAAGGGGATAGCGTCAGTAAAGCTCTCCGGTGGCTTAGAGCAAGAAGTGCATATTCAATTAGATCAACATAAACTCAGTCAGCTGCAGCTCAATGCCAATGATATTAAAAACCGTATCGAACAAGAAAACATTAACCTCTCTGCTGGTAAAGTCCTGCAAGGGGATAAAGAATATTTAGTTCGCACGCTCAATCAATTTAATTCTTTAGATGAACTCGGGCAGATCATCATTTACCGTAAGGGTCCTCAGCTTATTCGGCTGTTTGAAGTGGCAAACATTATGGATGCCCACAAAGAGCGTAGCGATATGACCCGCATCAGCGGTCAAGAATCCATTGAACTGGCCATTTATAAAGAAGGTGATGCGAACACTGTGGCCGCCGCCCAGCGGATAAAAGCACAATTAAGCCGCCTACAAACTATTTATCCCGATGCATCGCTTGAGATCATCTTCGATCAATCCGACTTTATTTCACAAGCCATCGATGAAGTCATTAACACTGCATTAATCGGCAGCGTATTAGCCATGTTAGTGATCTATTTTTTCTTAAAAGACATTATTCCAACCTTAATCATTTCTATTGCCATTCCTTTTTCTGTCATTGCCACCTTTAATATGATGTATTTTAGTGACATCAGCTTAAACATGATGTCACTGGGGGGCATTGCACTTGCCGTCGGTTTATTAGTGGATAATGCCATTGTGGTGCTGGAAAATATTAACCGCTGCCAGGCTGAAGGCATGAGTAAAACCCAAGCGGCCATCACAGGCACAAAACAAGTCTCAGGGGCTATTTTTGCATCAACCTTAACCACGCTGGCTGTATTCATTCCACTGATCTTTGTCGATGGTGTGGCGGGCGCCCTCTTTTCCGATCAAGCCCTCACGGTCACCTTTGCCTTAATCGCCTCTTTAGTCGTTGCCTTAACCACCATCCCCATGCTCGCCTCAAGAAAAGGCTGGCAAGCAAACACAGAGACGATACAAAACAAACAGGCTAATGCTCCCCAAACAACATCTTCTCAACATGGACAATCAAGCTGGTACAAATGGCTCACTTTTCCCTTGAACCTTATCTGCCGCAAGCTGCCTTTTGCATTGATGACGGCAGGCTTAATCTTCGTTCGAGCCATCACTTGGTTAGCAAAATGCCTATTTAAGCCCTTTTTAAGCCTATTTGACGCACTCTATAACAAGGTTAATCATTATTATGGGATCACACTCAAGGCGGCACTGCATCGAAAATTGACCTCACTCGTCATTGCCTTAAGCCTGTCTATCGCAGCGGCATCATTACTGCCAAAACTCGGCATGGAGCTCATTCCCACTATGGATCAAGGCAACTTTTATGCCGATATTCTCTTGCCACCAGGCAGCCGTGTACATCAAACCGATAACGTATTACAACAATTGGCAGCATCCATCGACTCACTTCCTGAGGTCAAACAGGTTTTCAGTCAAGCAGGCAGTAGCGGACTGATGACCTCCAATGTCGAACAAGGGGGTGAAAACTGGGGTCGATTACACGTAAAATTAACCCATAAGCAAGGCCTCACTGTGGTGTCACAACACCTACGTCAAGCCGCCATGCATATTCCATCGGTTGAACTCAAGATTGAACAACCCAGCTTATTCAGTTTTAACACGCCCCTTGAAATCGAACTCAGTGGTTATGACATAAAACAGTTAACCCAAGTATCCCAACGCATGGTCGATGTGCTAAGCCAGAATAAACGCTTTGTCGATGTCCGCACCAGCCTGCGTTCAGGCCAACCCGAGCTCAGCATTCGTTTTGATCATGCAAGACTTGCCGCGCTCAATATGGATGCCCCCACAGTCGCTACGCGAATTGCCCAGCGAATAGGCGGTACGTTTGCCAGCCAATACACTATTCAAGACAGAAAAGTCGACATTCTCGTGCGCAGTCACCTCAAGGAACGTAATAGTATCAGCGATATTGACAGTATGATCATTAACCCAGACAGCGAGCGCCCCATTACCTTAAGCGCCGTGGCGGATGTGTCTTTAACATTAGGTCCGTCTGCCATCAATCGCCTTCACCAGCAACGTATTGCGTTAGTCAGTGCCAATATTGCCTACGGCAACTTAAATCAAGCCGTCGAACAGGCACAAAAGCTCATTTCAACCCAGCCTTTACCTAACGCCATTCAGCTAAGATTTGGCGGTCAAAACGAAGAAATGCAAACTTCATTCACCTCATTAAAAATGGCGTTGTTACTGGCGATTATTTTGGTTTATCTCGTCATGGCCAGTCAATTTGAATCATTAGTGCATCCACTGTTTATTTTAGTCACGATCCCAATGGCATTGGCGGGCAGTATTCTTGGCTTGTACCTCACCAGCACGCCACTTAGCGTGGTGGTCTTTATTGGTCTCATCATGTTAGCCGGTATTGTGGTTAACAATGCCATTGTACTCATTGATAGAATTAATCAGCTGCGAGGTGACGGCTTAGCGAAATCCCAAGCCGTCCTTCAAGCGGCGCAGTCCCGTCTTCGTCCCATATTAATGACCACACTAACCACCACCTTAGGCCTGTTACCCATGGCAATAGGGATAGGTGACGGTAGCGAAGTGCGTGCCCCTATGGCCATCAGTGTCATTTTTGGTTTGGCTTTATCAACACTGCTGACCCTCATTGTACTTCCGGTGCTGTACAGCGTCTTTGACCGCAAGCAATTCTCGACCGAGGACACCATTAACACTCAGGCTAATGCCCCTCTAGCATCGCAAAAGGGGGAAGCATGATGAGCCTGACAAAAATTGCCTTAAAACGGCCAGTGACCACCAGCTTATTCTTCATTGCCACCTTATTATTTGGATTAGCCGCCACTAAATTGCTGCCATTGGAGTTATTGCCCGGCATTGATATTCCCCAAGTGATTATCGAAGTGCCCTATAAAGGCTCCACTCCCAGCGAAGTAGAGCGAGAGATCACGCGTGTATTAGAAGGCTCCCTTGCAACCTTAACAGGCATCGAAGAGCTTAACTCAACGTCAAATCAAGATGGCGCTGAAATCGAGCTCATCATGAAATGGGGAGAAGATATCGCCACAAAAAGTTTAGAGGCTCGCGAGAAAATCGATGCCGTAAGGCACTTGTTGCCAAAGGATGTGGAACGCATTTTTATTCGGCAATTCTCAACCTCCGATCTGCCGTTAATCAATATTCGACTCTCGAGTCAGCATGCCTTATCAGGTGCCTATGATTTACTTGAGAACCAATTAAAAAAACCCTTAGAGCGCATTGAAGGCGTCTCAAAGGTCACCCTTTACGGTGTCGATAAAAAACAGATCCGCATTCAAGTCGATGCCAAAAAACTCAGCGCCAGTGGCGTCAGTATCACGGCACTCACTCAGCGACTACAGCAAGAAAACTTTGTCCTAAATGCGGGGGCAATACGCACGCAAGAAAAAGTCTATCAACTCTCTCCTCAAGGTGAATATCATAGCCTCAATGATATTGCCAGATTGCCCATTACGCCTTACATCACCTTAGGGGATATTGCTAACGTGAGTTATCAGCTGCCCGAACCCACTGAGGGGCGATTATTAGGCAGGCAATTTGCCATTGGACTGGATGTCTTTAAAGCCTCAGGTGCCAACCTTGTTGCCGTCTCAGAAAGCGTTTTTAAGGTAATTGAACAAACCCAGCAAAACAATGAATTTGATGGTATTAAAGTCTATATTATGGAAGATCAAGCCGATGGCGTAAAATCTTCCTTATCCGATCTGCTTACCGCTGGTCTCATCGGTGCCCTGCTGTCTTTTATGGTGCTGTACGTTTTCTTGCGGGATCTCAAAATCACCCTCATTGTCGTCAGCTCAGTGCCTATTGCCATTGCAATCACACTCGCCATTATGTATTTGCTCGGCTATAGCCTTAACATTCTCTCTATGATGGGATTGTTACTCGCTGTGGGCATGCTCATCGATAATGCCGTGGTGATCACCGAAAGTATTTTACAAGAAAAACAACAGGTGACATCCAGCCAGCTTCAAACACAGGCCTTAATTAAGGGCGTCGATAACGTCTCCCTCGCCGTACTGGCAGGCACTTTGACCACCGCCATTGTTTTTTTACCCAATATTGTCGGCGAAAAAGTCGAAATCACCTTGTTTTTAGAACACGTCGCCATCGCCATCTGTATTGCATTGGGCAGCTCCTTGCTGATCGCCAAAACACTCATTCCATTAATGTTAAATACTGTCCACTTTACGCCGAAAAAAGTAAGCGGTCCCTCCCGCCTCGCCCACACATACCAAACTTGGCTAAGTCGCTTATTGGCTTATCCTAAAACAGGTGGCCTTATCGCACTGCTATTATTAGCCTCAACCGCGATTCCGATGCAGTTTGTTAAACAAGATCAAGATGACAATCAAGGCACTGAGCGCTTATTTCTTAATTATAATGTGGAAGGACGCCATCATCTTGATGTCACACGAGCTATGGTGGATCGCATGGAAGCCTATCTATATGAGCACAAAGACACCTTTCATATCGATACAATCTACAGCTACTATGCTCCCGACACCGCCCAATCAACCTTATTATTAACACCTGATTTACCGATCAGCATTAATGAATTGAAAAATCGCATTCGCAAAGATTTCCCTGCCTTCACTCAGGCCGACCCTCAATTTGGATGGGGCAACCAAAATCAAGGATTACGAGTGTCATTAACCGGACGGTCCACCGAAAAGTTAATGCAACTCAGTGAGCAAGTCGTCCCCTTATTATCGCGTATTGAAGGCTTAAGTGATGTACGCTCAGAGGTCAATAATGCCCAACAAGAAGTCCTCATTACTATTGATCGGCAGCTTATCGCGCGACTCGGTTTAAGCCTTGAGCGTGTCGCCCACGATATTGCCACCGCGCTTCGTGGGCAAATGCTGCGCTCGTTCCGTCACGCGCCAAATGGTGAACTTCGCATAAACCTGCGCCTCTCCTCCAATCAATTGTCGTTATCACAATTAAAAGCCTTACCCATACTCAGAATAAACCAACAAGTCTATGATTTAGATAGTCTAAGCCAAATTAAAATCCAGCCTAGATTTGACAGTATTCGCCACTATGATAGGCAAACAGCCTTAACCATAGGCGCCAATCTCGATGATTTATCGCTGCAAGACGCACAAAGCCAGATCATCGAGATCATGGACACCATTGGCTTTCCGCCCGGTTATCGTTATTCATTAACCGGCGGATTTGAGCGGCAAGATGAAGAGAAAAACATCATGCTCACCAATATGTTATTGGCTATCGCCATGATTTATATTGTTATGGCAGCACTCTTTGAGTCACTGCTGTTACCCACAGCCATTATTAACGCCATTATTTTTTCCATCACTGGGGTGTTTTGGGCCTTAATGCTCACCGATACGCCACTGTCTATGATGCCCATGATTGGCATTCTCATTTTAATGGGCATAGTGGTGAATAATGGCATCGTACTAGTGGATCAAATCAATCAACACCGCCCCTCACTCGACTCCCTCTCAAGTGCTATTGCCAAAGTGTGTGTCACGCGTTTGCGGCCTGTACTCATGACCGTTTCCACCACCGTATTAGGATTATTACCTTTGGCCTTAGGCGACACACAAGTGGGCGGCGGTGGCCCAGCCTATGCCCCCATGGCCATCGCGATTATTGGCGGCTTACTTTTTTCCACTCTCACCAGTTTATTCTTGGTACCCCTGTGCTACCAAGCCCTATACCGTTTGCGCCACCACGCAGGCGTACAATTTGCTAACGCCAATCAAGCCTCCAAAAATCGGTTGCCAAGGTTTATGAGAAAATAATAAGTGCGACTACCAGTGATAACCTTTGTTTATCACTGGTAGGCATAATGGAAAGCTGACTTATGTATTCATATATTCACTAAAAGGAGCATTTTCATATCAATTTTATCATGCTATCAATCAATGTTTTTTTAAATCGTTATAGTAGTTAAGATAATTAAGACAGTTAAGAGTTGATATGAATTTAAAATTAGAAAAATTAAAAACCTTAGGTGCGGGAGAATTTAAACATCTAAATGGGTCGTTAATTGAGCATTTAGAAAGGACTCATCAATTATTAGTCGAATGGGGAGCCTCACAAGCCCTTTGTGATGCAGGGTTATATCATGCGGCATATGGCACTATCGGTTTTGATACTCAGGTTATTACTTTATTCCAGCGACAGGATATCGCCAAAATCATAGGGCAAGCTGCTGAGGATATCGTCTATTTGTATTGTTCCTGTGATAGGCCTTTTGTCTTCAAAGCCTTTGATGCGAGTAAAACTATCAAGTTCAAAGATCGGTTTACTAAAAAAGAGTTTAACCTAACACACAAACAAGCACAGCAGTTTTGTGAGCTAACAGTGGCCAATGAACTTGAGTTAGCAATAGAAAGTCATGAATTTTTAATAGAACATGGGAAAGATTTATATCACTTATTTATTAAAATGAAGCCGTTACTGAGCCAACCTGCAAATGATAAAGTGGCTAACGTACTAGGTGCATTTTTTAATAACTCATTGAAAAATTAACCTGAGCTTGTCTAACTATCTATTGTAAGCTAAATACCCAGTGATAATGAGCCTTATCACTGGTATAACTTTTATCATGCAAAAACCACCATAAACCTATCTATTTTTTCTTTTACTGCCTCATGCTTATCAAGCGCTTACTTTAGCAATTAACGATTTTACAACAAGTACTTATCAGTGATATTCTGCAATGTTAATTGGGCAGTTAAGAGTGTGCCGCTTATTACTGAGATCTAGGCTGCTACTCAATGAAACGTTAAATTGTAAGGAAACTCGATGGAAGTATCGCTTCGTCCAGTAACAAAAGAAAATTATGAGCAAGTTTGTGAACTTGATGTCACAAAAGAACAGATAAGTTACGTAGCTTGTAATATGTGGTCATTAGTTGAAGCTAGGTACAATGATGGCTATGAAACCAGAGCTATTTATGTGAAAGAAGAGCCTGTTGGTTTTTTTATGTGGGTACAAGAATCTAACGTTAGAATTTCGATTTGGCGGTTTATGGTTGATAAAAAGCATCAACAAAAGTCTATAGGTCGAGTTGCCCTTAACCTAGCCTTGGCTGAAATAAAAAAAGTGTCGGACTTGCAAGAAATCGAGATTTGTTATAATCCTAAAAATCCTGTTGCTAAAGACTTTTATGCTAGCTTTGGTTTTTTTGAAGTGGGTATGGACGAAGACGATGAGGACATGCTTGCAGTTATTAAGCTTTAAAATATTTTTCTTATACTGCCTCATGCTTATCAGGCGCTTACTTTAGCAATTAACGATTTTACAACAATCAGTTGGAAGTGTATCTTAACAACTTAATATTAAGCAGTTTGGAAGATGATTCTGCTGCTGTTGGATAAGCTGTTAGGTCTTTGAATATTTCAGCAAAGGTCTTGGACGGAGGAATTCAGATAAATAATTATTTTACGTATCTGCATAGGATAAAGCCGTCAGTTGGAGCGAATTAAGCTGTTTTAGAAAATCACCTGTTTCGATACAAGACAATAATAACTTTTTTTAAAGTAAGGCAGTTTATATGTACCTCACTCAACTTAATGTAAATAATTTTAGGCGACTCAAAGACTTTTCTTTGAATTTAAATAATGGACTTAACCTGTTGGTTGGTGAAAATAATGCAGGTAAAACCTCTATCGTAGATGCTATTAGAGTCGTACTAGACACAACTTCTGCCGAATGGGTTAGTCTAAATGCAACAGATTTCTTTGTAGGTGAAAGCGAGTTGCTAATTAATCTGAAATTCGACGATTTATCAGAGAATGAAACTGGAATATTTTTAGAGCATTTAACAAACGAAGACGTACCTGCTGGTAATAATAGGCCAGTGCTATACGTTTCTCTATCTGCAAAACTGTCTGAACACCCATTTAGAAAAACACAATTTATTAAAACCGAAATTCGTTCTGGTGCTAATTGTGATGGCCCAATAATAGAAAGAGATATTCGTGAATATCTTGCAACAACATATTTAAAACCTCTACGCGATGCTGAGGCAGAGCTATCTGCTGGCCGTTCTTCTAGGCTATCCCAAATATTAGGTAGTAATTCCGCCCTTGCCGGAGATGTTGATGCAATAAAACGTATTATTGAGTTGCTAACTCAGGCTAGCCAAAATATTCAATCTGATATGGCAATACAAACAGCGCAGACAAATATAGCTTCACTCCTAAATTCTCTAACATTCAAGTCAAATACTTTTAATCCGGTGATGAGCTTACTTGGCAGTAATGATTATGCTGAGATGAGCGAACCTGAAAAATCGCAAGCAATAAAATCCATTTTAGAAAAACTGACTCTTGAGCTTGACGCTTCAGGAGTGAAACATGGTTTGGGCTATAGTAGTCTACTGTTTATGGCTGCTGAACTAATGTTAATCAAGCAAGAAAAAGATCAATTTCCCCTTTTATTAATTGAGGAGCCTGAAGCTCATCTGCATCCTCAATTACAGTTGAAATTTATTAAATATCTTCGAGCTGAAAAGAACCAACTACAATGTATATTATCTACGCATAGCCCAGTTCTTGCCTCAAAAGCTCCCTTGGAAAGCTTAATTTTGATGCAAGACGGAAAAGCATTCCCATTAAGAAAAGGATCCTCCAAACTTGCACCAGATGACTATATTTTCTTAGAGAAATTTCTGGACTCAACAAAAGCTAACATGTTTTTTGCTAGAGGTGTGCTTTTAGTTGAAGGGGTTGCTGAAGTAGTACTACTTCCTGTAATCGCTGAGCTTTTAGATAGATCCTTGGAAGATTATGGTGTGTCGTTAGTAAACGTAAACGGTCTATCTAGAAAAAGGTATGCCAAGATTTATCGTTCAAACCCTGCATCGAAAAATCCGCAGCATCTACCAATTAAAGTTGCATGTGTTACTGATGTAGACTTATGGCCAAGTGAAGCTGAAGATACAAGCGATAATGACTATGGTTTTAAGAAAAAAAAGCGGCCTAAAGATACTGGGCAAGGTGGAAACCTTAGTTATTGGCTCAACGAACTAACTGACCAACAAATTCAACAAAAGAAAGATAAAAAACAAGAATTCGATGGCGAGTTAGTTAAAACATTTATCTCTGATGATTGGACCTTTGAATTCTGTCTCGCAAAATATGGGCTCGGAAAGGAAGTTTATGAAGCAATAAATGGTAATACCGATAGCTACGACAATCTCAATGAAGACGACCATATTAGAGCAATCCAATTATATGGATCCATCGAAGGCAAGGGAGACAGAAAAAGTGAAGTAAGTTACTCTCTTTCTAATATTCTTTCTAAATTTAAAGGGCGCCCAGAGGAACTAAAGAAAAAATTGCCTCCTTATATTATTAAAGCCATAGAGTATGTCACAGAACCACTTCTTACTGAGGTGGGGTCTGAGTAATGGTTGAAATTAAAAACGGTGATATTACTCAGGTTGAATCACTATTAAATGTTGAGTTTGATTTAAAGCGTCAGCAAGCAATAAAAAATTTTGATGATGTCCAAGCTTGTCCAGGAAGTGGCAAGACAACAATGGTTGCAGCAAAACTAATCATACTTGCTAGGAAGTGGAAGGATCCTTATCGAGGTGTATGTGTATTGACTCACACCAACGTTGCGAAAAATGAGATAATAGCTCGATTAACACAAAGTTCTTATGGTGAAAAATTACTCTCATTCCCACATTTTATTGGCACGATTCAAGAATTTGTAAACAAATTCCTAGCGATACCTTACCTTCGTTCTGGTGGCTATCAAATAAATACCATTGATGATGATATATGCAGCACTAAAGGATGGCACTATCTCAGCTACGGGACAAAATCCTACCTTGAACGTAAACGAATTAACTCACTATATGGTATGGAGTATAAGCTTGAACAAGAAGAACTAAAGTTAACAGTGCCCGGTTTTACTAATAAATCTACCTCTAGAAGCTATAAGGATTTAGTTTCTGCTAAATCACGATTAATAAAAAATGGCTACTATTTTTACGGCGAAATGTATGTATTCGCGAAGCACTACCTTTTGTGTAACCCTAATATTAAGAATGCAGTGCGATCTCGCTTTCCTATAGTGTTAATTGATGAAATGCAAGATACACAAAGATTTCAAGATGAATTACTAAATGATATCTTCCTAGATAGCAGCGTAAAACTCCAAAGATTTGGTGATCCTGATCAAGCCATATACAGTGGTGAAGGAGAAGAAAACCAAACCTATAACCAAGTGAATTTAGATAAAATCGAAAATAGCCATCGCTTCGATCACTCTATTGCGTTGTTAGCAAAAAACTTAAGCTTCAATCATATCAATCTTAGTTCTGGCATAACTGTACCAGAACTAACTTCACATACCATTTTTCTTGTAAATGAACACTCAAGAAGTGATGTACTCGATAAGTTTGCAGAGCTTTGTGAAAAAGTAATACCTTTAGATAGCACTAAGCCAATTAAAACAGTAGGTGCTGTTGGGTTACGAAAAGATAATGGATTGACTATTTGTGATTACGTTGACTCCTATGATAAAAGTTACTCAACAAATACTTTTAAACCTCTGAAGCTTATTCATTATTTTTACGAAAGTAAAAAATGTGAAACAATCCATGAAGCTTACCGTTTAATACTGGAAGGAATAGCTCGATGTGGCCAGATTTCTGGTTCACGGCTGACCTTTTCTGATGATACTAAAGAATGGTATACAACCTCGAATATCCGAAAATATCTAAAGAACTCTGGCCATCATATTAACTTCAATAATCTAATTAAACGATTGATGGAAGATGAGATTGAAAAAAAGATTTGGGATCAATCAGTCAATACTATAAAAACCTGTTTAGGGTTAACTGAGACTGCCCAGCTTAAGAACTTTCTTGATTTTGATAACTGCACTGCAACCATTGAATTTGCGGTTAACCCAAACAAGATCATAACTGAGGTTAATGGACGAATAATTGAAAACGAAGTAGCAACTATCCATTCTGTTAAGGGGGAAACCCATGCTGCGACGTTGGTTTTGGAAACTAAGAACCATGAATTCGATATAGGAAAATTAATAGAATATATTTTAGGTGATAAATCCACCAAGCCAATAGGCGTAAGAAAGCCAAAGTTCATGAAACAGCTATACGTAGCTTTTTCCAGGCCAAAAAATTTACTTTGTGTGGCATTGGATAAATCAAGATTCCCGATTGAGCACGTTAACAAAAAGGAATACGCTGGTTGGAAAATTATTGATCTAACTACACCGACAGTTTAACCGATAAAATTTTCCGGTTCGCTACAATTTTCCGCAGAACGCGGTGTTAAACTACTAGTTAATTTGCTTGCTCGGAGTTAGCTATGAATAAAAAACTAGGACAAAGATTTAATGAATAAAAGGATCAAATAGAAGAACTACTTAAAAGTGGTTACAAATCAGTAATTGCAGGAGTCGTTTTAGAAATGACTCTTAGAAATCTAATTCGTGATATTGAATCATTTCTTGTAAATAACCTGGCATAATCTAGTAGCTAGAGAAATCTAACCTTCACCACCTTGCATGCGGCTCCGCACAGGGCTGAATGGATTCAAGAAGTAAAGCAATGCAGGAGCCTATTGCCGAGGGCAGCTCATTCATTCTCTACGATAAAATGACCTAACCTATACTTTCTGGTTGTCTTCTTGGTTTCAAACGTGAACCTTTCTGCAAAATGTTAGACACTTAGCACCTCTACAGGCTAAAATACTTACTCGCGGCTGCACATCAATTTCAGTCAACATTAGAGAAAATACTATGGTTGTAGAAAAGGTAGTCAGCACATTTCGAAGTATTCTATTTCGACTGAATTGTTCTCTGTATCAAATAAAGGTGAATCATTTCATAGGCTCGTTGAGAGTCAGAATCAGGCCTAATAAATGTAGACTGTCGAACAAAATGGTGTGTCACCCGCTTTACAAAAACCGCAATTCGCCCGCCAGTATTTGGCTCACTTATTAGTTGGGCATTAGATGCTTTTCAGGTTTTGAAAATGGAATTATCTATGAGATCAGAATTAAGAAGTAAAATCATCGAAGTTTGTGATAAGAAAATTGCAACCAAAGGTGATAATGTTGGTTTATCATTCTATGCTTTTTTCGCTAATAAAAATGATAATCCAGAGTTACTTATGGAAGCAGCTACTTGGTGGATTCAAACTCATAAACTAGACCACTTCGTTAAAGCTCATAAAATAAAAGAAATGATTGAAAGTAATTTGTAAGCAGCATATAACAAGGCAATTATGGATGGGGCGTTAAACAGTAAGATTAGTTAGGCTCATTTATGAGTCCAGATTTACCTGTTCAAGCAATTTTAGCAATCACTACCTTAACCACCTCGATGGTGGTAGTCTAGCCTCTATTTTGTACCATTTCATTGATATTTACTCATTTGACGTTAATACTTACCCATACACTTCTTTTGATTATGAAATAAAGGTAACAAGACACACATGCAAGGTGTTGTTTTTATCGAGTTCATCAATATTGTTAATAGGCATTTTGGCAGCAGTATTTGCCGTGCTATGACTGAAAAAGCCAATGACGATATCCAATTTACTCCAAACAGTAATTATTCTCATCATAGACTTTTAAAGCTTGTGAATGCGTTAAGCGAATTAACTGGATTACCGGTAAATAATTTACTTGAAATAATGGGGCGGGAAGTGTTTCTTCCTTTTCTAACCAGTTTGCCAATTAACATTGAGGATATGGATATAGATAATACCATTGATTTTATTATTTACTTGGAAACCTACATTCATGTCGAAGCTAAAAAGCTGTACCCTAAGGCAAAGGTGCCAACAGTTATTATCATTTTTGTATCGTCAAATAAACTGATTATGGATTACATTTCGCCTCGTTGCATGGGGTATGTTTGTTTAGGTCTATTAAAAGGCTGTGCCAAATATTTTAATGATGACATAGGTATTAAAATGCTGTTAATGGATGACTCAGGGGCCCATGTGCGTTTCACACTCACAAAATGAAAGTGCATTTAAGGTCTCTGATTAGCATTAAAACATTTAGAACATTGGATTAAACATATAAAATAAGCCCCAAAACCCCATGTTAATAAATGATGTTCTCTCTTTTAAAAAGTCTGTAAAATAGAAGGTATTGGTCAGCGGCTAGATGCAATTAACGTATTCACTATTCACTATTCACTATTCACTATTCACTATTCACTATTCACTATTCACTATTCACTATTCACTATTCACTATTTTGTGATAAAAAGTGATAAAAAGTGATAAAACACACACCGAGATAAAAAACGGCTCTTTTTAAGCGGATAAAAAACAGTCAGATTAAAATTAAGCCACAACTACAGCAATAGTATTTTCACTAAATTATGCAAGATGACACAAAAAAATAATCGTATTACCTTAGGCTTAAATTGACACTTTAAATGACAATGATATAGGCATGTTATTGGCACTGGACATGTTACATTGCACTGGAGTAAAACATACCATGGACAGCCGCTTTTTTGAGAGAAACAGGGAGGAGAAATGAGAGAAATATTAATAGACGGTGCTGATGTGGTCATTTTAACCATATTGGTCTGGTTCATCGGCAGTTTTCTCAATACAAAATGGTCCTTTTTAGAACGCTTTAATATCCCAGTCGCCGTCACGGGCGGTTTTTTATTTAGCCTATTCATTGCCATTATCTATCTCGTTTTTGACATAAAGATCCTGTTTGACTTGGCACTAAGAGATCAAATGATCTTAGTGTTCTTTTCAACCGTGGGGCTATCTGCCAAATTCAGAACCCTGGCCGCAGGCGGAAAGGCACTCCTTATTCTCACTCTCGTCACGGCAGTGTTTCTCATTTTACAAGACTTAGTTGGCGTGGGTATTGCCACCGCCTTGGGCGTCAATCCAGGATATGGACTGTTTGGCGGAAGTGTCTCATTTGCTGGCGGTTTCGGCACCGCTATTGCCTGGGGAGATATCGCACAAGAAGCAGGATTAAAAGGGGCAACAGAAGTCGGCATCATGTTCGCCACACTCGGCCTCATTGCGGGGGGGATTGTTGGCGGGCCCGTGGCCACCTTTTTAATCAATAAATATCAATTAACACCGTCAGATGATGATACCAATCACCTGCCAGAAACGAAAGAGACGCCTGTGAATACTTCAATCAACGCGAAAGTCAGAGGCGCCCTTGGCACCTTGATGATCTTGGCTGTTTGTGTGCAAGCAGGCGAGCTCGTCAATAACTATCTTTCTGGACGTGGCGTGACATTACCCGGCTTTTTAACGGCCATGTTAAGCGCAATCATCATCACCAATATCGCGGACGGCTTTAAACTCACATTGTCAAAAAATGCGGTGGATATTGCTCAGGAAATCAGTCTTCAACTTTTTCTTTGCCTAAGCTTAATGAGCATGCAACTTTGGATATTATCAAATACCTTAGGTCCCGTGTTATTTGTGACGCTCGCACAAACGGTGATGATGATTTTTTTCGCTATCTTTATTGTATTTCGCTTCCTTGGGCGTGATTATCAAGCTGCGGTAATGTCTTCTGGGTTTGTGGGGCTTGGATTGGGCGCCACTCCCGTGGGCATTGCCAATATGAATGCCGTTACGGCAAAACACGGTCCCTCACCCAAAGCCTTTATTCTTGTACCATTAGTCGGTGCCTTTTTCTTGGATTTAATGAATGCCTCAATCATACAAGGGTTTCTTTATTTTATCGGTTCATAGTGCCCTGATAAGATAAAACATCTGTAAATTTAACCCATAAATTCCATAGGTGATGATTACCGCTCCCCCTGAATAATGTTTATTCGCACCAAGGATAACTATTTAATATAAAATGAGTTTTTAAACCACCATTGATATAGCAGGGCTTAAGCAATTGCATCATTTCAAATAGAAATGATGCAATGCGAACTCCAAATGAACGACAAATTAAGGAATAGAGGTTTCAATTAATACTAAAGAGGGTAATAACTCAGTTACAACTGCACGACTATCATTACCATAGTTATACCCGCCCCATGTGACCACGCCACCATCTACCTTTAGTGCCGCAAAGGCAGAGTCGGTAGAATATATAGCAGCAATATTGGTCAATTCATCAGCAACTGTACTACTATCGCCACCAGAGCTGCTATTACCCCATGTTACCACGCTACCGTCTACCTTAACTGCAGCAAAGGATGAATCATTTGTATAAACCATTTTAATGTTGTTCAATTCACTAGCATCCAAAGTAATAAGACCATCTGTACCGTATCCAAATTTTTCATGCCTTCCCCAATGGCCTTCACCATAAGTATCTCCTCCCCAAGATACCACATTACCGTCTTCAGTTAATGCAGCAAAAGCTGATTGAGTTGTAAAAAGTGTTTTAATATTATTAAGATCACTGGCCACAGCACTGCTGTCAGCACCTCTAAAATCAACACCCCATGTCACCACGCTGCCATCGGCCTTCAGTGCTGCAAAGGCACCCCATGTTGAATAAATTGATTTAACATCAAATAATTGGGCCTCAACGGTACTGATGTCCCGAGCAGGATAATCATCGCTCCATGTTACCTCTCCCCATGTCACCACGTGGCCATCATCAGTGAGTGCAGCAAAGGCGGATTCAGTCGAATAAATCATTGCAATATTTTTTAATTCACTCGCCACAGCACTGCTATCACCGCCAGTATAACTATTGCCCCACGTCACCACGCTGCCATCGACCTTCAGTGCCGCAAAGGCAGAACCTGTAGAGTAAATAGCTTCAATATTAACGAGTTCACTCGCGACAGCACTGCTATCACCGCCAGTATAACTATTGCCCCACGTCACCACACTGCCATCACCATTGACAGCTGCAAAGGCTGAACCATTTGAATAAACAGTTGTAATATTAACGAGTTCATTCGCCACAGCACTGCTATCTCCACCAGCATAACTATTGCCCCACGTCACCACACTACCATCACCATTGACAGCTGCAAAGGCTGAACCATTTGAATAAATTGCCGTAATGTTAATAAGTTGACTCGCCACAGCACTGCTATCACCACCTCCATATTCACTTTCACCCCATGTCACCACACGACCATCATTCTTGAGTGCCGCAAAGGCAAACTCTGTAGAATAAATCACCTTTACATCGGTCAATGCTTCATCAACTGCACTGCTGTCCCCACCATCAATACTGGTGCCCCATGTCACGACATTTTGTTCATCATTGACTGCCGCAAAGGCCCTTTGAGTTGAATAAATAGTATTAATGTTCACTAATTCACTCGCCACAGCACGACTATCTCCTCCATGATTAATCCCTCCCCATGTCACAACATTACCATTGGAGGTTAACGCTACAAAAGCGAAATCATTGGAATAAATATCCGTTATGTTGGTCAGTTCACTCGCTACAGCACTAATTTCTCCTCCAGAAAACTCACTGCCCCATGTGACCGCGCTACCATTGGCCTTGAGTGCCAAAAAAGTTTGAGATGTCGAATGAATAGACGTGACATCAACCAATTCATGCGCCACGGCACTGCTATCACCACCAGAAGGTTGAGCTCCCCATGTTACTACGTGGCCATCAGCCGTAAGTGCAGCAAAGGCTACATAGTTTGAATAAATCATAGTAATATCAATTAATTCATCCGCCACAGCACTGCTATCACCACCAGAATAATTATTACCCCATGCCACCACATGGCCATCAGCCGTAAGTGCCGCAAAAGCATCCCTTGTCGAGTAAATATTACTGATATTAACTAACTCACTTGTCACCGTACTGCTGTCACCACCAGAATAGGTATTCCCCCATGTCACCACGTGGCCATCAGCCGTTAGTGCCGCAAAGGCTGAATAGCTGGAATAAATCATCGTAATATCAACTAATTTATCTGCAACAGCGCTACTATCGCCACCATAAAAGTCATAACCCCATGTCACCACACTGCCATTCCCCTTGAGCGCTGCAAATGAATAAGCTGTTGAATAAATTGCCTTAATTTCAACTAATTCTTTAGTCACTTCACTGCTGTCACCACCATATTCACTATCACCCCATGTGATTACACGGCCGTCAGCGGTTATTGCTGCAAAAGCATAATCGTTTGAATAAATAGCTGTAATATCAGCTAATTCTTCGATTACAACAATTCTTTCTTTATCATCACTAAACAGATCTCCACCCCATGTCAACACACTACCATCCGCCGTGAGAGCAGCAAAAGCATACTCCGTTGAATGAATATCTTTAATGTTGACCAACTGACTCGCCACAGCGCTGCTATCACCACCAAAAGATTTATTACCCCATGTTACAACCTTGCCATCAGCCGTGAGTGCAGCAAAGGCAGAGCTGGTTGAATAAATCATAGTTATGTCAGTCAACTCACTGTCGACACCGCTACTGTCACCACCAGAGTTTTTATCTCCCCATGTCACCACATTGCCGTCTGCCTTGAGCGCCGCAAAAGCTGAGCCAGTTGAATAAACATCAACAATATCAATAATTCCATACAACACATACTCGCTTGCAGTGACTTGCTCTTCACTATCCATACCTCTAACTTCAAGCCTCATGGTATAATCTAAACCACCTATTTTTGGCATGTAAGTCTGCTCTGAACTGACGATCTTATCATTAACTGTCCACTTGTAATCGTATAAGCTCTCTATACAACTTGTACAAGTTACACGGGCACTGTAAAAGCCCTCGGCCATAGCCTCAGCCGTTAATTGAGTAATTTGGGGGGCTAATTGTTCAGCCACTGTAGTAACATCATCATCACTATCAACTGTCCCCGAAGCATCGGCAGTACTGGTATCAGTGGAAGTCATGTCGTCAGTATTGGAGCTAGTAGAAGTCATGTCGTCAGTATTGGAGCTAGTAGAAGACGTATCATCACCTCCTCCACAGCCCATCAATAATAAGACTAACAAACACACTGAAATAAAATAAAATGTAGGGGATTTAGACCTCATAAAATAATACATATCAGCTCCTAAGCAAACTATAGATGTTATCGATTCCATTCAACTTTTATGACGATAGAAAATAGAATAAAATTGATATTTTTAATTTATTGCAATTTTTAATTTCTTTTTGAGAAACAAAAAATATCTAATACGCCTGAATATAGCTGTTTAAAGCAAAGATTAAATGAGGCTTGAGTATGATATCGCTCTAATCTAATGAATATAATTACTATGTAAATTAATACTTTTATACTACACGTAAACACTTCACACCAAATGAAGAATATAAAACAATAGTGATGACGGGTATATTGCTAAGGGAACTTAACTTCATTCCTTGCAATAAAATAATGAAGACTCACACATAAAAATGCCATTCACCTTTTTGAATGCTAATGACACTTTAGTAATAAACACCTAAAAGTTCACTACCACTTTCTATCATTTCAAGTTAAATTTCATACTTAACTTAGAGAGAATATACTCTCAAATGCAACATTCTAACTGGCATTTAAAATAAGGAAATGAACATGGAGAGAGCCTGTATTCAAACACTAGCTAAATGGAGCGAACCTAAATGGAGCGTGTCACGTTGGAACCTGAACATCATTATACTTATTTCCAGTATAATGAGTGTATTCGCCCATGCCGATGAAGACAAATTTAGCGACGTTGAGATAATTGCCATTCCCCTCAATGACAACAGTTACATGCTCATGGGTGCAGGCGGCAATATGGGTGTATCAGCAGGCTCTGATGGTCTGCTCATCATTGACGATCAATTTGCCCCACTCGCCGATAAAATCACCAAAACACTCAATGACATCCAACCTGGACTGCCACAGTTTATTATTAACACTCATTTTCACCGAGATCATACTGGCGGCAATGACTATTTTGGTCAACATGGTACCATCATAGCCACTGAGAATGTATTGACTCGTTTGTCAGCGGATCCTGAACGACCAAAATCTGCTCTTCCTGTTATCACTTTCCAAGATAGCATTAACATCCATTTTAATAATGATATCTTCAACATAGTACACATGAGCTCAGGCCATACCGATGGAGACAGTGTGGTGTGGTGGGATCAAGGTAACATTCTTCATATGGGCGATTTATTCTTCAAAGATAGGTTTCCCTATATCGATCTCAAACAGGGTGGCTCGGTCACAGGTTACCGCAACAATGTGGCCAATATTCTCAGTAAAGTCAATGCACAAACAAAAATCATTCCAGGTCATGGCAGTCTGGCCACTAAGGTCGATCTGATTCGATTCAAAGCCATGTTGGATGACTCAATTTTGTGGATGCAAACCCAGTTAGCAAATAATAAATCACTTGAAATGATCCAAAAACAGGGTTTTCCTGCGCAATGGAAGCAATGGGGGCTTTTTTTCGTGAGTGAAGAAAAGTGGATAGAAACCTTATACCAAGACTTGTCTCCACAAATACAAGCTGAGTAATATCAAATCAATAAACAGAAAATAAAAAAGACCTCAATATTAAGGTCTTTTTATCTCAAATAACGGTCTAGCCAAATGAATGAGCTGATTGACCTCTAAAATGTTTCAAAACCCAATAAACTGGCGTTAAATCACGCCCGCCCCGATTTTTAAATAGGGACACAGGATAATATAGCCATTGCCATTTTTTTAAACACTTAGCCGCATTTTGCCAAATCGCCTCTCCACCCTGTAAACGATACTGTTCGATGGCAGGTACAATAAAGTCATGCAGTGGCCCCAGATAACGATACAAACTATGGATAAACACGAGAAGATCTCTTACCTGTTGGTAATCAAGATCTTTTTTGTATTGACTCGCCTCAAAATCAATAAAAGTTACCTGACCATCCTGCCAACTAATATCGCGTAAAGCCGGACGACCATGAGCTAAACTCATCTTATGCAAATTAGCCAATGCTTTAGCACTGTCATTTAAAATTTGATGCATACATGGCTGACTGATCTGCTCTTCGGTTAGCCATTGCTTGACCGTTGACCCCACATCCTCAACCACAAAAAAATCTTTTTCTGCCAAGACCAACTTAGGCACAGGCGCTAGCTTCTCCGCCATTTTTTTTAACGTCAAGACTTCGGTTTTAATCGCCTCTAGCGGACTGGGTTTTAATATTCGCATCACACCAGAGTGATGCTCAGCTTGCTTCAACCAATACCGCTTCCCTCGATATTCAAAATTTGAAACTCGCTCACCTTTATTCAGCACTAATAGCTCTGCAATAAAAGATTTAAAGACATTATCTACCATGACTCAGACTCCATTCATATAAGACGGTAAATTGAAAAGTAACAACAGGAAAAATAAACAGAACATAACTCCATCTAATCAAAAAAGAGTGAAGTAATTAACTAGTTATTATATATATAAGGAAGAAAGTTCACAAACATGAAAGAATAAAAAAGCGCCACACGGCGCTTTTCGACATATTTTCTTACGTTTAAACAAAAAACTTAACGTATTCAATTGACAAGCATTACCGAATATTAACTATTTGTCTCTTTCGGCATCCAAGCTTGAGCTTGATTCTCTAGCAAAACGGGAATACCGTCATTAATGGGATAGACTAACTTATCAAATTTGCAGATCAGCTGCTGTGCTTGCTTCTCATAAGTTAATGCTCCTTTGCAAACAGGACATGCCACTATGTCTAACAATTTTTTATCAAATATCATTGAATATATACCTTTAATATCGATCTTGTTTAAGAATATTCGACCTTAACGCTTTCATCTTAGCACTAATTTCAATTAATAAGGCTTGCTCAAAACCTGATGACATACTGGCATCAACCGCTAAGTAACCCCAGTTATCTTTGGCAAAATCCATACATTTAATCGCATCTTTCTCGGTCATCACGAGTGGATAATTGCCCGCAACATCGCTGATGGTCGATAAATAATAAGCTTGGTGATCATCAAACCCATGCGTTTTATGCACTTGATATCCTAATTGGGCTAAGCTATTGAAAAAACGCTGCGGATCCCCTATTCCAGCCATTGCCACAATAGGTTCATCTCGATGAAATGGATGGGAAGAACCGGTAAGTAAAGGCTGAATGGGCTTGGCTTGCAGACGCATTTGAAATTCCCCCTCTTTAGCCTCACCACCATTAATGATAATGAAATCAGCTTGTTCAAGTCGCCAAGCACCTTCCCTTAAAGGACCTGCGGGCAACAAGGAGCCATTACCTAAACGCCGATGGCCATCAACAACAACCATTTCGATACTTCTCGCCATGGCATAATGTTGTAAGCCATCATCACTGATAATAATATCCACATCAAAATCCGCCAGTAGCTGATTGGCAGCTTGAATACGGTTAGGCCCAACAACCATAGGCACTTGAGTACGCGCCACTATCATCGCAGGTTCATCACCCACTTCCATGGCTTTCGCCCCAGGGTATACCGATTTTACCCCCTCGATAGTCACACCATAACCTCGGCTTATCACCCCTGGTTTATAACCATGTTGGCGCAACAACTCAATCAAATAGATAACTGTCGGCGTCTTTCCACTCCCTCCAACAGTAATGTTACCCACAATAATGACAGGGACGGGCAATGAAGTGACTTTTTTAAAACCTGATTTATATAGTTGACGTCTAATGGCTGTCACTATGGCATACAGCCAAGATACTGGCATTAATACCCAGCGCCACAGGCTGCTTCCATACCAAACTTGATTAATCCAGGCTTGCATTATTCACCAAACTGCATCTGATAAAGATTGGCATAAGCCCCATCTTTTTCAATTAACACATCATGGGTGCCTCGCTCAATCACTTGCCCTTGATCAATGACCAATATTTGATCCGCACTTTCAATTGTTGAAAGTCTATGTGCAATCACAATCGAAGTCCGGTTTTGACGTAAATTATCCAATCCCCGCTGAATCGCTTTTTCGGACTCCGTGTCCAAAGCTGAAGTCGCTTCATCTAAAATAAGCACAGGAGCGTCACGTAAAATAGCGCGAGCAATGGCAATACGCTGCCTCTGTCCACCCGATAACATCACACCATTTTCACCAATTTCCGTATCCAATCCATTCGGCAAGTCTTTAATAAATTCCATTGCATAAGCTAGCTCTGCAGCATGCTCGATTTGTTCTCGAGTGACTTGACCTGAATAGGCATAAGCAATGTTATTGGCAATGGTATCGTTAAATAGCGTCACTTGTTGAGAGACTAGAGCCACTTGTTTACGCAACGATTTCAGTGAATATTGTTCAATGGGCACATCATCAAGGCAAATTTCTCCAGCACTCAGCCCTGAATAAAAACGCGTGATCAAACTGGCAATCGTCGACTTTCCCGATCCCGAACGACCAACTAAGGCAATGGTTTTACCTTGTTTAACAGAAAAATCAATACCATTCAATGCTTTCTTTGGTTGACCCTGATAACTAAAGTCAACCGATTTAAAACATAAATCACCACGAACACGTTTCACTTCAAGTGTGCCTGTATCCACCTCTGCTGAGGTATCTAATAGCTCGAAAACCGTTGTACAGGCAGCAATACCTCGCTGAAAATCAGCATTCACACGCGTTAAGTTTTTAATAGGCTGTAACATCGCCATCATCGCACCAAGCAAAGAAGCAAACGTTCCTGCGGTTAAATCAGCTTTGAGTGAATCTATGCTGGCCGCATATAACACAAAGGCTAACGCAAAAGAGCCAATAATCATGACTAATGGCTGACTAATGGCCTGCGTCGTCGCTAATTTCATGTTCTGATAACGATTACGATCATTGATGCGATAAAAGCGCTCGGATTCGACTTTTTGGCCACCAAAAGACAACACATTTTTATGACCTTTAATCATTTGCTCTGTCGCCGCAGTCACGCCCCCCATTGCCGCCTGAATTTGCTTTGATACTTTTCGAAAACGTCGACTCACAACCGCAATCACCAGACCAATAATCGGTCCAATGACTAGAATACACAAGGATAATTGCCATGAAAAATAAAACATCAAGCCCAGCATGCCCACCACAGTAATGCTGTCTCTGACAATGGTAATTAATGCACTTCCAGAAGCTCGAGCAATTTGCTCTGTATCATAAGTCACACGAGAAATTAAATTACCCGTATTCTCTCTGTCCATATAACTCACGGGTAACTTCAAATAATGCTCAAAGACTTCTTGACGCATGTCTTGAATAAGCCGTGCGCTCATATACGCCACACAATAAGTTGAAGCAAAATTTGCCAGCCCCCGTAAAGTGAACAGACCAATAACCACAAAGGGAGCCATGATTAATACATCACGGCTGGCATTAAAACCGCCACTCGTGCCAAAATCCAATTGACCACCAACAGGGCTTATTTTACTGGCTCCTCCACCAAAACCTTCATCGATAAAAGGTTTAATCACAGCAATAAAAGCAGCATCCACTAATGCATAAACCATAAGCGCGATAATGGCACAAACAAAAACGGTTTTTAACGGTTTTAAATAGCCTAATAATCTCTTAAAGACCATCCAAGTTTCATTGTTATTAGATGTTATCATTGACCCAAGCTAGCAAATGGAAAAAAGAGCATTCTACTCTGCTTTATCCACTTCGCCAAATCCAAACAAGCCGTTATACCAAAATGACGCTAAATCTTGACGATATGTTACCCACCGCCAAGCTTCCTGATTAAAAAAAACACTAACCTGCCCCATTTCACTCGTACTCGTAACTTGGCTGCCCATACTCCTATATCGAGATACAATTTCTGGCTTAGGAAAGCCGTAACGATTATGCAAGCCTGCAGGAAAAACCGTCAATTTCGGCGAAACCGCTGTAACAAAATCTGGAGTCGATGAAGATAGACTGCCGTGATGAGGAGCAATAAGTAATGTAGAGCGTAAATCAGCAGACTGTTTAAGCAAGTGCTTCTCCCCCCGCTTTTCAATATCTCCCGTTAATAACACACTATGAAAATCATCATAGATTCGAATAACACATGAGCCATTATTGCCTTTCATTTTTTGAAGTGGACCAAGTACATCAAGTTGTAAGCCTTGCCAGAACAGTCTATGAGGTCGACACGCTTGACCATGATATGAAGGTATATCGGTGATCATTTGCACATTAGGATAAACATCAACCATATCCTCAGCACCGCCCGCATGATCATTATCCCCGTGACTTAATATTAAATAATCCAAAGACCGGATCCCTTTCGCAGCCAAGAAAGGAATAACAACCCTTTTAGCATAACTAAAATGTTCACCGTAGGCTGCTCCCGTATCATAAAGTAATCCATGACCTGATTTCTCAACCATCACGGCTAAGCCTTGACCAACATCTAAAATATGCACCGACCATTGATGCCCTTTAGGTGGCCACAGCCAAGTCATGATTTGAAGAGTGAAAGGTAAAAAAAGTAAAACACAACACACTCTCCATCTTTGACCTATCACTCGACAGAAAATCACGCCACCGATTAACGCCAATATCCCGGTATATATAACGGGATCAGGCAATACAATCCAACGTCCCACAAAATGAAAGCTTAACGCTAATAACTCACTAACAGGCCATAAACTCCAATCCAATAATGAAAAAACAGCATTAACATCAAAGTGTAATAATTGTCCTAGCGCCCAAATGCATACCGCTAATACCATCACAGGAATAACAATCACACTAAACCACGGCACTAAAATCAAGTTAATCCAAAAACTGTGTAACGTGATCCCCCCAAAAAAAAGGGCTTGTAATCCCCCTAAGCCTAAAGACAATCGCCATTGGATCCCCCAAAAAAGCCAACATTTAGCCCTAAAGCTGCCCAACAGGCTAGATTGAGAAGAGGTATCGACTGAGGCATCGTCAGATTGAACTTGAGTTATATGATTTTGAATTGTCAGTAAAATAATTGCTAATGCACTAAATGACAACCAAAAGCCCGCACTTAAACAGCTGACAGGATCGAGCAATAGTACAAAAAAGAGTGCATACAATAAGCGTTCCCAAGGTGAAGAACAGCGCTTTAACAAACTGAGTCCCATCACCAATAGCAACATAATAAATGCCCGTTGTGTGGATATCGAAAAGCCTGCTAAATAGGCATAAAACGCAACAGTAAACAGACTGACAAAGCTGGCAATAAAGAGATGACTTCGCCCAATAGGCGAAAAAAATTGCCGTAAAAACCAAAATACACTCACAAAAATCCACACACCGACAACACTTAAATGCAAACCAGAAATCGCCATTAAATGTCCAGTACCAGTTTGCCGCAAAGCTTGCCAACGATGCACTGAAATCCCTTGTTTATCTCCGGCAATCAATGCCAGCATTAAGTCACCATTATCAAAAGATGCCAAAATAGGAGATAATGCATGAATAAATTGCGCCCTTAACGGTACCGTTTCTTTCAATAAACGCCCTGAAAGCACTTTTCCTTTTGCTATGATATGCTTACTCAACAAATTTTTTTGTTGATTGTAGCCCCCTTGATTTAACACGCCTGATATCGACTTTAGTCTAGCAGTGAGTTGCCAAGTTTGGCCTATTTGTAAAGGAGGCGGTTTTGACCAAGTTAATCTTAACTTTTTAGTTACCAAGTGGAATGAATTTACACCTGTTAGCTCAACGTCTACATTTATCCAGTCGCCGTTTGAGTGAACTAATGCTATTATTTCGCCCTCTAATTTTACAGAGGTTGGATCGGCAGGCAGATCCCATGACATAAGTTGATGGTAAAACAATCCCAGCCAAGCCGCCGCAAACAGGCCACCAGAGAAAAACGGGGAGAGGCGAAATACAAAGCCTGATGCAAGCAGTAAAATCAAGACAAATGAAAAAGGTGGCAACGCAGGCCACACAATAGTAGAAATAATAGTGACACAAAAACCTAATAGAAATCGATTCATCATGAATAAGTTAAGGCTGTAAAGTACAGATATGCCAAAAAAATTAATAGAAAGGTTTATGCCAAAGCCTGAAGTCTTGCAAAATCATAAACATTTACGCATCTTTGGCAAATTGCTTCATAAAACCAATTTATGGGCATTGAATCGACGCTCTGCACCCGGCGCATTTGCTGTAGGTCTTTTTGTCGGCTGGATCCCTATGCCTTTTCAAATGGTGCTTGCTGCAGCACTGGCTATTGTGTTTAATGTCAATATTCCTGTTGCTGTGGCCCTTGTCTGGATAACCAACCCATTAACCATGCCATTTATGTTTTATGGCGCCTATATTTTAGGCACCAAAATTTTAGGCTATCATGAGCGACCTTTTGCTTTTGAGGCCAGTTGGCATTGGATTGAATCCTCTATCAGCACCATAGGCCCGCCTTTTCTTGTGGGATGCCTCACTTTAGGCATTATTTTTTCGGCCAGTAGCTATATTTTAATCAAAGGAATGTGGCGGTATTCGATTATTTTAAAATGGAAGAGTCGAAACAGTAAAATTTTATACACTCGCAAATGAATCATTTCATAATAAAAAAACCAGAACATTTGTTCTGGTTTTTTTATATCGATACATCACGCTTATTTTTTAGCAAGAACACTGGCCATTGATGGCACAACAGTCGTAGGATCCAGCCGCATTTGATACCAATTCACCCGCCAATCGAGATGTGGGCCCGTCACACGCCCTGTCGCCCCAACTTCGGCAATAGGTTGGCCTTGTTTGACCGTATCACCCACTTTGACATACAGCTTACTCAAATGTAAAAAGCTAGAACTCAAACCATAACCATGATCGATAATTAACGTCCCACCAGAATAAAACATATCTTTCACCGACAAACTGACAGTGCCACTAGCAGGCGCCACAACAGCCGTTCCCGTTTTAGCGGCTACATCAACACCATAATGTGGTGTTCCAGGTTTGCCATTATAAAAACGTTGACTGCCATAGACGCCTGAAATCCGTCCCGTAAGTGGCCAAATAAAATCTTGAGTAAAGGCTAAATTGGGGCTAAAGACCGCTCTCGCGGCCTTTACCTCACCACTGTCTTTGGCCGCTCTTAATTGCGCTTTAGGATCAGGCTTCATAATTTTCTTGCTGATCCCATTCACTTTTTGGATCTGATAATCACGTTCACTTAACGTAAAAGGCACAAATTGTGATAATCCATCAGGATAAACTAAACGTAAAGATTGAGATAATTCAGGCTGCCTTGAAAAACCAAACACAAACTGACCATCAGGCGTCACTTTAATGGCTTTATCATTTAAAAAAACCTGAGTTCCCGGCGTGGTTTTAGCACGGATCACCGCACCCGGTTGCACCTCACCAAAAAATTGCACATCAGCCAATACCGACTGGATCACACTCACATTGATGAGCACCAAAAAACACACTAGACGCATATGACTCCCATTGATGATTGCTGTTCAACTTAGCCAACAGGCCCTTTCTCCACAATCGCACCTTTACCGACACCTTCAAACGCGACCACTTTAAAATGACTCATTGGCACTTTTTCACTCAGAGTATTCGCTATAAAATCAGCGAGCAATTCAACCGTCGTATCGTGTGGAATAATATCACAACAGGTCTTTGGCATCGCCAGTTGGAAGTCCCCTTGAGGGGCTTGATAATGAAAACCAAAGTGTGTTTTATCTGACACTTGAGTTTGCACTGACAAAGACAGTGTCCCCACTGGCACGATATCTTCTTCGCTGCCTAAGTAAATATCCTGCCAACGTTCGGCCCAATAATCATCCCATTGAGTCGCAGCGACTCCATTTTCATAAATATGAATAGGACTACGATGGCCATGAGCAATACGCTGACAATTACCATCATGTTTTTTGAGTCCATGAGTGTAATGATAAAAAGGTGTCGCATGCTCCTCATTACGTAAAATCAATGAAATGCCTTCGACATTATCAGGCAGTACTTCCGTCAAAGCTTTTTTTAAAAAAGTATCAACACTGTCAAACGTAATCGCTTCACTGGGAATAAGGGCAAACGCTTGTTCAGGACAAGCGAGGTGAAAATCACCTTTAGCACTGGAAAAATCCATCCACACTCTATCACCTTGTTGTTGCCAACGCACTTCACTGCATGCGGTCGGAATAAGCAAACGATGATCAGCAATATCATCAATGGTATCTTTAATCGTACGTTTGACTTTAGCAAAATCTAACACCATATTTTGCTCATCAAGCCCACCACTAAGCACCACATCCACAATCCAACTTTCCCCGACCATGCCACGCTCTGCACATAAATACGAAAAATCGATGACGGTTAAATCTTTAACAAACAATTGCATTGAAACTCCCAGGCAGAAAAACAGTCTACCTATTCACGCCCATTCAGCGATGGCCAAAAGGCAAAAAATGTAAAAATCACTAACCCTACTTCCATAAAACAAACCATGATTGCAACAAATCGAGGCCATGTCTTAAAGCGCAAAGGCGAATCGCCCATTTTAATATGATCCTCTCCCTTTTTTCGAGTATTATATGGATGTCTTTGACATAAAAATTAACTCTTCAACTCAGGTAGCCTATGAAAACCCTTATTTGTAATGCTCAATTGGTTAACGAAGGTACAATCTCATCGCAAGATCTGTTAATTGAACATGGCCGGATCAGCCAAATTTCCCCACAGATCTCACCGACTTCTGAAATGAAAGTCATTGATGCAAAAGGTAAATATTTATTACCTGGTATGATTGACGATCAAGTTCACTTCAGAGAGCCTGGTTTCCCTAATAAAGGCACCATAGCCACAGAGTCTAGAGCCGCGGTGGCCGGAGGGATCACCAGCTTTATGGAAATGCCCAACGTCAACCCACAAACAACCAATTATCAAGCCCTACAAGATAAGTATAATCGAGCTCAACAAAGCTCACTGGCAAATTTTAGTTTTTATCTAGGTGCCACTAATGATAATTTAGATGAAATTAAAAACTTGGATCCCAATGAAGCTTGTGGTGTAAAAATTTTCATGGGCGCATCAACAGGTAACATGTTGGTCAACGATCCTGACACCTTAGAAGGTATCTTTAAATATTCACCCGTATTGATTGTCACTCACTGCGAAGATTCCCCCATGATTGCCGCCAATGAAGCCAAAGCCCGTGAGCAATATGGAGAGCATATTCCCATGGCCCTTCACGGCGAAATTCGCTCTCGTGAAGCCTGTTTAAAATCCTCGCAATTAGCCACTGAATTGGCCTTAAAACACCAAGCAAGATTACATGTACTGCATTTAACCACAGCAGATGAGCTCTATCAATTTAAAGCAGGTAAAACCTTAAGCGAATTGAAAGACGCTAACATTACTGCTGAAGTTTGTGTGCATCACTTAACCTTTAATGACGGTGACTATGAGCGTCTAGGCACTCAAATTAAATGTAATCCTGCTGTTAAAAAACAAAGCGATCAACAAGCTTTAATTCAAGCGGTTAAAGATGATGTTATCGATATTATCGCCACCGATCATGCTCCACATACTTGGGATGAAAAGCAAGCAGAAAGCTATTTCAAAGCACCTGCAGGTGTGCCATTAGTCCAGCATGCGCTATTATCGTTACTGGACTTACATGCTCAAGGGCATTTCAGTTTAGAAAAAATCGTACAAAAAACCAGCCATGCCGTTGCTGAGCGCTATCAAGTCAAAGACCGAGGCTACTTACGTGAAGGCTATTTTGCCGATTTAGTGCTCATTGATCTCGACAGCCCCTTTACTGCAACAAAAGATAACACCCGTTATCATTGTGGCTGGAGCCCTTTTGAAGGCCATAGATTTGCTGGCAGCATTGCAGGCACTTGGGTCAATGGACATCATTTGTTTGATGGTGAGAAATTTATCGATAATACCTTTGGTCAAAAGCTCACTTTTAATCGCTAACATTCCTTCTCTATGTATAAAAGCACTCAATTGAGTGCTTTTACTGAAAGATTACGGCCTCTACTCACCTTTTAAGCGGCGATCCAATTGATCTTTCAAATTAGCCGGCACACCTTTGATCATGATAGTGTCAGAAATAGGATCGTAGATCACTCTCTCCCCTAAATGCGTACCATCAAAACTCAAGCTCACGCCACCACCAGTGCCAGAGAACTTTTTCAATTGTCTTAAGGTAGGTTTGTCCGCCGGAAATTCATCTTCCAGTGCATAATCCCCCCCTTGTGCAAAGTCATAAAATGACTCCATACCTTGGTCGGCAAGCTCATCCGCTAAATCTTTAATTTCAATATCTGCACCACTATCACAACGCTCGCTGCAATAATCAAAAACCCGCTCACGGGTTTGCTGACGCTCATCTTTTGTCAGCTCACTACTGGCGACAAAATCTTCAACCGCCGTTAATAAAGATTTATTTTGCGCTTTCGTATTCACTCCTTCCACACAACCCATAAAATCAAGAAAGAAGTCTGCGACTTTGCGTCCGGCTCGCCCTCGCACAAAAGAAATATATTTGCGTGAACTTTTATCCGCCTGCCATTCCGTTAAATCGATACGTGCCGCTAATTGCACATTATTCAAATCTAAATGGGTGTTTTCCGACAGCTCCATATCATCTAATACTGTCATCGATGATTTTGCGTTGAGAAGCGACACAAATAAATAATCACTCGTCATATAGGTATAACAAGACAGCAGTAAAAAGCCCCCTTGACTGAAATCATACTTTGCCAGTTCCTCTTGCAGTAATTGACTGGCAAGACCAGAAAACTCTACGAAGCCCAATTGACCAGAGCGGTAATTTGTTAAGGCATTTTCAAAAGCCGGATTGGCTTCACCGTCTTCCCCTGAAATACCAAAGTGACCAAAGCCTTTACCCGCTTTGCTGGTATAAGTTTGATGCAGCTCATCAAGCATGATCTCAACGGCTTGACTGTTTAATAAAGGTTGTGGACGCAATCGACAACTGAGTTGTCCCTCAGTATTTTGAGAAATTGCATGAATAATTGCTTGTTCGACGTGAATACTCATAAGCCTCGATAGTGATAATAGAAGAAATCCGTTATTATATGCTGCTAATTAAATTAAAAGTGAAACATTTTTATATTATGGCTATCCAATCAAAATATACTAACACACAAGTTGAGTCGATTATTGCTGAATTATTAGCAGTACTTGATAAACATCAATCACCTACCGATCTGTCACTCATGGCACTAGGCAATTGCGTTACCCATTTACTGACAAGCAAAGTGCCAGCAGAAGCGAGAGCTGAAGTGACGGAACAATTTGCAAAAGCACTATCAAATTCAGTGAAAAATAACTAATATTAAGTACATATGTGAGACTGGCTACGTCACGATGATTGTCCAGTCCTCTCATTTTATATAACTGAAGCGGATGAATATGGTCGAGCGAGAAAAACAAATGGGACGTGATCGCGTCTCGCACTTAGTCAACTGGGGACATTGGTTTGCCTTCTTTAATGGTTTTCTAGCCATGATAGTCGGCCTGCGTTATCTTGAAAATATCGGTTACCCAGACTCCATGATCGGTTGGGGCTATTTATTCTTGCTCACCGTAGGACAATTTAGCTTTTTGGCTTTTATTGTCTATTTAGTGTGTTTATTTCCCATTACTCTATTATTGCCCTATTCCAAAATTTTACGGGGACTGGCCGCAGTTTTAGCCACCGTAGGGCTTTGTATCCTCCTTTATGACACTATCATTTATGACGACTATGGCTTACACCTCAGTCCTTTTGTCTTTGATTTAGCTTGGGCAAATTTGCATGCCTTGCTACGAGGTACATCCTACATTGTGACACCTATCGGCATATTGATCTTAGAGTTAGTTGCCGCGAATTTTATTTGGAAACGCATTAACAAAATCAGTAAAAAGAATTTGGGCAACAAAGTGGTCGCCTTTATTGGTGTTTGTTTTGTTAGCAGTCACCTTATTCATATTTGGGGAGACGCCGCCGATATCACTGAAATCACTCGCTTTGATGATGCCTATCCCCTGTCCTATCCTGCGACAGCTCGCTCTTTAATGGAAAGTTATGGCATTGATAGCCGCTCAAAAAACGATCCGAAAACCCCAAGAAAAAATAGCCTCAACTACCCCATTAATCCATTACAGTGTCACACAGAAAATGCAAGCTATGGTAAAGCCAATGTATTACTGATTGCCATAGACAGTTTCAGAGCAGATATTGCCGATGAATACTCCATGCCGTTCTTTAGTCAATATCGCAACCAAAACCAAAATTATAGCAATCATTTAAGTGGTGGAAATCAATTTGATAGTGGCATGTTTTCACTGTTATATGGCCTACAAGGCAATTATATTTCCGCCAATGATCTTCACTACCAGAGTCCATTAATGACCCAAACCTTTAAACAACAAGGTTATCACCTCAACCTCTTTAGTGGACGCTCGCTCAATATTCAACCGCAGGCTATTTTTGATGACTTTACCCTAGTGCCATCCAGTAACATGAATGGGGCAGCAGAAGCGGATTTAAACACCATTAAACACTTCAAACAATGGCAAAATGCACAAACAGCTCCTTGGTTTGCACTCGTCAACTTAACCGCCCCCGATAGCTATGATACACCTGTGGGCTTTTTAGGTATTAAAACGGTCAAATCCGATGTCGCATTAAAACCTGCTCAAAAAGTCCTTTTTAATCAATATCGTCAATCTTTAAACTTTATTGATGACCAATTAAAAGTACTGCTCAAAAAAGTGCCTAGCAATACCTTAGTCATCATTACTGGCGCAACGGGTAAAATGCTCACCAGTAACAGTAACGAAGCGAGAGTCAATTTGATGCCACAAAGTGTCGAAGTCCCTTTTGTGATCCATTGGCCAGATCAGAAAATTCCCAGTACTGTGCCCTATCGCACCAGTCATTATGGGCTCGCCCCCACGCTCATGTCTCAAGTATTGGGTTGTAGCAATCCTGCCAGCGATTACAGTGCGGGACGCACCTTGACGCAACCCAGTAAAGAACCTTGGGTGTATGTGGGCGACAACCGTATTTTTGCTATTTATCAAAAAGATGAAATTACAGTGATCAATCGCCACGGTAAATATCGTATTTTTGATAAAAATTACCAATCTCGATTAAACAAGAAAATGCAAGCTCAAGACTTAATTCAAGTCATGAATGAAAGCCAACGTTTTCATAGTCATTAACGAAAAATAGGCCATCAATACCGCGCGAGATTATAAACTAAGCAATCAATTCGGTTATTTACATTTATGACTTGCGCTAGCATCGCCCTCTTGATAAAGTGCGTCTCACACCGACACAGCCCCCATAGCTAGCAATAGTAAACGATGTGTTGGATGAAAAATCGGTATGTAGCGCAGCCCGGTAGCGCACTGTCATGGGGTGTCAGGGGTCGGAGGTTCGAATCCTCTCATACCGACCACATTCAAATAAAAAAGCCTATCTTATGATAGGCTTTTTTATTACCTCTACTCCATACTCCCATATATTCATCACTCGTGTAGCGGGTCGCGCGGTTTGGGAAAAATAATCGGCGGGTTTGGAAAAAAAACAGTTTAAAATCTTGCTCTATTTTTACTTATAAAACAAATAAGTAGTCCTCATTCCCCGTTAAGAGTCCTTTATTTTCTTTCTAGTTATTATGTAAGACATTTCAATTCAATACTAAGTAACCAACTGATTTTAAATAATATTCAATAACTAGAAAGTAAGTACCCCAACTAGAAAGTAACTTTCTAGTTGAGGTGCTCTAACTAGAAAGTGATTTATTTTCTTTTCCTTAAAAATGGCCTCTTTTGCTGCTCACTGAATGCTGTTTAACGCCGCCTTAAAAGCCGTTTAATGTTAGGTTAAACGGCTTTTTACTGTCTGTAAGTAAGTTAAATCGTAGTGTTCTCTGGGCAATCTGTGGCGGTACTGTACTCGTCAAGAGTTTTTAAGTACGAATAGGCCGCCTCTCGTGGTGTCATGTCTGTGTATAAGTCATCTTCTAATCTGATTTGATAGATATGGATGTTATAGCCGTCACGCACTTGATCAATCGGTGGCCTGTCCTCAGTAATGGCTTGCTCGCTGGCAAACACACTTAACTGAAAGGTACACACATGTGCCCCACCTTCGACTATCGCTAACTCATTGCTATTGTCGAGGGTTTCACTCAGTGACAAGTTGTTACTGGTCGATAGTTGACTGATCACCAGACACGGGTCGGTTACCGTTATTCCACTGGACATTTCGATACTTGGCATATTTAGCGCCATGTTGCTCTCCTTTTATTGCTCTATTGCTATGATGGTTAGATATTGTTTGGTCACACTGGTATCACCGTGATGGCGGGCATAACTGGTCACTTTAACTCGGTAAGTAAAATCACTCGTACTTCTATTGGTGTCAGTGTAGGTGGTTGAGCCGCTGCAAGATTCAGACGTTCTGTACCTGCTAAATTCGGGCATCCAAATTGACCCACTGGTGCCATTAAAAGTGCCACTGGTCACCGTTGACCACCCGCCAGTCCCTAAGCGGCGCTGTAATTGCCAGCCCAGTTTTGGCCTAGTCACACTGCTTGATGTAGAATAACCCGCTCCTGACATGTCATAAGAAAACACCACAGACTTAGTGCGGCCCGATGTTGAAAACGGCCCCACTGTTAATGGGTACGAGTTCACTGAGTAACGGGTTTTAACGCTAGTGGTGCCTTCGTTTTTGAGGGTGCCCGATGACAGCGTGCCGCCGAAATGACAATTGCCTCTGTCGTCTTTGTAATTAATGGCGTTAGATTTTTTAAGTACACTCCAATGTGGAGTGGAACCATTCATGATTTTAGGGCCATACCACTGAATAAGGTTATCAGGGCCAAAGGGGGTGGCCGCCGTGACTTCCATATGTGTGCTACCGATTAAGCGAATTTCGCCACCTTCTAATATCGGGCTGGTGAGCTTTGTACCTGCTTTGATGTGCTGGCCAAGAATAGCCCCCGCTGAAATGCTGTTGGCAGTGAGGCCGCCGAACGTGGCCAAGCGTGCTTGCAGACTATTAAATAAGGCGCTGCTACCCACTAACTTATTAATGAGCGCGCTGTCGGCTTTTATCTCATTAGCAGTGAGTCCACCAAAATTGGCAATTTTCGCTTTTAGAGTATTAAACAAACCTGTATTAGCCAGTAGTTGATTGGCTGATATGACTCCACCACCGATTTCTGTTACTGAGGGATTTACCCAGTAATCGATAGTTTCCGTGCCATTGTTATAATAATTGAGCATGCGTAAACACACTTGGGTAATATCTGAGCCTACTTGATAAAACCATGTCACATTACTACATTCAGGCATAGCTGCAATATCCACATTCGCCCCGACGATGTAAGATTTCATTGTTCGCCACTCTCCATCATTGATATCACCGTACCAAAAATAAGGATTCGACGTTTCTGTTATTGGGTTTCGGGTTGATGCTGAAAACTGTGTAACAGAATCACCTCCATCACTGACAGCTCTAGCACGCATACCAAAATAACGCTGTCCAGTATCTCCCCCCGACTCTCTATAAAAATTGATGTTCACTTCATAGATTTTATTGTGGTCAATATCAAAATAATCAGAACTTATTTCTAAATTGTTTTTTATCAGAGCTTTGATGCCTAATACTGTTTTGCCTAAAAATTGAATTTCAGATAACCATTCATTACCACAACTCCACCCCTCACAATGGCCCGTCATAGTAAAGTTATTCACTAAATTGCGAGCCGTGACATGGAGTTTTTCAGTGGTAATGGCATTCGCCGCGATAGCCTCAGCCGCAAGCCCACCAAATATCCCCAGCTGAGCTTGTAGCTTTAAGAACAAAGCCGAATTGGCCATTAAGGTTTGAATAAGTGCAGTGCCTGCCGTGAAATTTCCCAAAGCGATAGCATTAACCGCCTCAACTTGAGCAGTACTTTGCGCTTCATCCGCTTTCTCTGTGGCATCTAAAGCAGCGGCTGCTATGGCCTGCACTTTGGCCGCTTCCGCCTTCGCTGTCGCATCCGCAATGGCGCGTTGTTCGGCTGCATCCACCACCCCATCCGCGTGGGCTTTTGAGGTGGTTTCGGCAAGTGTTGCTTTAGCTAAGGCATAGCTTTCTGCCGCACTTTGGGCGGCTTCGGCCTTGGCCGTGGCATCTAACTCGGCTGCACTAATGGCCGCTTGTTTGGCTGCGTCTGCTTTGGCAGTGGCATCGGCTATGGCTCGGGCTTCTTCTGCATCCACCACCCCATCCGCGTGGGCTTTTGAGGTGGTTTCGGCAAGTGTTGCTTTGGCTAAGGCATAGCTTTCAGCGGCGGTTTGCGCGGCTGCCGCCTTGGCCGTGGCATCTAACTCGGCAGCCGCTATGGCCTGCGCTTTCGCGGCGTCCGCCTTGGCGGTGGCATCGGCTATGGCGCGGGCTTCCTCTGCATCCACTTTGCCGTCAGCGTGGGCCTTAGCCGTGGTTTCGGCCAGTTCCGCTTTTGCCAGTGCGTATTCTTGGGCTTCGATTTTTGCCGCCTCGGCCTTGGCAGTGGCATCTAACTCGGCAGCCGCTATGGCCTGCGCTCTCGCGGCTTCTGCCTTCTCCGTCGCATCGGCTATGGCGCGGGCTTCCTCAGCATCCACTTTGCCGTCGGCGTGGGCTTTCGAGATGATTTCAGCCAATTGCGCTTGAGCTGTGGCATAGCTTTCGGCGGCACTTTGCGCAGCTTGTGCTTTCGCCTGTGAGCCGCTAACGGTTTCCATGCCAATATCAATGAGATCGCCTTGCGCTGTCATCTCATAAAAACTCAGCTCGTCAATGTCCGCAATGCCCGTCCCATTGCGATAATTCACTATCGCCACCAAGCGCACATACACAGTGCCCGCTCTGAAGTTATCCTGTGCATCCCCAATGCCTGTGATGCTGCCTTCAAAGGTGCGAAAGCCATCACTTTCATAAATCACACTGGATATACCACAATATCGATGGGCACCACTGCCTCCCGATATAAATTCATAATTCGCATCCAGCGTCACTACCCCCGCATAGATTTTACTTTGCTCACTGTCTTGATGCTGGCGCACGGTGAATTTCACTTTATAGCGTTTGGCCGTATCCACAGGAAAGGTGCCAATGGTGAACACGTATTGCTCCCCTATTAACCGCAATACATTGCCACCGTATTGCCCGGCTTTTATCACTTGCGCACTATCAGACTCAGGGATAGACACCAACTCATTAGCAGGCCCTTCAAACTCATGGCTATAGCCATTTAAACCTGACTCCATATAAAAGTCGGCTTGAGTGCGCATATAAGCCACATTGCTTAAGAGTGGGTTTTCAAGGGCCGCTTGATAAACGGCGTCGGCCTTAATGGTCGCATCCAGTGCCGCTGCTGCTATGGCCTGTGCTTTGGCGGCGTCTGCTTTCGCCGTAGCATCTGCAATCGCTCGCTGTTCAGCTGCATCCACCACCCCGTCGGCGTGGGCTTTTGATGTGGTTTCCGCAAGTGTTGCTTTGGCCAGTGCATAGCTTTCTGCCGCACTTTGCGCGGCTGCCGCCTTGGCGGTGGCATCTAACTCTGCTGCCGCTATGGCTTGCGCTTTGGCGGCGTCCGCTTTCGCCGTGGCATCCGCAATCGCTCGCTGTTCAGCTGCATCCACCACCCCGTCAGCGTGGGCTTTTGATGTGGTTTCCGCAAGTGTTGCTTTGGCCAGTGCATAGCTTTCTGCCGCACTTTGCGCGGCTGCCGCTTTGGCGGTGGCATCTAACTCTGCTGCATCAATAGCGGCTTGTTTGGCCGCATCCGCCTTGGCCGTAGCATCGGCTATGGCCCGCAACTCCTCAGCACTCACCAGCCCGTCAGCATAAGCAGCGGCGGTGGTTTCAACCACATTGGCTTTGGCAAGCGCGTAGCTTTCGGCGGCGGCTTGGGCCGCGCTGGCTTTAAGCTGGGCCATAGATGAACCGATAATGTTATCGGTAACCACATGCTGCACGTTATCAAACGTGGTGACTTGTGACACCTGCCAGCCTGTCGCCCATGTGGCGATATCATAGCTGGAATAGCCTGCCTGCACATCACGCACGGCCACTTTGGGGTAATAAAATAAGCTGGTCGTTTCGCCAATCCAAATACACGTATTAACCCCGTCGTCACCAAAGCGCACCGCATGATCACTTTGGCTGTCACCCATAATTTTTGCCGTGTGCTGCTTCCATGTGGGCGTGGCGGCATAGTTATAGCCCGATACATATAAAGAAAAGCTTTTACCTTCGCGATAATCGTACACATCCACATAAAAGCTCAGCATGGTATTGCTGTAAAACACGGGCAAGGCGATCTTAATCGCCCCCACCACATTGTATTCGTGGCGGCTATAGGTTCCGCCGCCGGGCCTTGCAATGCGAGTGACGTTATTCTCGGTGACGTTATTGCTTAATAGCGGATCGGTTTTGGCCGTGATAAGCGCCGTCTCAATCGCCGCTTGTTCGGCTTCTTGGGCTTTAAGCAATGCGCCTGCTGGGGTTTCCCCGCCCAGCTCAAAGGCACTGATACCTTGGCTGAGTAACTGCTGAGCATTGAGTAAGTTGTTGGATAAATTACTGTTATTAAGCGCGGCTTGTAAGGCCAGCAAGTCATCGCTCCCGTCGGGCAGTCGCCCGGCCATAATATTGTCCAGCTGAGTCTCTTCTTCGGGGGTAAACACCGGAGGGATCTCCGTTTGAATTTTACTCCATGTATAATCCTCCCAGTTCCCCGACGGGCTAGCAGTTTCTTTATCCGTGGCTATGCCCATCCACACTTTATTTTCGCCTTGGCTCTCGTTGGTGGTAAAGCCTGTCCCTTGGTTATCATCGGCCCAAGCAAACCAAGAATAGCTTTTAAAACTGTCACCTAAAAGCGCCACTAACGAGGTGTTATCAGAGCTGGTTTGCACGTTTCTTGGGCCAAAGTAACTGCTGACGCCATAATTATTTTTACTGCGCGCCCACACAAAATACGTGGTATTGGGGTGCAGAGTGGGCCAAATGATCTCTTTCCCTGAGCCAATGTGCATGGCCCCTGAAAAGTCATTGCTAATCGAGCCAAGTACCTCAAATGTCGTGCTGTTTGCAATGAGTACCGCCGTTTGCGGTTTAAGCACGAGTTCCAGCGCGCCCGCAATCACTTCTATGCCCACCACAGGCGGCGGCGCATCACTGCCGATGCTGAGCATCGCGGGCACGTTAGAGCGATTAGAAAACAGATTAACAGCCCACACTTTGCAGGTATAGGTGCCCACATCCAGCTTAGGCACATGGTGCTGCGCCGTATCAGGGTTGGCTTGATACACTAGCCTGTCGCTGGTGTCTGTGATTTCTAATCGATAGCGATAACTGCTATTGCCGCCCGGAGCGCTCCAGCTCAACACCCCTTGCCAGTTTGCATCATCCCCCAGTGCTTGCCACGTTAGATTGGCTACCGTGGGCACATTGCTAGCATTAGGTAAATTCAGCGGCGGGGTGAGTTTACGGGCGGTATAACTGCCTTTGTCATAGTCATATAAATCCGGGTGAGTTTCTTTAAGCACTACTTTGATGGGTTTGCCAAAATCAAAGGCCCAATCCACCACTAAATAGGCTTTATTAATGCCTAAGCGCGGCAAGTTCACCTGCACCACTTTGCCTACGGCCAGCCCAAGGCCGATCATATTAAGACTCAGTGTTAACTTCTGGCCCGCACGATTCAGCTCTAAATAAAGTTTCGCGAGGCGCTGGCCGGTGTAGACCGACTGCGTAAAGGCTAAATCGATATCATGATCAATATACTCGCCGTTATCTTGGGCCTGATAGTAGCTTGACTCATAGGGGGGAAAATCCGTGGGCTGAAAAAAATTCTCGGGATCAACAAAGGTGCCGCGCACGGCATTACACAAAGACGCTCTTGGGGTAAATGAGCGAATAGACACCTCACCCGCTAAATCATCCTCGGTAATATCCATTACCGCTGGCCCTTGATACACCCCCGCATACAAATGGTATTGGCCGCTCACATAGGTTTGCATGCCTGCGCCTGCGATCAGTAATTTATCTAATACTGAGGTGGGCGTCATGGACTGAGTAAAGGTACCATTGCAGGTATAACGCGGCTCAGTATTGCCTTCCTCGTCATACTCCACCAACTCATCGCTATCATTAGCAGCCAGTGCATAAGCGGTTAAGTTTATCTCGTCAATATCCGCGCCGACGCCAGATTCAAACAAGGTAAAGTCCAGCACACACAGCGCCCAATTATCCGACCATTCCCACGTGCCGCTATCATTCCAGCGGTGACTGCCCATGCCGCCCACGGTGCTGTCCTTGCGGGGATCATAGATAGGTTTACCCCGCACTAGCGCTTTTACGTTCGGCACGCCATTGGAGAACACTTCTTGATCATGTTGTAAGCGCACGGCTAAATAGGTGATACCTCTCCCCACATGGCGCTCTGTCCAGTTGGCGCACTCATTCACTAAATCACTGTCGGCGCTAGTTTGATTGCCCAAATGCACATTGATGCGGGCATGCTCATTAAAGGGGGCCTTCATGACGCCATTTTCAAACGCCAGCTCATCACCAAAATAAATGGCCTCTACCGCCTCACAGCCATGGCTCGCCAGCGGCAACACGATATGCAAATACTCGTTATCTGTGCCTGTCTCTTCACTAAACACTATGGGGCCAGACACCATAGCGCGGCCATAAATGCTGCGCCTCGCCTCGGTACTTGAGCGCAGCATTTGCTGCTGTTGCATTGCCTCGTTTTCAAAATCATCGGGCATGGCGGGCATCATGGACTCACGCAGGTATTTACCCACGCCCACCTCCCACCATGCATCTATGCCCTCCGCATCAAAGGCCACTTTTCCGAGCGGGGTGCCGTCAACCAGCGCGTCAACCACCTTACCCATGACGACCTCCTAAACGTGATTTAACAAGCTGTGAGCTAACATGCAATGACCAGCCCTGCTGAATACTGTTTGCGGGTAAACTCACTACCCCATTTTGACTTAAGCTCCACACGCCATCACCGCCTGCGATGCCTAATGCAATGTCTTGAGTCAATTCAGGTTTAATCAACACCACATCGCCGCGCCTGCAAAGCAGCGGCGGCACATGTGGCCCTAGTAAGCTGTCAAACAAGGCGGTTAAATCAGTAAAGCCTGCGGCTTTTACTGCTCGCATGGCCCCTATTGCATTAGCGTACTGGCCGCGATAATCAGCCCCAATGTCGCCTAAGTCCGCTCTGTCGCCACGGGCCATGATCCAGTCCGCAATAAACAAGCAGCAATCGTGCTCACCCCAGTTAAATTCACGGCGGCGATTATCATCAATAAAGGAGGTTAATTTGCTGGTTAATGTATTAGAACTGCTTGTTACTCTATTAAAAGTACTCATACTCTATTCACCCGTCGTCCGCTGCTACTGCTGCCACTGCCACCGCCACTTGAGGTGGTGGATTTGCCACCGGGCACGCCCCATTGCAATTCCCGCTCTGTGCTTTCACTGACAAATTCAAAAAAATCATCCGCTGACTCACGGGCTTGATGATCCGCATGGGTATAACGGCCATTGCGGGCATTTTTCCAATCGACTCCGCGAGAGTTAATGTCAAGCTTAATGCTGGCCTTAGCGCCGTCACTCACTGTCATCACATCCATGCGGCCCTGAAATAAAATATCGGCTGCCTTCACTAAGCCTGTGGTCATGTCCAGAGCGGCTAAGTAAATGACACCGGGTCGGTTTTGGTACTCTTCGGTGAGGGCGGTAGACACTAATGAGGGCGGAATGCCTGAAAGCGTTAAACTCAGTTTATTGGGCTGCACTTTGCCGTTTTGAGTGACGTTGCCGATTTTTCCCAATGCGCCCACGCCCAAGTAAATATGGCCGTCATATTCCACTTGGCCGACGCCGCTGTGCACGCACACATCACCGGATACAAAATCCAGTTTAGTGAGCAACACGCCACTAATATGAGCCTGTCGTAAATAGGTTTTCATGGCCTCAGTGGCAAAATTAATCATGTGCTGACATCCTCCACAAAGTCCAAACTAAAGCCCGATAACACGCGGCTTTTAGTTGAGCGCCGCAAGCCTTGATTGTCATCTTTAAACTGCATCACGGCGCAGGCTTGTTGCACAATAATCGGGCTACCATCGGCAGGGGCGCGTCTGAGCGCGGCTTGAAAGTTCAGCACGCACTCGCCGCTAGCGTTGGCGCTAGCATCCTGAGTTAAAATCACTAATTGCTCACCGATTTGACAATAATCGCCAGATGCTAAAAACAGCCCCGCCTCAGCGCCATCTATGGTGACTTGATTACCTGTTTGGTTACTGCCCTTGACGAACGGCGTGCCACGACCGTGGCCGCTTGGGGCACTAAAGGCATGGTCAAAGAGTTTCACTCGCCCGGCCATGCCTTGCATGTTCGACACAAAGGCATGCATGACTTTGCCTTGGACGCGAGTCAAATTGGCAAACTGCAACTTGGTGTGCCAATAGGCACCGGGCAAACTCAAAGTTTGACTTTGGTTGTTGTAAGGGTTTTTAAACGCTTTAGTGCGATGCACTAAGCGCCAGTCACAAGATGTGGGGTAAATCCCCTCGGGAAAGGTCAACAAAAAAAAGCCCTCGCTGCTAATGGGTGAGGGCTTAGTGTGGCGTTATTTTACCGCCTTAAGGATATGAAAGGTTTCGGGATTACTCTTTTTCCCCTTTGATTAAACTCAAATCAATCCTATGATTAAAAGGAATGGATAGCACAGGGAGCTTAGACAGTTTTATGATCTCGTTATTATCTAATTTATTCAAATCTGCCAACATCTCTTTCGAATAATTTGCGTTTAATAACATCCAATCATTGAATGGAGCCATATCCTTTGTTTTTGCGGTATAGTTAATTAAAGCGGTATTATAATCACCTTCTTCTTTTTCTACACATCGATCAAACGCAATATTACTCACGTTAAACAACACAATGCGTTGCTGTTGTTCTGTAAGAGACAATAACCAGTCACTGTTAATTTGAGTAATTTCTCGCTGTCTCAAATCACCACAATACCCGGTTCTCGCTTCCAACTTAGCATAGGTCGATTTAAGCTCTTCTTGTAATACTTGTTCAGAATAAGGCCAGTTAGCTGAAAAAACAGAAAAAGACATAAAAAACAACAACAAATTACAATAACGCATCAGTAACACACCCCCAAAACTTTCTCTCTTCACCTGTACTATATAGCTCCATATTACCCGCTAAATTACGTAACCTATCCCGCCTAATCTTAGGGATCGCCTCCAATGAATCTGCAAAAGTTTTCCAATCACTATTGAGCACTTGCAACTTTTTAGTACTGCCATTACTCGCAAATGGATAGGTTTTTCGCCCTGCAAAGATCTGAAATAGTGGAATGTAAGTCATAATCACCCCAAGCACAGTGGCAAGATCTGAAATGCGATTCATCTCTTTAATGGTTTCAAGCGTGCGGGGAGAAGGTTTAAAGCCTTTAACGGTACAAAAATTCCCTTTCATCATAACTCCTGTCAATATTAATAATAAGTAATATAGTATAATCAGATGGTTAACTACTTACTCTAATAGCGACCAAAGCTTACCCTTTTTAAACTTTAATGAAAAGTCTCTATTCAAAAACCTTATTCAATCAATCTCATCGCTGGGCCTGCCACACGTCACCGCGATTGTTTAAGTCCTCAATCACCGCCGCCTTGGTCATGGCCACCAGTTGCGGCAGTATGTCTTCTAGGCTCTCCGCCTCACTTTGATTCTTCACCATGATGGTATTATTTTGCTGCATATTCATGCCACGACCACGACCACCACCGCCTCCACTGCTGGCCTGCATGGCATTCATGAGCACGGCTTGTTGCTTGCGGGTGTAAACGGTTTCGCCCCCATCAAGCAAATAGGTGCCCTCTCTAGGGATAGTGCCGCCGCCGTGGAATTTGCCGATAATTGAAGGCAGTAGCGCCATCCCCGCCACCATGGCCGCCATGCCTACTATTGCCGCCGTACCAAAAGAAGCAATGGAAGACGTCGCCGCAGCGGGTGCCATAGACGCCGCCATAGATGCGCCCGTGGTCGCCGCAGTGGTCTGGGCCACTGCCGCATTGGTGGTCATAATGGTTCTGTCTAATGCCGCTGCCGCGAGCTTTTGCACCCCATATTCCACCAGCATTTGCACCACGGCTTTTGCTGCCCCTTTGGCCGCTTGCTGAACGCCATCACTTAAACTCTTAGCTTCAAACATGGCATCGGCCGTGGCACTGCCCACTCCGGCGCTGAACTGCTGAAACGTGCGCGTCCACATCTCGTTATAATCCAGCGTTAAGCCGCCGTTGATTTCTCGCATCGAATCGCTGTGGCGCTGCTGCTCCGCTTCAATCAATAAATTAATTTGATTACGTTTCGCCACATCGCTCTCGGGCGTCACACTCAGCTCATCATTAAGAATGCCCATGTTTTGGCTGTGTTCGGTGTTCTCCGTAAAGCTGGGATCAAGCTCGCCCCTAAGCTGGCCATATTCACTCTCTATCGCATATTCGTCCCGTAATGCCGCCATGAGTTCGCGGCGTTTCTCTAATGGCACATTGGCTTGCTCAAAGTAAGTTTTTAATACCTTTTCTTTGTCTGCTAACTCGTTAGTGGCCGTGGTGACAGGATCAATGGCAGCCAATAACTTTATAATGCTTTCTTGCTGTGTCTCGATTGCATCGGCGGCGCTCTTTCTGGCTTCCCCTGCTTTTTTGGTAGCGTCTATCTCTTTGGCGGTTTGCAAAATCTTGGCGTTCATCACAGGATCTAAATCTTTGAGCTTGCCGTGTTCGATTTCATAACGCACCTTGGCGGCCTCACCAACCTCCCCATACAGGGCTTTTTGTTTAGTCAGGCTTTCAAGCAGTTTTTGCTGCTCTTTTGTGGACTGAGGCTTAACTGGCTTTGTCGGTTTGTTATCAGGTTCAATGCCATTACGCTTATTTTGCAGCGCAATCAAATCACGCTTAGCCTGTACCAACTTTTGCGACAAAATCGCCGCTTGTGCTGCACTCTTTTTAATGGATGCTCGTTCTTTCTCTCTCAGCTCTTCTTGGCTATAAAATAACTGTTCAACAATGGAATAACTTGCCGCAGGCGCATAGGCCGCTTTAATGGTTAGGGCCTCAAGCTCGGCAATGCCGCGACTTTGTTTTATGATCACATCATCTAAATTACGGTTTTCAATTTGTTGACTCCGCCCCAAAAGCGCATCCACTTCATCATCTAAATCAGATAACTGCATCTTGGCATCATTGGCACTCAGTGCTAATGAGCCTAATGCCGCCGCGCTCATTAATAAAAAACCTGCTGGCCCGCCCGCCAGTGACATAGTGCGATTCAGCGCGCGAGTCGCAAGTGTGGTACGGGCCGTGGCGGCAGTGACGGCATTGCGGGCAGCGACTAATTGCCCTTCTGCTATTACCGCTTGACCCGATGTCAGTACCGCGCGGCGTTGAATGGTCGCTCTATGTAATTCGGCTTGCGCCGTGGTCATGGCGGAGGCTTGGGCCGCGCGTTCTGCGCTGGCCTTGGTAATAAGACTGGCAGTATGGGTCACCCCCGCTTGGGTGGCGCGAGTCATGGCCATCACTAACCCCACACCCACTAACTGTGTTAACAGCTCAGCATTTTCGGCTGTCCACATCATGGAATCTGTCATCACACTCAACGCACCACTAGCTCCTGCATTGAGCGGCTCCTCAAACGCCACCAGCATTTGCTCATAGCTGTTTTTCATGTCTCGCGTTTGCGCACTAATATTTTGTGCTGTGGCCTCGGCTGCCCCGTCATATTCCCCCAGCGCATCAATTAAAGTGGTGCGTAAAAATTCCGAGGTAACCTTGCCATCGAGTACCATTTGCCTAAAGCCACCCGCACTGAGGCCTGCGGCTTTATCCATTTTATTGAGCAGGCCCGGCAAGGGTTCCACCAATTGATTAAGTTCTTCGGCGCGCACAATAGGCGATGCGAGCGCTTGGGATAACCCGTACATGGACTGGCTCAGTTGCACGCTACTGGCCCCTAACGCAGATTGAGCGTTGCTCATGCCTTCGGTAATGCTGCGGGCCTGAGTTTGTGTGACTAACCCCGCATCTTGTAAGTTCAACATCGCCGCATAACTGCCCGCTAATACGGTCAGCTCTTTGTGATGCTCCTTGGATAACTCAATCAAATATTTTTCGTTATCGGCATAGGCACTCGCGGAGCCAGAAAGCTGAGTTAAGCGGGTGCGCACATCTTGAAAGGCGGCGAGATCACTCGCCATTTTTTTACTGAGATTAATCGCCGACAAGCCAGCAAACGATACTCCGGCATAGGCAGCTAAACGCTTAAGCGATGATCCTGTTTTATTACTTTGACGCTCAACCCGCGCTAACCCTTGAGTGGCATTACTGCCGCTTGTGCTTGTCGCGTTTAACTTAGTATTGAGTTTTGAAACCGCTTTTTCACTGCCGTTGACGCTGGAAATTAACTGTCGACCGTCGGCGCTGAGGGTCAGGGCTATATGTAAATCACTCATGGCGTTTCCTATTCTTGATAAACCCGCTCAAGGCTGTTTCATTAACTGTTCATTGAATAGACTTGTTACCGTATGGCCGATTAAGCGCAGCTTTTGATAATCCACGGGGTCAACTTGTCGGCCCGACATGACCACATCCGCTTGCACCGCCACCACGTCTAAGCCTTCACAAACTGTAATTTGATTGTGGCTGTAGCGCAGTAAGTCTTGCACTTGCAACCACCACACGATCGCATTTTCATGCTCAGCCCAAAATTCGATGGGGCCAATATTAACCGATGCATCGGGGGTAATATTGAGCAGGCGCATTTCATCATCCATGTCTTGCTGCTCTTGACTGTTAAGTTGGGAATGCTGCGCGTCATATAAGCCGCGCACTCCCTCTATGAGTTTTTTCGCGCTGCTTCTCCCGAATTGGCGTTGCGATAGCCGTTCAATAGCGCATCGGTAAACGGCGGATGTTGATACAGCGCGGCGCGGTTCTCAGGCGTATCTGCCAGTGGCGAACCGTCTGCGGCATTGATGCCGCTAAAGCTCATCAAAATCTTATTGAATAAGGCCACATCGCCCGACTCTAAGGTTTTCATGTAATCATCGACGGGCAGTAAGTTGAGATCTAAATAAATCTCATGTTCGATGACGTGTCCGCCATCACTAGCTATTTTAATCACGGCGGGCCACTGCTTAACATGGCGCTCTGGCGTAAAAACAAAGGCGGGCTTGTTCGGTTTTTGTAGACTCATAATACGCTTACTCACAATGAATTAATGGGGTTTAAAACAAATTTAAATCGGGTTTAACTGACATTTAACTCGGGATTAAAACGCTAACCAGGGTTTATCCTGGATAAAAATTAAAGGGCTTTTTTCTGGCTTTTTATCTCACTCATTTGTGCAGCATTCACACCTATCCAAATCAGCATTAATTGCTCTCTAGATACCTCTGGGCACATTTCTTCTACAACGCCAACGGCCTCTAACATAGTGTTAGTTTTTGAATGAACTTGAACCATTTTCATTGCGGCTATTATTTGCTCTTCCATATTTATCTCTTATTTAGTAATGAGTAAATCGCTATTGCCTATGGGGCGAATGGGGATTTCATAAGTTAAAATGCCGTCTTGATCGCCATATTCGGCGCGGCCCAATTGCAGCTCGTCGCAGCGAAAACTAATGGTATTGCCCACCACGCCGTGGGTCAGTTCAAACTCAAGGATTTTCGTATTGGCCGCAAACGGATCAAAATCAGTGAGGCTCGCCGCCTCAAGCACAATTTTGCCGCTGGGGGCGTAGTCGGTGATGATCACTTCTTCATGGCCGACGTACTCTATATACTGCACTTCATTGCCTTGGTCATACTCAAAGCTAATGAGCTTGGCCGCGCTGCCATCAAGCTGGCAGGCCGTATTCGCTGCGCCAATTTTCATTGGTGTTTGCCATATGGCAAAGTTAGTGGCCGGAATGGCCGCTGCGGTAATGGCGACAAACAAGCCAGTAAAGGTAAAGCTAATGGTGGGGAACGCCTTGGCTTTTGCCTCCAATTTCATGTTACCCCGCGCCCCAGTTAACGCATGCAATGCGCCATCGAGGTAAAAATAGAAGGTCACACTATCACTGCTATCATCATTAATATTGCGCTCAATTTGCCCTGTGCCTGCGCTGCTTTGACGTAAACATGCACTGAGTAAATTATCATAAGGGGCATTGGTGGTGGCCTCACCACTGCCCGCCCAATCGAGACCAAATTCAAGCGCCACATAAGTTTCGGTGGCGATTTCGGCGCTATTGCCTAATAGGCCATTGTCATAATCCAGCGCGGTATTTTCCCCTGCCAGCGGGGTAATTTTCATCTCACGGCCCAGCACACTAATGGCGGTTTCGCCGCCGTCGATGGCATCGATGCCGTATTGGGTCTCGGTGGCAAACACCAGCGCTTTTTTTCGAAATTTACGCATGTCTCTCTCCTTTTATTGCGCTGCTTGCGCAGTATATTCGGTCATGAATTTATCCAGCCATGCCACATGGCCCGCGTTGATTTTGAGTAGACCGCCCCCATTGAGCCACAAGGGTTCATAGCCATGCTGACTGCCTTCACTGCTGTCACTGTTATTGCCAGATTGGGGCACAAAGCCAAATAAGCGCGAGCGCACCGCTTCGCGCAGTGGCCAAAGGCTTGGGCACGCGCCATTGCGTTTTGACATCAAGCAGATCACGCCAATTTCCGCTTGCAGACTTTGCAATGCAGGGCCTGAGCCGCGCACATCGGGCCGCGCGTGCTCAGTCAGTTCGATGACATACAATTTAGGGAACCGCTGCTGACTGCGGCTTTCAAGCTCGGACAAGTCCAGCAAGCCCTCCACTGAAAGCCAAGGCGTATCGCCCGCACTGCTATCACTTAAACGGCTAATAATCGAGTCGATCATTCACTTTCCTTCATCTCTTCTCTAAAAAGCGTTAGAGAAAGCCCGTAGACTTATCACGAGCAAATACGCTGCCCGCGCTCACCACTTCGGGTAAATCATCCGCCTGCACTTCTCCTTCATCGCTCAGACCTAAGCTCACTTTGCCCGATGCCAGCAACTCCAAAAAGCGCATGGCGTTTTTATGGCGATTGCTCACTTGCTCGCCAGCTTGCTCGTCATAAAGCTGATAACGGGCCAAGTCACAACAAATAGGCACTAGTACTTGAGGGATGGAGGCCAGCGGCAGCGCATAGCGCCCCGCCAGATAACCATCGATAGTGGCGCTGGCATCCGCCAACGCACCATCGAGTACGGTTTGCACCAACTCCCCCGCCTGTCCGTTTTTATCGGTAAGCTCGATTAACTCTTGCTCACCAAAGCGGGCTTGCATCTGCGATGCGTCGGCATACATCATTTAAGCGTCCTTGACTTCTGTTTGAGCCTGATTGTCTTGGTAGGCTTGCCACATTTCGTCTCGCTCGCTGGCACTGACGCTGCAATTAAGGCGCTTTTCAAGCTCCGCCGCCTGCGGCTTACCGCTGACTGTGAAGTGATCTTTATTAGCGAGTTCAAGTGAGGCGATAGCCGCAAAAACCTGCGCACTGTCATCTTGCTCATTGGTACTCTTGGCTGGCGTTAACGGGGCTGCACTTGCACGATCATCCAAGGCCCCGCTCGACGTTTGGCTGTTAGCGGTAGGCGCATTTTTTGACAGCAGTTTAAGACGCGGATCGGCCTTAATTTGCGCCAACTGGGCCTTGTCCAAATTGAGCAACACATTCTCACCTTTTGTAAAGGCCAGCCCTGCCCGCCGATAGCCTGTGTGAGCCAGATTAAGAATCTTAGCACTGGTATTAGTATCCATATGTTTCTCTCCATAACTTACTCATTTTATGCTTGCTCATTGACTTACAGCTCAGCAACCACTAACAGCTCAAACTTGCCCTTAAGCTCGTTATTCACTGTGGTGCCGTTCTCATCAATAAAGTCACGGGTAAGCAACTTGGTGGCTTTTTCTTCATCATCCGATGACACCACTAACAGATTTGGCCTGACTTTGAGCTTCTTGCCGCCATCGCGAGTAAAGGCTTTCATGGCAGAATTTGCCTTCCACAAATTAGTGGCATTCAGTTCAATCTTGCCCGCGAACGCCAGCTGCCAAAAGCCAAAGCCGGATTCACAGCGCAAGTCCGCACCAAACTGAAACTCATTGCGCACCCAGACCGCAGGATCGGTGGGATTAAACAGAGTATTTAACGCCAGCTTGCGACGCTCTTGAAAAATCAGCGGCTTGAGTGGGCGTGTTGTGTCCATCAAGTACCAAGGCTTGCCCGTGTACGCCTCATCAATGAGCACGTTAGAGACAGAGGTATCTGTGCCTGTGCCGTCGTGTTTGCTATTGACGGGATGATCCGCATCAAAGAAGTTTTGCCCATCATAACAAGCGGTGGTAAATGCATTGGCCAGTAGCTCATACACTAGCTCGTTGGGGAACTCTTGCCCCTCTTGCGCTAATGACTGCACCATGGGGGCATAAATGCCTAAGGTGTCATCTTCAACATCATCACGATTAATGCCAATAGTGTTCTCGAACGTGCGGTTAGTGATGCTGTAACCGTGCTCTTTAATGGAGTTGATCACCCTGTCGCCAATCCACTCACGAAAGGCAGGCATGCTACCCAGCCAGCCATAGGTATTGGATTTGGTGTTAGACGGCACCACTGATGCAATTTTTTTATAGCTGGGGTCGTTATTCACCAGTGCTTTTTGGAACTCACTGCGCACCATAGTGCGCAATGCATTGAGGCTTGCGGCATTAATAATGGCCATTATTTGTCATCCTTTTTGGCTGCTTTAAATTCGTCGTGTGACATGCCCCACGAATCCGCCATTGCCATCTCTTCGCTGGACAGCGCGGCCATGGCGGTTTTGTCTTGCTGTTCGTGATTGGGCGGGGTCACGGTGGTGGTCTGCTTGGTGGTGAGTGCGGCAATGGGCTGGCGACTCTCTAGGTGCGCACTGAGCGCCGCCATGCCTTGTTGCTTGCCTAGCTGCAATAAATAGTCTTCTTCACAGGCCAGCACCTTGCCCCCGTCCAGCGCGTCTTTGACCGCTTGCTCTATGGTCAATTGGCCATTCTCGGCGCTCAGGCTTACCAATTGCTCACGCAGGGCATTAAAGGTGGCGATGGGCACATACTGGGTTAAATCCACTGTTTGTGTATGAGCGCCTGCGGCTTGGGTATGAGTCCCTGCGGCGGCTTGAGTTTGTGCGGTCAGGGCGACCACTTGGGTTTTCAGCGGCTGCACCTCAGCCGCTTGCGTCACTAAGCTGTCCAAGGCGCTGAGGGCGGCGGTGGCCTGCTCATCACTGAGGGTTCCATTGGGATCGCTAATCTCTATTCCCAGTTTCATGAGTAGCTTTTTTAGGGTTTCATTCACGGGAGTGTCTCCTTGTTGAGGGGGGGTATTGATATTAATTTCGGCACTGATTTCCGCACTCAGGCTCGCCAGCGGTAACATGCCATCGACGCCGGGGCGGTTGGTGAGCGCGCCGCTGTGGATGTATTGCGGGCGGCCCGTGTCTGTGTCGTAACCAAACACCAGCGAGAAGTATTTGTATTCCTTGCCGCTTAAGTGGGCCTGCGCCTTATCGTTAAAGTCCGGCTTAATAAATAAGCCTTGGCCTTCACGATACTGAATGTCTTTGATATTAAAAAAGCCTGCGGCGGGGGCGGGCTGGCCGTTCTTCTCTTTGTTTAAGGTTTGGTGCTCATAATCTATGACCAAATCCCCCGCTTGGTGCGGCGTGTTGGCTTGCATGGCGGCAAAGGCGGTGGCGTCCATTAACCACTTGCCACCCACCACGTCACGGGGGCGGCCATCTACGGCATTAAAGGCTCCGTCAGGCAAGGCTTGAATGTAGCCGTCTTCGTTCTGTTCAAGGGTAAATGTTACGCTACTGGTGAGGGCGGCAAGTTGAAACATACACACACGGCAATGAAGAAATCATGTTGCCATGGTGCAAAAAAAACCGTGGGGGATGGATTGGAAAGGTTTCAGGAGAGCACTATAAAAAATAAAATATTCTCGCCAAAAAAATCTTAAAATTAAAAATTAGTTAAAAGAAATAATAACGTTCTCATTACCAACTTGCAGTATATTTATTTGAAAAACATAAAACCTCCTGTAATGTTAGGAGCAATTCGGTTCTTAACCACCCAATCTCATTAAGTATTTCCTTTTTTTTACTTATAAAAAAATCCTTTTCATATTCATGCATCTTGCCATACATCTCTCTCAAGTTTATTCCAACCTTTGCTACTTCAATCTTAATTTTATAACATCCATCAATTAAATCTTCTTCGTTAAAAAATGTCTCTAATATACAAATCAACAAAAAAATTTGGTTTTCTATTTTTTTCAAATCGAATAAGGCCATTTCTTTTTCTTCTAACTTAAACATTACTTGTTGCATATTATTATTTAAAGCATATACTTTATCTAAATTAGAAATACTACTATTAAGAAGGGTATATGCTTCTTCTTTTTTATTTATTAATTTAGCTTCAATTTCCCTCTTCCAATCATGTTCATGCTGCTGTTCTTGTTTTTGTATCTCTAATAGGTGATCCTCTTTTTGTCTTTTATCCATCCAGAGCTGTGAGACCACAATTGAAGAAAAACCCAATAAAGCAGAAACAAATAAGATGTAATCCCTTGCCTCTAACTGTAATCCCAATCTATTCAAGCCATATGCAATCAAAAAAATAAAGGCAGCTAAATGCAATAGAATCAATATGGCCCCAACGTAATATCCCCAGTAACGTTTAACAACAGATTTGAGCATGCTTTTCATCCCTAAAAAACAGGTTTCAATATGAGCGAAACCTGAATTACCATCTTAATTTTTTGTTAAAAGTCAAAATAAAAGAAAAACAGGTTCAGGTCAACGCATGTAACCGTGTTTAAACCCTGTTTAAATCGCCCTGTATGCCACAAACGGGGGGAGTGGCATACCTTAGGCTGGGTTTTAGAGCTTAGACGATAGAATCGTCTTTTTATTTAGTCTATGCATATTGTCTGTGCGAAGAATATATCAACAAATGAAAAATGAAGCTAAGCGGCTTCTTGGGGAGTTGGAGCTTGCACTGAAGCTGGAATTTCTAATATAGAAATATATTTGCTCGGGAGTCCTAGCAAGGAGTTTTTTAAAAAAGTCAACATCTGAAGTATATTCGTTATTTTATTGATAGTGCTCTCTATCATATCTTTCGATTCTTCCGCGCCCTGTAATAAACGAACATAAGTTAAAATTTCAAGCACTTCATTATCAATCTTTTCGCAACATTTTTCATATTCGACATTAGGAAAATATAACGCAACTAAAGCATTACCTATTATTACATTGTCTTTAAACTTTATTATATCTAAAATCATTCTATTTGAAATAATCAAAATAACCTCACCAGTATCAAAATCAACATGATCATCAAAAACATCTCTAATACTATTTAAATGTGAAATATTTTTAAATATTAATCCAACTACCTCTTCTTTCTTCTCTAGCTGCTTAGCTTCTCTTTCGCGTTCCCAGTCATGCTCATGCTGCTTTTCTTGCTTTTGTATTTCCAATTGATGATCTGCTCGCTGTCTGGCGTCCATCCGTTCTTGTGCCTCAATATGACGCCGATTAAACATTACCTGAGATAATAAAACACCACTTAGTCCCATGACGGCAGCAAGAAACAACACATAATCACGAGCCTCTAAAGGTAATTCTAAGACATCAGTTATAAAAAAAATATAACCCGCTAAATGCAAGAGAAGCACGATAGCCCCAATGTAGTACCCTATAAACTTTTTGAAAGCAGCCTTTGCCATGCTTCTCATCCCTAAAAAAGAGACAATAATACCAAAGAGTTACAATAGTTAATAGGATTTATCTTTTTTCAGGATGACTTCACTTTCCATTCATCAGCATATTTTATACCTATGAGCACAACTCGAAGAAAACCAATACTCTTTGGCATTTCCTCTGTGCTTTACTCTTCGCTTTACCCCCCAGTGTGAATGCATCTATATGCCTCAGACTTCAAGTCGAAAATCACAAGATGATTGCTATGAGCGGATGGCAAGGAAGCCGAACTTGCAGTTAAATAATCACATTAAGAATGTCACCTGCCTAGAAACCTGAAGTACTGCCAATAACCCCCCTTTTATTCATCATTCTATAAAAGGGGGTTACCCATGAGAAGAAATAAATAACTCACCATTTAACCCACTCTTTATCTCATTATTTAGCCCACTATTTATCTCAAGCTCAATAGCTAATGGACTAAATATTAATACTTGTTGGTATTTTACTCGGCAAGAGATAATCATAGGGCGCTAATTGCGCAAACACATGTTGGCGCTCATTAATATCTCGCTGAATATGCGCTTCCACTTGTTTAAGATTGTCATTAAACTGCGCTAATGGTCCGCCTTTTTTGGTGACACGCTCATCCTTAAACCACGATAAGTAAGGGAACGTATTTTCTTTATACTCCCCTAATGGCCGATAGTACACAGAGCCCAGTAATGTGAGCACCAGCTGTTGCTCTAACGCCAGCACCAAGGGCGGCATGCCATTGAGCCACTCGGTATTATCGGTAGCAGGCTGACTAATATTCCGCCACTGCGCCCCCGTAATGGCTGGCGAAAACGACATGAGGCTCTTTTGGGGAAAATTTACCGCCGCATGTTGCGCACTGGCCGTGAACATGATCATGGTCAATACATCACGTAAGCTCTCTTTATCGTTAAGGGCTGGAATATTGTAAATTTTACCTAACTGGCTAACCTCTTTATGCCAAGCTTGTAGCTCAGTGTCATTACACACCGCATTATCATTGGCGTAATACAGCGCAATATAATCCGCCGCCCATTGGTTAATGGCTCCCCACACCCGTGTCGCATCATCACGATAAGGAAAGAAAGGCAATAACTCTCGCTGATTGACGCCTCGTTTTTCTAATTCAATGGGTAACATACTGGCTTGAAAATCAAACGACAATCGATAATCAATGGCCGTATCCTGCGTGGCTTGGATTTTTCCCGCAAAAATTCGATCGATAGGACCATTAGGGGCAATCAAACTGCTTTGGGCCGCGGCATTGATAAATAAGGTGCCTTCAAAATGAGGTAATAATAAGCGATTAATGGGATGCTGCGGCGCGAGCTGCCTGTGAGTCGCCACGGTAAAGGCTTCTTCCACTAAGTGTGTACGGCCTAAATGGACCACTAATTCATGATAATTACCATCGGCATCATTCACCACAGATTTGGCTTGTTCCCAAGCATAATCCACATTCTGCTCTGACGGAACTGACTGAAGAACCAAGGCCTTGGGCACCACGAGTCGACTAGAGTTGGGGGCTTGCCCTAATTGAATGGCAACAGGCAACAAGGTTTGTCTGTCGGGTGTCAATACAAAAAAAGCCATCGGCGCAGCCAGGTATTTTGCCCTCGATAAGGTCTCTCCCGTATTTTCGCTCAATGTTTCTAAGGCCTGATAATCACACATGTACACGCGATGATCGTCAAGGGCAGCCGCTAAACTGTCCCCTGTTGCCAACAAATGGGCAATATCCTCATTATTCAATGAGCAGTTCACAGGAATACTAGCAATATATTGAAACAACATAGGATTGGGGCCAGCGATGTGTAAATAAGCAAAATTAGCATCGCTCTTAGGATCTTTTGCAATTAACGGTAAGGCTAGCGTCTTAAATAAGTCTTGATAAGCTTCAATTGATTGGCCAGATTGTGATAAGTCCGCTTCTAATGCTTGTAAAATATCTTGCATCAAATGGTGGCTTTTCTTCACTTCATGCCAAGCAAACTGCTTTATATTACCAATGATGTCGCTTATCTCCGTTTCTTCATGATGGAAAAAGTGCGTTAACGAATGCCATAAAGACAGCGGCTCAGGTTTTCCACCATCCATTCGATGCTGCTTTAACTGCTCAACAACCGGCGCAATCAACTGATAACTTTGTTGTAGTTGGTGATATTTATTTTTGTTTTCATCACTTAATGGTAAACCTGCCAGCACAGCGAGTAAGTTGACACTCACCTCTGCAACCGCAATAGTCACCAATCCCTTCCATTCTAATGTGGGTTCATCTTGACTCGGCACCTTGAGCGCTAATGGCACTTGAGATAAATTAGGGGAATGATCATTCCATTGATATAACGACTGCTGATTGATTAAGGTTTGCTCCCTTAACGCTTGCTGAAGTTGAGTATCATCTTGAGGTAATGAAGGGTGCGCAAAATTGAGAGACGTATCTTGTTCCATAGCCTTATCCTCTTCCTTGAAAAACGACCTATCTTGAAATAGCGATAATTGGATGTGTACTTAAAGCTCGTTATATATTCACAACGTTTAAGTGTGGCATTGAACACGCATTTATGCCACTTTAGGTTTAACAAAAAGATTGCGCCTTTACACGCAAAATGACTCACTGAGTTCTATACTCTAGAAAAAGACCATCCCCATCAATCAACGCTCAATACCACAATGAAAGAGGTGATTATGTTAGGAGAAAGTCACGCCCTTATTTTTGATTTTCCAGAATACAGAGATGCAATTTCAACCCTCAATAACGAAGATAAAGATTTTTCTAACAAAGCTACCCGCTATCATGAACTTGATCTTGAAATTAGACGACTCGAACTCAAAGACTCTCCCGTCAGCGACGACACTATGCACCAACTTAAACACGAACGCTCAGTACTGAAAGATGCTCTCTATGAAAAAATGAAAGCCAAAGCATCATAATAAAACACTTAAAAGTCAAAAATTAATTTTTCATCTGGTTAGATGACTAATTAAAATGAAATGATGGTCAATTTGACCTATTTTCAAACTAGACTAAAGTTTAACAAGAACGATTCACTTCCGTTCTGGGCCTAACGGCCGTTAAGCCTCAGCTTCATACACTGAGGCTTTTCTATAGCGCATAGAAAAGAAAGACAAGCGATTTAAATCACTTAAATCGCTTTCAGAATAGGACTCAACAGATTCAGATTGGATAGCATTAATACTTAAATGACTCGAGTAAGCCCCTTTCTAACCAAGCTGACCTAAATGCTGAGACAGCCAGTCATCATCTATGTACGCATAACCTTCACCACTCACGGACTTGATTTTAGATTTACCATCTTGATTAAGAGGCAACTTTTTACGTAACCGACTGATCCGCACATCAATGCGTCGATTATGTTTATTAAAAACTTCGCCAAATGCCGCCATACTCAGGCGATCGCGACTGACAATCCCTCCACGCTCAGAAAGTAACTCCTTCATCATGATCATTTCACAATAAGTTAGATCCTCTCTTATTTTTTTCTCCAAAATTCCCTCTCATTCATCCCCGTTAACATTTACGCTACAAACTTACACAATATTCACGCAATTTAAAACGAAAAACTGACAGATAACGAAAAAAATTCTATAGGATCAATAAAAAGCATCTAAACTCCGCAGTGCCAGTGAAAAAGTATCGGCATCAGGACTTGAATCGACATTTTTAACCACTGCCACCGCATGCTCATGTTCCAAACATAAAATGAGCATACTTTCCCCCCCCACACTCCCTCCACTGTGCATAACAGAATGAGGGTGTTCATTCATGATACGAAGTAAGTCTGAATACCCTTTGTTTTTCTCACCGTTATCCTGTTCAAGTGCTTCTAAATATTGCCCAAAACCAATGAACCAACCAATACCCACACCTGTCGCAATATTATCTACCAATATTTTTTCTTCAAACAGCATTGCCAATGAGTCTGACGTTAAAAATCCCTTATTAATATGCGCCATCGCAAATGTCACTACATCGGTCGGCGTGGATAACATGCCCCCGCCAGCATATTTATAACTTGCATTCACTTCAGGAGAATTGATTAACTCTCCATTTATATAAGAATAGGCACGTTGGCGATGGGCAATGATCGGTCCATTATCATCAAAATCAGTGTCTGCCATATTAAGCGGGGTAAACACTTCCTCAGCCATAATTTGCTTAAAGTTTTTACCCTCTACTACACTTTCCATCGCGGCACTGATCAATGTCCAAGCATAAGTTGAATATTTAATGTCCGTTCCAGGAGTAAATAATAAATCATCATCTTTAAAGATATTGAGCGCATCAAGCGTACTGGCATATTCCACGTTTGAATAAAATTCTTCTAATGACACATAATGGCGAATACCTGAAGTATGGCTCACAAGATCAGATAAAGTGATTTCAGCATGCCTTGCAGGCCACTGAGGAACGGCTTCACGAATATCAGCATTAAAATCGACGTAGCCTTGTTCATATAAACGCATTAACGCTGCGGCAGTAAATACTTTTGCAACACTACCAATTCGAAGTTTAGTTTTGCTCGTCATTGGGACTTTATGCTCTAAATCGGCATAACCAAAACCGCGAGCCCACATCCCAGAATGATCCGCGACCGCCACACTGAGCCCAGGTATAGATTCTGCTTTTACCGCTTGACGAAACAATTTATTCACCTGCCTTGATGCATCATGAGCAATAGCCACACTAAAGTGACATAGACACATGAAAGTAGATAATATTAAGACGCTTTTTTTCATTATATATCCTTATATAAATGTCATTATTATTCTTATTGTACTGAATGAAGTACCTTACAAAACTCTAATAAATCACCTTTCAAGTCAAGTGACATATCATCTCTATGGCAACATAAAAAAGAGTCACTAAAGTTACTCCCCTATTGCCAGCATACCCGTGCCAAACAAGAAAAAGGTCAATGGAGTGCGGTAAATGACGAATTAACGTTGAAATTTCAGACCATTGCAGATGGAGAAGCATTTTCAATAATGATTTATCGCTTTAAAGAAGGCAATTTGTGTATAAGGTTGGTTTCCAACACCCCATAGATGGACTTACTTTATTATTGAGCCCAGTAAAGCAGCTTAAACTCAACCCCTCCTAATCAAAAACACGATTCGCAACGCTCAAAAAAAGGTGTATTTGTAATCTCGTACGATTGTGATGCACAATGTTTGACATAGCCCTTTAACGAAACGTATCTTTATTACTTTCTGTGTTGTAAGTCAATCGATTGGAATTATTCCTAGCATTAATGGTGTCTGACTTTATCAAAGAACTTGTTTGAAGCATACCCGCTTCATTTATCACTGATTTTGGTATATCCTCCGGCCCTATAGCAGAATAAATTGACATTCCAGCCCATGTTAACGTCATCAACATAATGAAAGTCCGGCAGCGATATAAGACGTAAAAAATAAGTAAGTACATAATGAATGCCAACCCTTTGCAACCAATGTATACATAATGTTAATACCGCAACCACTCATCAACATCATCCTAAAGTATGAATGTTTACCTACCCATATAGCTATAAATAAAAAGACAACTAATACTTTTGTACTATACTGCTGTTTGTGAAAAATAAGAAAAGTATAGTAAATTGATTTTAAAAGATAAATTATATCGTTATCCTTCTTATGTTTTTATTTATACTGTTAACATTTAGAATAAGGTCTCTTATGAATCACACCATTGACACTATCCTTGCTCATCGCTCAATACGAAAGTTCACTCAACAAACGATCGATGAAGCATTACTCACCACTATTTTAAATTGTGCTATTGCCGCCTCTACATCTAGCTTTATACAATGTGTCAGTATCATACGGATCACACAGTCAGACACTAGAAAAACCTTGGCCCAATTAGCTGGCGGGCAAAACTATGTGGCATCAGCTGCTGAGTTTTTTGTTTTTTGTGCCGATTTTAATCGCCATAAACACATTCACCCTGACGCTCAATTAGGCTTTACAGAACAAACATTGATTGGGGCTATTGATGCAGCATTGATGGCACAAAATGCGCTCCTAGCAGCAGAATCACTAGGGCTAGGGGGAGTCTATATTGGTGGCATAAGAAACAACCCACAAGCCGTTTCCGAACTATTGGCCATGCCCTCTCATGTCATTCCACTTTTTGGCCTTTGTCTAGGTTATCCCGATCAAAACCCCGAGATAAAACCTCGATTGCCACAATCTCTTGTTGTTCACCAAGAAAGCTATCAACCTGAATTAAACAGACAAGTTTTAAGTGACTATGACGAACAAACACGAGAGTATTATCGACATCGAACTCAGGGCGCTAAAGACATGTCTTGGTCAGAACAAATCACCACGGCACTCAATAAAGAAGCGAGGCCTTTTATGAAAGACTTTATTAATAAAAAAGGTTTTAGTACTCGCTAAAAACCTTCTAAGGGACAGGTTGTCCCTTAGAAGCACACCATACTCGATACCATTGCTCATGATTAAGTGATAATGATAATGACTCCACAGCCAGTGTTGTTCTAACAATATTACCACTGCCTAACACAGGTAATGGGGCGCAGGGATGCCGCATTACCCATGCATACACAACCTGCTCAATCGAATCAGCATTAAGTTCTTCAACCAATGCGTCGAGTACTTGCTTCACTCTGACACTTTGTGGATTATCAAGATTAAAAATCGCCCCTCCCGCCAGACAAGACCACGCCATAGGACGGCAGGCGACTCTTTGTAGCTCTTCTAATACCCCCGAATCAAATACGGATAAATTTAACGGATTCATTTCAATTTGATTGGTCACTAAAGGAAAATCTAAGCGTGATTGCAGTAATAAGAATTGCGCAGCAGTAAAATTTGATACGCCAAAATACTTCACTTTACCTTGTTTTTTTAATAATGAAAAAGTACTGGCAACCTCGTCAGCATCCATCAGGTAATCAGGTCTGTGTAATAACAATACATCAAGATAATCGGTACCCAATAATCTTAATGAATTTTCCACCTGAGAAAAAATAACCTTTTGACTGAAATTGTAATGGCCAATTGTGCCGGCTTGGCTTGGCACAATACCACACTTAGAGATAATCTCTAGCTCATCTCTTAGGCCTTTTTTCAGCTTGAGGGCTTGACCAAATAACTGCTCACAAGGAGGATTGCCATAAACATGGGCATGATCCACACTGCTGATCCCAAGCGCTAAATGTGATTGAATAAAAGACAAACACTCCTGAGCAGATAAGTCCCACTCACCTAAGCGCCAATAGCCTTGAACTAAAGTCGATAAAGTCAGTCCATTGGACTGCACCGGTGTTTTCAATACCCGTTCCAATTGATTTACCATTATTCATTACCTATTTAAATTTGCATAATAAAAGGATCCCAGTAACACTTATAAAAGCATAAAAATATTGGAATTGATATATGTTAACGACACGCTTTACACTTATATGCTTCTTTTATTTCATTGTAAAAACAGTGATGGCTGTCCCACTCCATACTGAAACCCAACCCGCAAAAATAACGGCGATTTATAGTGCCGATCACTTTAGTGCCTATCTTCCTGAAGATCATACAAATACCCAAATCCGCCTCAATGGTATTTATACTCCCTCCCTTAATGGACAATGCGCTAAAGAAACAAATTTAGCATTAAAGGCTAAAGCATTCGTTACCGAATACTTAAAAAATGCAAAAGTCATATTACTCGATAAACAACAACATGATAAAAATAACGTACTCTGGGCCACAATGTATATTGATGGAACAAATTTATCTTATGTTCTCATCAATAAACAACTTGGAAGAAAGCTCCCTGCGCCGAAAGAGAGTTGGTGTCATTAAATAATAACAACCTTTTATTAACTTAATTTAATAACATTAAGATTAAAATAAACTTTATTGCTAGGACAACTAGCCAAACTTAATTGAGAATGAGATTCAACCAACCAAAATAAAACTCTAATTCATTAATAAAACACAATATTTAATGGCGTATAGCATACAAAGATATTTTATCCCTCCTTGTATAGATTAACAATGCTGTTTAACTTGTTCGGGTTTAATTAAATATTAAAAGCAACATTTTAATATTCACAATATTAGTTTGATTATAAATGAACAAGTTTAATATTATATAAGGATATAAAATGAAAATACGGTTAATGAAGCTCATACTCACCTTAATGTGTATAAGCGTTACTCCTCACGCTCATGCAAATTGGTTCGATGACATTGTCGATTGGCTTAACGACACGGCTAATGATGCAAGAGGTTATATCGAATTAATAAGGGAAGCGACCACTCAAGTTGGCTTTAGTCATTCAAATAGCCAAGTGTACCAAACACCAAGAGATCTTGCTGAACACACGGGAGAAATCACCTTCGCCACTTTCAATATCAAAGGATTTCCTGAACAAATCGCTGGGATCTCCAATGCTCAAGCAACCGAGCTTGTTCAAACGCAAATTAATAACAGTGGTTGGGATATTATCGGGCTGCAAGAGAACTGGGTCAGAAATGCCGCTTTAAGGCAGGGGCTTGACAGTGAACAATACCCTTACATGAGCGATCACTTTCAAGGTACAGCAACCTCATTTGGCGACGGTCTCAGTACCCTTTCCAAATATCCATTTGTCAATCGTCAAACACACGTCAAATATAACGATTGCTACGGTACCTTTGCTATGCTGCTGGCCGGTACCATATCAAGCCCAGATTGCGAAACAGAAAAGGGCTTCACTCTTACCGAAATTAATGTCCATAAAGATCTCATTATTCATTTTTATAATACCCACATGGATGCCGCCGGTGGCAGCGTTAAAACCAACCAGTTTAATCAACTAAAAGACTATATTAATACTGTCTCTGCGGGGATGCCTGTCGTCGTTTTAGGTGATTTCAATGCATGGAACGATAATGGTCAATGGGCTGATGATGATAATGGCAGCTATTTTACCCAAACATTAGGTCTCACATGGGCTTGTGGCGCTGTAGCCAGTGAAAACACCAATAAACCCAATCGTTGTAGTGGTGTTGATCATCTCGCCTACAGAGGCAATGCACAATTTAGCTTTGATGTGCTCACTGAAACAGAAATGGATCAAAGCATCAGTGATCATAACCCACTCATCACCAAATTACGTTGGATTAATCACTATTACTCAGCCGATCCTCAAGCACAAACCGCCATGCCCATTGCACTGCGCACCTATCATAATACCTATGTGGCAGCACAGAACAATGGCGGTGCGGATGTCGTCGGTAACAATCGTTCAACGGCTGATATTTGGGAAACCTTCACTCTTAATATGAAGCAAGCCATTAATAACAATCCACTTTGTTTGCAGCATAATGATAAAGTGACAGTAAAAAGCGGAAATGGCCATTATTTCAGAGCGCATGACCAAGGTAACCTCGATAGCATTGCCAGTGTTGGTCACATCTGGGAGACCTTCACACTTAAAAATCATACCCATCAAAGCCGCTGTCTTCAAAATGGAGATGCCATTTCCCTACTCAGTTACCACAACGACTATATCGTGGCTGAGCCCGATGGCCGTATACTCAGTGACCGAAATGAAGCGTATACCTGGGAGACCTTCACCGTCGAATTTGTCGCCAATCCTTTTGATGTTATTCAAGGGGGACTAAAACAGCTTTCTGCGGGGAGTGATGGGAAAGTATGGGGCGTTAATGGCGCCGATGACATTTTTCACTTTGAAAATAATCAATGGCATCAAGTGCCTGGTAAATTAAAGCAAATCTCGGTAGGTAACCATACTCATATTTGGGGCGTCAATGCCAGTAATCATATTTTTCAATGGCAAGGACAAGCGGGTTGGGTACAGATTCCGGGTCAACTCGCTTCTGTTGCCGTTGGGGCCGATGGTGCAGTATGGGGATTAGATCAAAGCGGCGCTATTTTCTACCTAGACAATCATCAATGGATCAATGTTGACGGTAATTTGAAACAAATCAGTGTTATTGATGCCAACAATGTCTGGGGAACTAATGCTAACAATGATATTTTTCAATTACAAACCAATAAAACTTGGCAGCATATTCCCGGTAAGCTCATTCATATTAGCGCCGCTGCAGGCAATAATATTTGGGGAGTAGGCACTGACAACCACGTCTATTATCGCGTCAACAACGATTGGAAACAAAGCATTTATGGCGGTCAAAAAAGCCATATTTCAATAGGCAGCAATCAACACTTATGGGCCATAGATCAACATAATAACCTCTATAACTCAGGTGGAAGTGGGTATTAAAAACAATCCGATGATTAATACGGCTTCCTCTTAGTGAAGCCGTCATCAATACTAAATTCTTTTACCATACGAATGTTATACCTGTGCTCTCCTCTAATGTCAGGAACTCATGAGAATAAACAGTCCAGACACACAATACTCATAAAAAATCCGCGATGTCATATCCCCTTTCATACATGGAATGACAGCCCAATACCGAAATTTTAAAGAGGAAAGGCGCTGAAATAATGTTGAATAAAAGGCGTCTTTTGCGTATTAATAAAATAAGTAGCCACGATGGGCTCACCACCAATAGACCAAGTATCATGTTCGTGACTGTTTAACGTCACACTAATGGAATTTATCCCAACTTGAAATAAACTTGAGTCTAAATGTAAATACGCACCATAAACTCGCTGAATTTTTTTACCATTGATAAAAAGATGCGCATGGCCTTCAATTTTCCCTTCGGGTGAATCTAAAAACTCAGGTGACTCTAATTCAAACCCATCATATATAATATGTAAATTATAACCCGACTTAACATCTTCAAACAGCTGCAAATCAAGTTTAGGTTCCATAACACCTTTTGGGATCATTTTATTGGCATGTGAATGTTTGTCATTTATGGCTTGCTCTTTTGCCTTACTCTTTTTCATTGAACTATGATCCATATTCATTAAGTCCACTTTAGTGGGGTCTTGACTTGCCTCAATAGTAAACGCTGTAAACCACTGCAATAAGCTGACTGTTGCTACTAACAATAATACATAGCTCAATATTCCTCTCATCTTCTTCTCCTTATTTTATAGTCAACATCATGTTGATCTGCTTCAATATCGCAAGTGCATCTTGTACATCAATAATAGCCGTTAGAATAAACCAAATTCTCTCCTATATAAAATAGGTTTATTAAAAACTATCAAACACACAATGGGCAATACATCCAAATAGAATATCAGTTATGGGCATCATTGCCATTACCTAGATAAACTAAATACTCATCCCAACCACAAAAAGTTTCAAACTAGCCATCAATAAAAAACGAGTTAGTTTAAACAGATACTGCGAAATCAAAGAGGATTTTTTAATAAAAAATAAACAGTTATGTTATATTCACATAAATCACACAGTTTAATATGTAAATTAAGTTAAAGTTTCAAACAGAACTTACATATCATTATAAAATTAAGCTAGAGTAAAAAAGGAACAGAAGAATACAATTTAAATTAATACGAAAATAAATACTTATCACTTATAACGCGTGAAGTATTTACAGGCAGAAACTATCTAAAAAAACAAGATCATTGACTAGAATTGTTATTTAAATTAGGTCGAATAATATCATGTGTAATAAAAATAAATAATGGAGAAAATTAATATGGAATATTGTTTTATCATAACCAATAACTTGAAATCACGAACCCCTCCCCTCATTTACAGGTTTTTTTTTATCATGCTGTTTATTTGCATGGTACCCACCTTTGTGCTCGCTGATGATGTGACACCTGATATCAGTATTGAGGCATATTCAGTAGTTCGGTCTATTGAAAAAGATAATGGCCATTGGGTGTTAACCTATGAGCTGTTTATTTCTTCAGATAAGAACATTAATGCCGTAACAGGCACATTAGTTCAATTCCCAGACTCTTGGATCCGCACAGGTGACGGTGATATTGAACTCGGCAACATAATGAGCAATACGACAGTCAGCGATACCTTTAGAGTCGTACTATCCACCAACACTCCGAATCTCCATCAATTTGTCTGGACATTTGACGGTAGCCCTACCGATACAGGTAACACATCAGGCGCCGATATACTCAAGGACTGGATAATAAATACCGAGCAGGAATACTCCCAATTTATTCCCAATGCGCTCATTCATGTCAACAGCGTCACCAACAATGGAGACAGTGTCACAGTTTCTGCATCAGGTATTCCTGATTATCAAGTAATTATCGATCAAGCCATACTTGAAACGGTAGCCAAACACCCAAGGGGTGATTTTCAAAATAATCAAGGGTTAACGGTGAATGAAGGCGATATAGTCAAGTTTGGCCAGAATATAGGCTGGACAGTCAGCCCTGTCGGTCGTGCTTGCTATACAACAGGCGGTGAAGGTTACTGGCCACCAGGCCCGGATTGCCCATTCGACATCGATAAGTCCATGGACTTTCCTCTGACTCCCAATGTTAATACAGGAACATGTGAAACGGGCAACGGTGCTATTGGCTATATGGTCAATGGAACATCCGTTTATAACTGGTCCGACGCTCGAGTCGATAACAATATTTGGCAACGTAACGCCCCAGTTTTTGAACAATATGATATGGATATTTGCAGTGGTCATGCCGCAAATGGTGATTATCATCACCATTTCAACTCGCAATGCTTAGCCAACACTGTTAATGATTTAGGCGACCAACATTCACCCGTTTATGGCTTTGCAAAAGATGGTTACGCCATCTATGGTCCTTGGCATGCACAAGGGATACTCGTCACAAGTTCTTGGCGTATTCGAGATTACCAAGATCCTCTCGTGGGTTGCAGTGATGGGGAACGCAGTTGCCTGATGGTCAATGAACTTGCTCCTAGCCAAGGAACAATGCCCGCAAGCACAATAGGGTATGATTTAGGTTATCCCTATACGCTTCAACCTCCCTTTAGAGGAGGAACCATTTCCCTTGATGCAGGCGCTTATTATCAAGATATGTACTGGGATGAAACGTTAATGACGCAAGGAGAACATGTCCTTGACGTACATAATGGCCATAGTCACGATGAGCTCGGTTACCACTATCACATAACAGTCACTCGCTCTGATAATGGCAAGTTATCCCCTGCTTTCCCTTATATTATTGGCCCCACTTTCAAAGGGGAATGCCAGTAATCGTCCTCTCTTTTCCTTCTCTTCTTGCGGCCTTTTAAGGTCGCGTCAATGTCTTCCTCAATCAAACATTAAAAAAAGTTAATAAAATTGGCAATTTGTATTTTTATCATTCTGGAATGTAAAAAAAAATGTTCAACATGTATCGACTTTAGTCTTAAATTAATCAGAATCGCTCTATAAATCGAAAAATAAAGAATACTGCTATATTTATCCTACCCTAAAGATTAAATTTATTTCAATAAATGACTAAATAGAAGTTAATCTCAAAAGTACGACATAATTTGATTAATCCTTTAGTTTTATCAACATGTTAAGTCAATAAGTCATAACGATATAGGCATATAAACTGGAGCGAGAAATGGAACAAAAGAGCGAATTCACCCCTCTCGAAATCGTATTACCCGATATTATCGGTGATCAAGATGCGTGTATCGCAAAACTTGAAGCCTTACTTCAATCAAGTTCTGGTATTAAAAAAGCACATCTCACTCGCCGTGAAGATAAAACAGGGATCTGTGTTCACTATAACCCAGACATACTCACACTTAAGCAAACACAAGCATTAATTGAGCTTTCTGGTGCCAAATTAAGCCAGCAATTTCAGCATATGAGTTTGCATGTCAAAGGAATGGATTGCAATGATTGCGCCACCATCATTGAGCATGCATTAATGCGATTAGAAGGTGTCATAGCCGCTAAAGTCAGCTATACAGGAGCGCAACTGAGACTTGAGTTTGATAGTAATGCTATTAGTTATAAAAGTATTGCAAAGAAAATATCAAAACTAGGCTACAAGCTCTCGGATCAAAACGAAACCAAAACCTGGTGGCAAACAAATCATGAACTTGTGATGAGTCTATTGTCAGGTGTTTTACTGTTATTCAGTTGGATAATTGACAGCTATAACCCTGGCTTAGCAAAAGCACTCGCCATTGCATCTTTTATTTTTGCAGGCTGGTTGACCTTCAGAGACAGTATACAAACCCTGATGCAAAAACGCTTCGATATTGACGTATTGATGCTGCTTGCCGCTATTGGGGCTGCAACAATGGGATTATGGGCTGAGGGCGCCTTATTACTCTTTTTGTTCAGTTTAGGGCACTCTTTAGAACACAAGGCTATGGATAAGGCTAAACGGGCTGTAAAAGCACTGGCCGATCTCGCCCCCAAAACCGCACTCATCAATAGAGATGGAGTAGATCAAGAAGTCCCAGTGGAAAGTTTACAGCTTGACGATATTGTTATTATTAAGCCAGGACAACATATCCCTGTCGATGGCATTATTATTAATGGCACGACTACAGTCGATCAAGCCCCCATCACGGGTGAGTCCATTCCTGTTGATAAACAAGCACAAGATAGTGTGTTTGCAGGCACTATTAACGGTGACGGCAATATACAAGTCAGTGTCACTAAGCTTACAGAGAACACAACATTAAACCGTATGGTGCGCATGGTCCTAGAGGCCGATACGCAAAAATCGCCCACACAACGGTTTACCGATCAATTCGTTAAATATTTCGTTCCCAGTGTCCTAATACTCGTTGTTGGCTTTATTTTTATTCCCCCGACGCTTTTTAATATGGCTTGGGGTGATGCTTTCTATCGAGCCATGTCCATTCTCGTCGCCGCTTCCCCTTGTGCTTTGGCTATTGCTACTCCAGCGGCCATCTTATCAGGCGTTGCCAGAGCAGCACAAAAAGGCGTATTAATTAAAGGCGGAATGCATTTAGAAAATTTAGGACGGATCAAGGCAATAGCCTTCGATAAAACGGGTACCCTCACCCAAGGAAAACCGGAAGTGCAAAGTATCCGCGCTCTCCATTCTGATGAAGAAGCTTTACTGACAATCGCAGCATCCCTTGAACGCTTAAGTACTCATCCTCTTGCCAAGGCGATTGTCGATCTCGCAGAAAAACGCGAACTCACTCTGATGGCCGTTGATGAAATGCAGTCTATTACTGGCAAAGGATTGTCAGGAAAACTAGAGGGAAAAACACTCTATGTAGGCAGTACACGCCTTTTTGATTCTCTGCCCAATGACGTGGAAACTTGTGTTAAAGAGCTCGAATCTTCAGGCTATACTACAATGATAGTCAAACACGGTGATCTCTGGTTAGGTGTAATAGGACTGGCCGATACAGTAAGAAAAGAGTCTGCCGATGCCATTAAAGACTTAATGGCAACTGGGCTTGAAAAAACCATCATGCTCACAGGTGATAATAGTGCTGTTGCTAACGCTGTTGCAAAAAAAGTTGGCGTATCAGAAGTCAGAGCCAATTTGCTACCAGAAGATAAACTCACCGAAATCACCCAACTAGAAAAAGATCTTGGCTATATTGCTATGGTTGGAGATGGCATTAACGACGCTCCAGCGATGGCCAGAGCGACAGTTGGCATTGCGATGGGTGGCGCGGGGACCGATGTGGCATTAGAAGCCTCCGATGTCGCACTGATGGCCGATGATTTAAATCGTTTACCTTTTGCCATAGGACTCAGCCGAACGGCTCAAAAAATTATTAGGCAAAACTTAACCATTTCTCTCTCTGTGGTAGCATTTCTGCTCATTGCAACCATGACTGGTTTTGCAGGATTGGGTCTTGCCGTCACCATTCATGAAGGTTCAACCCTCGTCGTTGTCGCAAATGCATTGCGCCTACTGCGTCATCAATAAAAGGAGTATCAATATGGGACATCACGGTAGAAAAGGTGGTGGTTTTTTAAAAGGGTTACTGGGTGGCGGTCACCATGGTAATAACCAAGATTATGGCTATCAAAACCCACAATCACCACCACAGCAGCCTGTACAACAGCCTCAAAATCAAGGTGTTTTTTGTCCAAGTTGCGGTGGAGGAAACTCACCTCAAGCTAAATTTTGTCAGCAATGCGGTAATACCATGACGCTAAAAGCTAACAGTTGCCATAAGTGTAATAAAGCTATCGAAACCAACGCAAAATTTTGCGAGCATTGTGGGGAAAAGCAATAAACGTAACAAGGCTCATGAAAATAATCATTTTCTTGAGCCTTTGATAGCGGCTCAAAAAGTGCGACAATTTGCATTTATTCATCAAACGAATTCAATCTATGCTTTCAAAACTCACGCCTTTACAGCAACGCTTTCCCCATATGAATGAGATCACTTTACTGTCATGTGAGTTTGAGATCAGTGCGTTTACCCCTTCATTATTTACTGAGCATCAAATTCTGCTGCCCGTAAAACTCAAAAAAGCCGTCCCCAAGCGACAAGCTGAATTCCTTGCAGGACGCTTTTTAGCTAAATGCTGCTTCAATCAATTAGCCTTACCCTATCAAGACATCATCAATGCCGAAGACCGTAGTCCAATCTGGCCCCAAAATGTCATTGGAAGCATCACTCACTCAAATGAAACTGCAGCTTGCGCCATCACGATATCAAAGGATATTCAAGCTCTTGGCATCGACCTTGAATATGATATCAATATAAAAAGCTGTGAAGATATTTATAAAAGTATTATCAATCCTACAGAAGAAGGCCTTATACGCGCAACAGCCTTGCCTTTTAACCAAGGGATCACCCTTGCTTTTTCTGCTAAAGAAAGCATTTATAAAGCGCTGTATCCTCTCATTAAGCAATTTTTCAATTTTGACGCCGTAGCAATAACACACATCGATCTTGACCAACAAAAGCTAATATTAACTCTCACCAAAAATTGGTCAACAAGGTTCAAAAAAAATCACGAATTTGAATGCCATTACATCCGTTTTAAGCATAGCTTCCTGACCACTGTCACCGTTTTTAACTAACAGATATTTTTGTTTGGCATAAACTTAATAAATGGCATTCAGCCCTCGTTTCATCATAAGTGAAAAACAAACAGGGTAAAATCCCGCCATTTTTAAAGGGGTAGGCCCTAGATTAACATGACATTGACACCAAGGAGCGATGCTTATGGCATTGTCATCGGTCAATATTACACACTATAAGTTAGCCATTATTCTTGGTCTAATAGGCTTTAGTATTAACTTATATCCCGTTTTATTAATCGCGAATATTCCATTGGTTTTAGGGAATGTTGTCATTGTCATTGCTGCTATTTTACTGGGTCCTTGGTATGCCCTCTTGACGGCTATCATTTGTGTTTCAGGTCTCATGTTTCTGTGGGCGAGCCCTCATGTTTACCTGCTTTTTGGACTTGAAGCACTTTGGCTTGGCTTTGCCAAACGAAAAAATATTTATGCACTTTACGCCAGTATTGCCTATTGGTTCTTAGTGGGAATGCCACTTTTTTATTTATATGCAACCTTTTTTACTCATATTCCTACAGCAAGTTTACCTTTTATTGTTTTGAAACAATCGATTAATGCGCTCATCTATACGAGTTTAGGCGCATTAATTGTTCTCATTGTGCCTTATTTTTGGCAATTTAAAACGAAAATTATCGACAATCAACGAAGAACGTTTAATACCCAACTGACCTACACTTTTACCCTAGTGCTCACATTCTCCCTTTTGTCATCGACTCTACTGTTTAATAATCATTTCATTAAACAACAAAAAGCGATGACCTATGAAAATTTACAAGACTCCGTTTCCCATCTAGGTAATTTTACGTCTGTTTTTATCGATGAACATGTCAAAGCCATCGCTAACGCCGCTCACTGGCTCAGCCTAGATCCGAAAGCACAAAGTGACTGGCAATTCCAATTAACGAGCCTGCATCAAAGTTACCCCAGTTTCTTGACAATGTTAATCACTGATAGCAAAGCTCAAGTAATAGCAGCAAGCCCCAAAAAGGGATTAAATTTATCACACAATATCAATATTGCGGATCGAGACTATTTTCAGCAAGCTTTTTTCTATCAACAAACCTTTGTTTCATCCGTTTTTCAAGGAAGAGGTTTTGGAAATGATGCAATTGTCGCCATTAGCGCCCCTATTTATTCACAACCGTCGAAACACGAGCCCATAGGCATCATTGAAGGCTCTTTAAATTTAAACCAATTTGCCAAAATAGAGCATAAGAACACCAAAAACCACCAGCAAGCCATGTTACTAGTCGATGAACATAACAAGGTCATCTATGCTTCTAAAATATTGATGCTCGCGCCTCTAAAACCATTAAAGGTAAAACTGGTTGGTGAAGAATATGAAACAGGGTTACCCATGATGAATATTATCAATACCAAAAATCCCACCCCTGAGTTCATCTATGCTTCTGTCACACTGGAAAATGGTTGGACACTCTATACACTCAATCCACTCATGCCTTTGATAAAATTGATAGAAGAACTCTATTTAGCCACATTTGCCATTCTCATTATCGCGCTACTCATTACCTTTTATATTACCCGTGTCGTGAGCTTAAGGTTAACCCAACCACTGGCCATTATTGCAAAAGACTTTGATGAAAATCACATTCAAAACGTCAATATTGAGCAGATACAAAATGAAGCCCCACAAGAAATATATGCATTACACCAAAGGCTACAGAAAAGTAAACGCGAGCTAATGAGCTATCAATCTGAACTTGAAAATAGTGTTAAATTAAGAACCCTAGAGCTCGAAGAAGCCAACAGCCAGCTAAAATCCTTATCTGAAATCGATCCCTTAACAGGTCTCTACAATAGACGCATTGCAGAGTTTAAATTCACCAGTTTACATGAAATTAATCAGCGAAATAATGAAACAATTGTCGTCGCCCTTCTCGACTTAGATCACTTCAAGCAAGTAAATGATCAACAGGGACACTTAGGGGGTGATGAAGCACTCAAAACCATATCCACCTTGTTGACACACACTTTTAAACGCGATACCGATATCATTTCTCGTTTTGGTGGTGAGGAGTTTTTATTGATATTATCTTTTTCTGAACCACATAAAATCGAGGCACACCTAAACTACTTCAGAGAAAAGCTAGCACAAACTCAAATAACAAACCCACAGAGCCAAGAGACGTTTCATGTGACGACAAGTATAGGTGCAATGATGGCCTCTCCCAGTTTCAGCACATCCCTTGAAGACTGGATAAAACAAGCAGATATCAACCTTTATAAAGCCAAAAAAAGTGGTCGCAACCAAGTGATTTACTCTCAGAACAATTAAACAAGATTATTGCGATAATCAACATTAATTTGCGCTACCATAGCGAGCTAGAGCCACGACATGGTAAAAGGCCAACCGTTGAACAAAACACACATATTATTCGGTCATCAAAAAGGACAGTATGCTTTTTATTTGCCAAATGCTCCCTTATTACCGAATAGCTGGCATCATACTCAATCCGATGCCATAGCCAGCATCATTCAATTAAACGGCAATCATTGGCGAAAAATTTTTACCCTAATGGCCAAAATAACCTGTCAAGATCACGACTGGAAAACCTATAGAGATCAGTTTTTACTCAAAACGAATGAACAAATTCATATCAATGCTGATACCTTATCGCCTACCGCACAGATACACATTATTTCAGGACAAAGCGCTGCCGAACAATTAAATCTGAATCTAAAACACTTTCAGAATATTCATAATCAGACATCATTAAAAGTATTTCAATCTCAATTGCTTGTGCCTTATTTAGATTATCGCCAATATCCAAATGCATTGATTGAAATAACACGTGAGTATCTCAATCAATTTAGCCATAAATGAAAACAAAAAGGAAAGCCATTGGCTTTCCTTGTCCATTTAAGGTGATCACTATGCCACTTACACTTTTATATTTTTAATCCTGACACGATTATTCGTATCTCGACTTTGGCGAATAAGGGCATCACCATTTTCAAAGTGTGCCATTTTTGCCATTCGATCGTAAAGTAACACATTCACCGATGCCGCTAAATTCATGCACCCTTTCGTTGGCATATACACGACAGCATCACTGGCATCGATTAACGACTGACTGACAGTGCCATCTTCAGGACCAAAAATATACAAAGCTTTCTCTGGATGCTGAAATTCAGGTAAAGGACAAGCTCCCTCTACTAAATCAACACACACGAGACTGATTTCACTCCCTACCGCCTCACGTAGATCCTCTACTTGAGTTTGGGGAATAGATAAACTAGCACCTTTAGTATCAGTATTATATTGTGCATTTCCATTCGTCGCGGCCAGCAAGTAACGCTTTCCAGTAAAAAAAACCGCATCGGCATCATAGCAACCCGCCGCTCTCATGATCCCACCCATATTCGTCGGACTTTTTGGATTTAATAATCCAATACCAATATAACTTGATTTCATTTAATGACACTTCACTCTCGTCAATTTTCAAATATTAAGCTGCAATTTGTTGACGTAATGCTTGCCAAGCATCTTCTACCAATTTGTAATCTTGCTCACCTAACTCTTCTTTTGCTAAATCTAAACACACTTGCATTTTTGCTGATAAACAACTGAGATCTTGATTCTCTTCAACTTCAAGTTGTGACAACACCACTGCAAAATGACCTTGTAAATAACCACTGGCAAATAAAGCATCATCATCACCTGACTCAACAATACCTTCAATCCAATTTTGCAATGTGTGCTCATACTTCTCTAACATGGGATCTCCATAGGATCTAATTGATTTCGACCACTGGATACATCACATAATCTCGATATCCAGTGATCACTTTATAATACCCTGCAAGGGACTGATCTAATTCTGAATCGCCAGAATCAACAATTAACGGGCGTCCTTCTAAAGCCTTTAGCTTGGCTTTAGTCGCTAAAATAATAATATTCTCTCGGCCAATTTGACGAATTAATGCTGGGGATAACTGTTGATTCCCTCGCCCCAAAATATGGCCTTGTCCACCGATAAGCGTGATAAATAATTTAGTCTCTTGCCCTAGAGTGTGCTCAAGCAATGCCTGGGCCGTTAAATCCGATTGGATCAACACTTGCTCTTTGATTAAGTCCACACCCAACAAGGTATTCTCAAGCCCCATTTCAGCCATCACAAACGCCAATGTACTGCCCGATCCCATAATACATAATGCATCATCCATAAGCGCTATCGCCTCTGCGGCTATATCAGCAAGGACTAAGGCCTCGCATTCCACTCCTCCCTGCTTTACCGCTTGAACGTAACGAGGCTCAGCAGGAACCTGCATCTCTCCAAAGCGCTTAGCTTGAACACGACCTTGTCTAAACAAGGCTTCGTCAATATCCATCACATCAGCGCTCATCAGGCTGACTAACTCACCCTCGAGTAATTGCTTAACCACTAAGCCTGCAGCAACGGGAGTGACCCCATATACTCCAGAATGAATTTTCACTCCAGCAGGTACCCCCAATACAGGCACACTCTCTCCAATAGCGGCATAAACATCTCTGGCAGTGCCATCCCCTCCCGCAAAAAGAATTAAATCAACACCTTGTTCACGTAGGCTTACTGCTGCACCAACGGTATCACTGGCCTGGGTCAATACAGGAGCTTGATAAACCACTTGAGTCGTAAAACCCAGCTCCTGAGCAACACTTTCTCCCATATCGCCTGAGGCGGTGATGATTTCAATGCTATCTTTTTTAGGCACTATTTTAAGTAACGCTTGCTTCATACGCTTCATGGCTTGAGGTAAGGCGCCTTTGGCTAAAGCTTCAAAGGCAACGCCATCACTGCCTTTTAACGCAACGCTACCCCCTAGCCCCGCCAATGGGTTTATCAGTAAACCTAATCGAAACAAGGCCATTATCCAATTAACCTTGAAACTGCCCGACTCATTTACGCATTCCAATATTGGGCGTTTGACTCGTTACGTCCATATTTTGTCCACGATGTCTCAATAAGTGATCCATCAATACGATAGCCAACATCGCTTCAGCAATAGGCACTGCGCGTATTCCCACACAGGGATCATGACGACCTTTTGTGACGACTTCGGCAACTTCACCAGTTGCAGTCATACTCTGTCCCGGCACACTAATACTGGAAGTCGGTTTTAATGCCATATGTGCAACAATAGGTTGACCCGATGAAATGCCACCTAAAATGCCACCCGCATGATTCGACTCAAACCCTTCAGGTGACATGAGATCACGATGCTCTGAGCCTTTTTGCTCAACAACAGCAAATCCATCGCCAATTTCAACCCCTTTCACCGCATTAATTCCCATCAATGCATGGGCAATTTCAGCATCTAAGCGATCAAAAACAGGCTCACCTAACCCCACAGGTACACCTGTCGCAACAACCGTTAATTTCGCACCAATGGAATCCCCACTTTTCTTCAAATCACGCATATACTCATCAAGCGCTTCAAGTTGACTCTCATCGGGGAAAAAGAACGGATTTTTTTCGATTTGTTCAACATCCATCTTTTCAGCTTTAATTGGACCAAGCTGTGACATAAATCCATAAATATCGACACCATGGACATGCTTTAAATATTTTTTAGCCACCGCTCCTGCGGCAACTCGCATGGCTGTTTCGCGAGCAGAAGCGCGTCCGCCTCCTCTGTAATCCCTTAAGCCATATTTTTGCTGGTAGGTATAATCGGCATGACCTGGACGAAAAAGATCTTTAATATTGGAATAATCTTTACTACGCTGATCGGTATTTTCAATTAATAAACCAATCGATGTACCTGTGGTTTTACCTTCAAAAACACCTGATAAAATACGAACGGCATCGGGTTCACGCCTTGCGGTTGTGTAACGAGACGTACCTGGACGACGGCGATCAAGATCATGTTGTAAATCAGCTTCGCTTAATGCCATTCCTGGCGGACAACCGTCAATAATACACCCTAGAGCAGTGCCATGACTTTCACCAAAAGTCGTTACGACAAAATGTTGACCTATACTGTTTCCCGACATCAGCTTTACACCTCAAACAATTAAATACGTCTAATCCTTAAAGTATGGCGCAGCCATTCAGGATTAAATCAAAACTTGTTATATAAACAATGACAAATTAGCCATTAAGTTATTCGCTATCTCGATACGCTTTAAACACATCGCGGTGTGCTTGAAGCTGATCATATGTCAACACAAACACGCCATCACCACCATGTTGAAATTCCGCCCAACTAAAAGGCACTTGGGGAAATTGCTCAGCCAAGTGCACCATAGAATTACCCACTTCAACGACTAATATACCGCTTGGGGTTAAATAATCCGCCGCATTCGCTAAAATACGTTTAGTTAAGTCTAAACCATCATGACCAGAGGCTAAGCCTAATTCAGGCTCATGATGATACTCTTGAGGCATATCATCAATATCTTCAGCATCCACATATGGCGGATTGGTCACAATCAAATCATATTGTGGGCCTTTAGGAATCGCTGCAAATAAATCAGATTCCATAGCAAAAACTCTGTCCATCACACCTAGCGATTCAATATTAATTTGTGCCACATCAAGTGCATCAGTGCTGATATCTAACGCATCCACTTCAGCGTCTTCAAACTCATAAGCGCAAGCAATCGCAATACAACCACTCCCAGTGCATAAATCTAAGACACGATTAACCGATTTATTATACAGCCAAGGGCTAAAACGCTCAGCAATCATTTCAGCTATGGGCGAACGCGGCACCAAGACACGCTCATCAACATAAAAAGATAAACCAGCAAATCTTGCCTCATGGGTTAAATAAGGAACAGGCAAACGCTCTTGAACACGCCGAATAATCAACTCGACAATTTTATGCTTTTCACTGCTGGTTAAGTTACTATGAATAACCTGTTGACCAATCTCTTGAGGCAAATGCAATGCATGAAAAACCAAAGCAATCGCTTCATCCCACGCATTATCCGTCCCATGACCATAATATATATTTGCATCATTAAAACGGCTTACGGCCCAACGCAGCATATCGCCAACAGTACGTAATTCAGCGACAGCTTCATCAACAAAAATCTTATCCAAAATAGACTCCAACATTATAATTGGACTTCATTGTAACTGAAGTCTATTCATATGGCATCGAATTCAATAAAATACCCCCATGAATAAAAAATATGACGATGATGACCAGGCTCTGTTTTCTACGCTAATTCAAGGGATTAAACCCTTAAAGCAGGATAAGCGTCATTTCACAGCCTCGCCAAAAAATAAAGAAAAGTGGGCACAAGCAGAGCAAAAATTGCATGCAGATAGCTATTTTTCTGATACGTACCAACCTTTAATGCCAACAGAAGGGCCAATGCGATGGGTAAGAGAGGATGTGGATAGCTTTGAATTAAAACGATTACGCCGAGGTGATTATTGTCCAGATCTGTTACTGGATCTTCACGGACTAAGACAATCAGAAGCCAAACTTGAGCTTGTGGCACTGATACAAGCCGCCATCAAACAACACAGCCCTTGCTGTAGTGTTATGCATGGTCATGGGAGCGGCATATTAAAACAGCAATTACCCCTGTGGTTAGCTCAGCACCCCCAAGTAAAAGCCTTTCATCAAGCACCTAAAGAATGGGGAGGAACGGCTGCATTACTCGTATTAATAGAGATAGAAGAAGCGCCTTTTTCTTTTTAATCGACTTTCATCTTCCGTCACCATTGAAAATAAGACTCTTCGATGGTGACACAACGGAGGCCAATTCACCCGTTAGCCCTTAAGACACCTTACTGCAAGAATAAGGCGACTCTTGCCAAGTAAGAGAATGACTGTCCTGACCTTTTTCAATAAGAGCAATACCTGACGTAGAAAACAAAGGCGGTTCGATATCGGGCAAAAAGGCATTTACTAAATACCCGAGTAAAGGCATATGTGCTATCACTAACACTTTTTTTGCCTGATAAAACTCGGCATAAGTCACTATCACATCCATCGTATCACTGGCATGATTTAACGGTGTTAGCTCTTCTAACACATGCCATTGCGTGGGCTCAGTAAAATACTGACTCACTTCTTGCCATGTCTGTTGGGCACGAACATAAGGACTCACCAAGACTAAATCAAAGTGATCCACAGAAGCCGATAACCATTGACTCATCATTACGGTTTGAAAACGGCCCGCATCCGTGAGTGTCCTGTCTTGATCCGAGCGAGTCTGATGATTCGCTTCACCATGTCGCATTAAATATAGTTGCATACTGCTGTGCAGATCCCATTTCACATTGTTATAGGGTGATGTTCTTGGCATTAAAAACTAACATACCTTATGTATACTCTTTCACCCACTTAAAATAGCGCCTAACGTCATTCTATCTGAAAAAATTAACTTAATCCCACTGTTTTTGTTAATAAAACAGCATAAAATAGCAATTAAGAGAAACAAAACAAAACAATTGATTAACGTTAGGATTAACATGAGGATCAACAATGATCATGAATGGGTCAATGTGGAAAATTTAAACAGGCTCTAACATAAAATAGTTCCCTTCTTAATCCTGCTAAAAAGATACCTCTCCTGCGGATGTATTTATGACTCCTTGATATTGCATACCATAAGTATAAGTGTTTAACTTATGGTATTTAATGATTTTTATTATTCTTGGCTACACCTCTAGCCAATAGTGGAGAATGATTTTGCCTGATCCTTTATCTCAAACCATCATAAAAAGCCCTAATGATCATAGGCAATATCAATATCTCAAGTTAAACAATGGGTTATCTGTTCTACTGGTTGAAGACAATAAAAGCAAAATGGCGGCCGCATCTATGGCGGTAAAAGTTGGACACTTCGATGATCCAATGACTCGTCCGGGTATGGCACACTTTCTTGAGCACATGCTATTCTTAGGCACTCAAAAATACCCCTTATCCGGTGAATATCATAAATACATTAATCAACATGGTGGCAGTAATAATGCTTGGACAGGTACAGAGCAAACCAATTTTTTCTATGACATACACATCGATGCTTATGAAGGCTCTTTAGACAGATTTAGCCAATTCTTTACTCACCCACTTTTTAACCCTGAGTGGATTGATAAAGAAAGACACGCCATTGAATCTGAGTTCAGTTTAAAACTGAATGACGATGTACGTCGAATTTACCAAGTCCATAAAGAAACGGTTAATAGTCACCACCCTTTTTCCAAATTCTCAGTGGGTAACCTCGAAACACTTGCAGGGGAACCTTCAAAATTGCAAACTGAATTAGTCGCATTTTATCAACAACATTATAGCGCTAATTTAATGACATTATGCTTAGTGGCTCCCCTCTCTATAGCAAAGCTAAGCATTCTTGCTAAACACTATTTCAGCGACATACCTAACCATCAACTCACTAAAGAGTACCCTAATACCCCTCTTTATCAGCCAGCAGAACTTGGTCAACAAATTAATATTAAGCCCTTAAAACAACAAAGAAGGCTTGGGATCTGCTTTAGTTTACCCGCTATCGACTCTTTATATCATTGTAAACCCCTCACTTTCATTAGCCACCTACTGGGTTATGAAGGCCAAGGGAGTTTGTTATCTTATTTAAAGTCAGAAGGCTTAGCAACAAGCTTGTCTGCGGGCGGCGGCGCCCATGGTTATAATTATAAAGATTACAATATCAGTATCTTATTAACGAAAAAAGGTTATCAACACTTAGAGGATATTGTAACTGCTTGCTTTGAATATATTCACTTAATCAAAAATCATGGATTAGAAAACTGGCGTTATCAAGAAAGATCACAGTTATTAATGCAAGCTTTCAAATATCAAGAAGCCAGTAAACCATTAGATCTTGCCAGTCATTTAAGCATTAACATGCATCATTACCCAGTAGAAGACATCATCTTTGGTGATTATCGAATGAATAATCTACCGTTAGAAGCGACTCGAGAGTTATTGGCTCTTATGCGTCCTTCTAATATCAGACTGCAAGTGATAGCACAAGATGTGGAAACCGATACCCAAGCACAATGGTATCATTCCCAGTACCAAATGAGGCCTATTTCACCACAGCGATTAGCACTTTGGGAACACATCCAGACTCGAGAAGCCTTGTCGCTTCCCATACCGAATCCTTTTGTTGCACCAGATAACGGCCCTAGAGTACACAAAAGCTATACCAAAATCCCCGTTGTCGTCGCACAAGGAGAAGGTTACCGTATTTGGCATAGAAAAGATGATGAGTTTAATGTGCCTAAAGGTCACCTCTATTTGTCTTTAGACTCTGCTCAAGCCGCGGCAAGCCCTCGTCATGCAGCAACAACTCGGCTCTATGTCGAAATGTTATTGGATTTTTTAACCGAACACACCTACCCAGCAGAAGTAGCAGGATTAAGTTACAATATTTATCCTCATCAGGGGGGAATTACACTGCATTTAACCGGTTTTACAGGCAAACAGGAGGCCTTACTTTCCCTCATTATTAATAAGGCACGAGAACGGAATTTTACTCAGGCTAGATTTGACATCATTAAACAGCAGATCCTTCGAAACTGGCACAACCACAGCCAAGCTAAACCCATATCTCAATTGTTTACCAGTTTAACGGTAACATTACAAAAACGCAGCTTTGAACCCGCGAGAATGGCTGAATGCCTCGAAGGCATCACTTTAGAGGATCTTCATGAACATGTTCGCTTATTTTATGAAAAAGTCCATTTAGAAGGGCTCGTCTATGGCGATTGGTTGATCAGCGAAGTACATTCATTGGCTAAAAGGTTAAATCACATTTTATCTTTAGTGTCTTCCCCAAGCGACAGCAGTGCACGAGAAATTATCGATTTAAGCCATCAAAAAACCTTATTGAGAGAACGTATTACACCTCACCAAGATAGTAGTGTGATTGTTTATTATCAATCAACTGTTACCAATATCAATACCATGGGGATTTTCAGTTTATTAAACCATACCATGTCTTCTTCTTTTTTCCATGAGTTACGCACCCAGCGCCAATTAGGCTATATGTTAGGCACAGGATACTTTCCTCTCAACCGTTACCCAGGAATGATTTTTTATATTCAATCTCCCAGTCGAAGTCCATTACAGTTGCTTGAAGCTATCGATCAATTCATTGCCGATTTCACCTATGCCATCATGCAAATTACCCAAGAAGATTGGGACAAAAATAAACAAGGACTCATTAAGCAACTATTAGAACAAGATACAAACCTAAAAAGCCGAAGCCAACGCTATTGGGCCAGTATTGCCAATCAAGATTACCTTTTTAATCAAAGAGAAAAAGTGGCTAACTTTATTGCTGATATTTCTCGAGCACAACTTATTAAATTCATCATGACAAAAATGCGCACACAATATGCGGATAGATTGGTTGTTTTCAATACAGGTCAAGCACATCAAGATTTCCCGCCATTGAAAACAAACAATATGATAGACGATTTACGTGCATTTAAACAAAAAACCCATACCCTTAGTCGGGATTAATCATTCACAACACATTAAATTTTGAGCAAGATATCCGTCTTTTATACGGTTATATTAATGATACACAACAAAAGACAAATATCTTGCAAAAAAACAAAACACCAGTCAAAAACACCAACAAGTGTCTATTTACCCTCTCAAAATAAGCAGTAACGCCTATATCTAAGAGGTTGAATGAGTTAGAAATCCAATAATTTTAAAACTCACAGCTCATAAAATTTCAATATTTTTGACAAGCTCATCACTTTCTGGAAAAGTTAAACTAACTCGATGTTACTTTTATCATTATTGTTTCATTCAACCTAATAGATAACAGCCGTACTATGCCGAATGCTTTGAAAAAAACCTGTCTAAATGCTTTCTTATGCTTTTTCCTTGTGGTGTTAGCCTCTGCGCCAGCTTACGCCATTTTAGAGAAGCCTGTACCCGTTGTGCTTAAATCTAACATTTACAGCGTCCCCGAAGGGCTTTCTCAAAGCATCATTTCCTCTATGGTTGAAGATAAAGACGGCTACCTTTGGATAGGCACCTTAAACGGACTTAATCGATTTGATGGGAAAAAGTTTAAACATTACTTTGCCAAAAATGAGCACTCACCAAATGAGCATACCTCAAACGAAGCAAGTAACTTACCAAGCTCTGTGATAAAAAGTCTATTTATTGACCATCAAGATAGATTGTTTGTGGGCACAGATAAAGGCTTGTCTCTCTATCATCCAGAGTCCGATAACTTTGAACCCTTGTTTAGCCAATCTGAATTAAAAGGTGCAGAAATTTGGTCCATTCAAGCCCATAGGGATACTTTACTGATTGGGACAAGACATAGCATATTTACTATCGATTTCGCCCTCACAACAGTAAAGCATTTTCCCTCAAATAAGTTGTTTAATCGTATTCAAAAAATCCTTCCTATTCATCAAGGACTACTGGTCAGAAATCATAATGGCGATGTCATTAAAGTGACTGATAATCAAAGTATAAAAATTGCGACTAACAGTACTGATATTGATAAGTTTCAGTCCAAACCCATTATTTTAAAAAGCACAGGAATATTTGGCATTGATGATAATCACAATCAGTTCAGCTTCCTGCATAAGAATGACACTATAGTAAAAGTCGATGATGGCTTTATTGGATTAAATGGAAGAAGTATTTTTAAAATAGATTATCATGGTAATAAACATAATATTGGCACTATTAATAATATTCCAAAAAATATAGAACATCCTAAGATACTATTTTCAAAATCAGGGATATATATTATATCCAAAAGTCAAGGATTTATCTATGTAAATAATAAAATAAATTTTATATCTAGTTTATTGATAGGAAACAAAAATATATGGTCTTTATTTAAGGGAGGAGAAAATAATATTATTGTATCAACAGATAGTACAATAATTAAGACTTACAACCTTACAATGGACGAAACACAAGAGTTTGAAACAAATATATACGGATATAAATCTGTTATTTCAATAGAAAACGAAATCATAATTGCCACACTTTCCGGATTATACTCACTAAATAAGCAAGACAAAAATATTATAAAATTAATAGAGGGTAAATATACAACGGTAACTAAAGGTCATGAAGATGATACTTTTTTTGCAGGCAGTGCTGATGGGAAAGTGATTTCCTTTAAAAATAATGAAATAACAAAGATCACTATTGATAATAAAAGTCCTGTTTATCAAATAATGCTCGATAATAATAATTTATGGATTGCGACTCAAGGAGGGTTATTTAAATTATCCATCAATAACGATAAATATTTTGTTAAAAAAATTTTTTCATCCGATATGGCAACAAGTCTTAGCCAAGATAGCAACAACATTTATTTTGGCACTCGTACATCCCTACTTAAATATGACAAACTAACGAAAGAAATAAGTAAAGTATTTAGTAATAACAAGTCTATTTATGCAATAGAAAAAGTAGATCACTATATTGTTGCTTCATCCATGCAGGAAGTGATATTTTTTAATACCGAAACACAAAAAAGCTATACACTTTCACATGAAAATGGCAGCCAAAACGAATACAATTCTCAAGCGATTCTAAATTTTAATCATCATTTACTCATCGGTGGTATCGAAGGTATCAGCATTATTTCCCCAAAAGAGGTTGAAAATTATATTAGTAATGGCCAATCGATAAAAACCTATTTTACCCGTTTTTCGATTTTAAACATTAAAGAAAAAATCGGTGGCGATATCCTAAAAAAGAGCCTGAATAATACCGAAAACATCACCTTAAAACACTCGGATTACCCTTTTACCTTTAAGTTTAATAGCCCTGGCAATACTTATCAAAACATAGAATATTTTTATCAAATGCAAGGGTTATCGGATAATTGGATCTCTACCCAAGGTAACCATGCCGCCACCTACACGAACCTTTCTCCGGGGCACTATACCTTTCATGTCTATGCTATCGATCCTATCACAGGTGCATCGGGACCGATACGCAAAATGGGCATAGATATTACTCCCCCTTGGTGGCTCAGCAATAAAGCCAAAGTCCTTTATTGCCTGGCAGTGCTTTTTTTATCGCTGCTCATCATCAAAACTGCCATTCGCAGACGAGAAATCCAGCAACGTATTGTTAAAAGTGAAGAGCGATTAAAACTCTCACTTTGGGGCAGCGGCGATGAAATGTGGGATTGGGATATCAAGGCCAATAAAATATATCGCTCCAATATTTGGGGGGATCTGGCCTTTCCACGTGATGGAAAAAGAATGCGCCAAAGTGATGAAACCAGTAACATACATCCCATGGACTTAACTCGAGTCAATAAAGCCCTCAGCGCCCACCTTGACGGCAAAACGACCCACTTTGAGGCCGCCTACCGAGTGCAAGGCGCAAAAGACAATTGGATTTGGATCTTAGACAGAGCCAAAGTCGTGGAGCGTAGCGACGACCAGCAAGCCTTACGCATGACAGGAACCATCAAAAACATCAGTCACTTTAAACAAACTGAAGAGCAACTCAGGTTATTTGAACGAGCCATTCAAAATATCTCTGAGGGTATGTTCATTTTAGATGAAAACTTCACCTTTGTGGAAGTCAATCAAGCATGCTGTCATTTATTAATACAATCTAAACAAGAATTTATGGGGAGAATCCTCACTTTTGAGCGTTATCCAAAAAGTTTTTCGAAACAAATTCGCAGCATTTTACAACAGCAAGGTCGCTGGAGCAGTGAGGTTGAAAGCATTCGCCCCAATCAAGAAGTATTTTTAATGGCATTGAGTATCGATGCCATTTACGACGAACAAGACCAATTGTCTCATTATGTGGGAATATTTTCGGATATTTCCAGGCGTAAGCAACAAGAAGAAGAGCTTAGGCAACTCACTAACAATGATGCCTTAACCCACTTACCTAACCGCTCTAATTTAATGGTCACCTTAGGTAACTTAGTCAAACGCGACTCTCATCATACTTTAATGGTGCTAGATCTGGATAACTTTAAAAAAATTAATGACTCCATGGGCCATCAGGTGGGGGATCAACTCCTCATTATGGTCAGTAAACGCATCAAAGACTCAGTGCCTGATCAAACAGGGATTTATCGCCTCGGCGGCGATGAATTCGCCATTTTAATAGATAACAACCCCGATATTGGCTCCAGTGCCATTATCGCCAACAATGTCATTGACAGTTTCAATGCCCCTTTTGAGCTACACAGTGAAACCGTAGTAGTAGGCCTCAGCATTGGCATTGTCTTATATCCAGAGGACGACCAACATGAGCAAGCATTGTTACGTAAAGCCGACATTGCCATGTATCACGCCAAATCTGCTGGCGGTAATCGCTATCAGTTTTATTCAGAAGCCTTAAATCGCAACGCCATACGCCGCTTAGAAGTCGAAACCTTAATACGTGAAGGGTTAAGAAAAGATTTATTTGAGGTTTACTACCAACCAAAAATCAAGCTTTCAACAGGAAAAATAATCGGCATGGAGGCCCTTGTTCGTCTTAATCATTCTGAGCACGGCCTGATCCCCCCTAATGATTTTATCCCCCTTGCAGAAGAAAATGGTTTAATCATAGACATAGGCGAGTTAGTGTTAAAAAAGGCCTGTTTTGCTGCACAGCAATGGCGTATTCAAGGCTTATTTAATGGCAGAGTGGCAGTCAACCTCTCATCGAAACAATTTGCCCTACCCGATCTGCAGCAACGCATCGCCTCAATTTTACGCTTAACCCAGCTGCCAGCAATGAACCTTGAATTGGAAATCACCGAAGGCACAGTGATCCACGATCCCGAAACCGCCATCAAGGTAATGCAGCAGCTAAATAAAATGGGGATCAGCTTAGCGCTGGATGATTTCGGCACGGGTTACTCATCCCTATCATATTTGAAACGTTTTCCTATCCATAGTCTCAAAATCGACAAGGCCTTTATCGACGATATCGATAAATCAGATAAAGACTTAAAAATGGTCGACTCGATCATCACTATGGCCCATAACATGGAGCTGTCTGTTGTTGCCGAGGGAGTGGAGCACAGCTCACAGCTGAGTATTTTAAAAGCACTAAAATGTGAATATATTCAAGGCTATATATATGACAAACCTATGCCATTAGCTCAATATACTCAAAGGTTAATGGAAGAGGCCCCTCATATACCCCCATCAGTGCATAGCGCAGAGAACCCCACTACACATAGCTATCGTGAACAAATAAAGTAATGGGTTAATACAATCCAGAAATACAAAAATCACAAAAAATCATTTTAAGTAACAAAATGCAAACATGGCACAGCATATGCTTAACTTAATATGAATGACCAAACGTCAATAAAAAATATAACAATAATATAAATACATTAGGGGTTTTACATGAACACATTACTTAAAATTATTCAAATCAACGCTATTATCGCAATTGTTAGCTTTTCATCCGCCGCCTTTTCATCAACAAGTACACAAGATGCTATCAACAAAGTCGATAACCATACAGATAGTCATGAGCAGTGTGAACACCCTATTCTTAACCGATTTCCGATTGTAATTTTTTAATGCCGTAATAACTTTTCACTATTTATTGGATCTACACCTATAAAGGCTCTTTTTACCTTGTCTCATTACTGCCTATAGACTGTATAAGATATACTTTCTTATACAGTCATATTTATCCTAAAATAAACCTGATAGAAGGTAATTAGGGACTTCCTTTTTCATTAATCAACGACTCTTTTAATATATCTCACATTCATTATATTGAATATTAATATTCAATCATCACCTTATAACATATTAATACTATGTCTTTATTAATGATAAAATGAATTAATGTCAATTAACTGTCAATTTACTCTCATTAAACAGAATGAAGTTTATCTAGCGTCAAAAAAATACCTCATCGAGATGGCCACCACAAATAAGTAAAATAACACGTGGCTCATTAATTACAGTATTTTGTTGATTTCAGGCACCAATGCCTCTGACAGCAGTTTGTTTTGCTCCCTATCTAAATGAACACCATCTAAAAGACTCGAATGAATAATATGATTTGAATCAAAAAAACCACACTCTTCAAGTTCCGCAACCATTCGATAATGTTCAGCCAAATCATGGGATTTTCTCTGCGCTCCCATAAAAGAAGCGGCAAAGACTCCCACTCCATCTTGAATAATGGGTGGGCAAATAATTAAGATCTGCGGAGCCTTTCCTTGAGGACCAACATTTGCTTGCTTAATCTGAAAGATTAAATTTCTCATACCAAAAGCCACATCTGCAGCCTCCAATGACAAATGCCGCTTCAAATCATTACTGCCCAACATGATTATCACTAAGTCAATCGGATGGTGACTGAGTAAACAAGGTAACAAATAAGTCAAACCATTGCGCCCTGGTAATAAAGGATCGTCAAAAACGGTTGTTCTACCGTTTAACCCTTCGATAACCACATGATACTCTTGACCTAATAAGCCAGCTAATTGTTCACCCCACCTTTCCTCTCTAGAGTAACGTTTACATATCATTGTCTTAGCATCGAATTCATTGGGTACAAAACCCCAAGTCAATGAATCCCCATAAATCAATATTGATTTCATTTTACGCTCCCTGTCAATTATTCAACCTCAACAATCATAGCCGTGCCTAACCCCCCAGCAGAACAAATAGCAGCCATACCCAAGCCGCCGCCTCGTCTTTGTAATTCACGGCACAACTGAGTAATAAGCTTAGTTCCTGTTGCAGCAAAAGTATTTCCGTAAGCTAACGTGCCTCCCAACACATTGAACTTCCCCATATCCACTTCACCGACAGCATTTTGGCGCGACAAATAGTCTTGAGAAAACTTTTTTGAGCCTAACATTTTTATATTCGCAAGCACTTGAGCCGCATACGCTTCATGCATTTCAATCAAAGATAAATCAGCTAATGCTAACCCTGCTTTTTCCAATGCAAGTGGGATCGCGTATGCTGCACTGCTATACATATTTTTCCACACATCCACCCCACTAAACGCATAACTTTTTATATAACCAATAGGCTGATAACCCAATGCTTTTGCTTTTGCTTCATTCATTAATAATACAGCCGATGCACCATCACACAAAGCAGGACTGTTTGCTGCCGTTACCGTTCCATTTTTAGGATCATAAATAGGTTTATGTCGATCATAATGAATTAACATCGAATCATAACGAATAGTATTATCGCTCTCTATCGCGTGACTCAACTCAGGTGTTTCAACCTGCATCACTTCATCAACAAGCTTACGCTCTGTCCAAGCATTCGCAGCCAGAAAATGCGAACGATGGGCAAATACATCTTGCTGCTCTCGACTAATATCAAATGTTTGCGCCATTTGTTCGGCAGTTTGGCCCATATACAAACCTGTTGAATACTCCCTTGGAGTCGGTACTCGAGGTAAAAAATCTTTCAATGTTAACTGTCTCAAAATAGCAAATTTCTCACGAAAACACTTAGCTTTACTGAGATCAATTAACGCTCGACCAAATTTCTTTGACACGCCTATAGGCAAAACAGATGTCGAATCCGCGCCCCCCGCAACACCAATATCAATGTTGCCCAACATGATGGATTCTGAAATATTGACCATAGCTTGTATGCTTGTGGCACAAGCACGACTCACACTATAAGCATCTGTCGTTGCTTCCATAGACGTACCCAAAACAATTTCTCTTGCAATATTAGGTGCCGTTGGCATTTGAATAACTTGCCCATAAACCAACTGTTGAACGGCCTTAGGCGTCAGATCAGCACGAGTTAATAATTCGGAAACAACCAGCTTGCCTAGTTCTAAAGCCGAAATGCCATGAAAAGCCGTTGCTTGTTTAGCAAAAGGCGTTCTTAGTCCTGAGACTATCGCCACCCTTTCTCCTCTTTCAGTACTGACTTGCTGACGCTGCTTCATTAGACTTCCTCTGTTTACCCTAAAAATAGGTAAGTACATTCTAGTGATTGAGCCCCTTTAAAGCCTGCGTCTTGAGTATGAAAGCCATCTAAACAAACGGCTATAAATTTCATAAAAGGTACACTAAAGTATTATTTACCCCCAAGTGAAATGAACAGATAGGCGTTAATAGAAGGGATAGTAGAAAGAACAAAAAAAGCGGGATAAAAATAACTAAATCAATACTATATCGTTATGCCAGTCAATTTACTGACAGGCATAACACTTTCAACCAACATATCGTTAGATCATTGCATTGTCGCCATCTGCCAATAGGCTAACCTTTTCTCTGGCTGAGTCAAATATGACTGGCAAGGCTGCCTATATTTCTCCATTAAGTTCATCAAACTCTTATCATTAGGCAATAATGCTAATTGCTGCTTTTTTGCTTCATTGATTTGCTGCTTAACCTTATTCGGTGTTTGATATTTTTCAGCCATCTTCAAAGCAGCATCTTTAGAACCAGCAAGCTTATCGGCAATATTTTGCATTTGTGGAACATTCATTTTTTTTAAGGTGCTCGATGCTATATCGTAATAAGCACTGCATTCACTCAGTTCTTTTGAAAAGGCCACATCGGCCTCATCAGCATAGACGTTGGTGACAAAACTACCTACCATCCCTACCAGTATATAAACTATGCTTAGTCGCATTACTCTCATTCCTTTCACTTATCATTATTATAAAATCTTATTAAAGATAACGGGCATACTGTTGACCCGCTTTTACTGCTTTCAAAGGTGCATTTAACACAGGTGTGCCCAAGTATAAAAAGCCCACTATTTGATCTTGCTCGGATAAGCCAAGTAACTTATGTACATCCGCATTAAATGCTAATGGACCCGTTCGCCAAATCCCACCCAAACCTTGAGCAAAAGCGGCTTGTTGCATGGCCATCACAGCACAACCTGCTGACAAATGTTGTTCTAAAACGGGGACTTTTTGATGGTCTTGTGTTTTCGCTACCACTGTTATCACCATTGGCGCGCGCTTAGGCATATTGCTCGCCTTCTCAATAAAAGCCTCATCACTGCCATTGTTCTGTGCCGCTTGCTTAAAGACCTCACCTAATTTATCCAGTCCTTCGTTATGCGCAATAATGAATTCCCACGGCGTTAATGCCCCATGGTCTGGCACCCTTGCGGCCGCATTGAGGATCACCTCTAATTGCTCCTCTGTCGGCCCAGGTGTCGTTAATCGCGGCGTCGACTGGCGAGTCAGCAACAAATCTAATGCATTCAAAAGTAAAACCCTTATTCTTAAAGCCAAATATGCTGAGCAGCATAGCAAAGACCACTCAAAAAATCCCTTTCATTTAGTCGCTTTTCACTCAATTAACAACTCAATTACGCCAATCCACTGCGTTTCGCAATAATATAATCCAAGCTGGTGTAACGTCCGCCGCCCATAAAGAATAACACCAACAACATGCAAAAATAAGTAATCGCAAACTCAATGCCATTATTAATGATCACAATATTGCCTGAGCTGGTTAACCATTCGTAATTGCCATGTTCTTGCAAAATGGCTTTAGCACGGCTGAGCTTTTCTGCGGCATTGAACACCTCTTCGTTGGCAAGCCAAGACGTATGATCGGCAATCGCAAGCCAGCCATTTTCCCAATGTACGCTAAACGCTGCCACTAACATAGTCACCATTAAAGGAATAGCAATCAATCGAGTAGCGAGCCCTATCACCAATAGCAGCCCTCCCACTAACTCACTCAGCACTGCTGCAGCGGCTAATAACATAGGAAAAGGTAATCCTAAGCCCCAATCACTGTTGCCAAACCAAGCGACTGTATCGTCAAAGTGCAGCCACTTGTTATAACCCGCTTGAATTAATACCGGCGCTAAATAAAGCCTTAACGCCAGCGGCGCGAGCCCTTCCCCATGCCCAATTCCTTTTAAAAAGCCTTGGTAGATCTGTTTTATCGACATATGACACATCCTTTATTCGTTTAAAGTGTATTTTGTACCACTCTATAATTGAGTCTATTAAAACAGACCTGACTTTTGCCCAGTCACTTTCACATCAATGATTAATTAAATATCTTGACTCATTTGGGCCAGATCCTTAATCAACTCATCCAGCTTTTTGTTAAAGCGTTTTTTTTGTTCAACTGATGCTAAGTCATGTACCTTGATGAGTAGTGCGCCAAAAGCCGTCAAATTTTTTGTGAGATCTTTTTGATATTGTTCTGATTTAAACTGATTAGACTCAGTCACTAACGCCGTAAGCCTTGCACCTAAGTAAGCTTGATCTTTACGCTTCATCAGCGCTAATGCGAATTGCTCTAGCCAAACTTGCCGATAGACTTGCCACTGAGGGAAAGTGGCCACCGTGTGCAAATTAAATGCATGAATGGCCTGTTTTTGGGCTTGAGATAAACGGCCTAGCCATTTTTTAAACACTTTCTGTACTCGCTCATCGGCATCATTTAGCACTTCTTGCTTGGACTTATCAATATACTTGGCTTTTAAATCAAGTTGATCTTGTTCAATATTATCCAAAAGCTCCATCACTTGCTTATCAGAAAAAGAAGCAATAATCGGTGTAATGCTGGGAAGCAATGTTTTAAAAGCCCGATATCCATGGGCTTTGGCTAAATTGACTTCTTCGACCCAACGATTCGGTGTCAATGTGCCTTGCTTTAATTGGTTGGAGATTTGTTGTAATTGTTGACTGTACTGAATAAGCTCATTTGAGCGATGCCAATAGAGAAAATCATCTAGCGCCTTTTCTAATTGTGTACTTTGCTGGCTATTGAGGCTGACATATTCCTCGACTTTCCACTCTATGACCCAGTCTAAAAAATAATAACTGGTTTTTGTAGAGCACCCCGTCAATATCAAAATAAGCAGTAAACTAAGCCATCCCTTCTTCATATCACCTTCCCTAATTCTTTATCTACTCTACAAACAGCCAAGCACCTAGATCTTAAGCTCAAGGTGACACATAATGCATAAATTGCTCAAAATAGTCTAAGTATTCATCCACTTTAGCAACATGTTCATCAATGTTCCTATTGTCTAACGCCAGTTTTTGTCCCTCTTCTAAAAAAGAAAACGCCATGATAAGCGCCCAACAAGCCGAATACACCCAATATAAATGAATGGATGAGGGCACAGCCTGAAAAGCGCCTTGAGTCAAATTAGGATGATCTTGCAAATAACCTCGTATTAAATCATACCGCTGGGTTGATGATAAATGATGAGTGGCTAACACCCCCGCTAAATCCCATAACGGATGTGATGCGCAGGCATATTCATAGTCAATGGCAAATAGCTGATGTTGATTTAAAAGCAAATTATGGGGATTTAAATCTCTATGACAAAACTGATTATTGACAAGACAGGCTTCCACTTGCTGTAACCACTCATAGATCACCGATTTATTTTTCATTAAGCTTTCAAAAGCACTTAGCCACTTTTGGCTCTGTGCATAGTTCTGAACATAGTTCTGAGCACTGAAATGCGTCTGAGAAACATCAACACATTGGACTTGCGCTTGATTTAAGCTATTCGACATTGTGTTAAGCACATCATAATAATATTGCCATTGTGCCATCATGCTCATGACATTCTTAGGTAAAGGCAAGGCCTGCAGGTTTTTCAAAAGAGACAATAATAAGGTGTTGGCATCAGCATGAAGCACTTGTTCGGTTTTTAATGGATGGGCCCCTTGAGCGCGTGCCATGGTTGCCCAATCAAGACTATCTTGCTCAATAAATTCGCTCAAATAACAAGAAAAATCGGTGGCAACGACATTCAGGGGGGGAGCGAGGCCTTGATCTGCCGCTAATGTCCAATTGGCCACTTCATTGACTCGATTGCATAATTGGCTACTGGCCTGACTGTTCACCCGTAGCACCCATTGATCATTGACACTTCCTTGTCTATAAGCACGAATATAATAATTGTGATTACTCAAGCCTTGACTCAAAGCGGCAATTAAGCTGACGGATGTCAGCTCTACTGTTTCCAGCTCGGTATGTAAAACCGACATTAACGGGCACGTTGACATGGCTTCCTTTTATTCCCTTTAGGCTATGGGACGTTTTTTCAGCGCATTCACTTATGCCAAGGCCGCAGTATTCGTTAACTGCTTTAACCGCCAACGTTTAGTCCAAGCAATGAAACCCGCAATAGCAATAATAACATAAAAAACAAAGAGTAGAGATGTTAGCATTAATCCTTTACTAAAATAAAGATAGATAGAAACCAAGTCAATCACAACCCAATATAACCAATTCTCTAATACTTTTTTGGCGACTAAATACGTGGTAACAACGGCAAAACAGGTGGTTGCCGCATCCAAATAAGGAAAAGCCGCATGAGTATAATTTGCCATACAATAGCCCACAACAACGGAAGCGATGCCAGTCACTGCAATAATTTTTGCATGGATTACCCAAGTCAATGACGTGATCTCTATGCCTTTATGCTCATCGCCCCCTTGTGTCCATACCCAGTAGCCATACATCGCCATGCCGATATAATAAAAATTCAGCGCCGATTCCATTAACAGTGCCACGTGCCAAAAAATCACCGTATAAATGGAAGTACTGACAAAGGCCGCAATCCAGCACCATCGACTTTGTTTCATCGCAAGCACTAAATACAGTAATGCAAAGACTACCGCTAAGGCTTCCCATAGGGTCATGGCTTGCATATCACTTAATACACTGTACCAAGGCAAGACTTCATTCATTATTTTCATTCCTATTGCGAATGGGATAAATCTAACTGACCGCCAATAAATTTACACACAAAGACGGCTTTGCCCCATTTCTCATGGGCCGCCTGCATTTCTGTGGCTAGCATCATCATTACGGCTTGATAATCCCCACACACTTGGGTGGCCATGGCATTGGTTTTACGCTCGATATTGTCGTATTGTTTGAGACGGTCAATAAACCATTTTATTGGTGCAAGATAATCATCTTGTAAGGGATAACAACTGATCTCAGCGGTTAATTTCATTCGATTTCCTCTTTGTTCAGTTCGATTATTCAAATATAACACCTTCAATATACACTCAAGCCGACAACATTTTGTAAACACTCATCTCTTTGCCGGCTTGCTTTTATCAGCTTAAGTGCATCATAGCATTACAGCATCATCATTTTTACCGTTAGGCCAATTTGACGGGGATCGCCGTAACGTATGTACTGTTTTGCACTCCAATCCAGATCCGGTTCATTGCCAAAGTAATAACCCCGAGTGCCATACTGCTCATCAAGCAAGTTTTTCCCCCACAAGTACACAGCCCAAGTCTGTGCTTCAAAGCCAATGCGGGCGTTATAGATTTGGTAGGCATTGGAACGTGACTCATTGCTATCGGAGTAATAAAACGCACTCTTACCAGAGCTGGTGACATTGGCAAACCAGCCGGAATCGGTGCGGTACGTCGCCCCTAAACTGTAACTGAATTTAGGCGCGTGGGCTAATGCTCGGCCCGATAAGTCGATGTCATTACCATATTCATCTTGATAAACATAATCACCATAAGCCGTTTCTAACCAACCTAAGCTTGAATACAAGACAAGATTGTCCGTCGCATACCAATTGGTTTCAAGCTCGGCGCCATAATTACGGGACGTATTGGCATTTTCGGTATATAAAATAAAACGCTGTGGATTATCAGGATCCTGCTGAGACGCCGACACTTGCTGGTTTTGTCTGTCCATATAAAACAGCGCCACATTGGAACTCAGATCCCCATCGAGCCAGCTGGACTTGAGGCCAATTTCATAATTGTACAAGGTTTCACTGTCAAATTGCGTTTTATCGCTAAAACTACTAGGGAGCGACATGTTAAAGCCCCCTGCTTTATAGCCTCTGGCGATGCGAATGTAACTTTCATGCTGTTTCGATAACGCTTTACTCAGTGAAACATGTCCGCCCCATAGTGTTTCATTCGGCGCAAAGGTTTCTTTATTACTGTCACTGTAATCACTAAAGCGGCGCTCAAGTCGTAAGCCTACAGACAATAGAAAACCATTGCCTAAATCGGGATCCAGTTGCCCAAAGATGGCATAGCTTTGCGCCTCATAATCCGACTGTAATACTTCATCGGGGTCAGTGTTGTACTCGGAATAAAGATCATTATCTTCGCTTAAGTCCATGGCATAAACACCCACTAACCAATCGGTAGAATCGAAAAATATGCGGCTATTGTCATTGGAGTTGAGGCGTACTTCTTGGGTCAGTGTTTGCCGATGGCCGGTCTTTCCCCAGAAATAATTATAATCACACGCTTCGCCATCACAACTTCGCGCCGACCAATAGTCAGGGTTCGCCCAATCACCATCATAAGACAATGTATGGGTGGTTTTTGCCACAGAAGTCAGTGAGGTGAGCTCAAATTGTTCGAACCCATCATAAGTGGTTTTTAAGCTTACGCCCGATGTTTTTTGCTCATCCACGCCAGGCGTGTCCGTTAAGGTATTCTCGCCATTATTATCCAGCGTCCATGCATCATAGCCATTATTGTAATTGGCAAATAATAAGCTTAAATCAAACTGTAACTCATTCGAAGCAAACCAACGTAATTTTCCATGTCCGGTAAACTCATCTCGTGCATTGGTGTCATCACGCCCTAAATATTGATTATTCATATAACCATTTTGATTATGTTGCTGAAGTGACACACGATAAAGTAAGTCACCGCTGTCGGTCACAGCCCCACTGCTATAACCGCTAAAGGTGCGTAAATCATCACTGCCCACTGACGCCTCAACGCCGTGTTCGGGCTCAACAGTGGGATCATTACTTTTTAAATAAATCAATCCCGCTAAAGCATTGGCACCATATTGGGTCCCTTGTGGGCCGCGAAGCACTTCCACTTGTTGCAAGTCATACAAGCTCGACACCATGCCAAGGCCAGATAAATCAATATCATCAATGATATAACCGACAGAAGAGTTAGGTGCGCCTTTATATTCTTCTTGCTCGCCGACCCCACGAATTTGAAAATATTTGGGCCTGGAGCTGCCACCAGACCAATTTAAATTAGCCACAGAATTTAAAATATCTTCAAAATGCTGCGCCCCTTCATCTTCCATTTGTTGCTGATCAATGACGGTGATACTGGCGGGCACATCTTCTAACTTGGCGCCGCGAAAATCCGATGTGACCACCATGACTTCCATATCGTCTTCGGGTGTCGAAGTTCTAGAGGACAATTGTTCATCGGTGTCGGCCAAGGCCGAGTAAGGCGTTGCAACAGCGGCAACAAAAAAAGCAATGGGAGAAAAGCGTAATCTCAACATGGGACCTCAAATTATTATTATGCGATCCGGCAACAAAAGAAGCGATTGGGAAATGTAATATACCAAGTTTAAGCTTATTCAAAGGTGTTATTAGCGTGTGCTTAACAGCCCCTTAGCTGGATTGTTTCTTGGTATTAGCCCATTCCTACGCCGGTATAAGCCGGATCAGGTTCTAAGGGTTTGCATTTCACATCTCAGTCAACGTTATTTTGTATCGATTTCGTCATTAACTGAGTCAGTCACATGAGTTTTCAACTCATGTTTTAACGAAACACGTTATAAAAAATAACAAGACACCCCTTGGCGGGCGGGATTATACTCTCTCCCCCTAGAAAGTACTAGAACTCAGTGAAATCTGAGTTCATTTTAGCGATTCACCACCAGCGGAAGGTGGTGAATGGAAAATGGTGGGTGGAAAGTGGTTCCACTCACGCAGGGATGGAATATTAAGCTTCGCTTAATGGAAACCTTATCACCTGCGGTGAGGCTAAGATCGTGGACTCCCATCCACACTGTGGGAGCAATAACTTCATTGGTATAACGTTATCTTATTTGAAATGGTTGGGCTTATTTAAGACTGTTAAGTTTGTTGTTAACCATAAGTTTACTTATATTAATAACAACTTCCATGTTTAAAAGCCAGTTCGGCATCAATGCCTCTCGTTCGAAGCGTTTTACAAAGTAAAACCTCACCCTGCCGCAGGCTTTTGTGCAGATAATTTTGAGACGTCGCTAGCACTTCTGACCTCCATGGATAGAGGAAATGCCTTAAAATGTCAGGAACATTTTTGGCCTTGTAGGCTCAAACGAAAACCAACAACCTCCATGTTTAAGTGCCAGTTCGATATCCTTATCTCTCGTTCGAAGAGTTTCATTCAATGAAACCTCACCCTGTTTCCGATGGTTATTTTTGCATTCATACTGATTTAGAAAATCAAGAGAACAAGGAAAAACAGTGTGTTTCTTCGATTGAATTAAATGATAACTTGTGGTTCACCATCCTTTATTGTCATAAAGAATGGGACAAAAATGGATATTCAAAATACCCAATATCCCAGTAGAAGAAAGAAGTCGAAGAACTCATTGCAGCGGTTCTCGGTCTTACATTCGTTTAGCCGCTATTTTATAAACGTGGTGGCTCTCTCGCTTTCCAACCGCAACCACAGACACCACCACTTCGGCATCTCTCACTTCATAAACCAATCGATACCCTGCACTGCGTAACTTAATTTTATAGCAATCTTTCAAGCCATTAAGCCTAGCCGACTCCACTCTTGGTTCAACTAAACGTTCCTTTAATTTTTTAGCAAATTGCTTTCTGATTGTCCCATCGAGTTTTTGCCATTCCTTTTGTGCCCCTTGCTTAAAAACCAGCCTATAGGTCATCAATATTAACCTCTATTTCAGGCTCATCTCGACGTGCTTCGACTAACTGTGCTAGTTCCATGTCTTCAAGCTTATCCATCATTAGCTCATAAGCTTCGGCAGGCACACAGTAAAAAGCAGGTTGATTCCGATTAAGCACCGCAACAGGAAAACCATCAGCTTGTTCAACAACCGCCATCGGATTTTTCTTTAATTCAGATATACTGGTTGAGTTATCCGCAAGTATGGGTCGAATTGTTCTCATGACACACCTTATGACCTATTTAAAGTATTTATTATAGGTCTTTTAATTGTGCTAATCAAACCCCAATCAATACCGCCTTCAGCATTTAAGCTAAGGCACTCACACTGATTTGAAAATCAAGAGAACAAGCAAAAAACGGTGTGTTTCTTCGATTTTATAATATGGCTATCTGGGCTCACGCTTTCGCTGAATGCCGCCCACCGCTTTCACACAACGGATCCAACAAAAAAGTTGAATAACACCAAACTCAGCCCCCTAATGAGTCCAACCATCAAAGTGGTGAAAATCACTAACTATTAGCCTGTGATTTTAGGGCTGATTTTGAGAAGATAAGTCCTCATTTCGAGGCGTTTCAGCCTCAACTTTTCTGAACCCCAAAGTCGCGTTTCATACTTTCAGTATTATGTTCAATAGGGGCGGAATGGGGGAATTAGAATTATGAATAACAGTTATCTTCGATAACTGTCGCTTTTAATTACAGATTTTTATCAAATGGACTTAAAAATGCAACTGAAACATCTAATTTTACCTGCTCTCTCTGTGTTAGCTTCGGGAATGGCTCATGCAAACTTTAACATTGAGGCAACATCGACAGCAAGTACCGTTATTCCTGTCGATGGAGGAAATCTTGAGTTTGACTTAAAAATTAAGAATGAGTTTACTGAAGATAAAGACATCAGTTATTTTAATTATTTAATCTTCCCAGATGGTAAGCATTACAACATAGATGCCCCATTAGACCTTACTTTAATGGAAGGTGAACAATTTGAATCACCCAATCATGCTTTCAATATCCCAAATTGGTTTCCTAGTGGGAATTATACATACAGATTTTCAATGCAAGATAAATCAACAGGTAAATTGTATTTAGAAGAGTTTATTTTTAATAAGGAAGCGAAGGGAATTCGTTTATTTGGAGCAGGTGCATCCCAAACATGTGCTCAAGATGATTTGGGTATTCAGTGTTGGGGTGATAGGGGGAAATACACGGATCAAGGTTTATATAATATTCCATCCCTTTCAGAAGTCATAGAAGTATCTCTTGGTTATGGATTCAGCTGTGCATTAGAGAAAGAAAGCAATAGACCTAATTGTTGGGGAGATTTCGCTTCTGAATTTTCAGAACCATATTTAGTTAATCCTAGAAACATGGTATCAGCCTATCGTCATTCATGTGCCATCGTCGATTCGGCAGAAAAAATAGCCTGTTGGGGAGTATTTACTGATGGAGTAGAGGATGTGCCAGTCACATCACTAGATAATCCAATTCAAGTATCTACAGCGCCCTATCATTCTTGCGCATTAAATCAACCCACTTCAGGCAATAATTTTGTAAAATGTTGGGGAAACAGCAAGTATGTTCAGGTTCCCGCGCATACTAATCCATCTTTTATTGCTTCAGGGAGTCGAGCTTCGTGTATGATTGATCAAGGTGAAGTTGTTTGTTGGGGCATGGATGGGTACTATCCAGAAACGTCTCCGGCGCTAAGCAACCCTGTATCAGTTGTTGTTTATCGTACAACAGCTTGTGCTTTAGATGATAATGGCTTAACTTGCTGGGATAAAACTGCTGATAATATCATCGATGCTGAAGACATTAGTCAATTATCAAATCCAACACAAATAGTCCTCAGCTATAATCAAAAATGTGCTGTTGATGATGAAGGGATAAAATGTTGGGGACCTAATGCCGATAAAGATCCAGTCCCTGCAAGATTTATTTTTCCGGCATCTTAATATTTGTTGTAGTCATTCATCAGAGTGACTACTTCAAAACCGATATAAATAGATTTGGCTATTAACAAATCTGCTCTACCAGTGATAAATGGGTTATCACTGGTAGGCTTGATTGCACACTCTCACCATAAAACTTATGCCATGTTAAGCAAAGTGAGTCATATCACATTTCCCCCTCCTTCGAAAAAACACCTCGCTTTTATCTTTGTTTGTGCTTTTGATTTTAACATCTCGTGTAGATGCAACTGTGACCGTTGATGGCAGGGATGCCATCGTCGAACTTACACGGACGTACTTGCAGTGTGTCACAGAGGTATCTGCACAAAAGCCCACCGCAAGTGATAAGGTTTCCATTAAGCGAAGCTTAATATTTAATCCCCCTGCGTGAGTGGGCACTCACGATCTCCCCACCTTTAGCCTATAGATTAAATCCTATAAATATTGTTACCTTAACTATGACCTTAACTGTGACCTTAACTGTGATCCTAGCGTTAACGTTCGTTATAATGTTAGCGATTCACTTTTACCATTAGCCTTATTTTAATGCTTGAGAGCGGGAATGGTTTCAGTTCTGCTCCTCTGCGTTAAGCGCACGAATGTGATAAGGCAATGTACGAAAAACCAATGTACGAATAAGGAGGCCGTTTGTCTTACTCAAATATTCCCCTTGAACACGCACCTGTGATGAACGCACTATTGGATGCCGATCATAAAATCAGTTTTACTGAGCTCATTCAGCAAGTGCAGCTGTTCACTAAACCCCTGTCATTAGCCGCTATTCGTTTTATTCTTGAAAATGTAATGCTCGATGATGAAGAAGTGCGGGCTCTCGCCTCTTTTGAACGCAATCAATACTGCCGTAAGCGTTTGTTTCATAATGCCCATTGTGAGATTTTAATATTAAGTTGGCTCAATGGCCAGCGCAGTAAGATCCATGATCATTTACAAACAGCCTGCGGCGTCAAAGTCTTACTGGGTCAAGCCACCGAAACACAATTTAAACGAGCGGCAAACGGGCAGGTTTATGCAACAGAGTCAGTGCTGTATGATAAAAATCACACCAGTGTCAGCTTGAATAATGATATTCATCAAATTTCTAACTTACAGGCAAACAATGAACCACTTATCACACTGCATCTCTACTCTCCGCCTTTACAACACTTTCACCTTTACTCTCTTGATGGAAGCCATCCGGTGCGCTTTAACGCCCAACAACATCCTTGGTATTATGAAATTTAACCAGCTTTTGCCGCATTGTAGAAGCAGAAATCCAGCCTAAGTGATAAGCCAAAATGGCTGGAGCAAGCCAAACACTCCCCCAGCAGCGCCTTTTTGGTGATAACACTGATTTAATAAAGGGCGTAAAGGTATCATCATGAGAAATGGTGCCATCAAAATCAAATAATGCTAAGTTCATCTCTACCTCATTGCTATTTATCATTCACATCTATCGTATTAATATCGGTGCTAATATCAGTACCAGTATCAGTACCAGTACCAGTATCAGTACCAGTACCAGTATCAGTACCAGTATCAGTACCAGTATCAGTACCAGTATCAGTACTCACATACTCACATACTCACATACTCACATACTCACATACTCACATACTCACATACTCACATACTCACATCAGTATCCGTACTCACATCAATACCAATATCAATTTTCATATCCATGCGTAAGTCCAACGTCATAGGCCGAAATGTCAGCCCTTCTGACTCAGCAATCTCCCCAGCCACTTTAAAACCATAACGCAGGTAGGCTGGAACTGACGTGAGCGACGCACTCACTGTTAACGGTTCACATTGAGACACTCTGTCACCCTGAAGACTGTTACCCTGAGGATTGTCAACTTGAGGACTGTCGACTTGAGGATTGTCGACTTGAAGACTTCCAGTTTGAACTTGAGTTTGATCTTGCCATACATGTTGGCACGCCGCAGCGATGAGTGCTCGACCAACCCCTTGTCGTTGTGCACTTGGGCACACAAATAACATGGAAATATGTTTATTTTCTTTGAGCTCTAATACCCCCATAATGCGCTTTTCAACAGGACAGGTTTGATAAACAAGCTCTGAGCTCGTGGTATTTTCAGCAGTGCACTCATAAACAAACCAGGTGTTATTTTCCTGCATTCGCTTTTTGAACGCTTCAATAGAGGCAATGTTGGTGAAGGTTGCTACCCCTTCATCAGACAAGGTGCCTGCCACAGCCCCCATAAAACTGGTTAAACACAGCTCACTCACCCGTTCAATGTCCTCAAGTGTCATTTGCCTGATAGCCATCTCCCCACCTTTCCCTTTTCATCATTCCAATGTCAGTAAGAATGACACAATCAACATAAGAGCCCAGAATATGCCCAGTTTCAATCCTTTTCTAAACTGCTGCTTGCTAAAATTTTTCTGTTTTTTCCGCTCATCTAACGATAATAAATAAGCGCAATGAGGACATGTTTCATCTTTAATGTACATCAATAAGTGACAGCGCGGGCAATAAGCAGCAGCGTCAAATGCGCTATCCATAATTGTGGGCATTTCTGGTTTTTGTAAGTTATTCATCCCTTTCACTCAGCAGTCTTCTTCCATGTTGATTTCAATTGACTGCGTGCATAATCCAATAATTTTTGGGCATTATCCCCGCGTAGTTGTAACGACATACAACGAACGCCGCCGCCCATATAGCACACCTGAGAAGATAATACTGGGATCACAGCTTTTGACGTCACTGCGCGCACTTGTGCTAATGCAAGCTTATCTTGAGGCAAGCCAAACTGAGGTAAATAGATTCGATTAGGAGTCACCAGCATATTGGTATACAGACCACACGCTGATCCAAAACGTTTATCATAAATGTCACTGCCATCATACGGGGTGGTGATTGCAACAATTTTCACCTTTGGCAGCTGCCGCCTTAAATCATTCTTTAATTGCTTTGCATACTCAGGATCGTCAGGGTAACTGTTTATCACTAGTGTATTAGATTCTACAAAACTCACTACCCCATCGGCATGCTCTAGCCCGCCTTGTTCATCAGCCTCAATAAAGGCAATATTGTCAATTCCTAATAATACTTGCAATGTCCGACGCGCCTGTTTCTCGGTTAATTGGTTATCATGCAAAAATTTAGTACTGAGCACCGCATTATCCACATAATCGCTGACCAAGTTCCCTCCATCGTTCAATAAATCTGAACTTTTAAATTGAAGCCCGGCCTTTTGAGCTAACCGATAAAACACGTCTTGGACTTCATCGGCTTCTATTTGTCCTTCTCGGCCTCCGCCTTGCCCAGCTGCAGTGTAGCGAAACATCACAGGTTGATTAGGGTTAACAAGGGTAAAGTCACGCATCCAGATATCAAGCATGGGCGCTATCAACACACTTTGTTTTCCCAGAGCATCCACATACTCCTGATACAAAGAGGGACGGCTTAAGATCAGCACATGATCCCCATGTTTAATTATTTCCTTAGCATAATTAATTTGAAAATCGATGATGTCATCTTGTACTTCAGCATAATAAGCATCTTGCTCCGGTGGAGAAGCAAGGACAATTAATTCTGCAGAAGAAGGCGCCATCATCAAGATACTCATTAATCCTGTTATTCCTTTCAGCCATCGCTTCATTGCAATATTGCTCCTTTTACGGTCTGTTAATTGAAAAGCATTCACTTAAAAAGGCTTGAATTGCCACTTATGCCACTTATCATCTCAGCCATGTTGTTCCTTCATCCCTTCATCCCTTCATCCCTTCATGATGTATTGAGGGCCAGCAATCCCCCCAAGGTATTTCTCACCTGTATCTGTAAATCCTCCTTTTAGATAGCACATATGGGCTGCTATATTTTGGCAATTAACGGTTAAATACACTGCACTATAGCAAGGATAATTCTCTCGCAGGTAAACCAAAAGAGCTTTTACAGCGGCGGTGCCAAACCCTTTCCCTTGCTGCTTGGTGTCAATCACAAAGGATCGTAGACCCAAACCATTATCAGGACAAAAAGAATAAATCGATGCATAAGCGAGATCGATTTTAAAAAAACCGATAATCTCATCATCAGACTTAATAATATGAAGATGGGTAGTATTGTCTATATTGGCTAAAAATGCCTCTGCTGTTTCTGCAAACTTTATCTGTTGCTCCGCGACAGCAATCTGAAGTACCGCTGGAACATGCAACTTTGATAATTTATCGATTTTAATCATTAAACATCCTACTTCTACTTACATCCTACTCCTACTTACATCTTAACCTAGGCAAACCGCTTGAACCACCAAAGATCAATAGGCCCTAGGCATATTAAAAATAAGCGGCTCATAAAAATGCAAAAAATAGCCGAAGCTATTTTTTACTGAACAACCATTATATTTCTGACAATATAAAGGAAATCATTATTTCATCAATGAAAGGGGCCAGGGTGCGGACCAAAGCCCGGCCCTGGAAAAGGTAAAATGACACATGCACTTAATGACAAAATAGTTACTAACACAACGAAAGTATAAAAAAGTCGTTTCATAGGATAACCCTCCTTCCATTCCTCAATCAGCAATAACGCCTATTAAGCGATCATTTAATGAAAATGATGGGGCCCACCCCAAGGAGCCATACATGCGCTTAATGAAGCCACTGTCATCAATACAATCAAAAGATAATAAAACCGTTTCACCATACTCTTCATCTAAGCCATTCTCCTCAATAAACCTCATACGCCAATCACTATTCTGTCTTCTTTGCTAAGACCAGTAGAACAATAAAAAGCTGTATAGATGCTGAAGATTAAAGGTAAGTGTATGTAAAATAAATACTCGTTATCTTTACGTACACCATTTGGCTTCAGGGTGAAATGTTTAAAGCTCTACCTGTATAAAAAATGAACTTTTAATTCCTTCCTCTCAACACATAAGAAAAAACACATAAAAAAGCCAGTCGAGCATTTCAACTGGCTTAATAAAAACCGTCAACCTATTTTATGACTCAAAAAGATCCACTAGTTTGAATGTGCTTCGCGCACGTAAAATTCAAACCATAGGGCATTGGTTCCAGGGGCCACTGAACGGACTTGCTTACTTTCTTTTCCGTGTATAGTGAGTGGTTGCCACCCTTGAGTTTCATCATCTACGGTAAAACCCGTACCGTCATACCAAGTAAATTTATATTGTAAATGTTGATCCGTTGAAATCTTACTGATCACAGTGGCCACACCTTCCAAGGATCCACTTTTACCGCGCATCTTTAACTGATCCACTTTCACTTTTTGAGCAAAAGCAGGACTGTCAATCTTTAAATCCCCTGTTGAACTGGCCAATATACCGGCTGTATTGGTAGAACAGCCCCCCAAGAACAAGCCCACTAATAAAATAAAAAATAATTTTCTCATCGATTGGTATTCCCTATTATTGATGTGCCTAAACACTCACTGCTCTTTTCAGGTTAGCCTATTTTAGCTTTACCCTCCTGTTTTTTATCTCAATAAACTAGGGCCTGTTGATCTTTGGTGGTTAAATACTGTCTGAGATTATTCTTCTTGACGGCGATGAAGCATAGGTCCTAACGGCGCCCCCCCCACAAGGTGCATATGAATATGATAAACTTCTTGGCCCCCGTGTTGATTACAGTTCATTATCAAGCGGTAACCGTCTTCAGCAATCCCGGCCTCAGCGGCAAGTTTTGCCGCCACAGTGATCATTCGCCCCAATGCTTTTTCATCTGAAGCTTTGACCTCATTACAAGTGGGGATAAGATGATTTGGAATAATCAATATGTGCGTCGGGGCTTGAGGATGAATATCTTTAAAAGCCGTGACTAAGTCATCTTGATAGAGAATATCGGTGGGAATTTCACGTCGAATAATTTTGCTAAAAATGGTTTCTTCGGCCATCTCACAGTCCTTACAATAACGATAAACACAATGCCCATTAGTATCCCATTTTTTTGCAAAGATAAAAGGCATTTTTATGCAAAAATCTATTTAGTTTTTTAGCAAAATATCACTTTAACTAATCAAATTCGCTGTATAAAAGAGGCGGTGTCGGAGGCGTAGGGATCCGTTGCCAGCGATCAGTAAAAGTATAACGCGCATATAAAATAAAATGATTAGGCTCATAAAAATCAGAACGTTCAATATCCATTGACATTCCTATATACCATTTTTTACTGACTCGTTTTTCTATTGCACCTAAAAAAGCATAACCAAAGCCACCACCGGATGATCCTGAAAGAGGGGTTAAAAAAGGACCATCTTCTTGCGACCAAGACTGAGAAACTGAAGCACGTAACCAATAGGCCCAAGTATCTTGATATCGCCCATAATAATTAACCGGTAATGACACAGAAAAATAGCGTTGTGGGCTGTAATATCCTCCATGGCCCAACGTGTATTCACTGACATTTTTGTCATATTGTAAATACATCAAATTGAGTCCAGTACTTAAGCGTTCATCTTCTGTATTAATCCATTTATAATATCCACCCGTTAAGAGTCCAAAGCGGGTATTATCAGCCACCTTATTACCCGTTATTTGATGGTATTGTGAACTCGTCCACATCCCCCAAGGTCCACCGAGATCTAAACTGGTATTCAATTTGACACCAGAGCTCACCACTCCACCCCATTCTACACCAGCAGGATCGCTAGTATTGGCTGGCACCGTTAATCCACCATAAGATAAAATCGTACTCGTTAATGCCCGTCTCGATAACCCCCCTGTCCAAGACCAATCTTGTAGCTCTCCCGCGATATTAATTCCACCGACCCATGTATGGTCATTAAATCCAATAGGCGTCGTTCCCAAATCGACTAACCAATTGTCGGCCTCCCAACCTACCCCTAATGCTGTCCCATAGTCACTTTGGTTAATAGGAACAGTATCCTCATCTAATGCCTTATCATAATAGCGAATATTACCTGACTCAATGTGCACTTGATCGAACCTTAGCAATAAATGCCCGTCATAATCGGGCATTGGAATTCGCGCCTCGATGGGAATTTGAGTGAAATTATTCGCTCCATCCCTAGCACCATAATCAATTCCAAATGCAATATGCCCTTGATGACGTGCTTGAACACGATCAATATCAGCCTTTACATTTCGTGTTAACCAGTCATCTTCCGCACTATCATACAAACTTCTTAAAGAGGGGCGATTGATAGCAGGGTTTACAGATGACAGCTCCTCAGAGTGGTACAGTGCATTTGCAGCCATTTCATTCATCAATGTCTCATCTTTCATGTCCAATGCCACTTTCATGAGATCACGATATTCAATGGCATCAAGATCATCCCTTTGTTGTAACGCTGTCAACATGGCTTTTGATTTTTTAAAATCACCTTGCCGAACCAATAATTCAGCAAAAGACACACTTTGCACCGATGTTAATTGCATGCGCTCTTGATACAATGTCTCACTCAGCCTCTTCGCATTGTGCTGATTATTTGAAGCAATATAGGCGCCAAGCAGCCCTAATTTAGCCTCATATAATAAGGGACCAGGCTCAGCAATGGCTTGATTATATAAACGAATAGCAAGTAAGTAGTCTTGATTAAATGATGCTTTTTCTGCTTGTTGTAGAAAGCTTTTTTGAAGGAGTACGCGAAGTTGTTTTTTGTCTTGTAGGGAAACAAACTGAGTTCGCCATTGCTGAAACCAGCGTTCAAATTGCTCCAGCTTCTGTGCTTTTAACAGGAGTTCACCATAACGAAGCTGAGTCGAATTGCTCCAATCGGCTTCAGGCGTTAATTGACTAAGGAAGTCATGGCTTTTTTTACATGTGTGGCTTCGCTGACTGTTCACATCGCTATTTTCAAATGTTAACCACACTGCTGCCAGCGTGATTTGCACATCAAGATTGTCACTGTAAGTCTGCCCAACATCAATCAGCGCTTCACAAGCCTGCTCTGGATCATCACCTCTTAATTGCGCTATTTGCAATAGCGCTTCATCGACTTTTAAACGAGTGAGGTTGGCTTCCATAGCTGGTGTACGTTGCGCTATTTCAATTTTCTCCAACATAATAATGGCATCGCTAGTTTGATTTTGGCCTGACAAATATAGAGCATAAGCAAACAGCCATTCTGCGCGAGAAACTGAGCCAACGGCTTCATCATCCATCGCATCAGCAACCCATTGCGCCATCATTCGATCGGCTCTCGATTTTTGTGCTAATGTGACAAGAGTATTGGCGGCATCTAATGCTTGCCATGGCGAGTCATTTCCTAACATTAATAATTCATCTAAGCGCATTTTAGCCGTATTGACATCATTCTCCTTCATCGCCATTTGCAATTCATTATTTAGTTGCGCTCTTTGTAAAAACACCAATTTGGGCTGGATCACCTTTTTTTGACTGGGCGAATACTGCTTTATTAAAGGAGCAATAGGTTGATTTTGCGCATATAATATGTCCAGCCTCCCTTCTAATGCCACCTGATTTAATGGTGCGGATTGTAACACTTTTTTATACCACTTATCTGCTAAGCGGTATTGTTTTGCCATAACATATAATTGCGCCAATCGGTTCAGTCCTTCCAATGTTTCAGGCTGACACTTAATCGCCATAAGATAATGATTTTCCGCATTTAAATAATCCTTATCCTCTAACGCCTTATCACCTTGTGCTAACAAACCCCAATACGTTGCCGTATCCACTAAACTTTGCCATTTTGAAACTTGATCAGGATCCTCATTTATTGCTTGAGCTTGTGTGAACCACTCTAGAGCCTGCTGATGCTGCCCTTGACGCAGCGCCACCAGCCCTAATCCCCCCAACACTTCTGCATCTTGAGGAAGATAGCGCAATACAAACGTTAACTTTTTCTCTGCCGCCCCATTATTTCCTTGCTCAAGGAATGCTAACCCCTGCATTTTTGCCATATAAACAGGATCTTTTTGTAATTCTGCTTTGTTCTCTAAGCGAGATGTCGCCTTTATTGCTGCTTGAGTGATCCCTAGATCAGACGGATAGTAACGAGCCATAAAAGCATATTTTTGAACTAATTCATCAGTAATCGGCAATTTATCAAGGGCCTCAATCCAAGAACGCGTTGCCTGTAAGCCAATATCTGTCCGTAGCGATAAACGCTCATAAGTCCCTAGTGCCCATGGATTATCAGGCTCTTTTTTAGACAGGTGCTGAGCGAGCGCCAATTGAAAATCGGGCACATCGGGATATTGTTCATTTAAGGCTTCCAACTTCTGTCTAACTGACTGCCAATGACTGCTCAATTTCCCTTCTAGCATTAGGTACTCAAGCATTAACCTAGGCGTTGGCATACCCTGTGGAAATAAACGTTCATAATACGCTAATGCCTCTTCATAACGGCCAGCATGAGCAAATAATCGCGCTGATTGATAAACTTTTTTATTTTCATTAAATAACGATAATTGAGCACGTAAACTATGAGCTTGCTTTGAGTCGGGTGCCAGTTGATTAAGTTTATTTGATATCAATTGCGCGTTTGCAATATCTTCCAGTAACAAATAACGATTAGCTTGATAAAACAAACCATCAAGATTATTCGCATCAATCGCTAACAATCGATTCAAGGCTCCAAGCATAATATCATCTCGCCTAATCGCTAACGCTAAACGCAATTGCTCTGTAAGCCATTCTACAGAATCGACTTGAGTACTCGATTTACTTAACGCTTGATCCCGTGATCCGATAAAAACGGGCTTTTTATCTAAACCTTCATCTTCTGACAAATGAAGCATTGAAGAAATCATGACTGAATAAAATGATGCTTTTACAGGAAAAGAAGACACCACACTGACTATTAAGACTAATATCAGGCATGCCCAAAAAACAATCATTACCAAGTTCATAAAAATAGATGAAATAAACCTGTCACTCACTCTGAGCATGTATCAGTCCAATTGGGCAGCAATTCTCCTGTTACGCCGAAACGATACCTTTGCTCAAACCAACCTAAACCAAATAAGGCTAATACATTGTCATAATAAGACTTATCAGATCCACGTTGAAATACATTTTGCGCTCTTTTAGCCTGAAAAGATGCTAGTTTTGTTCGTTTTGCAGATACTAATAAAGGTAAAATCGCAGCCGAAAAACCTTCCCCCCCTTCTTGAGTGTAATGACCTGTTTGCGTATTCACTGTTAAAGGTGGAGCATTAAGTCGACTCACAGCAGTGATCATGGGTGACATTTTCTTGATGAGAACCGCTTTATCTTCTAGCTCATCGTTTAACATTCCAGCCCATAAATACGTTCTAATGGCATTAAAACTGCCTACAGTTTGTTTATCTGGATAATAACCGCCATTTTTCGCTAATACCCAATCAGGACTAAAACCTTTAGGCATAGTGTCAATTAACATTTGAAAACTGCTTTGATACACAGCTCCCCAAGGATATTGAGGATACAACACTTGCATACGTTGCAATAATTGCAAGGGCACATAGCTGGGATTTAATCGGTATGACCCATCTTCTCCCTCAAAGCCCACCATACCGGGTAATAAAATGATTTCGTTGCCATTCCAGCGACGTGTTTCTTCTCGTAAAATGCGGCTCGCTAGCAAAAAACCCAAACTTTGATAATAATAATTGTTCCAAAGCCTTCCGGCTTCAGCAAGCGTATAAGCAATCCACAAGTCAGAATCTGACGCAGTGTTATTATCGATCACGCTATATATTCCCTCTTCTTTTTTGCCCCAAAGCCAAGCTGGTAACCTTGCCGTTAAGTCTTCTTGTGCTAGCTTATCCTCAGTCCAAGATAATATTGATGCAAAAGCATCGGGATCATTAGCAACTAAGGCAAAAAACAACCCATAGGATTGTCCCTCTGAAGTGGATATTAAACGAGCATCACTTCTGTCGATGACTCGTCCCTGCTCTATATAGCCGTTTTTGAACTGCTGCCAGTCTGGCCAACAGATCGCGGCATTCAATTGAAAGGAGCATAATAATAAAATCCACTTTATCATTTATCCGCCTCTTTAATTTCTAACCGACGTTTATTGACTATTTTTAATACCCGCCACAGGACAATCGTAACCATTAAGACTAACAAAACAGCAAGTGATGCTAATAAAATGGGATAATGTGAAAAATGATAGAGTACTAAAGTCCAAATGGGTAACTCTCCTAAGAAGTATTCTTCTCCCACATCATAGCTGGCGACTTCAGTATCTTTAAAAAGCACTACAGAACCATACATATATGGGGTTTTACCTTTGTCATTTAGCCCATCAGTCACGAGTTGAAAATCGGCAGACGTATTGCCAACAATTGAGACCACACTTCGTTGTGAATTAAACGGTGACTGGCTCCCTGTCATTGCAGCAAAATTTCCCATCGCCTTCACCGACACGAGATCAATCGGTGTTTGTTCATCATCAGCATGACGCCATTGATGATCGGCTTGTTGAACATTTTTAAAAGGAAGTTTTAGCAAACGACGACTGGCTTTTAACACTAGGTTGGCTTCGTCTGTCGCTATCAAGCGTTGTTGCAATTGAGGAATAACACCAATGCTTAAAATATCCTTATCCCTTAATTCTTTTTCAGTCCAAGTTTGCTTTAAATCAACATGAATACTCGAATACCCCGTATATTGCCCCATATACCCCATTAAATTAATAAAGGTTTGCAATACCGCTGTACTCTTCTGTGTTGGCAATAACACCACCGTCTCGGATAAATCCGCTAAGCGTGTAAAAGGGTAACCAGAATTAGCAAATGCACGTAAGTTTGGCATTTGAATATAATGAGGAAAACCAGAAAAGTCGATGGTTGAATTGGCATCAACAACAGCAAAATGTTTACTCGGTTGCATACTTTGACACTTCCCGCCAGTGAGAGAAGCGAAACTAAATTTAAAATCAATGCGATTATTACTACCCACTTTAAATGCTGGAATGCGAATACGATCAAACTGCGTCAATAGATCTTCAATAAGCGGTACGCGAATACGTTGTTGATCTGATCCTTCTCCTTGTGAAGTTAAATTAAATGCTTCAATAAATTGATTATTAATCAATAAATTCAATCTTGACCCTGAATCATCTTCTATAGGCGGAGAGTAGTGATAATTTAACGTCAGTGGGATCCCTCGACTTTGCCAAGTAAATAAGTCCGCTGGCAATCTAAAGTTAATGTGAACGGGAGGAGGGTTTCGGCCTTCAACCTGTAAATCAAGTTGATTTTTAACCAACTCGGAAAATGCAATTCGCCTGTCTGTATTGAGCCATTTAGGCGCATCGTAAGGACGCCGTTTTTCTATTTGTTTAACCTTATCAATAACGACCATAGGGCCTGTCAATAATTGCTGCCCGAGCACTAATCCTTTTGCTGCTTGTGCTAAGTCATTGCTATCTTTACCAATAACCAATAATAACTTCACATAAGGATTAAAAGGATGAGTGATCACTTGCACAATAGGTTCTTTTGTATCTGGAAAATCTTTCAAAAAATCAGGTTTATTTTTATTCGTCATCAACACTATGGCATGTTGTTGAGGCAGCGCATTAATCGATAATGGGAAATCAATTGCTCGCCAATTTGCTAACACACCGAAATATGAGGCAAGGATCCCCGCGACCCGAATGGTTTCTAAATCGAATGCTTCTCCCACTACGATAGGCAAAGATAATGCACTGAAATCGCGTTTGTCGAAAAAAGGGGCTGGAAATAGACTTAAATCACTTCTTAAGATACTTTTTTGTGTCTGTATATGTAATGTGCTAGATGAACTTATCTCAGCCCAAATACTGGGATCATTGGGATTGGTACAGGTTGGGTGAAGATGGCCGATAAATTCAAATCGAATTTGATTAAAATCGCTCACAAAACGAGGTTCAAAAGGAAGCCTTGTATTCACTCTCTTACCCTGCTCACCTTCTTCAATAGGGATGACTCCCATTAATTCATCATTTAAGAACACTTTTATATGAGAAACTAACGATAATAGCGCAGGTGAAGGAATAAAATCGAGCACTAAGCTGACGTTAGAGACGACTTCATCAAGACGAGATCCAAAATTAACATAGGCTACACTTTCACTTCCCACAAGGCTAATAGAACGACTTTCCACGAGTTCACTAAAAGGCAATTGATGAATACGCACACTCGGATCTTCAACTGCCAGCGCTTGTGTTTTCAACACAGCTAGGCATGGATTGACAATCAATACATTCAGTACGAAGCCCCACAGAAAATATTGACTAGTTTTCATAGCGCATCACTTTTTCTTGTCGTAACACGGCAGCGGAAGGTTTCCGCCTTGAAATAGGAGGCACACTGACGGGTTTAAGGGAGCCTATAATCGCAAATAATTTCAATGCATAATAAACACTATAATAAATACTCCTTGGACTATGGCGCCATAATCTTTGATAACCTTTGACACCGATCTCAAGTACTTGCTGCATACTCGTTAACGGTTTATCCAAACGATAACTCCTTTGCCATTGCACCCAAGTATCGGCACGCGCAAAGGTACATTGAACATAATCAATACATTGTTGTGTTGATAAGGTTTCCAATGCTAATCCCAGTAATTTATTTTGACGATAGACAATGCGAAATGGAAAAATAAATTCTCGGCTAGATCGCGTCAATATCACCTCTATTTTCTGCCCCGTTTCTATTGGTAATGCTTGGGGTGTGATCAAGCTAAGTCCCCCCAAAGAAAAATTTTTCATACTCGCATTCACCAAATGCCCTGAATAGAAACGAATAACAACAGGAATATCGACATCTACTCTAGGGTTTTTTCTGACTTGTTTGGCCTCTTCAGCAACGGCAACGGCCCCGCCTAAAATAAATAAATTATAAAAAGTCCATAAAAGATTCACGAAAACACTCCCTATCTCACCTGAAGGTCCCCAAAACAATCGATACACTCCATATAAGACACCTGCAATATTAAAAGCCACTAATACAAGATAAGGAGAAGCGATTGTCCAGTCATAATAAGATTTTAATACTAAGCCTCCTTTACTCGTGACATTAAAAAACCCTTTATTCGGCGAAAATAATGCCATCGTCGTCGGCCTAGCAATATACCAAGCAATGACAGTCTCATAAATTTCCCCCCAAAAAGTATAACGGTATTCACCTTGCATTCTAGAATTCGTCACGCTGGCATGTAACATATGTGGAAGTACATACAAAATAATCGCCAATGCTGGCGCATAAATAACATACACATGAAAAAGTAGAAAAAATAAAGGCGCCACAAGAAATACAATACGAGGGATCCCAGATAAAAAATGCAACATGGCATTTAAATAACACAGCCGTTGTTGCCATTTTAATCCCTTAGCAAATAATGGATTTTCAATCCGTAAAATTTGGGCCATTCCCCTTGCCCAGCGTACACGTTGAGCAACGTGTTCTGATAACGTTTCAGTTGCAAGACCTGCTGAAATCGGCTGTTTTAAATAAGAAGAACGATAACCCAAACGATGCATTCGAAGAGACGTATGCGCATCTTCCGTTACGGTCTCAACTGCTACGCCACCAATTTCTTCTAATGGTTTTCTCCTTAAAACAGCACAAGATCCACAAAAAAAAGTGCTATTCCATAAATCATTACCATCTTGAGTCAAGCCATAGAATAAACTACTCTCATTAGGCACATGACGAAAATGCGCTAAATTTCTTTCAAAAGGATCCGGAGAGAAAAAATGATGTGGCGTTTGCAGCAAAGCCAATTTAGGATCCTGTAAAAACATGCCCATAGTTAACTGAAAAAAAGCGCGAGTTGGAATGTGATCACAATCAAAAATAGCGACAAAATCTGAAAAAGAACGTTCCAAGGCATAATTGATATTGCCTGCTTTCGCTCCCTCATGGGTCGGTCTAGCTAGATAGTGAACGCCAATTTCATTAGCAAATTGCTGAATGTCTTCTCGATTGCCATCATCAAGTATGTAAATATTGAGTTTGCTTTTCGGCCAATCTATTCCAAGTAATGCATAAATAGTGGTTTTAATAACATGGCGTTCTTCATTTAACGTAGGGATCATAATATCGATACTTGGCCACTCTTGCGGATCATCAGGTAACGGCTCAGGACGACGATTTAATGGCCAAATATTTTGAAAATAGCCCAAAAGCAATATCAGCCATGCATACAATTCAGCCGTTAATAACGTCACCCCGAGCATTAAACCGATAGGATCGTCCCAATTCAATGTGGATGTACAGCGCCACCAAATATAACGAGTTGACGCCAATATGGATAACGCAATAAGAAACAAGCTAGGAAAACGACCGGGGATCCGTCTGACCCCCATTGCCAGAGCCCACAAAATCAAAAGAAAAAGACTTTGCGCCACTAAATTTAATGGCACCATAATACACACGAAAATAAGTAAAACAGATAATACAATACCTGCATAAACGATTATAGAATGTGCATACTGGACGAATTGATTATGATGCTCCCATTTTAACGTTAATTGACTGACTTTCCGTTCAAAAAATGTTTTTTTCTGAAAAAGCATATCAATTCTATGACGAACAAAATATAACGGCAGATGAAAAATAGTCGCCAATGCTTTCAACCAAGTTTTCCAGTTAAAAATCTTTCCTTCTTGCCAATCTTGTTTGACTATCATTAACCAAAAAGATTGAATGATAAATCGGAGTAGATCTAACACATTAGGAGAACAAAAATTAATATTTGGGTAATAATGTAAAAGCAAGCGCCAACTCGCTACACCCGCTACTTTTGGTTGCAAGAAAAACAAACAAAAAGACAACCAAATCCACAACCCCACCTTTCCCAATATACTCGAATCATGCTGATAGTGCATTTCATAGGCTTGTATTTGTCGTTTAATACGTTTCACAATGCGTGGATGAAATATCACCTTAGGTCCTTAAATTATCAAAGATTTGGATTGAACTTCAGGTGAAAAATAAGATAGATACCAGTAAGCTAGCGCTTGAAAATCATGGGCAAGCAAACTTTGAGGCGCATGATTCAATATATCCGTTAAGTTGGCTATACACTCAACAATTGCGGGATCATAATGTAAATGCACAGGTATTAAACTCATTTTCAATTCTTTTTGTAACACCATTAAAAAATCACTGCTTACTGTAGACTCAGCATGAAATTGATTAATAATAAACTTGGTTTTAGAAAAGTGTTGTTGCAAATAAGAATTAATCTCTTGATTAAATATTTTTTGATGAAGTAAATTGTAATGGCTTGGTTCTGGTGTTAAAACGAGACAAATCAAATCAGAACTATCTAGTAAGCATGCATATTCCTCTTGATTTTCAATCATATTATCTAATAAAATCAACTGCCACTGAAAGGTTTCTTCAACTCTAATCAGTTCATCAACTAATGTATTAAACACTTGTTTTTGAGATTTTTTAAACTCCTGCATTTGCTGGAAAGATAAATCACCAAATGGAAAAAACATCGCTCCTTGGGGACTTTCAAAAGCCGCTTTATCTAAGGCAACATTATTCATCGCATGGATAACCCAGCCTTGGCTTATTTTAATTTGAGTACTAAAATGTAACTTCAATAAATTCATTTTGGTACAATCAATAGATAAGGTTTTTTGATCCAACTTCTCTAAAGCAATGGCTAAGTTGGCAGTGATCGTTGTCGCTCCTTCTCCTCCTTTTAATCCCGCAATAATAATGCGCTTTATCATGTTTCAGCCTCTGTCAATGGCTGTTTCCCATTTTCATCATATAAAACATCACTTGTACTTAACACAAGCCATTTGTGCCTAACTTGTTGATAAAACTCATCATCAGTCAGTTCAATATAGTCTTGGTCTAGTGAATCCAGTGAAGCATAAATCGTATGAATATCATCCGTGAATCTTGTCAATCTAATCACTCCATGATGTTAATCAGATCATCAATAATGAATCATTTTCATGATCCTTTCATTTAAATATCAAAAGTCATCTATTATATTAAATAGTGAACCTTATTAGTAAGTATAGTCAATATTCATCAACCAAATAGGTGAAAGTAAAACATCATTTAAATAGGAGTGTCTATGTCTGGGATTATTGACCTCAACTTACAAGCAGAAACGAATGATATTCAATGTCAGTATGTCTATTTGTTTACCAATCAAGAAACGAGCATCATCTACCTAAACTCCATCATGGACTCTACACATTCATTTATTTCATTTGTGAATAAAGAGGATTATTTTTCTGTTCTAAAAAAAGAAAACCAACTAAAACATCAATCCTATCTAATAAAGTATTGTAAAAACATATGGTTTTTAGATAAATTCACTTCTCAATCCACCATTCAAATTGATCAATTAGTTAATGAATTTAAAAACATTATTTTCCCTAAACAATCTAACCTCATCATCTCTATTCCAGAAAATCATTTTTACAACCTTAACGACCAACAAATGCTCTCGTTCTTTAAAAACACTTCAAACTGGGCTAAGACAGATAGCATATGCCTAAAAATCATTATTTATGGTAATAAAATTAGTAATGCAATAAAAAATAAGCTCATGGGGCTAAATCAATACGTCTCTGGAGTCTGCACATTCAATGCAATAAATAAAGAACGATATGACTACCATATTAGCTTTTGGTGTAACCAGCATGGCGTGAGTAGTGATAAAACTTATCGCCTTAAAATCAACAATGAAAATCATTTTATTGCCCTCAAAGAAAATATTTCCTCTTCTGGTGTTTATCCACGCTATCATGATGAAGAACGTATTTACGTCACTGCAACGGCATTGGATAAAGAGATCACGCTCAATAAAAATGTTAATATTATCAACAGCAATGAAGAACTATTCACCTTGTTAGAGACAATATCCATACAAGCATCCACTATTATTTTAAGTTATCAAAAAATATCTGAATTAGAATCAATCAGTCGACAGTGCTATCTTTTAAGAAAAAGCAAAGGCAATGCGATTAAAATTATCATTCGTGAAATAACCTCTGTTCTGCGCTATATCGATGAAAAGCGACTCCTTAATGCGGGGGTGAATTTCATTATTCCATTCAATGTGTCATTTTCTCGATGTGTTAGCTTAGTCGAATCAATACAAGGACAAATTTTTACTCGCAATCTGCCAGATAGCGCAGATGAATTACTCAAACTTAATCACCATTTTGATCAAAAAGGCTATATCCCAAATACTGATTTTAAAGATTATTGCTCAAAAATCATGATTATTGCCGAACAAGAAAGTATTCGCTTTGCATTAATTAGGCTTTCTTTGTTATCAAGTATGAAAGCCATACATTGTCTGAATTTATGCCACATTCACCGAGATGGCGATATTGTAACCGCTTGCGATCATGCCCTTTATGTCTTTTTCAGTGCTATCCGTCTCAATGACGTACATGCTACATTAAACCAACTATTTGATATACCCATAGAAAGTTTATTCCTTTCTTATACTATAATTGATAATGTGATAGATATAAAAACAGAGCTACCCGTTATCATTAAAAGAACTGAGAAAATTAAAATAGGAAAGCTATTGAAACAAAACACCCATCATAGTGAAATCCAAAAGGATCCGGTTCGATTTTCAATTAATAAACCACTCACACTAAACTGAGTAAAAATATGAATATGGTTAACTTTTCTCTAGTCATCGGCATTAGTTTATTCGTTGGTATTTTTATTGGTTTCTGTTTAAAAAAAATAGTAACTAGCATGTCGAGGTACTACCTACGATGCTTAAAACAACCCCGTTATTTTATTGAAATATCCTCTTACTTAAAGACCTCCTGTAACAAACAAGACGCCAATGACAAGACAAAAAAAACAACATAATAATATTATACTATCAATTGGTTGGTGGAATTTATATTTCATCATTAAAGTGTTTCTTTACCTCAAAGGGAGTATTGATTTCCATCCCATTGAAAATTTTTCATTTTTAGCGTTTTTATTACTGCCTATTAATCACTCTTTACTGAATATTATCAAACAAGTTAGTGCGTTCCCATTAGCCCTTTTTTTATTGTATTATGATGCTTATTTTCCTCCAATATCACAATTGTGGAATAATATTGCTCAAATATCACAATTTGATAATGATTACCTTTATATAATCATAAAGCGGAGCATATCAACAAAATTATTGCTCTCTATCTTCACCTTATCGGTCTTTTATTATTTAATGAAACGCTATATAAAAATAACAGTACTGACTATCTCACTCCTTATTTTTGTTAGCACACCACTAAAAAGTTTTTTATTAACCAATGAATATTCTCTTCCTCAAAAAATGACTCCTTCCAATAATGCACTGATAATAGCCCCTACTGAAAATATAACAACGCCTTTAATAACCAATGATGTCACCTTAAATGAACTAAAAAATGATTTTTTTTCCTCCCAAGCAAAAAAAATCATTCCTATTGAAAACAATAATATTAATGCGCCTTTCGACATACTGATTTTAAGTATCTGCTCACTGGCTTGGAATGATCTTAAGATGACAAAATTGTCCTCTCATCCTATATTCAATAGCTTTGATATCATGTTTGACAATTTTAATTCAGCCACTTCTTATAGCGGTCCTGCACTAATCCGATTACTGCGGGCCAATTGCGGCCAAGAAACCCACGAACAATTATTTGAAAATCCAACTTCGAACGAATGCTATTTGTTTGAAAATTTAAAGAAAATTGGCTTCAATGAGAATTTACTTCTCAATCATGATGCTATTTATGATAGTTTTTTAAATAAACTACAAGAAAATGGAAAACTCGATACCCAACCCATTAAAACAACTCACCTGCCCCCTTATTTAAAATCATTTGATGGCTCCATCATCTTTCGTGATAAAGATGTATTAAATTTATGGTGGTCTAAAAGACGCTCTATAAAAAACAACAATATTGTTGCACTTTATAATACAATATCACTTCATGATGGAAATCGAATAATCAATACTGATACATTGAGTAATATTAATAGTTATCAACTTAGGCTCAAAAACTTACTTGATGATTTATACCAATTTTTTAAGCAATTAAACCAATCTAAACGCAAACTGGTGGTGCTTTTGATACCCGAACATGGCGCCAACCTTAAAGGCGATCAATTTCAAATACCGGGCATGCGAGAAATTCCATCTCCAGCCATTATTAACATTCCCGTTGGCATAAAGTTTTTTGGTTATCAACAAGAAAAGAAATATGCACCACTTATGATAAATGCTCCATCAAGTTATCTCGCTATCGCTAAGCTTATTTCAAACTTAATGAAAAACAGCACATATCAATCTGAAACGATTGAAGTCGAGCAATTGGCAAAGGATTTACCCATTACGCCTATCGTGGCACAAAATGCTTCAACAACTTTAATGAAAATACAAAATACGTTTTACATTTCATTGAATGATGACTCATGGATAGAATACCAAACAGAGAACTTAGATTAAAGTCAAAAACTTACCCTTGATTCACTCTTTCCATGACTCTTGAATCATCATGGGCTTCCAACCAATACTTTTGTAAAACGGGATTGGCTAATCCTGTACTAGGATCCGCCAAATTCCATGCGCGTTTCCAGATCCCATCGGCTATCATGTGAACAACGGCACTCTCTATGGCTTGAGAAACACATAAACTCACAGGTTCATTGGAGGTATACCCTAACTCCCCCTCTAACAGCTCTTGAGCATCAACGAACTTAAATACCCCCGCCGATAACTCCTTAGATAGCACCGTTTTGGTCGTCGTCACACTGCTTAACAAGCGACCTGTGCGAATATCAACAGCTCTTAAATTGACAGTAATACTGTCAACGCGAAATTGACCCGATGCGCCAATGCCTAAAAAGCGTGCTCCCGCGCCACCTGTTCTCACATTCGTATCGTAAGCAACAATTCCGCCTTCCATTAAAATTTGAGCTGAATTTAGTTTAGGGATTTTATTAGCTTGCCCATTAAGCCCTGCTCTCACTATTTTCCGCTCCGTTAATAAATTTTGTAACCCCTCTCTCTCAACAGGCACAAACCAGCTCGAGTCGTTTAATGCTTGAGCTAGAAAAGCGGTTCCACTTTGGGGCACAGCAGTTGAGAAATTACTCGCCGGAATGGGTTTATATTGCCCCGTTTGATCTCTAAAATCATACACTGCAGCTATCATGGCTCCTTGGGGGGCTGGCAATCCAATTAAATCATAATAAGAGTCACTTTTTGGCATTAAACTGCTTGCAGCTTCAACATCTGGAAAATGCTCGCTCGTCGTTGAAGTACACCCTGAAATGATGACAATAACACTTAAGAGCAATAATCTGTTCATTTTAACTTCCTCCGTCGGTGAGACCACCCACTTCAATTGCCGTCGTTTCACCTGTTACCACATCCACGATATTCACCGATAAACTACCATCGACATTAATAACTGTAATCTCAAAATCGTCTGTCTTAAGGTAGCCTTCACCACCATTGGCAGCATCATTAAACAATTGGGTCATTAACCTCGATTCTAATGAACTGGACAATCGCTCTAATGCGGTAGGTGGAACATACCCAGAACCGTTGCGACTATTGTGATCATTTTGAGCTGAAGCATTCGCCATTAAATAATTTCCGTTTAAGGGATTGCCGCCAAAGTTTGGATTAACAGGCGTATAGATCAACTGAGTCGCATTGGCAGACATAAGGATAAAACTCAATCCAAAGTATGAAATAAAACACATTAATCTTTTCATCTTACCCTCTCATTAGTTGATTAAAATTCATCAGATGCCAGATCAGGATCGAGCCATTGACCCCAACCCGCTTGTTGTTGCTGACGCTTTAACATTTGGTCCACTTTGGTGGCGGCAATTTTTGCCTGCTCATCAATATTATTATTCGCTGGCGATATCACCGTTTTAAAGATGACTTTTCGATTATGCGTAATCGTGATTAAGCTACCATCTCTGGCGGTTGCCTTCTCTATGATAGTCAAACCACCATGGGTCACCGTTCCACCAATATCTTGGTAATCAATGACAAACTCTCGATAAAATCGGTGACCAAACCGGGTCATCGAACGGTTGAGGATAAGACCGTCTCCTAAATTAGCTTCAGGCTCAATGCCATTCTCTTGATTATTCTTTTGCAGCTCATTAGTCAATGTGTTACCTAAAACACTCGACATACAACAAAGCATCATGACAATGCTATACACGCATCCTCTTAAGTAACTTTTCACTGCTTAACCTCATGTAAATTCGCTTGCGCCCAGGCAATTGCCTCACCACGGCTTGATACGCCAATTTTCCTAAACGAATGATAAAGATGTGTTTTTACTGTACTTTCACTCACAAACAATTGTTCTGCGATGTCAATATTGGTTAAGCCTAAACGCAATGCTTTTAATACTTCGCGCTCTCTTATCGTCAATTCTTCTGACAAATTCGATAAGGTTTTAACCGGCTTTCTTTGCTGCTCTAACTCAAAAGGTAATACCGTTTTGCCTGCCGCTATCTCATTCAACCCAGAGCCAATTTTGTCTAAAGAAGCATCACAATAAAATACTCCCGCAGTAATGGATTTCTGAATAAGAAAACGCGTATCGACTTGTGAGGGGAAGTGAAGAAATACTACCCTTATTGCTCGCTGTGAACGGTCAATTTTCTGTTGTAATTTATACGCATCTTGAACATCGATACTCGACAAATCAATAACGACAATAGACAGTTTACTGTCATCGAATCGGTAATCTTTATCCTCAGGGGACAAAGAAGTTAGTGTAATTAAGAACTCTTCTGGCCAACGTGTTTTTAATAAATCAATTAGCAGTGTTGAACGTGATATTATCATCCAATGCTTTACTTTTAACATGTGCAGCTATTCCTTTTGTTGAATTAAATATAATCACTCAAAGTGGTAAAACCTAACATCAATATTATCTAACAATAGACTTTGCATTAACTTTTATCACGATTCACTAATGCTTTAACAGAGCACATATTCAAAATTAATAATTTATTATCAAATACTTATAGATATTTTTATTTATTAAACCTTCGACTATCACTGAAAAGCTAACATTCAATAAACACTCGGTTTTCCATCCACTATGTATCGCTTACAAACCTTGCATTTATTGAGAATAAAAACAGTCAACATCATCCTTAATATTGACTAAATAAACTCGATTAAGATTGATACCTTAAAATTATTCAAATCAAAAAACATGAAGTTATTATTAACGAATAATGTCATGACAACATCAAACTCAAGTATTAAAGCTTACCTATCCATAGCGATATATTTATAAAAAGACTAGTAGTTTGGTATTAGTTTTTATTTTAATAACCATAAATACTCTTAAAATCAATAGATAATATAAAGCAGATAAGTGTAGGAATAAGGTCACAATTAAAAGCTGCTAAGATAAAGCATCTTGGCTAGCTCAACAATCAAGAATGGCACTGGACACGTTAAAAAGAAATAAACACATAAAATTAACAATCTGATTTAAATTCAAGAAAGATAAACGACTCAAGTAAATAATAAATAGAAGAAATCTACAATGGGTTAACTAATTTCGTCATTGCACCGCATTTAGAGCAGATCTCATAATGGTTAATGTTGAGTGACTGTGATGGGTTGTCGACCAAAATGCACAACATTCACATTATGATTAATACCCTGTTGGTGAATGAATATTTGACTTCCCTCTCCTAATTGGGCGACCCGAGCCTGATTATCACTTCCTTGCTGGCTCACTTCTAACAATAAGCCATCTCCCAGTTGAAGTGCGCTCAAATGATTATTAGCGCCTTGTTGCAAGATTTGCGCTTCAATCGCAGCGCCGGCTTGCATTAGAATTAATTGATTTTGTTCACCTTGCTGGATCCCCTTGGCAATATGGCTATTCCCTTCTTGAAATAAGCTTATTTGATTCTGAGTCCCAGATTGGATAGCACTCACCGCCAAACCGCTGCCAAGTTGCGTCACAGATACCTGATTTTCCATCGTCGACAATTCATTGTGTGCACTCATGTCCTCACTTAATGAATTCGCTTGAAGCTGAATGCAGAAGAAAATAAAACATAAAAAAATGCCAGAGACAATCCCCCATTTAACAATAGGCTTGTAGTAACTGACTTTACTAGACAATATAATACGACCATCAATACTCACATTTATCTCACTTAACTTTTTTGTATTGACATATTATCAAACACCCCCCTTTTTTTAGCCTCAACCTCAAGCATGAAAACGACCTCTACTAAAGGCTATACTTTCAATTTTTATAATACTTTTTTCTATTCCGTCTATTCAAATCTCATAAAAAAACACCGATGAAATCGGTGTTTTTTTGTTATTACTGCAATACTCTCATGACTAAGAACGTGCTTTTAATGCTTCAATTCTCTTTTCTAAAGGAGGATGGCTCATTAATAATTCAGAAATTGAACGTTTACCGTTAATCCCAAAAGCCGCCATTTGAGCTGGCATTTCACCGGTTTCAGGCCCTTGGCGTAAGCGTTCTAATGCCGCAATCATCTTATGCTTGCCTGCTAATGCCGCTCCACCTTCATCCGCTTTAAACTCACGGATCCGCGAAAAGTATGCGACAACAAAAGAAGCTAAAATACCAAATAACATATCAAGGACAAAAACCACTGCCATATAGGCAAACATACCCAAGCCTTCGCCCTCATCATTACTCACGAAATTATTAATGATCCCAGCAACAACCCTAGCAGCAAAAATAACAAAAGTATTCATGACACCTTGGATCAAGGTTAACGTCACCATATCACCATTAGCAACATGGCTGACTTCATGGGCTAATACACCTTCGATTTCATCTTTAGTCATGCCATAAACCAGGCCACTACTCACCGCAACTAACGCATTGTCCTTACTAGGACCTGTGGCAAAAGCATTGAGTTCTTGGGATTGATAAATAGCGACTTCCGGCATTTTGATGCCTGCCGTTTCAGCTTGACGAGCAACAGTTTGAAGTAACCAACGTTCGGTCTCATCACGGGGCTGGGTGATCACTTCACAACCCATTGCCCGTTTGGCCATCCACTTGGAAATGGCCAAACTGATAAACGCCCCACCAAAACCAAAAATAGCGGCGAAAATCAATAACCCCCCCATACTTGAGGTATTGACCCCTAATATTGACATCACAATGGATGCCACCAGCAAAATAGCCATATTGGTAGCTATCAGTAAAAATATGCGCTTCATACTTGCTCCTTAAAAATCGCTCTATCGGCTTTATCAAAAGCTAAAACGGGACTTTCTTGTCTACACCAAACTCAAAACAGCATCATCATGCCACCTTATTATGACATAATATGTCCTAATAATGAAAATTCAAGGCTATAGACAATCAAAAGGTGATTTTAACAGCAAAAAGTCAGCTAATATCAATGATAAAATACTGAAAAATGCACAATAAAACATTTAAAATCATAGCATTGTAAATTAGGATGTTAAAAATAGGCATTGGATTAATCTTGATTCACAAAATCATAAAAACGCAATGAACAAACTCGTTTAAGCTAATCTCAGATACGTCGCCGCAATGCTTGTTCTTGGTTCATTTAGATAAGGGATCACACCTAGACACTTTCCTTTCATTACCTCTTCTAACGTCGATAAATTTTCCTCTAAATAAGGCATATCAGGGTCAATACAGTTTGCCACCCATCCCGCAATTTCAATGCCTTCTTTGAGCAATGCTTCTTGTGTTAATAAAGCATGATTTAAACAACCCAGCTTAACCCCCACTACCAATATTACGGCAAGCTTTGCTTCTTTAACTACATGAGATAATAAATGCCCTCCCCCTAGAGGCAAATGCCATCCCCCCGCCCCTTCAATCAAACAGAAATCTAAAGGTAAGGCTTTTGCAAATGCCACATGACTGAGTAATTTCATGGGCTCGATGACAAGATCAACTTGCTGCGCGGCAATATGAGGGGCGATGGCAGGCTCAAATGCATAAGGATTAATATGTTGATACTCTAACTTTATCGTTTTATCGCGATACGGCAACGAGTCTCCAAGCTTAACACTGGAGGCTGACAGTAAATGTAATGCATCGGCATTTCTTAACCCTTGCAGGCTTTTTTCACAACCCGATGCAATCGGCTTAAAACCTAAACTACGCCCATGTGCGTTATGCAGTAATGCACTCGATACTAAGGTTTTACCACAATCGGTGTCAGTGCCCGTCACAAAATACATCCATTCTCTCCTCTTTCATCAATCACATCTTATTTTTCAGCTTCACTTAAACAAGATTATGTTTTCGTTTTGCCCGAATAATGGCGATATAATAAGTCAGTGGGATCCCTTTTGACTGCCTTAAGCTCTGAGCTTTCTCATTTAAAGACTGCCAATCTTGACGTCCTCGAAGCATTAACGACGACGGCTCATGTCTACCCATTAACGCTGACGCTCCCACACCTTTAATGGAATACAGCAAACTTTTCAAATCATCAAAATACACAGTCACAGGCGCTAATCTTGCTTCCATTACCTGCCAATTTTTTTCATCAAAGCAAGAGACTAAAGCATCAAAAGGTTGAAAGGGGTTCACTTTAAACCCAAGAGATGACAATTCTGGCAAGCTATTTTTTGCAACCACACTGATATCAAAGCTGCCCAATGGCGTTAATACCCTTGCCGCTTCTAAAACGGCTTTTTTAAAATCACCACACCATTGTAAAGCCAAGTTAGAGTAAATGGCATTAACACTACGACTCAGTAAAGGTAAAGACTGCGCATCACCTTGTATTGCATGATAGTGAGGAAAATTGTCTCTTAATTGATTGAGCATTCCCGCAGCAATATCAATACTAATGACATGATTAAGTGCCGAACAGTCAGAAAAATCCGTCCCGGGACCAGCACCAATATCGAGTAATATTCCCTGAGGCTGCTGCATATATTCAGTTAACATTGCTGAGGTATATTGCTGAACAACATTATGTTCATGATAAGCCCTTGCAGCCAAAGAAAAGTCTTTTGCTATCAACTGTTGCCAATCATTTTGATCCTGTTTGTGTGTGACATTCTGCCGATTCGACTGACTCAGTACAGGATCATAAATGGATGATGTGAAGTTATCGGCTATCGCGGTCATATTTGCTATTGTGCTCATTATTATATTATTTTTTAGTATTTCATTATTACTGACTTTCAATAGACGATAGTGCAGAAGATAAACTCTCAACTAAAGCATGAATATCATTCGCTTGATGGCTCGCATTCAGGGTGATCCGAAGGCGTGCACTTCCTTTCGGCACGGTCGGTGGCCGAATCGCTCCCACCCAAAAACCGCTCTGTTTTAGCGCTTCATCCACCTGTAACATACAGGATAAATCACCAATAATAATCGGCTGTATCGCCGTTAAAGAGTCCGTTAATGCTATACCCGCTGCTTGACATAATCCTCTAAATAACAAGATATTTTTATGTAACTTTTGACGTTTATTATCCGCCAGTACAATACATTCAAGGGAAGCCAAAGCCGCAACGGTATTTGCAGGAGATAAGGCAGTCGAATAAATATAATGTCTTGCATTCGCAACGAGAAAATCGATTAATGACTGACTGCCTAAAATAGCAGCGCCTTGGCAACCCATGGCCTTGCCAAAGGTGATCACTTGCGCATCGATGGGCAGTGTCGTCTCTAATTTAACTTGAGTTGAGCCTAACCCTTGTTGCCCAAGTAAACCAAAATGTGGATCAGGTGAAACGGCTTCTGTGGACGCCTGCCATTGACTCGCGCCTAAACCACGGCGACCTATGACACCGAAACCATGTGCATCGTCAACGATTAACCAAGCACCATGCTCACGACATAAATGAGATAAAGCTGCCAGTGGAGCTTGTGTTCCATCCATGCTAAAAATACTTTCCGTCACGACTGCACTTGGGGAGAATTGTGTTAAAAGAGCTTTAACATTATCAAGATCATTGTGATGAAATCGCTTGAACTGTGCGCCACTATCCCGTAAGCCATCAATAATAGATGCATGAATGAGCCTGTCTGCAATCACTCGATTTGTCTTATCAAAAAGCGTTTTTATTAATGCATTATTAGCTGCAAAGCCCGAGCAGAATAAAATGGCCGCTTCATGGCCTGTTAGCTCACATAAACGCTGTTCAAGCTGAGAATGAGCTGGGCTATACCCAGTAACTAAAGGCGAAGCAGTACTGCCAACGCCATAGTCAAGGGCACCTTGGTGTAACGCATTGGCTATGATGGGTTCACGTGACAAGCCAAGATAGTCATTGCTTGAAAAATTAACATAATCTTGCTGTTTTTCATTAAGTGTGGCATTCGCTTTTAAATGAACTGACCGCCTTTTTCTCAACAAATCACTTTGCTGTAACTTGGCTTGTTGAGCCATCATTTTTTGGGTCAATTCGTTATCGGTCATCCGTTATACGCCCTTTATTCACTTGAAATAAACAATTGGAACTTATAACGCAGCAGCGTCATAGAATGCCGAGGATTGTTTATCTTGTTTCGCAGCGGCCTTTGCTAACATGGCTTCATCTTGCTCCTTGGTTGCCGCCACTCCTTGCTCAGGGTGCAAACCTAAGCGCTTAAACAAAGCCATATCATCATTTTCTTCTGGGTTTGGTGTAGTCAGTAACTTACAACCATAAAAAATTGAGTTCGCCCCAGCAAAGAAGCACATAGACTGCAGTTCATCACTCATATTTTCACGCCCAGCAGAGAGACGTACACGAGATTTAGGCATAATAATGCGAGCAACAGCAATAGTACGAACAAATTCAAGTGGATCTAAGTCATCAATATCGGCAAAGGGCGTTCCCGATACTTTCACCAACATATTAATCGGTACCGAATCAGGATGCTGTTCTAAATTAGCCAATTGCTGTAATAATCCTGCCCTATCTTGTGCCTTTTCGCCCATACCTACAATACCACCAGAGCACACTTTCATCCCCGATGCACGAACATTTGACAATGTATCCAATCGGTTTTGATACGTCCGCGTTGTGATCACATCCCCATAGTATTCTGGAGAGGTATCAAGATTGTGGTTATAATAATCCAATCCCGCATCGGCCAGTTCATCAGCTTGACTGGCCGATAACATACCTAACGTCATGCACGTTTCCATTCCCAGTGCTTTTACTTCTTCAACCATGGTTTTCAAATAAGGCATATCACGCTCTTTTGGATTACGCCATGCTGCTCCCATACAAAAACGTGAAGCCCCTGCCGCTTTAGCACTACGAGCTTCGGTTAAGACCGTTTCCATTGCCAATAAACGTTCTTTTTCAAGCCCTGTATCGTAACGGGCACTTTGAGGGCAATATTTGCAGTCTTCAGGGCAAGCACCTGTCTTGATCGATAATAATCGACTGATCTGAACTTCGTTTGGATCAAATGTTTGACGATGAATACTGTGAGCTTGAAAAAGCAGATCGTTCATGGGTAAGGCAAATAATGCCTCAATTTCATTTCGTGTCCAATCATTGCGCACGTCTAACATTGACATAGAACTCACCTTTCTCGCGTATTCATTGTGGTATTACACCGTTTTTATCTTGCCTATGATACCCACAGCCCTTAAGCTGTCAATGCTAACCCTGATAACTGGTTTACTAATGGTTGATTTATGAGCGACAACAAAACACACTCTACCCCCTCTCTAGACTATCACTTTGATGCAGAACATATCTGGCACCCTTATACGTCTATGACGCAAGCGCTACCCACTTTTGGTGTTGTGGCAGCGAAAGATAGGCAATTAACACTAGAAGATGGACGCACCCTCATTGATGGAACCAGCTCTTGGTGGGCTTGTGTGCATGGCTACGGTCACCCTGATATTTTGCAAGCGATGGAACACCAATTACATCAATTAAGCCATGTGATGTTTGGTGGGATCACCCACTCCCCCGCGATAGAATTATCTAAAAAACTGATTTCGATGACCAGTGATCGCCTCACTAAAGTCTTCTTAGCCGATTCGGGCTCCATTGCCGTCGAAGTGGCACTAAAAATGGCACTACAATATTGGCAAGGTCGACAGCAAAGTCAAAAGCAACATATCCTTACCGTCAAAAATGGCTATCATGGAGACACATTTGCCGCAATGAGCGTATGCGATCCGCAAGGTGGTATGCATACCATGTTTGGGGATTCTGTCACCCAACAAATCTTTGCACCTGCCCCTCAAACACCTTTTAATGCGCCATTTTTAGAAAATGATTTAGCAAACATAAGGCAAATTATTGAACAGCGGCATCACACTATTGCCGCATTAATTATTGAGCCCATTATGCAAGGAGCGGGTGGTATGCGCTTTTACAGTGCAGAGTATTTAGCAGGACTGAGATCCTTATGTGATGAATTTAACATTTTGCTTATTTTAGATGAAATCGCCACAGGTTTTGGACGCACAGGTAAGCTATTTGCCTATGAACACGCCAATATTGAAGCCGACATATTATGTTTGGGCAAAGCGCTCACCGGTGGTTACATCTCGCTAGCCGCAACCCTATGTTCTGATGAAGTCGCTCAGGGGATCAGCGATTCACCCGCAGGTGTTTTTATGCACGGTCCAACTTTCATGGGTAACCCGTTAGCCTGCGCTGCAGCCAATGCTAGCTTAACACTCATTGCTAACAATCAATGGCAAGCCCAAGTAGACGCAATCGAAACCCAACTAAAAGCAGAGCTAAATGAAGCTATTCATTATGAACATGTAAAGGACGTACGCATACTGGGCGCTGTTGGTGTTCTGGAAATGGCATCAACACTTAATACTGCTCAATTACAGCAGCAGTTTGTTGATCTAGGCGTATGGATAAGGCCCTTTTCCAATATTATTTATATTATGCCAGCCTATACCATTACAGCCTCAGAGCTCACACAATTAACCACAGCAATGAAACAAGTCGCCGCCAGCATCACTAAAACGTCAAGCGGACAAACATTCATCAGCCACGGGTAAAAATGTTTGGATCTTTGGCGGTTAAACCACCTCCAAAGATCCATTCCTATTGAGATTTCAATAGTAACCGTTTGCCTTTTGACACAAAAAACGGGGTTGTATATTGAAGATGACATCAACACTCAATACAGGACAATGACAGCAACAATTTGTTGTTCTAGGCGTATGGATAAGGCCCTTTTCCAATATTATTTATATTATGCCAGCCTATACCATTACAGCCTCAGAGCTCACACAATTAACCACAGCAATGAAACAAGTCGCCGCCAGCATCACTAAAACGTCAAGCGGACAAACATTCATCAGCCACGGTTAAAAATGTTTGGATCTTTGGCAGGTAAAAGCAGTTAAACCACCTCCAAAGATCCATTCCTATTGAGATTTCAATATCAAGCCCCTTTCATTAACCATTTTGCTTTTAATACAGAAAATTGGGTTGTTATTTGCGACACACTCACCCCTAGCAGTGCCAGCCCTCCGCCAACATAATGATAAACAGTCAACTGCTCATTTAACCATTGGCTCGCAGCCATGGCTGTCATAACCGGTAATGCATTCATAAAAATAGCCGTTCGTTCGGCGCCCAAAAGACCAATGCCTTTTATCCATGCCCAAGGGGCAATAATAGAAGCCGCTAATGCAGCAAAAGTCACTAAAGGCATTGCCGCTAAACTGATTGAGACACTAGGCGCAAGTAAGAGGCCAGGCAATAACCAGATAATCGCAAATACCCCTTGCATATACAAAGAGACCCAAACAGATAATCCCATATCCCAACGCTTTATCATGACGTTATAGAGCCCATAGGAAAAAGCAGCAATCAGTAATAAACCATCACCTTGATTAATACCTTGCTGTATAAATTGATGCGTATTGCCCTGGCTCAACATAATAAATAAGCCAATTAATGAAAGACTTGCCCCTAATAAAGCCCATTTTGACAAACCTTTATTTAATAATATGGGCGCGAGAAAAAGGCTCATCAATGGCACTAAAGATGTGATCAAACCAATATTTGTCGCCGTGGTGGTTGCAGCTGCAAAATAAGCCAATGATTGATACAGCACCATTCCAAGCAAAGATAAAAAAGCCAATTTGCCTAAATGCGCTTGAATTTTTTTCCTTTGTTGCCATGCAGGTTTCATTAAAAAAGGGCTTAAAATTAAAATGGCAAAAAACCATCGATAAAATGCGATGGTCTCTGCTGGGATCACGCCAAATGATAATTTATTAACGAGTGCATTGATTGACCATATCAACACAGCCACCATAGGAAAAAAATAAGACATACCACCTCAAATCATTATTAACACTACTTCGAAGCAACTATTTTCTCATGTCCTACTATTAGGTTATATTGCTCTTCAGACAGTTAAACTTGCTGTTCGGACAGTTTCTCTATTTTGCATTCTAATAAGACATCACACATGGCTAATATTTATCCGACAAAATTTGCGCAAGCTCCCTTAGACAAAGTGTTTTTCAGTTTTGAACGCTTTTTACCCGATGCCATCACTCCGATGCATAACCACCAATGGGGACAGTTACAAATCGTTCATGCTGGTGTGATTGAAATTTACACTGAAAAAGAACATCATATCGCCCCATCACAATATGGTATCTGGGTTCCTGAAAAAGTCAGTCATGAAAGCTATATGCGTAAACAAATGCAATACTATTCCATTAACATCATGCCTGATGTGATGAATATGCCGAAGCAGGTGTGTTTGCTCGCATTAAGTCCTATTCTATTAAGTATCATGGATGACTTCTATCGGCGCAATCTGACCTTTGCCACTTCAAAAGAAGATAAACGATTGGTACAAGTGCTGCTCGATCAGCTCAGTCAAGCAAGCCAAACATCCGCTTTTCTTCCCACAAGTAATGATCGTCTACTCTCTCCTATTTTGACGACATTAGAGCATCATCCCCAGAATAATACGTCATTATCCCTGTGGGCTAAGAAAATTCATACTACAGAACGCACCTTAGCAAGGCACTTTCAAGATCAATTAGGCTTGAGTTTCACAGAATGGCGCCAAAGACGAAAATTTATCGAAGCATTGCATTTACTCAAACAGGGCTTACCCATTAAACAAATTGCATTAACCTTAGGTTACAACCAAACCTCACCATTAATTATTCTTTTTAAACAATATGCTGGCTGCACACCGAAACAATACAGCCAACGCTTATCCATTTAAACAAATCCATTCATTCCACTAAAAATACACGACTGCGCCCGTTATAAGCCTTTATCTCACCTGTAACAGGCTGTTTTTCATCACCAAAATGCACTAAACGATAATAACCCGTGGGGGCAGTATCAGGCATATTCCATGTCAGCGTCGCTTGAGAGGTTCCCCAAAGGCTATCTATGCGATGCCATTCATATATCGTTTCCCAATCATTGTCAGTGGCAACCACTTGCCAATGATCTTGCATCCAAAATTGCACTTCCATGAAAGAACTTTGCGTGCGTAAATTATTCTTGGGATGCCCAGACCAAAAACGCACTATCACTTGCTCGCCTTTTTGATAAACATCTTGCGCATCATCCACAATATCGCCTACTTGCTTAAAAATGGGCGCTTGATCGTGTACGACTCCCGTTTGAAAATTAATGGTTTCTCCGGTTAAATTTCTCGGTACGGGTTCGACTTCAGGGAAAGGTATTGGGATCTGCACCTTTTTCGGTATTTCACCTCTAGGTAATATGTCTTCAGCTAATTGATAAAAAGATTGTTGATATGCAGCCAAGGTCCATGGACCAAAATGAGTCGAGCCCCCCTCATAATGTTGCAGATCATATTCCTCTTTTGTCGCCACATAACCACTATACGCATTTGAAAGCCCTGCAATGACGGTATATTGCACATGATCACCCAATACATTTTCAACGGTTTGCATCAAACGTCTACCCGCCATAACAGTAAACTCAGCAGGAACAGCGGCAATCGCTAATTGCCCTATTTTTTGTAGTGACAAAGGTAATACTTCAGGAGACCAAGGATAAGGAGCAGTTTTACCTACCGCCAGTAAGAGCGCCTTATTTTCATGACAAACAATATCTTCCTCGCTAGGCTCGACAATCATGCTACTGATCCATTGAAAAAAGGGATTAGCCTCTGTGCTTCCTTCTTCAAAAAAGCTCGGCCCACGACCATCTTCAGTGCCCGCCGCAAACGATTCACCTAATCCAGCAATACAGGTCTGCTTCGCCTCTGTTCCTGTAAAATCTGCTGACACCCATGTTTGAGATAAATCGACAAACTGCTGCTGAGTATCAATAGTGCCTATTAATTGTTCCGTGGCATTATTGTATAAGGTCAATGCCCTTTGGTATTGACGCTCCCCTATTATCTCGACATTTTCGAACCTATCAGTGGTTGGCCCTCTTCCTAGCTCATCGGAATTCAAATTAGGTGACATATCGCCGGCATTGCTAATGGCAAACGCCGCAACAAAACTCTCCTGACTTTGATAATCACTGTTTTTTAATTTTTTCTCGAATAAATACGCCGCATAGCCTTTATTATCCGAACTTAAGACCGTCAGTTCTCTACCCATGGCATTAGGATGAGTTGCAAACCAATTAATCATCCCCACTTCTTGTGATCCTTGTCCCTCCTCTTGATGCACCAATTTCAGCACTGTCATTTCTGGTTGAATGGCATTTGCGTAATACAAGCGTTCAAAAAAAGGATTATTTTGATAAGCCTCTATTGAACGATTATAACTGGCATTAGATAAATCCCCTTTATTTATCAATATATAACCCGGTTTCAAATCATTGTGTGCTTTTTCTATCGCCGCAACAATCCCATCAACTTGTGCCGAGTGCGCTTGTTCAATAAAGCCTAAAATCGTAATATCATATAAACCGTAATGAGACTGCCCTCCCACAGCTGAATGAGTATGGGTTGCACTTAAAATCACATTATCTGTGGTATAGAGACGGCCAAATTTAGCGTCTAACTCACGCATCACATCTTGTGTTACCGCTTGAAAAACAGCGCCAGCATCCACATTAACAAATACTATTCGCTGACCACTGCTCTCATCCACAATAATAAAGGCACGCGCCCATTGGCGAGTATGTATCCCGCTACTTTTTTGCTCTACATTGGCATAGCCCATTAACCCAACCTCTGCTGCCGGGCCAGTAATATCATGGATCCCTCGACCAATCACATAATTACTTTCATAGCCCCAGCTCAATGGTTGAAACAAAATAATAAAGCAATAAAAACAAAATGCTGCTCCTATTTGTCGATATGTCACTTTATCTCTCCTTAATACTTGTCATTATTAGAGAATGCAATTTAAATACTTTGAGTAATCGCTTCATTCACATTCAAGTCATAATCGAGACATAAAGCAAAACAAAAACATTAGAAAAAGCTAATATTTAAAGCCAACAGGGGAAAAATTTGTGAGCATGACAGGTAACCGTCTAATTGATAAGGTTAATTTTCTTCACATTTAAATAAGAATAGAAGACTATTTCATTATTTTTTACTAATGAAATAGTCTATGGGAAAAATTTTGAGGGCGTTCAATATTCTGTGTCAGCGATATAATCTAACTACTTACCACAACATTTTTTATATTTTTTTCTGCTTCCACAAGAACAAAGTTGATTACGTTCCGGGCTTTTTCCCGATACAACTGGTGTAGTCTTGTTTAACAGTAATGTTAATGCGCTGATATCTTCACAAGCATCCACATCCACTATAATATCAGCTATTAATTGGCGATCAATTAACTGCTGTTTTATTTCAATTTCTCTTTCTGTGGTATTAACCGTCAAATGCAACGGATTGGCTAACGTCCCCAATTTAGCCACTCTTTTAGTGTTATAACCAAAACTCTCATGCTTTGGTTTAGGGGTTTTACGCCCTTTAAAAAAAAATTTATCTGACATGAATACTACCTAATAAACAATAATCACTGAGCTTATACCCTATTTTCATCACTAAATACATATATACCGGAATACTTCAATATTCTCTGGTATTTTTTATACATTAAAATATTCAACTATACTGCTATTTTAACCCGTAGGTACCAATAAAAGGACGCCGTCTACAGACACTATTGATAAAATGGAACAATATGAATAGACTCTTTTTGGCTCAAAAACATACCTTATGCTTTCTAACTGCAATATTGATAGTCCCTTTACTCACTGCTTGCTCCAAAGACGATGACAATGATGATAATGATGATAATTATAAAACCGAATTATTTTCCAACATTATTGTCTTTGGTGATAGCCAAAGTGATATTGGAAATTACCCACAAAGTTTATATTATCAATATGATCCCTATTCTTCTTCAAAGAATAAAATTGCCACAAATATTTATAACCCCATCACTGAACCCATCGATAGTGACATTTTTACGCCATTGGATCTAGGTTCACTTCAATTCCCTGAAACAGGTAATGCCTATAATGTTATTACGTTAGAAAATGACACACAATCCATTTGCTCAGGAAAAGGAACCACTCTTCATCCTGCTATTTGTAGCACAAGACAAAGCACTTCTACTGGTTGGGTCGACTATTTTGCTTACAATGGCATCGTCAATACTGCGCTTTTTGATGAAGTACTTCTGTCATCATGGGTGGCTTATTCAACTGAAGGAATTAACAGCACTGAAATGGTCTCAGTTAATTATGCTTGGTTTGGTGCATTATCAACACAAACTGGCTGTTATAATGGTAATCAAGACCTACTCATCATCGCAGATGAGTGCCCTAAAGATGATATTTATGCCATGCAAGAAAGCTACCGCTCTTCCCAAATACTTGATGATGGTAAGCCCCCACTAACAGCCGAGGATGGTTATAGTCTTGAAGCCTTAATGCCTGTTCCCACGCTATACCAGCAAATCACGCAACTGTTTCTTCCTGATATTAACAATACAACGCTTCAAGTCGATGAAGACAGTTTGTATATATTCTATAGCGGTGCCAATGACCTTTCTGGTGTCTTTTTCGACTGGGTTGGGGGAGATATTAATACCCAAGCCTTTATGGAAGCTATTTGGACCACGATCCCTGAATATATGATTGGTACCTCAAATTCCAGTGTAGAAACTATGATCCAAGGATTACGGCAACAAGACCAAGAAAGAGGTAATATCTTTATGTTTCCCCAGTATAATCTTGGGATCACACCCGATATTAATTATTATTTAATGCAATCAGGTATTGATTTGCGCCCAATAGAGCTGCAAGCCTTTGCTACTGTATTGGGTGAATTAGTTAAGATTTATAACGAACGATTAAAATTGCTCACTTATAGGACAGCATCAGCTTACGCGTTAATTGAACCAACTCATTATCCAAATTGGCATTTTTACTTCTTAGATAACCTTTATGACAACATGAATATTGTGGCTTATGGAGAGGGGTACTCAGATAATTTTGGTAGTCCCTGTAATGACAATGAGTATGTCTATGATTATGGTGGCGTCGCCACAGGTAATGTCACTCCTTGCTTAAGTTTACTTAATCATCCCTTTTTATTTTGGAACACAGTACACCTTGCATCACCCGGTCAACAAGTGATTGCTCAATCAGCCTTAGAATGGTTAAAAGCTGGAGAAACGATTTTAGATACGGGGGCCTCTCAAAATTATACATGGGCAGATCTTGAAACAGCAGCAGAAGCCGTTATTGATGCATTAGAAGGAATAGGATACGATACCAGTGTCATAATCGATTAATTTGCTCATCATTATTTAAAAAGCAATTAGCGATAAACCCAAAAAACGCTCACCAGATCATGAGCGTTTAATCCTTAGTCTTCCCTTTAATTCAAACTGTAACTAATCAGTAGTCTCATTTTGTGATTGTTTAAGCTGCACTTTTTTATGCCGACGTTGCTCAATCACTTGTTTTACATCACTGCCAATATGGACTTCACCCCGTTGTTGAGCCAATTGCATTTGACGCTCACGTTCAATAAAACGTTGACGCTGCTTATCAGAAATTTTATCAATGCAATGTGGACAACTCACCCCTTGTACAAAATCACTGGATGCTTTCTCTTCAGCTGTAACCGGCATACGACAAGCATTACATTGATCGTACTGCCCTTTTTCTAAATCATGATTAACAGCCACACGATTATCAAATACAAAGCATTCGCCTTCCCAGAGGCTCTCTTCTTGTTTCACCTCTTCAAGGTATTTTAAAATGCCACCTTCAAGGTGATAAACTTCATCAAAACCTTGCTCTTTTAGATAAGCTGTCGATTTTTCGCAACGGATCCCACCAGTACAAAACATAGCCACTTTCTTGTGTTTTTCAGAATCAAGATTTTCTTGAACATACTCAGGGAATTCTCTGAACGTCGTGGTTTTTGGATCAACCGCATGCTTAAAGGTACCTATTTGAACTTCATAATCATTACGAGTGTCCACTAAAAGCACATCAGGATCTGAAATCAATTCATTCCAATCTTTTGGCTTAACATAAGTCCCTACGACTTTATTCGGATCAATACCTTCCACTCCCATCGTCACAATTTCTTTTTTTAATTTGACTTTGGTACGGTAAAAAGGCATTTCATTATCAAATGATAACTTATAAACAATATTATCGAGTCCAGGTTGAGTGCCTAACCAAGCGAGTAACATATCGATGGCCGTTTGGCTTCCGGCAACCGTACCATTAATCCCTTCGCTTGCTAATAACAGCGTCCCTTTAATGTCAGCTTTCTCCATAACGCCCAACAAAGGCTTTTGGATTGCCTCAAAATTAGGTAACGAAACAAATTTATACATTGCACAAACAACAAACATATCAACCTCTTTAACAGCTCGCTGGAACTTCATTTCCAGTGCGTAAAACATAATAACCCTAGAAAAATCGCGGTGAATATTACCTTACTTTCACCAAAATAAACAGCCAAGTTCATAAAAATATGGCGATGATAATCATAATCTCATATCAAAATGACTGATAAAACAGTAAACTGCTGTATACCTGCTTCCAACCATATTATGTTATGCCGCAGCCCATACTTTACTCTTTTAGACGTTGCCCTTATGCCATGCGAGCACGGTTAGGTATTTTATTAAGTCATTGCTCTGTCTCTCTTAGAGAAATCATACTTAAAAACAAACCAGGATCTATGCTTAAGGCATCACCAAAAGGGACCGTACCAGTCTTAATTTTACCCAATAACCAAGTCATTGATGAAAGCTTAGATATAATGAGATGGGCTTTAGAACAAGGCGATCCTTATAAAGTATTACCCACCAATCAGCGACAAGAGCAATTAACATTCGCTTTGATTGAGCAAAATGATACGACTTTCAAATCTTGGCTAGATAAGTATAAATATGCTGATCGTTATCCTGATTATTCAGCCACCTATTACCGAGAACAAGCAGAAACATTTATTTCGACACTTGAAGAAAAACTGACTAATAACAAACAATTATTAGGTGATTCAGCCTCTCTGGCTGATTATGCTATATTTCCTTTTGTTCGCCAGTTCGCTCATGTCGATATAGACTGGTTTAATCAGGCCCCTTACCCAAACACGCGACAATGGTTAACTCATCATAAAGAAAGTCCCCTCTTTTTTAATATTATGAAGAAATACCCATTATGGCTTGAATCACAAAAAATGTTTACCTTAGAAAGTACAAAATAAACGTAGAAACTGGAAAACTGCTCATTGCTATTCATACTCTTTACTAAAAGACATTCATTGAGCAGTTATATTATGCGTATAGATGGACACCAGCATTTTTTAAATTACCCTTTATTTCCAAATGACTATCCATGGATGGTTGACCAATATGCCGTTTTAAAAAATGAATATGCTCCCGAACAATTATCATCCACACTAACACAGTGTAATATTGATGGCACTGTCGTCGTTCAAGCTAGGCAAAGTCTTCAAGAAACTGATTGGCTATTATCACTAGCCAATCAATATCCATGGATATTAGGCGTTGTAGGTTGGATCGACTTATGTGACGAGGCGTTAAGTGAGCAACTTAATCATTATCATACCCATACAAAGCTCAAAGGTTTTAGACATTTAATCCAAGATGAACATGATGCTCATTTTATGTTAAATGACAACTTTCAAAGAGGCATATCAACACTACAAACATATCATTACACATATGATTTACTCATTAAACCTTTCCACTTACCTGCAACAATAGAGCTCGTTTCCAATTTTCCTAAGCAACAATTCATTATTAATCATATGGCGCAACCCAATGTTAAACATCAAACTTTATCTGGTTGGAAAGACGAAATCGAAAAACTGGCTGAGCATAAAAATGTATATTGTAAAATGACCTTCATCACCTCTGAATTAGCAAACAACTGGTCTGAAAAAGATTTTCACCTCTATTTTGATATTATTCTTAACGCATTCGGTGAGCATAGGTTAGTTTATGGCTCCGATTGGCCAGTCAGTCTGATTAAAGCATCTTATGAAGAACAATATAATATTATCAATCGATATCTGTCTTCAAAGCCTCTACAGGCCAGAGAAAAAATTTTAGGCCTTAACGCTAAACACTTTTATCGCCTCTAGCTGTTCTTAGCCATTTTTATGATTGATTTCAGCGCTGTAATATCCGCTTCAACTCCTGATATTCGTGTGGGTGGGTAATGAAATAAAATCTCTTCTCTATTGGCAAAAAAATCCACACCACCATCTCCAAACTGTATCCCATTTGGAAAACGTTCAATCCAAACGGACACGACCTCATTAATTTTCTTAAAATAAGCTCCCCTTGCTTGCTTTGAACGAAATTTTACCCCTCTCACTAAGGTTATATGAAAAGGATTACCGTAATCACCACAGGGACAAGCCATTACTTGACTAAGACATGCAAACAGTTGCCCAATTGTAGAAGCTGATTCATATTCAAATAGCAGCTCTAATTCATGAGTATCCGTCAAATTCACTCTCGATGGCATTAATATAATAGGTGCAAAAGCAATTGAAGACATAATCTGATGAACCAAGGAGTAAGGTATGCCCCCCTCTTGAAAATTATCAGGCCCAGTACGCCAAATTTCTGCGTGTGCTGTATCTGCCCTTTTTAATTTTGTATCATCTCCTCCCCCAATTAACCAACCGTCATCGCTTGTTTCAACAATAAACTGATATTGACGATCCGTTAATAAATTCAAATCCAACTGTTGAGATAAGTGTTTTCTCGCATCAACCCCTATATTCGCAAGGCGATGACGTAAACACAAAGGATGCAAGGTTCCACTAGGATGAATATGATCGTATTTCGTCATAAAGATGGGGGAAACGTTCAAGGTGTTCGGTAACTTGTTATCCATTTTACACTCTAAGCCGAGACTCAATCTCAAAGTATAGGTAGAAAATGAACCTTGGATCACCTATCAAGCCATAAAAAGTGTTCTTCACACTAAGATCTGTTAACCTTACAGATGATTGCTGCAGTAGCTTCTGAGAACTAAATACAGTAAAACGTTGCGATATCATTTTTCCCACCTTTGACTTAAACATCTCTCTTTCCATCAGTGGGATTAGGCATAAACAAGCGGTAACTTCGTAGAAAGGTGCACAAACACTGTGGTTCACTCTTTTATAAAGTAAACGCTCGCTGGTGGTGTTTGACTCTGTATCCTAGACTTCCTTGTTAGACTGAAGAGGATTTCGAAGACTAGGCTAGATCCTCAATACCATCATTAAAGCACGTTTATTTGTAACATCATTAAATATTAAAAATCGATTAAGGTGCAATTAATCAATCAAGCCTATCGCACGAGCGACATCTTCAATAGGTTTATAATCATGATTTTCGACAGGTACATATAATAATCTTGATTCTGGGCCTGCGCTACGCATACTTAATAATGCCTGCTGAAGTTTTTTCTTGAATCCTTGTCCAAATTGCTGATCCATATCAGCCCTCACTGTCCACTGTGTATCAGGAAAAGAAGGACTTTCCCATATGACCGACACTTTTTGAAAATCCACTAAACCCTTTGAAACAGCCCGCTCCCATACTTTATAATCCACAGCTCCCACTTGATAAAGACCTGATTGTACTTTCTGAATGGTTTCTAAATGATTTTCCGTAAAACCCACTCGCCGAAAAACATCATGAGGTGCTTTGCCTAAATTACGCTCAATAAAAAATTGCGGCATTAACCGACCAGATGTCGAGTCTGGTGAACCAAAAGTAAAAGTATAGCCATTTAAATTAGGAAAACTCTTCGAGGGTAAGATATCTGCAGAAGCATTAGCAATAAAATAGCTGCGAAAGAATTGATCTTCTAAACCCTGTGCTATGGCCTCTGAACCCGGCACAGCACGCCTAGCCTGTACACCCGACAATCCACCAAACCATGCCAATTGCACTTGATCTTCCTTAAAAAGTTCAACAGCCTCAGCATAAGAGTTAACTGGAATATATTTCACATCTACCTCCAAGGCTTCTGTCAAATAATCAGCAACAACACTAAAATGATGATCAACAATATTTTGCTCATCATTAGGGATCGCAGTCATTAATAGTTCAGCTGCAAAAACCTTAGGCAACATCATAAAAAATAACAAGATGTTGAATTTTTTAAAAAAAACCATCTAAAACTCAAAATAAAAACATTTTAATTTACTAGATTTTAACTAAAAAGTTACTATAAACCTAGCAATAAGTGGAATAATTCCCTTTTTTAACTGAATTACTTTGATACTCGTCAGCCAAATCACGCTTTTTCCCCTCTCAATCAACTCACCATCAACCATGCACATCCGTCAATTATTCATCATATAAACATCGATTATTCGCATCTTCTAAACACTTAGGTATAATAAAGGATTAACGATTCGTTTAAATTCAGCCACGGTTAAGTTTATACTCATAAAACATGGTTTATACTGAGTGATAAACATGAATAAAAAATCAAATCACAAATATGTCAACGCTTATTGGCGCGTATTTGTCGATATCAACGCCCTTTGAGGACGCAAAATTATGAGGATTTTGGTTGTTGAGGATGATCCCATCCTATCCCACCACTTACAAGTTCAATTAAGTGAGTTAGGAAATCAAGTACAAACCGCACCCACAGCCAAAGAAGGCTTTTACCAAGCCACAAATTATCCTATTGATGTGGCAATCATAGACTTAGGTCTGCCTGATGAAAATGGGATCAGTTTAATTCAAAAGTTGCGTGATAATGATTTAAAAGCGCCAATATTAATCCTCACCGCACGAGTTAACTGGCAGGATAAAGTTGAAGGTTTAAACGCTGGAGCAGATGATTATTTAGTTAAGCCTTTTCAAAAAGAAGAGCTTGTTGCAAGATTGGATGCATTAGTTAGGCGAAGTGCAGGATTTGTCAAACCCGTTATTAATAGTGGCCCCTTGGCATTAGACTTAGCTGCAAAACAACTGAGTTTACATGGGATTCCAATGGAAGTTACTGCATTTGAATACCAAATTTTAGAGTATTTAATGCGTCATTGTCATGAAGTTGTAGCAAAACAACGTTTACTTGATGTGATTTATGCTGATAAAGAAGGTGATCCCAACACCATTGAGGTTATGGTCAGCCGCTTACGTAAAAAACTCTCTAAAGAAGGCATTGAAAACCCTATCGCCACCATTCGAGGACAGGGCTACAAATTTAACTTACCATGCAGTTAAACACCCTTTTTAAGAAACGTCTGTTAACACGGATGTTTCTCACCTCATTATCCATTATTGCACTGGTTGGTTTTGCACTGGCTTGGCTGACAAATATTTTACATGCTCAAAATAATTACAATGAAGAAACAGCAAAACTCATTTCAGAAATTCCCAAAGTGGCTGCGGAGCTTAGAGAGCATAACCTGATCCCTGATACGAGTGCTTGGCGAAACAGTAACGTCACTCCAGAAAAATATATTATTGCAAGTTGTGATGATAATTTTAAACAAGTCTGGACCTCCTCTCTCGCCGTTGACAGAGGGCTTTTTGATACCTGCGAACGCTTTAATAGTATTCGATATGAATCTCCGCCTTATTACTTAACTTTGGCCGATTCCAAAGGCTACTTTGTTTACTTATTAACTTTTAATTTGGCCGGTGGTCATTACAATCTTCTCGTCATGAAAGATGCTCAAAAACTCGAGCAAGAATACGACCAATTCAGCCGCAGAACCTACTTACGACTAGGCATGGTACTCGCCCTCGCCTTAGTATTACTGATCAGTGCAGCTTATTGGGGAATGAGCCCCTTGGTCCGACTTCGAAATGAATTACACTCCATTAATAGTGGTAAGTCTAAATCCCTTTCTGATGGTTATCCCGTTGAACTAGAAGGGGTAACACAAGCACTTAACCAATTACTACAACAGTCCAGTGCACAACAAGAAAGATACCAAAATGCAATGAACGACCTTGCCCATAGCCTGAAAACCCGCTTAGCTGCAGTGCATGCAATCACTGATGATAAATCATTAGATAGAAATCATGTCGGTGAAAAAATCATGGAGCAGGTGAGTCAAATGGATCAATTAGTTAAATACCAATTAAGAAGGGCCATGTTAGGACGTAAGGGATTAAAACAAGAACAGACGCACATTGCCCCACTCGTTGAACAACTCTCACAAATGTTATTTAAAGTATACAAGGATAAACGCGTACAGTTTGAGGCAACAATTAGCCAAGATCATGTCTTTCCTGGCGATAAAGGCGATTTGATGGAACTGTGTGGAAACCTAATGGAAAATGCATTTAAATTATGCATTAGCCGAGTCTCGGTATCATCATACTTTAATGATGCAGGCCAATTTGAATTAGTCGTTGAAGATGATGGTCCTGGTGTTGATGAAAATATCCGCCAGAAAATTATCCAGCGCGGTGTCAGAGCCGATACACAACAAGCTGGTCAAGGTATAGGACTTGCAGTGTGTCATGAAATTATCACCAGTTACGGTGGTCACCTCTCTATTGAAACATCAGCATTAGAAGGTGCATGTTTTAGAATATCGATTCCTGTGTAACCCTGCAATAAAGTCAAGTCGCATTCAGGTCATTTACACCTATAGAACCGCTTCATATTAAGCTAAAAGGACAAGCTTTACATACCAATAAACATGACGAATAACTGTGTCATCTTAACTCTGGATAATACGTGCCAGAAAATAATTAAATCATACCTTGTTCTATTAACTTGTTCTTTTTCTAAATGTCGACATTTTGATTGCAACCAAGGCGAGCTTCCCATTAGCACTCTACGATTAGTGGAAGCTCTGCACTCAAGTTAATTAAAAAATCATCAGTCAGTGACCCCAATGAAGCTTACCTACTTCATTGGTGCATACAATTGTTCTGCACGGTTGAACATTACCCAAGACGTTGCAATGTATTTATCACCACTTTTTGGCGTGATCCCACGGTGACTATGTGTAAAACTGGCAGGAGCGATAACCATAGTGCCTTTTTTAGGCTTTAATTTCTTGTTTTGGTAGAAAAACTCGGTTTCTCCTCCTTCTTCAACATCATTCAAATAAAACATATAAAGCACAACACGATGTAAAGCTTCATTATGATTTAATTGGGGAAACTGCTCTGAATGCCAGTGAGGGTATCCCCCTTTATTTTTTTGATACTTTTGAATGTTGATGGAACCACTTCTATATAAATATTTTACTAATGCTTGTGCTCTTGGTCTCCCCAACGCCTCATAATTATCAGGAGTCAAAGTCACAGAGTCGCCTTTATCATCTGCAACATTGACAGCAACAGCCCCCATCAAAGCCATTGAATATTGATCAAAGTATTGTGTAATGGGCTTTAATGCATGCGTTAATAAAGTATTTCTTAACCCACTTAAATCTGCAAAACTATCTAAAGTTAAATCTAAGCTATCTTTTTTATCGACATCAACACCATGACCCGTTCGCCCGCGAACCGTCCCTTTATGTTGATCTAACACCGTCATCAACTCATCACATAAGCTCTCTGGAATTGCATTTTCATATACTTCAATAAAATCCATACACGCCCTACACCCAAACAATAAAAATTATCTCATTGTAAAAGGTATGTGTTTATAAAGTAAATGTATAAATCCCCTTGAGACTTAAGCTCACTCGATAAAAGTAGAAAACTAGACTAACGTTAATGTTATAAGAATAAATGAGGAGATAAGATGGAACCTTTACCCCCTTTTGATGAATTAAAGTGGTTAGCCAAACACGATCCCCAAGCATTGAATAAACTACAAGAACGCTTAACAAACGAAACCATCACCACAACACACCCAAATCATCAACACCAACTCATGTGTATCCAACATAATTTAATGCTGCGACTCAATCGATGCCACAATGGCGGTGAAAGAAGCCACCTCGCAATGACAGTCTTAACCGAAAAACTCAACCATTTATCTTCAGTGCTCGAACAAACAGGCACAAATCACATGCCTACTTGTGTAATGAAATTAAAATCAATATGAACCCTGTAACGACTTTATAGCCAGCCTTTACGCTTAAAGAAAAAATAGGTTCCCGCAGCACTACCAAACATCATCAAAATAGCCATTGGATAGCCAAAAGTCCATTGAAGTTCAGGCATATGAACAAAGTTCATTCCGTAACCACTGGCAATAACCGTTGGAGGGAGGAAAATGACCGCTGCAACGGAAAAAATCTTAATGATTTTATTTTGCTGTAACCCACTGAAGCCCATGGCAGCATCCAATAAAAAATTCAACTTATCAAAAATAAACTGACTGTGCGGCATTAGAGACTCGATATCTGATAACATTTCCCGCAAATCTTTTAACTCATGCTCCGATAATTCCCCACGATAGTACCTTTGCATGTAGCGCAATGAACGTTGAGTATCAAGTAAACTTAACCGTATCTTTCCATTTGAGTCTTCTTGACGAGTAATGAGTTTAAACACATCATCCAGCTCTTCATTTTTAAAAACCTCTTCACTGACATTTTCTAATACTGTATAAACATCTTCTATTAAATCAGAAAGGTAATCGACTTTTAAATTAAATAACTCCAAGAAAAGCCCCTGAGGTGTTGCAACTTCAATCCGACCTAAACGTAAATAATTTCGTAATAAGCGTATTAACCCCACTTCTTCTTCACGTATCGTCAATAAAAAGTTATCTCTCAAATTGAATGATACGTTAACACCTCTGACATCTTGTCCTGCACGCTGTGGGAATAATGAATTGATATGTAAGCCATCTTTATTCTGATAAAAACGAGCAGAAGCCTCAATTTCATTAATATCCTCTTCATCTGGTACTTCTTCAACTGAAAAACCACTCAACCAAACCCGTTCTTCATCATCAGGTTTATACAGATCTAACCAAATGGTACCAGGAGGAATAGTATCCAGTATGTTTAATTCACTGATCGTAAGATGACGATCTTCATAGACATAGGCTGTTATCATATTTCCCCCAAAGACACTTTTTATAAAAATGCAAATACTAAAAAACTTCTATCATTTTACCCTATTAGCCAGCCTTTCATAGAACTAATCCCCCCAAATGAACAAATATTATGTCAATTGTAGTTGAATCATAGCACCAAAGCCCTTGTTTATGAGCCAGCAAATATAAACAACAAATCACTAGCGCTCAAATTCATTTGTAAAGCACTCACCACTCTTGCTTCTTTTAAGAAGTAATCTATATTAACCCAAAGAAAATTAACAATTAAACACCATAAAGAACAAGATGGTAACAACAAAAGCGCATTTGTACAGATTAATCCCATTGCACAGCAAAAAAGGAGAAAAGTAGACATTTTTCCGTATTCAGACCCAATGGCCGATGCTATGCTAAAACATTAACTTTCATTAAACTTTATAATCACTCACTGGATATATCATGAAAAAAATGCCCTTGTTCGCAGCACTTATCACCCTCAGTGTTGGTTTTCCAGTTTTAGCCAATGTTACCCTTAAAATGCCTTATAATTCTGATCTCATTTTAGTCAATGGCAAGGATGCTTCTGGAAATGAAAAAATAAAACTACCCAACGGCATTAATCAAGTCGCTTTTCGTTACCAAGGTAATTTTTATCAGCAAGATCAAGAGAGTTCATTTGATTCCGATGTCATCATTATGACATTTGAAGGTTTTAATGCCTCATACTCCTTAAGCCTTCCCAATTTACGAACCATGAATGCGGCCCAACAATTTAACCATAAACCTCAACTCACACTCACCGATAAGACAGGAAATTCAGTCCCTTTTAAACAAGGGAAGCTGATGAAAAAAGGATTACAATTTGGTCGTGATTATGAGGCTGAAATAGCCGCTTATAATCAAACCAGTCAACCCGCAGCACTGGATACACTCGTAAAAAATACTCCGGCTATTGCCCCACAAACGACATCACAAGTATCCAATGCAACAACCCCTGTTAATAGCCAAGTTAATGTAGGGCAAATGCTCGACTTTTGGTACAGTCAAGCCGATGAAGCAACCAGAGCCAGTTTCAAAAAACGAATTGAGAATAATTAAAGATTTACCTCTTTAATTATCAAAAAATATGGCATTCATTATTGCTCCTCAATCTAAGAGATACAGCTTTATTCTGTTAGTTTGAGGGTTTTCTTGATTAACGCCTTTCATTACCATACACAGCCAGCTTTCCTATCGTCAACATTCACTTTTACAATAGTACACGCAAATGTGTTCAAGGGACTGGGCAAAGGGTTCAATGATTTTTCAGATTAATATGAGGCACCCATTGTCTCTAAAATCAACGAGTCTAAAAAATAAAATACAAAAAAGTGCTAATTAAATAGGTGTTTCAGAGGAAAAATGAAGAAAGATAAAAGCAGAAATGAAAAAAGAGCCGTGTTAAACACAGCTCTTATGAATTTTTTGTTTACTTAGTTAAATTGAATTAACCCAAGTAAATTTTCAAACTTAAACGACAGTAACGTTTTCAGCTTGAGGGCCTTTTTGGCCTTGAGTAACGGTGAAAGAAACTTTTTGACCTTCGTCAAGAGTTTTGAAACCGTCTGAGTTGATTGCACGGAAGTGTACAAATACATCTGGGCCTGATTCTTGCTCGATGAATCCGAAACCTTTATCAGAGTTGAACCACTTAACGACACCAGTAGTTTGTGACATGATATTAAATCCTGTATATATAAATTAAAGCCTTAACGGCGGTAACGCTGGAAAATGCCGGTTTACTTAATGTTGACAGGACGAACAGGTCGTATTGAAACACACATAAATAAGCCCAACTTTCAAGCTGAATTAACTATAACCTATTCACAGGATAAGTCAACAAACAATAAAAACATAAGAACAGATATTTTCACTTATATTTCGGTCAGTTGCTTTTAATTCCAGCACATTTCAAATAGAATTAAAGCTCTAAACAGAAGTTTTTACTAAAACAGTCAATATGAACAATGAGTTAAACTCATCTCTGTCACGGTTAAACCGTCAAAATAAAATATTCAGTTTTTCATATAAAAAATAATCACCTCATATTCCAGTTAATAAGGCTTTAGCTTAATAGCCTAAATGGCTTTGAATACCTCAATTTTGAAATCCAATTGGCAGCTCAGCCCTTCATGAGCTAAATCATGCTTTTGCTCATCCGTTAACTTCCACGCATAAGGGGTCATATTCAGAAAATGAGTAATATCACTCTCTTTATCCATCTCTAACACCCATTTAAGCCGTTCGTGATGCAATAAATCAAAGCCTTCAATATGACTTTGCTCATCAGTATGTAACTCCGGCTCATCATAAATGAGCTCCTTTAGTTCAAAATGATGCTTAGGACCGGCTGATACCGTGAGTAAAATGCCCTCTTGCTTCATCACTCTCTTAAGCTCTTCATCAAGGGAAGGTGCATAAATTCTCAGCATAAAATCAACACTGTTATCGAAAAAAGGCATTTCAAAAGCACTTGCAACACTAAAATCAATGTCTCGATAACGTTTCGATGCAAATTTTAGCGCTGATTTGGAAATATCCAATCCATGAAATGATAAAGGGGCTTTTTCCTCTTTATTACCTATCAGCGATTCCAATAAACGATGGCTGTAGTAACCTTCACCACATCCTATGTCTAACGCGGATGTCATAGTCGAAGCAAATTGAGTCGCCAGCTCATTAACTCGATCACTTAACGCTTGATAATAACCTTTATTTAAAAATTCTCTACGAGCCACAATCATAGGTTTATTATCCCCAGGATCCTTCGAATTCTTTTTTTGTACTGGTAATAAATTCACATAGCCTTCTTTTGCGCAATCAAATACATGATTACTTTGACAACGCCAACTATTGTCTTGTAGCACTAATGCGTGAAAGCATAAGGGACAACGGTATTTCATGATAATTCCTATCCAATGGTAATATCTCGCTATCAAGCGAGATTTCGTTGCATTTTATACCTAAGAAACGAGAGAATACAGCATGGATCTGATGATTAATGTTATCATTACATTCATCAACTTATTTACTGCAGCGACGTTATACATGCCATTAGCCATTCAGCCCACTTTTTTCTGGCACGACTATGAAACCTTTGGTGCCAATCCAGCCAAAGATCGCCCATCGCAGTTTGCCGGCATACGTACAGACATGGATTTAAATATCATTGATGAGCCGATTAATCTTTATTGTCAGCAAGCAAAAGATTACCTCCCTTCACCCGAAGCGATTTTGATCACAGGGATCACCCCACAACTTGCAAACTTAAAAGGTGTCCCTGAAGCGGAATTTATGAGCCGCATTAATCAGTTATTTTGCCAACCACAAACCTGTGTTGTTGGTTATAACTCGTTACGATTTGATGATGAAGTCACTCGTTACGGCTTATATCGTAACTTTTTTGATCCTTATGCAAGAGAATGGCAAAACGGTAATGCTCGTTGGGATCTGATTGATTTGGTCAGAGCATGCTATGCCTTTAGACCTGAAGGGATTATTTGGCCAGAAAAAAATGATGGCTCCCCAAGCTTTAAACTCGAAGATCTCTCACGGGCCAATCAGTTAAATCATGAAAAAGCTCATGATGCGATGTCCGATGTCTATGCCACTATTGCTATTGCTAAGCTCATCAAAAAAGTTCAGCCCAAACTCTTTGAGTATTATTTTGGTTTAAGGCGAAAACAAGCTGTTAATCAATATATTGATGTGCTTGAAATGAAACCGCTTATTCATGTCAGTTCAAAGATCAGCGCCCTCAACGGCTGTACAGCTATTATTGCCCCGGTTGCTTATCATACCACCAATAAAAATGCGGTAATATGCATTAATCTTAATATGGATATCACTCCACTCATTGAATTATCCGTTGAAGAAATTCAAAAGCGTATGTATACCAAACACAATGAGCTTGCAGATAATGAATTACCCATTGGTATTAAACAAGTGCACATTAATAAGTGTCCTTTCGTTGCCCCAGCAAAAACCCTCACCGATGAGAATGCAGAGCGCTTAGCTATCGACAAATCTTTTGCCAGAGAACAATACAAACGCCTTAAACAGCACCCAGAGATCAGAGAAAAGCTTATTGCTTTATTTGAATTGCCCCATGAAACACACATCACAGATCCCGATCTTCAGCTTTATAGTGGCGGCTTTTTCAGTAAAGCAGATAAAGATAAAATGGAGATTATTAGGCATACACAACCCAATAATCTCGCAGCATTAACATTGGATTTTGACGATACAAGGCTCCAAGAGATGCTATTTCGCTACCGCGGCCGTAACTATCCAGAAACACTTAACCAAGATGAGCAAGATAAATGGCGTACTTTTTGCCAAGACAGGCTCAATGATCCTGCTTACATGATTAATCTAGAGAATTTAATTGAAGAAACCGCTAGTGATGAAAATAAGCAAAAACTACTCACAGCACTGTGTCACTACCTGCAATCTCTATGAAAGATGATTAATCTGCATTGAACCACTGCACACTTTGTTTTTTTCTATGTTAGTATTGGCTGCCAATAAAAATAATAGCAGTAGGAGTGGTTCATGCAGGATCGATTTCTTGAACCCATAAACACATTATCTCATTCATTGGCTAATGCTTTAGCACCGTTATTGACAGATGATTTTTCTGGGCATATTAATGCCCAGCAATTACAAGAACTGGTCAATGCCACCCAGTTAAGCGAAGAACAATTACTCCTTCAATTACTGCCCATTGCTGCAGCACTATCTAACCCCACTATCAGTGAATTTTACGTTGGCGCTATTGCGAAAGGGGCCAGCGGTGACATTTATATGGGCGCAAATATCGAATTGCAAGGTAAAGCCTTGTTTCACTCTGTCCATGCAGAACAAAGTGCCATCAGTCATGCTTGGCTAAATGGTGAAAAATACATCACCGATATCATAGTCAATGCGTCTCCTTGTGGTCATTGCCGACAATTTATGAATGAACTGGTCAAAGGTCATGACATCACCATTCACCTTCCTAAGCAAAACCCACAGTCATTAACCCATTACCTGCCTTATGCTTTTGGCCCTAGTGACTTGAATATTAAGCAACCATTATTATCTGCACAATATAATCCACATTCCCTAAAGTCAACGGATCCTGCCGTACAGTCTGCACTTGAACATGCCAATAAAAGTTATGCGCCTTATACGCATAACCACGCCGCAGTACTATTAGAAACACATGATGGAAAACAATACTGTGGTCAATATGCTGAAAATGCCGCCTTTAATCCATCAATGTTACCCATGCAAATGGCACTGTCTGTCATGGTACGATACGGCCAAGATTTTGCCGATATCTCACGAGCAATCTTAATTGAATCATCGAAAGGTAAAGTCTCGCTCATTGGTGCAACAAAAGATGCACTCAATGCTGTCAGTCAAATAGAATTAGAGCACCTGTTGGCAACACCAGCATAATACAAGAGCAAAAAAGCCATTATTCAATATAATGGCTTTTATCTGGCACGCTCTTGCTGTTATAAAGCAGAATGAGACGCCATGTGCTCCGTTAACTGTTTTCTTAATTCCATCAACTTCAACGCAGACTCTCTATCTCGAATTTCTAGCTTGGTTTTTGGTACCCATTCAGGAACCGGCGTAGGAGAACCCGCATCATCAACGGCCACCATAATTAAAATACAATTGGTCGTTAAATGACGTTCAGCACCCTTGGGATCCCCAGCCTTGACTTCAATACTTAAATGCATTGATGTCCGTCCTGTGTAACTCACCCTTGCACTCACTTCAACAATATTGCCCACATAAATCGGTTTTAAAAAACGAATGCCACCGGCATAGGCTGTAATGCAATATTTTCCACTCCAGCCAGCTGCACAAGCATAACCCGCGAGATCGATCCACTTCATGACCGCACCACCATGCACCTTACCACCAAAATTGACATCCGCAGGCTCAGCTAAAAACCTCAGTGTTATTGCATTTTCTTTACCAGACATAATTCCCCTCAACACCGAATACAACACCTATAAAGTGTATGATAAAAATCATCTAAAAGCTTATCAACAAAAAAAGCGCTTCATTAAGCGCTTTTAAACAATACGGTCAATCAGTCAATTAGATTTTTTTAAACAGCAATGACCCATTGGTGCCACCGAAACCAAAGGAATTACACAATGCATAGTCAAATTGATGCTCCCTTGCTGTATGAGGCACAAAATCTAAATCGCAACCTTCATCAGGATTATCTAAATTGATAGTAGGTGGAATAATTTGATCTTTTAACGCAAGCAGGGTCACAATCGCTTCAACTGCCCCTGCAGCGCCCAGTAAGTGACCAGTCATCGATTTAGTTGAACTGACCATCAAGTCATAAGCATGATCGCCAAACGTTGACTTAACTGCAGCCGCCTCCGCTTTATCACCTGCTGGCGTAGATGTACCATGCGCATTAATGTAACCGACTTGCTCTCGCTCAATCTTTGCATCATTCATTGCATTAACCATGGCAGCTGCTGCACCTTCGCCATCACTTGGCGGCGATGTCATGTGAAAAGCATCCCCACTCATACCAAACCCAACCAACTCACCATAAATGGTTGCCCCTCTGGCTTTAGCATGCTCATACTCTTCCATGACCATAACACCTGCACCATCACCAATAACAAAGCCATCTCTGTCTTTATCCCAAGGACGACTAGCGGCTTGCGGATCGTCATTACGGGTTGATAATGCTTTCGCTGAGCCAAATCCGCCCACACCTAACGGACAAGTGACATCTTCAGCGCCCCCAGCCACCATCACATCTGCGTCACCATAAGCAATGGTACGCGCGGCAAAACCGATATTATGGACACCCGTTGTACAAGCTGTTGTGACCGCAAAATTGGGACCTTTCATGCCATATTTAATCGACAGGTGCCCTGCTATCATATTGATAATCGTGCTCGGTACAAAAAAAGGCGAAATTTTTCTTGGACCACTTTTAGATAATGCTGCAAAATTTTGCTCAATCAATGGCATGCCACCCATGCCGGCACCAATTGCTGTGCCGACACGGCGTGGATCGAGCGTTTCCATTTCAAGACCGGCATCAGTGACGGCCTGTATGCCCGCAGCCATACCATATTGAATAAACAAATCCATCTTACGCGCATCTTTACGCGATAAGTATTGCTCAACATCAAAATCTTTTACTGAGCCGCTAAAACGAGTCGAATATTCGCTCGCGTCAAATTTAGTAATAGGCGCAATACCACTTTTACCTGAAACCAATGCCTTCCAGGAAGAATCTACAGTATTACCTACAGGGCTAACTAAGCCTAAGCCAGTTATGACTACACGACGTTTAGACACGCTGTCACCTTCATCATTTGGTTGGAAAATCACAATAGTATACAGAGTACATACTATTAATCTATATTGCCTAGAATGGCGGAAGCATTAAGAAATGGAAATGAGAATAAAATTTGGCTTGATGACCCATCACCATCATAGACAGAAACAAAAACAGGCGGCAATAATGCCGCCTGTTTTCTAAGAATTCTAATTACTGATTCTTAGAAACATAGTCGATCGCTGCTTGAACAGTAGTGATCTTTTCAGCTTCCTCATCAGGGATCTCGGTATCAAACTCTTCTTCTAGCGCCATAACCAACTCAACAGTGTCTAGAGAATCTGCGCCTAAATCGTCAACGAAAGATGCTGCTGATTTAACTTCTTCTTCTTTAACGCCTAGTTGCTCAATGATGATTTTCTTTACACGTTCTTCGATGTTGCTCATTAGTTTTCTTTCCTATTCAAATTACGCTCGTGCGTAAGATTATGAGTATTTTATTGAAATTCGCTGACAATGCAAGCTTAACTTGTGTGGTCTAACCACAAATTTAGCCTAAAATGGATATAAAATACCACCAAAATTTTCAATAATTGTCTACTCGTTATTTTTATACCATGTACATGCCGCCATTCACATGGAGTGTTTCACCTGTGATATAGGCTGCCGAATCCGACGCTAAAAAGAGAACAGCATCAGCAATTTCCTGTGGCTTTCCTAATCTTTCCATTGGCACTTGTGACATAATAGCTTGTTGTTGCGTTTCCGTCAGCTCATCTGTCATGTCAGTCTGAATAAATCCAGGTGCAATAGCATTCACTGTTATCTGACGAGATGCAACCTCTCTTGCGAGTGATTTAGTAAAACCAATTAATCCAGCTTTTGCCGCGGCATAATTAGTTTGCCCTGCATTACCCATTGTACCAACAACAGAACCAATATTGATAATACGCCCCGCACGTTTTTTCATCATTGGGCGCATAACGGCTTTAGATGTTCTAAATAAAGACGTTAAGTTAGTATCAACAATATCTTGCCACTCATCATCTTTCATTCTCATTAACAAATTATCACGAGTAATACCCGCATTATTCACAAGAATGTTAACTTCACCTACTTTGTCTTTGATTGTAGCAAAAAGTTCCGTCACAGACTGGGCATCGGTCACATTTAACATTAATCCATGGCCTTTATCGCCTAAGTAGGCTTGGATCGCTTCCGCACCTCGCTCACTCGTTGCCGTTCCGATCACCATAGCACCTGCCGAAACTAAGCTTTCTGCGACTGCGCGTCCAATACCACGACTTGCACCCGTCACTAATGCAACCTGCCCAGATAAATCACAATGAATACTCATTTAAATTCCTTATTCAGTCAATGCTGAGAAAGAAGCGACATCATTTATCGCTTGTGCTGAAATTGAACGATCAATACGTTTCGTTAAACCTGTTAACACCTTTCCAGGCCCAATTTCAAACAAACGCTCGATACCATTTTTTGCAAATTGCTCCACGGTTTCAGTCCAACGAACAGGACAATAAAGCTGACGCACTAAGGCATCTTTTATCGCTTCACTACTTTGAGCAACACTGACATCCACATTATTTACCACATTAATCAACGGCGCTTTAAACTCCACCTCTGTCAGCGCTTCAGCCAATTTATCTGCCGCAGGCTTCATTAATGCGCAATGTGACGGTACGCTCACTGCAAGTGGCATAGCTTTTTTAGCCCCTTTCTCTTTGCAGAGAATCGCTGCGCGAGCAACCGCTTCTTTTTCACCCGCGATTACCACTTGACCGGGGCTATTAAAGTTAACAGGGCTAACGACTGCACCTTGTGATGCTTCATGACAAGCTTCATCAATACTGTCGTTATCTAAACCTATAATGGCGTACATTGCCCCTGTTCCTGCAGGAACGGCATCTAACATTAACTGACCTCTAAGCTGCACCAGCTTTACGGCAGCTTGAAAATCAATCACGCCAGCACACACTAGAGCCGAATACTCACCTAAACTATGGCCCGCTAGTATTGCTGGTAAACGGCCTTGGGCTTGGGTATAAGCACGCCAAATAGCCACACTTGCCGTTAATAATGCGGGTTGTGTTTTATCCGTTTCGTTCAATGTCTCACTTGGGCCTTCCTGAACCAGTGCCCATAAATCATAGCCTAACACATCACTTGCTTCACGGAAGGTCTGTTCAATAATCTGATACTCTGTCGCCAACTCGGCTAACATACCCACAGATTGAGAGCCTTGGCCAGGAAACACAAAAGCCGTCTTTTCCATTATCTCTACCCTATATATTATTTCTGCTTTTTAGTTAAAAGCGGATTAACGCACTGCCCCAAGCAAATCCACCCCCAAATGCTTCAAGTAATAACATTTGGCCACGCTGAATACGCCCGTCACGCACAGCTTCATCCAATGCTATAGGCACTGAAGCTGCTGAAGTATTGCCATGTTTGGCTAACGTTAATACGACCTTATCAAGACTCATATCTAATTTTTTCGCTGTTGCCTTGATAATACGAAAATTGGCTTGATGAGGCACTAGCCAGTCAATATCAGATTTTTCAATATTATTTTGCTTCAATGTTTCAACAACCACATGAGACAATTTCGTCACCGCAACCTTAAAGACATCATTGCCTTTCATTTGCATATAGTCACTCACATCATCAACAGATTGCCCACGGGTTGGAATAGCCGATTTTAACAAATCACCTTGGCGACCATCTGCATAAATACTGGTCGACAAAATACCTGGAGTGTCTGATGCGCCCACCACCACAGCACCCGCACCGTCACCAAAAAGAATAATGGTAGAACGATCATCAGGATCGCACAAGCGTGACAGAACATCGGCACCAATCACTAATACTTTTTTTGCCGCACCCGATTTCACATATTGATCTGCAACCGAAAGGGCATAAACGAAACCTGAACATGCAGCAGCAATGTCGAAAGCGGGGATCGTATGCAAGCCCAGTTTAGCTTGGATCTCACAAGCCGCAGCTGGAAAAGCATTCGTTGCACTGGTTGTGCCACAGACTATCATGTCTAACTCACTGGCCTCTATACCAGCCATTTCAATGGCTTTCAATGCCGCTTGATAACCCATAGTCGTTACTGATTCATCGACTGCGGCAATTCTTCTTTCAGAAATACCAGTACGCTCAACAATCCATTGATCTGAAGTTTCAACCATATTTTCAAGATCTTGATTGCTTCGTACTTGTACGGGCAAATAACTACCGGTACCGAGAATTTTTGTATGCATAAGGATTTTTTCAGCTTTTAGTGTCTAAAAGGATCGACTCAAGACGTTGTTTAATCATCTGAGGGAGTCGGCGTTGCGCTTCTGTCACAGCTACATTAATCGCTCTAAGATAAGCCGCTTCGTCTGCACTTCCATGACTTTTTATTACAATTGCGCGCAATCCTAACAGAGTTGCCCCATTATAGTGGTCGGGGTTCATTTGATTTAACACAGAACGAATCCGTGGTGCGATAAGTTTGGCGAGAAATCGAACAAAAAATCCTTGCGTTAATCCTTTTTTAAGCTGTTGGACCAGTAGACGTGCAATCCCTTCAGATGTTTTAAGGGTAATATTCCCCACAAAACCATCACAAACAATCACATCCACGTCACCAGAATATAAATCATTACCTTCTATAAAGCCCACATAATTGATGTGTGGCATTTTTTGTAGCATCTGAGCAGCTGCTTGTACTTGCTCATTACCTTTTAATTCCTCGACTCCGACATTCAATAACGCCACTTTAGGAAAAGAGGTCGCATCAACCACTTCACTCAGCACCGATCCCATCACAGCATACTGGACCAAGGCTTGAGCGTCACAGGCTACATTAGCCCCCAGATCGAGTAAATATACAGGTGTTTTATTAACCGCAGGTAAACAACTCACTAACGCAGGGCGATGAATACCTGATAAGGTTTTCAATAGCACTTTTGATATGGCCATTAACGCCCCCGTATTTCCCGCACTAACACACGCTTGTGCCGCCCCCTCTTGCACCGCTTCCAACGCTAAACGCATTGAACTTTGCTTACGATGCCTTAAGGCAAAGACAGGTTGATCAGACATAGCAACGGTTTGTGTTGTATGGCGAATAGTAATACGATTAAAAATAGCAGGGGGGACATTGCCTAATAGAGGGGTCATTTGCGCTTCATCACCAACCAGAATGATTTTTAACTGGGGATGAAGACGAAGTGCCTGCAAAGTAGCAGGCACTGTAATGCGAGGACCAAAATCGCCTCCCATTGCATCTAACGCAAGCGTCAGACTCGTCATAAAGTTATCAACTAATTACTTGTTGATAACCTTTTGACCACGGTAAAAACCATCAGCAGTCACATTGTGACGACGATGCAGTTCACCGCTAGTCGCATCAACTGATAATTGAGCTGTGCTCAAAGAATCATGTGAACGACGCATTCCACGCTTTGAACGTGACTTTTTATTCTGTTGTACAGCCATTGGCCCTGTCTCCTAGATTACTTGCTCTTCAGTTTTTCTAACACTGCAAACGGATTTGGACGCTCCTGTTGAGCGGGTTCTATCTCGCCTACCACAATATCTTTACCACCAAGATGACAGTTTTCATCATCATGCATTGCAATGAGGGGCATCGATACTATCAATTCATCTTCTATCAATTGATGCAGACGAACTTCGCCAATTTCATTGCACTCAATAGGCTCATACGCATCCGGGAGCTCATCGATTTCAGTTTCGCTCTGACAAAGACCAAAACTAAATTCGACCGTAACCTCTGTAGTAAAAAGTGTCATGCAACGTTGACAATGCAGAGTGAGCTCCGTCACAGCCTTCCCTTTCAGGTAGACTATCCCCTGTATATCTTCACCACATTCAATCGACACTGCTACATCGGAACAGTCGCCGGCACATAATTCATTTAATCGCTTTAACTGCTTACCAGAAACAATGCCTTCATAAGAAAGCTGGCTTGTGGCAGCGCGAACGGGATCAATTGAAACCGGTATCTTTACTGTTTGCATAAGGCGCGCATATTATAGTTTGAAATCCATAGAGTCAAAAGAAAAATAACATTTACTCATAAATTGAGTTCACTTTACTTTTAATTTCACCCTAAAATTAAAATTGACTGATCTCAAATTTTACCCAAGACTCCCCGTTTACTCAAGTGATTACGCTTAAAATAACTGCGGTTAGTGCTTTTTTCGCTAAATTAGTCCAAGGATCGGCCTGTTTTAATGCATTCAATCATTCTTGTATGCTTACTGAATGATTTTTGAGCATACTCACTACAATGAAAAACATCTATCATTCTTTTACTAAATCACTTGCAGCGTACGCCGCCTTTTAGTGACAATAGTGTCCAATCATCACCCATTCAATGAGCCTTAACCATGCATCAAGCTGTCATTCTCGCCTCCACCTCACCATACAGACAAGCCTTACTCAACAAGCTCAACATCCCTTTTACCCCTTATGCTCCCAATATTGATGAGACTCCTTTTGAACACGAAACACCTCAACAACTTGTTCGGCGATTAGCGGAGCAAAAAGCCCTGAGTGCACAAAGCACATTCAAAAAAGGGATAGTGATAGGATCGGATCAAGTGGCAGTGATCAATGGTCGTATTATCGGTAAGCCTCTGAGTATTCATAATGCAATTGAACAGCTCAAACAAGCATCGGGACAAGCCATTAGCTTTTATACTGGCCTCGCCATTTATAACATTGAGACACAAACAATGGATTCAATCGTTGAGCCTTTCATTGTTCACTTTCGCTCGCTGAGCCAACAGCAAATAGAAAACTACATCCACCTAGAGCAACCTCTTCATTGCGCAGGCAGCTTTAAGAGCGAAGGTTTAGGTATTGCTTTATTTGAGCGTTTGGAAGGGAAAGATCCAAATAGCCTTGTGGGTTTACCCTTGATAAGCTTAATTGATTTATTGGCTAAACACGGCATTCACTGCTTATAACAAACGTTCAAAAAAACAATCGATAAAAAATTATCGAGTGCTCACAAAATAACACTCGGTAGATCCTATACCCATGATACTTCAAGATGCATGGGCATATAGCCCAATACTACACTTTTTTAAGTTGTTTCAATGTGCTTTCTAATACTTCATCCAATGGCGCTTTCACTTGCATCATTTCTTCACTATCAGGATGAATAAACTTAAGTTGAGCCGCATGTAAAAATAAACGGTTGAGGCCTTGTGCTCGCATCGCATCATCAAATTTTTGTTCACTGTATTTATCATCACAGGCAATAGGATGGCCTGTATATTGACAATGCACTCGAATTTGATGGGTGCGCCCAGTGACTGGACTGGCTTGAACCAATGTCGAACCACTGTATCGCTGCATGATCTTAAATCGGGTTTCAGATGCTTTACCTTCTTTGTTGACTCTAACAATGCGCTCACCAGATTTTAAAGTCAGTTTCAACAAAGGCGCTTTTACCACTTTATCATGAGCCTGCCAAGCACCGCGCACCAAAGCTAGATAATCTTTCTGCATTTTTTTAAAGCGTAATTGATCATGCAAATGTTTTAATGTACTGCGTTTTTTCGCAATTAATAACAGACCAGACGTATCTTTATCCAATCGATGCACCAATTCTAAAAATTTCTGTTGTGGACGCAAAGAACGCATGGCTTCAATCACGCCAAAATCAACCCCACTGCCACCATGAACAGCAATGCCTGCCGGCTTGTTAAGCACAATGAGGAATTTATCCTCAAAAACGATGCGCGATTCCAATTGTGAGACTTTAGTCAACTTGGCACTCGGACCTGGACGAGCATCGCTTTGAGACACTCTGACCGGCGGTACTCTGACAATATCTCCATCTTGCAATTTATACTCGGGTTTAATGCGCTTTTTATTGACTCGTACTTCCCCTTTGCGCACGATACGATAAATCATACTTTTAGGCACACCCTTTAATTGGGTTAATAAGAAGTTATCAATTCTCTGCCCTACGTGATCTTCATCGATTGTTATTAACTTTACCGTTACTTTTGGAGCTAAATTGGATACTGAATTAGGAGTTGAATTAGTCATGATACGCCATAGTGTCTTTCTATGGCACCTATTGTACAACATACACAAAAGAATTGTGTCTTTCCATTTGATGAATTTCTCTAATATTGCTATATTTACCTCTCAAATATGGAAGAAAGTTTGATAAAAACTGATCCTTTCTTCCATATTGCTACCCTAGGTAAAGAACCTAAAATTATTTTTATACTTGTAGCAAATAGTTGATTTGCAAGTCGTTGTATTAATATAAAGCCATTTAAGTGTGCTTTCACGACTAAACGAGGTAAAAATCCACTTCTTATATGTGGTTTTTCTTTATTCTAGCTCCAAATTCGAACATTAATTTTAAACTTGTTATTAAGCGCAAGTACATCGATTTGGCATTACTGGACAGATATTAAAGAATTTATGGGGTTGGTTGACGTTTTACAACGAATTCCTTGTTTTTGTAACCATTGAAAATGAGCCATAAATAGGATGCGACACGCAGTGAATGCGTCTAACAGGTATGCGCACCTTTGCCTAGCACCTTGCCGTGAGGCACGAATAACATAAACTAGGCCCGTAATGCAGAGTATGTACTGGCGTTTCATGACCCTTAATATAGAAGAATTACGTTATCATGAAACGGATGTTAATTAATGCAACTCAATCAGAAGAGTTGCGCGTCGCCCTCGTTGATGGGCAACAACTTTATGATCTTGATATTGAAAGCCCTGGCCACGAACAAAAAAAGGCCAATATTTATAAAGGGACTATCACACGAGTCGAACCTTCATTAGAAGCCGCTTTTGTTGATTATGGCGCTGAGCGTCATGGCTTTCTTCCCCTTAAAGAAATTGCACGAGAATACTTCCCTAGAGGCTACTCTTTCCAAGGTCGTCCTAACATCAAAGAAGTCGTGAAAGAAGGCCAAGAGGTCATCATTCAAATTGATAAGGAAGAGCGAGGCAACAAAGGGGCAGCCTTAACCACTTTTATTAGCTTAGCGGGATCTTACTTAGTCTTGATGCCTAATAACCCTAGAGCAGGCGGCATTTCTCGTCGAATCGAAGGTGATGAGCGAACAGAGCTAAAAGCGGCACTTGCTGAACTTGATGTGCCTCAAGGCATGGGATTAATCGTACGTACTGCAGGTGTCGGCAAAGAGCCATCAGAATTGAAATGGGATCTCAAAGTCCTGCTTGATTTTTGGGGCGCTATCAAAGATGAAGCTGATAATGCCAAGGCTCCGGTATTAATCCATCAAGAAAGCAATGTCATTGTTCGTGCCATTCGAGATTATTTACGTCGTGATGTGGGTGAAATCCTTATCGATCATCCACGTATTTTCGAGCAAGCTAAAGAACATGTTGCTCTCGTTCGCCCTGATTTTGTTGAACGCATTAAACGTTACGAAGCTGAAGTGCCTTTATTTACCCACTTTCAAATTGAAACACAGATTGAATCGGCTTTTCAACGTGAAGTTAGGCTGCCCTCAGGTGGTTCGATTGTCATCGACCCAACCGAAGCGTTAACGTCCATTGATATCAACTCTGCACGTGCCACTAAAGGTGGTGATATTGAAGAAACCGCACTGAATACCAATTTAGAGGCCGCTGATGAAGTGGCACGCCAACTACGTTTACGTGATTTAGGTGGCCTAGTCGTCATCGACTTTATCGATATGACACCGGTTCGCCATCAGCGGGAAGTCGAAAAACGCATGCAAGATGCCGTACATCATGACAGAGCGAGAGTACAGTTAGGTCGCATTTCACGCTTTGGCCTGATGGAAATGTCTCGTCAACGTTTGCGCCCTTCTCTTGAAGAGTCTGCTGCACACCTGTGCCCACGTTGTCATGGTCAAGGTACCATTCGCGGCACTGAATCTCTGGCTTTATCGATTCTTCGCTTAATGGAAGAAGAAGCCATTAAAGAAAATACTTCACAGATCGAAGCCGTCGTTCCTGTAGATGTCGCCGCTTTTTTATTAAACGAGAAAAGAAAAGCCATCCGTATAACAGAAGAACGCCATAACGTTGAAGTGTATGTTATTCCTGATCCCAATATGACAACGCCAGATTATCGCGTGTCACGTCATCGCAAAGATGATCAAATTAGTGAATCAAGCTATAAATTGCTTGAAAAACCAGAAGCAGCACTTTATGAGCCACGTAAACTTGAACGAGCAGCGCCACAAGAACCTGCTTTAAAAGGTTTCTCTTCTCAAAAGAAGACCAATAACACCACTCAAAATACTAAGGTCAAAACGGCGAAAAAAGCCAGCCAACCGGGATTCATTTCTCGTATGCTATCGGCATTAAGTGGATTGTTCAGCAGTGACACCTCCGAAGAGAGTCAAACTGACAACAATAAAAAACGTCAAGGCCAAGGTCAAAATAAAACACAGCGTAATACTCAAAATAGAAACAGCCGTCGCAATGACAACCGACGTTCAGAAAATAAAGAAAAGACTAACAATCGTCAAAGTGACAATCGAAATAACAAAGATAAGACTGAACTCAACAAAACGGCTCGTAGCAATAATAAAACGCGTAAGCAGCGTAGTGAGGACACGAGTACATCACAAGAGTCAAATGCTCAGCAACCTAAGCAAGAAGTGGCTAGAGAACGGCGCCAACGTCGGAATATGCGCCGAAAAGTGCGCGTTAATAATGAACAACAAAATGAGAATGAGAAAGTACAGGCGCAAACTGCACCTACAAACAATGCTTCTCAAGAGGATAAAAACACTAAACCTAAGCGCCAAACACGCAAAGCAAAACCTAAAGCTCAACAAAATGTGACCACCGACAATCAATCGGCCAATACGGATGTCGCGATTGAAAAGCCAATAAACAAAACGGCTAAGCAAGACAGTGCGCCCGTTAAGCAACAAACGGCTCAGGATACGTCGCAGCATAAACGTAAAATCACAGCCCAATCAGATAAAGCGTCACCGGTGGTGAAACCCACTGCCAACGAAGCACAAACTGAAACAGCGCCTTTATCCATTGATGCAAGTGTCACCGCTGAGCAAACGACTTCTGAAGTCTCTGTAACAGCTGATGCCAATACACAAGTGGTTAAAGATGTACAAGGAGTAAAAGACGCTAAAGAAGGGCAACGTAGAAGTCGCCGCAGTCCTCGTCACCTCAGAGCTGCTGGACAACGCCGACGTCGCGATGAAAGCGCGCCTCATACGGAGTCGACTCATCAATCACATGATGAAGCTCCTGTGACGCATTTTATCGAGTCAAATGAGGATCAGCAGGATCCGATTGCCACTGGGATTGCAAGTTCTGGCGCTTTCTCTCCACAGGTTAACTACCCCGCTCATAGTCCTGCTCAAACAGACTCTAATCGCCTCGATAGTGACGAGCAAGCAGTAAATACAACGGAACTCTCCGTTTCCTCTGAGCATCATGCTGAGGTGCCACAAGCCCAAGTTGCTGACACTGTAATATCGACAGAAGTTGAAAACAGACAAGATGAAAAGGTTCAAAAACCAGTAAGTCGTCCTCGCTCACAACAGCGTAGGGTCAATAGTGCAAGCACCAGTGCAGCCGTTGCAACGTCTCCCAGTGTACAATCACCTAAAGTCACTAAAGCGCCTCAAGTTGAGCCTGTTGATACATGTGCATCAGAGCCTGAAACAAGCCAACAAGCTGCACCTGTGGAAAAAGCAACTAAAGCAAGAAAAGTGACTCGCTCCGCTAAAATGGTCAGTCATTCTGCCCCGGTTTCACCCGCTAAGGTAATGTCAACGTCTACCTCACAGAGTCCTTCTGTTCAAGCAGATCAAGAGGCAACATCACCTGAGATCATTATCTCTGAGAGTCCATCGCCTCAGGTTGTTAATGTGGAAAAAGTAGCAACACCTGCCCCTGTGCCTACCGAGTCGGATCTCACCCAACCTCAAGTCAAACAAGGGGAAGCTGATAGTAAGATCACCACACAAAGTGAAGACAAAGTGATTAAGCAAAATACGGTGTTATCTGAGCCAGAAAGCAGTACTGATAACCTTGAAGTAACCAATACCTCAGTTCAGTCAGTAGCCAAGGCACCAACCCAGCAGGTAGATACAGCTCAAAGCAGTGCTGGATCAGCCATTGCGATTGCGGCTACAGAGACTGTCGATGACAGCTCAGCAACCTCAGTAAAGCCTAACGAAGTACTTCACCAAGCTAAAGCACCAATGGCAAAACCTGTTATACCAATGGCTGCAGAAGTCAATCTCACTGACAATGTGATTATGGCAGAAAGTAAAGTGATTATTAAAGCAGAGCATACCGATAATCAAGCCCAGATAAAGCCAGAAACATCGGCTGCAAAACATAGCCGCTTTGGCACTATGGTCTCATCTGATACCACTAAGCCTGTTGTCGATAACAGAGAAGAAGTTGCCACTCCAGAAGGGAAGCAATATGACCGTTCAGCAACAAACACTGCTACGCCACAAGCTAAAACGGCAAACAGTGTCACTGCGGATATCGCTAAACCTTAATTGGTTAACACCCTAAGTCAAAAAGCCATGCAAACTTGCATGGCTTTTTCATATCCTTATTGCTGATTATTTGTTAGTATTCGCGACCAAAATAATTCAACCAACAAATTTACAACAGAGGTTAAATGTTCGAACTCATTCGTCACAAAACGACCAGCCATAAAGCCGATATTCTCTCAGGATTAACCGTTGCGCTTGCTTTGGTGCCTGAAGCTGTTGCTTTTGCATTTGTTGCTGGCGTGGAACCTATGGTCGGTTTATATGCCGCCTTTATTATGGGACTTATCACTGCACTTATTGGTGGGCGACCCGGAATGATCTCAGGCGCAACAGGGGCAATGGCTGTCGTCATGGTCGCATTAGTTGCTGAGCATGGTATCCAATATTTATTTGCCGCCGTCGTTTTAGCAGGCTTAATACAAGTTTGCGCAGGACTGTTTAAATTAGGTAAATTCATTCGCATTGTGCCTTACCCCGTTATGATGGGTTTCGTCAATGGATTAGCCATTGTCATTTTTCTTGCACAATTGGGGCAATTTAAAATACCCGATGCAAATGGTGTCCTGACTTGGCTTCCCCAAAGTCAATTGATTATCATGTTAGCGCTTGTTGCACTGACCATGTTTATTATTCAATTTCTGCCTAAGTTAACCACGGCCATCCCTTCATCATTAGCAGCGATATTAACGGTTACACTCATTGTCGTTTTAATGGATTTAGATACACGTAATGTGTTGGATTTTCTGCGTTCAATGAGTGGAGACATGAATGCAACTATTGCAGGTAACCTCCCTAGCTTCTCCATTCCTTCTGTGCCCTTTAATATCGAAACCTTATCCATTATTTTACCTTACTCCGTTATTCTTGCAGCCGTTGGTTTAATTGAATCACTGCTCACATTAACGGTAATTGATGAAATGACGGGCACTCGTGGGCAAGGCAATAAAGAGTGTATGGGACAAGGCGTTGCTAATATCACCAGTGGTTTTTTTGGTGCAATGGGTGGTTGTGCGATGATAGGTCAATCCATGATCAATATTAATTCTGGTGGCCGCGGTCGTTTATCTGGAATAACCGCAGCGTTAGCGCTTTTAGCCTTCATTCTGTTTGGCTCCGCTTTTATTGAAATGATCCCCCTTGCCGCATTAGTTGGTGTAATGTTCATGGTGGTATTGGGCACATTTGAATGGGCAAGTTTTAAAACCATGCGTAAAGTGCCTAAGCATGATGCCTTTGTGATAGTGCTAGTGACTGTTGTCACTGTCTTTACTGACTTAGCCGTCGCTGTTTTTGTTGGGGTTATAGTTTCCGCACTCGTGTTTGCTTGGGAGCATGCTAAGCATATCAGCATTAAAATTCGCGAAGATCAAAATGGTTGGAAGGTCTATCAACTCAATGGCCCCCTCTTTTTTGGCTCCGCAGCAGAATTTTTAGAGATGTTTAACGCTCAATCTGATCCTGAAGACGTTATTGTTGATTTTCAGCAATCTCGAGTATGCGATCATTCAGCCCTCGACGCTATTGATACCTTAGCAGAACGTTATGGTAATGCAGGTAAACGCCTACACTTACGCCATTTAAGCAATGACTGTAAAAAGTTATTAGATAAAGCAGGCGATTTAGTGGAAGTCAATTCCACTGAAGATCCCAACTATAAAGTCGCCGTCGATAAAGTAAAAGCCTAGTAGACACAAAACTACAAGCTTGCTGTCGATAAAGCTAAAGCCTAACAAACATAGCGAGTCATTGACTCGCTATGTTTTTAACGACCCATAGATTTAATTCGTTTTTAAATATTGTGCGAACACTTGCTGTATTTTTTCTAATTTTGGTTTGATCACCATAGCACAATAAGGCTCTTCACCATGCTTGGCAAAATAATCATTATGATAATCTTCTGCAGGATAAAACTCTGTGGCTAGCTCAACTTGTGTCACTATGGGATAGGGCCATACACTTTGCTCGCTTAATCCATTAATCGCCTTATGCGCCGAACTTTTTTGCGCATCATTATGCACAAAAATCACCGAGCGGTATTGAGAACCCACATCATTCCCTTGACGATTTAATGTCGTGGGGTTATGACTGTGGAAAAAAATACTCAATAACGTATCGAAACTGACAATGCTTTGATCAAAAGTCACTTGTAATACCTCAACATGCTCAGTTTCGCCAGAGCATACTTGTTGATAGCTTGCATCGCTTTTATTACCACCACAATAGCCCGATTGTACTGATAACACTCCCTGAATGGATGAAAAAATCGCTTCAACACACCAAAAGCAACCAGCGCCAAATGTGGCAACCTCAGGTTTCACACCCTTATTCGTTCTTGTTTGCTCATTCATTTAATCAGTACCTTTAAAAATCATTGAGATAGAATTAACACAGTGGCGCGTATTTTTATTCGTCAGTCCTTCACCTTCAAACACATGGCCTAAATGCCCGCCACAATACTGACATAAAATTTCGGTTCGCTGACCATCACGATCGGGCACACGTTTTATTGCACCTGCAATTTCATCATCAAATGCAGGCCAGCCACAATAAGCATTAAATTTATCTGTTGAACAAAATAAGGGACTATCACATTTTTTACAGCAATAAATCCCTGGAGCATCATGCAAATAATACTCTCCGCTAAAAGGCACTTCAGTGCCTTTTAGCTCAATAATATTTTTCTCAGCATCGGTTAATTCTCTCATGCTTTTAATTTCTCCAATACAGCTGCTTTCTTACAATAAAACGATACCATCACTGCATAAAAAAACAGTCTCAACGGCATTAACAAAAGACCTTTAATATCAATATATTCTTTCAGCTTTTTTAAAAAGAATAAAAGATCTTCGCATGATTAACAAGCGTACGCATATCAAGTACTACCCATTTATTAAGAAACAGCGTAAAATAGATGAAGACCTTGCTTAGATTAAGGTTAATATTTGAATTCATTTAAGCAAGGTTGCATAGGTAAATAAGCACAGATAAACTGCTAATCAAAATGACAATAAAATAAGAACACGGCATTATGAAACTAGAAACGATAGACTACCGTGCGCCCGATAGCGCTGAGCAATTTGTAAAATCTTTACGAGAAACGGGGTTTGGAGTACTTTCTAACCATCCTATTAGCCAAGAGCTTGTTGAAACCATCTATAAAGAATGGCAAGCATTTTTCAATAGTGATGAAAAAAACGACTACTTATTTAAACCAGAAACGCAAGATGGTTTTTTCCCTGCCAGCGTCTCAGAAACCGCTAAAGGCCATAAAGTAAAAGACATCAAAGAATACTATCATGTCTACCCCAATGGACGCATTCCAGAATCTTTAAGAAAAAACATCACCACTTATTATGAACATGCTAATGCATTAGCATCGGAGTTACTTAAGTGGGTTGAACAATACTCTCCAGATTTTGTATCACAAAAGTATTCAATAGCTCTAGAAAAGATGATTGAAAACAGTCATCAAACATTGTTACGCATACTGCACTACCCCCCAATGTCTGGCGATGAGGAAGTGGGCGCTATTCGTGCGGCCGCCCATGAAGATATTAACCTGTTAACCGTATTACCCGCTGCTAACGAACCAGGATTACAAGTTCAGGCTCAAGACGGTAGCTGGCTCGATGTCCCCAGTGATTTTGGTAACATTATCATTAATATTGGTGATATGTTACAAGAAGCCTCTGGAGGGTATTTTCCTTCGACCACTCACAGGGTCATCAATCCAGAAGGAAGCGATATGAGTAAATCACGTATTTCTCTGCCCCTTTTCTTACACCCTAATCCCGATGTCGTGCTTTCTGAAAAATACACTGCTGATGAGTATTTAAAAGAACGTTTGCGAGAATTAGGCGTTATTTAATCAATCGTTTGAATAAAAAGCGCCTTATAGCGCTTTTTATTTGTGGTCAATCACGCTAACAAGGTAAAATAACGGTATTCGTTTATTATCAGCAGAGTAACTCAACATGGCCATTCAGTGGTATCCAGGACACATGCACAAAGCGCGCAAAGAAATCGAAGAGGTTATGCCTCAAGTCGATTTAGTCATCGAAGTGCTTGATGCTCGTATTCCTTATAGCAGTGAAAACCCCATGGTACAGACACTTCGTGGTGATCGGCCCTGTATCAAGTTACTCAATAAATCCGATTTAGCGGATCCTGAAACAACCCAGCAATGGATTGAATATCTTGAGCAAGAGCAAGGTGTCAAAGCCATGGCCATCACCACCTTACAGGCAAGCCAAGTCAAAAAAATTCCCGAGCTTTGTCGTAAATTTGTACCAAACCGCAATAAAATAGAAAAAGACATCCGCACCATGATCATGGGGATCCCCAATGTCGGTAAATCCACCATCATCAACACCCTTGCAGGAAGAACCATAGCGAAAACCGGTAACGAACCTGCAGTTACCAAGACTCAGCAACGCATAAACCTTAAAAACGGGATTGTGCTGTCAGATACGCCCGGCATTTTATGGCCCAAAGTCGACAATGAATCCAGCAGCTACCGCTTGGCCGTTACTGGTGCCATTAAAGATACCGCAATGGAATATGAAGATGTGGCAATGTTTGCCTCTGAATACTTCTTAAAAGCCTATCCTCAAGCCATTAGCGAACGTTATAAACTCAAAAGCTTGCCAGAAACCGACATTGAATTACTAGAAGCCATTGGCCGCAAACGCGGCGCATTAAGGCCTGGCGGACGTATTGACTTACATAAAGTATCAGAATTATTATTACATGAATTCCGCTCTGGAAAAATAGGATTATTGTCTCTTGAAACACCTGAAATGGCAGAAATAGAAAAAGCAGAAGTGGCCAAAATACAAGCCGAAAAGGCAGAGAAAGAAGCCTTAAAACGGGAACAAGAAAAATTAAAACGCTCTGGTAAACGCCATAATACCTAACCGCTATCACCTCTTTTTCTTCAAGCAGTAGAGTTCGCTCTACTGCAACTCAATCTATTTTACTTTTATTTTGACTCAATAAAATTAAGCCATTGTTGGGCACTTTGTTCAAGTAACCCAATCACAATTTCGAAACCATCACCGGGGCCATAATAAGGATCTGGCACGTTTTTATCATCGAAAGGTGATAATGCCAGCATCAAGTTCAATTTATGTTGATATTTTTCAGGGCAGATAGCTTTTAAATCGATAAGGTTGTTTTCATCTGCTGCCAATATTAAGTCAAACTGTTCAAAATCGTCCTCAATAATTTGTCTGGCGATCATATCATCAAACTGGTAACCATGCCTGTTACCCGCAATCACACTGCGATGATCAGGCGTTGAACCTTGGTGATAAGCTAATGTACCTGCAGAATCAACAAAAATGTCCAATTGTGCCTCTGCTATTTGTTTTTTAAAAATCGCTTCTGCTGTGGGTGAACGGCAAATATTACCCATACACACTAATAAAATGGATTTAATCATTTGTGTTCCTTGTCATGGAATTTGTCCGTTTCTTCTTGAATGAAGCTGGCGAAACGAGGGATACCGTTATGAGTCAGTCCTCGGTATTCATAGCTTACCTGTGAACCTATTTTGGGAGGGTTGCTCCTTTGTGCATCATTGAACCCTGTCCCTAATTTAAATTCTTGTCCAGTAGGAAGTTGCAATACTAGCGCCCCCATCATACCTTTAAAGCGACCTTTTCCAGCCTGATAGCCCACCACCTTAGCACTCGCGGTATAAAGGGGCTTGAGCTTCATTATTTGCGAACTCCTGCCTACTTTATATAAGGCTTCTTTATGATGCAACATCAACCCCTCACCCCCTTTGGCTAGCACTTCATCTAATAATGTATCCAGCTGGACTTGAGAGTCGACACTCACTTGTGAAATCACGTTCAAATAGGGCGAACGAGCAGTTAAGGATGACAACATGCGTGTATAGCGCTCCTCAAAAGGGGCCTTGGATGCAGGTAAATCAAAAACCATAAATCGAACAGATTGCCATTTTTTTGGATCGGCTTGGGTTTGCTTGATCACACTGAGCATTTTATGAAAATTTCCCCTTCCTAACCAAAACTCACCATCTAAAGGATAAGCGGGAAAACCTTCACTGAACCAAGTCGGGACTGAGATAGGTTTACCTGAACGAGTATAAAAATCGACTCCTGTCCAATAACCTCTTATCCCATCGAATTTTTCACTGACAAGGTAATCTGTAATGTCAATCGGACCTTTTAATTCAGTAGCTAATTGAATGGGTGGACGCCAAGGACTTTCATTGACCGAAGGCAAAGTTCTTTCATTGGCCGTAAGCGCAGTGATGTAAAATAAGACTATCGACAAAAGCAATGCTCTAATCATATTGCGTTCATTCCCTGATCATCAATAAGCAGAATTAACAAGAATAGTACGGCAATCAAGATTATTCTTTGCTCTTTTTCAATATTTGTTAATACTATTTTTTATCCGTTGCTTCAATAAGTATGCACTACATTAGTATTAAGCTGATTTTTATGTTCTACTCTCGCCACTTAACCACTTGATGGTTTAATTTCCCCCAGTAAGGCCTAAATTTGTTATTCTTACTGAAATATTCGCATTATCAATATTTTTACAAAGGCTGTTATGAAACCGGACAATAATACAGGTATAAAACGTATCGTTAGAGCAACAGGCTTCTCAATGAAAGGACTCGCTGCGGCATGGAAGCATGAAGCCGCTTTTAGACAAGAATTAATGCTGGCTATAATTTTATTACCAACAGCACTGCTTATTAATGTCTCAATCATTGAAAAGCTCTTGCTGATCATGACCATTTTTATTGTACTGATCACCGAACTGCTCAATTCTGCCGTTGAAGCTGTTGTCGATAGAGTGAGTAGTGAACACCACCCCTTAAGCGGTCAAGCAAAAGACATTGCTTCTGCAGCTGTTTTCATCAGTTTAGCCTTATGTGGACTCACATGGGCAATCATCTTGGGTAATTGGTTATTATAATCATCCCAAATGGGCAGAAGCCATTTTCTGCCCTTATTCATGCTAAATAGTCACCATCCATTGACTTAAAATCAATTAAAATATAGATGAACATTTTATATTTCAGATTAAAGTCAGTATGAATGCTACCCTTAACGGCCATCTTCAGCACGACGCTTCTTAAAATCAGACGCTTCAATCCATTTCGGCCAATCATTATTATTTGCCAGCTTAGCTAAAATACTGCCAATCAGACCCAAATCTTGCTTTACGCCACCTAATGACCAACTTGATGAAAAATCATCCTGGCTGGTATGGTATTTGTGAGCAATATAATCAGGATCTGTATCCCCCAAGCTCATAAACAATAACCCAGGAATGCCTTGCTGTGCTAAGGCAAAATGATCTGAGCGGTACAATAATCCATTTTCTGGACGAGGATCACCTTTCACTGTTCGGCCTTGTGCTTTTGCTGCAATGGCTAAATCCTTTTCTAATGTCGACACCCCTTCGCCATAACGCAGTATATAGCTCACTTCATCATTAACGTTCATGCCATCGATATTAAGAAAAGCCACGACATCTTTCGATGGCACGGGCGGATTTAACGCAAAATGCTGAGCACCAATGAGGCCTGTTTCCTCAGCCGTAAATGACGCAAATAAAATGGAACGTTCAAAAGGCTGACGAACAGACATCGTCTTAAAAAGACGTGCTAACGCCAACACACCAGCGACACCGCTGGCATTATCCACTGCGCCATTATAAATATGTTTATTACCTTTATCATCAATCACTGTGCCTAAATGATCCCAATGGGCTTGTAACACCACCATTTCATTTGCACGTTGACGCCCAGGCAACAAAGCTAACACGTTATACGACTTGGCTTTTTCAATTCGATTATTTAAAGTTAAATTGGCTTTAAGCGCTAATGAACGGGCTTTAAAGTCTCTTTTTTCTGCTTTTGTTTTTTCTTTATTATAATCAAGTCCAACTTTAGCAAAAATCTGCATCGCGACATTTTTTTGTATCCAGCCCATCAAGGCTAATTTATCTTGATTATCATCATCCACTAAAGTGAACTTACTGCCAGAATTGGAGTTCTCAACCACTGACCAACCGTAAGCTGCGGGTTTCGTCTCGTGAACAATAAATGCAGCCTTTGCACCTTGTCTAGCCGCTTCCTCATATTTATAGGTCCAGCGCCCATAATAAGTCATGGCATTGCCTTTAAATAAGGCCGGGTTTTGGGTGGCAAATCCAGGATCGTTAACAAGAATAATCACAGTTTTGCCTTTAACATCGAGCCCTTGATAGTCATTCCAACCATACTCAGGCGCATTAATGCCATAACCCACAAAGACAAGCTCACTCTTGTCCAACTTGATTTGTTTCTCCATACGTTCTGTGCGCACCGTAAAATCACGACCATTTTCGAAACTGATCCCCCCAATCTTTAGCGATATATTTTTATCTGGTGTCACTTTAGCAAGGGGAACAGGTTGTAAATAACTATCACCAAATCCAGGTTGTAACCCCATTGCTTTAAAGCGATTGACTAAATAGTCTAGCGTTAGCTTCTCCCCCTCCGATAACGGCCCTCTTCCGCCAAATTGATCGCTCGACAATCGACTGACATCCTGCTTATATCGCGTTAAATCAACTTGTTTCTCTAGTTCATTCTCTGACGCTAATGCCGTATTCGTCAGCAAAATGATGCTGCTGATTAAACTCATCACTACTTTTAGAGCCACGTTTTTCTCACCTAAATACATCTAATAAACAATTTCAATACGATAACACAAAAATAACGATGCAATTAAACCCAATTTGTTACATCTATACCCAATTGAAATGTTATCAACTAAAAAAATACACCTATTAAAAATCAATTACTTCGTCATCAAGCACTCATCCACTCCTTTAATATGTTCGAAAAAGTTCGAAAAAGTTTGAAAAAATCATCTTTAAACGCTAAATTGAACATATAGACACTCAAAACCGAACATTTCATTATCGACAAAATGATAGACGTACACTGAAATGTTCCAAACTTTCATTTAAACACACGGCATAGCGAGACATTTAAGGGGCCATAAATGATTAAGAAAAAAGAGGCAGTGGATTTATTCATCGTTGGTGGAGGGATCAACGGCGTGGGTATTGCAGCCGATGCTGCAGGACGAGGCTTATCCGTCTTTCTCTGTGAACAAAATGATTTAGCACAAGCTACCTCTTCTGCAAGCAGCAAGCTTATTCATGGTGGATTACGTTACTTAGAACATTATGAGTTTCGATTAGTCAAAGAGGCGTTAGAAGAAAGAGAAGTCATGCTTAAAAAAGCGCCTCATATTGTCTCTCCTCTTCGTTTTCGTCTTCCACACCAGCCGCATCTTCGCCCTGCATGGATGATCAGAGCCGGATTATTCTTATATGACTTTTTAGGTAAAAGAGAAACACTCAATGGTTCAAAAAGCATTAAATTTGGTCAAAATAGTCCGCTGAAAAGCAGTATTAAAAAAGGATTTGAATACGCAGATTGCTATGTTGATGATGCAAGGCTCGTTGTTCTTAATGCCATTGCCGCTCGAAATAAAGGCGCCAATATCGCCACTCAAACCCGCTGTATCAGTGCCAAACGTAAAAATGGCTTATGGGAAATTCATATCGAAAATAGAATAACCCATGAAAAACAATGTATTTATGCCAAAGGGCTCGTCAATGCTGCAGGCCCTTGGGTTGCTTCATTTATTAAAGAAGGGTTAAACCTAAACCCCGCGCACGGAATACGCCTCATCAAAGGAAGTCACATTATTGTACCTAAAATCCATAATGAGAAAGAAGCGTATATTCTACAAAATGAAGATCAACGTATTGTCTTTGTGATCCCATACCATAATGACTTCTCACTCATAGGTACAACCGATGTGGAATATCAAGGGGATCCCAGCAAAGTGGCCATTTCAAATGAAGAAAAAGCCTACTTGATTAAACTGGTTAATCAACATTTTGAGAAACAAATTAGCACTGACGACATCGTTTCCAGCTTTTCCGGCGTCAGGCCTTTATGTGATGATGAGTCAGACAAAGCTTCTACTATTACTCGTGATTACACCGTTGAAATTGAAGATGACAATGCTACAGCCCCGTTACTCTCAGTTTTTGGAGGGAAAATTACGACATACCGGAAGTTGGCCGAAACAGCATTGCAAAAACTAGCCCCTTATTATGAGCATATGGGGGAAAAATGGACAGCGAGCGCACCGCTGCCAGGGGCAGAAAGCCTTGATATTGATCCTGATAATGTAGTAACGGATCCCCATCATTTTCAACCGAGATTTGAGGCGCAATTACGCACTCACTTTCCATGGTTACCTCAATCAATGCTAACCCGTTTGACGCGCAGTTATGGCACACTTTGCCTAGACTTTCTCGTTGGCGCCACTGCAATAACCGATCTTGGCGAGCACTTTGGTGCTGATCTTTATGCCGCAGAAGTCGACTATTTAATTGACAATGAATGGGCTGTACATGCAGAAGATATTCTTTGGCGTCGTAGTAAATTGGGGTTATATTTAAATGAACTCGAGAAACAAGGTGTTGAGGCTCACCTCGCAAAAAAGTCACCCAAGATTGCGCCTGAGCCTCTATTGAAATATGGCTAAAACATCAAAATAATACCAACCCCTACATGAAAGAGTACAAAATGAGCGAGTCAATAACTCGCTCATTTTCGGTAAAAGCACCTACTTCTACGTTACATAACTTTAAAAGGCAATAAGCATTTCTGCCCCTTCCTTTCAAAAAAGTGCGCCTCGAATTAGGCACTTTTACGCTCTCTGAAAACATGCATCTCGAAGTCTCACGGGTATACATTATCGCTTTCTTTTTAAAAACTCTGCATAGATTTCTAAATCCACTTCATCACCGACAATCGGAATATAACTGTCCATTTCAAAGTCAGAGCGATTAATATGACCCACAGCGCTAAAGCCAATAGTGTATTTCCCTGTCATCCAATTATCAGCGCCGCCATGAAACGTCGCATCAAAGGTCATTGGTTGAGTGACACCTCTCAAGGTCAAATCACCCGCGAATTGAAAACGATTATTCGATAGTGGCGTCACTGTATGGCTAATAAAGGAGGCTTGTGGAAAGCGTTCACTATCAAACCAAGTTGCGTTTTGTAATGTCTCAGCTAAATCGGGGTTATTAATATCAATAGACTCAATCGCCACTGTTGCTTGTAATGAAGCAGCGCCCATATTATCGGGATCAAAGTTTAGCACGGCATCAAATTGATTAAAGCGACCGACATAAGTTGATAAACCCAAATGCTGAATTTTAAACAATAGTGCCGCATGGGTCTTATCCAATTGATATTGACCCGCAGGTAGAGCGATGAACTCCTTCTTCACCGTCGGTGCAAGCCAACTCACACAACTAGAAAGCAATAACAGCATGATAAGAGCTAACAACCCTTTTTTTCGCATTTTTTGTCCTTTTATTGGAGTCTGAATCATTAGACCTTAATCCTTTCTGCTGCTGTTCGTAACGAGTACTCTCAGTGTTATTGGTCATTTTTATAATAATGCTGAAAGTTTGGTATTGTTTTTCAGAATAGATACTCATAAATATTCACTATAGCTAAATCAACAAAAAAGGTGAATGTCAGTTTTCTGAGTGCAATCTGTTGTTATCTCTATTGTATTCAGGATGATCCCTACAATGATAAGAGGTCATCATTTGTGAAAGGTGCCGATATGTAACGTTATCTATTGACGCCATAATCCCTTGTTAAATGCAGTGTTATATATAAAGGTTATCTGATAATGTAAAGCCACAAGTAGAGGTCCACAAGTGCCATAATAAAACATAATATCCTGTGTATTTCGGGGTATACGTTTAAACATATCAAAACCATATATCGCAAATAACATAGCCAATTGTCCCAAAAACAGTAACAAGCAAACATTAACTCGATATTTTATATTGGTATTGGTAAATGAAAAAGTAAGGTATATTCCCAAAGTCCCTAAAACCATTGCAACACCAATAATAAAAAACTCTAATTTCATGCTAACCAAATAAAACGGTGACCACAAAACCCAGAATGTTACTGGTAAAGCGCCAAATATTATATACAGAAATGTAATGATAATATCCATCTCCTATGTATGGGTTGCTAACCCCATCAATGAAGGGCTAAAATTTTAAGCAGCAAAAACTTCTCATTTATACAGTCTAAATTTTACGTTTTCATCAAATTCAACGACTAAGTTTTCAATGGTCATCCATATGTTACGCAAGAGTTTGATGTATATTGATTATTCATTTGCACAGTATGATGTTACCAACAACCTCTCTGAGCATATATCCCTCATTTATACTAAATCATCGTTCTCGTTCACAGTTTTGATAGGCTCTTTCATCTGATATATTTACTGTTTATTTAAATAAAGTTTCTCACGGTATTCATAAATTCCTTTATATCGATATAGAACTGGCCTTTAGATAAAAATACTGTTTACTGTGGATCTTCTTTATGGCCTAAGGGAAAGAGCCATGGTTTTCGGATCTCTGCTGTTTATTCAAGAGGGTAAATGCATCTGTACGCCTTCAACTTCAAGGCAAAGATCATCACAATGATCGCATTGAGCGAGAGACACGGACATCGAACTGGCACTTATACAAGGATTGTCATTTGAAATCGTAGAGCGCCCGAGGATGGATTTATAGCGTGCTCACACAAAAGTCCACTGCAAGCGATATATCACCATTGGAGGCTGGACATAACAAACACTGCTAACCAGTACATGGCTAACATTGTTCATGAGTTACTATGAATAATAAAAGAATCAATGAAATATAACGTTAAAAGGCACAATCTCTTGTCTAAAGTGAGTAGATACTCACTTCCCCACTTCTTTATTAATATGTTTCTTTAAAATAAGATAATTGAGATCCCATAGGTAAGAATTTACCTAAGTTAGCAAAACTCTTAAAGTCAGAAATGCCATATTATGCATATTTTTCTGCTGTTGTTGCCAACTCTTCCCTTCGCCACTATAGTCAATTTCATACCATTTCCTGTCCATAATGTGGAAGGGGGCTTTCATCAACAACAGCAATAATTCACCACCTATAATTCCCAGGTAAAACGACTCTACCCTATCTTTTTTAAGGAGCAGTCAACGCCTTATTATTCAGGTGCAATCACTAATCTTATATCATGTTGATTTAATATCGTTTGAATGGCCCTTGGGGGTTCTTGATCGGTAAATAACACATTAGCTTGATCGATATTACCTAACCTCACCATAGCATTACGGCCAAACTTAGAATGATCGGCGGCTAAAAATACCGTGCGAGAGTTTTTAATAATAGCTTGCGCAATGCGCACTTCTTGATAATCAAAATCCAATAATGAGCCATCATTATCGATACCGCTGATCCCTATTATCCCAAAATCCATTTTAAATTGATCAATAATATCTTGAGTGGCTTCACCTATGACACCACCATCACGGCTTCTGACTATGCCACCGGCAATAATGACATTAAAATCTTCTTTGACCCGTAAAATAGACGCCACATTAATATTGTTCGTCACAATTTGTAAGCCTTTATGCTCCAGTAAGGCCTTAGCAATCGTTTCTGTCGTGGTACCAATGTTAATAAATAATGATGCATTATCAGGAATTTGCTGAGCAACCGTCTCGGCAATTCTTTGTTTTTCAGATAACTGTAAAATTTTTCGCGTACTGTAAGCCGTATTTTCAGTACTGGACTCAGAGCCGGCACCACCATGATGGCGTCGAATGAGTTTTTGATCAGCAAGTTGATTTAAATCTCGTCTGATGGTTTGTGGAGTGACTTCAAAATAGGCGACTAAATCTTCAATCGTAATAAAGCCTTGCTCCTTCACTAGCTCTATGATTTTCATTTGTCGTAATTTTTGACTCATGACTTCACTCTCTCCCACTTACCCAAATACAGCAGCCCCACATACAGTAGCTTGCTTAATAATTATTATCATCATTAAATGCTAACATATCCCACTATCACTTGAAAATTTACACGAGCGGCCACTTCTGTTTGACGCTTTTTAAATAAAACATCAACAACATATGTATCAAACTTGTTACATTTACACTACTTTGATACTATCGAATAAATCGTTAAAAATGCATACAAAAATCCCAAAACGAAAATTAAAGAACAATATCTTCGTTATTCATCTTTAATTTCGGCTTTTTTATGTTTAGTATCGAACATGCATAAACTGATCACATGAATCAATTGACAGCTTAACGATAAAAATAAATCGATTAAATAAAAAATAAGAGGCCCTCATGTCAACCTATATCCTTACTATCGATCAAGGTACTACTAGCTCTCGCGCCATTATCTTTAATGACAAAGGCCTAGTGGTAAGCTCAGCTCAAAAAGAATTCAAACAAATATACCCGAGTAATGGTTGGGTTGAGCATGATCCAGAAGAAATCTGGGCTACGACTCTTTCCACTTGCCACCAAGCATTGGCAAACAAAGGATTAAGCGGCACTGATATTTCATGTATTGGAATCACCAATCAAAGAGAAACCACCATCATTTGGGACAAAGAAACTGGCGAGCCTATTTATAATGCCATTGTCTGGCAAGATAGACGAACCGCCGATTATTGCCAAGAACTGATTAATAACGGCTTTGAAGAAACAGTCATGGACAAAACAGGCCTGTTAGTCGATCCTTACTTTTCAGGTACGAAAATAAAATGGATTTTAGACAATGTCCCCGGCGCTCGCACTCGAGCAGAAAATGGCGAGCTGGCATTCGGTACAGTCGATACTTTCTTATTATGGCGTTTAACAGCTGGCAAAAGTCATATGACTGACGCCACCAATGCATCACGCACCCTACTGTTTAATATTCATCAGCAAGAATGGGATCAAGCATTAATGGATAGACTCGAAGTTCCAGCCAACATACTGCCTGAAGTCAAAGATTGTAGCGCGCACTTTGGCACAACAGAGAAAAGCATTTTTGGTGAAGAAGTATTGATTTCAGCCATGGCGGGGGATCAACATGCAGCCTTGATAGGTCAAGCCTGTTTTGAAAAAGGCATGGTTAAAAGCACTTATGGTACGGGATGTTTCATGATGCTCAATACTGGCGATGAGGCACTTCGTTCAAAAAATAGATTGTTAACCACGGTAGGTTACCGATTAGATGGCAAAGTCACCTACGCAATAGAAGGCAGTATTTTTGTTGCAGGCGCTGCAGTGCAATGGTTAAGAGATGGCATTAATCTGATTGAGCATGCTCATGAAACCGAATCTCTTGCTGAAAAAACACCCGTTGATCATGGCGTTTATATGGTGCCAGCTTTCACAGGACTCGGTGCACCTTATTGGGATCCACAAGCAAGAGGGGCCATTTTAGGCATCACCCGTGATACGGGGATTGGTGAGATTGTCAGTGCTGGACTGCAATCTGTTTGCTATCAAACAAAAGATCTTAAACGCGCAATGGAAAGTGATGGCGCTGTTCGTCCAAGTACACTCCGTGTCGATGGAGGCATGGTCGGGAATAATTGGGTCGTTCAGTTTCTTTCTGATATACTAGGCGCCACCGTTGACCGCCCAGTTGTACAAGAAACAACGGCCTTGGGCGCAGCATACCTTGCAGGCCTGTATACAGGTACCTTCAAGTCTCTTGAGCAGATCAGCCAACTTTGGCACTGCGAACAAAGCTTTAACCCCAATATGGATAAAGCGCTTCAAAACACACTTTATGATGGCTGGTTAGATGCCGTATCTCGAATACGCTCTAACTAACAGATAGTTGTCTTTAATATGTTCCAACTCAAAGACACACGATACCAATTATAAAGGAGATAATGATTGTGGAATATTTATTAGGTGAATTTTTAGGAAGTCTATTTTTGATTTTATTTGGCGGCGGTGTTGTAGCCAATGTCGTATTATCAAAATCAAAAGGCAATAATGGGGGGTGGATCACTATCACTGCAGGCTGGGCCTTTGCAGTGATGATTGGTGTTTTTGTTGCCACATCAAGCGGCTCCCCACAAGCCGATATTAATCCGGCGGTGACATTAGCAAAATACTTTCTAGGTGTCTATGACTCACTTTATTACGTCATTACCGCCAGTCTGGCTCAAATCGCGGGCTGCTTTGTCGGCGCCAGTTTAGTTTGGCTCACATACCTCCCTCACTGGAAAGAAACGGAAGACAAAGAGGCTAAACTCGCTGTTTTTTGTACTTCCCCTGCTATAGCACATTCACCCAGTAACCTCATTACTGAAATTATTGGCACCGTTGCCCTTATTTTTGGCATTGGTGCCATCGTTTCATCTGGCGATATAGCCGCAGCGGCAGTCCCTTACCTCGTTGCTATGCTCGTTTGGGGTATTGGCCTATCTTTGGGAGGACCCACAGGTTATGCCATTAATCCTGCTCGTGACTTAGGGCCTCGCATTGCCCATGCCATTTTACCCATTGCTAATAAAGGCACTTCGCAATGGCATTATGCTTGGGTTCCCATTATTGGTCCCTTACTGGGCGCCATTTTAGCTGCAACATTATGGAATAACCTTCTGTAATAAAACTTTCCTAATGCAATGAGTTATTGGTATCAAAATAACCATAACTCATTTGCTTTATTCCTGTACCAATAAAGGTTCCAACTGAAGCGTCACTCTCCTGTCAAAAACGTTATTTTCCAATGAAGCTTTTTCAGCCACAGGAAAGCGATCGCCAAACGCCACTGTGACTAACCGACTTTCATCCACGCCTTGCCGTTCTAAATATTGCATAACCTCAGCCACTCTTTGTTCTGAAAGTGCCTGATTAAAATCATTATTACCTTGACGATCAGCATAGCCTGTTAAGGTGATCACCCACTGAGGAGATAATTGCATCACACTTGCCACTTCTTGTAATTGCGTTTTAAAATGGGCTTCAATCTCAGATGATCCCGTTTTGAATTGCACTGTTAATCCTACAGACAGCATGGACAATACTTGCTCAGCTTTCTCATATTGTTCTTGCTTTGCCAAAAACACGGCATGCTTTTGTTCCAGCCTTTCAATCTCAGCTCGGCTCTGTGCAAGTTGCAACTGCTTATCCTCTAGCGCTGTTTGCTTATCAGTGCTCTTACCTATCAGTCCACCAGTAAAAGCACCTATTATCGCACCTAATGGCCCACCGACTGCAGCCCCCACAACAATGCCGGAACCTAATCCTATCCAAGTCCCCTCTTGTGCTGTCTCTGTTGGTAACGTTTTGTGAAAATTGTCTTCCCGAGCAACACTCACATTGATCTGAGACACATTGATAATACCGACTAACAACCAGGTTATTACGTTTTTTTTCATTTTACTCCCTCATGACTCGATATCTTATGACTTTCTTGCTTAAGCACCTCGCTATGGTTCTATATAAACAAAAATAAATATCATTGGAGAGGAAACCTTATGGTCAATTAACGATGAAACATGACATAAAAATGGCGCTGTACTTTTTATTTTGCATATTTTTGGCTTCTTTAATCCATCATTAACTAAATAAAAAATGATTCGTAAACCAATTAATTTATTTTTTATGATTATTTTGTTATTAACATTGATGCAAATATTATTAAGCATTAATGTAGAGATTAAAATACTAAAAAGCTTAAGGGTATAGTCGCATCTTATACTAAGTATAGAATATCATAAAATTTAAAAATAAAAATAAATCACATATAAAACAGATAATAACTAATTACAAATAAAATATACTCACTCGCTCCAATTTTTAGACATTAAGTCTTATCTTTCCTAAGCTGTATAAATCAAACTTGCGATACCACATCGTGAGATATTATTTTTTATTTTTCTAACCCGTTTATATAACAAGGAGTCTGTTATGTTGGTTAAATTGGGTTTTAAGTTAATAACCTCTCATCAGTTTCATTTATTTTTAGTGAGTGTCAGTTTTATTTTATTACTTTCATACCAAAGTAAAAGTTTTGCTGAAGTAAAAGCTGAAACCGATGTCAATCAATGGCAAGCCATGGATATCGGTAATGCCAATTACCCTGGTTCACACGTTATTGATAATGAGCAATTAATCACCATCCAAGGTTCAGGTAATGATATATGGAATAACCAAGATGATTTTTATTTTCTCTATAAAAACATCACTGGCAATGCCACCATTATCACTAAAGTACACAGTATCGAAAATACTCATCCTTGGGCCAAAGCGGCCATCATGTTCAGAGAAACATTAGCCAGTGATTCTGTTAATGTTGCCCTGGATTATTCAGCCCACGAACATATTGCTTTTCAATGGCGTCCTGTTGCCAATAACCGCTCCTACTATTGGGGTAAGAACGTCGGCACAGGCCCTGTTTGGCTCAAACTACAAAGAGAAGGCAATCTATTTACAGGGTATTATTCTTTTGATGGGGAAAACTGGCTACAAACCACCAGTAAAACCGTCCCTATGGGGGAAAGTTATTATGTCGGATTAGCTGCAAGCCCCCATGTAACCACCAGCAATGCAGAAGCCATATTCTCCAATGTCGATGTACTTCAAGATTACAATGATAAAGCTAAAGTCTACCTCATGGCAGGACAGTCTAACATGGAAGGCTATGGCGCCAATAGTGGTTTAGCGGCCACATCTGGGGCGGACTTAACGGGTACTCGAGATGATGTATTTATTCAAAATATCATCTCCAACACTCGAGGATTAAGTGGACTTCAGCCAGGATTTGGCTCACGCAGTAGTCATTTTGGAGTCGAGCTAAAAATGGGTAATGTGCTGGGTAATGTATTAGCTGAAGATATTTACTTATTCAAAGGGGCAAAAGGAGGAACGACTTTAGATAATACAGCCCATTGGCGCCCACAAGCCTTTGGTGGAGAGAGTGGCAATTTATATGAACAGCTCATCACAGGTTTTAATGCTTTTTTACAAAATGAGCTGATAGCCAACAATATTGACTATGAACTCGCAGGCTTTATTTGGTTTCAAGGCTATAATGATACCTTTGGCAGCGAACTCCTTTATGAAAACCACTTAACGAACCTGATAAGTGCCGTCAGGCAAGATCTCAATCGTGCCGATTTACCCGTCATCATTACACAAATTAACGATAACCGAGGCCTGGCAGGTGACATCGTTATGGCGGCGCAAGCCAATGTGGCCAATAACGACCCCTTAGCAGCATTAGTCTATACTGGCGATCAACGCCCTTACTATCATTACGGTAGCGACAGTTATGTTGTTATTGGTGAGCGTATCGCTCAGGCCTGCCTGCCTTTGTTAAATTATGCAACTGCCTTAAAAGATAGCTACACCCTCTCACCTAATACAGTCCTCAATATCAACACATTGCAAGGTGTCTTGACGAACGATAAAAATGCTAGCGTAGCGGAGCTCACACAAAATGTAACGAATGGTAGCTTAATGCTCAACCTCGATGGCAGCTTTCAATATACACCAAATGCTAATTTTAAGGGGCGAGACAGGTTTACTTACGCCACAAAACACAACGGTAGATTAGGAAATAGTGTCAAGGTTGATTTATGGGTGAGGGAGTCAAGCGACCCACTGGTACTGCATTACACTTTTGATAACAATAACGCTAGCCCTATTCTTGATAGCGCCTCAGGCATCCCCGCCTATATTGCCAAAACAGGGATCACCTTTGAGCACTCAGGGGCCATTAATACCGCCGCGTATTTTGACGGTAATACTGTGTTGCACTATTTGAGCGAATACCCTGTATATGATTTTCTCGATCTCAACACTGACAACGACTTTAGCCTTTCTGCATGGGTCAAGCCAGACTCTGGTGTTATCAGTGAACAAATCATTATCAGTAATAAATATTACTACAACAGCCGCTCAGGGTTTGCACTCACTTTGGCTAATAATGGCACAGGCCTTAAAGCCTATGTTGGCAGTTATGATCACATTAATCATACCAGTAAAGCCAAGAGCTTTATTGCCGGAAATGTGAACCTCACCGATGGACAATGGCATCATGTTGCCGCCACTTTTGGTTTTTCCAATAACCAGTTATCGATCTACATAGATGGTCTACTGGCTGGACAAACCAATTTAACAGGATTAGTGGGTGACATTAATAAATATGAATCAGCTATCGGCGATGGTTCGGGCGGAGGCGATGGTAAATCTAACGCCTATCAAGGCTATATGGATGATTTACGTTTGTATCAAAAAGCCTTATCAGATACGGAAGTTGCTCAACTTTACGCAAGATAAACCACCTTATCTAGGCTATTGCATACCCAGTGTGACGGCCTAGATGACTTCACTGTTTCATTGATAGCCTGACAATAGAGCCTACCTGATAAGCAGTGAGCTCTCTTATTCACCGTATAAGGAATATCGAGCAAGGAGGCACATCACTCCCGCAAAAACATTACAACACAAGGTTAACGAGAAAGGAAATTGGTTTTATTTCTCGTTAGCTAAACGATCAATAATTAAAGATTAAGGAAAATAAAATGAACACTTATCATTGTCGTTTTATTAAGCAGGCCTATGTCTTTGCAAGTATTATGATCTTAATACTTTATAGTAGCTTAAGTTTTGCTTCTAGCATTTCATCATGGCAACAAAAGGATATCGGCCAAGTCAATTACCCTGGTAATGCTGTCGAAATATTGGATATTATTACCTTAACAGGCTCAGGTAATGATATTTGGGGGATGCAAGATGATTTTTATTATGTCTATGTTCCCATTTCAGGTAATGCCAGTATTACAGTGAGTGTGTTAAGTGTAGAAAATACACATCCATGGGCCAAAGGAGCCGTCATGTTTAGAGAAAGTCTGGATACTGGCGCAAAAAATGTGGCACTGGATTATTCCGCTCATGAACATGTCGCATTTCAATGGCGCGCTGATGATAATGCACGCTCATATTATTGGGGGAAAAATGTGGGTGCAGGCCCAGTATGGTTAAAACTCTCCCGAGAAGGAGATACCTTCACGGGTCATTACTCCCTTGATGGCAATAATTGGTTACTCACTACCCAAAAAACCATTCCTATGACAGAAGAGATTTATTTAGGGTTAGCTGGTAGCCCTCATGTCACGACCCAAAACAATGAAGTACGGTTTGATGGACTTTTAGTTGAGTCCTCCAATCCAAACAATGCGTGTCAAATTCAAGGGGCCCAGTGCGGCGCCATCAACGATGGCAATGGCGGCACTCTTGAATGTGGAATATGTTCAACCAATGAAGCCTGTGACCAAAATCTTTGTCAACCTATTGATGAGCCACAAATCGTTGCGGCTTGTCATGCTTTTGGCGCTCAATGTGGCGTCATTCGTGATGGTTTAGGCAACACACTGGGCTGTGGCACTTGCGATACAGGCTCAACCTGCTCCAGCAACCGCTGTGAAGCCAGCTGTTCGCTAACACAAATCGATGACGGCACCTTTGACCATTTATTTAGTTATACTCCGTTACAGTTTACCTACGCTGATCTGTCTGATAATCAACATCCAGTCACCACCAGTTTACGTGAACACAATAGTGAAGGTCTCTTTCCGTTTGAGAGCCGAGTGGATATGAATGATAAAAGCGTGACGATAGATTTTACCGATCAGTCTGTTTCAACACCGATGACGCTTTCTTTTAAACTGACACCCACTACAGACAGTCAAAGTGGTACTGTGCTTAGCAGTAATACACTGATAATTGAAGAAGTATTAGGCAAAATAAACAGCACACTAGAAACCCAAACAACGCCCATTACAGTCAATAATGATAACGGCGTGCTGAAACATCGAAGCTGTAATCATTATGCACTACAGCTCAGTGATGACAAAATAACCACCTTTTTAAATGGTCATCAACAAGACACTTTAATGGATACATCACAGCTGCAAGCCCTAACAGGAAAACTCACCGTAGGCCCTTATGCTGGTAAAGTATGGGACTTGAGAATATTTAATAACAGCTTAAGCCCAGATCAAATTCAAGCACTTGGTGAAGAATGCAGTGACACAACAGTGATGACCCCTCCCGATCCTGAATACCCAATGTATATGTGTAATGTGTATTATTGTATCTTCTGGCCAGAAGGTATCACTGATACGACTCAAGAAAGTTTTGAATATCAACTCAGTGGCCATGATATGACCTGGGAACATAATGTGATGACAACAGGTATGTATAAACACGAAGCCTTTTGTGAGGAATTTGCCAAACCCAGACAGCTGCTTCTCACTGAAGGTTACCGAAAGGCTTGGGTCAGCAAGTTTAACTTCGATAATCCTTGGAATCAGTATGTGTTACATGAAAACTTCCATGCTTATCAATCAAGAACGGGAGGCGGAACCAAATTCCTTGCGGAGTCCAGTGCTTCATGGGGAGCCTTTTCTCAAAAGCCCACAGCCAAAGATACTTTGCTTGGCTACTATACCCTTCAGCCACAACTCTCATTGTGGACAACTCAAAGCTCAGTGTATGAAGATGGCATTATCGATTACTTCAAAGGGGGTCATCAATATGGTGCCAGCGTATTTGAACATTACGTAACCCATAATATCCTCAGTGATAACTTTATTGGCTATGTCTTTAATCGTAATGTCCATAATCTCGCACCATTAAGCGGTAAACCTACAGAAGCCATGTATACCTTACTGGAAAATGCAGGCTTTGACATGAGAGATGTTTTTTCTGATTTCAGTGCCCAGATCATGACATGGGATATGCCCTTTGGCGACACCTTCCTCGATTCTGAAATCGCCTCTTATAATCGAATGGTGAGTGTTAACAATCGTCGTGAGGTACCTTATCCAGAAGAAGAGGTCGACAATAAAGTCACGGAGTTTTATGATGTCAACGGTACAGGTGATGCATGGCATACGGTTCCAAGTCGATATAAAATAGCCTCTTGGGCTTATAATGCCTATGAAGTTGATGTCACTGAAGATACGCTATATGAAATCGGCGTTAATCCTGCAATAACTAACCCTGATTATGCAGAGTTTAGAGTGCAAGTTGTTGTCTATAACCCCGTCACAGGAGAGCGTACTTACTATAAATTACCGCACCCCAGTGCCGGTAGCGCTCAAACCATGGATGTCAACACATCCGCAGGCGACACACTCTATTTAGTCGTTGCCAGTACGCCTTCAACCCGATTCATTAATTTTGAAAGCTATAATTATGATTATTTAATCCGTCCTAAATAATTATCGTCATAGTAAGTTCAAGCAAGGTTGATGCTATTCCTCTTTTTGAGATATAGCATCAATCTCTTCCGTTCTTTACGACCTTCAAGCTCACTTTCATCACGGTATATTAAGCCAACTTAATGATAAATTGTGTCCACAATATGGCAATGGTATTTGAGGGCTGCTCATCTTGAGGATTTACTGTATAGTCATGCGCTAACTATCACTCGCCGTATATGAGTCTACAATCACAAATGAAACGTATTGCCATTGTTGAAGATGAACCCGCTATTAGAGAAAATTACACCGAAGTATTAGAACAACAAGGTTACCAAGTCCTAGCATACGCCAATCGTCTCAGTGCCATGCAAGCTTTTCAAATCAGACTCCCAGATTTAGCGATTATTGATATTGGTTTAGAAAATGAAATTGATGGTGGTTTTACATTATGTCAGTCCCTTCGAAGCCTATCCACAAGTTTACCTATCATCTTTCTCACCGCAAGAGACAGTGATTTTGATACCGTTTGTGGCTTACGTCTTGGCGCCGATGATTACTTAAGTAAAGAAGTGAGCTTTCCCCATTTATTAGCCAGGCTGGCTGCACTTTTTAGACGTTCAGCTTTACAAGATAGCCAAACGCCTCAAGAGAGTTTAATAGAGCATGGCCATTTACGTATTGATCTCAACAGAATGTTAGTCCACTGGAAAAGCCAAGCCATTGATCTTACAGTCACTGAATTTTGGATGGTGCATGCTTTAGCCAAGCGTCCGGGTCATGTGCGTCACCGCCAAGCACTCATGGCAGACGCTAAAATATTTGTCGATGACAGTACCATCACTTCACACATCAAGCGGATCCGAAAAAAATTTATAGAACAAGATCCCCACTTTCATTGTATTGATACCGTATATGGTATGGGATATCGCTGGGATCCCCAATCTTAAAATATGGTTAATTTTCCCATGGGCCTACGAACAAAAGTGGCTATTTTATCACTCTTTTTACTGTGCCTTCCTTGGCTTGGGTACCAGTATGTGTGGGAAATGGAAAAATATTTACGCCACGGCCAAGAGAAAACCTTAGAAGGCACCACCCAAGCGTTAGCAACAGCCTTACATGAGCGACCAACACTCTTTAATAATCAAGCCAGCTTTTTAACACAAGTCAAAAAAGGACGAGATTTGTACGCTTATCCGCTATCAAGGCCCATACAACTTGATGGTAAGCGAAATGATTGGCAAGCTTATTGGCATAACGCCATAGAGTATGGTGAAAATAATCTCATTTATCAACGCGATCCTAGCCAGAAATTAGGTATTCATTTTACCCATATCGTAGGCAAGTATGCGGGTTACTTGTATGCTTTTTTCGAAGTCACCGATCCCCATGTTGTTTATCGCGGTGTGAATTCATTGAGCATTGATAAAAATGATCATTTAGCCATTGCAACACTAGCACCAGATGGGCAATTTAAACGCTATATTGTTTCCACCACGCAAGATGGCTGGATCAATGCTTTTCAGCTACCAATGGACCCCAGCCAATCTAGGCCCGTCACCCCTGAAATTAAAATTCAGGGACAATGGCGTAAAACCCAACAAGGCTATAATATTGAATTGCGTATACCGCTGAATATGTTGGGCAGTAAATTAGGTTTTGCCTTGTATGACGTTAACGATAACCAGAATCGGCAACTCGATGCCATTGTAGGAACTTCTGCTATTGATGATGTGAATAAGCTGGGTACAGTCCTTGTCCCCTCTCCTGAAATAGAGCAAATCATTAAAGGTATGGGGCATAATCATTCTCGCATTTGGGTACTGGATAATCACGGCAGAGTATTGGCTCGCTCAGGGGATTTACACGACAATCAAAATAACTGGGCACAATCGTTTAACGACTCGCAACCCCAAAATGTTTGGCAAACCATCAAGCAAACTTACTTGCATCCTCTCTATGCAAAAATATTAACCACCCCTCCTAAAGACTTTATTGATACCCTTGAAGATTCAACTTTACTCGAAGGCAACTACATCAGTGCAGCGCTAAAGGGTCAACAAGGATCCGGTTGGCGTTTAACCCCAGATAAAAAAGCGGTTGTTCTCGCAGCGGCCAGTCCAATTTGGATTGATAGTAATGTCATGGGCGTCGTCGTTGCTGAAGAAACCACCCATGGGATTAGAACCCTTCGTAATAAAGCACTGGAGAAACTGTTTGATATGATCATTACCGTCATGGGCATGGGGACGTTAGCATTGTTTTTCTTCGCATCGAGTATATCAAATCGGATCCGGCGATTAAGAGATGATGCAGAGCAAGCCATTGATACACAAGGTCGTATCACTCGACCTATCGTTCCCTCAACCAATAGGGATGAAATCGGTGATTTATCCCGTAGTTTCGCCAATATCGTGACTCGACTAGGCCAATATAACCACTATCTCGAAAATATGTCTTCTCGCTTATCTCACGAACTGCGAACCCCTGTAGCGGTTGTTCGGTCATCACTTGAACATTTAAGTTTACAATCATTAGCGCCGAGTACGGATAAATATGTCATTCGCGCTCAAGAAGGCATTAATCGACTCAGCATGATTATAAACTACATGAGTGAAGCCACAAGGCTGGAGCAAAGTATCACACAAGCTGAAACAGAGGTTTTCCCACTCACCGATGTGATCAACGGTTGTATTCAAGGCTACCAACTAACCTACCCTCATCAAGTGTTTAGATTAAACCTACCCTCGCAAGCTGTTTTCATTAATGGAGTACCTGAATATATCGCTCAACTCATGGATAAGCTTATTGCGAATGCACTTGAATTTAGTGAAACAGGCAAATCCATCGATATTGCCTTAGTCAAGCTTCCAAACCGTAAATCAGAACCAACAGACAAAAACAAAACAAATAAACACCAGCAAATACAACTTACCGTCTTTAACCAAGGTCCTTTATTGCCCCATGATATGTCAGAAGCGATATTTGAATCCATGATCTCCATTCGCCCAATGGATCATTCCTCTAAAATTAAAGCTCAACAAAATGAAAAACCCCACCTTGGGCTAGGTCTCTATATTGCTAGGCTCATCACCCAATTTCATCAAGGTCATATTCTTGCTCAAAACCATATCGATGAAAAAAACCAGCAACAAGGCGTTGAGATCAGCATAACATTCCCCATAACTGAGCCTCCAACGTAAATACGACTGCATTCTATATCGGGCATTTTCCACCGAGTTGTACATTCAGCTCATTTGCCTCTTTATTTTAGCCGTATAGATGTTAAGATGGCTAAAATGACGTTATTCATCCCCGTATTTATGGAACAGCGCTATGAAAAAAGAAACGCAAATTGTGAGTTTAGGTCGACAAAAAAAGTGGACTCAAGGCGTTATCAACCCGCCTGTCGTCAGAGCGTCCACCATGACATTCGATACCATGGACGATATGGCCTTCGCCATTAAAAATAGAACCCAAGGTGAAATGTTTTACGGTCGACGTGGCGGCCCCACTCATTTTGCATTTCAATCGGCTATTGCCGAGCTTGAAGGCGGTGTGGGAACCGCATTATATCCTTCAGGTTCTGCTGCGATAACGGGTGCACTATTATCTTTTTTAAAAGCCGGCGATCATTTACTCATGGTCGATAGTGTTTATGAACCGACACGAGATCTGTGTAACAAGTTACTCGCAGGCTTTGGAATTGAAACGACGTTTTACGATCCGCTCATCGGCAAGGATATTGCCTCATTAATAAAGCCCAACACTAAGGTGGTATTTTTAGAATCACCAGGCTCTATTACCATGGAAATCCAAGACGTCCCCACCTTGAGTCAAATTGCCCATGAGCATAATCTCGTGGTCATGCTAGATAATACTTGGGCATCGCCGATTAACTCACGTCCTTTTGAACTAGGTGTTGATATTTCAATTCAAGCCGCCACAAAATACATTGTTGGGCATTCCGATGTGATGATGGGCACCGCAACGGCCAATGAACAATATTGGGATCAATTAAGAGAAAATAGCTATTTACTCGGACAATGTACCTCTCCTGATGATGTCTACTTAGCCAGCCGAGGCTTACGTACACTCGGGATCCGCATGGCGCAACATGAACAAAATGCACTCAAAGTCGCTCACTGGTTAGCGGCACGCCCAGAGGTCGATCACTTAAGGCATCCAGCTTTTGAAACCTGTCCAGGACATGCCTTCTTTAAACGCGATTTTACTGCGGCGAACGGTCTATTCTCCTTTGTCTTAAAAGAAGGCAATCGCGCCTCAATTACCGCCTTTGTTGAAAATATGCAACATTTTAAGATGGGCTTTTCATGGGGCGGTTTTGAAAGCCTGATCTTAGGTATATTTGGTATTGATAAATTACGCACTGCGACACAATGGGATAGCTCAAAACCCCTTATACGCCTGCATATTGGACTTGAGAATGTGGATGATCTTATTAAGGATCTCGATGCCGCTTTCTCACGTTATCATGAAGTGCTCAATAAAAAATAACGAATGTTATCTTTTCAAGTATATTGATTAAAAAGTAATAATAATCCTATTCAGCAAGCAGGATTATTATTACTACTATCAAGGCTCTCTCCCAAAGACAACCTCATCTAAAAGCAGTGCTAACGTATTTAGTCTACATATATTGAAACAATTTTCACACTCTCTAGCTCGCAATATTCAGATTATATTCAGTGCCATTCACACAAAATCCCTCCCTATATTAGAAACGATTTAACATTGAGGTATTGATATGTACACCACAAATTACTTATTCACTCGACCCGCCTTATATGACGATAAAAAGGGCGTCTTTTCTTATTATAATTTACCAACACAAGGCCCACACCTTAACAATATGAAGCCTATTAGCTACTGTTCATCTTTATTACTAATCTTATTTTTATTTATTTAAAATCAAACATCTCAATTTAATTTTATGATTGGGAGATAGCCTTTAGATATGTAATAAAAGTTCCATTAAGTCTGAACACCGATATTGAGACGCAATGCTATACTTAAATTGATCGTTTCTGTATATGAGTATCCAGATTTAAAGGAGTGATATTATGTTTAGCACGGCTCGATACCCTACGATTAATACCGATAATACCCGTCTTTTATTGCTGTTTAATTTATTTATATTCAAGAAAAAAACAAAATCTGTTTTATTCTTTTTAGGTGAAATGGCCTTTCTCCTCACCTTCAGTATTCTTGAAGTGTCGGCCAATGATAATGCCTCAATTAATGAAGCTTCGACTCCACCAGTAGAACTCATTCCAGATTATAAAAAAGATAGCCCAACGCCAAAAGTCAACAGTATTACCCATCAAGAAACTAATGATCCTCGCAGCCTAGAGGCTTGGCCTAATACCAGTACTCAAGACCCATTGAGTCACAAGGTACTTTATCAGGAATGGACAACCCCAGATTCAAATGAAAATGAATATATCGACGCAAAAGTAAGACAAAAAAATAATCAAGCTTTTTTAAAGTGGTTAAAGCAGCTCAATCAAGAAAAAAAGAACAATTAAATACCTTATCATTCATTCGCTTCTCCCCTTTTTAAACACCCAACGACAAGGAGTCTATTATGGCATGCCTACGCCAACACCTTATTATCATCTTAATCACATTCTTCCCCTGCCATACGCTTATTGCAGACATTTTTATTAGAGTAAAGGAGCGTAGATGATTAACACATCTCTCTCGAACATAATTTCACCACGAAAGAGCAACAGGCTCTAGTGTGCCTATAGGGTCGTGAGGTATAATGTGAGATTATCTTTATTTTAGGAGTATCCTTCTTTGCTATTTACCGATTTTCAGCTTGATAACCGTCTATTACAAAGCCTTAAGCACATGGGGATCGACACCCCTACCGACATTCAAGAGCAAGCAATCCCTGTCGCTCTTGCAGGTAAAGACTTAATGGCTTCTTCTAAGACCGGCTCAGGTAAAACACTGGCTTTTTTATTGCCCGCCATGCAAAGAATGATTTCCACTCGTGCGCTCAGTAAGCGCGATCCAAGAGTTGTGATCCTACTCCCCACTCGAGAGTTAGCGACACAAGTCTACAGCCAACTGCGTTTACTCGTCGCCAATACACAGTACAAAGCCATCAAAATCTTGGGCGGTGAAAATTTTAATGATCAGGCTAAGTCATTAGCGCGAGATCCACACTTTATTGTTGCCACACCAGGTCGTCTGGCCGATCACCTTGCTCAGCACCATCTTCATTTGAACGGATTAGAACTCCTCATCTTAGATGAAGCCGATCGCATGCTGGATTTAGGTTTTGCTCCTCAGTTACAGGCTATTCATCGAGCAGCCGATCATAAACGTAGGCAAACATTAATGTTTTCAGCTACTTTGGATCATACTGACATCAATAATATTGCAGCTGAATTATTAAATTCCCCTGAACATGTCGCCGTTGGCGCGGCTAACACTTCACACGCTGATATTACCCAGCATGTCTATTTATGTGATCATTTAGATCATAAAGAAGCCGTTCTCTCTCGCCTACTAAGCCAAGATGAACATAAGCAAATTATTATTTTTACTGCCACACGACAAGATACTGGCCGCTTAGCAGATAAATTAGCGAAGCAAGGTTTCAAAACCGCAGCGCTCAGTGGTGATTTAAATCAAGGTCAGCGCAACCAAATCATGGATCAGTTTAGCCGTGGGTTGCAAAAAATATTGATCACAACCGATGTGGCTTCGCGTGGACTGGATTTATTAAATGTCTCCTTGGTCATCAACTTTGATATGCCAAAGTTTTCTGAAGAATATGTCCATCGTATTGGTCGTACAGGGCGTGCTGGCAGCAAAGGAGATGCCGTTTCACTGGTTGGCCCCAAAGACTGGCGTAACTTTGAAAATGTGCAGCAATTCTTGCATAAAACCTTTACACTCAGCGTGTTCGATGATTTAAAGCCTAAATTTTCAGGTTTAAAAGATAAGCCTAAGCGGACTAAAAACACATCATCAACTGTGAAAAAGCATAAAAAAACAACCAATAATAAGCAAAAATCAAAAAATGCACCCGCAAAACGAGATAAACGTTTTCTGTCTGGTGTGGATGTTGGTGATGCGCCCATGCTAAGAAAACCAAAGAGTCCGCTACAAGATGAATAAACACGACCATCATAAGTCGTTTAGGAATAATAAGCAGCCATGACCCATAGCAGCTTATCCATTTGAAGTAAGTTTTAGAATGACAAACGTATCTCTAATCACAGCCCCTTTTGGCATTAGAGGTGCAACTAGCCAATACTGACAGTTTTATAGGTAATTTATGAGAGTTTGTGGAGTTGAATTAAAAGGTGGTGAAGCCATCATCAGTTTACTAAGTTATGAAGGGGACACGTATAATGTTCCTGATTGCCGTCAACAGTCTTTCGCAGTGTCACATTCTGATCAAACAGAATCCATTCGCGATTTTCATTTTGCTTTCAGTAAACTCATGCAAGACTATCATGTTGATGAAGTCATTATTATTTCCCGCGAGCAAAAAGGCAAACAGGCAGGCAGTGCTACCAGTTTTAAACTTGAAGCAGCTATTCAACTCATTGATATACCTGTTTCGTTCATCAATCCAGTCAATATCAAAGAGCAGCTAAAGCGCAACCCGCCTATGGTTGACTTTGATGGTTTAAGCATGAAACGCTTTCAAAAAAATGCGTTTGAAGCCGCTTACGCTTATCATACTCTCAATATTTACCAACAGGATTAATACTAAAGGGCGTATTTTACGCCCTCATTTTCAATGACAGCACTCAAATACCTCAGTGGCTACCCGGCTCACATTCAACAACAAGTATCGCAATTACTGGAACAAGGCAAACTTGTTCAGCATGTAACCGCGCGCTACCCACAACCTCATGACATTCGCAATGATAAAGCCTTATACCGTTATACACAGGCGATAAAAAATACTTTTTTACGGAAAACACAACCTGTCACCAAAGTCATTTACGACGATAAACTCACTCTCAGTCATCAAGCCTTGGGGCTACACTCGTATGTAGCGCGCAAACAAGGCAGTAAAATTAAAGCCAAAAATGAAATTAGGATCAGCGCTAAGTTAAAAAAGGGACCAGAAGCCTTTTTGCGTATGTTAATCGTGCATGAACTCGCACACTTAAAAGAAAAAGAACACAATAAAGCCTTCTATAAACTGTGCGTGCATATGGAGCCCAATTACCACCAGCTAGAATTTGATTTAAGACTTTACCTCACTTTAGTCGACAATAATCAAGATCCCTATCAGATAATGAATTAACTCATTGATAATGGATAGCCAGCCAGAGTGTTTCTTCATTTGGGGTTGTCCAGCTCACTCTATGCTGGCAATGGGCAGGGATCTCAATGGCCTCACCGATTTTCAAACCTATTATATTACCATCGATAAATGTTAATTCAGCCTCGCCCTTTAATACCATCACCCATTCATTTTTTGATTGATTATACCATTGCCCTTCAGGTGTTACATGGGCCTTTGAAATAATACGTTCAATGAGAATATGCTCATTTTCAACCAAAGGTTGAAAGACTTCTTTAGTGAGATCCAAGGACGATGGAAGGTCAAAGACGTTTATTTTTTTCATAAAGACTCTTTTAGATTAAGTTTAAATATTGACTGATAATGATTTTCATTTACAATGAAGTCAATCTTTTGTAATTGTCGGTATCAGTCCTTGTATGATAAAGAGTGAGTTCCTTAAAAAACAGCAAAAATATACTCAAAAATTAATGAAAGCCACCGACAAAGCGAAACAGTATGATTCACTGGTATTCGACTCGCCATTAAATGATGAATTAAAATACAAAAGACTTAGATATCATAATAAAATAGCAAAGTATCAAACAAAATTAGCAGTGCTTAAACTCAGTCTAAAACAACAAGTATTTACCGCCTCACCAGCTTATTTCGAAACAGTATTACAGGTTACTCGATACGCTTGGTCACATGAGATAACTCCATCGAACAAAAGCCATCTGTCTCCGGCAAAAAATGATAAAAAGCAAACATTAAAGATAGTGGCAACCCCAGAACAGCAATCTGCCGTCTCCTGCACCGCTCTAGAACGTTTTTCGTTCAATAAAAGTTCATCGAACGATATTGTCATCAAAAAAGTCTTTACGGTTCAACACAAAATAAGGAAAAGCCGTCGCTGTAAAAACTGTCCCGCACTGAATAATATAGGTGCTTGTCGCTGTGAAAATAAACAACGACAAGCCGGATAATCCTACTCTTTTTTAATTACCCCATCATTTTCTTACATTTATCAACAATCAAAGCAAACGCTTTCTTATCTTTAGAAGACAGTTCTTTAGACATGGGGATTTTTGCTTTCATCGCATCCACCGCACGGCCATTAATTAAAAATTCATAATGTAAATGAGGCCCTGTGATCCTTCCCGTATTTCCCGTCAGCGCAATCACTTGTCCTCGCGTCACTTTCTGCCCCTTTCGAACCAGCGCTTTTGACAAGTGTAAGAAACGAGTACGGTATTTACTGCCATAATCAATCACAATATATTTCCCCGCATAAGGGTGATTGGTCACCATAGTCACGACACCATCACCGGGTGCAATGACCTGAGTCCCTATGGGGGTAGCAAAATCTGTTCCGTTGTGAGGGGCAATTCTCCCAGTTACTGGGTGTAACCTTCTGGGATTAAATCGAGAGCTGATCCGGTAATTATGTTTGAGAGGGATCCGCTGAAAAGCCCGCTGTAAACTTCGGCCTTTATCATCATAGAAATTCCCATCACTATATCGGTAAGCATTAATATCTCGACTACCTCGATGAATATCTATCCCTAAAATATTACTGCTTCCCGTGGCTTCACCGTCCACAAACTGATCACTTATCAAAACCGAAAATTTATCCCCTGCACGTAGATCTCTGGCAAAGTTAATTTTATCTTTCAATAGCGCTTCAATACGTTGAATTTCAGAGGCTGTCAGGCCCATTTTTTTTGCCGATAAATAAAACGATCCCTGAATTGCCCCTTTAACGGTACGATTTTGCCAAATCCCATCGATATTAATCTCTTCAGCATTAAAAGATGCATCATCAAAACGGGTAAAAATCACTTGTCTTGCAGGGCTAAAATATAACTCTAATTTCTGTAGTTGCCCTTTGTCATTTAACCAAAATTGAATGGTATTGCCCGGCATCAATGTATCTAATGCTAGTACATTCAAATCTGCTTCCAATACTTGATACATGGTTTGTTGATCAATTTTTGCCTCTTCAAACAGACCACTTAAGGTATCGCCTTTTACCACTATTTTTTCAAAATCGGGAACCTCAGCTTTTAGCACCTTATCCACAGGACGAGATTCTAATTGTGAAAGCCAATTATCTTTATCTAAAGTCACAGCAATACGCCGTTCACTAGGCGAATGACTATGAGGCCACAAAAGCACTCCGCCAAACAATAACCCTAATCCTAAAATCATTGTTTTGTGCTGTAACGGCAGCTTGCCCATTCCCCATTGAGGCATTTTAAAAAATGAATTCTTGTTCGACTGCAAAACCTTGCCCCATCTCTCTTTAATGAACATAAATCATATGAATTGACGTAAAAAATGAACACAAAAAATCCAATCCATAAGAAACAACAAAATAAGCGCTAGTTTATAGCAGAAAAAGCCCATCAGGAACTATTAAACTTCATTAATCGATGCTAAACCAATCACGCTAAACCAAAGCACTAGAAATACACAAATCTCAAATAGTCAACTTCAGCAATAAAAATGCGTGAGTCTAGTGACATAACACGACAATAAGGCCGCAGCCTGTATGTAAAAAATGAGATGACGTTAAAGTAAGTGTTTCAAGCTGAACCTTTGCTGGCTCATCTATTAGAATCTTCTATTAACCACTGAATGCTCCTCATTGTGGTCAACATTTCCCAGAAAGCTCACAACCTAGAGTACACGAATAAGACTCGATTGGTTAACGAATAAAGCAAGCGGGAACAAATTGTAAAAAATGTAAATATTTAATCGAGAGAATAAAAGCGACGAAAATGTGCCAGTAATACTGATTAACCTAAGCTCGAGATCACACGTGTCAGCAAATCATAAATATAAATCGCTATATTATGTGTTTATTTTTGAATAACTTGTTCATTTGTTAAATGCCGACATTTTTGTCAATATCAAGGCGATATTTAGCGACGCTGCTTAACCCGATTGCCAAGACGCATTAAAGCGCCTCATTCAAGGCGCTCTTTTGACTGGCTGTAAAAAACAGCTTTCCCCTCTCTTTAAACTACCTTAACCAAATATGGCATATTGTGTCATCAGAATTTTAATACTCATAATCAATGACATACTTACCACTAATGGCTTAACGAGTTTCGTTCCTTGACTCAGCACTAAACTTGCCCCTAATGAAGCGCCTACAGCTTGTCCGAACAACATGATGCCACCGAGTAACCATAACACTTTACCGCCTAGTGCAAAAAAAATTAAAGACGCGATATTCGTTGCTAAATTCAATACCTTAGCGTGAGCAGTTGCTTTTGCTAAACCAAAGCCTAATAAAGAGACAAAAGCTAAAGCAAAAAAACTACCGGTACCTGGGCCGAAAAAACCATCATAAAAACCGACTCCTAGTGCAGCTGTTAATGCAAACGCGCCGACACCCAACACTTGATGTCTATCCTGATCGCTCATTTTTTTTGAAAATAGAAAATAACCACCCAGACTTAATATTAAAAACGGCAATAAGATTTCTAAAATACTGGCATCAATCAATTGAACCCCAATGGTTCCCATCGATGCTCCAATAAAAGCGCACAGAATTGCCCACTTTATCTCACTCAGTTTAATCACACCTTTGCGAATGAAATAAAAGCTCGCAAAAAAGCTGCCACCACAAGCCTGTAATTTATTGGTTGCTAATGCTGCCGTGGGTGATAGCCCCACCCACATTAATACAGGGATCGTTAGCAATCCACCACCACCAGCAATTGAATCAATAAACCCTGCAAAGATAGCCACAAAGAAAAGGATTAAAGCCAGATGTATACTCAGTTCAAATTCCATAAAAAAATGTATTCAGTTAATCGTCAAGAGGGAGCCATTAAACGCTTTTTGCAACATAAGTACAAAGGAGTTATTCTAGCCTTAGTGTGAGCTTTTCTCTTGCAAAACTCACTTACTCATCGATTCACTGACCCATTAATAGGCTCACTCATGTTTAAGGATTTACCACCACTGAATGCATTACGTGCTTTCGAATCCGCAGCCAGACACTTAAGTTTTACGCTCGCCGGTAAAGAGCTTTTTGTCACTCATGGGGCGATCAGTAAACAAATAAAACTGTTAGAAACTTATTTAGGCTTGCCTTTGTTTATTCGTTTACATCGACAATTGGTATTAACGGATGAAGGACAACGTTACCTTCCCCATGTACAAACAGCCCTTCAATCACTGAATAACGCCACATATGACTTGAAAAGCCAGCCTTTACAGACTCAAACATTATCCATTAATGTGCTCCCCAGCTTGAGTATTAGCTGGCTTATTCCCCGTATTGAAGAGTTTAAATCACAATACCCTAATCTCTTTGTTGACTTATCTATCGGTGATTTTCCTGTTGATTTTACAAAGCAGAAATACGATATTGCTATTCGCAGTACAACAACGCCCCCTAAAGCCATGAGAGTAATTGACTTAATGGATGAAGATTTATGTCTAGTGTGCTCACCCACTTTAGCTAAAAAGCTCAATAGCATTAATGATATTAATAAAATGACATTACTCAAACATACGACTCGCCCCGAACTTTGGGAACAATGGGCGAAAACAATGGGCGTCACACTCACGGCAAAGAAGAATTTTGCCGTTGAGCATTTTTATATGTTGAGTCAAGCCGCAGTAAGTGGCATTGGCATGGCTCTGATCCCCCGTTTTTTTATTGAACAAGAATTAAAAGAGGGCAGCTTAGTCCTGCCCTTTACTGAAAGATTTACCAGTCCTTACCGCTATTACATTCTGACCTCAAAGAGCAAACAACTCGCCCTTAAGACGCAAGTGTTTATTGACTGGCTTTTGGCTCTTTTTTCCGATTACCGTGAAAAGCCACAGCAATAATCAGACTCATGCTACACAGGTAAAATAGCCGCCACTAAACCAATTAAACCGCCAAACACACCGCCCCAAACCACTAGCCAGCCTAAGTGTGTTTTAATCATATCTTGGATGATTTGCTTGACCAGTTGTGGCGTCAATTCATCCAAACGTTGCTTCACGATATCTTCAATTTGCACTTGAAGCTCTTCTGACATATGACTTTTAGAAAGTTGAGCTTGCAATACTTGGTGAAAATCATCACTTTGAGCTATGTCAGCTAAGGCTGACTTCATTTTATCGATAAAAGGGGCTTTTAAAGGCAGGATCGCTTCACTTCCCCCCATCATGGCCAACATGCCACCCAATTGAGAGTTCTCAACCGTGGTGACTAATCCATCAAAAGCGGGACTTAAATCCACTTGCTCAATAACAGGTGCAAGATTCAAGGGGGCAGTATGCTCACTTTGCCCAGAAATAAAACGTTCAATATTCTCACTGGTAAAGAATTGCTTCATCATTAAATGCGATATACCCGCCTTAAATTCTTCAAAACGAGAAGGAACAACCCCCGAACCATAGAGACCAGGGATCTTTTCAAACAACATATGAATAGCTAACCAATTTGTCACCGCACCTGATAGGGCAAACAATCCAATAGATAAAATAATAGGTTGAGGTAATAAATAACCCACAATGACTAAGACGGCCGCGATCAGGTTAGTCGTTAAACTTTTATTCAAGCTTTCTCTCCATAAAATAACATCAGCACTTAATTAACGGCATATATTACCAATGGTGCGGTAAAATGAGCAATCATTTACTCCTACATAAGCGTATTGAGTGATCCACTTCTATAATAAAGAATTAAAAATAAGTTCAAATCGATGTTAAATAACCTCAGAGGAAAAAATGCCAGCGAGAACACCGACTCACAAAAATAGACTTCAACGTCTTTTAACAAAAAGGCCCTTTTATTCTCTCATTTTGATTGTCAGCTTACTGTATTTATTCCTATCTATTTCAATAGGTTTTATCCTTCCCCACCTGATAAAACAATATGCCCCAAAGCATATTGAAACTTGGTTAAATCGGCCGATAACGCTCTCTGACATTAACATCAACCCCATTCATTGGCATGTGACAATCTCAGGGTTTGCATTACAAGAGAAGAATGGTGATAACTTCATTACATTCAAACAATTAGATTTCACCTTTCAATTTTGGCAATCCCTTTTCAACCAAGCAATAACCTGCTCTAATGTACGCTTAACCAAACCTGTTATCCACATTACTCGTTTACCCGATTCTCCCGACATCACTTTTAATTTCTCAGATATCCTTCAACGCCTTGCAGCCAAAGATCCAATAGTAAAGGGGGCGCCAAACACTCAAAATGAACAGCAAAATTCTTTGCCTGGGTTTATCGCCAATCGTATTCAGATTAACAATGCTCAAATGTATTTCATTAATACCATCAACAATCGCCAACTTCAGTATCGTGATATTAACCTTTCCCTGAATACCCTCAACACAAAAGTCAAAATAAAAGACGGAAACCTTGAAAGGTATAACACCTATGAGGTGAGCCTTGTGGGGGAAGAAGGGGGAGAAATTTCAACCCAAGGACAATTACAAGTCTTGCCATTTGACCTAAAAGGGCAAATAACACTGAACAAGCTTTCCCTTCCCGTTCTCTGGGAAATAGCAGCCGATGAGTTTCCTGCACAATTACAACAAGGACACCTCAATGCTGTTGCTGACTACCACTTTATGACATCTCATCACCAACAAGATAATACGCTATCCCCTTTTATTAATATATTGGTCAATGATGCAAAAGTGAGTATCAATAACCTCAGCTTATCTCATCAAGATGCACGTTTTTTGTCATTGCCTTTAATGAAAGTTGAAGGCATTGACTTCAATCTCGGCAGTCGAAAGGTCAATATTAAAAATATCTCAACTCAAGGACTGAATATAGACGCTAATGTTGACAAGCAAGGCATAGATATCATCACATTTATCACTCCCTCTAGAAGCATAACGCCACCTGAGGATCACGAGCCCCCATATTCAACCGCCCCTTGGTTATTCACAGTCAATAAAACACAAATAGAGCAAGCAAAAATCAACCTGACTGAATCTGTCTTATCAACTCCTCAGTTATGGCAATTTTCCAATCTCAATGTTATAACGGGTCAAATAGACTCTAATTTCAATCAGCCTATGGATTACTCCACTCGCTTTTCAATAAATCAGCAAGGGGAGTTTAACGCTAAAGGCACCATTGACTTACAACATTTATCGAGTATCTCAGATATCAAGCTCTCTCAATTACAACTCGCCCAATTCAAACCTTATGTCGATCCATACCTCAATGTTATGACAATAACAGGAACAATGAACTCAGAAGGAAAGCTCACCGTCGATAAGACACAACAAGCGCAATTTAATGGCAAAGTCACCATTGAAGGCTTCACTCTGAATCATTCTGAAGAAGCTCCCTTGATTTCTTGGCAAAGTATTTCAGCCCTCGGTGTCGAGATGATGCAAAAAAATAATAATGTCTCTGTTGACTCTATTGACATTCAACAAGCAAAAATTAACCTCATCAAAAGGAACAATGGACAATTCAATGTTGGATCTGTGGTGAAAGCCCCATCACCAAATACCCAAACAGCTTCAGTTTCTGCAATAAAAAAGACCTTACAGAACAAACATACTGAATCAACGATAGCCGCCTCAGATCAACAAACAAAGCCACTTAACCTCAAGATTAATCAAATTAGCATCCATGAGAGCACACATGACTTTGAGGATAGAAGCATATCCCCTACTTTTAACAGCAGTCTTACCAACATCAATGGCACCCTAAAGAACATCAATTTGGTTCAAAAAACCATGGTTCCTTTTGATTTTTCAGCTAATATTGGTCCTCATACTCCCATGACAATAAAAGGAAAAATGGCCCCTTTCTCAACCCAACCTAATACTGAGTTTGAGCTAAATATTCAGCAATTTCACTTGCCCCCACTCTCCCCCTATTCGAGTCATTTTACGGGTTATGATATGGATCAAGGCTTAATGTCCGTTCAATCAAAGTACTATATTCAAAATCAACAATTACTGGGGGAAAACCGTATTTTGATTGAACAAGTGAGCTTACATGATAACACCAGTGTTGAACCACAGACTTCATTACCTCTTCCACTAGCCATTGCTTTGCTGGAAGATAATCAAGGCATTATTACATTAGACTTACCTGTGGCTGGAAATTTAAACGCCCCTGAATTTAATATTGGCACAATACTCAGTACCGCTTTTATTCAATTAATAACAAAGGCAATTAGCTCGCCTTTTACCTTACTTTCCTCGCTTCTCGCCACTGATGACGTGCTTAATACTCTGCACTTCGATGCAGCCAGTCACCAACTCACAACAGAGCAAACACAAACACTATCCCAGTTAGCGAAAGGACTAAGGCAGCGCCCAAAACTCACTGTCACCATAGCCCATACCGATACCCAATTGGATGATAAAAAGGCGATTGCTACCCAACAACTTCATGAAAAAATAGCAAAACAAGTCAATATTGACCTACAAGGTGTTAATCTTAGATTGATTGATCCCTATGTGAGTCAACCAGAACTGGCTAATGCTCTCGTTCAACTCTTTGAGAAAGAAACCAATCAAAAAGCAATAATACTGTCACCCAATGCTCAAGAGCGAAATGAGACGATTCAGCAATCCAAACAACAATGGTATCAAAGCCTTTATGATCACCTTCTTGAAATCCAGCCAGTTTCATTAGCCTCACTCACATCATTGACAGAGTTTAGACTACAAAACATTAAGAATTACTTAGTCAATCAAGGACAAATCAAAGCCAATAGGATCCACCTTTCAAATGAGCCCAAGGAGGCTTACACAACCCCCATCACAGTGAACGTTTTAGTCAAATAGCATTTAAAAAAAATAAACTCAACACTCAAAACAATAGCAAGACTTTTATCCTGCCTAGGCTTAGGTTAAACTCTCGTCGATTTTTATTTTACTTAAGGACCATCATGTTCATTATTCGTTGGCTGTTAGGCCGTATTATCTTGCTGTTGAACTTTATTTTTACGCCTAAAAAACGTCAACGCTCAGCAGAAGAACAGCAAAAAGTGGATGCTATTACACAAAACTTTACCTTATTTGAATATAAAGCTTGTCCATTTTGTGTCAAGGTAAGACGCGCTGCTCGCAGACAAGGGCTGAATATTAACACCCTTGATGCTAAGCAGCCTGAGCACAAGCAAACACTGCTTAATGAAGGTGGAAAAGTACAAGTCCCCTGTTTAAGAATTGAAGAAGAAAACGATGTTCGCTGGATGTATGAATCATCAGCCATTATTGAATACTTAAATATTCGTTGTAAATAACCTTCAGTTACAACTTACTTGTCATGCACACCCATGATTGATGGATCAGACATATGACTTATACCCGTGATACTTGAAGATGCCTGTTTTCAGAGCCTGTAAAAGTGCCTAATTCAAGGCGTATTATTGCAGGAATGCTTATTGCCTTTTAAGGTGATACAACGCAGAAGTAGGTGATTTTACAGACTCCCAAGGGGCTGGTTTAAAAGCCTTTTATACTGCGTTATTGAACATCAGCTTAGAATGACTAAGCACGCTGTTCAAAGCCTTGCCTAAAAGGCTTTTAATTCCAGCTGAATCCTGCATCTTCAAGTATCACGGGTATAACACTTGTCTGATCCTATTAACCCTCACTTCACTGACACCGCTGAGCAATCACCTTTGCAGCCTTCCAACGCTGCTCATTGTCCAAGCTTAGCATCATCTGTTGCTTTTTAGCGCGTAAGCTACTGGCATTATGAGCCTGATTTGACTCTAAAATAGGCCATTCGAAGTGAGTGATAATATCAGCAACCCCCTGAGGATCATTACAAACTAATATCATATTACACCCAGCATCCAATGCCGCTTTTGCCCGTTGACAATAATCCCCCGCAACGGTTGCCCCTTTCATGCCTAAATCATCAGAAAATATCACACCATCAAACCCTAATTTTTTTCGTAATATCGTTTTAAGCCAATAAGATGAAAAACCAGCGGGCTTGGCAGACACTTTTGGATAAATAACATGGGCAGGCATGATCCCTTGTAAGCACTTCTGGCGAATAAGGGCTTTAAAAGGCACCATATCCCATTCTTCTATGCTTGCTTCTTCCCGCTCATCCACTGGTTTCGCTATATGAGAATCCGCAGCAACGCTACCATGGCCTGGAAAATGTTTTCCAACGGCCGCCATCCCCGCTTGCGCCATCCCCAAGACAAACTGCTCAGCCAGAACAGCCACCTCTTGAGGGTTTTCACTAAAACTCCTCAGTCCAATCACTTCGCTCACGCCATTGACATCCAACACGGGAGCAAAACTTAAATCTATGTCACAAGCTAATAATTCTATCGCCATCAAAAAACCCAGCTCTAAGGCCCAGTTTTTTGCCAATGTCATATTCCCCTCAGCCGCCAATAAGATATTCCCCATTGCCGGAATGTGAGTGAATCCCTCACGAAAACGCTGAACTCTCCCACCTTCATGATCAACCGCGATTAATAAGTCCGGTCGACACTGTCTGAGTGATTGGACCAATTCTATCAATTGGCTTCGATTGACAAAATTCCGACTAAATAAAATCACACCTCCCACTTTTGGGCTCATCACTTGCTCAGACTCGATAGCAGACAACTGAGTCGACAATAAATCTAACATTAAATAACTCACAGAGACTCCAAATGATTTACATTAATTGGATCATACCGCCTATCAAACACTCTATATGTTAAGGCTTTTTGACAGTTTATTAATAACATATTCTTATGCTGAGGTTAACTCTATTCATCATCAACCTCGATCATCACCCCTTTCTCATTACTTTTGCTAATATCAAAAAAATGGCAATAGAAAATATAATGATTAGCTTAAGTATAAAATGTGGGATACTTTTTCCACTGGTATAAGAGATAGTACAATAAATAGTACAAAAATAAGGTATGTTAAGATGATCAGTGTATTTGATATGTTCAAAATTGGTATTGGGCCATCAAGCTCCCATACTGTCGGCCCGATGAAAGCGGGTAATATTTTTATTGATACACTCATCAACTGTGATCTTATTGAAAAAACAGATGAATTAAGAGCTGAGTTATTTGGTTCATTATCACAAACAGGTAAAGGACACGGTACCGATAAAGCCGTTGTTTTAGGCCTAATGAGTGAAGCGCCTGACACCGTTGATACTGATAGCGTCCCAGCTATTTTACAAACAGTAACAGAGACAGAGTCTCTGCTACTTACCACAGGAAAAAAAGTCTCATTTACCCGTGAAAATGGCATTACTTTCCATCGCACGAAAACCTTAGAGGCTCATGCCAATGCCATGACTTTACATGCCTATAGTCAAGGGGCATGCCTTTATTCACGTACTTACTACTCGGTCGGTGGTGGCTTCATTCTTGATGAAGAAGAAATAAAAGCCCAAGATGCCTCCCCCGCGACTCCCATAAAATCGGCGCCTTTTGATTTTGATTCTGCCGCTCAATTACTCAATTTATGTACTGAACATGGCTTTAGTATTTCGTCGCTTATGATGCAAAATGAGCTCAGCATACGCAATGAAACAGACATTCAAAATCAGCTATGGCATATTTGGCAAACCATGAAAAGCTGTGTTGAACGGGGCTATCAAAAAGAAGGTATCTTACCTGGCGGTTTAAAACTCAGAAGACGAGCTCCTTCAATGTATCGCCGTTTAAAAGCCGAAGGCAAGCATACTACAGATCCTTTAACAGCCCTTGATTGGGTCGACCTCTTTGCTTTGTCTGTCAATGAGCAAAATGCGGCTGGCGATCGGGTTGTCACCGCCCCAACTAATGGCGCAGCGGGGATCATTCCCGCCGTGTTGTGTTACTACGATACTTTTGTTGAATCGGTGGACTTAGACATTTGCTGTCGATATTTACTCACCGCTGCGGCCATCGGTATTTTATATAAAAAGAATGCGTCCATTTCAGGTGCTGAGGTTGGCTGTCAAGGCGAAGTGGGTGTCGCTTGCTCTATGGCCGCAGCCGCCTTAACCGAGATCATGGGCGGAACGGTGGAGCATGTAGAAAATGCAGCTGAAATCGGTATGGAACATAACCTTGGACTCACATGCGATCCTGTTGGCGGTCTCGTGCAAGTTCCTTGTATTGAACGCAATGCTATGGGCGCAGTTAAAGCCATTAACGCCTCAAGAATGGCACTGAGGGGCGATGGTAATCACAAGGTCACATTAGATAAAGTCATTAAAACCATGATGGACACAGGCCGAGATATGCGCAGTAAATATAAAGAAACAGCAAAAGGCGGCTTAGCCGTAAATATTGTGGAATGTTAATTATCTTAGAGACTGCATTCACATAACAAAAAACACCAACAATCCGTTGGTGTTTTTTATTGAATAATGTTCAATGAACATTGTCTTATCTAACGGGTAACTCCATATTGGCGAACATGGCCTCAATTTGCTGAGGATCTCTTAATGCAACCGCTTTTTCAATCATATCCCTGGTCAAATGAGGGGCAAAATGTTCAATAAATTCATACATATAGGTTCTTAAAAAGTTACCTTTTCTAAACCCTATCTTAGTCGTACTATGAGCAAATAAATGGCTTGCATCAATCGCCACTAAATCTTGATCCATGTCCTCATCAATTGCCATAGACGCTATCACGCCTACGCCCAAGCCTAATCGAACATAGGTTTTTAACACATCAGCACTGGTTGCACTGAACACGACTCTTGGCTCTAAGCCTGCACGATTAAATGACTTTTCTATTTCAGATGCTCTGTCAAAGCCAAAAACATAGGTCACAAGAGGAAACTTACCTAAATCTTCGATGGTAATTTGACTGCGAGCCGCTAAAGGATGATCTCGCGTCACGACAATTGAGCGATTCCAGTGATAACAAGGCAACATGATCAAGTCAGAATATAAATGCATGGCTTCTGTCGCAATGGCAAAATCAGCATCTCCTCGCGCGGCGAGTTCACTGATCTGCGATGGCGTGCCTTGATGCATATGTAAATTCACTTTCGGATAGCGCTTAATAAACCCTCTAATAATATGCGGCAGCGCGTATCTGGCTTGCGTATCTGTTGTGGCAATATTTAATTCACCTTGATCCGGCTTAGTATACTCTTCAGCGACCTTTTTAATGCTCTCAACTTTACCCAAAATATCATTCGCTATCGCGATCACTTGAGAGCCCGCTGGAGTGACATGGGTTAAATGCTTACCGCTTCGCCCAAAAATTTGAATGCCCAACTCATCTTCCAGCATACGAACCTGCTTACTTATACCAGGCTGTGACGTATACAAATTCTCTGCGGTAGCAGAAACATTCAGGTTATGATTTACAACTTCTGCAATATATCTAAGTTGCTGCAGTTTCATCTTTTTTCCTTCAATTCGCTCGTCATACACAGCCAGAACTGCTGGCTCAATTGGCATTTAATTATATTAATTGGTTATAGTCTACCGTGATAATTAAATCAAATAGGAATATATCACAGAGAGGAATAATTACACCTAAGATAAGCACAATATCCTAATTCGATTGCTACCCTAGCGTATTGATATGTAGTAACATTGATATAATTGTTACTTAACGGGTTATTTTATGATATTTACTTTAGTGTTGCTTCTCATTGGAGCACTGCTTCTACTGGTGATCGGCATCAATGTCATACAACAACATAAAGCAAAGATTGATGCTGAAAAACGCAGTGAGCTGGCTCGCCAGCGAGCTATCATAGATGAAACCGATGAGGTGTTATCCAATATAGGATTAATACCAGTCTCCTCTCATATGTTACTTATCTTATATTATCGCATTCAAAAAGCACTTGAAACGGCAACACAGTTAACCCCTAAATCCCATACAGAATATGAACGACGTTCATTGGATTTGAATCAACACATTCAAACCTTAAAAAGTGCACCGCAACCTTTTCCACCTATTGAAGAATTTCAATTACCCGAGCAAGATAAACAGGTATTAGTACTAGTACAAATGCTTAAAAAAATGAAAGCGATACTGAAATCTGAACACCATAAAGGAAAAGTGGATCCACAGCTTTTTACACTCGAAGAAAATCACATTGACAACTTACAATTGAGGATCAATGTCGACGCCATGTTATCAAGAGCGAAAGCGGCCTATTACATCAAACAATTTGGCTCAGCTAAACAAATGATCACCAAAGCCTTATCCACCTTACACACTATTAAAGCACAAACACCCAATGATCCTTTTATCATTCAAAAAGTCGATGAGGCCAAAGCCATGTTAAAAGACATTATGGGTGAACAAACAAGCCAAACAAAAACCACTCAAGAAGAAGCCGATATCGACGTGTTATTCCAACCCAAAAAGAAATGGTAAAATGGTCAAAAGCAGTCATTCTGCAAGCTAATCTTAAACGCTCACACAATCTTAAACGGCTTAGAAAGTGAGCGTTCCACTATTTTATCGGTTAATTAAAGAAATCCTCATTCAGTCGAATATCAAAGCAACAAAAAAAGCCCCTATTAGTCCTACATCAACACACTATCAATACAATATCATGTGTTCTATCTCCCTCTTAGGGACTAACTTAAAGTGATACTTATCTTCATCACTAGGTATGCTCTTAACAAGAAAAACACCGAACATTGACATGTTCGGTGTTTTTCATTGCGTTATTTCATTCAGCCATAAATGACGGAGCATGAAATATCAGTTAGAAAACAACGGTGCCACCTAAGTAAATATAACGACCAAGGACATCATAAGTACCACTCCAAGTATTACCATTACTCACACCAGAAGGCCCATCAGTCATTACCTGTGGTGTTTTATCAAATACATTATTAACACCTAATTGTACATTCAGATATTCTGTCGCCTGCCAGCTACCGGATAAATCAATATAATTCACCGCATCAAAGGTCATGGGATCATTATCTGGATTATCGCGCTCATCAGCTTCACCAATATAACGCCAGCGGCCCGTCAAATTCACATCCCAAGGGGTTGCCCAAGTGGTGGTCATAACATGACGCCATTTTGGCATCGGCGCTTCACAAGTTGTACGGTCCCAATAACCTGCACACTCAATCACTTCGCCACCATTCAAGTTTTGAACGGAAAACTCATCTAAATAAGTCCCCACTAGATTAAAGCGCAAGTCACCCATATCGGTTTCAAGCAAGTAATTAATATCGGTATCAACACCTTTGGTACTGAGATTACCTGTATTGATATCCAATGACTCCACATAACCACTGGTTGATGTACTACCAACCCATAAGTCGCCGGTTGTCGCATTACGATTAATGTACGAACACATCTCAGAATTATTATCAATAGCACAAAAATCAACAATATCGGCAGGGGCAATATCATCGATAGCATCATCAATACTGATATCAAAATAATCAAACGCGATTGAGAAGTTATCTAAAAATTCAGGGGTTAATACTAACCCAATAGACAAAGTGTCTGAGCTCTCAGGTTTAAGTTCCGGATTACCACCTGCATATTGATTGTACTGACCCGCAGGACTTTCAGGAACACTGCCGTATTGAGCAGAAGTGACCCCCGTTCTAGCACACTGGATTTCTGAATAGGCTGGACTTGAAGTTGAACATGGATCTTGGGTCCAGTTAAACAACTGTAACCCTTGCGCAGCATATAACTCATCTAAGTTTGGCGAGCGAGCAGCATGTTGCAAACTGGTACGAATACGAACTGAATCATTCAGTTTCCAGTTCGCTCCTAATTTATAAGTATTGGTTTCATTACCCGTTGAATAATCAGAGAAGCGATACGCGCCCTCAAAGACTAACTCTTCGGCTAAAAACTTATCTTCTAAAATAGGCAAATTAACCTCAAAATAATAATCTTTTACATAATAACTACCAGACAGTGCTGTTTGAGGTCCACCCTGTCCTGCCCCATCCCCACTTTGATAATTTGCATCAGGTGAATAATCCGTGCTTTCGCTGCGATATTCAATACCTGCAACCAACGCAAGACCAGTCGTTGCTGTCGGCAATGTCCAACCAGCATCGGTCATATCACCATAAACATAACCACTGAGTTGAACGGTTTCATTATCCCCACGAGAATAGAGCGGTAAAACCAAGTAATCGATCGCAGCCTGCGTGACCCCTCCTGTTGAAAAAATATCCCAAGGGACACAATCTGTATCATACCCTTCAGAATATGAACGACAAACATTAGTACCTGGATTAGCAGGATCATCTATAACATCTAGCGCTCGAGCAATACGCGTATTGGACATATCGTTATAATAAGTCTCAACGTAACTAACAGTGCCATAATTAGCAAACGCATCATAGGACCATTCATCATTAATATTACCACGAACCCCTAATACGCCACGATAAGTGGTATGCCTGATATCATCTTGTCTCGGCCCGCCTTCCACATTTCGACGGGCAATGGACATATCAGCAGTTCCTGAAGTCGCGCCGTTACAGAAAATAGATAATTGAGTTGGCGACATCATTGAATTATCACAATTAATGGTGTCTGTAGCGAAGAAGTTACCCGATGGCGCAATTTGCGCAACGGTTCGATCATCCATCATGCTCACTTCGGCATACACTTCAGCGTGCTCATTAATTTCATAAAAACCCGTCGCACCCAATAGTTTATTCTCATCGGGTCGTTGATAATAATTCAACGGCCCATAATTATATAAACTAAGACCTGGTGTAAACTCAGAATTTTCTACAGTATAAAAGGTCTCAAAATCAGCTGTAAAGGTTCCTGTTGCACTCGTTGCTGAGCCTGCACAAGACTTATTACTTGCCGTTCCTCCTAATGCACAACCACTGTAATCACGACTACCATTCATGGCTTTATCGACTTTACGATAAACCGCATACATGGTCACATTGCCATTACCATCAGCACTATTTGCCCCTAAACGCATGGAGAAATTATCAGTATCACCATCGGTGACATTACCAGACTCCACATCATAACCAGAACTTGTCACCAAGTTTTGCATGTACGTGTCATCGTTATCATGCTGATAAAAACTGTATTGATAATCGAATTCAAAGCCTTCGAAATCTTTCTTTAAAATAAAGTTAACCACGCCTGCCACCGCATCGGCGCCATAGGTTGCTGATGAGCCACCGGTTAAAATTTCCACTCGCTCAATCATATTTGTCGGAATATTATTTAAATCTGCAGCAGAATTACCTCGAACAGAACCTGCGGGTAATCGTCGACCATTAACTAAAACAAGTGTTCGATAGTCACCTAAACCCCGTAAATCTACTGTTGCTGTTCCATCGGATCCATTTGACACAGTTGAGTTCATTGATGCGACAACTTGTGGCATCTCATTTAAATAATCTTCAATGCGCGTAATACCCGTGGCTTTTATTTCTGCCGCACTGATGGCTAAAATAGGACTCGTTGTAACATTATTCGCTCGCATAATACGCGTACCCGTTACCGAAATACGCTCGACCGGATCAACGTCATGCTCTTCTTCTGTTACTGCGGATGCTAAAGGCAAAGCCAATGCACTGGCAGTCGCTCCCCCAATTAAAGCAAGCTTAATAGATTGCGTTATTATTTTTTTATAAAACATCATCAATCTCCATGATTTTATGTATTATTTCCATAATTACCTACAACAATTACTCTCAAGCTATTTATTCAAAATAATTAAAAGAGTAATTAGATAACAAATAGACTTTGTATCTTTTTGCTAACTCTCCTTTACTCAACGTAAAAGTGGGTTGGAGCTAAAGAAGCAAACATATAATTAACATTTGGGAAATATATTTGTCAATTTTTAAAATTAAAAACACTGATATTAAAAACAAAAAAAGACGTTATAAAAATAAAAGCAATGAATAAAAAACGAATAAATAACCAATATGAGATTTAAAGCTTACAGTATTCGTTCTATGAATATTACGGCAAACAAACCTCAGCAGTCACAATAAAGTATTAATACCAAATAATGACACCAAATAGTATTTTTCATTTTAATTTTTATATAAAAAACCAGACCTCTCTAAAACAAATAAGCTTAACACACATAATATTCAGTTATTATTCCTGTGAATAATTTATACCGCCCCATGAATGACACCTGTCAATACTGTACGGGTAGGCTTGATTTCCCGCTTTAATAACATTGAATATAAAAATAAAATAAAACTAAAATATAATTTTAGCGTAACAATAAAATCGATACATGAATACTTTATTATAATCTCAATGACTCTAAAAAATATTGATATGACCGTTTTAAAAAGTACCACCTTAGCACTAATGCTTTTGGGTATTTTAATAGCCCTAATCAACATCGTTATTTAAATCATCCTCTGGATTCACAATGAATATAAACTCAATAAACATATATTACTCACATTGGCATCACACTTTATCTAGCCAAAAGTAGGGCGCGAGTACATAAACAGTCAGATACCTCAGATAAAGTAACATCAATTTAACTGCGCTTATTTTCACCATACATAGTCATGACTATGTGAATATAAGCCTAAATATCCACGTCAACATCAAACGATAAAGCAGGCAAAGTTGATGTACTTTCGCCACTTTCATTATCAAAGCTTCTCCCACTTGCCTTTTAAAAACGATGAAGGAATGAAAGTAAGGAATGAAAATTGAGAAAAAAGATACAAGTAAAATGCATAATATTAAGGCATAAAAAAACGCCGCACTAGGCGACGTTTTGAATATCTAACAAGATAACGGCAAGATTAGAATCTTACAGTCCCTCTTAGGTAGTAATAACGGCCCAGTACATCATAAATTGCAGGTGCTGTATTAGCCGAATTATAACCTGTGTAATACTCAGGCTCTTGGTCAAATAAGTTATTTACACCGGCACCGAATGAAACGGTTTCGTTAAGAATGTAAGTCCCTGACAGGTTATGATAGAAAACCGCATCCGTTTCAGGACCATAACATCCTGAATCACAAGCAGCTGACATTGACTCCATACCGTCAATGTAACGAATTTGATACGTTGCACTCCAATCATCACCCGCCGCTCTCAAATCTAAATTAGATTTGTATTTCGCATAGCCACCAATATCACTTGAGCTGGTAATTTTACCGGCATAATCCGTCACAGTACCATTTTGATCAGTTGTTTCAAATTTAGTGATAATAGTAGTATCTGAATTTATTCTCCAATCAAGCCCTAAGCCTTCAAAGGTATAAGCCATGTTGATATCAAAACCAGTTGTGCTTTCGCCGCCCACATTTCGTTGACCATTATTGAAAATAATGCGTGTATCTGGAGCAACGTAAACACTGGCATCTTGACAAACAGCATTACCACCATTTTGCAATTGACCAGTGTCACTCACGCATAAATTAGCAATATAATCAGCATCGAGTTCAGTAATGGCATTAGTGATATCAATATCAAAATAATCCACTGTCGCCGAGAAGTTCTCTAAGAAGCTAGGCTGTAGCACGACACCTAATGTGGTAATGTTGGCTTCTTCTGGCTTAAGGTTCTCATTGCCACCCACTGTTACTTTTGCTTGATCAAATGCTGAAGCAGCATGAGAGATAAAGCTGTAAGAATTAACAGCTCCGCCATATAATTCATCCACGGAAGGCGCTCTGAAAGCTGTCGAGCGAACACCACGTAACATGATGCTGTCATTCACTTGCCAGGTTAAACCTAACTTCCAGGTATTATCATCGCCGAAAGTATTGTAATCAAAGTAGCGAATAGCGGCACTTAAATCCACTTGTTGTGCCAATGGCAGCTCACTCAATAACGGCACAGCCAATTCAAGATATGCCGCTTTTACGGTATAAGAACCCGATGTTGCTTCTTCACGATCATCACTGCCTAACCCTTGTGCTGTAATTGGGTCTGGTGTTTTACCTGCCGACTCTTTACGATGGCTCACACCTGTGGCAAAACCAAGCTCACCAGCAGGCAACTCCATGATATCACCCGACAAGTTGGCTGAGTATATATCCATCTCAGTGTAACTTTTTTCTATCGAAGTATAATTATATTGCGCTAAGTTGGCTCCTGACCATGATGCTTGCAATACAGGATCAAACGTTCCCGCAGTAATATCATCTGTAATGGCACTCATATTATGCAAGTTTTCAGTGGTTGACGTTGCATCATTACGGCCTTTATTTAAAGCAACATCCCATGTCCAACCATTATCGAATTCACCTTCAAGACCAGCTACGATGCGAATAGTATCCACGGACTGAGCAAAATTTCGCGTACCGGACTCTAATAAGCGGCGGCCATAACTTACATTCTCACCCGTTTGAACAGAGCCAACAAGCGCATCACTCATCCAACCCGCTTGAGAATAAGAAACCGTATCATTGATAGGAATGCTTATACCATTCCCACTCAGAGGATTATAGGCAAATTCAACACCTACTGGCTCTGGTGCCATTTGTTGGTTAGTCCAGCGCTTACTGTACATGCCCTCAGCGAAGAAAGTGATTGAATCAAATAACTCATAAGTGCCCGATGTGGTTAAGTTAATACGCTCAAGTGGCGTATATAAATAACTGTATTCATTATAGTTAAACTTATCGTTATTATCACCTTCATAAATGTAATCATGATAAGTTCCACCACGACCACTTAAATCCGCTTTCTTGTTATTCTCATCGAAGTATTTAAATGTTGGATTGCCTGCACCATCATCGACATACTCACCATAAAAGCCAGCATCACCTATAGCGTAAACCGGATTACCAAATTTATCGGTACCTGATTTAGTGATTTCAAAGTTATTATCCCCTGTAACATGTCCGCCCAGTGATGTCGAGCTACCACCACAATAGAGGCTAGTACCACCACTTTCAGCTAAAGGACAAGAAGAATAACCACGATCGGCTTGGCCGGTTTCACCTCGTTTAGTGTATTGAATGTTCATCACAAGGTTACCCTTGTCAAAACTGTTACCCATGGTGACATCGATGATAGTTTCATCACCGTCACCATGCTCACTCATGCCAGTTTGCGCATTGAGCTCAAACCCTTCAAAATCACGCTTTAAAATAACGTTAACCACACCGGCAATGGCATCTGAGCCGTAGGTTGCTGAGGCGCCATCTTTTAATACTTCAATACGCTCAACCATCGACACGGGAATCGTATTTAAATCAACGGTAGAGGAGGCACCTGTTCCTGATGGGATCATACGGCGACCATTCACTAATACTAATGTACGCTCTTCACCTAACCCACGTAAGTTAACCGTTGCATTACCACGGCCACCATTATTGGTCGTTGCACTTGTCATGCCACCGCCAGATGCCGTTAACTGCTGTAATACGCCATCAATAGAGGCACTACCCAGTGCTTGGATGGCCGATGCATCAATCACAGTCACTGGACTTGCCGTTTCCATGTCAGAGCGTTTAATACGTGAACCCGTTACCGAAATGCGCTCCACTTTAGCCGCTTTTTCTTCTGCTTCTGCAGCAAAAACTGATGGGACAGTGATAGCACTTGCTGTCACTGCACTCATTAATGCAAACCGAACCGAATTGGCTAGATAATTATTCTTATACATATAGTCAATCTCCCTAGACTTTTTTTATTTTTTTAACGACTCAGATTTTTAAAAGTAACTTCTGGGGCCACATTTGATACATCTGATACATCGGGTACAGATAAAAACACAAAAAAAACATTTAATCAACAAAAAAACCTTTACAAACACAATCATTACTGACAATTGAGACTTGTGTGAATAAAAGCCAAAGAGGAAAGAGGAATATAAAATCACGAATTAGTTACAGTAAATATCACCAAACAAGTGAGAATAATATTAGGAATAACTGGCTAACCCACCAAACAATAATATTAGTAATATATTGATATAGAACAAAAATAACTCATTAGCATTGTCCTAACCTTCTCTGCGGACGATTAGATATACAAGCGATGCCACTTATCATGCCAAATCACTAGCCCAAAAGGTTATCAATAAGCGTTATTCGTAGAGAACAAGACGTAGAAAAAGAGGAAGATAGAGATAAAGGTGGAGATAAAGGTGGAGATGGAAACGAAGAGACAAATGATGAATGTCGTATTCTTTTGCAACGACTATTCAAGCGAACACATCGAGTAGCGTGAGGCATCACTGTCTCATCCCTCTCACAGAACCGTACGTACGGATCTCGTATACGGCTCCTGCTTAATTTCATTCAGTTATTTCGTACTGAACACATATCCCGTTTTTACCTTTTCTAAGTTAAAGAGTCCCTGCTCATCAAACCATTTATTGGGCATCGCCCAACTCGCTAATGGACTTCTTGAGCCTCCGTCATCTTTAGGGATTTCTACACTCCAGTCGAAATGACCTCATTGGCTAAAGTGATTTCTGTACCTATGAAAACAAAACGCCTGTCCATGACAAACTTAAATTAAGCTTCACCCCTTCGCCTAACATTCGAGCTTTTGGCTTCAAATACTGCCAACAAACTGGGCTGTTAATCAATCCAGTTTTCTCCTCCACACCATTACAGGCTTTCGTCGGCTGGACTTTATTCACGACTACGGGATCATCTGCCACCTCGCACCCACTTTTACCTTGAGTCCTCTCTTGAATAAAAGTGTCTGAATTTCAGAGTCGATGTCAGGCTTCCTTCAGGCCCTGCCGTTAGCCAACAACGCCCTTGCCATTCGGATCATCTTCCCCTCAGTCAGGGCGATACAGGTTTCTTTCGACCTGTCGGGTCTGCCAGCTTCGCTGGGCAAACAAAAAAGCACCCTTAAAGGGTGCTCATTGATAAGCCAGTATAAAGAGGCTTATAAGTAGTAGCGTACGCCTATCGCAACAGCATCACTCTCATCATTATCCATTAACGTTTGAATAGATGAAGTACTGCTCTTTGAGTCACTTAAGTCTTTACGAGCTTCGATATAAACCACCGTTTTAGGTGTCCATACATAGTGTAATCCCACCACTAAAAACTCACGTTTGAAAGTATCGCCGCTATAATCATCACCATAACTGCTATCCGCTTTTAATACGTTATAGGCAATAAGTGGACGTAATCCATTTTCAAATTTATAGGAGAACAGAGACTCTAAACCAACGGCTTCTGGGATCAAGCGACCTGCTGGATCTGTATCGTGATATTTTTGTTGGTTAACATTCGCTGCAGCATAAAAACCTTCACCATTCCAGCTACCATAAGTGGCACCCGCACCGTATATAGAGTCGGTATAATTGTTCTTAGTCCAACCCGCAATGGTTGCTGTCGATCCAGTCCAAGCATCAAACTCACCTCGGTTGCCGCCCGCGGTTAACACAAAATCATCTGTCACTTGGTAAGTCATCGAAATACCATAAGTATTGTAATAATCCAGCTGCTGGACACTTTCAGATGTCACGAATAAATTGCTGTTTGTCCCCGTACTATCATTCCAACCTGTGGTATAAGTATCTTGTTTGAGCTGAGCTTGCAGTGCAAAACTAAAATCGCCAAAAGCATTACGGTATTGTACCGCTTTGTCAGCACGGCCAGTACCATTGACAGAGCCATCGGACTTATTATAAGTATAAGTACCTGAGGTATTACCGTCCCAACCTAACAAGTTAGTATTGTAAACCACATCATACCAAACACCCCATTGCTTACCGATTGCCACCGAACCATATGTGTCGTTACTGAGTCCCACATATCCTAAACGGTTCGATAAAAACTCACTGCGACTGGATGTCAAACCATTAGAATCATTATAAGCAACACTGGTATTACCGACCATATCCACGGCCCACTCAAGCTTTGAGAATGCTTTCCAATCATGAGTCAACTGACGAGTAAAATTAAAATTAATGCGACTAGAACCATTAGATACGTCAGTTTCACCTTGAGTCGTGATCACTTTCGCATCTATCCAACCACCAATACCAACTGCGTTTTCATTATCTTTATAAATTTCAATTGCTGATGCTGATGGAACAAAAATAACTGCTGCTAATGCCGATGCAACTAGAGTCTTTTTCATATGATCCCTAACCTTATTTGTTTTTAGTATAATTAAAATTTGTTTCTTAATATTTAACTTATTTTAATCATTCCGTTGTTTTTCCGCGTCCTTTGTTGCTTCAGATGTTAGCAACAAATAAGTATCGACTTAAAGACGAATATTACAAAAAACTGAGATTTCCGCATCACGTTAACTAAAGAAACCATGTAACACCATTCAATAAAACCAAATTAGAACACTGAAAAAGCTCTTTAGCAACATAGGAGCACCTAAATTAACATAATTTGATTTGTTGCAACTTCACTAAAGCTTTTATTTAAGATTGTCAGTACTGGTTCAGCAATCGGTGACAATTGTTTTTCGATATAATAATCAAAATCGATTCTAGAGCGCCTCAAACCCACTGGCTCGGCGCCATTGATTGTCATCACATAGTCAACTCGAGTACCTTTCTTTAAATAATTTGCATCTTCAGTCCATTGAGATAAACGTTTTGCTGCATCAAGATGCGGCGCAGACTTAATTTTGTAATCACACACATCTCTTTTTAAACGCTTAGTAAACACTAATTCACCATTAAGAGACTCATTTGTTAAATCCTGCAACGTCTTTCTCAAAAAAAAGACAACATCCTGCCCCTGAAATAACCTTAGGTAAAGTTCATATTGAACACGCTTCGCAATCGGACTCCAATCACTTCGTACTTGCTCCATGCCCTTAAACACCATATTGAGTGAACCATCATGGTGAGCTATCGCCCCAACATAACGCTTTTTTGACCCTTCCTTAGAGTCACGTAAGGTGGGCATAAAAAAATGTTGATAATGACACTCATATTCCAATTCTAAAAAACTGTCCAATTGCCACTCAGCTTTTAACTTATCAGACCATTTATCTGTGATCATCATTGCTAGTTGCTGGCCTAAATCATCGATCGATTGTTGAGAACTAGGAGGGTTTTCCCCTAGCCACACAAAAGTAGAATCCGTATCACCATAGATCACTTGATATCCATAATCTTGGATCCAAGCGCGGGTTTGCTTCATGATTTCATGCCCTCTTAAGGTGATTGAGCTCGCCAGTTGCGGATCATGAAATACACATCCGCTCGAACCTAACACGCCATAAAAAGAATTCATGATAATTTTAATCGCTTGGGATAAGGGAGCGTTATCTTCGCTTTTTGCTTTTTCTCTTTGCACAGCAAGATTGGCCACTATTTTAGGTAAAATGGCATTATTCCGTGAAAATTTTGCGCCTAAAAAACCATCGACAGTCTCTTCTTCCCTCCCTTTCATTCCTTCAATTAACCCTTTAGGATCAATTAAAAAGCTACGGATAATTGATGGATATAAACTTTTAAAGTCAAGCACCAACACGTTTTGATATAATCCAGGCCTAGAATCCATGACATAACCACCGGGACTGTCTGGACATTCACTGTCAGGCATTACTGGTGCGACATAACCTGAGCGATGTAAATGAGGCAAATAAAGAAAGTTAAATGCCGCCACTGAGCCTCCCACACGCCCCAGTTCAAGTCCTGTCAATTTTGCTCTTTCGATGGCGAAATCAAAAAGCTGAGTCTTTTCAAAAATATCCCAAACTAATCGGCTATCAGTGATATTATAATGGGCAAGGGCTATTTTATCTTGCTGAAAAAGATATACTATTTCATCGAGCCTGTTATCCACCTGATCAATCGCTTTTCCTTCTCCCAATAACGCCTGAGCCACAAAGTCCAGTCCATAACGTTCAAACTGATAAAAAGCTGCTTTTAACCAATCAATTCCCTCTAGGACAACACGACCGGGTAATAATAAGGTTTCAGGTCGATATTTATCCGCCACTTTCCACCCCATCTCGTTACCGCCACGACCAATAGTCAATGCGATACCATGGAGTTTAGCGCGTTTATAGAGCAGTGCTAAATCAAAGTTCACCACAGACCAGCCAATAATAAAATCAGGATCATAAACGTTAAACCAGCGAATCAATGCATGGATCAATGCAATTTCATTTTCAACCCACTGTATATAAAGAATTTTATTTTTATACTTTAAACTATCTCCTACCATCAACACCTTCTGATAAACACTGCCGTCCGGCCCTTTACCGTATAAAGCTGCACTGTAAAGCTCTCCTTGCGGACTGCACTCAAAATCTAGGGAAATGGCTTTAAAAACGATTTCTATATTGGCTTGTCGTGCTTTATTGGCAATAAACACATCACCTAACTCAGGGAGCTGAGTTTCACAACCGCTAAACTCGACATCTAAAGTCACAAATCGCTCCATCAAAAATCGAGTCTCCGCTTTAATATCGGCTTCATATAACGCAATACCCGCATCGGTTGCTACTCGAGTCAATTGCCGATGCAGGGAAACATTGGAAGAGTAAATAGCGGAGATATTATCATTTTGGAAGTTTTTAAGTTTTACCACCTGTACTCGAATTTTCCGGCCATGCATTAATCCCTGAATACGCTTAGCATCTTCAGTTTTACAAAAGCAGACAACCTCCTCTTTCACTAAAACTTGCCTAGCCCCCGTGAGCGTTTGTATGTAGTATTGCAAGTAGTAGTCATCATGGTAATTAACGCCCTGACGAGTCAATACCCGTCCTTTCATACCCACCTTTTTTTCTGGCATTACACTCATCTCAACTCTCACTTAAATCAACGCGTCATGACTCAACATTATCCCCATTTAAAAGGCTTCTTTCAGGGAGGTTGAAATAGAAAAGCATATAATTAACATTTAAAAGCTTCTTAGGCTATGCATTCACTGTTATTATGTACAGCATTATTTCTTTTTGTTTGTAAAATCATGTTATCGGCAGATGTTAAAACCCAAATACGCTCCATTTATAAAGGTATTGCAGACACACTTCCCCATTTTTGTCCGCGCAAAGAACAAAACTATATTGTAGCGGAAATCTCCAAAACCTTGGCGGGAGAATATGATAAGCACAGACGTATTATTGTCGTTGAAGCAGGCACAGGCATAGGTAAGTCATTAGCTTACTTGCTGGGTACCATTCCACTTGCACTGGCCAGTAAGAAGAAAATTTGTATTGCCACTGCCACTGTCGCTTTACAAGAACAACTTTTGCAAAAAGATCTGCCTTTTTTTCTTAAGCAATCGGGTTTGGACTTTCAATATGGGTTAGTCAAAGGTCGCCAGCGTTATGTTTGCTTATCTAAATTAACCATGATGGTTGAAGAAACCAACACCACTCAAATGGCATTATGGCAAACAAAGCCCGATCCTCACCAATTAAGCACTCTAAAAGCCTTACTTGATGACTACAACCAACAAAAATGGAATGGTGAAAGAGACACATTAAACCAACCTCTTGCCGATCATTTATGGCAACAGATTGCATGTGATAAACACAGCTGCCATAAACAACATGCCAGTCACCGACAGTGTCCTTTTCATAAAGCACGAGAAGATCTTGATACTTGGGATGTCCTCATTGCTAATCACAGCTTATTACTGGCAGATTTAGAATTAGGCGGGGGCGTTATTTTACCTGAGCCAGAAAGCCTTTTTTATATCATAGATGAAGCCCACCACCTCCCTAATGTCGCGCGTGACTTTAGTAGTGCGCAGGCCACATTACGCGGGGCTATTGATTGGCTCGATAAAATGAGTAAAACCTGTGCCAAGCTTCAAAACCAAATAAAAAGCAATTATATCATCGCGCCAGCACAGGCTATGGAAGATCATATTGCCGATCTCAGTGCTCAACTCACACAAATCGCATCCTATTGCGACACCCAAAACGCACGCTTTGACAATCCTGAAAGTCGATTTCGCTTTGAACATGGTGTCTTACCTGAAGGCTTACTCATTCAAGCAGAAAATGCCGCCACAACGGCTAATAATGCACTAAAACAATTTAACAAGATGTTATCCTTGCTCAATGAAGCAATTAAAGATGGCGATATTGCTAAACACCAGTCAGAAGCCTTGCTTTCCGAAACTGGATTTATGTTACAGCGCCTAGAAAATCTACAGAAATTGTGGAAAATGATGGCCAAAAAAGATAATCCGAAAGGCGCACCACAGGCAAGATGGATAGAGCAGTTAACGGGAAAGCAAAGCGATTATTTATTTAATGCCTCTCCCATTGAAGTGGGCTTCATGCTGGAGTCATTATTATGGGAAAAAGCCGCTGGCGTGGTTTTATGCAGCGCCACCCTTAGGGCATTAAATAACTTCAATCACTTTACTCATCAAGTGGGCTTATCACTCTCTGACGGTAGCCGTTATTTAGCCATGAACTCACCTTTTGATTTTGAAAATAATGCGACTCTATATTTACCAAAGATGGAGACAGAGCCGACTCATGAATCTTTCACTGAAGAGCTTGCTCAAAAAATTATAACCTTGATTGAAGATGAGCAAGCCAGCTTGGTTTTATTTGCTTCTTATTGGCAAATGGAAAAAGTAGCAGGACTTATCGAATCTAAGCTCAAACAACCTCTTCTCATTCAAGGCAGCGCATCCAGACAAGCCATTTTATCGGATCACAAAAAACGATGCGATAACCAAGAAGCCAGTGTCATTTTTGGAACGGGAAGCTTTTCTGAAGGATTAGATTTGCCTGGTGATTATTTAACAAACCTGATTATCACTAAACTGCCTTTTGCTGTTCCCACCTCTCCTGTTGAACAAGCCCATGCTGAATATATTAAAATAAAAGGGGGAAATCCTTTCTTACAACTGACTATTCCAGACGCTTCGCGTAAACTAATACAAAGTTGCGGTCGATTGTTACGTAAAGAGCAAGATTATGGCCGAATAACCATTTTAGATAGGCGGTTAGTCAGTAAACGCTATGGGAAGTCTTTACTCAATTCTCTCCCCCCATTTCGACAAGTTATTGAATAGGAAAGCTTTTGGATTTATTACTTGAGCCTAGTTCTTGGGCTATTCTTGCATTAATTGGATTTATAGCAGGATTTATTGATGCTGTTGTCGGTGGCGGTGGCCTGTTATCTATCCCTGCGCTACTCACCATGGGAGTGAATCCCCATATGGCCTTAGGCACAAATAAGCTGGCCGCTTCCTTTGGTTCTTCCATGGCGGCTTTTACCTACTATAAACAAAGGCTCTTTTCCCCAAGCTTGTGGTATCACAGTTTCATTGCTGCTTTTATCGGGGCGGTTATTGGCACCTTTTCTGTTTCCCTCATCAATAATGCCTGGTTAGAAAAAGCCTTACCATTAATCATCATCATCATTGCTCTGTATACGTTACTACAACCTAATGCTATGGGAGACAAGAACTTAATCCCCCCTAACCGCCCAGCATCTGCACTAAAACAATGGCTTCAAGCCATTCCATTAGGATTTTATGATGGATTTGCAGGCCCAGGTACAGGCGCATTTTGGACAGTATCAAGCAGCCGTCTTCATCATTTACCTTTACTCCATAGCTGTGGCCTCGCCCGTGCGATGACTTTTACCAGTAATGTAACTTCATTGATTATTTTTTTCATGTTACAAAAAGTCGATATTGCATTGGGACTTTCTATGGGCGTTTGTATGATGTTAGGCGCTTATATTGGGGCACATTCAGCCATTAAGTTTGGCTTTCCTTTCATTCGTCCTCTCTTTATCATTATTATCATTATCATTGCAGCTAAGCTCACTTGGAGTGCATGGATATGACAAAAGGTGACTTAATTAACAAACTAAAGCAACAACTTAAGCGGTTAGAACAAGATGTTCTACAACATGATAGTCAACTGCCTAAGACACAACAAAAAATGCTACTCGATATTGAGCGTTTTAATCGTTCTCTCTTTATACAGTCAGGTGCAAAATTATTTCCATGCATTGAACAAATAGCAAAAAATATCAACCAACTAGAAAAACAGCTCTCCTTTAAACTCGCGTCGCAATCCATGTTATATCATTGCCAGCGGATCCAAGATCAATTTACCGCAGTAAAACGTGCCTTACAAGCCACCTCTTTGGATATCAAAACAGCTGAACATAAAAAAACTATTAAACGAAAAATGGCTGTAAAACGCCACCAATTGGCCCACCAAGAAAGCGGATTTAACTGGATAGCCGCCAATGTGATGCAAAATAGCCATAAACTCTATGAAGAGCTTGATAAACATCTCAATTGGCAGAAAAAAATGCAATATAAGATTGACCTGTTGCAATCACAATTAGGCCATTGTCATAAAAATGACAAAATCACTCGGCAAAATGAAATCCTATTATTGCATCGACGATTAGGTAAATGTCGTCAAGCCATTACTTACATCGAAGAGCGTATTCAGCTTTATGAAAGGCCAAACAAGAATCGAAATTATTAACAAAATATGCCATGATGATTTAGCACAATGAAACGGCTCACTTTTATCAATAAAAATAATACAGAGACATTATTAGCACTTTAAGGAATGAACATGAAATCAATACGTATCTTCACCGCTTTACTCACCCTTCTCACAAGTGCCACTACCCTCGCATCCAGTTTAACCATTCCAATGTCATTTGAATATTTAGCCATCGATGGTCAAAAAATCAAAACGAACTTTTTTACCCATAAGTCGACGCTTAAATTACAGCCTGGCAGTCATAAAATTGCGATTCGATACAGCGATATGATTGAAGATGATTACAGTGATAGCGAATACCGCGTTGAGTCTTCACCTTTCATTGTGACATTAAACGTAATCGAAAATCACCAATACCAACTAGAGCCTGTTGGGGGGCTGCCAGTAAAAGATCCCAAAGCCTTTTCAAAATCACCTCAAGTCATTATTAAGCAAAGTAACAATGGCAAAGTCGACTTTCAAGTTAAGCAAACTAACTTCACTGAAGACAGTTTTGTCTCCCAATTATTCACTCGAAATAAACAAGATATCAGCCCAGAAGCCGCTGCTGCAGCGGCAACCGTTCAAGGTACTACTCAGACTGAAGTTACACCTTCAATTCAAGATCCTATCAGTCTTGCCACTGCTCCAGCTTCCAGTCAATCAGCAAAGGAAGCACAACAGATGTTAAAATATTGGTGGAAGCAAGCCGATGAACCGACAAGAAAGGCCTTTATGAGTTGGGCAATACAACAAATGTAAATTCTTCCTCACGTCATACGTTAAGCGTCCTATTTGAGGCGCTTAACATTCCCCACTGGAAATAACCTATGAACCTCCTCACTTAATAAGACATCGCCTCTAACTCTTTCCCTTTTGTTTCATAAACATATTGATAGACAAAAAGGATAGACAACAAGGCCATTCCACCATAAATCCCGTAAGCAATCATGAGACCAGATTGAGACAAAATGATAGGAAATGTCATTACAGTCAATAAATTTGCAATCCATAGAGCGACGCCTGTTACCGCTAAAGCAGAGCCTCTAATAGGGTTTGGGAACATCTCACCTAATAACACCCACATGACTGGCCCCCAAGACAAACTAAAAAAGAACACATACGCATTGGCAGCAATAAGAACCACCCAATCTAAGTCACCTAAGATTAATACACCAGACAGGGCTTTTGATGTATGATAAAAGACCCCAACCATCACAGCCAAAGAAGCTGTCATCCCAATAGAGCCCATCATCAAAAAAATCTTTCGCCCCACCTTATCTATTAATAACAAAGTAAAAATACTGGCAACTAAACAAATGCCTCCAACAATAACATTAATCAATAATGCATCAAGTTCACTAAACCCTGCGGCTTTCCAAAAAACCACGCCATAATAAAAAATCACATTGATCCCAGTTAATTGTTGAAAAAGAGCTAGCCCTAACCCGATCCAAACAACTTTGTACAATTTGCCTGTTTGCTTGTTTTTTAAATCTGAAAACCGAGGTAAGTGCGATTCAGATAACGTCAATGAAATTTCAATATACCGAGCTTCACCTATAAATTGACCATACAACCTTGTCAACACAGCCACAGCCTTTTGATGTTGGCCAGATAAAACTAAATAACGTGGCGTCTCTGGGATTAATAATAAACCCAATAAAAAAACAAATGAAGGGATCAACTCCATCCAAAACATCCAGCGCCAGGTTTCATACTCAAACCAAAAGGGATGACTCACTCCCCCCGCCACATTCACTAAAACATAGTTACTCATAAAGGCAATAAACAAGCCTAAAATCACAGCCACTTGCTGAATAGCACCTAATGAACCACGATAACGTGCAGGCGCAACCTCCGCAATATACATAGGGACGATTACTGATGCAGCACCAACCCCCATTCCACCCAATATTCGAAATGCAATAAACCAAGAAGAAGTTGTAGCAAAACCTGCACCTAAAGAGCTCACAATAAACAATATTGAAATCACAATTAATATTATTCTGCGCCCGAATAAATCAGCCAGATGCCCCGCAAAAAAAGCACCTATTGCACAGCCAATTAACATCGAAGCGACGTTAACACTCAACCCCATATAATGAGAGTCAAAAGCCGAGGCTAAACCGCCTAACGTACCATTAATAACCCCTGTATAAAATCCAAATAGAAATGAGCCGATAGCAGCAATAAAACAGATAAAGGTAATAAAAAATACTTTTTCATTACTATGGCTCATAGGAGTCTCTCCCTACTTAATCTTGTCCTGTATGAATGCTACATACTCATCTCTTCCAATTCTTTTCCTTTAGTTTCATTCAAATATCGATACACAAATACAACCGAAAGAAATGCAAAGAAACTATAAATGCTATATGCTCCCACCAATCCTATATTGCTCAGTAATAAAGGAAAACTCATTGTAATCGCAAAATTAGCAATCCAATGCACAAAGCCGGTTACCGCCAACCCTGAACCTCGAATTTGATTAGGGAACATTTCACCTAAAATAACCCACATGACAGGACCCCAGGATAAATTAAAGAAAAAGACATAAGCATTGGCTGCAATTAATGCTAAAGTGTCATAATTTCCTAAGTCCATTACACCATAAATATCTGGAACAGCTTGGAAAAATACAAAGACTAATAATAGTAAGCAAACCGTTATTCCTACTGAACCGATTAAAAGAAACGGTCTTCTCCCCCATTTATCAACAAAAAGAATGGTAAAAATACAGGCTCCGACGCTAAGACCTGCACTGATCACATTAATGAGTAACGCATTCGATTCAGAAAAGCCCGCCACTTCCCATAAAATAGCACCATAATAAAAAACAACATTAATACCAATTAACTGCTGAAAAGCGGCAATACCCATACCTATCCAAACGATTCGCCTTACTTTTCTCGAAGTGGGGTTTTTTAAATCAGATAATCTTGGTTTATGATCGCTAGAAAGAGACAATGAAATTTCCATCAATTTAGCTTCACCAAAAAATTGTCCATATAGTTTTGTTAACACTTGCAGCGCCTGTTTATTTTTCTCTCTTACCACTAAATATCGGGGACTTTCAGGCACAAAAAAAAGCATAACTAAAAAAATAAAAGCAGGTAATAGCTCCCCCCATAACATCCAACGCCAAGCCTCATAGCCAAGCCAAAAGCTATTAATAGACGTTCCAGCCCAATGAACAAGCAAATAGTTACTCATAAAAACAAAAAAGAGTCCGACATTGATAGCCACCTGCTGTAAGGCAGCATATGCCCCCCTATAGCGTGCAGGGACTACTTCAACAATATACATGGGCACTAAAATGGAAGCCGCCCCCACTGCAAGCCCTCCAATCATGCGATAAAAAATAAACACATTTGATGTATCTGCTATTCCCGATCCCCATGCACTTACAATAAAGAATATCGCCGAAATCACTAACATAAACCGTCGACCATAGATATCCGCAAGCCGACCAGAATAAAAAGCACCAATAGCACAGCCGAGTAATGTCGATGCAATATTAAAACTGGATTCAACGAGTGTTAAATTAAAAGCAAGTCTTAGTCCCCCAACGGTGCCATTAATCACCCCAGTATCAAACCCAAACAAAAAGGCCCCCATTGCTGCAACACAGCTGATGGCCATAATCAGAATAGTATTTTCATTGCTATGCTTGTTCATACCTTTACCCAATGTGAACCAGTACAATCAAACCTCTTCTAACTCTTTTTCTTTAGTCTCACTTAAATAATAAAAAACAAAAACCCCTGATATTAATGTAAAACCACCATATACACTGAAAACTCCACCCATACCAATGGATCGAAGTAATAAAGGAAACGTCATCACTACCATAAAGTTCGCAACCCAATGTAATAACCCCACGATAGCAAGGGCCGATCCCCTCAGCTGGTTAGGAAACATTTCCCCCAACATTATCCACACGACAGGTCCCCAAGACAGATTAAAAACAAATACATATAGATTTATTATCACTAAAGTCAGTATTTTATAGTGCCCTAAATTTATCACACCATAGATATCTTTTTCGACGTTCATAAAAATGAAAGCAAGCGCTAATAACGTAAAAAAGATAACAACACTGCCCATTTTTAATAATGGACGTCTTCCCCAAGCATCCACTAAAAAAATCATGATAAGACATCCAGTAGCAGCAACACATGCCACTATAATATTAATAAATAGTGCATTTAGCTCTGAAAAACCAATTAACTCCCATAACACTGAGCCATAATAAAAGATGACATTGATACCTATAAACTGCTGAAAAGTCGCTATAAATAATCCAATCCATACAACTTTATGCACTTTTCCCGTTTCTCTGCTCTTTAAATCTGATAATCTTGGACTATGATCACTAGACAGTGACATTGAAATATCCAGTAACTTCGCTTCACCTAAGAATTGTCCATAAAGTTTAACAAGCACCTTCAAAGCCAACTTGTTTTTTCCTTTAACCACTAAATAACGTGGACTTTCTGGGATCCAAAATAAAGTGATAAAAAAAATAATTGCGGGTAGTAACTCACCCCATATCATCCATCGCCATGTTTCAAATCCCAACCAAAACTCATTAATTGACGTACCTGATAATTTAACCAGCAAATAATTACTCGTATAAACAACTAAAAAACCAAGAATAATACCAAATTGCTGTAGTGTACCGTAAGCTCCCCGGTAATGAGCCGGTGCAATTTCAGCAATATACATAGGAACAAGTACTGAAACAGAGCCAACGGCCAGCCCACCAATGAATCGATACAAAATAAATTCATCTGAAGAATAAGCAATTCCTGACCCTGCCGCACTTACAATAAATAAAACAGCAGCGACCATCAGCATAGTACGCCGACCAAATCGGTCAGATAACCAACTAGAATAAAAAGCACCCATTCCACAACCGAGTAACATAGAAGCAATATTAAAACTGGATACAAATAAACTTGAATCAAATGCTAACCTTAATCCTCCAACCGTTCCATTAATGACTCCAGTATCAAAACCAAATAGAAAAGATCCCATTGCAGCAATACAACTAATGGACATGATAAGAGGAAAATTATTGCTATATTTCATTGATTATGTCTATCCCTTTATAATCACAAACAAGTGTCAATACAATGAAAAAGGAAGTAAAATCATTCGTCCTCAACCCCTCCCTAATAATAGAGTATTTATGTGTAACCCACTTGAAAGTACACTGAATTTAATCAAAAACTTTCTCGCTACCTCTAACTGGTTTCATGCTCATTACTGAACTTGATAAACCAACATGGTATTTCTAATTGTATTTCTCTATTTATGCTTAAACGTTTTTCAATAAGACATGCTTTCCAACTCTTTTCCTTTTGTTTCATAAACATAAAAAAATACAAAAGCAATGGAAATTAAAGCTGAAATAGCATACACGCTATAAGTTGCCGCTAAACCCAGTAGACTCAGTAAAAGTGGAAAACTAATCGTCACACTAAAATTTGCGCCCCATTGAACAAGCCCAGCCACTGCTAAGCCAGAACCCCTAATTTGATTTGGAAACATTTCCCCTAACATGATCCACATTATGGGTCCCCAAGATATATTGAAAAAAAACACGTAAGCATTAGCCGAAATTAACGCTAACACTCCAAAGCGCCCCAACTGCCAATCGCCACTGGGAGTCAAACTGGCGTGTGAAAAAGCATAAACCATTAACAATAAGGCCATTGACATACCGATTGAGCCCAGTAATAGGAAAGGTTTTCTACCCCAAGAGTCAATCAAAAACATCGTTATTATACATGCAGTTATACTAACTATACCTGTCAGCACGTTAATTAAGAGTGCATTATCTTCTGAAAAGCCAGCCGCTTGCCAAAGTATGCTACCATAATAAAAAATGACGTTAATCCCAATTAATTGTTGTAAAGCAGCTAACCCTATGCCCACCCAAACAACATGATGAAGTTTACCTGTTTGTGAACTTTTTAAGTCAGTAAAACTCGGAGGATGATCGGATAATAACGACCCATGAATTTCACTCAACTTAATCCTTCCTTGGTGTAATCCATACAAGCGAGTCAATACCTTACGTGCCTTAGCATTTTGATTTTCAGCCACTAAAAATCTAGGACTCTCAGGGATAAAAAAAAGTGCAAATAAAAATAATAAAGCAGGAATGATCTCAACCCAAAACATCCACCGCCATGCCTCAAAGCCTAGCCAGAAAACAGCCATGGAAGAACCCGCCATTTTAGCGAGAATATAATTGCTCAAAAATGCAGCCAACAAACCAGCTAATATGGAAACTTGTTGTAAAGTTGCCAGCGCCCCTCGATAACGAGCGGGTGCCACTTCTGCAATGTAAATAGGAGAAAGAATAGAAGCAGCCCCAACGGCAAATCCACCCAATATTCTAAAAAAAACAAACACACCTGATGTACTTGCAATACCCGAGCCCCAACCACTCACAATAAACAATACTGCCGATATGATTAATATCGATCGTCGCCCCCATTTATCGGCTAACCGTCCAGCAAAAAAAGCTCCTATTGCACATCCGAACAACATTGAGGCAACATTAAAACCAGAACCCACTGAATTTGAATGATAAGCTTGCTGTAAACCTTCAATAGTGCCATTGATCACACCACTATCAAAACCAAAAAGAAAACCACCAATCGCTGCAATACAAGTGATCAATACCACCAACAAAATATTTTCATCTTGATGACTTTTCTGCTTTAACACAAGCCCCCCCTGTTAATGTCAGCGCTAACCTAAGAGCCCGTTATTTAACCTTATTATAAATAATATGATTAACATAGTTTTCTAATGCTTCTTGTTGACCACTCTTAATGTCAGGCATTAGCTTATTTTGCTCCACATAGTCCTTTAATACTTGTAAGGTTATATCACCATTTAAAATATTTTCTCCAAATAACGTATTCCATCCCTGATATCTTTCCCTTATCACTTTTGACAAATATTCATCTAAAATCATTGTCTCTGCGTTGATCAACGCTAATGCTATTGTATCCATTGCACCAATATGCGAATGAAATAAGTCATGCTTATCAATACTCTGCCTTCTAAGTTTCGTGTCAAAATTAAAGCCTCCAGATGAGAATCCACCATGCTTTAATATCTCATAACAAATTAATGTCATCTCTTCTACGCTATTAGGGAACTGATCCGTATCCCAGCCCAATTGAGGATCACCTCTATTGGCATCTACAGAGCCAAAAATGTCTAAGGCAAACGCATTGCACACTTCGTGATGAAAAGAATGCCCAGCCAAGGTGGCATGATTAGCTTCAATATTTAGCACAAATTCTTTCTCTAATCCATATTGACACAAAAAAGCATAAACTGCAGAAGAATCATAATCATACTGATGTTTGGTGGGTTCTTTAGGTTTGGGCTCGATAAGCAATGGACCTTTAAATCCTATCTTATATTTATGCTCTACAATAAGGTGTAAAAAACGAGCCATCTGAGTCCTTTCTTGTTTTAAATCAGTATTTAATAATGTCTCATACCCCTCCCTTCCGCCCCAAATAAGGTAATTCTCGCCGCCTAATTCATACGTTGTTTTCATCGCACAACATACTTGCATCGCTGCATAAGCGAAAATATCAGGATCGGGGTTAGTCGCAGCTCCCGACATATAACGCTTATGAGAAAATAAATTTGCCGTTCCCCATAAAGGAATTAGCCCAGTTTCTTGCTGCTTTTTGGCTAATACTTCTTGCATCACATCCAAATTATAAAGATAACTTGCTACACTATCGCCTTCAGGAGAGACATCGGTATCATGAAAGGTATAAAAAGGAACGCTCAATTTCTCAAAAAACTCAAAAGCCACATCAGCTTTAAATTTCGCCATTTTAAGTAAAGAATTGCTGCCATGCCAAGGCCGATTAAAAGCAGGCTCTCCAAACATGTCTCCGCCAGCCCAACAAAAACTGTGCCAATAGCAAGCTGAAAAACGACATAACTCTTTCATTGAACGCCCTAAAACTAAACGTTCCTCATCATAAAAACGAAAAGAAAATGGTTCTGAAGCATCAGCACCTACATATTTTATGGTATTCAAACCACTAAAGTAATCAGCCATGGTCAGTTCCTTAGAAATCACATATCTCTACAGGATAAGCATTTCATTTATTAGACTTTAAAACATATCCACTAGCGCTAAATACAACTGATGAAATTTAGCGCGATTATCTAAATGTGCCTCATGTATTTGCCTATTAGGTGCATAGGTCTCAATTAATGGTGGCTTGAGAAAAATATCCTCTACTTTATTGTTAGGCATAAGTGCTGATTTTGCCAATCTTGCCGCCCCCAATGCTGGCCCAATATTTCCACCTTGGCGGTACTCCACCTCATGACCTAGCACATTGGCAAGCAATTTACGCCAATAAACACTTTTGGCTCCTCCTCCAATCAATGAAATCACCTTAGGCGCAACTTGTACTTCATGAGCAGCATCAACCCCTTCTGCCAATGCATAACTCACCCCTTCTAGCACGGCTTTTGTCATTTCAATACGTGTAGTTGAGTGAGATAATCCAAAAAAAACGCCCTTAGCATTCGGGTTATTATGAGGCGTCCGCTCACCGGACAAATAAGGTAAAAAACTGACCTTAGAGGGGGATAAGTCATCTGAAATCGTCACTTCTTCCAGCAATTGAGCAACCGATATATTACCAATCATTTGAGCGAACCAATTTAAGCAAGCGGCAGCACTTAATATAACTGACATGAGATGCCATTGATTGGGTAATGCATGACAGAAACTGTGCACGCCCGCCTCTGGATTTTGTTTTGCCCCATCGCTTACCATAAAATAAACACCTGATGTCCCTAGCGACAACATAGCTTGCCGAGGATGGTACACTCCCATTCCTAGTGCTCCAGCAGCATTATCCCCTCCACCAGCGGCAATTGGGACACAAGGCATTTTCCACCTTTTAGCCAGAGAGGCACGTAAATAGCCACTGATCTCATTCCCTTCATATACCTTAGGCATCTGCTCTAAAGCCATACCAGTAACTTGAAGTAACGGCTCACACCAACTACGCTGCTCAACATCTAACCACCCCGTACCCGATGCATCTGACAAATCTGTAGCATATTCACCACTCAACTTTAATCTTATAAAGTCTTTTGGTAGCAGCACCTTATTTACTTGATGAAAAATATCGGGTTCATGATGTTGCAGCCAGAGTAATTTAGGTGCAGTAAAGCCGGGCATCATTTGATTACTACATAGCATCCTAGCATTGGGCAATAGACGTTCAATTTCTTGGCATTGCAACAAACTCCGTCCATCATTCCATAATATTGCAGGCCTTAATACTTGCTCTTTTCCATCGAGTATTATTGCCCCATGCATTTGACCTGTTAAACCAATACTTTTGATATCCATAAAGGAATAAGTTGACGATAAACGGTCCAATAAGCTTACCAGCACCGTCCACCACTCATCAGGTGATTGTTCAGACCATAATGTATGGGGATGTGATATCGATATCGCTTGCTCTTCTATTGCAATCGTATGGTTATCTTCAGCAAGTAACATCACTTTTATCGCCGATGTACCAAGATCAATGCCTAAATACACAACCTTATCTCCGCACAATAAAACTCATTTAAGCTTAGCGAATATTTGAAAAGTGCAGGATAAATATTTGAATAGGGTTTAGATGAATACAGTGGAATGAACGTTAAATGAATATCAAATGTTGTTTTTGATGAATACCATGAATTGTGCTTGATAAAACTAGACTTTTTTTCTCTGATATTTGGAGGTTCCCCTAGAGCCACACCTCGGCACATGAGTCACTTGCTGCGGTTGCTCCCTTCCAGGCCTGGCCGAGTTCACAAGTTATCATTGCGAGGGGACCCTAAGGTCACCAGAGGTTTCGTTGAGAAAATTACTAACTTCTCAAGAACAAGTGAATTATCTACTATGCGCTTCAGGCAATCAAGTAAAAATTCACAATTCCACCTCGATTCAAAGCTAACTGACTACTTGATAAGCAATCAGAAGTTAATTCCCACAATAACGACTATTACGCATCAAAAAGCAGGAACTTACACAGGAAATTTAAAATTCAATACGATCTTTATTTTGTTCAATCACACTTTCACCAATACCACTCACTTTCTCTAATTCTGCTAGAGAGGTAAAATCGCCATGGCTTTGCTGATATTGTTTAATAGCTTGTGCCTTTACTGATCCCACACCTTTCAATTTTGCCAGCTCTGACACTGAAGCGGTATTGACATTAATTTTATCAGATTGAACTTGGGCAGTTTGAACAGATGAAGTGCCTTGCTTAACTGAACTAGCCTCTTTAGCAGGAGTGCTACCAGCATAAACGTTTCCCATGAATAGAAGGGCAAATAACAGACTACATAAGCTAAATTTCATAATTCATCTCCATATAAATTAGATGTAAGCATCAATCTATTAACCACTAACAGAACAATGCATGTCATACCAATGTAGGGTACAAGTCTCAAATTTACCAATAATCAGGCTTTTTTACTAAGAAAAAAACCTAATTATAAATGGAGTATTTGCTCATTCACTCACAATTTTATTCGGCGGCATGCTCTATTTCAGCAGTTAATTCAGTTCGATAATAATCAATACTGTTTAATGCTTGATTTAAATCTTCAATAATATCCTCAACTGACTCGAGCCCAACAGAAATACGTAACAAACTATCACTGATCCCTGCTTCAGCTCGCTCTTCTAATGAATAAGGTGAGTGAGTCATAGACGCGGGATGTTGAATGAGCGTCTCAGCATCACCTAAACTCACAGCAATCGCAATCAAAGATAACCTATCCACAAATGAAATTGACTGCTCCAAGCTTGCCTGTAACTCAAAGGCTATCACTCCCCCACCGCGTTTCATTTGAGTCCCCATTAGTGCAAAACCACTATGTGAATTAAGTCCTGGATAATACACTTTAGAAACAAGAGGGTGCGACGCTAAAAATTCAGCAACTTTTTCTGCATTATCACAGTGCCGGGTTAATCTCACATCAAGGGTTTTCAGCCCCCTTAAAATGAGCCATGCATCATGGGGCGAAAGCACGCCACCAAAATCTTTAATAATTTCATATTTGATCACTTCCATTTGAGCAGCACTCGCGCAGATCATACCGGCTATCACATCACCATGGCCATTAAGGTATTTCGTTGCACTGTGTACAACAATATCAATACCTTGACTTATCGGCCGCTGTAACAAAGGCGTCATAAAAGTATTATCCACGATGCTCACCAGACCATATCGCTTTGCTATATCAGCAATCGCGCTTAAATCAAAAACATCCAGATGCGGATTAACGGGAGTTTCGCAGAACAAGACCTTTGTCTCAGGCTTTATGGCCGCGCAAATCGCATGATGATCATTAAAATCCACTAAGGTCACTTGAATACCAAATTTTGTCAATTGCCCTGTCATTAATGAAAATGTGCAGCCATAAACCGCTTTTGATGCCACCAGGTGATCACCTTGAGTTAAATTGGCCAATAAAGCAGATGAAATAGCCGCCATACCGGATGCGACAGCCACCGCCTCTTCACTACCTTCTAACACCGCCATTTTTCGTTCTAATTCTGCGGTTGTTGGATTACCTAATCGTGTATAGATATAACCTTGCTCTTCACCTGAAAACCGTGCGCCACCTTGTCTTGCATTATCAAAAACAAAGGTTGCACTCTGGCATAGGGGGGTCACTAACGCCCCTTCACTATTTTTTTGATGACCCGCATGAATAGTTTGTGTTGCAAGCTTCCATTTATTCTGCATTTTTCTACCCCAATAGGTTCAATGATGTTCAGTCACACTGACGCACCATGAACCAAGATGAAGAAAAAGCACACTAAAAAAGCCAAATTAGTTTGATTTAAGGTGTAAAATCCTTTTTACGTTGCGAGTCTTTATTTTTCTTATTCATTGAAATTACAGAGCTTGAAAGCGTTTTAAGCGCTAAGAGAAGCTCCTTGTGAATACGAGATAATTTTGGCTTGGAATCCTGACTGAATGCGAGAGGCCGACATAAAGCCATCGCTTGATAACCCAGTCTTGCCGTTAATAATCCCCCTCCTAATCCTTGGGCTAACCTTGCAGACAATTTACCTGACATTTCAACCGATAATAGTTGCGTGCCAATATCGGTCATCACCTCTGAAGTCCCTGCATAAATAATATTCACGAGTATGCCACGAATGAGCTTGATACGACTCCAATAGCCCAGTTCTATACCGTAACATGCCGCCACTTCATTAATCATACGTTGATTTCGCCAAAGCATAAAAGCCATATCCATGAAAGCTAATGGACTGGCCGCTAATAACAACGTAGATTGTCCTGCATAGCGACTCACCAGTTTCTTTGCAACCTTATCTCTTTCTTGCAATACTGTCTGTTCAAATAAAATCAGCTTTTCTGCATCATTATGTTCATCAGAGCAGGCTCTAAAATAAGCATGAATTGCAGGTGAGTCGGGTAAACGCGTCACAATGCTTTCAACAAAAGGATCCGCTTCGCCCATTTGCATGCTGTCAGACAAACGCATACCTATTTGCTGAGTATCTTCTACACCCTTTAGCTTCAATAGTTTACGCCACTCCACGATAACCCACTTTACCGAGCCAATAGTCAATAAAAGAAGCAAACTTGTATAAAGACTAAATAACCAAGGGCTTTGCTTCCATGCGGTTTGTAATCCAAGATAAAGTTCAGAGCCTATTAATAAGACAAAAAGAACGAATATCAGTCGCATCCACCAATGGCGTTTTTTGGGCCGCTTCAATGAAGGCTCCAATCCCCCCCTATTCGCTTCATCTAAGGACTTTAACATCGCATCAGAAAAAACCTCTTCAGTATCATCATTGGTACTGCCAATATCGTCATAAGCCTCTTGGGCATTAAAATACTGGCTGGGTTTTAGCGACTCATCCGTTGGCTCCTCTGTAGAAGAAAAGACTTGTTTCGGTTTAATCTCATCGGCTTTCTCTTTGTCCATCACTCACCTCTCAACAGACTTAACATGATCATATGAGCTTATCCCCAATAAGATATTGCAATAAATGATCCATTCGAATATGTTCAAAATCAGCACCTTTTAAAGGAAGTTCCCGTTTAGGAGGCGCAAAATTAACAAACTCAAAACCTTGTTGCTGCCAAAAATGACTCTGAGGTAAGGTGTGCGGTACTTCCCCAGGAAACACGGTGATCGATTCCCGTGTCAGCAAATCTTCACCTTGTAGCACTTCGATTTGTTCTTGGGCCTGTTTAACCATTTTATGATGAGTGGCTTTGATCGCACTAATCGCCATGGTTTCAACATCACATCCTTCAAATTTAGCCCCTTGATGAGATGATTTAATCAACTCGGATAATAATGATAAAACATGGCTTTGTTGGGAGCGTGTGACATGATCAACCTTACTGGCTGCAAATAATAATTTGTCGATACGAGGCGCAAAGAGCCGCCTTAGAAAATGAGATTGTCCGAAACTAAAACTCTGCATAATGTCATCAAGAGCCTGGCGCATATCTTCAAACTGTGCTTTGCCTTTATTCAGTGGCGTCAAACAGTCAACCAATAAAACTTGCCTGTCAAAACGTGAAAAGTGATCTTGGTAAAATGGCTTAACGACTTGCTTAACATACTCTTGATAACGCGTCTTCAATACTTGATAGTTGCTGTCTGACGCACTCGATTCCAGTTGTTCAAACGTGACTCCCTCCATGTTAATTAACGGGAAAAAAGCCAATATAGGGGCGTCAACCAATTCTCCTGGCAACAGCATTCTTCCTGGCTGGGCATGATAAAAGCCTAACTGACTAACGCTATCAACCAATAGTGCCTGATAATGAACGGCTATCGCTTTAAGCTGACTTTCATCAGCCTTTCCCATTAAATTTAACTGAGAGAATGCTTGTTGAAAGGGGGTATACAAGGAAGACTGAGTGAATTGCTTTTGCCTTAGCTGTTGAGATAAACACCAAGCCTTAAAAGACAACTTTAATAAGGGGAGATCAAGCAACCATTCGCCAGGATAATCAATGATATCAAGATATAAAGTCGCAGTATCAGTTAACTTCGCCAATACTCCCTTTTCAGGTTGATAACGTATTGCCAGCCTGAGCTCACTAATATTACTCGTTGAATGTGGCCACTGAGCTTTTTCAGCAGTTAACATTGCCATGGCCTCTTGATAATTAAAGCTGGCAATCGTTAGATCTGGTTGAAGGACCCTTTTAACCCCTAATAATCGCCCTTCCCTTGCAACATGCCACAAAGGTAAATGAGTGTAATCTCCTTGATTTCCTGACTCCAGTAATTGATTCACTAATCCGGTAATAAAAGCGGTCTTTCCGGCTCCCGATAGCCCCGTTACTGCTAAACGCAAATGTTTATCAGCACTTCGATGCATCAATGATTGTGCTTTACGGTTGATGCGATTAACCGCTCTTTCAACGACATTTTCAATATTCAGCATAATCGCTCAAATCACCTCGATATCAATAAATGAACAAGCAACGCGAACTTATCGCGTTGCCAATAAGGAAGGATACGGCATGACTCATTATGGAAGGTTATAAATTATTAATTTGATTTTTTAGATCAAAATTATCGGATGTCACATGACGCTCCATACGCTGTAATCGAGACTCTAACGATTTAAATTGTAAGTTCACTTCCTTTAATACCGTTTGAGCGGGTTCACCTGGTCGCCATACTTTGTTTTTAATCTCAATATCTTGGTGTTCAAATTCTGTCTGAGCCGTCAAAGGTTTGATATCTAAAATCATCCACAGTAATGCATAAATAATGAATACAATGCCATAACCGCCTAATAAAAACATGGAAGCGGTAACCACTCTCACTAACCACACTTCAACATTAAAGTAATCAGCCACACCCGCACACACACCCGCAATTTTTCCTGATGTCGGTATGCGATACAATGTTTTTCCGTTAGTGTCCTTCATCACTTTTCCTCCATTGAGGGGCCTGTGAATCTAAAATGGTTTCTAATGTCTCAATCCTTTGTGACATTTTATCCGCCTGTAGTTTTAAATCATTAAGCAGTACAAACTCATCTTCTGTGAGCCCCTGTTCAACCTTACGTTTACTGCGGTAATGCAGCACGAGCCAAATAGGTGCAACAATCACTAAAAAAATAATAATTGGTACTATCAATATTTCCGTATCCATGTCCCCTCCGACAATTTATTGCTCTGTTTTTGTTTTTTTCTTCGCTTGCACTTTCTTTTTCAATGCTGCTAATTCTGCATTAACGGAATCTTCAGCTTCTAAAGCGGCAAATTCATCTTTCAATGATGGTTGATTCCCAAGCTCATAAGCATCCACTTGAGATTCCATACCCTCAATACGACGCTCATACTGCTCAAATTTATTCATCGCCTGATCAATCTTGCCAGAATCTAATTGACGTTTCACTTCGAGACGAGAACTGGCTGTCTGCTTACGCATTATCATGGCTTTTTGACGAACTTTAGCATCAGCGAGTTTTTCTTGTAATGTGGTGATCTCTTCTTTTAATTTTTGAATTTGCTCTTCAATGATAAGTAATTCATCTCTTAAGCGTGCACTCACATCATCGGCTTTACGTTTTTCGGCTAACGCCGCCTTCGCTAAATCCTCTCTGTCTTTCGATAACGCTAATTCGGCCTTGTCTTGCCAATCTTGCCCTTGTGCATCTGCGTGACTGGCACGACGTACAATATCTTTCTTTTCTGCAATGACTTTAGCCGATGTTGATCGCACCTCGACTAATGTATCTTCCATCTCTTGAATAATGAGACGGACCATTTTTTCAGGATCTTCTGCTTTATCCAGTAATGCACTGATGTTTGAATTCACAATATCTGCAAATCGAGAAAAAATACCCATAATGTTATCCTTTAAATTTATTTGATTTCAAAGAGACATAATCATATTTCATGCCAACTATGAATATTCTTTATATTATAGCTATTTAGATAGTATGTTAAGTTTTACTTTCTTTTACTTAGCGAGCACCTTATTATTATTTTCACTACTTATTAGCGTAAAAGACTAAAATTTACTGTGGCGAACTCATTTAAGCAAGACAACCTTATTGGCCAATCTAATGCTCTATTAGAAGTGCTTGAACATATCTCTCAAATAGCCCCCTTGTCAAAACCTGTATTGATCATTGGTGAACGAGGAACAGGAAAAGAGCTCATTGCTGAGCGTTTACATTATTTATCTAAACGCTGGGAACAAAACTTCATCAAGCTTAATTGTGGTGCATTAAGTGAGAGCTTATTAGAAAGTGAACTCTTTGGCCATGACGCTGGCGCATTTACTGGTGCCAATAAAAAACATCAAGGCCGTTTCGAACGGGCCGATAACGGCACCTTATTTTTAGATGAATTGGCTAATACTTCTGCTCTTGTGCAAGAAAAATTATTGAGAGTCATAGAATATGGCGAATTTGAACGTGTTGGTGGCAGCCAAACAATACAAGCAGATGTGAGGCTGATTTGTGCCGCCAATGAAGATTTACCGACACTTGCCGATGCGGGAGAATTTCGCGCAGATTTATTAGACAGGTTAGCTTTTGACGTGATCACTTTGCCACCATTGCGACACCGCAGTGACGACATCATTCCATTAGCGGAACACTTCGCCATTAACATGGCAAAACAACTCGAACAATCCCTTTTTACTGGTTTTGCCACTCAAGCATTACAGCAACTCATGGACTATGCTTGGCCGGGTAACATTCGTGAATTGAAAAATGTGGTTGAACGCAGCGTCTATCGTCATGGCGATTCCCCCGAAGCTATCAATGACATTGTAATCGATCCTTTTGACTCTCCTTATCGCCCTAAAAAACGTATAAAGTCAACGACACTAACTCAACAGGACCGTTCTCGATTAAGTGCGGATGCACCGCAAGAACCGATGACTTCGCCTCCCTCAATTGAAGATGCAGCCCCTAGCAATCAGTTCGTTTCCCTTACTTTTCCTGCCGATTTTAAAAAGCTCAGTGAAGATTATGAAACCCAAGTTTTACAACAAGCCCTTAAAACTGGGCAGTTTAACCAGAAAAAAACCGCAGAACTTTTGAACTTAAGTTATCATCAATTAAGAGGAATATTAAAAAAATACAACTTATTAGATAAATAATCTACGGCGAGCGCCTTCATTTCACTCGAGGATAATATTGGGGTTTTTGAACTGCACTGCTAAAATAATATTTACACTCAGGCATGCATAATGATTTCAATGACACAGCCGTTATTACGATTAGTTCATTTTATCTCCGCGCTCTTTATTCTGTTCATCGTGTCGGGATGCGAACGCTCAAATGCACCTTCAGGACTTGTCTATTGCTCTGAAGGTAACCCTGAGTCATTCAATCCACAAACAACTGCATCCAATATCACCACTGATGCCACTTTCCATCAAATTTACAATGGACTAATCAATTACAAAACAAGAGCCGGTGAACTTGAAGGATCGTTAGCCAAAAGCTGGCATATTAGTGAAGATGGACTTATATACACATTTATTTTAAAAGATAATATTCAATTTCATCATACCGATTACTTTACCCCTACTCGCCCATTCAATGCCGATGATGTACTCTTTTCTTTTAACCGTATTCTCAATAAACAACACCCCTTTCATTCAGTGTCCATCACTGGCTATCCTTTTTTTGAAAGTTTAGCCTTTTCTCAGCGTGTTAAAAAGATTGTCAAACTTAACAATAATGAAGTTGCATTTCACCTCTATCAAGCCGATGCCCCTTTTCTATCGACACTCTCTTCAGCCCACAGTATTATTTTATCAAAAGAATATGCTGAACACTTAATGTCAACGAATGTGCCTTTACGAAACATTGATTGGCGCCCAGTAGGTACAGGCGCCTTTGTTTTTGTTGAATATTTACCGAACGAATATATTCGTTATCGACGAAATGAAAATTACTGGGATACCCCCCCAGTATTTAACCAGTTAATCTTTAATATTTTTACCAATAATGTTCAGCGTTTGTCACATTTTATCACTCAAGATTGCGAAATTTCCGCACTGCCTAAAATCAGTGATATTAACTACCTTAAAAATAATGACAAAGTATATATAGACGTTCAAAATGGACATAATTTAGCCTATCTAGCGTTTAATATGGAAAAACCACCACTGGATAATATCCATGTCAGGCAAGCCATTTCTTTTGCGATTAACCGAAGAAACTTATTACACTCTGTGTATAGAAATACAGCCCAGCAAGCCAATACCATATTACCCCCTTCTTCATGGGCTTTTTCAAAACACAGTAACAATATCCACTATAACCCTAGTAAAGCAAAAACCTTATTAAAAAATGCAGGAATAGAAACCTTATCTCTCAATATGTGGGTGCAGTACTCCGCTCGAGTCTACAATACTGATGCTGAAAAAATGGCTGAACTTATACAATCTGATTTAAATCATATTGGTATCAAAATCAAAATTATCCCTTTTACTTGGGTGAACTTCGAACATAAAAATATTCGTAGCTATGACTTGATATTAACGGGCTGGAATTCTGCCAATACCGATCCTAATGATTTTTTCTATCCACTATTTAGCTGTGCCGGCATAGCACCAAGCAATAACCTATCTCGCTGGTGTTTCCCCAAACTGGATACCCTTCTTGATAAGGCCCGCACCATACAAAACAAAGCAAAAAGAAAAAATTTATATCAACAAATTGAAAACATTCTTGCCGAAAATTACCCTATTCTGCCCATTGCTCATGCAAAGGAAATCACATTACTCGATAAATCATTATCATCATTTCAAATTAATCCTTATAATGGCATCGCTTTCGAGAATATTCATATAAAAGCCTTTAAGGAAAAACAATAATGGGTCGATATTTACTTCGCCGCTTTAACCTTTTTATCGCTACCTCCATTATTTTAATCGCAGTCCTTTTTATCGCCACTGAACTTTTCCCTGCAAATAAACCTTATATTCTTAGCGGGATACCTCACCCTACTATTTCAGAATCACTGAAAATCAGCGATGAATTCAAGTTAGACGAAAGTCAACCTGAACAGTTTTTGGCCTATTTATGGCAAAAGATTAACGGTAATATGGGTGTGTCTGCGACCTCTCAACAACCGATTAATGAAGAATTAAAAAGAGTCTTACCCGCCTCCTACGAGTTAGCGATAACGGCTGGATTTTTAGCCTTCTTTTTTGGTTTTCCTATCGGAATGCTAGTGTCTTTAAGTAAAAGTAAAATGAGCCAACATACTATCATGGCCTTTATTCTAGCAGGGTATTCAAATCCCGTTATTTGGCTTGGCCCCCTCATCGCCCTTGGCTTTGGCATAAAGCTTGGCTGGTTGCCCACCTCAGGACAAATCAACTTACTTTATAATATCAAACCCGTCACAGGTTTCATGCTAATAGACACCTTACTCTCAGATTCACCTCATCGTCTGTCTGCTTTTTACAGTGCCGTCCGCCATATTATTTTACCTGCGGTAACCTTAGCTATCTTGCCGTTTACCGCGATCGTCCGCATCACTCGTGCCGCCATGATGAATATCATGAACCAATCTTTTATTCAGGCAGCAGAAGCCAGAGGTTTACACACACGTAGCATTGTATTACGCCATGCTCTGCCCAATGCCTTCATACCCGTATTAAAAAATTTAGGCTTGATGTTAGGCAGTTTCACTGGTTACGGCATTCTTGTGGAAATGGTCTTTGCTTGGCCTGGGGTCGGTTTTTGGTTAATCTCAGGAATAGAGCAACGTGATTACACTGTCATACAAGGAGGTATCTTGGCTGTATCTTTAAACATTATATTTTTAAGCATTATGATTGATATTATTCATACTGCTTATAATCCATTGAGCAAAAAGGAAATATATGCCTCAAATTAGAACCTACCAAGAGGATACCATCCCTTCTCCGAGGCAAAGGTTATGGCAAAATTTCTCAAGCAACCCTTTTTCACTTGTCGGTTTATGGCTTGTTATTGGTTTCATCATTATTGCTATTTGGGGCCCATGGCTAGCCCCATATCCTGCCCAACAACAAGATCCTTTAGCAATATTACTTCCTCCGTCTTGGGAAGTATCAGGTACTGTTGAACATTTTTTAGGGACAGATGACTTAGGGCGAGATATTTTTAGCCTTATTTTACATGGTGCTTCTCTCACTTTTGGAATGGCGCTGATGGTCGTTGCTGCATCATTAAGTATTGGTTTTTTAATAGGCTCTTTATCTGGCATGATGAAAGGATTAAAATCAAGTATTTTAAGTCACCTTCTTGATGTTTTGCTTTCTATCCCCTCGTTATTAATGGCCATTTTAGTAGTCGCAATTAAAGGGCCGGGCCTAGAAAATGTTTTCTGGGCTGTGGGAATAGCACTGACTCCTTTATTTGTCCGCTCCATTCATCAAGCTGTCCATGAAGAAAGACAAAAAGAATATGTCATCGCAGCTAAACTTGATGGGGCAAACACATTACAAGTTTTTTGGTATGTGATCATGCCAAATGTGTGGGAAAAACTCATCATTCAAACGACCTTAGCTATTTCAACTGCTATTTTAGAAATCGCAGCGATGGGCTTTTTAAATCTGGGGGCTCAGGCACCCAGTCCTGAATGGGGCTCTCTGCTTTCACAAGGCTATGATGATTTATTAACCGCCTCTTGGACAATGGCAACCCCAGGATTTGCTATTCTCATCAGTGTATTTGCCATCAACCTGGTTGGTGATGGCCTACGATCGGCCCTTGTGCCCATTAGACATTAAATTATGCCTTTACTCGATATTAGAAATCTCACCATTGAACTCGATACGCCCTACGGCCGCGTCAATGCCATTGATAGAGTCAGTTTAAGCATTAACTCTGGAGAGTTACATGGTCTTGTCGGTGAATCTGGCTCTGGCCGAAGCTTATTAGCTAGAGCGATATTAGGGATCCCTGGACAAAACTGGCATATACGAGCCGACCGTATGATGTGGGATGGACGAAATCTATTAGAAATGCCTTTAAAACAAAGGCGTAACCTGATGGGAAGTGATATCGCCATGATTTTCCAAGATCCTTCCAGCTGCCTTGATCCCATTCGAACGGTTGGCAGCCAGATGATTGAAGCTATGCCCACAGATAAAAAAACGCCAATATGGAAACAGCGCGCTCAGAAAAAAGATACCGCAGTAAAATGGTTACACCGAGTGGGCATTAAACATGCTGATAGTATTATCTCTCGCTATGCTTGGGAGCTTTCTGAAGGTGAATGCCAAAAGATTATGATCGCCATGGCCGTTGCCAATAAGCCTCGTTTACTCATCGCTGATGAGCCAACAGATTCAATGGAATTGAGTACACAAGCACAAATATTCAGATTACTGAGTAAACTTAATCAAAACCAAAATGTCTCTATTTTGCTCATTAGTCATGAGCTAGATACCATCGCTAATTGGTGTCATAAGCTCACTGTCCTGTATTGCGGACAAGTGATGGAATCAGGCATAACAACCCAAGTACTCGACAAACCTTACCATCATTATACCAAAGCCCTTTTGGACAATATTCCTAATTATTCAGGCACGATTGAACATAAATCGTTGATGAAAACGTTAGCAGGATCGTCACCTGCCCTGCAGCATTTACCCATAGGGTGTCGCTTAGGACCACGTTGCCCTGAAGCACAGAAAAAATGCGTTAACCCCCCTTCGATGACTCAGAAAAAAAATCGATCCTTTGCTTGTCATTTTCCCTATAATAGTGAACAAAATAAGATCATCGACAGCAAAGATCCGAGTAATAATCAATGACACCCATTTTACAGGTCAATCATTTAAGTAAAAGCTATTTTGCGGGCTATAAAGGCTTTAAACGCCAATACATTCAAGCATTATCGCCTATTTCTTTTTCCTTAAATAAAGGAGAAACATTGGCAATTGTGGGCAATACGGGCTCAGGAAAAAGCACGCTCGCTCGCTTGCTGGTCGGTGCAGAAACACCGACACAAGGAGATATTCTTTTTGAAGGGCAGCACTTAAAAGATCACGATCTAAAGCATCGATGCCGACTCATTCGAATGATATTTCAAGATCCGAATAAGTCATTAAACCCTAGGATCACCATAGGCGCACTCTTAGAAGAGCCCCTTCGATTTAATACACGTCTCAATAAAAAACAAAGACAATTTCAAGTGTCTGAAAAGTTAATGAAGGTAGGACTGTTACCTGAACACAGTAACTTTTATCCTCACATGATCTCAGAAGGACAAAAACAACGTGTCGCCATGGCAAGAGCTTTAATGCTAAACCCTAAACTCATCATTGCCGATGAAGCCTTAAGCGATCTCGATTTATCCGTTAGGGCCCAAATACTCAACCTACTCATTCAACTACAAAAAGACATTGGCCTTTCGTATATTTTCGTCTCACATAATTTAAACATTGTTCGTCATTTTAGTGACAAGGTCATGGTACTCCAAAAAGGTGAACTCATTGAAAAAGCAAAAACAGAACAACTCTTTACGTCACCTCAACATGAATACACTCAACGCCTTATTCAAGAGCAAGCTTTATATTCCCGTAAAAAGTAAACTGATCCAACCACTGACAAAATCACTGTTTTTTACTAAAAAAAAGTGTCATTTTCCGTCGGTTTATTTATCCTAGCGTTAATTTTTCAAGAGAAATATAAACATGATCATTAAACCTAAAATTCGCGGTTTTATTTGTACAACAACTCACCCAGTGGGTTGTGAAGCCAATGTATTAGAACAAATTAACTTCGTCAAATCCCAAGGCGTTAATACTAATGCACCTAAAAAGGTATTAGTCATTGGTTCTTCAAGTGGTTATGGCCTCGCTTCTCGCATTACTTCAGCCTTTAGCAACCAAGCAGCCACCTTAGGCGTCTTTTTCGAAAAGCCAGGAACAGAGAAAAAAACAGGGACAGCAGGTTGGTATAATTCTGCCGCCTTTGATAAATTTGCTAAAGCAGATGGCTTGTATTCAAAAAGCATCAACTGCGATGCATTTAGTCATGAAGCAAAAGCAAAAACCATTGAGCTTATCAAACAGGATTTAGGTCAAGTTGATATGGTGGTCTACTCATTGGCATCACCTGTGCGCAAAATGCCAGACAGCGGTGAGGTGATCCGCTCAGTCTTAAAGCCTATTGGTGATACTTATACCACAACAGCTGTCGATACCAATAAAGATGAGATCATCCAAACCAGTGTTGAAGCCGCTAATGAGCAAGAAATTGCTGATACCGTTAAAGTCATGGGTGGAGAAGACTGGGAGTTGTGGATAAAAGCCCTCAGTGAAGCCAATGTCTTAGCACCAACATGTAAAACAGTGGCCTACAGCTATATCGGCACAGAAATCACTTGGCCAATATACTGGCACGGTGCATTAGGTGAAGCGAAAAAAGATCTCGATAGAGCTGCCCACGCCCTCAATGATCAATTGTCTCAAACCGGTGGCAGTGCCAATGTCGCCGTATTAAAAAGTGTTGTGACCCAAGCCAGCTCTGCCATTCCAGTCATGCCATTATACATTGCTATGGTCTTTAAGAAGATGAGAGAAGAAGGCATTGATGAAGGCTGTATTGAGCAAATCAACCGTATGTTTACCGAGCGCTTATACCGCAAAGATGGTCAAGCACCAAAGGTTGATGATAACAACCGATTACGCCTTGATGATTGGGAAATGCGTGATGATATTCAAGCGCACTGTCAATCACTATGGTCACAAATAACCACTGAAAACTTAAGTGAACTCACTGATTACCGAGAGTACAAAGAAGAGTTCTTAAAGCTATTTGGTTTTGGTATTGACGGCATCGATTATGAACAAGACGTTAACCCTAACGTTGAATTTGATGTTATCCCGCTATAATTGTTTTTAATGGAACAATGATTTCATAATAAAAATAGCGACTTAAACGTCGCTATTTTTATGTAAAGCTAACTCTTTCCAACTAAACGCCATTCGATGACATCTGCGTTTCTATTACGTTAATCAAATTATCCGCATCATGAGTGCCGAGACTGATATGAGTACCATCTTTTAACATCAACTGAACGGCTGTTAAGCCTGAGACATTATATAAGCATCCCGTTGATTGTAATCGGATCCCAAACCCACAATACCACTTATTGCGGACTTTTTTGATAGAGGCTATATCCTTTAATAACAGCTTTTTTCGCCAAAAATAAGGACCAAAAAACCAACTAATGTGAGCATTGGACACTTTAATGGTTAATGTTGAAAACAATATACTGATTGCTATCATCACAGCATAGATCCACCCAGGTATGCCCTGCTCTTCAATGTGATCAGCCACCAATATAAAACCTAACGCCAGTCCCATGATAATGAGTATGGTAATACCTAATTGTGTTCGTTGATATGTCATTGCAATCCCTGCCGTTTTTTATTCCCAGCTATTCTCAGCTATTCTCAGCTATTCTCAAGTATCCATTATGTGTTAATCAGTTAAACGCCACAATTAAGTGTGAGACAGAAAGCGTTGCCACTTTACCAATAAAAAAGGATACTCTCCTGTGACATCAACCGCACTGTACCAACTTTGTTTTGCGCCAGTATTGATCCCTTGATAATCAAAAATCACCTTAGCAACCCAACGCTCACCACTCAAACTCGTCCTCACTCTCACATTGACTAATTGATAACCACTAGGGTTAGGGCCGCCAGGCGTCGATTTATAACAAAAATCATAGGATTTCAAATAAACCTCGGCATTATGATAAAGAACAAAATTTAATGCGCGATCATTATCAGTATTACCATCATTGGCATTCATGGATAGTATTTCATCCACCAGCTCAGTAAATTCTTTATTACCACTTTTCAGCAAACTGGCTACATCCGTTAATGCTTTTAAATTAGCAGGAATTAAATGACTCACCTCAATCACACCACTCTCTAATCGGCTACCCACTAAAATAACTTTTTCTTGTTTAGTGGTTAAGCTCAGTGCGGCGATGAGTTGTGTCAGCTTTTCATGGGAACTCGGCACTAAAGTATAAGTTTCATTCCCTTCAACATTATCAAGGATCCAGTGCATCTCTCTGGCAATATTTCGATTATTAGCCGAGCTCAATCCCTGTAACAATAAAGCAGGTAATTGCTTATTACGATTAAGGCGTTGCAGGCCAACCTCATCATTCACTTTTCCTAATTGACTTTCAGTCAGGCTCGAACTTTGTTCAAACGCCTTTTCAAGACTCAAGCTCGGAAATTGCGCCGTAATAAAACCAACAACATAAATATAAGCATGATTGGGGCTCAATTGAACCGGTTCATCACAAGATCCACAGGCTTTACCTTGCTTTGTTTTTGCTAATACTGCTAATTTCTGAGCTAAATTATTTTCATCCGTGACATCTCGAGTAAAAAGACTATTCATTATGATATATCCCTGATATAAAATACCTATTGGCCGTTATCTCATTAAGCTAATAACGATATCAATACACGACTCATGCTAACTCTTTGGTAAATAGTGCCTAAGCGGAAAAGCAATGAAAGGGTACTTATTGGTGACATCAATACCACAAACATAAAAGATCTCTAATCCATTAAGATAATAAGTCAAAATGATTTCAACAACGACTCGCCCGACCTCTTGATAATCCAGCTGATAATGTAATGCGCGCAGCTCATGCTCGCCAAGGCTTGCATCATCTTCCAAATTTTTATAATTAAACACGAGAAAATTAACCGCTCTACTCACATCAGAGACACCGTCATTGGTTTTAAGTGATAACTTATCGTGATTTTGAGGCAAAATAGGACTGATATGATCACAAATCACCATAGGTAAACTTAAATCATGACAATAATGAGGCGGCGATACAGGCCCTAACCCGCCAGTGATGGCCAATTGATCCTCTTTACATGTCGGCGATAATGCCTGAATAAACGCATCTAACTCTAATTGAAACCTCGGCACCACCAAATACGTATCCACATGATGAATACTCAGCACCCAACACACTTGCTCAGCAATATACAAATAAGGTCTAAAAGCTAATTCAGTTTTATTATCTGGTATCTCAACGTAATTAAAGACGCCATAATAATCATCCTCTTTTAATTTTAATTCAGTCGCCGCCGCATCAAAGGCTTTTTGCAAATCTAAGCGGGGAAAAAAAGGCCGCAACTGGCCTAATACATACACTAAGCGGCTAGTATCACAATTACACTCCCCATTACTGCAATCACACGCCCGCTGTAACACATTAACAACGCTTGTGGATGACGGCCTCACATTTAACTCTTGTGTCCCTTTCGTTGGCATCATGGCTAATTCCATTGGATCACTCCTCTTTTAATTAAACGGTCTCAGGCTCGACAGGCATAAACACATGCAAAGGAGAGTTAATAAAAGGATAAACCCCTGTGACATTGACACTGCAATAATAGAATTTAAACAACTCTGAAGCATCATTTTTAAATTTAAAAATAATATCAACAATCACTTGATTTGACATCACATCTGAATACTGCGGCTGAATATCCACTAGAAAATACGCTGCTCCATTGGTAACGGGATCTAACTTCTGCTGCAAACTATGGGCTAATAAATAAATAGCAGGGTAACGAAAAGCCATATAATTCACCGCACGCTGAAAATCCGTGTCGCCATGATTGGGAGCTAATGCTAATTGTTTTATCACCCCTTGAATAGCTTGTGTACTGACACTGGCTTCAGGAATAAGCCCTTGTTGTAATTCATCCATGGTCTGATGATACAGCTGCTCACATAATACACTGGGCAAACTGGTTTCGTTATTATCATACCGTTTTTTCGGCCCCAAATAGCCAATGACATTCGTGTATACCGTTTGTAAACTTGACTCTTGTGGTTTTATCGCATCAATCAATTGTAAAACTTCCGTTTGCGATACAGGCATGAGCACATAAGCATCCACGCCATGGATCCGTAACACCCACTGACACTGCTCTGCGATATACAAATATGGCCTCTGTTTTGTCGATGTATCTTGATAACTAAACACTCGATAATAATCATCACCACTCACTTTTAACGTCTGTGCGGCGAATAAATAGGTTTTCTCTAACCCTTTATTGGGAAAGACAGGCCGTAATTGACCGATAGCATAGATAAACGTTTCCTTCACGCTGATTGTCGGTTCCTGAGGTTTTTCATCCACAACTATCATTTCCTCTTGAGGTACCTGCTGGATGACATCACTATCGCTGGCGTTATCTATCCCTTCACTTTCTTCACTCGATACAGGTTTTTCTGTCGCAACAACATCCTTTGTCAGCTGATTGTTTGTCTCCACTGTGATCACCTTATTGACTTTTAATGACAATACGTAAAGTGCTCAACTAAGCACAACATGCAGTAATAGAAGGACCAGCACCGATGACGGTATTCTTGTTAACAACAAGTTGTTATCCATCTCTTAAACATAACCCAGTCCTTTGTCATTAACGCTTAGCTCGTGCCCAAAATCGTTTTCGTCGCAACGCCTGTGGTTGCCGTATCAATGGAATATAAGGTTGTCACTCCCATTGTCGTTGCCGCTTGTGCTGTTACACCCATCTGCTGCTGGGCTGAAGTCGCATTATGCGCCGCATTCGCTAACGCTTGTGAGGTCGCTTGAAACAAATTCCCCATCGCCATTGCGGGCGCATCCCCCAACACTTTGACATTCGCTTGGGTCACTGAGTCTGTAATTTGATTATTCACCGAAGTTGGAAAGGCCATAGTGGCTCCTTATCATATTGAAGGTTCATATTGATAACAGGTTAGCAATGTCATTCATTGCTAACACTGATAAGGAGTATAAGGGGTAAGCACTCAAAAATGATTGGTCAAACTTAGGAGACTAAATGGTAAAAGTAAGCAAATATCATTATTTAAAGCAACATGATAATAAGGCGATTCACGCGTAAAAAGAATACGTAAAACCGCCTAATCGTCACTCTCTTCATGATGAATAATAGGCCCAGCGAATTTTACATACCCCACTATTTTCACCAATACTGATACTGTGCAAAGGACTACTACCCCCAGACACACATGACACAGACTGAAGCACATTACCGCCTGAAATGGGCGCTTCAGGCTGACAAGAACACGGGGGAGTGTTGCCATAATAATAACCCACAGAATAACCCGCCTTTGTTATATTAGTACACCAAGTGGTTGTGTATGTTGATTGGTCCTCTTGTTTCTCAATATTGGTATTCACGGCATTAATATCCAACCAAACGGTGATCCCTAAAGGCAAACCAATATCGTTGAGCTGAGTGACAACGGTAGTTGCATCTGTTGTTGCATCAGTGGTTACTTTTTTTGGGTCAGAGATTGCTGTAACGCTGGAAAATAATGGCATCAGCGCCAAACCGCTCCCCCCACGCGATATTGGAGTCATAATACTGAACGCTTCTGAATTAGTAAGGTAGGTTACATCGGTAGACTCCTTACCAGTTTTCCCGACCTCCCGCAGACAAAACACATAATCATCATGTTGATATGTGTCTGCCATTAAAGGGTTAACCAAACTCTCCGACACAAAACCTTTCGCCTCTGCAGTTGCTTGTTCAGTGCTCGCCATTAAATTTGCCATTGTATTTAATCCTTTTTCACTTTCAATAAACCATCCCTATCGACTATCAGTAATTATTACCAATAACGTATAGTAACCCATTGATAAAATAGTATAAAAAACCATACAGATTAACTATAGATAAGGTCAAAAATGCCAACTTGGTATTTTTAACCAAAAAATAGGTAAAACTTATGCAATAAAAAAGACCCATATAAGATGGGCCAAAATAAAGATTAGCTAACATACATATTCCGAATAGACAGAAAAAATTAAATACAGATAAAATTAAATAGTATTATTTAAATCGACTTCACTCGAAATGGTTTTATATTATTACGTATATTAAAAATGCGAATAATTACGTCATTGCCATCTCTAATCAATATTTAATTTGTCTTTTATTTCGCTCAAAGCCTTAGCTGGTAAATTAGGATAATCCCAAATAAACAATCCACCAATATCATGTGATATCACTTGGTCAATAAAATAAGCTAAATTTTCATCGGTTAAACCTTCTGGAGTTAACGCTAAAATAACCTGCTTTTTAGGTACACCTAAGTTAATGGTTCGCTCAATTGCAGGGCCTACATTAGCGGTAATGTCAGTCATTGGCCACATGGCAGAAGCATAACACATTAAAATAAACCGATCGCAGCATTTTGCTGCGGCAATCTGTTTCACTGCATTGTTAATTTCCGTTCCTGAGTTTCCAGCAGGATTATTATAATCCCAACCAGCTAAAAACGTATAACTCGACTGCTTAGTATCACTTGTTTTTAATTGCGACATGGTATTAATAATTTGAGGTATATTCATCTGACACTCATCATCAAAATCCACCCCTGCCCACTTATTCTCTGTTGTTGCACTCACAATCTTATCAACATCCGTAGCACTACTTGGCATAGCATTAGGCGAACAAAGACCCCCGCCATAAGTCCACATCACTTTCCCTGTTGGCACCTTGGGCGCCTCGACAGTCGCCGGGCTCCATCCAGGGGATTGGGCTGTTCCCGCCGTTAACCCTACTAAATTAGTGATCATTCCGTACATGGTATAAGTAAAACCCTGTGGCGCAGATGTTGCGACATCTTGACTCCAGCCACCAATGATATATTTCGTCATCTTCATTCCTTAAACGTTCAATTTGATTAAAAGGCGTTATGTGTATTTCACCTCCTCCTTCACACCTGCATTGATTGCCTTTGAGATCAGTAATATCCTCATGGGTAATATCGGCAAAATGACAAGGTAAAAGTGAAGATAAGGTTAAGAATAACGACTCAATCTAAAAGGAATATTGGTATAATGACGCAACTTATCGGTATATCTCAGCAATTAAATACCCCCACTCAGGGTCAACGACAGAATAAAGAAGCAGTTGAATTCGCCGAGTAATATCATACCAACCTCTGCATAAAGCCATTAATGAAACATAAAAGATCACATCTTATGGGATAATGAGAATAATTAAGGAAGCATTAAATACCTCCTCCCTCTCAGGATCACCAGAGATCACCAGCGAGATGCTGAAAATGGAAGTGTTTCACGGCGGATCCCAGCCATTAAATCTGCTTGAGTAATGTCATAACGCCCTCTGGATAACGCCATTAACGACACATAGCGGATCACATTCATAATACTGGCAGCCGATAGTGAGTGTTCAGTGGCAATACGCTGTAAATCAATATCTGCAGCCAAATGCGATTGTGAAGAAAATCCTTGTTGCCACACACGTAAACGCTGATCGATATTTGGCAAAGGAAAATGAATAATAGACTCAAAGCGACGGAAAAAAGCCTCATCCATATTCTCTTTGTAATTAGAGCCTAATAAGACTAATCCATTAAACGCCTCCATTCGCTGTAATAAATACGCCACGTTTTGATTGGCAAACTGATCATTAGCATTACTGGCTTGCATGCGTTTGCCAAATAGGGCATCGGCCTCATCAAAAAATAAAATCCAATATTTATTCTCTGCCATGGAAAAGACTTTCTCCAGGTTCTTCTCGGTTTCACCAATATATTTAGACACTGTCATGGATAAATCAATTTTATAGACGCTGCGCCCTAACCGCTTACCTAATAATCCCGCGGTAAGTGTTTTGCCTGTCCCTGGCGCGCCATGAAATAAGGCGCGATAACCCGGCCGTATTTTCCCACCTAAGCCCCAGTCATTCATCAATTGAGTCCCATATTCAGCCCACGCCTGTATTTCATCTAGTTGCGTCATTACAGAGGAAGGTAGTACTAAATCAGACCAGTCAAGCTCAGCCTCGACACGCTTAGCGGGAAAATCCACACTCAACTCTGGCTGATAATCTAATCCTGTGGTAAACAAGGCCAGCAACTCAGGTATCAAGGCTAATGGCGCTTTCATCACAGGTAAAGGCGATGCCACTAACGGCCAACTTTCTTCAGCCTTATGCTTGAAATCCCAACTCGGCGCTTGGTTGACACCCAGATGCTTTAGCTCAAGACGCTTTAGCTCGAGATAGGCCTGCACCTCAAATCGCTGTATTATATCGTCAGCGCCCACTAAAAAAGCCAAGGTTTCCCCGCTGGCATATAACCCTTCGTTGTGTTCTACCAGACCAAATTCCGTATAAGGTTTATGGGTTTGCTCATTGTGAATTAAAAACACATCCAATAACTGCGGCTTGACTTCCGCCGCCAAGGCTAACGCCAACATCAATCGCCCTACAAATTCAGGAGAGTGATGCTCAATGAACCGCCCATAGGCAGACTGAGAGCGTGACACATTTGGTAACGGAATATGCTGCACACTCTCATACACGGCAGCGTGATCGACCATTGAAGGCCCCTCGTTGTTAGCTTCCGTTTCAGGGGTAAAATACTGCTTAAAACGCCAATCAATCACTCGCTCACACCAAGTCAGCTCCCTCGTTAAATCACGCGCATTAGCGGTAAATGTCGATGCGGGTGAGTGAACAGTGTTGTGCTCAGTGTTTGGTTCAGCTTCGGGCCCAGATCCCCTATTCTCGTCAAATGATGTCTTCTGAGCGTTAGCACTCGCGCTATGTCGATGGAGCGGTATCACAGGTTCCACATTTGCTTCCACCAGCGACGTATCCTGAGGATCAGTCAGTGTCTGTGCCTGCGCCTGCGCCTGCGCCTGAGAGTGAGAGTGAGAGTGAGTATGACAATGTTCCAGAGTATTAGCTTGAGAATGAGGCTGAGTATTTGGCTGAAGAATGGTTTGTGGCTCGACACTCCTCTTAGTCATGGTGATCATCTTGTCATTTAACATGGTTTCCTCCACGCTCATTATTAATGGCAATGGCGCGCCCATACGAAGTGGTTTAAACGAGGATAACCTGTTAACGAATCAATCGACTTGGTAAAAATGAGGAAAAGTTAAAAATGAGAAATATGAGCTAAAAATATCATACTCAAATAAATAACATGTAATAAGCTGTAATAATATTGTCCCCCCTTTTTATTATACTCAATAATCATTTGAGCATACGGCTCTAACAGGTGACTGCATCAATTTAAAAAGGAATTTACCATGACTCAATCTAAAGCTTGGCCTCAAAAAACCATGGTTGGATACGTGACCGCTTATGGTTCGACGACACCACCAAACGTAACCAATATCATGATTTCAAACGCCATAGCGCAAGGTTATACAGTGTTCGTTTATGCCTTTGGCAACATATCATCGACAAATACGGTTACAGGCCCAAACAGTATATCTGCTAGCGATTTAAAAACACAAATAGACAATATTCACCAAAACAATGGCATCGCGCTTATTTCTTTTGGTGGACAAAATAATACCTTCCTCCCTAATATTAACGATCCACAAACTGCAGGTATCAATTCTGCTCAATTTTGTACGCAAAATGGATTTGATGGAATCGATCTTGATTTAGAAAGTGTTGCTGTTGACGATACCTACCTTGTCAGTTACATAAACGCTTTACGCGCACAAAGTAGTGATCTCTTTATCACCGCCGCCCCTCAAATAGGCGGAGGATATGGCGGATCAGCGGCATTAGCACCCGCTTTATTTAGCACTAGCTTTCTAAATGATGCCAAATTTGATGCACTGTTCATTCAAGAATACAATCAATTTAAAGGTGCGGTATTTGATGGATTACAAGATACCGATGTCGGTTTCATTAGCGCTAGTTTTCTGCCATTAACAAAGATTATTCCAACCGACACAAAAATCGTGGTCGGAGAACCCGCTAACACAAATGCAGGTACGGGATTATCTAATCCCGCAGATATCGTCAGTGATATACAAAATGGCGGTATTGTTCTTAATAATCCTCAATATGGCGGTGTCATGGTCTGGGCCATGAATTATGATTCAGCCCAAGGATGGACATTCGTCAATGGCGTTAAGCCCGTTATCTAATAAGATTACCGCAGCAAACCTAAGAATACCCAATCCCATAGTGTTGCTGCATCTTACTTTCAGCGATGATGTCCATTAATACAAAATATCGTTAATAATGCTTTCGCTCTGTCCACTAGCCAGCACCGTCTTTGCTCATAGCTTTACCCCGTACTCTTCGTTTATAAAGTGTACCTTCACCACAGCTCTTCATTTCATAAACAGAAGGCGCGGCGAACACAGCGATTTATCACATGATAGTAAGGGTGATTTCAGCATCTATCAGAATGCGTCTTGGCAGAGGTCATTTGCTTGGTCCGTAGGATCAACTACTCGATACCTAAAGCTTACTTCGACGTACCAGAAAAGTAAAAGACTTGGCTGTCCTCACTATTTTTCAAGGATGTTATTGCGTTTATGAAATACAAATGATTAATTCGGGTGTAAGGCCTCACTCTGCGCTTTTCCCTTACACCATTTTCCACTACTGTGCTTCGCTTTAAAGGCACACATTGCGTCCCAGCGTCCACTAACGCCACCATATTGCCGACGAAACTCTTTAGCAGATAACATCCAAGCGTCAGACGCTATGCCCAGTTCACTTAATAACTTGGGCCGATTTTCATCGATCGCGCCTCTTTTATCAGGCCTGAGAGCTCTCCCCGTCCAATCAATAAGCTCAAGGTAATCACTGAAATGAAAAGGAATTCCCGGTTGTTTTTCCAGAGAAATCGCACCGTCAAAGTGCAGTAAAGGTTTAGGTAATATTGGCTCGTTCGAAGGGAGTGCAGCACCTGTAAAAGTTTGGTCTACAGAAGCTCGATTATTTAAAATAGGTGTTTGCTGTGAGTGTGCTGCGCTAGATAACACACTTATACGCTCCTGAATTGAAGTAAAATCTGACCCTTGTAACGAATCAGTCATTGCTGCACGAATAGGGTTCAGATCAACATACATCATGCAAGCTAACAACGCTTGCTCATCCAACAAGGCCTGACTTTTAAAACGCCCCTCCCAAAACGCGCCCTTACAATTATCTTCACGGTTAGCCTTGCGCGCTATCCCTTCATTCAGGCAACGCATAAACCAGCTAACACTAGACAAACGCTCCTGCCATTTAGCCACTAAACTATCAAGCAGACTGGTTTCGCCTTCAGATAATGCATCACCTTTTAGGTATTTATCCGCCACTTGCTGGCCATGAAACAACTGCAACCAGCGTGTAATAACCTCCTTAGGCTTAAGCCTTTTAGCTGCATCAAGGTCAATTTTCAGCACCAAATGGTAATGATTATTCATCACTGCATAAGCACATACATCAATACAAAAGATAGTTGATAATGCTTTCACTCTATCAACTATCCAGCCCCGTCGATGCTCATAGCTTTGCCCCGTAACGGCATCTTCACCACATAGAAAGGCGCGGCGAACACAGCGATTTATCACATGATAGTAAGGCGTCGTCTCAGCATCTATCAGAATCCGTCTGGCGGAGGTCATTTACTTGCTCCAAATGATCAACTACTCGATACCTAAAGCTTAGTTTAACAACCCAGAAAAGCAAAAGCGTTGCCTGTCCTTACTATTTTATTATTTTATTATTTTATTAGTCAGACGATAAGATGTAGTGTTGTTCTGTTTGTTTAAACATCTCTTATTGATAGTCTCCGAACGAACCATCAGAGTCATTGTTTAAGAGATCCTCACTTGAACTGAGACGCAAATTTTTGATGTTATTATCATCTAATTGCTCTCCTATCGATTCATAATTAGAGTTCTCTTTCTCTTCTTCACTTTCTGAATAACCAAAATGATCAGGTTGTTGGTCTGGATGATGTACGTGCATCATGTTAAGATAGTACTGACCTCTTTTAAGGTCGTCCAAGTATTTACCTTTATCATTTTCATCCATATTGGAATAGGCCACTTCCATTTGTTTCATCGCATTTTGTAAATCAACTGTACTATATGTTCCCTGCTTATCGTGCTGTGAATATGCCCACTTCACTTCTTCAAAATATGCCTCAAATTCCATGACATGTCTCTGCTCTTCTATTGCTGCCCTAGGGTCATTAAGGCATTGCTCTACATGTTTGTACTCGTGTACCAATGTACTAATTAACTTCTCGTAGTTCCCTGTGGCTTTTATATTGTCGATGTCCAGCTGAAAAAGAGTCACAACTGGCTCTTCTAAAATATTAGACCATCCAGTTGTCGCAACATCGTGTCCCCCTCCATCTCCGTCATCATATTCCGTCGAAATATTTACATATTTCTTATTCCCCAATTTTTCTTTATCGATAATATGGTAAATAGCAGTATAATAAAGACCTTCATCAATATAAAACTTCACCATATCCATCTGCTCCTTAGACATCAATTGTAACCCAGTATGAAATTTTGGTTCATTACGGTTATCCACAATCCCAAAACATTGCTTCCTATCGTTTCTCTTCTGAACTACTGAATTAGCAACCACGCTACCTTTATGCTCTTTCGGCTTTTCTATTTGTGCATACATATCTCAAACCTTTTTTAATTGGATTTTAACGATTGTTATAAGCAAATTGCTCCTGCATTTGCTACATACAGGGCATCCATGCCCTAATAGGCTCTTTTAATTGCCTATAAAGCAGGCGGTATAAGACCACTGGTGGTCTTTATTACAACTATGTTTTTATCACTCTTTATTTAAGGAGTGGCTCAATAACACCACTCTTAGTAAATGAAGGGTGGGTGTGATTAGGCCGGTGCGTCACTATTTCATAGTGGTATCTAATGTTTATTGAATATAGCTCAGCCGCTTACACGTGCGTTTGTTATCAGCAGAGACACTTTTATTTACAACATAACAACTCAGTAAACATCACCGAAGTGCATCTTTATCAGTCATCTGGTCGTTATCACGACTCTCTCGTTCACCGCTTTATTTATCAAAACCCTTAACTGCACCACAGCCCATACAAGTCATGGATGTTCTCCCATGATCTGTGTTTCTTTTTCATCAACACCTCCCCGCTTTCAGCGCCTGATTGCCCAGCTCTGTGGCCTCGTGCTCGAGTTTAGGATCGTCATTGACCGCAATGCCATTAACCTCGGTGGTTGCCTGTACTCGGCCCTGTGCTTGTTGCACTATGTGACCTAGCTCGTGGGGTAAGTGCGCGTCTTGCCCTGGAGCTAAATAAATATTCTGCCCCTGTGCATAGGCATGGGCTTGCACCTTGGCCGGTTTATCTGAGTGATAATGCACTCGCACCCGCTGCAAGCTCACCCCTGTTAAGGCCTCCATGCCGCGCTGCAAACACGGCGGCAAAGGTTGAGGCGCTTGAGGCTGCGTTTTATTCTGGTATTGGTTTAGATTTTGGTTTTGTGCCTGTTGCAGAGGAAAGCGTCGCTGCTTGAGTTGCTTAAGCTGCGATAGGGGCGCAGTGGCTTGGTGCTGCCCGCCACTTTTTAGGCTACGACGATGAAAGGTGGATCTTGTACAACATAAATGTGATAAAACCGAGCGTTCGCTGCGCTCAGCGCTCATTGCATACATTATCGCCTCCTTAACCTAGTCAGTCATAAAAGAGTGATGAAAATGAGTCATGAAAAAGTGATGTTTTTATTTCATGCCCTCTATCATGATCATAATCTACTATTAACCTCCTCACTTGGTCAAAGTAACGAATAAATTGGAAAAACTTAGCATTGTTCATGATCCGTTTGACCAAAAATACGCTATCGCGCAGCTTAACGTCTATTAAGCCCAACCAGCAACGACTAGCGTATTAACAGTATGATCAGCCTTCGACTATCTTAAGGATTGTGATTGATGTCCTCTCTTACTTTATGTGCTGTTTATCGCAAATGTTAATCCGTATAATTCGTGGCGGCCACCGCCTGAGTCGCCTGCTGCTCTGCAGCCTCGGGTGATAATGACTCCGATCCTCCCGGCTCAAAAACAACCGGTCCTCCCGAGGATTGTTGGGCCGTCATGGCATCGGCATTGATCACCGCATTCGTTGCCAATTGCTCAGCTTGCTCAGGTGTCGCAGGAGTAACGCCGGTTGCTTGCTCAGCGGTTGCGTTATCAGCGGTCGTCACCGCATCCGTCGCATACGCTTCCTGTATGTTGACTTCATCTTGTACTTGTTGCTGTTGTCCCGATTGTTGACTCATATGATGGTATCCTTATTGTCTGTGGTGCGTGATTGTTCATCAGTATTAAAGACTATTGACTAATGCTATCTATTAATGGCTCTCTATTAATGACTCTCTATTAATGACGGCTTAATGAGTGATAAGGGCCGAAAAATCCCCCGCAACCCAAAGCTGGTTATTGGCAAATAAATTAACTAACTCTAATGGCCGAGAGGCGGCCAACTCACTAAAGGAGGTTTCCCAAATATTGCGATGTGAGTGCACCTTGATAATGCACTGGCTGTCCTTATGCCAATTAATGGGTAAGAAAACGCATTTCTCTTTTGCCTGCAAACCATAAATACCATCCTTGCCCGATAAAAAAACCAACTGCCTTTTTGCCGTTTCATTTATCGCGGACTCACTCACAAAGTAACGTAAACAAGAACGAAACCAAGGTGGAAAAGAGAATATGGGCTGTAGTGGGTCTGACTTGATGGATATGCTTTGCGTTCCCACGGCGTGCTGTGTTGGCTTCTGAAAGCCTGAGGTTGTAGCACTTGCTGTGGCGGATAAAAACTGAGTTTTTAATTCCCGAATATGCGTTTGCTGTAAACAAACGATACCCGCTTGTAAAAAAGTGGAATGCTCAGACGATGAAGCTTGCTTAAGTTCTTGCTTAAGTTCTTGCTTAAGTGCACGGGATAAGGCCCAAGTATTAAATGCATCCACTCCCAAACTGCGATACGCGATTGCGCGCATATCGCTCACCTCATAAGGCACATCTCTGCCCTGCACAGACAGTCCATCAAATAATAATCGGTATTGATTCAATGCCTCAATGCGGGCTAATACCAATGCGCGGCGATTTAACCCCAAGGTATCAATCATAACCTGCCCTCTTGGTCGCTCATTAGCGTGTAACCTATTAAGCCAGTCATGATAGGCTTGAGATAATGCGCGAGAGCAGTTAGATGCTGTATCACCTGTATGGGTATCAGGGATCATGTCAGGCTCGCTCCACAGTAAGCACTCCACTTCGCGTTCGGTCAGTTGAAATTGACTTTGATAAAACTGTTTAACACCATCATAAGCATAGGCCTTGGCCGAAACAGGATTAAAACGAATATACGCTCTGGGCTCCTCATCATAAGGGTTAATCAATAAGGCGTCTTCCTCCAATACGCTGCATTCTGGAAAACGCGCGCCCCTGACAGGAAAGAGCCCGGCTTTATAATGCTCATCACAGGCTCGGCAGGTATAAACCAAATTATCTTGTTGGTAGCCTAAAGCGAAATAAGGAGAAGGTTCAGTGACATGCGAAGACAATGGCTTATCCCGATCCTGATACGTGTTATCAATGAGCGTTACCGGCCTAAAATGGCTCACCCCCCCCGCTTCTGTGGCCCCGAGAAAACTTTCACAATAGGCACAACAGCCCTGGCTCAGCTGCTTTAAATGCAACAACAACGTGTCACACGCATATAACGCTGGGTCAAATGCCGCATAAGTAAACCCGATGTTCAGCTTATCTTTTACCTTGGTATTAGGCGTATTATTCCGTTGAGTCATCACCACCAAATTATTGGTTAAATCATCGGCATAGCCTTCTTTTTTCAATAACAAACGATCGCTCATCGTTAACGTATGATACTGAGGGGTGACTTGTAGACGATCAAACAGTGATTGCATTTGCTCAACAGCAGCGGCTTGCTTAACCTTTAAATCTGGACTCAAATCAATAACGGAAAAACGAAGTGAAATCATAATCAAGCTTATCCTTGGCTTAACGCTGGTACCTTAGCGGAGACTTTCCCCTGATGTGTAGACTGTGCATCAGGGGCATTGACGGCGTCTGCCACAGGCGTAACTTGCCCCTGTTCAGCTGTAGCTGGGTTAATTTGTGCAATCACTCTTTGCTCATAAGCCTGTTGCTGGGCCAATAAGTTATCCCCCATGGCTGAAATAGCCTGCTGCATGGCCTCTTCCGCCGCCTTGGCTGACGCTTGCACTGCCTGCTGTTGCTGGCTCTGACTGTGTTCAAAACCGTCTTGTCTCTGTTGTTCATCTTGTTGCTCTTGGCTAGGCTCTTGTTGCCCTAAGACTGATGTTTGAGACGATGGCGCCTGGGATGAATGCCCCTCAGATGTTGTCAATAAATAGTGATGGTTATCCGCTAATACTTGTCTTGACGCTTCTACCAAAGCTGAAGACTGCTGCAAAGAGGCATCAATAGTTTGTCTTGCGGACTGCAACATTTTATCGATATCAGATAAAATATGGGTGAGTTCCCCTCCCACCGCGGCATTAGAAAGTTCGCCCATACTCTGCTTTTGCGCTGGCAGCAATTTAGATTTTATTCGTTTTCTCATTGTAGCGTCCTTTGCGTCAGTGTCTGAGGCGTTGATCCTTTTAATGGTTCAGCCACAGGAGCGTCAATCAATTCAGGTCGATCGCTAAATACACTCAAGCAGCCCACACGATTAACATTTAATATCAACGTCTGCTTAGCCGTTTCAAATACATAGTGCCGATACATGCCCGCTTGATTAATATAAGAATCAACGGCCAAATGATTTTTTAAGGTATCTTGTAATTGTTTTATATATTCCTCAGCTTTTATTGGTATATCCTCTCCTTTAACAAACTCAATATTGAGCACAGTATTGAGTAAACCTGCTGATAAGGTTGAGAACCCCAGAGAATGGCCCGCATCGTTCCATTGTATGATGGCATCATTCAATGTTCGTTTATCCAATTCAAATGTGACTAAAGGACAATCAAGATGCTGGATCACCACTGGCATTAACTGTTCCATCAAGACATTAACGTCTAACCCTGAAGTGAGTTTTTTATGATACCAGGCTAAGTAAAAACAATAATAATCTGCTAGCTCAGATAAGTTTTGCGCCTGTGTTTTAGCCCAATTAATGGCGTCTGATTTAATTTTATTTGAGACAGTAAACTGCTGTTCACAGTACAATATCACTTGATAAAAGGTTATTTTCTCATCCAGCGTACCCGTATAAATAAGACAATAATCCCCCATCTTTTGTTGCCTAAAAAACTGAGTTAACTTAGCAAAAAAGGCATTATCAACTAGCTTGTACTTTATTTTTAAGCGATCCATGACAAGAGAGTCTTGCTCCTTTGATTGCCTATGCTCTTTGTTAGAGTCACTTTCTGATAAATAAGATAAATCCCTTAAATCATTCGCAGTAAATTCAAGCAGTTTTTGAACACTCACCACTAGGTTAACCTTAGACAAATTCAGTAATTCAGTCTCTCTGAGCCCTTCATTTAGCGCTTCAATCAATTCATCAAACGACATAAAATTTAAGCTGTTATCTTCATCAGTTAATGCCTCTTCAAACCACTCAACACCGTACGGGATCAATGAAACCAAGGTTTGAATATTATCGGGCAACTCATCAAGTGCAGATACCTTTACCTGATTGATTAATATTGTCATGCTTGCCTCTCTTGGCTTAATGTCGACTAAAAGCCCCCTTTAATCGATAATGATACAAACAAGCGTCACTTATTCTCCCGTCGGAAAATCCGATAATAAGGCGCCCGCTCCTTTTCCCACGGCAGTAAAATTGATTGTTCCATCAGCAACTATTTTTTGAGCTTCAGCAATAATACCACTATAAGTTTTCACTTCTCCCGTTGCGAGCATTTGTGCCATCGCCACCCCCATAGCCGTTGTTGCCATGGTATTAATATTTCTCAAATTGTCAGTGGCATCTTGTATCGCAATCGCCGATGATTGCGACACCGATTGATAGGCTTTCCCTGCGCCTGATGCTTTAACCACTTCACCGCTTAATGTTGCTTTTTGCAATGCCTCTAATGTACTCACCACTTGTGGATTCACATTTGCGACATCCGTTGCTAGATCCGCCATGTCACTCTCCCTTACAATTAGTCTAATTAATTATGATTTCTTCTTCGTACTGACAGCCTTAAGCGTGTCGGTAATATCTTGCTTAAGTAAGCCTAGTGCCCCGTCAAGCAAAGTTTTTTCTATCTTTGTGGGTGTTAATGCCTTTTCTGCTGCACTTAACGCATTGTCTAACGCTAATGTAGCCGTTGCGATTGTTGCATTGGCATTATTTTTTTTATACAACTCATATAAAGCATAAGCTGCTAATGTTATTGCCAGTTTTTGCTCCGCAAGCGCAAGTTGCAATAGGGCACTTTTACTGTTTTTCTCAGCGGAAGGCACCTCTGTTTTCAACATTTTAGCGCAACTTGCTGTGATGGCTGCAGAGCTCGATGTTTGTGCATTTTGCTGCGCCGTTATCGCATTAAACATCGACATTCCCAATGTTTCAGCCCCAGCAATATCTAACATGCCCATTGATTGCGGTACCGCTCCACCAGTCAACAGCGTATTTAATTGTGTCACTGCATCTGTTACTTGATCATTCACTGCGCTCATAATCTCTCCTTTACTCTCTTTTCTTATTTATTGATAAAATATTTATCACTCATTACCCCACCTTTTTTGTCGCTTTTGCCGCTCCTACCGCAATCATTAAACTGCAACATTGAGTCACACTGGCTATTTGAACTTGCTGGGCATTATGTTGATTAACCGTCGCATTTTCCATTAATAGCCCAATTGAATTGGCCATCATGACGAAGGTACTCGCCATGGCAAAGGGCGGGGCTAATCCAATATTTTCACCATTAGATAAACCAACCATTGGCAACATAAGCTCTCTCACTCATAAAAATAACAAGACAGGAATAAACAGCATTGATACCACTCAGTTCAATACTGCTTTTCACTTAATGGTTATTGATAAATTCTCCTCGTACCCACAGCCGTTGCTGCAGTATCAATACTGAATAAACTATTCACACCTTGAGTCAGTGCCGCCTGCGCAGTAACACCATTGTTTTGTTGATTACTGGTTGCATTATGTGCCGCATTCGATAACGCCTGACTCGTGGCAATCATAAAGTTACCCGTTGCCACTGCCGGTGCATCACCCAGCACTTTTGTATTAACCTGTGATACGGAATCCGTAATTTGACTATTTACCGCTGTTGGAAATGCCATAATATGTTCCTTGTAATAAAAGTTTGAACGTAATCATAGAGATTACCTGTATGTATACTTCGATTGCCTCAAAAACCTTGGGACTTAGTCGCTATTATCCCAGTATTTTTTTTGTGGCAACCGCGGTAGACCCTGTATCGAGTGAATAAAGTAAATTCACTCCCATCGTCGTCACAGCTTGCGCCGTTATATTCGTTTGTTGTTGCGCTGTCGTCGCATTATGAGCCGCATTAGCCAAAGCTTGTGAGGTGGCTTGAAACAAATTGCCCATCGCCACCGATGGCGCATCGCCTAACACTTGAACATTGGCTTGTGTCACCGAATCTGTTATTTGACTGTTTACCGCCGTTGGAAATGCCATATCAGTATCCTGTTATTACTGAGAATAAGTTGAATGCATTTATGAGATAAATGAGTCACCACTTAACCTAATCCTGCAACCGCCGTACTCGGTGTTAATATGGCTTTGGTGGCCACTCCCGTTGTTGCCGTATCAATGGAATAAAGTGTGGTCACCCCCATCGTCGTCGCAGCTTGTGCTGTTACTCCCATTTGTTGCTGCGCCGCAGTCGCATTATGGGCTGCATTTGATAATGCTTGAGATGTTGCCTGAAACAAGTTACCCATAGACATTGCAGGCGCATCACCTAGCACTTTGACATTAGCTTGAGTGACTGAATCGGTTATTTGATCGTTAACTGCTGTAGGAAATGCCATAATTAGACCTTTATTTGTTGGTTATTAGAGAGTATGTTATCCATCGTTTGAAATATGAATACCCAACGGTTATTTCAAACACTAACCACAGTCTAGGGAGCTTCACCGAAAAGTGATTGGTAGGAATAGCGGATCGAATTGGTAAAAATACGCAAAATACCCCACCCATTGCAGATGAGGTTTAATACACTTAGAGACTATAAATGAAATCTATCTCGAAACACGCCTGGACTCATTCCCACCGTTTTTTTAAATTTTCTCACAAAAAAACTTAAATCAGAGAAGCCCACATCATTACACACTTGGGTGACTTGTTTATGAGGTTGATTTTTCAATAAACTCATCGCCTCAGCAATACGTAATAACAGTAATGTTTGCTTAAAGGTCATGCCAAGATAACGTTTAAATAAAAAAGAAAGATGTGAAGGACTCACATAAGCCTTAGAGGCAAGCTCACTCATCATCAACGGCTTTTGATAATTATCATAAAGGTATACCAGACCTTTATCTAACGCAGTATGATGACCCATTCCATAATGCAAACTTTCAACACCTTTAGTAAGAATATGATCTTCCAGCTTGATAGCTTGAGCTCTATGATGATTGAAATGCACCACATTTTGATAAGGCTCGGCCAGTACTTCATCTAAATGGCTAGGCTTCATTGCAGGCATGATTTTCTGCTTATCGGCAGTGTTTGATTTTCCCCACTCCATGGCCGGAAATAAATTCAGTAATGTTTGCTCTGTGATGTGCTGATGGCTATCCCATACTGCTAATTTATCCAAACAACGCTTTAATTGTTTCACATTACCCGGCCAAGCATAATGCTTAAACAGTCGCCACGCACATACACTAAAGGTTAACTTCGCAATGGCAGGCTCTTGTGCTTGATAATGTTTGATCAGTGTTTCAATATCATCGGCTCTCTCGCACAAGCGAGGCAAAGACACAGTCAAGCAATGATATTGTAGCCAACTCATAAATTGATCTTCCATTTCCGGTATCGCATTATTTAGCGTCTTTGGCATACGGGTGGAAGCAATTAAACGTACTTCTTGATTTAAAGTGCCATTATCAGCATAAGAAAGCCAATAGCTTTTTATTTGGCTCACATCAGCCTTACTTAACAACTCGACATTGCGTAAAAATAACGTACCCCCGTCAGCTTGAGACCAAGTTTCATCCATGCATTTAACGAGATCTTGCCCCTGCCAACGTTGACAACACACACTCACAAAAGGTTGACCCTGTTTAGGACTCAAGTCATGTAACATTCTAGCGGAAATCCCTTTGCCCGTTCCCCTTTCTCCATGGATCAGCACAGGTAACATACTCGATGACAACACACTCAACTTAGATTTCAAAGATTTTATCGCCAGACTATCGCCAATCCAAGGTCTGTTTGGACTCGGTACTTTCAATTGTATTTGCATATTATTCCCTTATTTATCCCTTTTATGTGGCAATGAAGTAAGGAAAACTATGTCTAATAAGCAGTCATTAATTCTGTATCACTTTAAAAAACATACTCTTACTAAGGAACAAAATAAAAGATTAAAAATACCTATATCGGCTCAGTTACGGCTCAGTTACTTAGAAGCCTCACATGAAACAAATAAAGCCTTTTCTAACAATGGCATGTAATTCATTATGACTTCCCAAATTAATGGGTGGCTAAAACAATATTCATTAGCAACCTGCTTGATTAAACCACTACAAGCAAGTGTATGTAATTGCCCCAGTTTATTGGTGATAAATTCTTTCGATATATAAATATGGATGTTATCTACATTCATTTCTTTTCTATAAAAAGCAGAGAGTTTCAACGTGTAAAATAAATCGGGAGTAAAGGAGTAAATCGTTTTTTGAACCATTTGATATAATTTTTCTGGAACACAAACCTCAGGTTGTATTGATAATAAAAGCTCTTCTAATATACCAGGGTGCCCTTGCGCTCGGTCTAATGCGCTTTTTTTTCTATCTTGATATTTGACATGACATAACTCTTGTCTTGATAAAAAAATATTTGCCAAAGAGACTGAATGCTCAGGATGTAAAGGCCTCAGTTTAATCTTGTGACTATACTCTAACCACTGCGGAGAATGCGTAAATTGCGCGACATCTCTCATCCCTAATAACAAAAGCAAAGGATAATGTTGGCATTCACGACTGAGTATTTTAATAAAATGAATATAATCGTCATCAGCACACTGTAAATCATCAATTGAAATTACCGTAATATGATTATCAATACAGCGAGCAATTAAACACTTAATCATTATTTTCTCTAATTCATTCTTTAATTTTTTACTCAATGAATTTAAAGCCATTTTTTCGGTCTCTTTCAATTTAGCCCCAGCTAAAGACAATATAAAAAAGAAAGATAACTGACTGATTGCACATTTTTTTGCTTTGTCTCGTAAAAAACTGTCGTTTGTATTGACTGGGCCCCCCAACAATAACCGAATTAAATGTTGTAATGGATTGAGTTCAAATATGCCTTTTTTAGAAGTGCTATAAACATATTTAGTTTTAATGTCTTGTGTTTGAGCCAAAAAGGTATGAATGAGAGATGTTTTTCCAATCCCAAACATACCCGTTATGCACACAGTGGCCGCTTGGTTAGAATGAATCACTTTCGTGTATAAAAGGGATATTTGTTCTAACTCCCAATCTCGACCAATACAAGGCTGAAAATAATGCGCCTGAGAACGCGTATATGTCCATAGTGATAGAGGGGGGGTATTCAGTAAATAATCGACACTCACCTTAAAAAAACTCGCAAGGTTAACGAGAGTCCGATAGAGAATATTCTTTTCAGCTTCTGCTCGCTTTATGGAAGAAACAGAAACGGGTAGACGCTGCTTGCTACAAGCTTCTGCTAACCTCTCTTGACTCAAGCCTTTTTTTTCTCAAAGATCTTAAGGTATGCGCATTTAAAGCAATGCGGCTGTGATAGGTTTTATTCATTGGAGATATCCTTTCTTATTATCAGATGTCATTCTTATAATACCAATTAACCTAACGCCAGTAAGGCGTAACCACGATTAAGATTCATAACAAAATCACACTTACTTTAATCTATAAGTAAGAAACATAAATATAATGTAAGTTATACCTACACCTTATATACTAAAAAAAAATATACTCTAAAAGCAATAGCTTTATTCTGTATTTTGCTAATTTTCAAATAACCTATATTACCTTTGTGTTAATCAAATCACTGACATTAATTAAACCTGAAACAAAAATGACAAAAATCATCTAAAGAGAAATGAAGTCAATTCAGAGTACTGGGATCTGATCATTCAGCATTATCATTTTATCCCACTTAACAATGCTTCCCTCTACAATTTAATCGAATAAAAAAGAGATCCCCCATCAATCAAACCCATTGATCCCTTTGTCGACATAAAAAATGCCAATCATTCAAAATGATTGGCATTTTTATTTAACCTTTCACCGCTAACAAATTTAACAAGCCAAAGAAAAGCCTGTTATCAATCAACCGTGATTAATTTTTCTCAACTGCAGGATAAGTCACTTCACCCTGTGATTTTAATAAAGCAATAATGGCACGATAATCCGCTTCGCTATATTGAGACGCTAATTTTTCTTTCAACGCTTTCAATTGAGCTTCATCTGCAGGTTTTGCTGCATTAATTTTATCTAGAATAACAACAGCATAACCTGAGCCTAAAGCAACAGTATCCACAGATTCGGTGTCAGAGTGTGGCATTTGGAATGCTTTTTTAACAATGGCATTATCCACATCAGGATCATTACGCGTCACATCCGTCTTCGTCGTAAACTCTGCCTTACTGTCTTTATTTTGAACCGCCGTCATCACTTCTTGCGCTTTCGCGCGAGCAGCTTCATTGGCTTGCTCTTGTTTTAACTGCGCAATAATACTGTCTTTCACATCGTTAAAAGGCAGAGGGCCCGCAGGTATATGGGTTTTAGCACGCAGCACTACCACGTGGTTAGGTTCAACCTCTAGCACATCACTGTTCATGCCATCTGTTAAGACATTCGATGAGAAAATGGCTTTAACGATTTGTGGTTGGTTAAATAACGCAGGCACATTATTACGTGTAAAGCTTGCCGTAGTTTCAACCTTTTCACCCACCGCTTTGGCTGCTTCAGATAAGGTATCAGGGACTTCATAACTCGTATCGGCAAGCTTTTGCTGTAATTCATAGAATTTATCAACAGCTTGTTTTTCTTTTAACTGCGCTATAATTTTGGCTTTGACATCGCTAAACGGCACTTCTTGTCCCCCTTCGACATCGAGCAATTTCACGATTTGAAAACCAAAATCAGTAGATAATACTTTAGAATATTGGCCTTTTTTCAAGCTGAAAAGTGCTTTATCAAAAGCAGGCTGCATCACGCCTTCCTCAAACCAATCAAGTTTTCCCCCTTGATCACGGCTAAAGGTATCATCTGAATCTTTCTTTGCTAATTCGCTAAAATCGGCGCCAGCTTGTAACTGCTTATAAATAGACTCAGCTTTGGCTTTGCTCGCCGTTTCATCATCACCCTTCTCTATTAAAATATGCGCAGCAAGACGTTTTTCAGGTGTACGATATTGTGATTTATTATCATCATAATAGGTTTTCGCCTCTTCATCTGTCACTGTGATCCCTTTCGCCATTTGTTTAGCGTCAAGTTCAACATATTCTAAGCTGACTGATTCAGGACGAATAAATTGCGCTGAATTGTCATCAAAAAAGGTCTTAGCTTGCTCATCCGTCACTTTTGCGTCAGCTAGAAATGGCTGAGACTTCACAATAAGATAACGTAAATTACGAGTTTGATCTTGCAGCTCTGCCACGTAATTAGTTTCATTCGGCAAGACAAATTCAGAGGTGATCAATGCACGAACTAGCTGAGTTCGTGTCATATCAGTGCGCATCATATCCCTGAATGTTTGTGCTTGATAACCTAATTGACGCAAAATCGCTTGATAGCGATCATTATCAAACTTTCCATCAGTTTGAAAAGCAGGCTCATTTAAGATGGCATTTTTAATTTGCTCATCTGATACCCTAAGCCCCAAAGAGGCTGCCGATTGATCGAGCAGTTTATCTGCAACCAATCGTTCAAGTACATTCTGTTTAACACTTTGCATATAGCTATCATTAGCCGCTAATGTATCAAACATAGTGCCTAATTGTTGCTGTAATCGAGCACGCTCATTTTGGTAAGCTTGTTCTAAGGCAGGTTGGGTAATCTTCTCACCATTTACAGTCGCTGCTGGTTCTTCAGTCGAAGAACTCAAGTAGCTGCTAATCCCCGTAAATGCAAAAGAAAGTATCACCAGCACTAAGATGCTTTTTGCAATCACGCCCTGTGAACCTTCACGGATCTTTTCTAACATCAGACTTCTCGCTTGTTGCGATTAATAAAAAAAAGGCGCATCAATCTAAGAATGCGCCTTTTATGTTTAAGTTAGAGGATTTAATACCAAGTTTGATATTTGCTATTTCATCACTCTGAGATGATCAACCACACTGCGATCACCCTTTCTATTCGTAAAAGCACTGTCAACACAGTGCTTATCTTGCTACGAAAGTACGAAAGCCTCATAAAAGGCTAACTATCAACCTATAATTAGTTAACAGCGTCTTTCAAAGCTTTACCTGCTTTAAAAGCGGGAATATTCGCAGCAGCAATAGTGATCTCTTTGCCCGTTTGTGGGTTACGGCCAGTGCGCTCTGCACGTTGACGTACTTCGAAAGTACCAAAACCAACAAGAGAAATCTTATCACCTTCTTTTAGACCATCAGTCACAGCACCAATGAAAGAGTCTAATGCACGGCCAGCCGCAGCTTTAGAAATATCAGCACCAGAAGCAATTTTCTCGATTAGTTCAGATTTGTTCATGTCATCCCCTTGATTGTAATTGTTGCGCCGCAACCAAATCCTTGTCTAGAGCGGTCCGCGGAGGCTTTTATAACAAGCTTAGAACTAAAGTTCAAGTCTTATAAGAAAACCTAATAAATATAAATAAGATACCGCTTAAATCCAGTGAAACCAAGGGCTGGCTTCACTGATTCAGCACCGACCTAGGCTACCACAGGTCGAGGCATTGTTAAGCCTCTTTTTTGCATTTTTTTATTGCGTAGCTAATTTTTAAGCAATTATCCGACATTTGTGACCACATCAAAGCCTTCAATGGGTCTTTCAAGAGATAATTTCAGCACTTCATCCACCCATCTAACAGGATGAATTTCAAGATCGGCAATCACATTAGCAGGAATTTCCTCTAAATCACGCTCATTTTCTTTCGGAATAAGCACACGCTTAGTGCCGCCTCGATGAGCCGCTAAGAGCTTCTCTTTCAAGCCACCGATAGGCAACACTTCACCACGCAGGGTTATTTCACCTGTCATCGCTACATCAGCACGAACAGGATTACCCGTTAAACTAGACACTAAAGCCGTGCACATTGCGGCGCCCGCAGACGGTCCATCTTTAGGTGTCGCGCCTTCTGGCACATGAACATGAATATCACGTTTCTCATAAAAATCAGGATTGATACCTAATTGCTCAGCACGTGCACGTACAACCGTCATTGCCGCTTGAATAGACTCTTGCATGACATCACCTAACGAGCCGGTATAGCTCAGCTTGCCTTTGCCTGCAACAGACGTTGCTTCAATGGTCAATAGGTCGCCACCCACTTCAGTCCAAGCCAGTCCAGTCACTTGCCCAATTTGGTTATTTGACTCTGCTTTACCGTAATCGTGACGTTGCACGCCTAAGAAAGATTTTAAATTATCTTGGTTAACGTCAACCTTTTTAATGCTCTTATCGAGTAAAATTTGCTTAACCACCTTACGACAAATTTTAGACAATTCTCTTTCTAGTGAACGCACGCCCGCTTCACGGGTGTAATAACGAATAATGCCAATAATGGCGCTATCATCGACACTGACCTCAGACGCTTTCAGCCCATTGCGCTCAATTTGTTTCGGCAATAAATGTTGCTTGGCAATATTAAGCTTCTCATCTTCGGTATAACCCGCAAGACGAATAACTTCCATTCTATCAAGCAAAGGACCGGGGATATTCATCGAGTTAGATGTGGCTACAAACATGACATCAGACAGATCATAATCCACCTCAAGGTAGTGATCGCTAAAGCTAGTGTTTTGTTCAGGATCAAGCACTTCAAGCAGTGCTGAAGCCGGATCGCCACGCATGTCCGAACTCATTTTATCTATTTCATCGAGCAAGAATAAGGGGTTTTTCACACCCACTTTAGACATCTTTTGAATGACTTTACCTGGCATAGAGCCAATATAAGTACGGCGATGGCCACGGATCTCAGCTTCATCACGCACGCCACCTAAGGCGACACGCACATATTTTCGCCCTGTCGCTTTCGCAATTGACTGACCTAAAGAGGTTTTACCCACACCTGGTGGGCCCACTAGGCATAAAATAGGCCCTTTGAGCTGTTTCACTCGGCTTTGTACCGCGAGATACTCTAAAATACGCTCTTTGACTTTTTCGAGTCCAAAATGATCCGTATCTAACACGTCTTGGGCTTTGGCTAAGTCACGTTTAATTTTAGAGCGTTTCACCCAAGGGACAGAAATCATCCAATCGACATAGCTACGCACAACCGTCGCTTCAGCCGACATAGGTGACATCATTTTAAGCTTATTGAGCTCTGATGTGGCCTTTTCTTGGGCCTCAGTGGGCATTTTAGCTTCTTCGATTTTACGCGCTAAGGATTCAAATTCATCATGAGACTCATCAATATCGCCCAGTTCTTTTTGAATGGCTTTCATTTGCTCATTCAAATAGTACTCACGCTGACTCTTCTCCATTTGCTTTTTCACCCGAGAGCGAATGCGTTTTTCAACCTGTAATAAGTCAATCTCCGCTTCCATCATCGCCATCAAATATTCAAGACGCTCGCCAACATCAATCATTTCTAGCACTGATTGCTTGTCTTCTAATTTGAGCGGCATATGAGCAGCCATGGTATCGGCCAATCTCGCGGCTTCATCGATACCTGATAATGAGGTTAATACTTCTGGCGGAATTTTCTTATTGAGTTTGATGTAACCTTCGAACTGATTGACTGCGGAGCGAACAAGCACTTCTTCTTCTTTATCTTCAAGCGGTGCCGACTCTAAATATTGCGCCGTGGCAACAAAAATATCATTCTCATCCGAATAACGCTCTATTCTGGCTCTTTGCCCACCTTCAACAAGGACTTTAACTGTCCCGTCAGGTAGCTTGAGTAACTGCAGAATAGACGCAACAGTGCCCACATCAAAAATATCATCACCAGTAGGATCATCCAACTCAGCATCACGCTGAGCCACTAAAATGATCCGTTTATCTTGTTCCATCGCAGCTTCTAAACAGCGAATGGATTTTTCTCGTCCGACGAATAACGGAATTACCATATGGGGGTACACCACTACATCCCTCAGTGGTAACACGGGTAGTTCGATTCGCGCTTCACGCTCTAGTGTCATAGCTCGATTCCGTTTCATAAATTATTACTGAGTATATTGGGATAAAACCTTTGGTTTCAATGGAAGATAAAAAATTAAATGAAAATGGCATAAAAAAAGGAGTCTGATTGACTCCTTTTTTATATAGAATAGCACTTATCTTAAAAATTACTCTGCAGCAGCGGTTTTCGAATCACTATTTTGATAAATTAAAATAGGCTCAGATTCACCTTTTACTACTGACTCATCGATAACCACTTTCGCCACATCTTCTGTTGACGGTAAGTCATACATGATATCAAGTAGAATGCCTTCCACAATTGAACGTAAGCCCCGTGCACCGGTTTTACGGGTCATGGCTTTTAAAGCAATTTCTTTTAATGCATCTTCACGAAATTCGAGTTCAACCTCTTCCATTTCAAATAAAGCGGCAAACTGCTTCGTTAATGCATTTTTAGGCTCAGATAAAATCTTTATTAGCGCATATTCATCCAGTTCAGCTAGTGTCGCCAATACCGGTAAACGGCCAATAAATTCAGGGATCAAACCATACTTCACTAAATCTTCTGGTTCAACTTGTAATAAAGTATCAGAGATAGTGGCTTTATCATCTTCACCTTTGACTTGCGCACCAAATCCAATGCCTGTTCCTGTATGTGCTCTTTGCTCAATGACTTTTTCAAGTCCAGCAAAAGCGCCACCACAGATAAATAAGATTTTTGATGTATCAACTTGCAAAAACTCTTGCTGTGGATGCTTACGTCCTCCTTGCGGTGGTACGGCAGCAATCGTCCCTTCAATCAGTTTTAATAAGGCTTGTTGTACCCCTTCACCGGAAACATCACGGGTAATTGAAGGGTTATCAGATTTGCGACTGACTTTATCAATCTCATCAATATAGACAATGCCACGCTCTGCCTTTTCTACATCATAGTCACACTTCTGCAAAAGCTTCTGAATGATGTTCTCTACATCTTCCCCCACATAACCCGCTTCGGTTAATGTGGTGGCATCTGCCATCGTAAAAGGCACATTCAAAAAGCGAGCTAAGGTTTCAGCCAATAGCGTTTTACCACTACCTGTTGGGCCAAGGAGTAAGATATTACTCTTGCCCAGCTCAACATCATCTTTTGAACCACTATTCTTTAGGCGTTTATAATGATTATAAACCGCTACCGATAAGACTTTTTTTGCCTTATCTTGACCGATAACATAATCATCTAAATGCGCCCTTAACTCATGAGGTGTTGGCAGCTTGTCTTGCTCTTCCTTAGGTGAGATTTCTTTAATCTCTTCTCTGATAATATCGTTACAGAGCTCAACACACTCATCACAAACATATACAGAAGGCCCAGCAATCAATTTTCTGACTTCATGCTGGCTCTTTCCACAAAAAGAGCAGTACAGTAGCTTACCACTGTCACCGTTATCTTTGTTGTCGCCCATTACTCTACCTCTTTTTGCAGTTACTTTACTGCCTGAATCATTTCATTGCATTAAACTCAGCATAGCTCAGCCTAAAACAAAAATCAGCCTCGAGTTGTTAATATTGAGTCAACCAGTCCATATTCAACTGCTTCAGCTGCACTCATAAAGTTATCTCGATCCGTATCACGCTCAATCACTTCCATCGGCTGACCTGTATGTTCAGCCAGCATAGTATTAAGTTTACTTTTTATCCCTAAAATTTCCTGTGCGTGAATCGCAATATCGGACGCTTGTCCTTGGAAACCGCCTAATGGCTGATGGATCATCACACGAGAATTAGGTAAACAATGACGCTTCCCTTTCGCCCCACCTGCCAGTAAAAATGATCCCATACTTGCCGCTTGACCGATACAAACGGTGCTCACATTTGGCTTAATAAACTGCATAGTATCATATATCGCCATGCCAGCGGTAACCGACCCACCAGGCGAGTTAATATAAAGAAAAATATCCTTATCTGGGCTCTCTGACTCCAAAAACAGTAATTGAGCCACAATAAGGTTAGCCATATGTTCTTCAACTTGGCCCACTAAGAATATGATACGCTCTTTTAATAAGCGAGAATAGATATCATAAGAACGTTCACCTTTAGCCGTTTGTTCAACAACCATAGGCACGAGTGCATTAAGTACTGTTTCTGGCGCTTGGTTCATGTTTTACCTTCCCTAAATAAAAATGGCTCGCATGAGCGAACCTCATACGAGCCATTATAAATGACGAACAGCCGTTTAAGTCAAGCTAAGCTTAACCGCGAGCAGTAGCCTTGTTCATAAATTCTTCGAAATTGACTTCTTTCTCTGTCAATGTAGCAGATTTTAACAAAGCTTCAACCGCTTGTTCTTCTAAAGCAACGTTACGCATGTTCTGCATAAGCTCTTTATTATTGTTGTAGTAGTTAACCACTTCACTTGGATCTTCATAGGCTGAAGCCATAGAAGCAATCAAAGCTTCAACACGATCGTCTTCCGCTTTTAGCTCATTTGTCTTAATGACTTCACCTAATAATAAGCCCACTTTTACACGACGCTCAGCTTGTTCGGTGAACAAATCAGCTGGTAATTCAGGCATGTTTGCCGCTTGATCGCCAAAACGTTGCATTGCTTGCTCACGTAAGACTTTCACCTCACCGTCGATTAATGCTTTAGGCAGTTCAATATCATTCTTTTCTAGAAGACCATTAAGGACTTGCTCTTTCACATTCGCTTTTAACGCTTGCTCAAGTTCACGGCCCATATTTTTACTGATCTCAGCACGTAACGCGTCGATTCCGCCTTCAGTAATACCGAACAATGTAGCAAACTCATCGTTCACTTCTGGTAGATCGGCACCTTGTACTTCATTGACTGTAATGACGAATTTTGCCGCTTTCCCTTTTAGGTTTTCAGCGTGGTAATCTTCTGGGAAAGTCACATCGATTTCAAATTCATCACCCGCTTTATGTCCTTCAACACCGGCTTCGAAACCTGGGATCATACGACCGCTGCCAAGTTCTAGCTCAAAATCTTCAGCTTTGCCGCCTTCAAACTCTTCACCGTCAATAGACCCTGTGAAGTTGATTTTCGCTTTATCGCCAGTTGCGGCTTCACGCTCTACTGCTTCAAATTTAGCATGTTGCTTACGCAATGTTTCGATCATCGCATCAATATCAGCAGTCGTCACTTCAGCTTTTGGCTGCTCAACGGTGATTGCATCAAGATCTTTTAATTCGACTTCTGGGTAAATTTCAAACGTAGCGATGAATTCAAAATTCTCACCTTCACTGTTACCCGGCGTTAAAGTCGGTGCGCCTGCAGGGTTTAATTTTTCAGCCATGATAGCTTCAACGAAATTACGTTGCATCACTTCACCCGTCACATCTTGACGAATGGCTTTACCATAACGTTGCTTGATAACACTGACAGGGACTTTGCCTGGACGGAAACCTGGAATACGTGCTTTTTTCGCTTCACTCTTCAAATTGTTTGAAATAAGCGTTTCAATCTGCTCAGCAGGAACAGAAATCGTTAAGCGACGCTCTAGGCCTTGAGTGGTTTCAACAGAAACTTGCATTTTATTACCTCGAAATATGTCTAACGTCCTTTAAACAGTCGAAAAATTCAACCATTCTAATATTCGTTTCTTGATCCGTTAATCTAACGAGTTTACCCGTAAAGACTGGCGTCTAGCACTGGTCACTTATTCATTGATAGATATCAAGACGCGATATTATATACTCAAAACCTTTGGAAATACAAAATTCAACAGTAAATGGAAAACATTTAATAACCAGAACTGAAATACAGCGTATTTTTTGTCAAAAAACAGACAGTGTAACGCGTTTGCTCTGAATGTGTTTAGATGGGAAAAGACAGGTATATTTGTTTAAATCACTTTAATTTTAGACACAAAAAAGCGATCTATTAGAGATCGCTTTTTTGTATTCTAACACTGAATAAGTGGGGTGACTGATGGGGCTCGAACCCACGACAACCGGAATCACAATCCGGGGCTCTACCAACTGAGCTACAATCACCACAAAAATGGTACGCCCGGCAGGATTCGAACCTGCGGCCATCCGCTTAGAAGGCGGATGCTCTATCCAACTGAGCTACGGGCGCTTTGTTGTAAATACTATTTACAATCAAATATTTTAATCATTATTCGCGAATAAATGCAAATAATAAAAATGTGGTCGGTGATAGAGGATTCGAACCTCTGACCCTCTGGTCCCAAACCAGATGCGCTACCGGGCTGCGCTAATCACCGAATATGCATAAACAAAAACCATCTGTACGACTTGTTTGCTGAGAACGGAGCGCATCTTATCCCCTCACCTAAAGTCCGTCAACGGTTTTTTCCATTAGAAAGGTTCACTTGATTATTTTAACAACTATCCAGCCTCTTTTTAATCAGTTAGGTGATAGAATAAACACCCCACGCCATTGTCGTTGCATAACCCCTATATAGCCAAGTGCAATTCGCACCTTCATTTCACTTGGCTATCAACATTAGGGGCGCGAAATCTTTCGTGGTTGGATTATATTCGTCATAAACTTAATTAATCTGACGCTATAATCAATGACACAAGCAGCACCTGCTGCTACTATAACGCCGTTTCCATTATTGCGGCCTATAAAGGATATCTAACCCCCAATGACTGCCCAAATTATCGACGGTAAAGCCATCGCCCAATCTATTCGAACTCAGCTTAAAGATAAAGTCACTGCCCGTAAAAAAGCAGGCCAGCGGATCCCTGGTTTAGCCGTTATTCTCGTTGGCGCGGATCCAGCCTCGCAAGTCTACGTCGACAATAAGCGACGAGCCTGTGAAGAAGTAGGATTCATTTCTCGCTCTTATGATTTACCCAGTGATACCAGTGAAGCTGATTTACTCGCTTTAATCGATAAGTGTAATGATGATGCCAGTATCGATGGTATTTTAGTGCAGCTCCCCCTTCCTGAACATGTTGAAGAGTCCAAAGTCATTGAGCGTATCCGTCCCGATAAAGATGTAGATGGTTTCCACCCTTATAATGTCGGCCGTTTAGCACAGCGTATTCCAGTGCTGCGCTCTTGCACGCCTATGGGCATTATGACGCTGATAAAATCGACTGGCATCGATACCTTTGGACTGGACGCCGTCATTGTAGGAGCCTCTAACATTGTCGGGCGTCCAATGACTCTTGAACTGTTACTGGCAGGTTGTACCACAACAACTTGTCATCGCTTTACTCGTCATTTAGAGGAAAAAGTCAAGCAAGCCGATTTAGTCATTGTGGCTGTCGGTAAGCCGGGCTTTATTCCTGGCAGCTGGATAAAACCTGGCGCCATTGTTATTGATGTTGGCATTAATCGCACCGATGAGGGCAAACTGGTTGGTGATGTTGCCTTTGATAGCGCACAAGAAAATGCAGCTTGGATCACGCCAGTTCCAGGTGGTGTCGGTCCAATGACCATTGCCAGCCTGCTCGATAACACCTTATATGCCGCGGAAGAATATCACGATTAATCGTGATCCAATAACCATTCGTGGTTAACCTGCTTAAAAGAGCTGCTAATAAAAATGCCTGCATCATTGCAGGCATTTTTATTAGTCGGCGAGCGTAAAATCAAACATTATTTTTTACGCCAAGTCGTTCCTTCAGGACCATCTTCTAACACTACCCCTAAGGCATTCAATCCATCACGAGCCACATCGGCTGCCGCCCAATCTTTTGCCGCGCGCGCTTCATTACGCTGCGCAATAAACGCTTCAATTTGGGCCACCTCATCATCAGAGCCTTCACCTTTAAAGTAAGAATCTACATCTTGCTTTAATAGACCTAATACATCCGTTAAACGCTTCAAACTGACACCAAGAGCAGACGCTGCCGCTAAGTCGACTTCTTTTAAGCGATTAATCTCACGCACCAGATCAAACAATACCGCATACGCTTCTGGTGTATTAAAATCATCATTCATCGCCAGGTTGAATTTAGCAACAAAATGAGCATCATCAGCGGCCTCAACGGTTAAATCTAACCCTTTAAGTGCCGTATATAAACGGGCTAATGCGGCTTTAGATTGTTTTAAGTTATCTTCTGAATAATTAAGTTGACTGCGATAATGACCAGACAATAAGAAATAACGCACCGTTTCTGCATCATAATGAGACAATACATCTCGAATGGTGAAAAAGTTATTGAGTGATTTGGACATTTTTTCTTTATCAACCATCACCATGCCTGAATGCATCCAATAGTTCACATACGGTGTATCATGGGCGCAGCAAGATTGCGCAATTTCATTTTCATGGTGAGGAAATTGCAGATCTGAGCCACCACCATGAATATCAAAATGTTTTCCTAGATGCTTACTGTTCATTGCAGAACATTCAATATGCCAACCAGGGCGACCCGCTCCCCAAGGCGAATCCCACGTGGGCTCACTGGGTTTGGACATTTTCCACAACACAAAATCCATGGGATCACGTTTCGTCTCGTCCACTTCAACACGTGCGCCAGCTTGTAACTGACTCAGATCCTGTCCAGATAAACGGCCATATTCTTTAAAAGAAGCCACACTGAATAATACATCGCCATTAGTCGCAACATAAGCATGATCTTTACTAATTAATGTTTCTACCATTTCGATAATTTCAGCAATATGCAATGTCGCTCTAGGCTCGAAATCAGGGCGTTGCATATTTAATGCATCAAAATCACTGTGCATTTCTGTAATGAGCCGCTCAGTGAGTGATTCACAGCTCTCATTATTTTCATTGGCGCGTTTGATAATTTTATCATCGACATCAGTAATATTACGCAAATAATTCACGTCAAAACCTGCATAACGCAAATAACGTACCATCATGTCAAAGGCTACAAATGTTCGACCATGTCCGATATGACAGAGATCATAAATAGTGATCCCACACACATACATACCAATCTTTCCAGGTACAATTGGCTTAAATTCCTCTTTTTGGCGGGTCAGACTATTGTATAGCTTCAACATTGCTTTTCTCTTCACGATCCAGATAGGGTTTAAAGGAGTCAGTCTACCATCGCCTAGAAAGGGCTTCCAGCTTGTTTTCACACACAAAGAACAAAAAATGCGATCACAAGCAGTAAACTTGTATTATTCGCTTCTCTTTATTTCATTCAAGACTTTATGCGTTAAAGCAATTAGGTTAGAATCACACGACTATTTACCCTTATTTATCTGCGCATTTTGTGCAAACATAGAGAAAAATCATGATCACACTTCACACAAACCACGGTGATATTCAGCTAAATTTGAACGGTGAAAAAGCACCTGCTACTGTTGAGAACTTTCTCAATTACGCCAAAGATGGCTTTTACGACGGTACGATTTTCCATCGTGTTATCGATGGCTTCATGATCCAAGGTGGGGGCTTTACTGAAGACATGAGCCAAAAACGCTGTAATGAAACCATTAAAAACGAAGCCAATAATGGCTTATCAAACGTTATCGGCAGTATTGCCATGGCAAGAACCTCTGATCCACATTCTGCGACTGCACAATTTTTCATTAACATTAGCGACAATACTTTCCTTGATTTTAAAGCAGAAAATGCACAAGGTTGGGGTTATTGTGTCTTTGGCGAAGTGAAAGCGGGAATGGACGTAGTTAATAAAATTAAAGGCGTCAGCACAGGGAATAAAGGCATGCATCAAGATGTACCTTTAGAAGCCGTCATTATCGAAAAAGTCAGTATTGCCTAAGCATAAAATATTAATGCATACTTTCTTTGTGGGTGATTTGCATTTAAGTGCGGATCGCCCTGATATTACAAACGCTTTTATTCAATTTCTTGATAATCTCACAAGCGATACTGATGCACTCTATATTCTCGGCGATCTTTTTGATGTCTGGGTCGGGGATGATTTAGCCGAACCTTTTGCACTCAATATCGCCGATAAGCTCAAAACCATTTCCGCCACACTCCCCATTTATTTTATTCATGGTAATCGTGATTTTCTTATCGGTAAACGCTATGCCAAACGCAGTGGCATGATTTTACTTCCTGAAATCACGCCACTCACGCTTTACGATAACAAGTATGTGCTTTTACACGGTGACAGTCTTTGTACATTAGACAAGGCTTACCAGCGTTTTCGAACCTTTAGAAATTGGTCATGGGCCAAATGGATCTATAATCATTTACCCAAAAAAACACGCCATAATATTGCTCTCAATATTCGTAAAAATAGCCAACATGTGAATCAAAGTAAAAATCAGGCAATTATGGACGTAGAGCCTAGTGCGGTTGATGCCTTATTACTTAACACACAAAGCCAATTTATAATCCACGGACATACACACAGACCCAATATACATATGCTAAAGCAAAATAAACGACGGATTGTCGTAGGCGACTGGTACGATCAAGGGAGTGTATTAAAATTATCAAGTGAAGGCGCAGAGTTACAAGTATTACCCTTTATAGATTAATTTTTTATTACCTTTCGGTTCATCAATACGCTTTTCTAACGCGTATTGATGCCATTTAATGCCTGCCCAATATGAAAACTATCGTCCTTTGATATTGCCAATTGGGTAATTACATTGATAACTTAATCGTCTTTTTGTCATCTAAAAATGCTTTTCGTAATAATTAAGTATCGATATCTAAAATTAAAAGTAACGATATCGTATTATAAATGTAGGTCTATTGATAAGGTCACAAAATAAATAATAAAGCCTTGATATATTATTCTCCTGTTCTATGAACTGAGAATTAAATACATAAACACCTGATATAAATGCAATAATTAAAATTCAATTTATTGGTTTTCAATAAATCTGCTGACAAGTATTAAATACTATTCATTAATACTGACAGCTTCATTATTTGTTCTGTATTTTATCTTTCCATCTTATCTGGCATGCTCATTTTACTGCGTAAATTTATTCTCTTTTATATCCAGTAAGGGCAATGCATGACTGATCCTAAAAATCCCTCCTCTAATAAAACATCCAATAGTATCAGCCGCCGACGTTTCTTAACCGGTGTTGCGGCAATCGGCGCAGGGGCATCCTTAAGTGCTTATGCCAGTAATAAAGATAGTAATAAAGATAATAAACAAGCACTCACACCTTCATCTCGAACCACAGCTGAACTCAATAACGCATTACAAAAGAATGTTAAAAATATCGTCGTTATTTATGCCGAAAACCGCAGCTTTAATAATCTATTTAGTGATTTCCCAGGCCTTGAGAAACCATTATCATCTCTGAAACCTGAAGAATATCAACAAAAAGACAGAAACGGCAATATTTTAGACACACTTCCTGAAATATGGGGAGGCTGTGTGCAGCTCGGTCCACAAAATATCAATGGCGTAGATTACCCTACCGATGTTCAATACCAAACCCATTTACCAAATGCCCCTTTTGCCTTAAAAGGGCCTAATGGAGAAGATTTACCTTTTGGCCTTGTCACCAGAGATCTCTGGCATGTCTTTTATCAAAATCAAATGCAAATCAATGGCGGTAAAAATGATCATTTTGTCGCTTGGGCTGATTCAGGCGCCTTAACAATGGGTCATTATGGGCAAAGTCGTTACTCTCTTAGGCTCTGGAATGTCGCCAAAGAATTTGTATTATGTGATAACTTCTTTCAAGGTGCATTTGGTGGATCCTTTCTCAACCATCAGTATTTAATCAGCGCAACAGTCCCTTTTTATCCCAATGTGCACAGTTCGCCAGCTAAAACCCAAATAGCCACACTTCAGACCCATGATTCACACGACACGCGATTAAAACCATTAGACAGCTCACCGGCAAGTGCCATGGATGGGCCACCACAGTTTGGTCCCAGCGCCTTGACACCTGACGGTTATGCCGTCAATACCATGTCGCCGCCTTATTGGCCCAGTTGGAGCCGCGATCCAAAGCGTCCCGACTATGCTGACTGGGAGCAGCCCAATACGCTAGTGCCACAAACCCATGAGCACATCGGTGACAAACTATCGAAAAAGAACATTGATTGGGCTTGGTATGCTGGCGCATGGTCAGCCACTATTGATGAATATCAAGACTCAACAGGGATCCCTAAAATACCTAATTTTCAATATCACCATCAACCTTTTAATTACTTCAAAGCTCAAGGGCCTGAACATCCTATTGAACGCAGTAAACGTTTACGTGATGCAGGACTGGGCAATGACTCCAGTACTAACAAGTTTTTTCAAGATGTCGAGGCGGGGAAATTGCCGCCAGTGACCTTCTATAAACCACAAGGTAACCTTAATATGCATGCAGGTTACGCCGAAATAGAATCCGGTGATAGGCATATTGATAGAACACTTAAAGTACTACAAGAAAGCCCTCAGTGGGACAATATGGTCGTCATTGTCACAACTGATGAAAATGGCGGTTGGTGGGATCATGTCGCGCCACCTAAAGGAGACAGATGGGGACCGGGTTCTCGTATTGCTGCGCTCGTGGTTTCTCCTTTCTCACGTCACGGTGGCGTCGATCATACTCAATATGATACCGCATCTATATTACGACTCATTACTCGTGTATTTGATTTAGAAACATTAGAGGGTATCAAACAAAGAGAGAAAGAAATGATAGCCCGAGATCAAATCCCTTTTGGCGATTTGACCAATACCCTCACTTTTCCCCGTTAGCACGCGAAAAAGGGCTTTACTCTAAAGCCCTATATTATCTTCAATTATGCCAAATCAACCATCGACGAATAAACTCAAAGAAGTAGCGCATATTGGTGTGCACTGCTTCACATCATTTACCCCATAAGCTGTGTTGGAAGCCCACTGTGAAACTTAAAATCAGGATCAGGGCTCGAAATCAATTCAGCTTCTACTGTTGCAAACAAGGCGATACGAGATGGAATATCCTCTTTAACAGAGGGCTTTACCTTCTTTGAGTTGTTTGTGTTCACCTTCGTTGACGTGGTTTCGGCAATATTTTCAGCTAAAGTTAAATAATCTTGATAATGACGCGCTTCAGAGCGCAAAAGGGACACATAAAACTTATTCAATTCATCATCTAAATATGGGGCTAACATGGCAAAACGTTCACAGGATCGCGCCTCAATAAAGGCCCCTGCAATCAACTTATCCACTAATGCAGCCGGTTCAAAGGTGCGAATATGTTTCATCATGCCCTTTGCGTAACGACCTGCATTCATATTTTGATATTCAATGCCCCTAGCATGCATTAATGCTAACACCTGCTCAAAATGATGAAACTCTTCTTTAATTAAACGTACCATTTTGGCAATTAAATCTGGCGCAGTGGCAAAATTAGCCTTAGGCGTCAGTTCTCCTATGGCCTCATTTTTTTGAGTTCGTCCCGCTAAAAACTCACCAATATCCCTCTCTTTTTGATAAACAAAGTCTTCATAAGGCTTCGCCCAAGCCAATAATAACTGGCCGCTATCGGCATCAACCGCATATTTTCTCAACAGAAACATAGCAGTTTGAGCCGCTTTGAGCTCACAATTACAGTGATCAATCAGCAACTGAGACAGGTTTTCAGGTAAAGCCGCTTTTTGGATCCATGCTTCAGGCGTGCTGCAGCTTAAAAACCCCATGATTGGAGAAAGTAAAGATTGAGTCGACACGGTTAAAAAATCTCAAGAATGTAATGCAACATAGGTGCGATTTTACCAGTAAATACACATCTTCCCTATGACTTAATCAGGTTTATTGATTTTATTTTATTGGAAACACTAAGTAGCACTAACGCAATAATAAGCCTTATAAAAGCCTACTTTTAATATGGGTACTTACCCCAATTTATATGAATACGCCGTGACTTCGCCCATCTCAATACTTGACATCGATCACATTTTGTTTAATTAATAATCATAGAGCTGTAACAAGTTCGTCTATGTCCAAGGCCTTATCCAGTAATGTAACACCCCTTAGATATCGCAGTTTGACGAGCATCCTTAACATGCTAGACAGAAGGTGAGCATCATGATTTTAAATCATTTAATGGGGCTATATACGCATCCAAAAGAAGAATGGCACGCAATAGAAAAAAACCATGAGTCATTTAAAAGTAGCCTGAGTCATATCTTGCTCATCGCGCTTATTCCCGTTATTTGTAGTTATATTGCCACCACACACATCGGCTGGGATCTTGGGATCGGTCAGCGACATTTTTTTACCGTTCGCAGTGCCTTTTTTATTAGTTTATCCATGTATTTTGGCTTACTTGCTGGCGTATTTATTCTCGCTTATATTATTTTTTGGATGGCCAAAACCTTTGATGCAACGCCCACGTATACTCAATCTTTAGAGCTAGCCGCCTATACTGCTACCCCCATTTTTATGGTAGGCTTCGCCAGTTTATTCCCCGTGCTTTGGTTTATTATGATCGTAGGCCTCATCGGGCTGAGTTATTCTATGTATTTGTTATTTACAGGCGTTCCTATCATCATGAATATTCATGAAGATAAGAGTATTGTATACACTTTATCCGTACTCACTGCAGGCTTTATACTGCTAAGTGCGTTAATGGGAAGCAGTGCGATTTTATGGAGTTGGGGGCTATCGCCTGTCTATCAATAACAAATGCAGGCTTTTGCAGGAATGAAAAGCCTTTGGACATAAAAAAACCGACAACCCATATGCATACTACGCTGTCGGTTTTTTATCTTATTGACTGAAATTATGCAAAAGAATCTCTTAACGGTACCGTTAAGTTAAACACTAAATGCTCAGGATTCGAATCTTTGTTATCAGCACAGAAATAACCTTCACGTTCAAATTGATAGGCTTTTTCGGCAACCGCATCGATTAAGTTTGCCTCAACCACACCTTGCTTGATAACCAGTGAATGGGGGTTAAGCACTTCTTCAATATTATCGCTGGTAGCAGGATTTGGATCGATAAATAATCTGTCATATAATCGAAACTCTGCTTTTTGAGCCGTACTGGCTTCAACCCAGTGGATCACCCCTTTAACTTTTCGGCCATCACTTGGGTTTTTGCCTAATGTATCTGCATCATAAGTACAATAAATGGTGGTAATATTACCTTCATCGTCTTTATCACAACGCTCAGCTTTAATCACATAAGCATTACGTAAGCGCACTTCTTTCCCTTGCACTAAACGCTTATATTTTTTATTGGCTTCTTCACGAAAATCATCGGCATCGATAAAAATTTCACGGCTAAAGGCTAAGGATCTTTTGCCCATTGCTTCAATATTCGGATGCACAGGCGCCATGATCGCTTCGACTTTATCTTCAGGATAATTCTCGATGATAATTTTAATAGGATTAATCACAGCCATTGCGCGGGGTGCATGTTCATTGAGCTCTTCACGAATACAGGCATCAAGCATAGCCACTTCAACCATGTTTTCTTGTTTCGTCACACCAATACGCTGACAAAACTCACGGATAGACGCAGCCGTATAACCTCGACGACGCAACCCTGCAATTGTCGGCATACGTGCATCATCCCAACCTGTAACCACATTATTCACGACAAGATCATTAAGTTTTCGCTTAGACATTAACGTGTATTCAAGATTTAATCGTGAAAACTCATATTGGCGAGTCCGATTATCAATGTTGAAATCATCTAAATGATCTAATACCCAATCATACAAGCGTCGGTTATCTTGAAACTCTAATGTGCATAATGAATGGGTGATATTTTCAATCGCATCTGAAATACAATGGGTGAAATCATACATGGGATAAATACACCACTTATCCCCTGTTTGATGATGGTGGGCAAAACGCACCCGATAAATAATGGGATCGCGCATACACATAAAAGGCGAGGCCATATCAATTTTCGCCCTCAGCGCACACTCACCTTCTTTGAATTCACCCAGGCGCATTTTTTCAAATAAGGCTAAGTTTTCTTCAACACTGGTATCACGATAAGGACTGTTTTTACCCGGTGCTTTTAACGTCCCTCTGTACTCACGTGTTTCTTCACTGTTAAGAAAACACACATAGGCTAAATTTTTCTTAATAAGCTCTAACGCATATTGGTGCAGCTTATCAAAATAATTTGATGAGTAACGGATCTCTCCTGCCCATTGAAAACCAAGCCATTGCACATCTTCCTGAATAGAATGCACATAATCGATATCTTCTTTTTCAGGGTTAGTATCATCAAAACGTAAATTACATTGACCTTGATAATCCTGTGCAATACCAAAGTTGAGGCAAATTGATTTAGCATGACCAATATGCAAAAAGCCATTTGGCTCTGGCGGAAAACGGGTATGCACTTGTGTGTGCTTACCCGTTTCAAGATCTTCATCAATGATATTACGAATGAAGTTACTCGGACGTACTTCGGTGTCCACTTGACTCATGGAATTCCTCTCAAGGACAGGGTTAAAAGTTAAAAAAGCATGATCCTACAGATCACCTCGAGATACAACGATCCACACTGAAAAATAACGATTATCGTAAAAAATAATCGATTCTAATGTAAAAAGCAGCGAATGAACGCTGCTTTTTCTCTCACTTTGGCAAAAATTACTCGGTGATCACTTTCACATTTGGAATAATGCTCTGTGTCTTGCGGCCCTTTCGCTTTAACCAAAAATAAAATATCACTAAGGCACCAATGAAGAAGCCGCTCCACAATATTGACTGCAGCGGATGTTGCGCTAAAGTCGCCATTTGATAAAACACAGTCGCAGTGCCATAAGCAAGACCAAATGTCCAAGTCGCTGCAAACAGTGCCCAACGAGGACCAAACTCATTCACCATCGCTCCCATCGCTGCCACACAAGGTGTGTACAGCAAAATAAACAGTAAATAAGCAAACGCCGCAATTAACGTTGGAAAACCCGACTTTAACGCAATAAAGGTATGGGTGCTTACCGATTGCTCTTGCGCGGCCGAATTAACCGATGACACATCTCCTACAGACAGCGATAAGGGATCGTCTAATGAAATACCAAATAGGTTAGCAGGAATAGTGGCCAATGCTTCTTTAAAAGACTCGAATAAAGGCGTTAAGCGCTCATTACTGTCTCCTCCAGAATATAAACTGTTTAATGTTCCCACCACCGCTTCTTTAGCAAAAAGCCCAGTAATAATTCCTACCGTTGCGGGCCAATTATCTTTCTCTATCCCCATAGGTGAAAAGAAAGGCGTCACATTTTGACTCACGACACTCAACACTGACTCAGCACTATCTTGATGACCAAAGCTGCCATCTGTACCAATTGAATTAACAAAATTCAACAAGGTCACCACAATAACAATGGTTTTACCCGCCCCTTTAATAAAGCTTTTCGTGCGCTTGCCAGTTCGATTCATAACCGTTCTAAATTTGGGCCTTTCATAGCTTGGCAGCTCCATGACAACGGCACTGCTGGAACCAGGTAACACCGTCGATCGCAGTAACAATCCGGTGCCTATTGCGGCAATAATGCCAATAATATATAAACCGAAAACTAAATTTTGCCCCGTATGCGGAAAAAACGCCGCGGCAAATAAGGCATAAACGGGCAGGCGCGCACCACAGGACATAAAAGGTGTCATTAAACCTGTCACTATTCGCTCACGTTCACTGCCTAACGTCCGCGTAGACATAATCGCAGGAACAGAGCAGCCAAAACCCACAATCATAGGCACGAATGCTCTACCCGGCAAACCAATGCGGCGCATGAGGCCATCAACAACAAAAGCCGCTCTTGCCATATAGCCTGAGCCTTCCAATATGGATAGCATTAAAAATAAAGCTGCAATCACTGGAATAAAGGTGGCCACTGTCTGAATACCTTGGCCCATGCCTCCCGCTAAAATCGTCACTAACCATGCTGGTGAGCCTATCCCCTCAAGTAATGCGCCAAAATGATCAACAAATAATGCTCCAGCACTGATGTCAAAAAAGTCAATAAACGCACTTCCGACATTAATACTGACCATAAACAGTAAGTACATGACCAATAAAAAAATAGGAATTCCTAGAAAAGGATGAAGCACGACTTTATCTAATTTGTCCGTAAGCGTTTCATGTTGTTCACTTGTCACTGAGCGAGTAAACACTTGCTCAACAAAATTAAATCGCGTTGTTGCAAGAAAAATTTCAATATCTTCATCAGATACTGCTAAGACATCCCCAGCTTTTTCATCTTTCTTATTAATAGACTCAGGATTCGACGCACTGCCACAATTGTTTTGTCTTGTAGATTGGCTCGCCAACTTGGCTAATGCATCCCCTCGAGTCAACGCAGGTGTTTCTGTTAGGATCTGACTGATCTGCGCTTCCAATGCATGACCATAATCAAGTATTAAGGGCGATTTTGAGACTTGCCCTTTTAATAAGGCCACCACTTGGGATTTGACTTTGATAATATCTTTTTCATCTCGAGAACAAACAGCAACTACAGGGCAGCCTAAGGCAGTACTCATCTGCTCGACATTAATATCGATTCCCCGTGCCAGTGCAACATCAATTTTATTGAGTACAACAACTAAAGGGATCCCCAATTCGCGTAATTGCACAGTTAAATAAAGGTGTCGCTCGATATTGGTTGCATCCACAAGGTTAATGATGCCATCCATCTTTTCATTGGCTAAATAAACTTGTGCAATTTGTTCATCCAAAGAGCAGTCACAAGAATTTCCAGCTGGGAGTAAATCGTAAATCCCAGGTAAGTCAGTTAAATACACATCGGTGTTTTCTAAAGTAAAAAGACCCGTCTTCTTTTCAACGGTCACACCAGACCAATTACCGACCTGCTGATTCGCCCCCGTTAATGCATTAAATAATGTCGATTTTCCCGCATTAGGGTTACCAACAGTGACACAATGAAATTCTTTAGTCATGGGCTTTTTCAACCTCAATGATATCGGCCAGATCTTGCCTCATGCATAATTTACTCCCTCGTAAATTCAGCTCAAGGCCCGTTCCCATAGGCGCACGACGGATCAAGGAAAAACGAGTATTGGGTGTGATCCCCATCGAAAGTAACTTTCGTTTTACCGTTAACGGCAAAGATATCTGCCCAACAATAGAGATAATGGCATTATCTCCTGGTTTTAATTCACTTAACTTCATTTACCTATATCCCTTTGAGAAGTACGCGAGAGATAGAGCCTTCATCGCGAAATGGGAAGCAAGAATGGACTTGCTCAACCTCAATCATTTATCAACATAACCACCTATCAATTGCCCGCTATTATCTGCTTTATTGAGCTTAAAAACAAATTAAATAGTAATCATTATCAATTACAATATCCGCCTGTATTAAAAGTATGCACACAAGCACAAACCTTGTGAGATGAAGACCTGAGGCAAAAAATAAACCCCATAAACATAATCAATTCATTTGCCTTCATTTATCACTTGATGCACTCTACGCCATACAGTAAAGTGAGCTCCCCATTTTAACGGGCATAACATCCTCGTTAATGCCGTTAACCCAGTTTGATAGGTAAGAGATAGTAAGCGTCATGACATTCAAACGTGCCACAGCATCAGAAGATGCCCTTTTACGCATTTTTACGTTGCCAGAAGCCCCTGATTCGACACTGAGCGTGATAGAACAAAACCTATCTCGTGATTTAATGGGCTTTTTAAAGGACAGTATTGTTGCAATTGAAAAGCCTCTCACTGAGATTGAACGTGATTTTCAACAATACCACATTCCTGAGATGCCTCAGTTTGTCTCTGATTATACAGATGACATCATGAAAAATTTGGTGGCGCATTCTGTCCATACCTCTTCGCCCAGTTTTATTGGCCACATGACCTCCGCCTTACCTTATTTTGTCTTACCTTTATCGAAAATGATGGTAGGACTGAATCAAAATTTGGTTAAAATAGAAACATCAAAAGCCTTTACCCCTCTTGAGCGGCAAGTGCTTGGCATGATGCATCACCTTGTTTATCAAAAAAATGGTGATTTTTATCAACACTGGATGCACAGTGCAAATGATTCTCTCGGGGCTTTTTGCTCAGGGGGAACCGTTGCCAATATTACCGCTTTGTGGACTGCTCGAAATCAGCTATTAAAAGCCGATGGCGATTACAAAGGTATTGCTGCCCAAGGCCTGATGAAAGGGTTACGTCATTATGGTTTTGAAGATTTAGCCATTTTAGTCTCTGAACGTGGACATTATTCTTTAGGCAAAACGGCTGATTTATTAGGTATTGGCCGAGAGAATATCATTCAAGTGCCTGTTGATAACAATAATAAAGTCGACGTAAAAAAAATGCGCACAATGGCCCATAAACTTCATTCATCCAATATTAAAGTGATGGCCATTGTGGGTGTCGCGGGCACCACTGAAACCGGCAATATTGATCCCCTTAATGAACTGGCAGATCTTGCAGCAGATCTCAATTGTCATTTTCATGTGGATGCCGCCTGGGGAGGGGCTTCTTTACTATCAAATCGATATCGCCACTTACTCAGCGGAATTGAACGTGCAGACTCTGTCACCATTGACGCCCATAAACAATTATACGTCCCCATGGGCGCTGGCATGGTGCTCTTTAAAGATCCCACCTTTGCTAATGCCATAAAACACCATGCTGAATATATTTTACGTCAAGGTTCAAAAGATTTAGGCAGCCAAACACTGGAAGGATCACGGCCGGGTATGGCTATGCTTGTGCATGCCTGTTTACAAATTATTGGTCGAGATGGCTACGAAATATTGATTAATAACAGTCTAGAAAAGGCACGTTATTTTGCAGATCTTATCCATCAACAAGATGATTTTGAACTCGTCAGCGAGCCTGAACTGTGTTTATTAACCTATCGCTATGTGCCAGAACAAGTGCAACAGACGATAGAGAAAGCTCGAGAGATGAATGATATAAGCACTTTAACAAACATTAATCAGCTGCTTGATGGACTGACTCAATGGATCCAAAAACAGCAACGAGAGCAAGGGACCTCTTTCGTTTCTCGTACTCGAATTCAAGCAGAACCTTTAATGAATGGCCCTTCTATTGTCTTTCGGGTCGTGTTGGCCAACCCATTAACCACTCATGACATCCTAAACGATGTATTAGCTGAGCAAATCAGTATTGCGCAGCAAGACACACAGTTTTTACCTGAGCTGTTAACACTCACTAATAGCCATACTGAACAATAACAAAAACGGAGCAGGTTTCAGCCTAGTACTGGTACCTGTAATCCCTATCTGTAATACTCACCGCTCAATCCCGCTTTTTATCCTACTAAGCTTGTCATCTTCACTTTCGCACACAGAAACTGAAGAGAATAGTCAATTTCATCTTCTTAAAACAAATACCCTAGATTGTCACTCCCGTCTTTTTTGCATAAAAAAACACCGCGATATTCACGGTGTTTTATTCAACTTAATCTTAATCAATAATAGTTTTTATTCCAAAACACTAAAACCATTATTCCTCATCAATTACATTTTCAAGCTAGCTTGAACATAGAAACGACGACCTAAAGTATCATAAGTATAAGGGTCTGTATTTGAATCATTATTACCTGAATAATATGGAGGCGCTTTATCGAACAAGTTATTAATGCCCGCAGAGAAAGTCAAGTTCTCGGTCATGAAATATGACGCTGAGATATCATGATAAACAACCATATCAACTGAAGGTGCATAACAGGCTGATGTGTCATCCTTACAATCAAAGCTGTCCATGCCCGCAATGAAACGTGCTTGATAATTCGCACTCCAATTATCCGCCATCACACTCAAATCAAGGTTCGTTTTATACTTGGAATAGCTACCAATACCTGAAGTGATAAAGCCTGCATAATCTACAGTGCCTTCCGTTGTGGTCACTTCATAGTCTAACAAAATAGTACTATCAGCAGCCGCTCTCCAATCTAACCCTAACATTTCAAAGTTATAAGCCACATTCAAGTCAATACCTGATGTTTCTTCAGAACCAATATTTTGTAATTGGTTATTAAAGGTAATACGACCTGTATTATCCATTGAAATTTGAGCAGACTGACAGAGTGCAGAACTCGTATTTGTTGCATTACCAGAACTGTCTAAACAAGAATCAACAATATACTGAGCATTAACTTCCGCAATGGCATTATCGATTTTAATATTATAATAATCGGCCGTTACGGATAAACCATCAAACCAACTAGGAGAATAGACAAAACCTGCAGTAAGTGTTTTTGCTTCTTCCGGTGTTAAATTTTCATTACCACCGACAGTCACTTGTGCTTGATCTTGCGCACCAGGGAAGGTGACTTGATCAAAAGAAGTAGATTGACCAGAATACAACTCATCGACCGTAGGCGCTCTAAAGGCTGTTGAAGCAACACTTCGCAGCATTAAGTCTTCTGTCACGCCCCACGTTAAACCTAACTTCCAAGTGCTGTCACTACCAAAGGTGCTGTAATCAAACGCACGTATCGCCGCACTAACTTCAACATTTTCAGCTAAGAACATATCAGAGAGTACAGGAATAATAAATTCAGCATACGCTTCTGTCACATCGTACTCACCGCTAGTGGGATCCACTTTTGGATCGTTTGCTAAGCCTTGAGCCGTTAATGAATCAGGGATAAACCATGCTTTTTCCGTTCTTTGCTCAAGACCTGCTGCAAAGCCAACCATACCCGCTGGCATTTCAAATAACTCACCACCTATGTTAGCAGACAGAATAAACATTTCACTGCCACCAGAGTTAATCTCAGTGTAAGTGTAACCTTGCATGTTATCAGCCGACCATGCAGTTTGGTCTAATGGGTTAAAAGTCCCATCTGCAATATCATCATTAACAGAACCCATATTAATCAGATTCGCTAGGCGATCGACAGAGTCATTACGACCATAATTTACCGCAACATCCCAGCTCCACGCGTCCCCAAATTCACCTTCAAGGCCCGTAACAATACGAACGGTATCGACGACTTGGCTAAACTCACGATTGCCGACATCTGACATTCGACGGTAATAGGTAACCGAATCATCATAATTAATCCCGCTGCTAATCAAACTGTCACCCATAGCTTCCGTGTAGGTAAAATCAGTCCAAATAGGTTGAGGCGCCATTTGTTGCTCAGACCAACGCTTAGAGTACATCGCCTCACCAAATAAATTCAGCGTGTCAGTTAACTCATAGTTAGCTAATGCTGTCATATTTAAACGTTGCATTGGGGTATAAAGATAGCTTTCTGAATTGTAATTATATCTATCACTATCAGAAAAATCATGCCAAGTGCCATCGGCATTACCTTGTAAAGACTCATTATTTGGTCCGTATACATGCCCATAAGGAGTCAATACACTTCCCGCGCAGTAGAGCGATATATTGCCATCAGCATCGGTTTCTTCTGCATAAGGACACGCTGAGAAATCACGATCTGCCATACTGGCTTCACCGCGATCCATATATTGAATACCCATAACCGCATTACCACGGTCAAAGTTACCACCAACCGTAAGATCGATACTACTTGTGATTGCATCACCTTCGGTTGAGGCGCCGCTTTGGGCATTTAATTCAAAACCTTCAAAATCATCTTTTAAAATGATGTTAACCACACCAGCAATTGCATCGGAACCGTAAACCGCTGATGCGCCATCTTTAAGCACTTCAATGCGCTTAATCATCGAAACAGGAATAGTGTTTAAGTCAACGGTTGAAGCAGCCCCTGTGCCAGAGTTAACCATACGACGGCTATTCACTAATACTAAGGTACGTTGTGAACCTAAACCCCGTAAGTTAATAGAGGCATTACCTTGTGAGCCATTATTAATACCAGGATTAGTCATGGCTCCGCCTGTGGCAGTCATGGTTTGTAGCACAGAGTCAATTGATGTTGCACCCGATGCTTTAATCGCACTGGCATCAATAACAGTAACTGGGCTCGCCGTTTCCATATCGGTACGTTTAATACGTGAGCCTGTTACAGAAATACGTTCGACTTTCTCTTCAATTGTTGTCTCTTCTGCGAAAGTTTGCCCAGATAAAACAACACTAGTGGCAGCCATAGCCAAACAGCTACGACGGACTGCTTTCGCAGCTAAAGTTAATGAATGCATATATTCTCCCTGACATTCCAACTTGAAATATCAAAATATTATTATTTGTTGTTTATTATTTTATTATTGAAACTAACGTTAATTATTTTCGAACTAAATACTGTTAAATATACGACTTCATGTCAACACTAATTACATTAAAATAACCTAAAAGCGTTTTTATGAACAAATAAAACTCGATACAAATAATAACAAATAACGCAAACCCAATAAAAACACAAGGTTATAAAAAACAGCATTAAATATATAAATAAATTATATTGAATTTTTACAACAACCCATTTTGATACTAAATTATAAACAATTAGTTAGTAGTTAATTTATAGGTTAAATAAAGTTTAAAAAATAACAATTATTAAAACAAAGTATCAGTAATTGATACAATGTATGTTCAAAAATAAGGATATCGCTATAGGCTGCACCCCACCACAACTAAGATATACACTGGGATTGAGTGGTCAAAATAACATCAGATGTTAAATTAATAGATCACGGGAATGATATCTTTATATTATTAATATAATGATTAAAGCAATCCGCCACGGCAAACAGCATTTGTATTACTTAACCTGAAAAAGAAACATAGCCTGTCAGCTAAATGGATTGCTTTATACTATAAAACATAAAACGACTAGGTATTCAATAAACTGAAATAAAAGACTTTATATATGAATCACTCAGCCATTTAATCAACCACAATCACATTAAAAAGGTATGATGGTTAATCGAATTTAAAATAACCTTATTTCATATATATGAAAATAAAAAGCAAAACAGGAAGAATAGATTTATATAGAAGTAAATAACATTAAATTTAAAATAACGGCGACTCTCATCTTAAAAATGTGGAGGTGGCAGACATTAGTATCAATATTTAACATTAAAATGAAATAATACAATATTCAGTATGGATGAATGAGCATTTTTCAAATGATCTTATTTATAATCTAATGACGGCCTAAAACAAAAGTGAGACGTTGTTGAAGTCAATCATGGTATTTCAACTGAAAAGTCTATGTAGACTGAACTCGAGACAATAATAGAAAACAACAAAAAACTATTATAATCAAAAGGTTAATATGAGCTCAATTGTTTTTGCCATTAAATTTGGCTTTAATGCCGATATTTTTGTTATATCAATCAATAGACATAAAAAAAGAAGCCCTCAGGCTTCCTTTTATTTTATGGTTACACTTAATCTTAACGAGTGCGTGGGCAAAGCTCTTCAGCACTGAAGAAATAAGCAATTTCACGCTCAGCTGAACTCAATGAATCTGAACCATGAGCCGCATTCTCATCGATACTTTGAGCAAAATCAGCACGAATTGTGCCTTCAGCTGCTTCAGCTGGGTTAGTCGCACCTAAAATATCACGGTGAGCAAGAACGGCATTTTCACCTTCTAACACTTGAACCATAATAGGGCCTGAAGTCATGAAAGCCACTAATGCGCCAAAGAAAGGACGCTCACTGTGCTCAGCGTAAAAACCTTCAGCTTGCTCTTGAGATAAATGGACCATTTTAGCAGCAACAATTTTTAAACCAGCAGTTTCAAAACGGTTGTAGATAGCGCCAATATTATTTTTGGCAACAGCATCAGGCTTTACAATTGAAAAAGTACGTTCGATAGCCATGAAAAGCATCCTTTTTTATAAACATGTATTAAAATTCGCGCGGATTATACGAAATTTAATGCATGATTCATACCCTTGTATGAGGATCTCACACAGATATACCCGTGAGACTTGAAGATACGTGTTTTCAGAGCCTGTAAAAGTGCCTAATTCAAGGCGTACTCTTTTAAAAAAACAAAGGGGCAAGAATGCTTATTGCCTTTTAAGGTGATACTGTTCCGTCCTGAGGTAAGTTGACACTTTGGAGACTTATCTATGAAAACCTCAAAAGCAATGGGCGTTAAACGCACA
>NZ_CANLKR010000001.1 GCF_947491715.1 uncultured Shewanella sp. | reverse complement strand
CACTTATGTAAAATCGGATGAAGGGACGCATTATTTGTCTTTGGTAACAGATGCCTACTCCAGAAAGATAATGGGATATGAATTAAGTCATGAGATGAAAGCCAGTGATGTGGTTAAAGCATTAGATATGACGATAAAAAATCGTCGGACAAGCGGTGACACTATCCATCATTCAGATAGAGGGATGCAGTACTGCTCAGCTGAATACCAAGATAGGCTACAAGCAAATGGGCTTAGGCCATCGATGACGGATGGATATGATTGCTATCAAAATGCGCTTGCAGAACGCGTTAACGGGATTTTGAAGCATGAGTTTTTGCTTTATCGTTGTCGTACAATGAAGGAACTTGGTGTGTTGATTAAAGAATCGATAGAGACTTATAACCAATTAAGACCACATCTTAGTTTAGGGATGAAAACCCCAAACGAAGTACATGAAAAAGCCAGTCGGGGGTTCCAACTGGCTTAATAAAAACCGTCAACCTATTTTAGGACTAGACATACAACTTGGATGTAGGTGCTTTTACGTGCTCCCAAAGGGATGAAAGTTACACAACAACAGCGTTACCATAAATCTGCCATCAATGAAGATAATCAATTGGCTTCTTCAATCCAACAAGCCTGAATAGCCTCTAAGATACGCTCATTACAATGTTGTAAATCATCATTGAACTCATCAAGGAGTAAAATCCACTCATAAAGATCAGTAAAGCGCACTTTAAGGGGATTAATATCTGGATATTTATCTATCAGCGCTATTGCGATCTCCCGAGAGTCTATCCATTTCAACGTCATATAAGTATTCCTAATTAATCTCACCACCTAAAGTATATGACGACATCTAAAATATACCAAAAAGTGTCGATTCATTGTTAAAAAGGAGGCTTTCTCACCTCCAGCTTTAACTTATTTAAAAATAACTTAGATAATTTCTAACGCCACTATCTTTAATGGATGATTACCATCAAAAGAAGGAAAATCATCGTGAGGCGTCAGCCAAGTGTGCTTACCCACGCTCCTTCCTTGTTTTTCGACGCAACGCACTAAACTCGCGAACCAGTTATTCTTATCCACTTTAGCCACATTATTACAACAGACAATCATGCCACCTTTTTTCGTGGCCAACATGGCGGGTTTAAATAGACTTTGGTAATCATTAATCAAATCGACGGTTCCAAAAGGGCTTTTAGCAAAACGAGGCGGGTCGAGAAAAACAAGGTCAAATTGTGTGGCAGATAATTTAGGATAATCAGGTAACTTCTTGTTGCCTCTTGCCGTCACTTTCAACCCCCCAAGCTGACGAATAGCAGGAAACACATCACTTTGAATAAACTCACATTGTGAGACAACATCATTCAACTTAGCATTGGTTTTACCCGCCTCTAACGCAAATGATGAAAAATCAACATTAACAACACGTTTTGCCCCCCCGACAGCGGCGGCAGTCCCTATTCCACAGGTGTAAGAAAATAAGTTCAATACCGTTTTATTTGTGCTATTCGCTTTAACGAACTCACGGCCAATGCGCATATCGAGAAACAGCCAAGGATCTTGACCAACATGCCGTAATTTAGAGGTAAATACGATGCCATTTTCACGAATATGCTGCTCAGTCTCTGCATCATCGCTGAGGTTTTCATCTAATGCGTTTAGCACGCGAGAATGTCGCGAAGAACGATCGTTATAAATAATCGGCAGTAAAGTGTGCTGAGATAAAATATCACTTATCTCCATTAATACACTCTCTTCTAATCTTTGATGGAAACTTTGCACCAACCAAGTACTGCCGTAGCGATCGATAGTCAACCCATCAACACCTTCAACCGTCCCATGGAATACTCTAAAGCAATCGGTTTTAGCAATACACTCTGGCACAAACATCTTTTGACGTTTCGCTATGGCCGTCGTGAGTAATGAAGAAATAGACATAAAATGAAACTCGCAGATTGATGCTAAGGGCTGCGCATAATAGCAAACATTTTCACATTCAACGTGGTAAAAATACCCGCCAACACACATTTATCCGTTTCATATAAATATTTTTGCATAACCATTCTGCTAAAATACTTATAAGTGATTAAATAAAAAGCATATTATGTAAATACGCTATACAAACTAAAAGACATACTTTAAGGTCATGCTTGAATGACAACGAAATTATTTTTTAGGTTAACTCAGCTCAAGTCGCTTCTTTTTATTGATATTTTTTCATCATCTTCCCATTAAGGTTATTCTCTTGGCAAATTTCTCCACACATCTCAAAGCAAGTACCCTTACTAGCGCACCGTTAAGTTCTATTGCTCTCGCCACACACATTTTAACACTTCCAGAAAGCTTACTCTTATTTTCCATTGGCGCCTTATCGGGACTTCTGCCTGATCTGGACTCAGACAATTCCACTTCAATTCAATGGCTTTTTAGTATTCTAGGCTTCTTCTTATCCGCCAGCACCCTCTTTTTATACCCACTGCCCTCGTTAATTGAAATGTGGGTGGTCGGTATGGTCATTTATGCCATCACGATTTATGCCATTAAGCCTATCTTTGAACAAATCACCGTTCACAGAGGCACATTACATTCCATTGTGGCTGCTATCATGTTTTCCCTCATGGGTATTTGCCTTAGTTTATTTATGTTACAAGCATTAAATTTATCACTTCTCATCGGAGTAGCGATTTTCATTGGCGCCTTAACCCATTTAATACTCGATGAATGCTATAGCGTCGATTTAGCAAACAACACGTTGAAATCATCCTTTGGCACGGCCATGAAACTCATCGATAAACGCTACCCATTAACAACACTAATGCAGGTGCTATTAATCGGTGCAGGCCTGTTTTATCTCTTTCCCCACATTGATGAAATGCGTTCTGTTTTTGTCATATGGCAAATTCAACTTGAAAACCTCACCATCATCCCATCCTTTATTAGTCAATGGTGGCGATAAGTCCATTGAACTTGATGCGTTTTTCAAATGATAAAGCGCATCAACCACTTGCCTAAGTCTCTCTGCAGCAAAATATTGAAATTCAAATCACTTCCATCTGCTATTCTGTTTTATCGCCTGATGTCAACATATTGCCAAACCGACAACCAAACACAAAAGACACACAAAAAACACAATTTAAAAACCACGACCAAACAAATAAACCCCAAATGGAAACAAAAACAACCAAATCAAACCCATTAATTAACCAAACTCCTCCTACCAGAAGTCATAATGTAACGCACCGTAAATATAAATTTATTTAACGTCAATAAGTGTATTGGCGTTATTCTTGTCACCTTCTCTCAAGGTTTTTGCCCCGACTATTCATCCTATTACACCATTACACTTGATCGTCCCATGATCTGAAAACCCTCTCTGAGCAGTGTTTAAAATGTGACTAATCGTGTATTAATCTTAATTAACACTAACAATAAAAAATAAATAAAGTGATTTAAAATCATAAAGATAAAACAAATCTGCACAATAACTGAACAACCACAAAAAAAACTAAGCAACATTTTTTGATCAAAACCATACTTACACCCTTTCAATCACATGATAGAAAACATCAGGAATACTCCTTTTAAATTGGCTCATAAAAAATGCGCTAACTGTCGTCAATAGACTAAACGTGGAAAACCATTCATTTCACAAAGAAAGAATGGAAAAGTAAACCGCAAGCACAAGTTGTAAAAGCGGTTGTTGAGGTCAATGTTTTATGTTGAAGAATTCGGAAACACCCCATAAACTCTCACTTTTTAGTGGCGTCCTACTATGTTGCACTTGTATGGTCGGCTCAGGTTGGCTATTTAGCTCACAATTGGTCGCACAAAACGCGGGGAACTATGGTTTCATTTCATGGATTGTCGCCGCTGCCATTATTATTGTGATCAGCTTGTGTGTTTCATCAGTCGTGACTCGGTATCCACAAAGTGGTGCCACGACGCGCATGAGTGCCATCAGTCATAATGCCATGTTCGGAATGACCTTTGCTTTTGCCAATTGGTTCGGTGTGTCTGTTGTCATCGCCACCGAAGCCCAAGCCACAACAGAGTATTTAGCACCTTTTATCGGTGATGGGATCATGCAAGCAGGTACGCTGACTTGGGCGGGGAAAGGGATTGGCTTGGTCTTGCTGTGCCTTTATTTACTGGTTAATTGGTACGGACTCAAGTTATTGGCTCGAGTCAACAATGTGATCACTGTACTCAAAATATTCACGCCTATTTTTGTCATTGTCATTTTATTAGTCTCCCATTTTGACAGCACTAATTTTACGCAAGTGAGTCAAGATGCCTTTTCAACGGGAAGTATTTTTACGGCAATCGTGGCCTCAGGCATGGTCTATGCGTTTAATGGCTTTCAAGTCATCGCTTCCTTTGCTAGCGAAATAGAAAAACCCAAAAAAAATATCCCATTAACCATGATCCTTTCTGTGCTCATCACATTGGGGTTTTATCTATTATTACAGCTGGCGTTTATGGGCGCCATGCCACACGAGATGCTCGCTAATGGCTGGCCTAGTCTCAACATGAACTCCCCTATTGTAGGGTTAACCCTCATACTCGGCCTTAACTTTCTAATGTTACTGTTGCTAGCTGACAGTGTCATTGCGCCATCGGCTGTGGGGTACACGTATTTGGGCACTTCTTCTCGCATGTTATTGGCCATGGCAAAAGAGAAGCAGGCGCCCACTTTTATTAGTCGCAATATCCACCCCAAACGTGGATTTTCGACGCCCGCAATCATGGTTAACTTTATTATTGCGGTGCTATTTCTTCTGCAAGCCGAAAACTGGGCCGGACTGATGGTGATAGTCACCATGTTACATCTTATCGGTTACATGGCTGCGCCCATCAGTATGTCGGCCCTGAATCCCAAAACTAAATTGTTCGGGCTAATGGTGTTTATTATCATCACCATCCTGATGTTAACCGTGCCCAGTCGAGACATTCTACTCACCAATATCATCTTGAGCATATTATCCATCGGTTACCTCATACTTCAAGGCAAGTCGCATATCAAGGCCAACTTATTATTTGCCAGCCCACCGTTAATCTTTTTGTGGCTGATTTACTTTTGTGAGTCCATGGTACTCGGCGGCCTACTGGCTACAGGCTTCTTTTTATTGGTGACCAGTCGACGTTATGTGGAGCAATGCCGCATGCATAGGGAAAAACACTTAACCGCTCAACAATCGACATCACCCAGTAAAATGATTAACCCTCAACAAATGGATTAGCCGCCATCAGGAGAATATCCCCCGTGATCAAAAGGCGGGGAATATCAAAATAGCAATGAACGAGCAAGAGGTAATATTGTTTTTTTAACAGCGCGAGAACCATTCTCGCATTCAATGATAACCTTGAGGTGTACGATGAATAGATTAATGAAAAAAGCCATATGTATGGCTACAAGCGTTTTTTTATTGTTCTCTAGTAACGTATTAGCGAATAGTTTTAGTGTTCAAAACACTAGCGATAATGGGTATTTATTTGTTGACATAAACCACAGTGATAATAATAAACCGCAGGAGCCCAACACCCTATTTTTCCCCGGCGACATATTGATTGCAAATGGAGGAGAGATTAAATCAGATGTCGTCTGTAATAATGACTATGGAAGTTCAACACCAAGCATGACCTTCTCTATCTTGCACCAATCCAACAAACTTGAGATAGGAACAATTAAATTAGATCTATTTCTAGACGATGATAGATGCTGGGACCCTGATCGCAACGAATGTACATGGACACCAAATGAGAAAAATGCTGAAAAGCTGGAAGACATTGGCATTGTCACCACTGTCTTAATGGGCGATCCAAGCCGAAATGACATCTGGTTTGACTGCACTGAAAGTACGATATCAGTATATCAACCTGCTTTATCTCTATGATCGAAAACGGGTCAACCTAATATAGATAGAGGCTAGAGGCAGGCTTTAATAAAGCCTGTCTAATTAGCTCGACATCATATTTCACTTGAAATAGGAGGAATGCCATATGAAACACTTACCATCTTTAAACTTAGTGATCTTAATAATTGCATTTATTCCATTTTTTTCGCCAGCAGACCCAGATAGAAATAGGCCAGGCAATGCACCCGCGAATAAAATAACGGTCAAAAATAAACAACAATGGCATCATCTCTATCAGCAATCCATTAAAATAATATGTTTGATAGCCTCACTCTTATTTTTCAATTCAGCTTATGCCTATATAATACAAAGCGAATATGTGTTTTATAATCACACATTATTTACCAATATAACCGTTAAGCAAATCAAACAATATGATGACCCGTTCATGACCTTATACCCACATGAAATACCAGATAACGATATACCTCTAGTGGAATATACCCTTCAACCAGGCCAATTCATCCATGTTTATTTACGTTCCTCAGGTGGATGTTTAACACGAAAAGATTATCTCTTTCATTTCACAAGCATATGGAAAACGGCACAGTTTTCAATTAATAATTGGGCTGGTGATGATGGATCCGACTGCCACGGTTTTAGGGCTATTGCCGCAGGTTTTAACTATGAAGAAGGATGGACAGCATGCAGTCAGGATAAGGTGATAGTAAGCGGCTCATTAGGCATCCAATGTTTTCCTAGGGGAAGTGATGATGACGGCGATGATATCTATATCACTGACGAAAGAGACATGCTTAGATGAGTAAACGTTGATTAACCTAACCTGTAAAAAAATGTACTTTGATAATCCGTTTCTCTTTTTAATCGCAGCCATAATAATCAAAGGATCATAATAATACCGATGAAAAGTAGGCTGTTACTGATATTTCTGCTCAGCGTTATTTTAATGAGCAACTTGATGATGCTGTATTGAAACCATCATTTCCCCTGCAAAAACCATCTAAAACAGATGGTTTTTCTTTTTCTTACCCTCAATACAATAAAAACACCTACACTAAACATATACCCGTGTAACCTCTTAGCATCTAAAAGGATTGCCGCTTATGACAGTGATAGTGACCGGTGAACTCACGAATGAGAAAGACAATCAATTTACAGTCACACCTCAGTATCAAGGCCATGCCTATCTGGAGCTCTTACGACATAAACGAGATCTGCCCTCAAACGACTTAACGGGAGTGGAAGCCATTGGCGCCGGCTATGATATTTTTGGCCACTATGCTTTTGCCAAGAGCATCACAGTCCCCCTGTTTGACTGGAGCAAAACCGAACGCCGGCCCGTTGACTTTAAAAAAGAGATGCTTATCCCTGCACCAATATCAGCGAGTCCTAATAACACACCGCAATATCGATGCTTCTCTGGCAGTAATATTGCCAAATACCAAAATAACTTATCGCAATCCGCTCATATTCAAGATGCCCATAATCTTTTTTCAAGTTCGGTGACCAATGATTTTTCATCTCGCAGCCTCAGGGAAGCTGAAAATGCCTTTACCCGAGTTCAGCAAACCCTGCCCCTCTGGTCGCTGCAATTAGAAGGTGGTCTGAGCCCCTTACGCTCATTGCTCATTGACGACATCAAAATGGCCATTGATACTGCCAACACACCTTCAGATTATGCCCAATTATTTCAGCAATACGGTAGCCATTTTTTAACGGGTATTATCATCGGAGGGCGGGCCGTCTTTGCCTCGTCAACGAATAAAATTCTTCGGGATAATACTTACCCTATCGACACAATTGCCAAAGCTGTCTATCAAAAGCTCACGGGCCAGCTATCTTGTGATGATGAACAAGAATATGAAGCGGCCATGCACAATTTTAAGGCACATTCTAATTCACGCCATCTCATTGTTGGTGGAGATTATCAACCCGCCATGCAAGCTTTTTCAAGCAATAAACATCACTTTAGCCAATGGAGTCACTCCATTTTGGATGCCGCCACTGTCATTGATTTTACTCAAGAAGCCCCCCTAACCGGTATTTGGACATTATGCCGCTCCATAGAAAAGCAGCAAAAAATGTATGCCTACTTTAAAGACGTATGGGCAATGGATGCCTTTAAGGCCCATCAAATGTGGGCGGATTACATCGACAGCATTATTATTATTCGCGGCGATCACTCATCCATTCAGCCCCCTTGCGGCTATGTGAAAATCCCCGTCAATCTCAACAAAGACTCTGGTGGTGATTATATTTACCTTTGCTATCATAAAGTCTCTGCTGACGGGCTGAGAACAGATAATCCAAAGTGCATTACCGACATTCAAATTATTATGGGTGAGCGGACTCAGCCACCAGTGGGCTTTACTAAGTTAGATGTGGATTTGAACAAAGGATCCGGCGGAGAATACATCTTCCTATGCTATAAAAAAGCTCCCTTCGTTGATAGTATGGCCATCAAAGATCTCGACGTTATCAGCGGTGCTCGCCCCGATCTTAACGCCCCATTAGGCTTCATAAAACTCGATCAAGATCTCAATAAAGGCTCTGGCGGAGATTACATTTACCTTTGCTATTCAACCCGTGTTTGACTTTCAGCTTTAGATAAAAAAGCCAACTCTAAATGAGTTGGCTTAATCGCGCTCGCCCCTTGATAGCATGGCTAAAACACTAATTGCCCTCACTAACCATGTTAATCGTGTATTTAGGGATCTCGACAACCAGATCGGTGCTGGGCACTTTAGACTGGCAAGACAATCGGCTCTCAGGCTCAAGCCCCCAGGCTTTATCGAGCATGTCATCTTCAAGCTCATCACTTTCTTCAAGCTCATCAAAGCCTTCTCGAATAACCACATGGCAGGTTGTACACGCGCAGGACTTTTCGCAAGCATGCTCAATATGAATACCGTTTCTTAAGGCTACATTAAGCACAGTTTCGCCTTCTTTGGCTTCAAGCACTGCCCCTTCGGGACATAACTCTTCATGGGGTAAAAATACAACTTGTGGCATCTTGTTACCTATATATTGTCAACAGACTGGCCTTTGAGTGCCAGTTTAATAGAATTGTCCATACGCTTTGCAGCAAAATCTTGAGTCAGATTGTCTAAATCTTCAATGGCTTTTTCAATAGCATCACCATCAACACCTGCTGCCAGTTCGGCTAAATACTGCATACTGGTCTCGATATCATTGCGCACATCAGCACTGACCAAATCACCATCTTTATTCAATGCTGCCGTTAACGATTCCAATACTCTGGCTGCTTCCACTTGCTTTTCTGCCAGCATTCGACGGCTAATATCGTCCTTTGCATGGGTCATGGAGTCTTTCAGCATGTTACCAATTTCAGTGTCTGATAAACCAAAGGAAGGTTTCACTTGAATACTGGATTGCACTTGCGTTGATTTTTCCATGGCAGTGACACTGAGTAGTCCATCGGCATCCACTTGAAAGGTAACTCGAATATGAGCCGCACCCGCCGATAAAGCAGGGATCCCTTGCAAATTAAAGCGCGCCAATGAACGACAATCATCAACTAACTCACGCTCACCTTGCACCACATGAAACGCCATCGCCGTTTGCCCATCTTTAAAGGTGGTAAACTCTTGCGCCCGCGCCACAGGAATAGTGGTATTACGAGGAATGACTTTCTCCACTAAGCCCCCCATTGTCTCAATCCCTAATGACAATGGAATGACATCCAACAGTAATAAATCAGTATCAGGCTTATTGCCCACTAAAATATCCGCTTGAATGGCTGCGCCAATGGCCACAACACGATCGGGGTCAATCGAAGTGAGCGGTGTTTTCTTAAAAAACGTTTCCACTTTATCACGTACAAGAGGGACACGTGTTGAACCGCCCACCATAACGGTTTCAAGGACTTCATCAACACTCACGCCCGCATCACGCATGGCTCGGCGACAACTGTTGATGGTTTTTTTCACCAAAGGTAAAACTAAGGCATCGAACGCCTCACGGGTCACATCAAACTGCAGAGTGTGATTATTCTCCAGCGCCAACAATGCCGTCACCGAATGATTATCGGTCAATGCTTCTTTCACTCGCCTGGCTTCAATAAGCAATTGCCTTTCAAGGCTGGGACTGAGATCCGTTAATTGCCACTGCCCAATAAATGCCTCCACTAAAAGGTGATCGAAATCATCACCGCCTAATGCTGAATCTCCGCCCGTAGCCAAGACTTCAAAGACTCCTTTATTTAACCGCAAAACGGAAATATCAAAGGTACCACCGCCTAAATCATAAACGGCAATCACCCCTTCTTGTCCAGAATCCAGTCCATAGGCAATCGCTGCAGCGGTGGGCTCATTAAGTAACCTAAGCACCTTCACTCCCACTAACGCAGCCGCCTCTTTGGTGCCTTGACGCTGTGCATCATCAAAATAAGCAGGAACCGTGATCACCACACCTTCAAGCTCACCACCAAGACTCTCTTCTGCTCTTGCAACCAGTGGCCTTAATATTTCAGCAGACACCTGAATTGGGTTAACAGAACCTTGTTTTGTCACAAACAAGGGCAAGCCGTTATCACTTGCGGTCAAATCATAAGCTGAGATCAGCTTACTTGACTGTAAATCGGCAACACTTCGTCCCATAAAACGTTTAACCGACACTATGGTATTTTGAGGATCTTGTGCCGAAAAAGATTCAGCTTCATGACCGAAATAAATTTTATCTTGGGTGTAGCGAATGATCGATGGAAGAGAATGCCTGCCATCAAGATCGGGAAGTGTCTTCGCCTCACCGCTACGAACAGCAGCAACCAGCGAATTAGTGGTGCCTAAATCGATCCCCACAGCCAGTCTGTGTTGATGAGGCGCTGCGCTCTGCCCAGGCTCAGCAATCTGAAAAAGTGCCATATTTGTCCAACTTGATGAGGTAAGTGACACCGCTCGGTTAGCGAATGCTTACTGATTATCAATGCCATATTCAGTATATAAATCAAAATACAATATGGCACATTAGCAAGACAATATGAGGACCGACGTTCACCTACCTAACTTATTAAATAACTAAAATGAAAACTAATCATTATCGAATAAGGCATCTTCAACCTTAATCAATTCATCCTGCAATTTTACCATGAATTTTAATTTGCGAACATGATCAGCTGCGCGTTCCCAATCTGATTGAACCTCACTTTCCAGTAAAACCGCCAATGTTGCAGTAATGGATTGCGAATAATCACTAAACGATTGATTAAGCTCATTCATTAAATCATCAGGTGCGTTACTATGCGTAATCTCTTCTAATGACTCACGCCATTGCATTTGTTGTATTAAAAAAGCAGTATCTTTTACCGTTGTGGATTCATGGCTCAAGGTGAACCCTTTTAAAGCAAGAAGGTGCTCTGCTCGCAACACAGGGTTTTTAAGGGTTTGAAATCCATCATTTATTTGCGCAGTACGTTGTACAGCCAAACGCTTATCTTGTTCGGTGGAATGCGCAAACTTATCGGGATGAACCGCCTTTTGCAAATCGCGATAGCGATGAGCAAGTAAGGCGGTATCGACATCAAAAGAAGGAGAAAAACTAAATAATTCAAAATAATTCATTGTTTATCTGAGATACAGTTAAACGGTAAAGCTCTCACCGCAACCACACTCGCCTTTTGCATTAGGATTATTAAATTCAAAACCTTCGTTTAAGCCTTCTTTTACAAAATCCAACTCAATGCCCTGAAGATACACCAAACTTTTAGCATCGATAATAATGTTTACCCCATCGATAGCATAAAGTTCATCATCATCATTCAGGTCATCAACAAACTCAAGGATGTAGGCCATCCCTGAGCAGCCAGATGTCTTCAATCCGATCCGCAAACCTAGGCCTTTACCACGACTGGCTAAAAAGCTCTTGATCCGCTCCGCCGCCGCAGGCGTAATCGTCATTGTCATCTTAACTCCAACGCTTAACTAGCTTTCTTTGGTTTTATATTCATCTAATGCGGCTTTAATCGCATCTTCAGCCAAAATAGAGCAATGAATTTTGACAGGAGGCAGTGCCAATTCTTCAGCAATATCCGTATTTTTAATTGCTAATGCTTGCTCAACAGACTTACCTTTTACCCATTCCGTCACTAATGAACTGGATGCAATGGCACTGCCGCAACCATAGGTTTTAAACTTGGCATCTTCAATAATACCGCTGTCACTGATGCGCAATTGCAACTTCATGACATCACCACAAGCGGGTGCGCCCACCATTCCAGTCACTACTGAAGGATCGTTTTTGTCAAATGAACCCACATTACGTGGATTTTCATAATGATCGATTACTTTTTCGCTATAAGCCATGGTACTTCTCCAATTTATCTATTCGTGAACGATTAATGATGTGCCCATTGGACAGAATCCAAATCGATACCATCTTTAAACATCTCCCACAAAGGAGACATCTCTCGCAATACACCAATAGATTGTGTAATGGTTTCTATTGCATGCTCAATTTCTTCATCGGTAGTAAAACGGCCAATGGAGAAACGAATAGAGCTATGCGCCATCTCATCATTGAGGCCCAATGCTCTTAATACATAACTGGGTTCTAAACTCGCAGAGGTACAAGCAGAACCGGAAGAAACCGCTAAATCTTTTAAAGCCATCATCAATGACTCACCTTCAACGAAGTTAAAGCTCACATTTAAACTACCGCAATACCTGTGCTCTAAATCACCATTGATATAGGTCTCTTCGATGTGCTTAATGCCGTTCCATAATTTATCACGTAGGCGTAAAATACGGGCATTATCAGTGTCCATATCTGCTTTGGCGATGGCCGCCGCCTCACCCATTCCTACAATTTGATGGGTCGCCAGTGTACCACTGCGCATACCACGCTCATGACCACCACCATGCATGGTTGCTTCAAGGCGAATACGCGGTTTACGACTCACGTATAATGCGCCAATCCCTTTAGGGCCATACATTTTATGGGCAGAAATCGATAACAGGTCAACTTTGGTTTTTTGTACATCAACCACTAACTTACCAACACTTTGCGCCGCATCAACATGAAAAATAATTTTACGTGAACGGCACAACTCGCCAATGGCATCAATATCCTGAATAACGCCAATTTCATTATTCACGTGCATGATACTCACCAAAATCGTGTCATCACGCATGGCTTCTTCAAGCATGGCTAAGGGAATTAATCCATTATCTTCAGGCTGTAAATAAGTGACTTCATATCCTTCACGTTCAAGCTGACGGCACGTATCAAGTACTGCTTTGTGCTCAGTCTTACTGGTGATGATATGTTTACCTTTTTTCTGATAAAAATGCGCCACACCTTTGATGGCTAAATTATCAGATTCTGTCGCCCCAGACGTAAAAACAATTTCACGGGGATCGGCATTGATCAGTTCAGCAACTTGGTTACGCGCAATATCCACCGCTTCTTCGGCTTGCCAACCATAACGATGAGAACGTGACGCAGGATTGCCAAAAATGCCATCCATCGTCATGCATTGCATCATTTTTTCTGCTACACGGGGATCAACCGGTGTTGTCGCAGCATAGTCTAAGTAGATAGGTAATTTCATCTCACACTCCGTACTTTGTAACCCGTCTATTTACAGGCTACTCACAACGTACAAAAATTTATTTTTATAATCATCGCAAAAGAGGATTAAGTACCCAACCTTTGCTCCTGTTGTAACTTGTCTTGCTGAACAGAAATAAACTGCACATCTCGTTTACGCATCAAACCCGCTAGACTGATACCATTTAGAAAGTCTGAAATTTGATCGCTTAAATCGCCCCAAAGTGAATGTGTTAAACAACGACTTCCACCTTGGCAATTGCCTTGTCCTTGACAACGGGTCGCATCCACGGATTCATCGACGGCGCGTACCACCATACCCACAGATATGTCACAAGCATTCATGCCTAAACGGTATCCACCGCCTGGCCCACGAACACTGGAAACTAAGTCATTTTTTCTCAATTTAGCAAAGAGTTGCTCTAGATAGGACAATGATATCCCTTGACGCTCTGAAATGTCAGCCAGTGGTACTGGCCCAGCCGTAGAATGCATAGCAACATCTAACATTGCAGTCACTGCATACCGACCTTTCGATGTAAGTTTCATGTCGACTTCGGCTCCTGAAAACGCCTAAAAAAGCATAGTTTAATTTCAACATACCTGAGTAAATTAGTCAAGTATAAAACCCAGTAATTTACTCAAGTATTCGCGATGTTAACTTTGCTTTAATAAACTATCGAAGATCGCGCTTTTTTAAGCTCGGTATTTAACCTTTTTATCGAGTAATATTCAATGAAAATCGCACTATTATTTATCTCAAATGTCCTTATTCACTTCTTCATAAACAAAGGGGACCATCTCATTAAATAATGGGGTCAAATTCATCCACCCCTCGCTCGCGTTTTTGCGCTGCAGCTAATTCAGCATCACTAAACTCATCCACTTCAAGATCCGGTAACTTCTCAGTACACACACTGCCGCCCATGGTTTGTACCACTTGACACAGATCTTGCACTTTTGAATCCATTAAGTGCATATGATCGAGCATTTGACCTATAGCATTAGCCACAGGATCAGGATTATCAGGTGAAACAGCATAGGCATCAAAACCATACTTTTTCGCCATTTCATGGCGGCGCTCGGTGGTTTCTTTAGATTGCGCAGAAGGCGTCGTCACCACTCGACCCGGAATGCCCACCACAGTCGTATCACAAGGCACATCTTTGACAACCACTGAATTCGAACCCACTCTGGCACCATCATGCATAGTGATCGGACCTAAAATCTGTGCGCCCGCCCCCACCACCACATTGTTGCCCAAAGTTGGGTGACGCTTTCCGGCCTGCCAGGTAGTCCCACCCAATGTTACACCATGATATAAAGTACAATCATCACCAATTTCAGCGGTTTCTCCAATGACAACGCCCATACCATGATCGATAAAAAAGCGCTTTCCTATGGTGGCACCAGGGTGAATTTCAACCCCCGTTAACCAACGGGAAAATGTGGACAAACCTCTTGATAATAAGCGCCATTTTTTTAACCAAAGCTTATGGCTTACACGGTGGATCCAAATCGCTTGCATGCCCGGATAATTGAGCAGTACTTCTAGGGTACCTTTTGCAGCAGGATCTCTGTGATATATTGATGCAATATCATCTTTAAGCCTTGCAAACATGGTGATGATTCCTTGTTATCTATTGATCGCTTGAGGGGATATCCCTCCCTTTTTTATCAACCACTTTTTTATCAACCACTTTTTTATCAACCACTTTTTTGTCAACAGAGGTTAATATGCCACGTAAAATGTTCATTTCTGCTCGCTCAATTCGCGCGCGACTGAATAATCGACGCAGTTTAGTCATCACTTGGCCAGGATGGTTTTTTACAATAAAGCCCGTTGATAAGAGGGTATTTTCTAAATGAGTAAAAAAGTTCTCTTGATCTTTGGCGAGAGGATACACTTCCTCAACCTTAGGGTAGTCGACCTTCGTGGATTCTAGATAGGCCATGCGGGCTTCATAACAAATAATTTGCACCGCTTGCGCCAAATTTAATGAGGTGTATTCTGGATTAGCAGGGATCGCAACATGATAAGTGCATTTTTGCAACTCTTCATTAGTTAAGCCATTATTTTCACGACCAAAAACAATCGCCACAGGGCCATTCACCGCTGAGCCAACAAGTTTCTCCCCTGCTTCACGTGGATCAAGCATAGGCCAATCAAGCGTTCGACTACGCGCACTCGTCGCTATCACCATAGAACAATCTGCAATCGCTTCTTCCACAGAGTCGACGGTTACAGCATGTTTAAGAATATCTGACGCCCCCGCCGCTAAGGCCACCGAATGCCCATCAGGCGCGACTTTAAGCTCTGCAAGATATAAAGAAGAAAGCCCCATGGTTTTCATTGCTCGGGCTGTAGAACCAATGTTTCCCGGATGGGAAGTTCCGACGAGAACAACACGTATATTACTTAGCATTAAACGACTTAATTTTATAAAAGATGATTGATAAGAATGTTACCACACACTACTGAAAAAATTTATACTTAAATCAATATTTGATATAACCGACAAATCACGTATAATCCGGCTCCGATTATTCGTATCCGTTCTTTAACATCCAGGGGATAGCAACCATGCTTCCGATGCAAACTATTGCTGTGCGCGCCGCTCGCGCTGCCGGCCAAACTATTGTACGCGCCTTTGCCGAGCTTGATCGTATTGAGGTCAACTCTAAAGGAATTAATGACTACGTCACTAATGTGGACAAGGAAGCTGAATCTACCATAGTTTATCAAATTCGCAAGGCTTACCCAGATCACACCATTATTGGTGAAGAGAAAGGTGAAAACCGCGTTGGAAACAGTGATTATGTGTGGATAATTGATCCTTTGGATGGCACCAATAACTTCGTTCGCGGTATTCCTCATTTCGCCGTTTCTATTGCCATGCAATTTAAAGGCAAAACAGAAGTCGCTGTTATTTACGATCCTATCCGTGACGAGCTTTTTTCTGCTGTTCGCGGTAAAGGCGCTAAGCTTAACGATTTCCGTATTCGCGTCAACAAATCAACAGACTTCAACGCTGCCATTATCGGTACGGGCTTCCCCTTCAAAGCCAAACAGCATACTGAAACTTACATGAAAATGTTTGCAGATGTCTTCAGCCAATGTGCTGACTTACGTCGTGCAGGCTCTGCTGCCCTTGATTTAGCCTATTTAGGTGCGGGCCGTTTAGATGGTTTCTTTGAAATTGGCCTTAAGCCGTGGGACATCGCTGCGGGCGATCTTATCGTGCGTGAAGCTGGCGGCACTGTGACTGACTTAACCGGTAACCACAACTATTTAAGCTCAGGGAATATCATTGCTGGCTCACCAAAAGCCACAACAACCATGGTAAAAAGCTTCCGCCCTTTACTTAATGATGCACTAAAGCGTTAAGCTTTCATTCAATACCCAGACAGCTCAAAAAGCGCCGAAAAGGCGCTTTTTTGTGCCTTATTGTTTGTTAGCGGTATGTAGATTTTTATTGGCATTTTTAAGCAACTCGGTTAAATCTTCCCCCACCACCCAAGCTTTACCACTGACCACGATAGGCGTGGTGACCGTGATATCGCCTGTTGATGTGTTAAACCCCATTTCAACAAAGCGTGCCCAATAGCCCTTTGGCTCTGTCACATTCGCAATCGGAAATTGGCAGCCTTTTTCATCACACTCTCCCGATAAGCTGCTTGATGTAAACACGATCCCAGCATTTATTCTAAAGTCTCTCAATTTAGGGTTAAAGGCTTGCCATAAACGGGCCGATTGAGGGGGCTTGTGGGTATTGACCGATGCAAGACGGCCTTGTTTATTCAATGTCCAGTTCAATATGGGCGCTGCTCGTTTTTGAATAAATTCACCATAATAATTTATCACCGCTTGCGTGACCAAACTCATATCAATGTAATGACTTTGGTTAGGCATGACTCTCAATGTATTCACGCCTGGCAGTTTGTTTAAATAAAGTGCTAACGAGTCAGCGGCAAAAAAATCATCACCGGCTGCACTAATAATGTATTTTGGTATGTTTAAACGTGCTTGGTATTGTGGATTATCAGCATAAGTCAGTGGATCTTCAATTTGCATCAACTTACTAAAGGCGGCCGAGTCGATTCGATTGGGGATCCCTTGTGCAATATAGTCTTTAAAAGCCGGTGGCCAGCCCTTAAAACTCTGGTAAATATGCTCAAGATTGGCTTTAGTATCGAGTATATCAATCACAATAGGGATGATCCCATTGACGCGCTTATCCGCTAATGCCACCAGCCAAGCTGCCCAACCTCGTTTACTGGCTCCTGAAATCACAAAATCCGTTGGTACCGTCCAGCCCTGCTCTTTTGCTATTGCTTGCACTGCATCCATTGACTTCACAGCGGCTTTTGCCATGGGTAAATGAGCGGACCAGTAAGCTTGAGACGGCGCGTCCAAATAACGACTCCAAGTATAAGCCACAAGATCATCTTCCTTGCGCTCAATACCGTCTTTAAAAGTAAGATATTGATTAGGCGAGAAATTAACTTCAATCACATAGGCATTCGTCGCTTTTGCGATTGCCAATGCATCCATGTTTTGGCTTTGACTCACAATCTGATTATCTAAAGGGCTACTCTCTAAAGGGCGATCAATCCCCCCATTAATTATCAATAACCCTTGATGGGGCCTACTTTTATTCAGCGATGTGGGCAAATACACAGTGAGTTGATGCTGCCAACTTGTTCCCCACAAGCTGATATTTTTAGGCGGCCAAAATACACTATTAAGCAGGTATTCATATACTCGCACATTATCAGATTGAGTTTGGGATTGTAATTGCCATTGGGGACTTGTCACATTTTCTGTTTTTTGCATGTAACACACTAAAACATCTTGAGGCATTTTCACTAACGATTGTGGATCACAAGCGGCCTTAACAAACAGAGGTTGCCATAACCCTAGGAAGAGAAACCAAAAAAAATACCGATAACTATTCGAGAGGGGAAAACATCGCATCATTTATTTCTCAACAACGAATGATACATTCAGTTATAGTTCATAAAACAGGCTATCACCAACTCAGTTCGAACGCCCCCATCGATGTTTATTTGCTCAGCTATTGCCTTTTTATTATGCACTTTGTATCGTTACCTTTGCTCAAAATAAGGCAATAGCAAGATTTAACATAAGCAACTGACAAACAATCAGTAATAAAATAATAAACTAAAAATTCTTTTTATCTTGAGGGAAAAAATATGCTGTGGTTCCTACTCTGCGTCGGATTACTGATCGGCGGCTATGTCATTTATGGCACGTTTGTTGAAAAAATATTTGGCATTAATAAACACAGCCAAACTCCTGCCTATAAACACAATGACGGGGTGGATTTTATCCCGATATCCAAAAGTAAAGCCTATTTAATACAACTACTCAATATTGCAGGTGTTGGCCCCATTTTTGGTCCCATATTAGGTGCACTTTATGGGCCTGCCGCTATGCTCTGGATTGTGCTAGGCTGTATTTTTGCCGGCGCCGTACATGATTATTTTTCGGGTATGCTATCCATTCGCAATCAAGGGCAATCCATTCCCAATTTAGCTGGAAAATACTTAGGCAAGCCAGCCAAACACTTTACAAACCTTTTTGCCATTGTACTGCTGTTATTAGTCGGAGTGGTCTTTATTTCTGCTCCTGCTGGGCTACTCAGTAAATTAACAGGATGGCACATGAGCCTCTTTGTTATCATTATCTTTAGTTATTATCTGCTCGCAACCTTAGTACCTATCGATAAAATTATTGGTAAACTTTATCCCTTTTTTGGCGCATTGCTATTATTTATGTCTGCTGGGCTCACCATTGCCTTGATCATGTCAAATGAGCATCAATTGTTGGCAAACTACAGTATCAGCGATGTGTTTAGTAACTTAAACCCCAATGACATGCCTTTATGGCCAGCGCTGTTTATCACCATAGCTTGCGGTGCAGTTTCAGGCTTTCATGCCACACAATCCCCCCTTATGGCACGCTGCGTTGAAAACGAGGCCAATGGCCGATTCGTATTTTTTGGCGCCATGATTGGCGAGGGGATCATAGCCTTGATTTGGTGCGCCATTGCGTTATCTTTTTATGGCGGTGTAAGCGGCCTCAATATTGCCATGCAGAGCAACCCAGCCAACCTTGTTTATGATGCCTCTCACGTTTTATTAGGCACTCTTGGCGGTGGCTTGGCTATTTTAGGGGTCATTATTCTCCCCATTACCTCAGGTGATACCGCCTTTCGCTCAGCAAGACTCATCCTTTCTGAAATGTTTAATACACCACAAAAAACACTGCCCAAACGATTACTGTTCGCTATCCCCTTGTTCATTATGGGTGGCATTCTAACGCAAGTGGATTTCGCCGTCCTTTGGCGCTACTTCGGCGTCGCTAATCAAGCAACTGCCGTTATTATGCTTTGGACAAGCTCGGCTTATTTATTGCGTCATCAAAAATTTCATTGGATAGCCACTCTTCCTGCCTTATTCATGACAACTGTGGTAATTAGCTTTTTACTCAATTCAGACACATTAGGTGCAGGGCTTCCTATGACAGTATCCACTCTCACAGGCATGATAATCAGTGTAGGGATAATGCTACTTATCATCACAAAGAATAAGAAAAACACTATTGCAGAAACTGGCATTGAAGCGCCCATAAAGAAATATACCCAAATCACTTGAAAGTGCATGTTTTCAGAGCCCGTAAAAGGGCTTAATTCAAGGCGCATTAGTGAAAGAATGCTTATTGCCTTGTGAGATCATGCAACGCAGAAGTTAGCGTTTTTACGGACTCCCAACGGGCTGGTTTAAAACACTTTTATACTGCGTTATTGAGTATCAACTTAGAATGACTAAGCCAGAAACTCAATGCCTTGCCTAAAATGTTTTAATTCCAGCTGAATCCTGCATCTTCAAGTGGTTTGGGTATAAACGCAGTCATTAAAGCGTCATAAACAGCCGCAATGTAGCGCCTGTTTATGATGGCAACCTCTCGATAAGCGAGACAATTAACGCCGAATTTAGGCTATTTTTCCAAAGATAACGCCTTAATAAGTACAGAGGTATCCATACGGCCTAATCCTTGCTCAGACAAGGCTTGATAATCATCATTGACCGACTGAGTAAGCGGCAGTGTTAAGCCATGTTGCTTTGCCTCATCTAAGCAAATACCTAAATCTTTTATCATCCAATCAATGGCAAAACCAAAGTCAAATTTATCCTGAGCCATCGTCACGGCCCGATTTTCCATTTGCCAAGAACCCGCTGCGCCATGCTTTAGAGTATTAACCACATCTTCAATATCCAAATTCGCTTTTTCGGCTAAAGTTAATGCTTCACTCAATCCACGCAGCACCCCTGAAATGCAAATTTGATTCACCATTTTACAGCGCTGGCCTTGCCCGTTTTCCCCTAACAAGGTGCTTTGTTTCGCATACACATCCATGACGGACTGCACCCGTTCAAAAATTCTGGGCTCACCACCACACATAATGGTTAAAGCACCCTTTTCAGCCCCCATTTGACCGCCTGACACTGGCGCATCAATAAAATGCACACCTTGGCGTTGACAATACTCACTGAGTTCTACCGCCAATGTCGCCGAGGTGGTGGTATGATCCACTAAAATCGCATCAGACTTCATCCCCGCAGCAATGCCATTTTCACCGTAAACCACACTTCTAACATCATCATCGTTCCCCACGCACACAAATACAATGTCGGCGTCCATCGCCGCCGCTTTGGGCGTATTCGCACTCATTCCTTGATACTCTTGAGTCCAGTTACTTGCTTTGTCACTATTGCGATTAAACACTGTGGTTGAATATCCAGCCTTGTGAAGATGGCCAGCCATTGGAAAACCCATCACGCCTAAACCCACAAATGCCACTTTTACTGATTTCATACGCCCTGCCTCTTTCTGTGTTCACGCTTTAACATGCCCCGTTATTGAAAAGTAGGAGTATAAAGCGTCAGATGATTAATATTGACTGAGTCTACTTGGCCATATTGACCTATGTCAATTATATTTAATAAGCAATTTGACATAGGTTTACTTACTGCGCTTTTCTCCTTACACTGACACCGGATCCCTTTATTGTTTATTTAAGGACTGCTCTTCATGAGTAATAATAAGTTTAGGCACATTGCCCAAACTATCGATAACCGTATTTTAGAGGGTGTATACCCTGCTAACACTAAATTGCCTCCACACCGAATATTGGCAAATGAGTTGAGCACGACACCCAGCACAGTTGCAAAAGCCTATTCATTATTAGTTGAGCAACAAAAAGTCGTCTCTTTTGTCGGTAAAGGCACCTTTGTCTGTGCTAATTCCATGCTTGAAAATGCCATACAAGCAACCGATATTGAACGAGAATATAATTATTCTATTCTTCAACCTTGCTTAATCTACAACCAAAGTACATTACAAGCCGCCTTTCGACAAAGTGCACAGCATTTAAGCCTCGATATGTTGGGCTATACCGATCATAGTGGCCATATGGCCCATAAAGAAGCCGGGGCAAAATGGGCACGGGCCTTTGGATTAGACGTTGTGCACGCCCAAGACATCTTGCTAACCAATGGCGCACAAAATGCGCTAGACATACTCATCCAAACTTATACTCAACCCGGCGATGTAATTGCCGTTGAGCAATATACTTATCCTGGTATTTTATCCATTGCACAGCTCCACGGATTAACCCTTATTAGCATTCCCATGGACGAGCAAGGCATGAAAGCCGATGCGCTCAGCCAAGCATTAACAAGTCATGATATCAAGTTGGTGGTCATTCTTCCCTCTCATCAGAATCCCACTACCATCACCATGCCATTAACGCGTCGAAAGGCCATTGCAAAGATAATAGCGGCGCATTCAACCTGGTTAATAGAAGATGATTTATATGGTTTTTTAAATGATGAGGTGATCCCCGCCATCACGAATTTCATTCCAACACAAAGCTTTCACATTAGCGGGCTCTCCAAAGCCATTAGCCCCGCACTGCGATGCGCCTATTTAAAGGCGCCTCGCAATGAAATTCGAAAATTGACGGCACGTATTCGCGCATCCATCTGGCTCGCTTCTCCATTAACCTTTAACCTAGCCCAATGCCTTATCGAGTCAGGAGAGGCATTAACATTGGTAGACACGCAAAAAAACATCGCACGAAAACGCCAAGCATTTACAAAAAAGGCCTTGTCTTTTTTAAGCCATTATAGCCATGATACCAGTTACCATATCTGGCTCGCCCTGCCCCATAAGTGGCATGGCGACACTCTAATGATGGAGACCCAAGACAGGCAAATATTGATCAGCCATGGCCGTTTTTTTACGTCAGGATCTTTGGTTTCACCGGACTCATCGGCAAAATCAAATCAGGAATACATTCGCTTGTCTTTAATGGCCATCGATGATGAACACCATTTTCAACAAGGTATTTTGCAACTGGCCGCATTACTTAAAGATGATCCTAAGCATGCATTAACCCCACTGACTTAGCATAACGATTATTAAAATTGGCATTATTTGATCCAAGATCAGCCAATATTGACCCCACAGATTGATTAACAGAGAGCATCATGGCAAAAAAGTATTATGTAGTATGGAAAGGCAGACAAACGGGCATTTTTACTCAGTGGGATGAAACCAAAAAACAGGTGGAGCATTTCCCTGGGGCGCAATACAAATCCTTTAAAACCGAGGCCGAAGCTAAAGCCGCTTTTTCTCAAGGCAGCAGCCAAGGCACCACCCATAAAAAAACCACAAGGGCACCGAAAATAAAGACCACACCTAGCGCGATACAAGAAAGCCATCAAGCATTTGATGTCACCTTGTATACCGATGGGGGCTGCGAGCCCAATCCTGGCGAAGCAGGTTCTGGTATTGCGGTTTACCATAAAGCGGACTTATCGGCGCTGTATTACGGTTTATATGAGGCCAATGGCACCAACAATTCTGCCGAGCTCAATGCCCTTCATCAAGCCCTATTGCTGGCCAAAGCGGCCATCGACGCTAAGCAATCGGTGCAAATATTAAGTGATTCCCAATACTCCATAAACTGCATCACCCAATGGGCATCAGGCTGGAAGGCCAAAGGCTGGAAACGACAAAAAGCGGGCGACATTAAAAATCTTGAGATCATTCAGCAAGCTTATGCCCTATACAATAAACTCAAAGAATCACTCACTATAAAACACGTTGCCGCTCACATTGGCATCGAAGGCAATGAACTGGCCGATCGCATGTCGATTTATGCCATTGAGCAGAAAAACCCGCAATTGAGTCGTTATGATAAACCATTGGATATTCCGCACTTGCTGAGTTTGCGTACAGGGTAGGAATGAACATGAGTAGCCACTCACGCTGGGCTTAGGATATTAAGCTTCGCTTAATGAAAGGTCGTGGATTTTAATCCACATTCAATAATAAGGCCCATTTTCCAATGGGTCTTTTTTGATTCAAATAAAGACCCTATTAATGATTAGCTTATGTATTATTGAAACCGTAGCCTTCTTGACTAACATTGCCTGCGGCAGGCTCTTGTGCAAATACAAAAATAACTCGCCGTGAATATATCCCTATAGGCTCAAACGAAAATATCCCTATTTCCGATGGTTATTTTTATATTCACACTGGGTTGAAAGCATTAAAGCAGTGTACTTGTGATCATGACCTTCTTGGTATTTATTGTTCACGCAGGCTAAGGTCGTGAGTGTCCACTCACACTGGGATTAGAGTATTAAGCTTCGCTTAATGAAAGGTCGTGGACTCCCATCCACACTGGGCCAAAAGGGGATCTACAGCAAATAATATCCTTATCTAAAGGCCAGTTCGACATCCGATGTCTCTCGCTCAAAGAGGCCATGGTAATGGCCTTCGCCCTCTTTGATCACCCTGCTGCCCCAAACGAAGTTATTATCCTCATACTTCATTGGAAAATACTCTACCGTTTCCGATGGAGCATCCTGCCCCGCGAAAACTAGGTGAGCATCCATGCTCACACTCACGATATTTTCAATGCTTTATTTCGGTAACTTCGATGGTGCTCCTTAAAAGCAAAAGCAGTGTGTTTCTTCGAATAAGTGCGCAAATTTTAACATCTAAAAAATAAACAACTTAACCAACACATTGAAAATATTAATTTAATTGACTTTTTGTCTTACTACCTTGTAATATTATAGCAATATTGTTAATTAATAATAACTATATGGTAGTCACTAAGAGTTTGAACTCACTTGAGGGAAGTTAAATTTGATTTCAACATCGAAATTTAAAATAGTGTCAAAGCATCACACATATATTATAGATCTTTTCATCCTTGTAATCATTGGTTTTATAGCCTCTGTTATTGAGTATTTCATTTATTATGTCTATCAGCTAGAAATTGTGGCTTACATAGCAGCCATTCAAATTTCTCTAATTGTATGGAAATATAAAATAAAATTCCTCCCTATTTCATATATTTTTTATCGAGACGGAAACAATATATTTTTTTATAAAAGGGGTGATTGGGAAAAAAATTTAGAGTTTGAATCTAATGCCAATGAACATCAAGTCATCTCGGTAAAAAAAATAAAAGATGGAATCAAAATTTACTATAAAAATATAGGCACTTCTAATTTACATTATGATATAGAATTACTTCAATCTGCCTATGGAAAGCATTCCTTATTACAGCTTTTTAGTTTTTTACAATACGATAGAAAATATAAAACTGAGTCTTGGATAATAAGCTATACAAATAAATGTCTAAAATTTCACTTCTGCTTTCTGGGGACCCAATATAAAACCCTCATATATAAACCAAGTATCGTTCCTGTATTTATGAGTTCCATATTAGTTACAACTCTAGCAATATACCTTGTAAATCAGTTTTATGAATTAGATTTATGGTATGCATACTGAAACAATCAATGTATACCTTCCCCCTTCATAACCATCATGACGCCCAACGTGTGTAAGCTTTCAAATGAAAGCTGATAACATTTTATATTTGGATTTATTTGGCATTGATTAAGTGTGTTTGGATTGCATTAATTCAGCTATATCAATTGCTGCCGCAGGCTGTTGTGCAAATACCTCTGTAGCACGCTGTAAACCCATCTGACCTGCATGGATAGCGGAGAATGCCTTAAATTGTTGGGAACAATTTTGGCCCTGGGCGCTCTGCGACTTCAAATGGCATCCTTGCCTAAGTGCCAGCCAAATGTCCTTATTTGTCGCTCATAGCAGCCATTTCATGGTTTTCGCCTTGAAGCCGAAGGCATACAGATGCATTCACACTGATTTGAAAAGCATTAAAGCAATGTGTTTCTTCGAGTTGGGTTTTTAGTTTCAATTCGAATAGCACTACTCAATGCTGCGATAATATTGAATATAAAGTAGAAATATTTCACAATTAACATTCTAACTAAATTTTCAGTTAGAATGTTAAGAAAGAGTTGATTGATAATCATTGTAAACAATGGGTTAGCGGTGTAATCTAGCCTAATGTTCTGTTTTAAAAAAGGAATCAGCATTCTGGAAGATTATCCTGCTGCTGTTGGATAAGCTGTTAGAGTTACCACCCAATATGGAAATTACATTTAATGTCTGAGTCATCAGCTAGTAAAAAAAAAGATATAAATGTTTCTTCGTTAGAAGAATTATTTGAAATATCAAAAGTAGACTTTACAAATTTAGCTATTGGTTATCACGATAATATAAATTTTGAATATGCTTTTCCTGTATCTCCAGATACCTATTTAAAATATGCGAAATCTGATCTGAAAAATGGGGATGATAAAAGTCTTATAAATGCATTGTCTAATGCCAAACGAAGCATTGATTGCCTCGTAGAATCGACATTAAAAAGTCTTAATATCGACTCCAGCTCCACTGACCCAAATTTAATAAATTTTTGCAATGAAGTTTTAGATGAAAGCCAACAAAGAATTGTTCCCAAAAGCTTAAAAGTTTTTTGTGCTCTCGGGCTTGCTCCTTCTATATTAGTATCTGAAGTACGTGCTTTAAGAAATAAAGTAGAGCATGAATATGTTGTACCTTCATTGTCAGATGTAACTAAAGCAATTGAGGTTGCAGATCTTCTATTAAACAATGTTAAGGCGAAAGAGTTATATAGTGCGTGCATTGATATCATAGATTTAAAATCTCAACTTAAGTCTGATAGTAAATATGGAGCTTCCATTACAGGCTTATACTTCAATGAGGTATACCCTAAAAAAGAGAAAGGTATTTGTGAATTTGTTATCGAGCTATATTCTGATAACCGTTACTCTTATAATTTTACAGGTGAAGAGTCTGCATATTTTTATTTTCTTCGAGCAATGTTTATAGCAGCTCATGATGAAGATAATCTCAAAGACACCATAAAAATGTCATTAAATAATATAAATATTAAAACACCTAAAGAGCATGTAAAAATAGTACAGGTGCACAGGTAACTCTAACAAGCGGTTAAATTGTGATTCACCAAAGCCGTCACGCCATTTGCTGCGCAAATCGCCCGCCAGCATTGGCTCACACATTAACCGGGCGTTATAAGTAAGCCAAGAATGAATATCGATGAATTAAAAATACAATTAAGGAATCTCGGCATAACCTCTCAAGCGTATTCTTTAAATGGCGGCCTGCCCAGTGAAAAGTATTGCCTGTCGGAAGAGTCGGGTAAATGGTTTGTCTATTATTCGGAGCGCGGGCAAAGAACTGGTGAAAAGAGCTTCACCAATGAATCCAAGGCGTATGAGTATTTTTTAGGGGAGCTTAAACGTGATCCAACTACTCGCATGTAAAACTTATAACAAGGCCAAGCAAAGTCGCTTGCGCAAAAGACGCTCGGCCTTTGTTGGCAGCGTTATGCGGTTTCACAATGGAGTAAACATGATAGATGGATGATTTCTTAAAGGGTGTTTATATTAGTGAGGTAAAAAAACAGTGTGAGTTTGCTCTTGCAGCAATCAAGTACCTGAACCATGCATTACAACAAACTAATAAAGGTGACTTAGAAAAAGAAGAATCTAATTTCTATCATTCTGAAGTATTTAGACAAATTCATAGTTTTTTAACACATGCTAGTAACGTATCTAGAATTATCTGGCCTCCACAGTTCAGACAAAAAAAGAGAGAAACCGATGAAGAATATGAAAGCCGCTTACAACAGAACGACAAAGTTGTAAGGGGAAGAGTTTTGAAGGGAGAGTATGATTTAGATGATTCAAACCCGTTAAAACAAAGGACATTACGTGATCACTTAGAGCATTACGATGAACGTCTAGATCATTGGAGAAATAATAATACAAATAGAGTTATTGTAAGTGATATCATTGGGCCAGCTAATACAATCGTTGGCCCTGCTAAATTAGGATTAATGCGTTGGTTTGATCCAACCCGAAATGTTTTTAAATTTCGAGGAGAGGAGTTTGATCTTCAAACCATTGCAACGGCTATCAATGCAATTCTTTCAACTTCTCGTACACTAGAAAAGCAGTTGAGAGAAAGGCGGTAGTGTTCGTCATTCTGTGTCATTTCCGTACAATAAATAGTTAAAAACAGGAATGACACATGACTCAGTCTTTTGATTTTGAACAAGCCTTAAAATCTTTACAAGAAGGTAAAAATTTAACTGGTAAAGACAGTATTCTCAGTCCGTTAATTAAACTATTAATAATGGCTGACTATTAATAGTTTATATTGAATATAAAGTAGAAATATTTCACAATTAATTGATATAGTTCAATTTTTAGTTAAATGTTAAAAAGTGATATGCGGACCTCGTAAACACTGCTTCATGTTTTTTTGATCTCTTATTGATAAATAGTTTAGCAAAGGGATTGTTTGTTGTTGAAAAGAGTTGATTGATAATCATTTTACAACAATGGGTTAGCGGTGTAATCTAGCCTAGTGATGTGTTTTAAAAAAGGAATCAGCAGTCTGGAAGATTATCCTGCTGCTGAATAAGCTGTTAGCTACCAGTTTTACCCTATTAATATGGATATAAAATTAGATGAGTACCATAATTGAAAGTTTAGGTGATAAGCCACTTATTGTTGTGGCAATGGCTGTCACGATTGTTTTGAAATTGGTTCTTGATTATGTAAAGTCCAAGTCCAATTCAGAAAAAGTTGAAAAGGCGGAAAAAGCTGCGTTTGAACTTTCAACTTACCCCCTCTCATCTGAAATTAGTCAATTAAAAGATAAGCATGACACTCTAAAGGAAGCCACTAAGCAGGTTAAAAAGGTCGTTGAAGATAATCAAAATGCTTTGGTGATGGGGCGCTTATTTAACTTGTATAGCAAGCAAATTGAGAAATATCAGCAAGAGACAAGAACTAGGGCAAGTTGGTCATTTGTTTTTGCAATTGTTTCGATGTTCCTTGGAATGGGATTTATTTTTTGGGGCGGTGCTTTCATTTTAAATGATACAGGTACTGATAATGTAGTAGCTGGCGCAGCTATATCTGCAATTGGAGGTGGGATTAGTGCATACATTACTAAAACATTTTTAGATGTTCACAAGTTATCACTTACCCAATTAAACAAATATTTTAAACAACCAGTTATAAACGACAATATTTTAATGGCTCAACGTTTAGCTGATGAAGTAGACGATATTGAAGTTAGAAAAGAGTCTTATAAAAATATTATTACAAGTATTACAATGCTTATTGATGCTAACAATAGCGAGAAAAAGTAGCTAGCAAGTACTATAAACATAACAAAAAAGTTACTTATATTCTCTCCATTACACATTATAACCAACAATTTTTGTCCGCTAAAGTGGGCGTTAGGCTTTCGGTCGTACCAGTCATAGTAAGGAGTACCTGTGACAAAAATAACATTCGCAATTAAGTATCATCATGGAGTCGCAACAGATGGTAAGCTCGACATGTATGATGCCGCAGTTTCTTTTCAAGGCTTTGCAAAAGCAATTTCAATTACAACTCATGCTTTATTGAATGATGGTGAGATTAGAAAAACTGGAAATAGAATTGATGGTGCGGAACTATTCTTAAATCCATCCAAAAAAGGTAGCTTTGAGCAATTTGTAACATTAGTAGTTACAAACAAAGAAGCTATTGGGGCTAGTGTTGTAGCTGCTGCTTTTTATGATTTAATTAAATGGACTTGGTCAAAAACACTTGAAATCGCATACGAGCCCGAAACCCCGCATGTTAAAAAGCTTCAAGAAAAAATAGAGCCGTTCATCGGTGAAATGGAAGAAGTTTTAGAAATACCCCTTGAGCAAGCTCATAGACCTATTAAAAAAGATGAAAACGTTGTTATATCATTGAATCGGCCTAGGACAGGTAATGTCATCAGCTTAAACTGTGAAACTCTAAAAAGTGTTTCACTACGAACTGAAAATGAAATAACAGAAAATATTACATGCAACGTTACACGTTACAATATACTGTCGGGCTATGGCCGTATGTATATTGATTCATTAGACAAAACTGTTTCATTTAAAATCAACGAAAATGTTAGCTCTGCTCAAAAACAGTTATTAACTTGGTCCATGCACTTTGCGCAGGAAACCGAGGGTAGCGGAAAGTTGTTAATTGATGCAAAAAGAGTTCTAACAGCTAAAGGTGTCGAAAAGCGATACCTTGTCTCCAATATTAAACAGAAAACCTAAAAGACTGTTAAATAAGGGCATAATTATTTTCGCATTTTTCAGGTTAGTGTATCTAACTAAAATATGATAAATATTATTAAATACAGTATATTATTTGTGCTTCTTATTTTGTAAGAGTACAGCTCTAATGTAACAAACGAGCATGTGCACTTGAACTATGCTTTTAAGGAAATGTATGGACTCAGATTCTTTGCAGTTATGGAATGTTATAGGTACTTGGTTAGCAAGTATTGGTACAGTAAGTGCTGTAGTAACATCGTTATGGCTTGCTAATAGACAAGGAAGAATCCATTTAGGTATTGTTGCTGGACATCGTCAATTAGTCACTAAAGGGTCAAAAACTGTATCTGATTTATGCATGATAAAAATTGTTAATAAAGGAACTCGCCCCGCTAAAATAACAGGAATTGGTTGGGAATGTGGTAGGTTTAAGAAAAAGATTCATTTAATACAAATGTTTGGAACTCCTGACTCTGATCATATTCCGAAAACACTGCAAGAAGGTGAAGAAGGAACTTTTTTAATCCCTTTTCATCTTGAGAATACAGATGAAGATTGGATTACTTCTGTGCCTAAAGCGTTAACTCAGCACTCAGAACATGGAATAAAAAGTTTAAAATTGTGTGTTTCTACATCAGTTGGACAATCATTCAAAGTTAAAGCTGAAAAAGGCTTAAAAAATAGGCTTTCCGAGTCTTTACAAGCTTAAAGGCATAATTGAGACACCCATAATTGTTAAGTGTATGCGCACGATTTAAAGGTTAGGTTCCTATGAAATTTGCACAATATGATGAAGTTAAGTTGATAAAAATTATAAATCAAAAGGTTATGACCAAAAAAGGTTGGGGTTATCGTGATCCTGAAGTTGGTGATATAGCAACAATCATAGAAATATACTCAAATCCCGAGGTGGCATATCACTTAGAATGTAATGATGAAAATGGAGCTACTGCATGGGATTTGATGGTGATCCCAGACGACATTGAATTGAAAACTACTTAACAATCACCTATAGCCTCAATCGTTCATTGAAATCTTTTGGCGCTTCCTTACTTCCCACAAGACAGGCGTCCTCTCTTATTTTATTCGATATAATCCACAACCTTCTTCCAGATCTAGGTCTTCGTTTCAAATGATAAGTGCAACTTTTTCGGTTTTCCTGCGGAAGAATTAATCACATCACCCATAATTCTTTGCTGATGAGAATGCACATAACACACTTCACTTATTAGTCAGTGTGCCGATATAAATATGATGACCTGTCACATACAGCTTTAAAGGAATAAAGATGAGCGCTATTACCCCCTTATATGCAAACATTGATCCCCAACAGATCAATCGAATCCAGTCCTCGCCATCTGATGCTGAAGCGAAACAAGCAAGCACTCAATCGACAGGCAATAGCACAGTGGATCAAATTAAAACCGACGCGACAATGAACCCTAGTATTACAGAAGCTGATCTCATTGCTAATGAAAAATTTATGGCGAAATGGTGGGAATTTCAGCAAAAAGAAAAAAGTTCGGCAGCTGATTTACTCAGTGAAACTCAGCAAGTTTTAGATGACATCGCAAAAGAAAACCCCTCTTTATTAGATAAAGCATTTGATTTTACTTATAAAAATAATGAAATAGAAATCGTGGATCATAACCTGAGTAAAGAAGAGTACCATTATTTAAAAGCAAAGCTTAATGCCAATGAAAAGCTCGTTGAAGCCACGGATTTTCTAAACCTAAGTGCAGCTCGTGAAAATACTCTTAAAAAAAATGATGGAAAAGTATACACAAAAGAAGATATTGAAGGACGTATTCATGTCTTGGATATCATCGAAAAGGCACAAAAAAGAACAGCTGATTTTGAAGCCTTTCTAGATCCTAATATTATCGCAAAACCCTATGATAAAAGAGCAATGTTTCACAAAGAAGTCCATTTAAACGCATTAGATATTCTGAAAAATACCTCAGTAAGTTTTAAATTGACTGTTTAGGTATTCAATCAACAGTTCCACTACACACTAAAATTGCCACATAGGTACAACAAACAAAGAACCTAGAAATAAAAAAACGGAGACACCCATAATTCTTTGCAGGTGAAAATGCACATAACACACTTCACTTATTAGTCAGTGTGCCGATAAAAATATAAGGATTTAGCCAAGGGTCAACATTCATAATCAATCCATTGACCACATTCACTCAATAAACACAAAAGGAAAAATAATGATCCCTTTGAAATCGTTTTCTTTCGTATTGTTACTCCTGTTTCCTTTCACTGCGCTGTCGACTGAACCCAGATCACCGCTCATGCCCCCCTTCGAGCAGACCATCGAAAATACAGTCAAGCGATTTATTGCGGCCTTTAATGCCCATGACAGCCATGCGATGGCAAATCTGGTTACTGATGATATTGAATGGCTCAGTATTTCAAATAAAAAAGTAATGATCGAGGCCAGAGGGAAGCAAGCACTCATAGAGAGCATGAATGCATATTTTAAAGCGTGCCCAACATGCCGCTCTGAACTGACTCACACTATTTCAACAAATCAGCGAGTGAGTGCCGTTGAGGTGGCCCATTGGCAAGGCAAAAATGGCCCCAGCTCACAACAGTCTATGTCAGTCTATGCGTTTTCAAATGGTATGATAAGCCGCGTGTATTATTTTCCTGCTGAGTGAGATGATGAAGACTCTTAGCTTATTCAAGACTGGGTTTCTAGTGTACACTTATTCATTTATACAGAATTGTTTCCACTAAATTAGCTTATTTTTAATAGCCTTAACGGCGTGGCTATGAGACAATCTAATGATGAAAATTTATGCTTATATACACAAAGCCCCAATACGCGTTGTTCGTATTGGGCGACGCCGAGCTTGGATGCGTTTGAAGCGTGATATGTTGTTGATTAAAGAAGCCTTGTCTCAAGAAAAACAAGAAACAAAAGACATGCTCATCATTTATAAGCGATATACTCAAAAACAAGCCACTCATGAAGAAGTTGCTAAAGCCAATAAGCAATTTGCCGACTTGCTCAAAAGTTTAGGGTTAGGTGTGTTTGCCGTACTGCCTTTTGCACCGCTTACGATCCCATTAATTGTCAAACTCGGAAAATGGGTAGGTGTTGATGTATTACCCAGCTCTTTTAACAACCTCGCCGACAAAAGACCCAAAAGAAAACAGCGGCTTCGCCCCCATACTCGACTAGAAGATGAATAGGTTAAATAAAACAGTCTTAAATAGCTCACATAAAAAAGTGCGGGGTATTTCCTAGATCTCAGCAATTAGCTTCCACATTGCCATCGTAAACAAAGGGATCAAGGATAAGATCTGACTTTCGCTCAATAAAGGAATATTGACACTTTATTCATTTCCTTTATTGAGCGCCGGTAAAAGTTTGATTAACTCACCTTTTAAAGGATTGTTACTGCCATTAATCTTGCGCTATGGTATAAATCCATGTGCTTTGGCGAATAGCTAAACGTTTCCTCAAATGTCTCTTCTGCTTGCATATGTGTCTTTTTTATCGGTTTTATTTTATCAATGCTTGCCTCAACTCACTCATCGACTCATCTTCAAGCCCAAGTTCCTGCAAACGTCCAACGAGTTGCAAAAGATAATCACTGTTTCTCCCTAAAGGACCTGAAGCCGTTGCCATAAATTGACTCACTTCCGCCAAAGAAAGTCCTGGTAAATAATTTGAATGAGATTGATTCATTGTGAAGGTTAATGCGGAAACTTTCTCGTTTGACGACAACCAAATATCAACCCAAGTGGGCACATATACCCCTGTCAACATCTCTCTATTCCAAAGAATTTCAAGCTCCTTATTCACTTCCTTTGGCGAAATTTGATAACCAAGGCCTTGGCACTTACCGCCTTGTTCAATCCCTAGCATCAATGCAGGCTGCGCACTGGTTCCTCTGGCTATAACATCACGAATACAAAACTGTCGATGGTAGTCTTTTAACGTACAAGGCTCAACATGTTCAAAGTGAAAAGTGGGGTTCCACATCAAAGAACCATAAGCAAAAATCCACAAGGGTTTATCTTTCAAATAAGAGGATAAGGTTTGCTTTAATAATGTTTGTCGTGTCTCTTCATCGAGTAAATTCAATTCTCCCGAATCGACCCTTTCTTGAAGCCACTCAGGCAATGTCTGAGACGCTAGCTTCTTTCGAGTTAATGCCCACTCCTCTTTTTTCGTCATATCACCTCTCCTTGGTCACTGCTTCCATAAAAACACAGCCTAATATTACTGTTTACATCATTATGTTATTGACGCCACTGTTAACTCACACTATCACTGAACAATATTATTGACTCACAGTTGTCGATGTTCCAAGAAACGTCCCTTTACAATAAGGCGTGCTCCAAACGGTATAAGTCACACCAACAGTATCTAATGTTTGTTCATATAAAGTCATTTTCTCCGACCAAAGTTTTCAGCTCGTCCCCTTGCCACTGACAATGGCCTGCACTAAATCGAAGTACAAATTATCTGTTTTCTCCGTTTTATAAGATAAATATCATATATTCACCCCATTAAGCCCCGTCACTCCTTTTGAGCTGGTAATTTGTTTAATCGTTGTGACAATGACGCTGGGAGTGTATGTTTGACAGTAATCACTATCAACGTTGTCGTTAATTGGCTGCGCATCTTAGCTCCATTTTATGAGGGTATCTATTCAGTATATACGCTAGATTTCAAAGCCAGTTAAAATAACCAACCCGTTCTAAAAGAGACGCCAACAATGACCAACAACATTGAAAAAATCGTGACAGGAATAATATGCAGCGCCATATCAAGTAAATTATCTTTTGACAATTTAGGCATAACACGAAAACGTGCATCAATGGCAAAAATAAGGGTCAATGCCAATAAACTTAACTTAATGAGAATGCCTTTTGATAATGGGTTTGTCGTATCAAACCACAACGAAACATTCGGTAATAACTGGTAGGATAATATTAACCCAGTAATGATCTGAATCACTAAGGCTGGCATCCCCACTTTCTCATAAGCAGACTCAAAAGAAAGCAACTTCTGCGGGGAGCGCTCCCGCAGCACACCAGGTAAAACCACAGCAGATAATACAATGTGTCCTCCAGTCCAAATCGTTGCACATAAAAGATGTATCGCTAACAATATTCCATGCATATTTCCCTCACTATTTTTCATACTGAATGATAATAATCAACTCAATCTAATGAAGGTAAGTAATGACACAAAGACACATATAATACTTTGTTATAGCTCACATAATGAATGAATAGAGCATTGATAGAAGAATAAAATGAGAGGTAGGAAAACTAAAAATATAAGATGAAAGCGCTGACAACGATACAGCAATAGCGCCAAAACGGACTCAGAAACATTAATTCAGTTTACTTTCTTCGATGACTCCATTAACAATACACCTAATGGCCCCAACAATAAGCCCTTAAATAAACTCAAAATGGGCCTGCCCTCTTTTCGACCAATCCGAAGACAATAAACCACAGATGGCAACCATACCAGTAGTAGTAATAGTGCAATCCACATCAGCTTCATCAGCCCCATAGAAATCAGTGTTGTGAGTAATATCTCTCCCATACTTTGCTCCTTAACTCTTTGATACTGTGTTTACCCCCCCCCTCTTTTCTCACAGAAATAGTCAGAAGATAAAGGTACAATCTTTAACCATATAACCTAAAGCTAAAAAAGCAATGACCCAAATAGGTAAAACGACTCAGAAAAAACGCTTCATTATTCTTTCTTGAATAATAAAGTGAAATTTATCACGACATATATAGGTTTTTCATTTTAGAATACTATTTCAACAAATCTTGTTAGACAGAGCTTGGAATAATAGTATGGATCCACTATTAGAAAATATTATTAAAACAGTAGGAAGTGACGCAGCAGTATTATCAAGCAATGAAGCATTAGCCCCCTATCTCAGGGGAACAGAGGGTTTAGACCAATTATACAATAAAAAACGCCACTTATTTGCCATCATTAAGCCAAACAACACACAAATCATTAATGTTATCATTGAATTAGCTAATAAATTATCAAAAGAGAATAAGCCCAGTTTTGTCTTATATCCCATAAGCAGTGGCCGTAATTGGGGCTATAACACAAGCCAACCCGCTGCGATTATTTCGCACGCTATCATTCTCGATTTATCATTACTAAATAACATTAGTCTCAATAAATCACTTGGATTGATCACTATTGAGCCGGGTGTCACTCAAGCACAGCTCAGTCAATTTTTAATGAATGATGGCGATGAATTCATGGTACCCGTAACAGGAGCTGGGCCTGATTGTGCCATCATGAGTAATGCACTCGAGCGGGGATATGGGATCACACCTCATCAAGATCACTTTAGCGCAGTCACAGCATTAAAAGGCATTTGGGGGAACGGTATCCCATACCAATCCGCTGTCAGTGAACTCGACCGCTCCGGTGAAGACAAAGTTGATAAAACCTTCAAATGGGGAGTCGGCCCTTATATGGATGGACTGTTTACTCAATCCAATTTTGGCATCGTAACAGAAATGACGTTGCGACTTGCCTATCGCCGAAAAGGGTTTATCTCTTTTTTTATTCAAGCTAAAAATGACGAACAACTTGAAGTGCTCACTCCACTCATTCATCAAACCTTAAGGGATTACGAAGGGATTGTGGGCTCCATTAACCTAATGGATAAACGCCGTGTACTTTCCATGTTTGCCGATAACCCTAATGGCCCAGACGCACATATCACCCTGTCAGATGAAAACATTACGGTAGCCACTGAACATCTCGATACGCCAGCATGGACAATCGTCGGCAGTCTGTATGGTACCGAAGCTATTGTTAAAGTAGCAAAAAAAGAAATTACTCAATTATTTAAACATACCCGTTGTAAGATGCTTTTTTCAGATAGTTTTCTCATCAAATTAGGCAATAATGTCATCAGCAAATTACCCCCTTTTTTGATCAAAACATCCAATCGCTTATCCGCCACCAAAGCGCAAATTGACTCCTTTAACAAAGGCAAAGAGATTATGCTAGGCCGACCTAATCGTGTGGCGCTCAAACTCGCATATTGGCGAAATAAAAATGCAATAGCCACACAGACATCACATGCAGAGCCGCCTTTATCCCCTGCAAAAGATGGCTGTGGCCTATTATGGTATGCCCCCTTAGTCCCTATGAATGCTATTGCGATGCGAAAATATGTCGACTTTATTAGACATATTTGTCCTAAACACAATATCGAACCTTTTATTACGTTTACTAATTTACGTTACGACTGTATCGATAGCACCATACCCATTGTATTTGATTTGACGAACCCTAAAGCAGTGAGTGATGCTCACAGCTGCTTAAATGAATTAGTCAAAGAAGGGCTTAAACTCGGTTTTGTGCCTTACAGACTCAATATTGATCAGCAAAAATGGCTGCTCGATGGTGCCACCCCCTTTTGGCAAGTGGTCAATCAACTTAAATCCGTTTTAGATCCCCATAATATTATCAGCCGTGGACGTTATAACCCACAGGATCTGGCTTTATTTGTGGTCAATAAAGCCAGTTAATCACAGCAATATTTTGCATGGCTAATTAATGACACTATTAGCCATGCTGATGATAATCACTCTTTAATAATGGATAATTTAGGCCATAGGTTCAGCCATTGTCTAGAACTGACTCTTTTATCAAATATCGCTTTTGAACGTTTAGGGTTATGCGTCACCAATAACTGAAAAAGTGAATCAAACCCAAAAGCTGAAAGACATTCATAAATGCCATTATTGACACGGCGAATAGCTAGGGCCGTTTCTTTTTCAGGCCAGAAACTCATGGCATCAACGATATTTAAATAAGGCCTGTCTCCATTACGAACATGCATTCTTGCCTGATTACGCACTTGCCAGTTAACCTCAGGCATTAACGCAAACAACTTCATTTCATAATCTTTCTCATGATCTTCATTTAACACTGTACTATCGAAATAAATCACATCGATATCATTTAGCAGCGTTGGCACCTTTTTGTCATGTAAATTATCCCAAACTAAATTGCGAACAAAGCCTGCAGCAATATAACCAGAAGATAAATTGAGACTGGCCACACAATCAAGTGCCCTAAGCCTCATGGGATCTTGTTTAATCAGGGCAACAATACGTTCCATCATGTCATCGGTTACCTTCAACAGCGGCTAGTCAAATATATCAACGATTTTACGTGAAGCTTGGTAAAGCTCAATAACGGTTCCATCTATTTCAATAGATAAAATGCCATGGTTATTCAGTGGTACCACTATTTTTCCACGTAGATAGAGATCTTGGCTTAATATATCACCCCGTGATAATTTTTTCTGCCAACCCGGCGGTAAAGGCTTACCTTGTTCTACCTTTTTTTGAAGTCCAGGCGGTAACCCTTTTCCATTTCCCTGATTAGCCATGGCAGAACAAGCTATACTGCTTATGACTAACAGCAATGTCACACTCATGTTTTTCATTTTTATTCCTCTTTAAATTAATAATTCATATCAATGGAATCCGATAAAATCACTCACAGCCGCTTACGCCACAGTTTATCTACACCTTCGTTGCTATCGCCTGCACCACAGCCCCTTTTCCGGTATGAAAAACGCCTTCTATCACTTCACGCTCTAATTCACATAGATGTGAAAAAGCCAATCGGGGTAACTCGGCTCGTAACGTCGACACATTCTGCATGACATCACTATCGCTACCACCGCCAGTGCCATAAGCTAACTGCTCAGGCCGATAGGCTTCAAGCATGAACACCCCTCCTTTTTTCAATCCTTTTTCAACCTTTAAGTATAACCTTTGCCTGATCATTGAAGGTAAAGGGCAAAAAATAGACACGACAGCATCCCAACAGTTTTGCCCTATATCAACATGCGCAAGATCACCATGAATGAAATCCACCGTCACCCCCGCTTTATCAGCAAGCCGCCTTGCTTTATCAATGCCCACCATCGATCCATCAACGGCTGTGACTCGGTAACCTTGTTGGGCTAAAAATACCGCATTCCTCCCCTCTCCTTCAGCAAGACTTAGCACCTCCCCCTTAGGGAGCACTAATCTATTTTCTTTCAAAAAAGTATTAGGTTTTGTTCCATAAACATAATCTTCTCTATCATATCGTTCATCCCACATCATTGACTCCTTAAGATCCACAGAGAGTAACACTTACTCCCTTAACCGAACTTGTTTTCATCTCAAATCAATGCTACTACTTAAAGTCGACTTTAAGTCAAGTTCAACAATAGAGGCGAAATACAATGGATATTGGTGAGGTATCAAAACGCACAAAGCTCCCCCCATCGACTTTGCGCTACTATGAAAAAAAGGGATTAATTACCCCCATCGCACGCCATGGTTTAAGAAGAGTCTATAGTGTGAACATAATAGAAAGATTGGCATTGATCACTCTAGGACGCAATGCGGGCCTGTCACTCAATGAAATATCAAACATGCTATTAAATGATCACATTAAAATAGATAGGCAAATATTAGAAACTAAGGCCAATGAACTCGATAATAAGATTAATGAGATGATAGCAATGCGTGATGGGCTACGTCACGCGGCAGCCTGCACTGCTGAAAATCATTTGGCCTGTCCTAAGTTTCTTCGTTTACTCAAGATTGCAAGTAAGCGGTGGTCTAAGCCAGATCACAAATTAACTGGATGAAAAAATGCTTTACGCTAGGCTTTAATTAATACCATTTGAATAGTGAATCGATATGCGCTCCTCTTTCACCGTACTGAACATCTTCATTTTACTGCTAACGTTAAACATCAACTTAGCTCAAGCCAAGCAAACATCCACAGAAAACAAAGCATCCTCAAATGAACCTGAACTTGATATCACACTATTGAATCGAACAGACAAAAGTTGGGATGGAAAACGGCTGCCTAGCTACCCTAGTGGCCAACCACAAATAACCGTTTTAAAAATAGTGATTCCTCCTAAAGGAAAATTCCCAATACACAAACATCCCTTTATCACCGTTGCCACAATCTTAAAAGGAGAAATAACCTTATACCTAGAAGATGGCAGCCAGCAATTGCGGTTAACATCAGGGGATGTTGATACCGAAGTCGTCAATAACTGGCACTACGCTACTAATGAGGGAACCGTTCCAACCGACATTATCGTATTCTATGCAGGGATCAAAGGTATGCCCGTTTTAATTAAAAAATAATATAAAAGAACCTTATTAATCTTTTCAATAACAAGGTTCTTTTGCCACATTCAAATATCATTGAGTCACGATTAAGAGGATGCTTCTTTCACAAAACGGTCTAGCTCGGCAGCAGAACGAATGATGTAAACCGACTTTGTTGTAGGCAAACTTTCTATCTTCGCCATGAAATCTCGATTCCAAAATTGTGGGCAAAGCCTTAATACTTGATAACTTCGCCAAGTGCCTTTTACCACAGAGCAACCTTGTGGCCAGCCCTTAGGACGAATGAACAATCCTTTTAGAAAACGTTTAGTCACCCACCAATAACTCACTAAATAAGGCAACTCAATATAAATCAAGGTATCAGCAGCCTCCAAACGTTGAAAAAATGACTCCATCAAGCCAAAGCCCTCAATAATCCATGACTCTTTTTCAATAATATTGTCATGTATTTCACGGTATAAAGCCTGATCGATCCTCTCACCATTTTTTTTATATTCGATAATATCCAGTGTATGCAATGGAAGTTGGGTTGCAGACGCCAGTCGTCGACTTAACGTCGATTTACCACTGCCAGGCTTACCTAATATCATGACTTTTTTCATACTGCCTCCTTTCGTTTAATCAACGCCATAAGACAGAAAAAGAAAACCCGCCTTATGGGCGGGTTTGACATCTTTTACACACAACAAAGACCCACCATTCCTATGGAATGATGATAATTCGTGCTTGAACGATTAACGAGCATATTAATCGCAAGCTCAAGCTTGTCGTATTGCATATAAAATGTATCTTCATGATTCCATAATGAGTATAAAACCATGGGGTGTCAATATACTAGTCAATCATAAACCCCGTTAAGGCAAGCAATATAATCAAAAAATTAACAGGAATGTCACCCATTTCTTTCCCAACAGTCCCATGCCTGCTACCCTAATGGCCATTCATTGTTTTAATTTAAGAGCGTAAAATGAACACTTCCTCCACCAATACAGCGGGATCAATGACAACGCCTTTAGTCATTGGCCCTAGCAACACAGCTTCTACTCCCTTAATGATCTTCTCTCCCAGCAACTTTGCTATCTGGATCAAAGAGCAGCCTGTACTCACTCAAAACTGGGTTTCACAACATCATATTGACAAACAGGGTCACTGCCTGATCCCTAATAGTGAAGGTCAAATACACTTAGCCGTATTCGTGACTGAGCAAGCTGACAGTTTCTGGGCGTGCGGCGAACTGGTCAACCAATTACCTCATGGACAATATGCCATTCAAGGAAATCAAGACCAAATTGAAAAGGCGGCTTTGAGTTGGGGACTGGGTGGCTATCGTTTTGAGCGTTATAAGAAAAGTAATAAACCCCTGCCACAATTGGTTGTGCCAAGCGAAGAGATAGCCAGCAAAGCCAACCGCTTTATTCGCGCAACGTCTCTCACCCGTGACTTAATTAACACCCCAGCTGGCGACATGATGCCCCAGGATTTGGCACACACCTTGAGCCAAATGGCCGGTGAATTTGGGGGGCAATTGAGCCAAATTATTGGGGATGATCTGCTTGAGCAGAACTACCCAACTATTCATATGGTGGGTCGCGCCAGTGTCCACGCCCCAAGATTGCTTGACTTTACTTGGGGCGATAACAATGCACCACAAGTGACACTCGTGGGTAAAGGCGTGTGTTTTGACTCAGGAGGACTCGATTTAAAACCCGGTGCTGGCATGCGTTTAATGAAAAAAGACATGGGCGGCGCCGCACACGTCATCGGGCTCGCGCAACTCATCATGGCCCATGAACTCCCTATTCGCTTGCGCGTATTAGTGCCTGCAGTTGAAAACGCTGTCTCGGCCAATGCCTTTAGACCTGGTGATGTTATCACCACCCGCCACGGCATTAGCGTCGAGATAGATAACACCGATGCTGAAGGACGATTAGTCCTGTGTGATGCGCTATCGGAAGCGAATCATGATAAACCCGACATGATCATCGATTTTGCCACCTTAACAGGCGCAATGCGCGTCGCCCTAGGCACAGAATTACCCGGCTTTTTTAGTAATGATGATATGCTTGCAAACGGTATTACTCAATCCGGTTTGCAACATGAAGATCCTGTGTGGCGCATGCCACTGCATCAAGCTTATCAAGATTTACTGAAAAGTGAGGTTGCCGATTTATCCAATTGTGCCACCAGCCCTTTTGGAGGAGCTATCACCGCCGCCTTATACTTACAAGCCTTTGTTGATAAAGATATCACTTGGGCCCATTTTGATGTGATGGCATGGAATAACCGTAAATTACCCGGTCGTCCCATTGGTGGTGAAGCCTTTGGTATTCGTGCGGTATTTGACTATTTACAACAAAAATACGCTTAAAAACAGACACAAAAAAGCCCGAATACATTCGGGCTTCTCTTGACGTTGAAAGGAGAATTTACGCCTCCACGCCTTTACTTCTTAAGAACTCATCATAAGTGCCTTTAAAGTCATTCACCCCTGTTGGCGTCACCTCAAGGATACGCGTCGCTAAAGAGGAGACAAATGCTCTATCGTGACTGACAAACAACAATGTTCCTTCATACATTTCAAGAGCATTATTCAATGATTCAATCGATTCCATATCCATGTGGTTTGTTGGCTCATCCAATAATAAGATATTGGGCTTTTCCATGATGAGTTTTCCAAACAACATGCGACCTTTTTCACCACCGGATAATACCTTCACTGACTTTTTAATATCATCCGATCCAAACAACATACGGCCTAAGATCCCACGAACCGATTGATCATCATCATTGGGTTTACGCCATTGACTCATCCATTCAAACAAGGTCATGTCATTTTCAAAGTCACTTTCATGATCTTGCGCATAATAGCCAATCGCTGAATTTTCTGACCAGTGAATAGTCCCACTATCTTGAGGTAAATCATGGACTAGTGTTCGTAACAAGGTGGTTTTTCCCACACCGTTATCACCCAAAATCGCCACACGCTCACCCACTTCGACCATAAGATCTAAGTTTTTGAACAAGGTTTCATCAAATCCCTTAGTTAAGCCTTCTGTAACAAGTGCATTACGGAATAACTTCTTTTCTTGCTCGAAACGAATAAAAGGATTAACACGGCTTGAGGCTTTAACCTCTTCAATCTTAATTTTATCAATTAACTTCGCACGCGAAGTGGCTTGTTTTGCTTTTGATGCATTAGCAGAAAAACGTGCAACGAAACCTTGAAGCTCCGAAATTTGTGCTTTTTTCTTAGCATTATCAGCCATTAAACGTTCACGTGCTTGGCTTGCCGCCATCATGTATTCGTCATAATTACCAGGAAAAACCCGTAACTCACCGTAATCCAGATCGGCCATATGAGTACAGACAGAGTTTAAGAAATAGCGATCGTGAGAAATAATGACCATGGTACTGTTACGTTGATTTAACATTTCTTGCAACCAGCGGATCGTATCAATATCCAAGTTGTTGGTTGGCTCATCGAGCAGTAGTACATCAGGATCAGAGAACAAGGCCTGAGCCAACAATACACGTAATTTAAAACCTGGGGCAATTTCACTCATCAAGCCAAAGTGCTGTTCAACTGGGATACCCACTCCCATTAATAGCTCACCGGCACGAGATTCTGCGGTGTAACCATCCATTTCGGCAAATTCCATTTCTAAATCAGCAACTTTAATACCTTCTTCTTCGGTCATTTCCGGCAAAGAATAAATGCGGTCACGCTCTTGTTTAACAGCCCATAATTCAGGATATCCCATGATCACAGTATCAACGACATTAAATTCTTCATAGCCAAATTGATTTTGACTCAATTTACCCAAACGCTCATTGACATCTAAAGAAACATTGCCTGAAGTCGGATCTAAATCGCCAGCTAAGATCTTCATGAAGGTTGATTTACCACAACCATTAGCACCAATTAAACCGTAACGGTTTCCACCGCCAAACTTGACTGAGATGTTTTCAAACAGCGGCTTAGAGCCAAACTGCATGGTAATATTTGCTGTAGTGATCAAAGTGACATTCCAAAATTATAATAAATTGAATAAAACAAACATTCCCGTTTACGATGAGTTAAAGATGCAAAGCACACCTACAACTACGCTCAAGCTTATGAAAAGTAACGCTTGAACCAAAACAGGATAAAACCTGGTAAACACCAAAAAGGTCTCACCACGCCTGCATTTTTAAGCGCGGTACTATAGCTTAATTAGGCCTAAATAATCAATGAAAAGCGACTGGGTATGATAATGAGGATCACACTCAACAGTCGCTCTGTTAGCGCTTTTACTGTCAATATCAATCTAATTTCTGACGACGTAAGCGATTTGCATTGGTAACAACAGTCAAAGACGATAGTGCCATCGCACCACCGGCTATCACAGGGCTTAATAACATGCCAGTTAAAGGAAACAGCACTCCAGCGGCTAATGGGATCCCTAACACGTTATAAATAAAGGCGCCAAATAAATTTTGTTTAATATTACGCATACCCGCCTTAGCTAACTTAAACGTGTGAGCTAACGTCATTAACTGATGAGAAAGCAAGGTTAAATCAGCACTCTCGATGGCAATTTCAGTCCCACTTCCGATGGCTATTCCCACATCTGCACTGACAAGTGCAGGGGCATCATTAATTCCATCGCCGACCATAGCAACCACTTCTCCTGCGGCCTGCAGCTGTTTCACATGAGCTTGCTTTTCTTCCGGTAACACTTGTGCCACCACTTCATCAATGCCCACTTCTTTAGCGACCGCTTTAGCCGTTTTTTCATTATCACCGCTCAAAAGAACAACACGCATACCATCAGCCTTTAGCGCAGTAACGGCTTCAATGACGCCCCTATGTAATGGATCGCTGATGGCTATCAAGGCCACTAATTGCCCCGATTTCGCCACATAAATAGGCGTTTTCGCGCCACCGGCCCAAACTGCCGCTAATGTTTCTTGTGTGTCTACGCCTTTGATGTGTAATTTATCCATTAAAGCGCGATTCCCTATTGCATATTCTCCCTTTCCTCCACTTTCAGAGGCAAAACGGCCTACAATGCCCATTCCCTGATAATTGGTAAACACATCAGGTTCAATTAAACCCAGTTTTTCCGCTTTGGCTTTCTCAATGATTGCACTCGCAAGAGGGTGTTCAGAGGCTTGTTCAAGACTGGCAATATGAAGCAGTAACGTCGATTTATCTTCTTCTTTCTCCACTAAAACAAAGTCTGTCACCTTGGGTTTACCTTGGGTAATCGTGCCGGTTTTATCTAACACCACACAACTCACCTTACTGGCTGTTTGCATGGCTTCTCCATTTCGAATAAGCACCCCCATTTTAGCCGCCCGACCGACTGACACCATTATAGACATGGGAGTGGCTAACCCTAATGCACACGGACAGGCAATAATCAACACGCTGGTTAATACCACTAACGCATGAGATAACGCAGGTGCTGGCCCTGCAAAATACCAAATACCCGCACTCAATAGAGCTATCACTATCACAACAGGCACAAAGTAAGCGGATATTTGATCGGTTAAACGGCCAATGGGCATTTTTGAGGTTTGCGCTTGTTGTACCAAGGCGATGATTTTTGCTAATCGTGTATCTTCCACTGCGGATGTCACACGATAAATTAAGCTTCCATTACCATTAACTGTTCCCGCACTAAGGTTATCTCCCACTCCTTTGCTTACGGGTACTGGCTCGCCTGTTAACATTGATTCATTCAATAATGATTGACCTTCAATGACTTCCCCATCTAATGTCACCCGACCACCAGGCTTTAATCGAATGCGATCACCCAGCGCTAATTCACCAATGTCCACTTCTTCATCACCCTTATCCGTCAAGCGAATAGCCGTCGAGACTTGCAGCCCTAATAAACTTTGTACCGCTTCACTGGTTTTCCCTCTCGCTCTTAATTCTAAGGCATGGCCTAAATTAATTAAGCCTAAAATCATGACACTGGCTTCAAAATAAACGTGACGTGTATTCATTGGAAACCATTGAGGCATCAACACCACCAGCATAGAATAAATCCAAGCTGCGCCTGTACCTAATGCAATTAAGCTGTCCATATTGGCACTTTTCGCTTTCAGCGCTCGCCACATTCCTTGGTAAAAGTGTGCCCCTGTTGTTATCATCAATATTAAGGTGAATCCACCAACCACTCCCCAAATGAGTTGTTCTTGAGGGTTACTGACCTGCATTTCCCCACCCAATAACCCCCATAGCATTAATGGGATCCCAACCCCCAAACCAATAAACGCTTGCCACAATTGTTTGCGATAATGTTTCTCTTCTATTACTGATTTGTCCTTGGCCGCTTTTGTTGCATCTAATACTGGTTTACTGGTATAACCAACACTGAGTACAATGGATTTGGCTTTTTCAATGTCAATTTCGTCACTGATGATCACTTGCTTGTCGGCTAAGTTGACTCTAACGCTCACACCTGACTGCGCTTGAAAAGCATTTTCTATTTTAGCAACGCAACTGGCACAACTCATATCGGGCACCGATAGTATAGTGGTTGACATATGGCCTCCTTATTGATGAATAACACTCAATTTATGTTTACGATATCATCAGTGTATTGTCTCCCCTAATGGGAGAGTCAAACTTTTTTTGCTATAGTGTAGACTTCACTTAATCAATAAGAAAAGTCATCATGAAAATAGGTCATGTCGCGAAAACCACGGGATTATCGGTAAAAAGTATTCGGTATTATCATGATATTGGCCTTGTGAAAGGACAACGAGGTACCAATGGCTATCGAGAGTATACTTCCTCACATGTCGACGCATTGTCTTTTGTTCATCATTGTCGCTCATTAGGTTTTACCCTCGATGATTGCCGCGCATTACTTGATTTAAAAATGGATCAATCTCGTCAAGCTAGAGATGTTAAAGCACTCGCTAAGCAGCATTTGACCGCCATTAGCAATAAAATCGCACAACTCACAATACTGGAGGAACAGCTCAGTCATCTTGTGCACGATTGCGAAGGAGGAGAACAACCTAACTGTGCTATTCTAACAGGGCTGAGCCAAGAGATACCGACGACTCAACAGCCCCACCAAAAAACGAAAGAGCCAACCTGACTTAAGGTTGGCTTCTCTTTCATGATGGAAACAGTCTTAGAAAATTACATACCAAAGGTATAACTCATACCAATATTAAATAAATTATTTTGATAGGCCGTTTTCAAGTCATATTCATAACCTTCTGTCGTCGTTAAGACAGATGATTTAATCTCAGGTGCTCGTAAGTGACGGTACTCGCCAAATATACGCATACTCTCACTGGCTTGAAAACCAATCCCCACTATCGCCTGATAAGCAACTGACGTATCTGATTTATTACTCATACTGACCATTTCGGAAGTAGCAGCAGAAGTCTTCAAATAAATACTGTCATCGTATTTTGTTTCCATATCGACTAAGCCCACGCCTAAACCTCCATAGGGGATCCAAGCACTCCCCAATGGGAAATCATGTAATACATTGATACCATACCAATTACCTGACATTTTATTACCTTGAGTAATATCATCAACTTTGTCCATTTCATCACTCAGATACGTAAACTGTAGCTCTGTGCGCCAATTGTTATATTTCAGACCCAGACTCGCTCCAACGTTATAGCCCGCATCATATTCGGTTTTAACACCCACAACACCATTGTCAGGGGTTGAAATTTGCTCAAGCAGATAGCTCGCCCCTCCAGATAAACTCATGTAAAATAATGATTGATTTGCTGGTGGCGGTGGTGGAGTGGGTTTATACTTAGGCACACCATCAAAATAATACGTCAAGCCTAAATTAAATAAAGTGGACTCATAGTAACTCTCAACATCATCTGCAGAACTTCGCGTCCAATTTGTCATTTTACTTGAACCAATATGCCTCACTTCCGCTAACAGGCGCATCTCAGGAATAGGTTGATAAGCAATCCCCAGTGTCGCTTGATAAGCAAAAGCAGTATCAGATCCAGGCTCATTGCTGACAACACCGACAGTTCCCGCCTGAGAGTCACTATATACACTCGTATCACCAAAATCATTGTTCATGGTGATCCCCCCGAGACCAAAGCCAGCATAAGGGATCCAATGTTTACTAATAGGAAAGTCACGCAATACATTGAGTCCGTACCATACACCTTCTTGTTGATTGCCTTGATCAATATCAAACACTTTGTCAATGTCATTATATAAATACGTCATCTGTGCTTCAAAGCGCCATGGTCCCACTTGTTTTCCTAAGCTTATTCCAGCATTAAACCCATAATCATAGGTAACAATGCCCACGCCATTATACGCCTCATCAGCAATACTTCGTTGGGATTCTAAATAACTGGTACCTGCTGATGCAGTGACATAAAATCCATTAGGTACGAAATTTGGCGGTGGAGGTGGTGGAGATTTAGGCCCATGATCATGAGCATCTTCAGCATATAACGAATGGCACATTAGAGAACACGGTAAAATCAAAGCAACAGCTATGCGTTTTTTCATTTCATTCATCCCTATATATTTATTATCAACATCCATCGTTTTACCTAGAGCCTTGAACAATAGTGCCTTGAACAAGTCAGTAAAACACAAAATAAATATAGTGCAGGTTTGAGAAATATCTATCCTGAATTTTAATTTAAATTTTCATTGTTCATTCCTTACTAAGTCATTAATCTTAGTTCTTTTTTATATATTTCTTTTATTTCACTATACCCGTGATATTTAAAGATGCTGGACAATTATTAGTGAATGCTTCAATAATAGATTAACGACTCCAAACGGAATAACAATACGTATCCAAGGACGCTTCATGAAACCACTTCTGACATTTGGCATTGCTGCTATCATTTATGCTTTAACCACACCCATAGCATTTGCCACTTGCCTACCTAACAGCCTCTACATTACTCGCCATGCAGAAAAGCAAGATGAAAAAAACAATCACGATCCCAACCTGTCTGAACAAGGACAAGCACGAGCCCAACGAATCGCAGATATATTAGCTGACGTCAATATTAACCACTTATTTTCCACACCATACAATCGAACGAAACAGACACTGGCTCCACTCAGCCAACATAAAAATCTTGTTATTACCGAATACGATCCAAGAGAGCAGGATACATTCATCCATCAAATAAAAAATAACTATTGTAACCAAACCTTGGTTATTGCAGGACATTCCAATACGGTTCCCAGCATATTGCAAGACTTAGGGATCCATTTTAACGTCAGTCTAGGAAAATATCGTTTTAATTATCAACCGAGTATTATTTTATCTGAGCACGAATTCGGGCAACTTTTTCTTATCCACTTTAACCAAGACACTCCCATCCTTGAAATACTCAGTAGTGACAGTTAATCACTTAAAATTAATGCCGTCTGATCACTTAGACGGCTTAAGAAGCTGAATAACCCATTAACGAAAGTTCCTTCCATGAAAATCCATACATTTCGACTACAATTGCAATGAAGACTCACAGCAGAAGGAAACTGTTATGGCATGCGCAGGCATGGTCGTGATCCTCAATGGTGCCCCATACTCTAGAAAACAAGCTGTTATTGAGCAATTTCAACGACACAGCCACCAACCCTTCTTTACCTTAGGTATGAGAGATTTCTATACCATAATGAGAGCCGAGCCCGAACATCAACCCTTAGGACTCGATGATAAACAAGACAATAACGACTTAACCGCATTACACGCCGCCATTACTGGAATGGCAAAAGGCGGCTGCCATGTCATTGTCGATCATTGTATCACTTATGAAAAATACCTCTCACAATTACAATCTTTTCTTAATGATCTTGATATCACTTGGGTAAACGTCACGCGCAATGAACAAGAGCGAGTCAAAGATGAAAAAGAAACAGGCCCAAGGCCAGAAGGAAGCACTCTTAAAATCGCTCAAGAAATGCTCATGGGAATAGAATATCAACTTGAACTTGATACCAGCGAAAACAGTCCTAAGCAGTGTGCCGATCAAATCACCCAATACCTGCTTGACAGACCATTAAGAGAAAACCCCGCCTCAAGATGGGTACCGTTATCTTTCACCCAAAAAGCAAACACACTAGGTCATATTATTTTAATTGCTGGTACCACCAGCGCAGGAAAAAGTACACTGTGTAAGACACTTCAAAAAAAAATGCAGTCTCCTTGTATTCAATTTGGCATTGATAATGTGGTCACTATGCTCGCCCCAAAATATTTAGGTATTCCCATTACTCCCGAAGAAACCAAACATTTCAAACCTAAACCTGAACAATCACTAGGCTTTTATTTAATCATGCCTGGCCCCAATATCAATAACCCCTATCACTATGCCACAGTACAATTAGGAACACTGGCAAGATTAGCACTGAGTGCACACTTTCATGCCATAAAATTTATCTCTCAATGTGGCATTAATGTAATTTCTGATCAAGTTTTTTCCTTTAAAGATGAATACTTAGAGGCCAAAGCTGTACTGGAAGATTTACCAACTTTTTGGGTGGCGGTTAATGCTGATAACAATACCCTACTCGCCCATGAGAGAAAACGAGGGAATCGCTTTCCTGGGCATACTATTGGATTATTTTTGCAAATGCATAAAGATATCGCCAATGATCTGGAACTCGATAGTGGAAAAATGACACCAGAAGAAGAAGCCGAAGCGATTTTAGAGGCTCTAAAACACAAGTATCCAAAAAGTGATTTTTAGATTAAAGGCTCAAATACAGATAAAAAAGATTAATATTATCGTTATACTGACACTCTTTGCCCCAAATACAAGTTAATTAAATAATATATTACTCATATATGGCAATAAGCACAGTCATCTTGCTTTTAACTGTACTTATTGTCACTTGTATTATTTTCACATCATATCAAAACCCTTAGGCTTCTTGTAATGGCTGATGTTCTTTTATCAATCCAAAATCGGCTAAAATGGCATAAGCACAAGGCAATATCAATAAAATAAGCACAGTGGATGCCAGCATACCAAACACAATTGAGACGACTAAAGGCTGAACAATTTGAGCTTGTAAACTGGTCTCAAGCAGTAAAGGCAATAAGCCTGCTGTTGTGGTGAGAGAGGTTAAAAATATCGCCCTAAAACGTTCTTTGCTGGCAGTAATCGCTGCCTCTTCGACCGTTTCGCCTTGGCCCACATGATGACGGATATATTCCACCAACAAAATCGAGTCATTCACGACAATCCCCGCCAAAGAAATAAACCCCATCATACTTGGCATTGATAAATCATACCCCAGCAAAAGATGACCAAAAATGACACCTATCAATGCCATCGGAATAGCACTCATCACTATCACAGGTTCTATATAACTTCTAAATTGAAAGCTTAAAATCGCAAATAATCCAAAAATACCAATCAAAAACTTAATCGCAAAGCTCTTTCCTGTTTTGGCCGTTTCTTTTGCCGCACCTTCAAGACTCACTCTCACATCAGGAAAGGCTTTATTTAATTCGGGGATTAAGTCTTGACTAAACTGGGCTAACACTTGCTTACCATTGGTCACATTATTATCAACATCCCCTAGAATGGTGATTGCTGGTAAGCCATCAATACGTTGTAAACGCACATAAGTGCGATCAAAACTAAGCTTTGCTATCGCCGATAAAGGAATTTGGGTTCCATCTGCCAACATGATGGGGAAGTTAAGTAAAGTAGAAATATTCCCTGCTTGATCTCGATTTAAGCTCACTTCAATTTCGATGTTTTCAGTCCCCACCTGAACTCTATCAGCGATTTGGCCTAATAATGCACTTCTTAATTGATTGGCGATATCCGTTCCATCAATACCATAAGATTGAGCTGCATCACCTAAGACGATATTAATTTCAGGTTTCCCTAATCTAAGGTTATCCAGTACGCCTGTCACTCCTTTAAACTGATTTAAATATTGCTGAATATACATTGAAGCCTGTTTCATTTCAGGCAAGTTCTCACCTCTTAATCGTATTTCAATGTCACGCCCAGCAGGCCCAAAAGCCGGTTGTTTAAAAATCATTGAAATTGGCGCAGCAACTTCACCGACTTCGAAGCGCCATTGGCTAATAAATTGCCCTATCAGGGTATTTCTTTTTTCAGCCGAGTAAATATCAAGTCTTATTGTCGCAACATGTGCCCCTTTTTCTCCATCATCTGCATTTAAGTTATATTGTGCGGTAATATTTTGCACAAGGCTCTCTTGCTCCTTATTTTTAATGGTGAGCGCTTTTCCAACTTTCTGTGCTTTTGCTACAATCATATTGACTAATGTATTCGTTTCAGCAAGTGACGTACCTGCTGGTAGGATAATACGAGCTTCAGCAACATCTCCATCAAGTTCAGGGAAAGCTGAAAATTTCACCACCCCACCCACCACGAGAGCAATGCTCGACAGAAATAATGCCAGCATTGTACCAATAGTGAAATAACGCCACTTAACAAGAAATGTCACTAAGTTAACTAGCCGATTATTTTTAATATACTCAAAACGCTTTAAAAAGGCCGCTTTCCATTTCCACTTTAAACTGGGATCGTTATCTCCCACTTTTTCTAATGAATGATATAAATGATTAGGTAAAATAAGAAACGCTTCAATTAAACTCACCGTTAATATAATAATCAACACTAAAGGGATCACGGCAAGAACCGTTCCCATTTGTCCATCGAGTCCCAATAAACTGCCAAATATGCAAATTGTTGTTAAGTAAGATGAAAAAACCCCCGGTGCCACTTTCTTAACCCCTTCAATGACGGATTTATCAACACTCATGCCTTTATCTCTTTGAGCAGCAATCGACTCTGCAATCACAATAGCATCATCCATCATAATCCCGATAGCCACTAAAAAAGCAACTAAGGACATCATATTAATGGACAAGCCAAAGAGGCTCATCATATAAAGGCCACCGAAAAATGCGACTGGTAAGCCTGCTGCCACCCAAAATGAATAACGTAAAGAGAAAAACAATAACAATGAGAAAAAAACCAGTAAAATACCTTGCCACGCATTGTTCACCATCATCTTTAATCTATCTTTGATCAAAGATGAAGTGTCGTTTGTTAAGGTGAGTGACACGCCATCGGGTAAATTTTTACTTTCTTGGGCAACAAACCCTTTAACCTTATCTAACACTTTCAGTGCATCATCAGATTTATTTTTACTGATTTTTAAAATAGCCGCAGGCTTATCATTGAATTCAATTTTATCTTCTTCTAATTCAAATCCATCCGTAATCGTTGCAATATCCCCAAGATAAATCGTCCCACCATTTGGTGTTGATTGAATGACGATATTCGCTAATTCATCCGCTGTTACTTTACGCTCATCAAATCGAACGAGAATACTTTTATCTTTTAAATCAATAGTTCCAGCTGGAACTTTAATATTTTGCCGACTGACTTTATCGGCCACTTGTTCGGCCGTCAAACCTAAGCGTCTCATATCAATTTCATTTAATTCAATACGCAGCTGCCTGTCTGAAAAACCTTGAATATCAACTAACCCGATCCCCGCATCCACTTTTAATCGACGTTTGATATCCTCGGCATAGTCTTTCAACTCAGGTCGACTCATATTGGCTGAAATAGCCAAATCAATCACAGGATCGGTCCAATTCGATTCTTCAACGACAGGAGGTTCAATCGATGTAGGAAAATCTTTCACTGCATTAATTTGGGTTTGCACATCAATCAACATGCGACCAACATCAATGCCATTATTCAAATCTAAGGTTAAAGTTCCTACACCTTCTTGTGCATCACATTTAACTTCTTCGATATTATCGAGTCCATCCACAGCATCTTCCATTCTAAGGCACAAACTCTCTTCTACCTCTTTTGGAGAAGCACCAGGATAAACAATCGTTACTGTAATATTTGGGGACTCAAAAACGGGAAAGGTTTCTCTTTTAAGTTGTGTAACACTGGCAATACCTAAAAAAATAAAGGTGAACATTAATAAATTAGCAATGGTAGGATGACGAGCAAAGTAAGCAATCATAATAACTTCTCTCCAACCTTATTGGATGTCCGTAATGCCATACCATTCACCGCAGGCGCAATATCATTCATGATGAGTCGGTCACCCTTTTGAATATTGCCCTCTATTGCGACTTTGTCATCATTTCTAAAAAGGACACTAATAGGTATTATTTTCAATGTGCCATTTGCCTTCATCACATAGATTTGATTCCCTTGTATCGCTTTTTCAGGGACAACATACTGAGATTGCGTTTTCCCTTTAATTATGGCTGTGACAAACATACCTTTACCAAGAGGAGGTTTGTCCGCGATATTGATCTGACTCATATCTTGCTCAATATTGAGATACACACCTATCATGCCACTTTGAGCATCGACTTCTTGAGCAACTCGCTCAACGTTTGCGGGCCAGCTCAGCAACTGATTATTAATATTTAAATTCACTGAAGCAGCCAAATCAACGCCTTTAAAAGAAGGTAAATACCCTTTTTTGGGAATAGCAGGTAAGCTACTTAATAACACCCTCAAATCATCAATTGAAAACTCAGCCATCACTTGAATCGTTCCTAACTCATATGCAACAACCATGGTTTCATTTAATTGAACAAACTGATTATTTTCTATATTCACATCGGCCATACGCGCATCAAAAGGCAAGGTTATTTCCGTATGTTGAAGATCCCGCTCGGCACTTGCTAATTTCGATATTTCTACCTCTAATTGCGCTTCTAATATTCGGCGATCATCAGGTAATAACGTTAATTTATTTTTAATGTCCTGCACTAATTTGAGTTGATTAAAATAATTCTGTTGTTGGTTTTCTAATGCCGATTTGGACAATAAATTTTTTCGATTAAGTTTTTTATTCCTTTCAACCTCATTTTTCACTAAAGTTAACTTATTTTGTTCTATCTCTAAGCTCAACTTTAAGTTTTTTTCATCTAAATTAAGCCGAGTTAACTCAACTTCTGACGCTTTTTTATTGGCTTTAGCTTCTACAACTTTTAATTTATATTCAGTGGGATCAATAGCCAATAGCAAGGTATTTGCGGGCAAGAATCGACCTGAAGCTAACGAAGGATTACGATAAACAATACGACCGCTTACTTGAGAGACCCCACTCCAAGTATGCTCTGGTTCAGTACGACCAAAACCTTTAATTTCTGGCGCAATATTGCTTTTTGATAATGCCACTGTATCCACTAATCGGGCTTTATTTGTTTGAGTGAAAGTATCAGGACGACTTTTTAATAACATCGAAATAATAATGGCCACGACACCTAAGCCGATCCCCAGAAGCAATACTCTTTTTTGACTAAACATCATTTATTCCTCATTCATCATGCCATGGCTCATCAGTGCTGTATTATGCTCAGCAAGTTTCATGAGAAATTCAGCGTTAATATCTATACCTAATTTTGATTGCAATAAATTTGGCATAATAAAAGGAAACACTAATAAACTAATAAAACTGATCCTTGCCAATTGCGCGTCAACATCTTCCCCCAGTAATCCATGACTTTTTAATACCTCAAAGAAAATCATTTCTTGAGGTTTAAATAATTCATCAAATACTGTTAATATTTCTTTATTTTTTTCCGTCTCAGATGTACAAGCTAAACGATAGACGAGTCGTGGAAAGTTAGGATACTGCGCCATCGTTTGATAATACAATGTCATCAGTTTTTTTGGCTGATTAATATCCATATTCTCTTCTATTTTGAAAAAAACTTTTGTGACTGGCTCCATCGTCTCTTTCATCATGGCGATGAACAATCCTAACTTCGACCCAAAATAATACCGTATTAAAGCGGGATCTGCGCCGGCTTTACCTGCAATTTTTCGCACAGATACTGAATCAAACTCTTGATTTATAAATAATTCTCTAGCAGATGAAATTAATGCTTCTCGATGAAAACCATTCTCTTTTGGTCGACCCACTTTACCTTTATTCACACACTTCTCCACATATTCCTTATCTGGAGAATATAGTAAAAAATAATTAATCTTCCATCTACACATTAAATTCCACAAAAATAGACCTTATGTGGAATTTAATGCGTCGTTATCGACTAAAAATATAACAATTTTACATGTAAATAGAGAGAAGTAGCGATAAATAATTTAATATAAGCTAAATTAGGGCAACACAAACCCTTATATTTTTACAAGATAAGAATGATTATCTAAAGAAGTAATAAGTCACAAATAAGGTTCATCTCCCCTTTCATGCAAACAAGCATATTTATCAAAATGAATTAATATCAATCAAGGTATATCGGTATCGAGCAAGATATAACCTTATCCTACTCGCAATTTTTTAATACAGAATGGGTCAATATAATCAGATAATAATTTATTCTTGCATCCAATTAAGTGCACAAATCTTATTTCCAGCAGGATCTCGTAAATAAGCAATATACATTTTTCCCACTGAGCCTTCTCTCACCCCCGGTGGCGCTTCACATTTTACGCCTCCATTTTCCAAACCGGCTTGATGCCATGCCTCTACAGATGCCACATTTTTCGCAGAAAACCCAATAGTACTCCCATTGCCATGGCTGGCGACTTCACCATCGATAGGCAAGGTTAAAGCAAATACACCACTACGAGTAAAATAAAAACAACGCCCTTTCTCGTCAAACACACCAGATTCATACCCTAAAGCGGCAAAAGTGGCATCATAGAAAGCCTTAGATTGATGAATATCTTTTACCCCTAACATGACATGGCTGTACATAAAATCTCCCTATTTGTGTTTTATTATGACCCAGCTTAACATGCGACAGTTCTATGACGCGAACGCAATTGAAAAAATTAACCTCTAAAAATAAAACCTTGTTCACCTTTTTCTCACTGATTCACTCCCCACGATCGCCACTACAGAATGTAAATATTGACATTCATTCCGGTTTACAACCAATAAATGACTCTCTTTTTCAAAACCAATTAAATGTACCTTGCCACCCCTTTCATATAAAAAGTGCATCAACTGGCGATGTGTTTGATAGACTACATATACATCATTACCCGATATTAATACTTGCTGAGGATCAGCATTCAATATCGCGACCTCTCCTTCTAAATAACGCCCAGTGTTTTCAGTAATTCTTAATCCATAATGAGTTTGATCATGCACAAATTGACAATCAACAATTTCAGTTGTCAATGGTCTCTCTTCCACCGCGAGTTCTAGCCAAAGAGACTCCGGACCAGAATGATGACAACCAATAATAGCCAGCGTATCAGTGCGCGCAGGTGGAATATTACTCTCATAACCCAAAGCTAATGCTTCAGGGCTTATCTGTAATAATTTAGCCAATTTAACCCCAGTGACAAAATCCACACCTGAGGTATGTCCATTCTCAAACAAAGATAAGCCCCCCGGACTCAATCCAACTTCTTTGGCCACATATTTAGCCTGATAGCCCAATTGAATGCGCTTTTGCTTAACCCTTTTTCCTAATGCTTGCATGACATTTCCCATAATTATGCACAAATGGCACTTAAAAAATTAAAAGTCATATTAAGCCATTTATATCTCAAAGATTACGACTTCAATATTAATAATAAAAATCAGAAACTTAATAAACAAAAAAAGAATTCACCTTCTTTCCTGTTCTCAAAATACGCATCTTTCTTTAATTTAGTATAAAAAACTTTTTGCTTCTTAAAGCTAACTTATGCTAGTTTACAGCCTAAATTTAGAATAACAAATTTATTATACTAAATTTTTTATGGGGAGAAAAACTCACTTTAAGGGACCCACAGGGAGAGTGCTAAAAAGCCCATAAGCGAGTTTAGAATGGAACATCATTGTGTTACTCAATCGATCTTTCATTCTCATACCAATCCTTTTTGGTATCACTAGGTAGCCGGGGCAAATTGCCCCGCACCTATTAACAGAAGCACACCAAGGATGACAAAAATGAAAATATTGAATTCATACAAACTATCGCCACTCGTCGCTTTAATTAATATTAAAACCTTAGGAAAAGCAGAAAATGCAGTCATCGCCTCTATCGGCTGCGTTATTGTTAATGTCGTCGCATCAAGTATTGTTGATGAGTGTTATATTCGTTGCCAAACAGAACTTCAACCCCATCGTACCACAGATGAAAGTAGCCATAACTTCTGGCAACAACAACGTTTTAATAATCCTGCTGCATGGCAAGAAATATTTGCCCCGAACCTTCCTCGCCGTCCTTTGAAAGGGGCTTTAGAAGATCTCTCTCATTATATAAACCAACAATTTCCAGCAAATAGCATAGTGCAACTCATGGGAAATAACGCAGAATTTGACAATGCCATTCTATCCCAAGCTTACCAACAAGCAGGCATAGTGCCCCCTATATTTGAATATGAAAATCAATCCTTAATCACGATGAGTTGGCTTTCAAAAATGTTGTTTGGTTTTGATCCTCAACACAAACTCCCTTTTGTCGGCACAAAGCACCATGCACTTCATGATGCTCAACATCAGGCAAAAGTCTTATTGGCAATAATGGATAAATTATTCATGTGTACGGCTGATCACCTTGAAGCAGAAATAGCTTAAAATGGGTCCTAATTAAAGATGATATTAAACGAAAAGTTATTCACCAACATGATCAATCTCAATCACTTACTTAATCAGTATCAAATTGCTGCTCAAGATCTTCACCTCGAAGCCACGATTGATGATAAGGTGAAAAAGTTAGCATTGTGCAAAAAAATATTAAATGACATCCCATTATCGATACTGACTATTAAAAGTCATCTCTTAACCACGACAAATACATTAGAGCCTTACTTATTAACTCAGCTTAACCTTATAGAAGCGCATATGGATAAAATTAAACGCTTATTAAAAAATGAATAATGATTATTCACTTGATTTTTTTATCACAAACACCTTCTTTATCATATACACCTTCTTTATCATATACACCAAAGTCTCAGCTTAAATGCCGATAACAGGCTACTTTCTCGACCTTTTATCTCTTGGATAATACTTTTCATGCCAAATCACTTTCAGCCGAAAGCGTTTAATAAATAATAATCCTTGAATCACTGGGTTGTACCCATGCTCTTGTCTAGCCACTGACTTTATCAGGCCTAAGTCATTTAACCTGTACCTTATCAGGCTTATATTATTTTAATCTCCTGTAATTTGTATATTCTATGTCACTAAGGGCTATGCTTTTAAAAATCGTACTAGAGTTTCATCTCTTTACTTACATCACGCTAAAATAGGGATCGCCTCGTCACTCAATTTCAAAAAACAGGTAGCCTAATACAGCTGGGTTTATCATGACGTTATAATTATCACTTTAATCTTCATAAACTTATAGGAAACGGAATATTGCAGTTAATTATATGAATTTAACTTTTACCGTAAAATGGATTGTCGACTTACCCTAACATTGTTATTCCCGCATCAACAATATTAAGACCTCCAGTTGCAATAGAAGCTTCATGATTAGCTAAATAAGTCCCTGCTTTTGTGATCTTAGCTTCTGCTGTATCAACTCGTGCCACAACATCATCTATCACAGTGGTTCGGGTTTGCACATCGGTCAGAGTTTCCTCTATCCTGTTCACCGTTGTACCCAATTGGGTTGTCGTATTAGAGATGCTAGTCACGTTTGTGTCAATCCTATTGTTTATCATAGCAAGACTGTCTGCGATAGCTGTAACTTGAGACAATGTCGCTGTTGTCTCATCCGCAACCACCTCTTCTTTTTCGCCAAAAAGCGCCTGACGCTTAAACGATGTCTCTTTATCCTCAAATTGTACGTGAGTTCGCGAAAAAGTATAACTATTGGCAATCAAGTCTACGGAGTTTTTACTTGCAATCGTCGTATCAAATTTAACCCCAATCGTCAGCCCAACAGAGCTGGCTAATTTCATATTCGTGTATGCACCAATGGTGTTTGACCAAGATGAACCCAATACCAATTTAAAACTATTCTCAGCAACCAGTTGATATCCTAACCCAAAATCTTTCAAAAGATCTGTTTTAGTATTCATTTTCCCTTCAGGTTTATTAATATCAATAGGCTTACTCTTAGGTTTATCAACTGTATTTGTATTGCTATCGCTAGTCGTACTCATTATCATTTACCTCTAAAAGTATTATTGACATATTTTTGTCAACAGACTAAAAATATTCATCTGATATTTAACAAACTTTAAATTAACAAAGAGTTCAAAGCCTTTAAAAAAGAAAACACCAAGCATAGGTTTAATTGATTAAGCTTGGTACACTTACAATCTAATTTTGTTGACTTAAAATGACAAGAATATTTAATACATCATGTAAATACTTTCATGGACAAGAAAAAATAATTAAGTACTTTTAATTAAGTAACTTCAATTCATTCATTAGCATATATAATAACACCCACAAAATAATCGATATTGACATTAATGATAGTCAATACTTTGCTCATTGAATTAGTAACAAAGGGTCAATTAAAACTGACATAGATTTACAAACGGATGAATATAACAAAGAGTAGGAAACTACCCCACTCAATAATAATATCAAAAGTGTTAAAATTGAAATATAGATAAACTCATTCCCCCTACCTCTCTCAATACCATCATTGAGAAAAGCAATCAAAGTAAAAAAGGGGTTCCAAACAAAAGCCACTTGTGAAATGACTTCTAGCGGGTATTTGAAATACCAATAGTGAACGTCCTTCGAGCCTTAACCACTCACTATTGGTGCTTATAGTTTCTCAATTGGTGATTTATTTTAAGAGAATGCCGATAACCTGCAGGATATTTAAATATTATCACTACCGCAGAACATTGAGCGGTCTCTCTTATTATCCAATAATATTAATGCCATTATCTTGGATTTTAGTCGTGCCAGACTCTATTGCGATAGCCAAATCCGCAATATACGTCCCAGCAGTCGCCATTTTCGTTTCAGCAGTATCCATTCGTGCCACTACATCATCAATAGCCGTTGTTTTGGTTTGAACATCTGTCAGTGTTTCACCTATATTAGTGACAGTCGTCCCCAATTTTGTAGCCGTATTCTCGATTCTACTCACTCTTCCTGTAATATCATCACCGACAATATTTACCTTTGTTTGTAAAGCTCTTAACTGAGACAGTGTCGCTTTTGTCTCTTCAGCAGTCACTTCTTTCTTGGTAGCAAACACAGTACTGCGTTTAAAAGACACCTCTTTCTTGCTAAAAGATACTCTCGTTTTTTCTAAACTATAATTATTGCACAAAAGTGAAATACTATTTTTTGAAGCAATTGTCGTATCAAACTTCACACCTATCGTCAAAGAAACTGACGTTCCCAGCTTCATATTGGTATATGCCCCTACGGTATTTGACCAAGATGAACCCATTACAAAAGTATATTTACTATTCACCACCAAATTCAGTCCGAAATTTTTAGTCGTAAACTGCTTTTGTTTATTCATATCACCAGGTGCGTTAACATTATTCTTCGCAGCTTTTTTAGCGTCTTTTTTATCTTGTTTCTTCTTATCCGCTGCAGCTTGATCTGCTGCTGCCTGATCCGCTGCAGCCTGATCCGCTGCGGCTTGATCCGCTGCGGCCTGATCTGCCGCCGCTTGCTCTGCATCAGCCAATTTAGCTTCTAAATAAGCCACTCTTTCTTCTAACGTCTGAGTGTTGTCTGTTGAAGTATCTGTTGATGTATCTATTGTTTCAGCCATTGCATTCCCCAAAGTATTGCTCTCACTAACACCTTAAATCAATGACAAGCTATCAAAATGATATGACAACAAGTCAATCAAACCAATTAAATAATGAAACTCTATACGTCACTGCGCTATTCATTTGGAATCCTGAAACGTTTTTTATTTATAAATGAAGCCCAACAACATTAAACAAAGTTCACAATTAATTTAATGTGATTACTCTAAAACGACAACACTTTTTTGTCTTATTCATTTAAAAAAAGAACAACAATAAAAACAATGACAACACAAAAAAGATAAAAACAATTAAAAATCAACAAAATACAAAAGAACAATGGGAAGAAGTGATTATTTATATAATCAATAAGTTAATGGCTGAATTCACAACTTAATCATTAATAAATATTTATTGTTACACTTTACTTTCATTTACATTGTAATTGATTAAATAATGTAATGCCGTTCTCATAATCGACGTATGTCATATCATCAATGGGTCAATTAAGCATACAGGGGGATGAAATTGCGCAACGCAATGGAAAAGAATCAATATGCCTATGGCACTTCAAGATGTCGAATACAACTGAACAGAGGATTGAATGATCTTAAGCGTATTTTCAGTCTCACAATAAACAAAAAATACCTAAGCCGTTCTGCACAGCTTAGGTAACCTCATTATAATTCATTTATACCAGCAAATTGCTTAATTCACTTTATGTAACTTTCTATCTGTTGAACTCCAATTAAGGTGGTATTTCTCACCTGTCGGAGCATCCACTCTTTCAAAGGTATGAGCGCCGAAAAAGTCTCGTTGTGCTTGCAGTAAATTAGCGGGAACGATGGCACTGCGATAACTGTCGTAATAGGCCAGTGCAGAGCTAATACAAGGCGCAGGAATACCATTTAACACAGCTTGAGACACCGCTTGACGCCAATCATTTTGTTTCTCAGATAATGCGCTGCTAAAAGTGTCCGCCATCAATAGGACTTCTAATTCACTTCCGTTAGCATCTTGATAAGCTTGAGTGATCGATTGTAAAAATGTTGCACGAATAATGCACCCAGCACGCCAAATTTTTGCAATTTGTGCAAAATCAAGCTGCCACTCTTGCTCTTTGCCCATCATGGCCATCAACTGAAAGCCTTGTGCATAACTTGAGACCTTAGCGCAATACAAGGCATTTTCTAATTGCTCAATAAACACATCAGGCTTAGTGTGATCAATGAGTCCTTTCTTGTCTGTATTTGGACCCGATAACAAGGTACTTAACGTCACCCTTTGAGATTTTTGGGTACTTAACGCTCTTGCATAAACCGCTTCTGCAATCGTTGGCGCAGGACAACCAATTTGTAAACTGCTCACCGCCGTCCATAATCCCGTGCCTTTTTGACCCGCTTTATCTAAAATAAGCTCAACAAGTGGTCTTGAGGTGACAGGATCGGCTTGTTTTAAAATATCAGCACTGATTTCCATCAAATAACTGTTCAAACTGCCTTGATTCCAACGCTCAAAAATAGCCGAAATCTCGATAGCAGTTAACCCTAAGCCTTGACTCAATAAATGATACGCCTCGCAAATGAGCTGCATATCAGCATATTCAATGCCATTATGCACCATTTTAACGTAATGACCCGACCCGGCAGGACCAATATAACTGGTACACGCTTCGCCTTCAGTGACCGTTTGCCCTGGTTCCGTTCGCTCTATTGGTAACCCTGTTTTTCCGTCGACCTTGGCCGCAATCGCTTCCCAAATGGGCTGAATTCGCAGCCATGCTTTTTCATCGCCACTGGGCATTAAGGAAGGCCCAAAACGTGCCCCCACTTCCCCACCAGACACCGCACAGCTAAAAAACGTAAATTGATGACGGTACTTTTCCTCCCGTGCAACAGTATCAGTCCATAAACTGTTACCTGTATCAATCACGATATCATCTTGCTCAATACCCGCCTCAATCAGCGCCTGACACACGCCATCAACTGGCCCACCCGCAGGAACAGATAACACTACAATCCGAGGCTTTTCAAGTTCTGCTAACATTTCAGACACGTTATCACAGCCTTTAACACCTAAGGGCCTATTTGGTTCCACTTCCTTTTGAGCTTGCTTAATCAATCCAGTTACTTTTAATGCATCAAGATCAAAAGCAGACACTCGATAGTGATTGTCTGCAATGTTCAATGCTAAATTCTTCCCCATTACCCCTAAGCCAATAACGCCAATATCATAAAACTCGGTTTGCATCTTCATGTGTAATTGATCCCAACGATCGTAATAAAAATCTCAACGAATAATCAGTCATTTCTCCAGAGTATATACCTAAGCCAAACATAAAAGCGAACATTTACTGCTGTCTTAATGCCATAAAGAAAACAATACTATTAAAACATAAAGCACATTAATAACAAATAGATAAAGTAAATAGTAATTTAGAAAAACAAAATAACAACAAGTTTCATTTTATTTTATAAACAATCACACTCTTTAAGTTAATCACGCCTTATGGCAAGGGGGCTTTACATTCATCAATGCTGATAAAAGTTGCCCCAAGCTTTACCTTTACGTAAACTTCATATATCTTGGAATTAACGTGATCCCTAGGGCATTAAGTATGGCCAATAATCAACAGTCAACCATGACTTATTCAATCAGTGATTTATCAAAAGAATTTGATATCACCACTCGCAGTATTCGTTTTTATGAAGATCAAGGCTTACTCAAACCGAAAAGGCGCGGACAAACACGGATATACAGCTTAAAAGATAAAGTCAGATTGAAACTCATTTTAAGGGGTAAACGTTTAGGTTTCTCTCTTGCTGAAACGCGTCGATTATTTGAACTTTACGATGCAGACAAAAACAGCAGTACTCAACTGCATACTATGCTGGATCTTGTTGAAGAGAAAAAGCAAGCATTGCAACAACAAATGGATGATATCAAAGTGGTCTTAATGGAATTGAATTCTGCAGAGCAACAATGCCGCGCAGCCCTAGATCAGCAAGATGCAATGAAGCAATGAAGCAAATTCAACGAGTCACAAAACAATTAATAATAATAAATACAGTATCAGGATAATACAGGTATGAGCCAACTTTACTCTACATTAAACTTCGGTCTCGGCGAAGAGGTTGATATGTTACGCGATGCAATTCAAGGCTTCGCGGCAAATGAAATTGCCCCAATAGCAGAAAAAACCGATGTTGATAACGCTTTCCCAAATGCACTTTGGCCGGTTCTCGGTGAAATGGGATTACTTGGGATCACAGTACCCGAATCGTACGGTGGTGCTAATATGGGGTACTTGGCTCATGTGGTTGCTATGGAAGAAGTGTCACGCGCTTCAGCCTCTATTGGACTAAGTTATGGCGCCCATTCAAATTTATGTGTCAATCAAATAAACCGCAATGGCAATAGCGCTCAAAAAGAAAAGTACTTACCTAAGCTCGTTAGCGGCGAACACATTGGCGCCCTCGCAATGAGTGAGCCAAATGCTGGCTCTGACGTAGTGTCAATGAAACTCCATGCCCGTAAAGAAGGTGACCGTTATATTCTTAACGGTAATAAAATGTGGATCACCAACGGGCCCGATGCTGATACTTATGTGATTTATGCTAAGACAGATTTAGATAAAGGCCCTCATGGGATCACCGCATTTATCGTCGAACGAGGCTATAAAGGTTTCACTCAAGCCCAAAAACTCGACAAGCTGGGAATGCGCGGCTCTAATACCTGTGAGCTCGTATTTGTTGATTGCGAAGTCCCGGAAGAAAATATATTAGGCGGTCTAAATAATGGCGTTAAGGTCCTCATGAGCGGCCTTGATTATGAACGTGTGGTCTTATCGGGTGGCCCACTTGGGATCATGACCGCCTGTATGGATATTGTGGTGCCTTATATTCATGAACGTGAGCAATTTGGCAAATCCATCGGGGAATTTCAATTAGTGCAAGGAAAATTAGCGGATATGTATACAGGTATGAACGCCGCTAAATCCTACGTTTATAATGTTGCTCGCGCATGCGATCGCGGCGAAGCCACTCGAAAGGATGCCGCAGGTGCTATTTTATATGCAGCTGAATTTGCTACTAAAATGGCCCTTGATGCGATTCAACTGTTAGGCGGCAATGGCTATGTCAATGAATATGCCACAGGCCGCTTACTCCGTGACGCAAAATTATACGAAATCGGTGCCGGCACCTCTGAAATAAGACGCATGCTTATTGGGCGAGAGCTTTTTAGCGAATCAAAATAGTGTCCTTAGCATAGCGTACTAACACATAGTTTCGTCGCTCTCAAGACATTCAACTGCATCTGTATACCTGTCATTGGATGTCATTTTTATCAAGTTTATTGAGTCTTCACCTCATTGACTCCTAGTACTAAAAGGATGTAAACCGTGACGCAGATCAACAGCCGCATTAACACTCGCAGTGATGAGTTTAAAGCCAAATATGATGATATGCTTGCGCTAGTGCAAGATCTACAACAAAAATTGGCCGACATAGAAAAAGGGGGTGGCTCCGCAGCTCTTGAACGCCATTTATCGAGAGGCAAGCTTTTACCCCGTCAGCGCCTTGAAAAACTGCTTGATCCCAGCTCCCCTTTTTTAGAACTATCACAATTTGCGGCCTTTAATATGTATGGCGAATCTGTTCCCGCTGCTGGGATCATCGCAGGGATCGGACGTGTCAGCGGTATTGAGTGCATGATAATCGTTAACGATGCGACCGTTAAAGGCGGAACCTATTACCCTATTACCGTAAAGAAACACATTCGCGCGCAAGAAATTGCCGAGCGCTGTCAGCTGCCCTGCCTTTATCTCGTCGACTCCGGCGGCGCAAACTTACCTAGGCAAGACGAAGTCTTTCCCGATAGAGATCATTTTGGACGTATTTTTTATAATCAAGCCCAAATGTCAGCCAAAGGGATCCCACAAATTGCCGTGGTCATGGGATTATGTACCGCAGGCGGCGCTTATGTCCCTGCCATGGCGGACGAGTCCATTATAGTGAAAGAGCAAGGCACCATTTTTCTTGCCGGTCCACCCCTTGTCAAAGCCGCTACAGGCGAGGAAGTGTCAGCCGAGGAACTGGGCGGCGCCGAAGTACACACCAAAATATCCGGTGTCGCCGATCATCTTGCACAAAACGATGAGCATGCGTTAAGCCTTGCCCGTCAAAGTGTGACTCGTTTAAACCGTAATAAACCCATCACGAGTCAATTAAAGCCCACTCGCCCACCACGCTATGACGCAAATGAATTATACGGCATTGTTGGCACCGATCTTAAAAAGCCCTTTGATATCAAAGAAGTCATTGCTCGTATTGTGGATGATTCCGATTTTGATGAATTTAAAGCGAACTATGGCAATACCTTAGTGTGTGGTTTTGCTCACCTTCATGGTTATCCCGTCGGTATTGTGGCCAATAATGGCATATTATTCTCCGAATCGGCCCAAAAAGGCGCTCATTTTATTGAGCTGTGCTGCCAGCGAAAGATCCCACTACTTTTTTTGCAAAACATTACTGGGTTTATGGTCGGCAAAAAATACGAACACGAAGGTATTGCTAAGCATGGCGCTAAAATGGTGACGGCGGTTTCTTGCGCCAATGTGCCCAAATTTACCGTCATTGTCGGCGGCAGTTATGGGGCGGGTAATTATGGTATGTGTGGCCGCGCATTTGATCCCACTATGATGTGGATGTGGCCCAATGCTCGCATCTCAGTCATGGGCGGCGAACAAGCCGCTGGCGTATTAGCCACCGTTCGACGCGATGGTTTAGCCCGCAAAGGCGTTGATTGGTCAACCGAAGAAGAACAAACCTTTAGAGCACCCATTATTGAGCAATATGATAAAGAAGGTCACCCCTATCATGCCAGCGCACGACTTTGGGATGACGGTATTATCGATCCGGCGCAAACCCGTGATGTGGTAGGACTTGCATTATCCGCCGCACTCAACGCGCCTATCGAAGATACCCACTTTGGTGTGTTTCGCATGTAAATGTTCCCTAATGGACCGATCAATTAATTGAGAGAACACCATGAGTACAATACTCGAGTTTAACTTTATCCAATGCCGTGTCTATCAAGGGGTGGGAGAGCTCATTCTTGACCGCACGGAAAAACATAATGCCTTTGACGATGTGATGATCGATGAGATGCTGCAAGCCCTGCACTACTTAAGCAGATCCAATGACTGCCAACTGCTGGTCTTAAAGGCCAAAGGCAAAAACTTCAGTGCAGGAGCCGACTTAGGTTGGATGCGTAAACAAGCCAACATGGATTTTGAGCAAAACCTCAATGATGCCAAACAACTGGCTGAACTCATGTCCATTCTCGATGACTTTCCCAAACCCACACTCGCCTTAGTGCAAGGGGCGGCTTTTGGTGGTGCTCTTGGCCTTATTTGTTGCTGTGATATCGCCATTGCCACCTCTGGAGCACGCTTTTGTCTCAGTGAAGTCAAACTGGGACTCATTCCAGCCGTGATCAGCCCTTATGTGGTCCGTGCCATGGGGGCGAGAAACGCAAGACGTTACATGTTAACAGCGGAAGTCTTTAGCAGTAACACCGCACAAAAATTGCACGTGGTTCACGAAATCAATGACAGTTTAGAGTTGGCTGCCGTACCGATTATGACGGCGCTGAAAAACAATAGTCCACAAGCTATGGCATGGGTTAAAAACTTAGTCAAACACCTTGAAGATGGGCAAATTAACCCAGCCACACACGATTATACCAGTGAACGCATCGCCCGTATTCGCGTCTCCAAAGAAGGTCAAGAGGGACTGAATGCGTTTTTCGATAAACGAGCACCAGACTGGAAAGTGGACACAGATCTACAAGGAAACCCCTAATATGATCATCAAATTACTGATTGCTAATCGCGGCGAAATCGCCTGTCGAATTATACGAACCGCCCAAGAAATGGGCATAGCAACTTATGCGGTCTATTCTGATGCCGACAAACACGCCAAACATGTGGCTCTGGCCGATCACGCCTTTTATTTAGGCGCCAGTGCACCGAGTGAGTCCTATTTAAAAGGCGAGATGATCATCGATATCGCCAAACATCATGATATTGATGCTATTCACCCCGGCTACGGCTTCTTATCTGAAAATGCCGACTTTGCGCGTCAGTGCGAGCAAGCCCAGATCCATTTTGTTGGCCCAAGCAGTGATGCCATCGACGCCATGGGCAGTAAGAGTGCGGCCAAAGCCATTATGGAAAAAGCCAATGTGCCCTTAGTCCCCGGTTACCATGGTGATGAGCAAGGAGATGACAAGCTCATCTTTGAAGCCAATGCCATGGGATACCCGCTACTCATTAAAGCCGCTTTTGGTGGCGGCGGCAAAGGCATGCGCATTGTTGAGAATGAAGCCGAGTTGCTTGATGCCATTCATTCCGCAAGACGGGAAGCCAGCACTGCCTTTGGCAATGATAAATTACTACTGGAACGTTATTTACGCCAACCTCGCCACGTTGAAGTACAAGTCTTTGCCGACAGCCAAGGCGACTGTATTTACCTATCAGACAGAGATTGCTCTATTCAACGTCGGCATCAAAAAGTCATTGAAGAAGCCCCCGCCCCCGGATTAAGCAATACGCTTCGCCAGCAAATGGGGGACGCAGCGGTGGCTGCAGCCAAAGCCATCAATTATCGCGGCGCGGGCACTATCGAATTTTTACTCGATACCGATAACCGTTTTTACTTCATGGAAATGAATACGCGTCTGCAAGTGGAGCACCCCGTCACTGAAATGGTCACCGGACTGGATTTAGTGCAATGGCAACTCGATATTGCAGCCGGCCATCCGCTCCCTCTCAAGCAAGACCAAGTCATTATCACAGGTCATGCTTTTGAAGCGCGTATTTACGCCGAAGATCCTGATAATGATTTTTTACCTGCCAGTGGCACACTAAGCTTTTTAAGAGAGCCAACAGCCGGCCCCCATGTCAGAATTGATTCGGGTATTCGTGAAAAAGATGAGATCAGTACTTTTTATGATCCTATGATAGCCAAACTGATTGTTTGTGACAAAGATCGCCTGCATGCACTGCATCGTCTACATCGCTCATTAACCGATTACCATATTGGCGGACTGACCCACAACATTCCCTTTTTAGCCCGTATCGCCAGCCATAATGCCTTTGTTGACGCTAATTTCAGTACCGACTTTATTGAGCGCTATAATAAAGCCCTATTCACTCCCGACCACAGTGACTCGCTACTGCCATTGGCCTTAGCTGGACTGTATCAAGTGTGCTATCGCAAGCAAATAAACGCCAATCCACAATGTGATGCTCATTCTCCTTGGGGACTCAGCTCAGGCTTTAGGCTCAATCGGGCGCAAACCCATCATGTCAACTTGCTCGATGACAACCATCAAGTCCAAGCGTTAACCTTGCTTGAAACCCACTCAAGCAGTGCAACCTCACCTTGTGTGTATCAATGGCAAACAGAGCAGGGAGAATATCGCTTATCGGGTCAGTTAACCGATAAAACCCTCAACGTTGAAATCAGCCTTGATACTCAGCAAGCCACTACTGATAACAATAGTGAACACTCACAGCAGAGCCCACTACAGACGACTCAACAACTGAGCGTATTAGTGAGTCAAATTGACGATGACTTTACCCTGTTTATGGACGGGCAATCTTTTCATTACCGCGCCATTCAAACCCAAGCAATAGAAGAGGAAGAGAATTTATCCGATAAGCTCAATGCGCCCATGAATGGCACAGTGGTCACTCACTTGGTCAGTCAAGGTGACAGCGTCACTGCCGGACAAGGCTTATTAGTCATGGAAGCCATGAAAATGGAATATACCATTGAAGCCCCCTTTGATGGCATCGTCAGTGCGTTTTATTTTGAGCCCGGTGAACTCGTCAGTGATGGCGCCCAGTTGGTTGATGTTGAAGCCAGTGTTGAAGCTTAAAGGAAAAAGACAACCATGACAGTTCAATCCCTGTTCCCCAAAACAGTCAGTATTTTTGAAGTCGGTGCTCGAGATGGCTTGCAAAATGAGCAAGCCGTCAGTACTCAGAATAAAGTCACTTTGATTGAGCAGTTAGCGCAAGCAGGACTAACGCGAATTGAAGCCGCCAGTTTTGTCTCACCCAAATGGGTACCGCAAATGGCCGACTCATTGGATGTGATGGCCAAGATAACCCGTCACCCTGGTGTGGTTTACAGCGGGCTCACCCCAAATTTACAAGGTCTTGAACGAGCATTGCAGGCCAACGTGGATGAAGTCGCCATCTTCGGCTCCGCCTCTGAAAGCTTTAGTCAGCGCAATATTAATTGCTCCATCGCTGAATCCCTCGAGCGCTTTGCCCCCGTTGTTGCGCAAGCCAAACAGCACAATATTCCCATTCGAGGCTATGTATCTTGTGTGCTGGGTTGCCCTTATGAAGGGGACATTGCACTGGAAAATGTCGTCAAGGTTGCAAAAACACTCCATCAAATGGGCTGCTATGAAATCTCCTTGGGAGACACCATAGGCGTCGGTACACCGATGCAAGCCAAAGCCATGGTTGAGGCAGTGAGTCAAGTCGTGCCTATTAATCAATTGGCCTTACATTTTCATGATACTTATGGCCAAGCGCTAGCCAATATTTTAGCCTGTTTAGAAACAGGCGTGAGTGTCATCGATACCTCAGTAGCAGGACTTGGCGGCTGTCCTTACGCCAAAGGGGCTGCGGGCAATTTAGCCACTGAAGATCTGGTGTATATGCTTCACGGGCTGGGGATTGATACTGGCGTTGATCTTAAACTGCTTGCTCAAGCGGGCCAGCAGATAAGCGCCGTCTTAGGCCGTGAGAATGCCTCAAAAGTCGCCAAGGCAATACTCACATAAATTGATGTAAGAAAATACGGTTAACCGTGATCTTAACGTCAAAAAATGCTATTAATCGAAAGTGATAGCCGCAGGATGAATATCTATACTCACTCGTCATGAGAGTGAAAGCGGCATCATCAATAATCCTAAACCTCACCCTCACAACAAAGAGAGAATAAAAAATGGCGGGACTCAATAAAGTTGTAACCAGCTATGAAGACGCAATGGCGGGTTTGAGCGATAACATGACCATCATGGTGGGTGGTTTTGGCCTATGTGGGATCCCCGAAGGTCTCATTAATCAAATGGTGACAATGAACACCAAAGGATTAACAGCCATTTCCAACAATGCAGGTGTCGATGACTTCGGCTTAGGACTGCTGCTAAAACACAGACAAATCGATACCATGATCGCCTCTTATGTGGGTGAAAATGCCACCTTTGAACGACAAATGTTATCGGGAGAGCTGAATGTGATCCTTACCCCTCAAGGCACATTAGCCGAGAAAATTCGGGCCGGTGGCGCAGGCATTCCCGCCTTTTTCACTGCCACAGGGTATGGCACTCCCATTGCCGAGAATAAAGAAACACGAGAAATCAACGGCCACCATTATGTACTTGAACCTTCACTCACCGCAGACTTTGCGTTAATTAGGGCTTGGAAAGCCGATACCATGGGCAATTTAGTCTTTCGCAAAACCGCTGCCAATTTTAACCCAATGATGGCAACGGCGGGCAAAATCACTGTTGTTGAAGCTGAGCATATTGTTGAGCCCGGAGAGCTGGATCCTGATCATATCCACACGCCAGGTATTTATGTGAACCGTGTTATTCAAGGCACATTTGAAAAACGCATCGAACAACGTACCGTACAATCAACAGTAAAAGCTTCTGCTTAAGTTATCTTAATAGGAATCGATTTATTATGGCATTAACCAGAGAACAAATGGCACAACGTGTGTCGCAAGAGCTCAAAGATGGCTTCTATGTTAACTTAGGGATAGGCATTCCCACCTTAGTGGCAAACTATATTCCAGATGGCATTCAAGTGATGCTGCAATCTGAAAATGGCTTGCTTGGCATGGGCGCATTCCCCACTGAAGATACCATCGATGCTGATTTAATTAATGCGGGCAAGCAGACTGTTACCGCTGTTGATGGGGCCTCTTTTTTCTCCTCTGCCGAGAGCTTTGCCATGATCCGAGGGGGTCATGTGGACTTAACGGTACTGGGCGCCTTTGAGGTGGACGTGCAAGGCTCTATTGCCTCTTGGATGATCCCAGGTAAACTCATTAAAGGCATGGGCGGTGCCATGGATCTGGTGGCAGGCGCCGATAATATTATCGTCACCATGATGCACGCCGACAAAAAAGGCAACTCAAAATTATTGCCCAAATGCGAACTGCCCCTAACCGGATTTGGCTGCATTAAACACGTATTAACAGATTTAGCCTTAATGGATATTAAAGACGGTGCTTTTCATCTTGTGGAGCGTGCCCCTGGTGTGTCCGTTGATGAGATTAAGCAAAAAACCGCTGGCGAGTTAGTGGTGCCTGAGTATGTACCGGAAATGAAACTCTAACCGCCTCTTTGCATTAACAGCTTCAACAAGTAAACCACGACGATTGCCCCTATCTTTGCTTCCAGAATAACAGTGGATATGGGCAACAATTTATTCGTATAGTCTGCCATTTTTTTTCACACTCATTGATACATTTCTACCTATTCCTCAATAAAAAAAGCTTAATTTTTGCCATGTCTTGCATCCACCGACGATTCACGACAGGATATTCTCAAAAAGTCATCAGCTCACATTTCCTTATGAAAAAAACATCACGGCTTGTCCCATCATTATTGAGTGCATTGCTCGCAAGCGCTTTCGTTATACCCGTCACCCTAGCCGCCCCAGCTCAATCGAGCAGTACCACTGATAATATTAGCAACAGTATGAACAACAATAGTCACCCCAATACGACATCAGAAAACATGATCAATAAGCCCCCCAAGAATACTGATAACCTGCTGATTTCGGCTGTCGCTTGGAAACAAACGGCGGCAGAATACAAAGCCCTTTATTACCAAGCTTTTAATATGGCTAAAATGCAAGTGGATTTAGCACTTGCCAAACACAAAGCCGGTGACAAACCCTTAGCCGTGATTTCTGACTTAGATGATACTTTGCTCAATGCCAGCAACTATTGGGGCTATATGATTGCGCACAATAACGCCTTTTTTAACGATCCCATTTGGGATGAATGGGTCCCCAAAAATCGTTATACCGCCACACCCGGTGCGCTGGATTTTGTGACATACTGTCAGTCAAAAGGCGTTGATGTCTTTTATGTCAGTAATCGCGACCAAGGAGACAACACCTATGAGTATGCCAAAGGTAATTTAACCCACTTAGGCTTCCCCTTTGTTGATAAAAAACACCTTATCGTGCAGCGTGATGCCTCCAATAAAGAACCTGCGCAACACAAAATCATGCAAGACTATGATGTGGTGGTCTTGCTTGGAGATAATCTGAATGACTTTCAGCGTAAATATTACAGCCAAAGTGTGGATGAACGTACCCGTTTGATGGAAGAAGATAAAGATTTATTTGGCAGTAAATTTATTCTAATGCCCAACCCCACAGACGGGCATTGGATCCGCGCTATTTTTGGCGAGTCTGAGCCTAAAGACACGCCGAAGAACAGGCAGCGCTTTTTTGATGCGGCGACAAAGTCGGCTTGGAATGGGGAGTAGGCGAGTTGTTAGAGTGACAACTCGTTGGCACCTTGTGATTAAGCGAAGCTTAATAAACGTCGTGGATTTCCATCCACACAGGAGCTTTGTAAATTAAGCTTCGCTTAATGGAAGATCGTGAATTCCCATTCCTTCTTGTAATAAAAAGTGGGATTAGGAGGACTGCTCGTCCTAATGAGATTTTTATCTTTCACCTGCGGTGAACTGGGCCAAAAGGGGATCCACAGCAATCCCCTCTTGGATCACCCTGCTGCCCCGACGAAGTAAAGCGCTTCATGATTAAATTGACAATAATCGCTATTGCCTCATATTCGTCATCCCTGTCTCAACTAAGGCTATTGCGGCATCCATGCCTTAATCACGCGATTTTTGATTTAATCATTTTAGCTACTCCGATGGGGAGATAAAAATAACAGCCACTAGCAAAACAGCGCATTTGTTGATATTGATGCAGGTTATTAAATATTCTTCTTTGATGGGTATTTATCGTCTCCAGCGAAGGCTAAGATCGTGGATTTCTATTCCTTCTTGTAATAAAGAGTAGGGGCAAGGAGGACTGCTCGTCCTAATGATATCCCTATCTAACAGCCAGTTCGACGTTGATATAAACGGATTTATGAATGCCGTGGTAGCAGGGATGCTAAGGAACGGCCGATGTCTCTCGCTCAAAGCTATTACCACTATAATCTTCACCTTGAAGTCGAAGGCATCCAGCCGCATCTACACAGGGTGTTAGGAGCCAAAGAAAAAGTAAAGCCCGTGTGTTTCTTCGAAATATTCCCTTTTTAAAAAACGGTGAGATTGTTCTGTTAATTAAAATGATTTTAGTATCAATGGGTGATGTTTAAATAATATTATTATTTATAATATTCATATAATTAGTATTAATTCCTTACTATTATGAATAAACGAACAGATGCACTTTATAAAGGTTAGGTCTCTTTAACAGGGAGTACTTTTTGCTAGATTTGAACAAAGAAATTAAGGAGCTAAAGAAGTCCTTTAATGAAGGAAACGCATTAACCAGAGTTGTAATGGTTACGAGTTTTATTCTTTCGCTTAGCTCTCTTGCAGAACTGTCTAAAAAAATAGTGGCATGGAAAGGGTTTATATTAAGTGGGTTGGGTTTCTATCGTTCGATAATTGTTGAACCTGTAACTTACCTAACATCGAACATTGGCTTAAGTTATACCGAACTAGAGATTCATGTAGCTACTGTCTCTTCCATTTCCATAGTTATTGGAAAGCGCGTTCAAGTATTGGGTCAAAAAGTAGCTTTTCGAAAAATTAGTGAGAAGTATGGAAACGAAGTTAAGCCAAATCTTACATTTTTTTGGACGTTAGGAATCTTAGCACCAATTGGTATGTGGCTATGGTATGGGCTTGGTAAGCCTACAATCTATACGTGGGGGGTTATATTTGTATCAATGTTTCTACCTCTCTTTATGATTGTACCAAAGATAATCATATCTAAACTTGGTGATTATGAGTTTTTTGAGAAAGGAAGTTTCAGCTATTTTAAGAGCGACTACATCTATATAGCTTCCTTGATCTTAATCATTTGCATATTAGCAGCCATTAATTCTGGGCTTAAATAAAATCAAAATATGCCTGATAAAACCATGCAGCACCAGCTAACGCATCGGCTAATTGAAGCGTTAGTATCTGGGAAATAATGAGTAATTAACTCCTCATATCTAAAGTAAACTGAGATAGAGGTAATATGTGTAGAGAAGAGGTTCATCAATAATCATGTAACATAATGACTTTAAAGGTATATAAAATGAATACTAAAAAAAACTTCCCATTTGTAACAGTTAAAAATAATACTTTACACGATATTGTAATTAGTGGTGATCCTAATTGGGATGACCAAAAACTCCTAATAGATGGAGAAGCCAATAACTATTTTAAATTATTAAAGGAAAAGTCAGTAATATTAAGTGTTGAATGGGATTTTAAACCCGATGAATTAATGATGGGAGTTGATTTCGAAAAATCAAATTATGATGGCAATAATATGGGATTTCTATTACTTGAAATTGGACAAAGTTTAAAGACTGGTTTGTTAGGTATCACTAATTCTTATGAAGATGAACCTAAATGGGCAAATATGGTTACTGAAAATCAATCGCCATTATCATTTACATTGATATTTGAAAACAAAAACAACCAAGACATATGAACACTCCACTATCGTCAATTCCGCTTTAACTTGTTTTAAGCGTAGAAATCTAACCAAGGTCATAACAGGCCTTGGTGATAAATAATAACCAAACTACCAAATTGACTTTGATCAATTTGAAGCATTATTTTTAAAACCTCATGAAAAAGCCCTTGAGTGTTACTACCCTCTGCAAGAGGACCCTATATGTCAGGATTGCTGTCTACCTATCGAGAGTTTATGTATGTGGCATGTAGGCCTGTAATATTGAGGGAAATTGAGCTCATTTCGATGAAATTCCCTATGAAACGCATTATAGTGATTCATATAGCAATTTGATCAAGGAAAAGTTGCTATCAACATAAACATAACAAATTGTTTAAAAAGAAAAAAGAGTTGACTTTTACTCCTTCGTCGTTAATGCTAGCCAAACATTTTATCCTCAATATTGCGGCTTTTTGAAGGAAACATTGTGGAAATCTGGACATTACTTTTCTTTATCCCAGCATGCTTTGCACTCAACATGGCACCGGGGCCGAATAACCTTCTGTCGATGAATAATGCCCGTTGCTACGGCTTCAAATCTGCACTCATCGCTGGCTTGGGTCGAATTACAGCATTCTCGGCAATGATTGCCTTAGCCGCTTCAGGTTTAGCTGTTGTACTATATGCATCTGAAACCTTGTTTTTCACCATCAAACTATTGGGCGCTGCCTACTTACTTTGGATTGCTTTCAATCTATGGCGTTCAACAGCAAGTCCAGTGACTGACATCGATACAACTCAGAATCGTTTCGGTCTAGCTAAGCAGGAATTAATGTTAGCAATCGGTAACCCTAAAGCGATTTTAATCTTTACCGCCTTCTTTCCACAATTTGTGGATGTATCTGCGAGTGTAAATGAACAATTTTTTGTATTGGGTTGTGCGTTTTTATTACTAGAGTTGGCAGCAATATCTATTTATGCCGTATTTGGCCTATATTTGAGGCATTGGTTTGCTAATCCTAAGATGGCAAAGCGGTTTAATAAGGCCTGCGCTATCTTTTTAGCCATGTCCGGAGCCAACCTGCTATTTAGCCGTCAACAGTAATAAAAATCCTGACTTATCACCCAAAGAGGTGACTACGTCACTTCTCTCCTGTTGCTGATTTTTTGTTTTGTATTGATTTTGTTAAAATTAAGTTAACCGACTAATTTAAAGTTACTTTTATAATCATACGCGCTCGACCAAAGGCTGCCATCTTAAGATAGCAGCCTCTCGTACATAGGCTTGTCATTTAATGCTCAACTTTAAATCCTCAACCATTAAGTGATAGTTCAATTAAAATAGTTCAATTAAAAAAGTCATCTTGACTGCACGATTATCCATATCTTTGTAGTCCCCCCTGAGCTCGTGGATAAAATCAACTTCCTGAGCACTGACATCACGATAAAAATCAATGTTTATTCTATAACTACCACCTGCTTTACCTCCCGCAGATGAGCCGCCACCACCATAACCTCCACCACCACTACCACTAGTATTTTGAGGGTAGCCTGCACCTCTTCCTTCATCAAAATAATCGTTAAAATAGTCATTTAGACTTTCATCGAAGTCGCCCGAATTACTCCAACCTGTTTTGGCCCACTTTGTATTATTATCCGTCGAACCGGTGAGGTCATATCTGTTACCTCCACCTTTGCCTCCAATTGATATCCGATTCATTCTCTCAGGATTATTCGCCGCATAATAACCTGTTTGTTTTCCCGTTATACAATCAGTAGACTCATCACACTCCTTAATTTCATCCTTATCAATGACTTCATTGCCCTCACTGGACAAATAATATATCTCTTCATTGGAATAAGATCTGTGTACAAACTCATCCTTTTTCAGATTGTAATCTTGTCCATACGCCTTTTCTGCTATTGTTTGAAAAGCAAAGATCACCGATCCATTTGACCCCTTACTACTAGACGAGGATGAACTCTTGTTGTATTGACCGCCGCCACCACCTGCTGCAATTAGGAGTGTATTATTGTGTTTAGGATTTTGATTGTTCCCCATCCATATCATTGTTGAAGAGCCACCTGCGCCACCAGTTCCTTGTTTTTCAGATTGTGTAGATAGACCATTATCACCATTTAAACCATACAGGATATTAATCACCCCTTCTGGATCTATATTACGGAGAGCTTCTCCATAAGTGACTAGCTCACTATAACCTGCATCGCCACCGTCTTGGTGTGTTAAATTGGCTTCCCAATAATTATCCACCCCTCCTTTTCCCCCTTTCCCTCCCGTTGATTGAACAAATATAGGCATTTGATCAAAGGTATAAGTGCTTGATAATTGATAGTGTCCTAATATATTGTCAACAGAATATTCTAGGTCATCTAAACTCAAGGAGCTTAAGGAAATATCGCACTCAACAGCCCTAAAATTGGGCACTGTTGATATATATACTAAGCGACAAAATATGCCGGATAAACCGGGAATTTGAGCGGTAGTCAGTAGTATTTCCTTTCCATCTTTTTCTGCCCATAGTTCATAGTCTGTCCCTGGCATCGAGCTCACAGCCGTTTGTCGGGCCCAACTACTACCCTGTTTTTGCTGACCTAGGACCAGTTCTCCATGTTTAATGGTCTGGTTATCACTATCTTGTGAAGTTAAATCTATTGTGACATAAGCCGTATCCTGTGAGCTACACCCTCTAGCTTTCATGCTAATTGATATTGGTTTATTATGTTCGTTAAAAAAAGCTTTCTCTCCCAAATTATTGAGACTCGCTATTGTTTTATCTTCATAAATTAAGTTTACTTCACTTTCTTTACCACATTTACCTGAAAAATCGGTTACTTCAAAAGTAAAATCTGACCTTTGCATAGGACTAGGATCGAGATTGACATCAAAATCCCAAACTTTAGTGTTACTCGCCCCGTAACTTATCGACGATAAGCTTAATAGGCTCAAGCAAACAAGCATCAACCTAAAATTTTTGATAAACATACATTTCTCCAATACTAGAAACAACCATTACAAAAGGTCATAAATTAACCACTAATTTAATTTGATGGAGGATATAGATATTACTTTTTCAAAACAAACTAAAAATGTAACTATATATTAATAATTTTTAATAATTCTATGTAACTCAATATCATTTATTAGATAAAGTAAAATAACATCACTTTTTTCAATAGTAACCTTTTTACGGCCCCAAATGGATAATTGGCTGGCCGCTACAAGCCTCTATTTGGACAGTTATTTTAATTCCTTACACATTTATTATTTTAGGATGCAAAGTATTAGCGCATTATTTAAAAAACAAATAATTCATTGCGCTGATTTACTTTAAAATCATAGACCTTATTCAAGGTAGGAGGTACATGAACACAGAACTAAAACAGAAAACAAGACTAAGAGTATGAGTAACCTCAGCAGTAATCCGTTGCTTTCAGCACAAGTATGAATAATGAACAGGCTTACTCGAACGCTGCAATAAGCGACTCAAGTGTGATAGGATTATCATATAGTTGATTTTAAAAGCACATACCCGCATATTTGGGTAATACTTTTTCTCGATTTTACTCTATTTTACATAAGTGCAAAACATCAAGGAATAATAATAATGAAAAACCTAGGAATAGGCGCAGTATTAATGCTGAGTGCAGCTTCTGCAAGTGCTGGTGAGCCGCTCGATATCTGTCTGGTCACGGGAACCCCAGCGAATATAAAGTATGAACAAATTCAGAATATTAAAATAGGCAAAGGCACTTATGGTAGTGTCACTGACATATTACCGGCCTTCGCTGATGAAGCTAATGCCTTAGGAGCAAATGCTGTCGTCAATTATATCGGCTCACAACGTTTTGGTTTTTGGCCTTGGCGTTTTGTTCGCCCAGTCGTCAGAGGTGAGGCAGTCAAGCTGGACTTTGATAACGGTAAAACTTGTGAGGATATAGGTGGAGCAACCGTCAAACGGGTGATTGAAACCAATAAAGAGCCGCACCTGATTTAAAGCCTACACATTATACTAAGGTGATGTGCTAGTCACATCACTCTAATGTTTCAAGTAAGGTATCACTATGTTTATTGTTTCACTCACCTATATCAAACCAATTGAAAAAGTCGACCCCTTTATTTCTGAGCATGTTCATTTTTTAAATGAGCAATATCAATTAGGGCACTTTCAACTCTCGGGCCGAAAAGAGCCTCGTACTGGTGGTGTTATCATTGCTACTGTAAAAGACCGAGCGACATTAGATCAAATATTGACACAAGACCCGTTTCATCGTGAGCATCTAGCAAGTTACGAAGTCACTGAAATCGTGCCGACAAAATCCTCCCAAGCCCTAACGTTCTTGATTGAGTCCTAGACCCATAGCGTGTAGCTCATCCACAAGGTAAAGTAAGGAGCGTAGTTGTAGGAGCAGAAGGCAGCGTATAACAAGCGACTCTCTTAAAAAACATCGATAACGTCAATCGTTTATTTTAAGCTTTTGGCGCTTCCAACAAAAGCAGCGTACCTTAAATAAATAATTATTCCGTCCCATGCCAGTGACCTTTTTTCTAACAAGAATAAATCAATCCTATACTGAGTTAAATAAATAGCACTCTGCCTATTCCTCTACACAAAAATAATTAAGAACATTGAAAATGTTATCAAGAGAACCTTTTTGACACTGTCTCTATCTGAGACAAATCTATTCTAATATGCGGCATAACCACAAGATAAGAAACATTAAACTTGCTTGGATGTTCTGATCTGCCCAAAATCCTTAAGAATGCTCTCTACGGCAAAAAGTGCTAATGCTGCAATGGTTAAACTTGGATTAGCTGCACCAACACTTGGGAAAACGCCAGAGCCGAGTAAAAATAAATTTTGATGATCATGGCTTCGGCTATCAGCATTAACGACAGATGTCTGTGCATCAGTTCCCATCTTATAAGTGCCCATGATATGGCCACTTCCTACATAACCTTCATGATGATGGACCTCACTCACACCTAAAGTATCAAAAATATAATCATGAAATTGTTTTACTTTCACGAGTGCTAAACGTTCATAGTCTCCGATCTGATAACTAATTTCAGGTCTTGGTAATCCAAGCTTATCTAAATGGCCTTGACTCAAGGTAACACGATTATTTTTATTCGGAAGTTGCTCCACTAGCCCGGTTAATCTTAACTGATGTTGTATTCGATTTTTAAGATCCAGTTTCAATTCAGTCCCATAGGAATTTCGATTAATCAATTCAATACTATCAGTATTAGGGGCACCAGTGGGCCACCACCACCCATCGTTACCTATTTCAATTCGAAATGCTGCTCGTTTCGTACGAAAATCCCCATGCCGAGTCGTTTCTATTCCTGAAGTGCTTAGCGGCCCTCTGAAAGGATAAAGCGGCTCTTTGGTTAATGCCCAGCTTAAATATGCTGGATGATCCATCAAATTACGCCCGACTAAGTCACTGCTATTGGCGACGCCATTAGGTGTATATTTTGATTTTGACATAAGCAAGATTTTAGGTGTTTCGATTGCATTTGCAGCTAACACATAGCAACGTCCGAACACTTTATGCTCTTTTCCATGCCAATCTAAATAACGCACAGCCTCTACTTTTTGGTTTGCGTCAACATCAAGACGATGGACAACCGCTTTATCGATGACTTTGACCCCAAGTTTTGTCGCCATGTCAACATGCTGAGTCGCATCATATTTTGCTCCTATTGGACAAATAGGTATACAACTCGCATTTCCTTGACACCAAGATGCCCTCGCTTGTGGAGTCGCTCTTACATCAAGCGAAATCCCATCTATTTTTCGACCCAGTAATGATTTGTGTAACACAGTGTCTAAGTAACTTTGCTTGATTTCTGAAGAAAAATAATCTTTTTTTCGAGGCGATCCTAAATCATATTGACTATTACCAGATACTTTAAGTTCATGCTCAGCCAGTGAATAGAAAGATTCAAGTTCTGAATAATCAAGCGGCCAATCTGCTGCTTGCTGATACTTTGAGTACATCTTAAAATCTTCAGGTAAAAGCCTAAGTGCAGTGCCTAGCCAATGCCAAGTCGATCCCCCGACGACTCTCTCATAAGTACTGGTAAAAGTTTCTCTACCTGCCTGAATATAATACCCATTCGGATTATCTGATGTTGGCCTCGGAGACATAGGATTATCAAAATAAGCAGATTCAGGCGTTTTTAATAATGATGAACGATACTTTTCTACATGTTTTTCTCTACTTGTAATATAAGGACCCGACTCAAGTATAATCACACTTAATCCAGCTTGAGCTAATTTGTATGCAGTAAGGGAACCTGCGACACCAGAGCCTACAATAATCACATCAGCATCAACAGTCTCCATATTCACCTCTTCACATTCGACACAAATAAATACATTAAAGGGGTAAATGCCAACCGAAATCAGGTATACTTTTCGCTGTGACTCCTGCCGCTCTCCATTGCAGAGCATTAACATAGGCGTAAGCCTTTAATACGGGATCAGCTTGCTTATTCTGTAAAAGCCCCGTATACCAAAGAGTGAGAATTTCTTGGCAAACCTTTTGATTTTGTTTCATAAATGTCTCAGCATTATTTGGGTTTAATGGATAACGCCCCTCAAGAAGGATATAATCGTCAAATGATTGTAAGCAGCGCTTTATTTTTTCTTCACCGAAACTTCTTGTTAAATCCATTTGATATGCATTCAGCAGCTTTTCATCTAAGGAATCAAATCCGCATAACCACATAGACAGAGACTCAAAAGTTTGCTTGGAAGAAGTCGGCACAGCAATTGACAATGACGTTAAACCCGAATGTAATAAAACTAGACCAGAAAAAGCGAGAGGGAAATAGGTTAATAAAGTTCGACGTTCAATATTGATCTTCTTCATATTTCAGTTTCAAAATGAATATTACACTCAGTAATCTTAGACTAAAAAACAATGATGAGAAGGAAAATCACCAATTGAGCAAAGCTAGAACGGGCAAAGCTTATGTTCGTCATTCTGTGTCTACACAGTACAGGCTATATATTGCTAAAAAATAGACTACCTTTACTGTAATTGTATTGAATTTCGAGCGCAGGCCATGTTGACACAAGCCAAGCCCCATCAACGAAAAATTCTGTTGCTTTGTAGTGTCGGCGGATTACTTGAATTTTATGATTTTATTATATCGGCCTTATTAGCCGGTTACATTGCGACCATCTTTTTTCCAGTCGATGCGAATATCAATGGACTGCTCGCGGCTTTTGCTACTTTTTCAGTGAGTTATTTCGCCAGACCTCTTGGGGGAATTATTTTTGGCCATTTTGGTGATGTCTACGGACGTAAACATGCTTTTACTGTTTCAGTCCTTATCATGGCAATCGGTACTTTTTGCATTGGATTAATTCCTAGTTATAACAGTATCGGTATTTTTGCTCCGCTGTTACTCGTTGCATGCAAAATGTTACAAGGCTTTTCAATTGGCGGTGAAATTCCGGGAGCAATTACCTATATTAGTGAGTTTTTTCCTAACAAAAAGGGAGTGACCAATGGCATTATTTTTTGTTTTCTGATCAGTGGGATCACAACAGGCTACCTTGTTTTAGGAGGGTTGAAGTATTTCTTTCCCCATGAAAGTATCTTAAATTGGGCATGGAGGATCCCTTTTTTCATTGGTGGCATCTTTGGTATTATAGCCTTTTATTTGAGAAAAAAATTAATTGAAATTCCAGAGTTTCATCCTTATTTAAACCCTCAGCAGCCTTTTCCTTTAATCGAAGTAATTAAAAAGTATTGGCAGATCTCCATTTTAGGGGCTTTATTAACAGGCTTTGGCGCACTCATTATCATTAGTTTATTTACTTTCCTGCCCGTTTATTTAACCAAAATTCTGGGATATACCTCTGATAACCTTATATGGATAAGCGCGCTATTTGTGTTCATATCCGCTTTAAGCTGTATCTTTTTTGGTTGGATATCCGATAAAGTGAACAATAGAGTCTCATTGTTAATATTGCTTATTATCGGCACATGTGTATTCGCTTTCCCTATTTTTTATATTTATATTCATCACTTTATTTTTTACCCTATGGTGTTATTCGTCAGTGCACTGCTTGTTGGGTTATGCTGGGGAAATATCCCTGCTATGTTTGCAGAGTTTTTCCCCCATCAGGTTCGCTATTCCGGTATCGGTTTATCTTATAATCTAGGCTTTGGGATCATAGGAGGGCTTGCACCGCTTATTTTACTCAGTAGTATCAAATGGGGTGAGACGTCAATCGCCCCGGCTTATGTGCTAGTGCTTGCGGCAATCATTATTTTGTTGGCACTGTTAATTTTTAAACATGCCATAAAGCCTAAAAAATAGTAATGCCCATAATATTTTTAAGTTTATAACCATTTAAAGAGGAAAATTATGTTACGTATTGTCATCTCAGTTATCAGTGTGCTCTTGCTTGTTTTAGTCATAGGGTATGGATTACAGCATGAAGAAGCATTCCAAAAAGATACGCCCAATACGTTAGCAGGCACTATTTTAACGGGAGAAGTCACCATTAATCATGGACAGACACTATATGGTCACCCGACATTACATAGCTCCCTTTATAATGTATTCAGTAATGCGACAACATTTTGTGCACTGCCTTTTAAAGGTGCTAAAGTAAATGAGGCTGAAAAAGAGAATGTCAGTGGCCATTATACATATCAAAAAACAGCCCCCATGCAAGCAACATTATGGTTTACACTGGATAACCCTAAACAAAATAAAGGATTAAAATTACGAGTCCTGTTAACCTTTACTCATGAAATGGGTGGAACATTTACGTCTCAATATTATGATGAAAATAATCAACCTGAAAAAGCCACCCAAGAAGGACATTTTCAGCTAAATATGAATACTGGCAATAAAACCTGCCCCTTACCCGATTAAAAATACCGCTTTCCCCCTAAGCTTTACCATTACAGCCTGTTACTCAGCACAGGTAGCACGTCTATCTAAAACTAAATAATTAAGATAAAATAAACGCTATCAATTAAGGATCCAATAATAATTAAGGGAACTCACCTCATGTTAAAAAAATTCATGCTTTTACTCTTGCTTCTCACTAGCGTACCTATTTCTGCCACTTCGGCTTGGTACCTAGGCACGATTAATCGAGTTTGGCCAAATGCACAAGATGGCGGCTTTGTCATTACCTTCAGTGGTAACTCTAGCCTTAGTGATTGTAAACATGGTTATGCTTATTTTTTAACAAGCCAACTCCAGCCTGAAATACTGAAGAACTCATTATCCGTTGCGCTATCTGCTTTCCATGCTGGTTCATCGGTTGGTGTCATTATCGATAAAGCCCTTCATGATGGATCATGCCTTGCAACAGGTATTGATCTGCGCAAGTAATTTGTCACGTCATTAGCCACTCAAAAAATAACCCAATTACCCGTAAAGGATGAGTGGAGAACTGATTTAGCTAAGGTATTTATAATACTTAGCTTTTTTATTTAATGAGTTATAGGGAACGACTTACAAGAGATCCGTTGAAGTCAGTTTCAGCCAGTGATAACTTAATATGCCAATCCCTAGAACTCAACAACTACCGCAAACCTGAATATCGATTAATCACGGCCTCTGTCAACAATAGTGGCGTTAACTGTGCCAATATTGATATTAAATGTTCCATTTTCCAATGACGTGCTTCGGCTTTTTTCGACTCCAATATTTCAAAAGTCAAAAAGGGGTACCAATACCTGCAAGTAACATAATAGAAGGATAGATAACTGAATTAGACATGAAATTTTTGACCTCAGCCTTCTATAATCAGCTTCCTTTGAATCAATAAGGCTCTGCGGATCATTCACACAGAGCCTTGAAATAGTTAGCTCAGAAATAGTTAACTCAACTTATTGCCAAATGGCTTAGCTCAAAGTACTTACTCAAAGTACTAGCTCAATTGCTTGACGATGGCTTCACCCACTGCATGTGCACTGCCAGGATTTTGCCCTGTAATAACTCGACCATCTTCAATAACAAATGCAGCCCAAGGCTGAACTTTATTAAAGCGCGCAGCTTTACGAGTTAAAGCTTCTTCCATTAAGAAAGGAATGTCATTAATAGTGCCATAATCAATTTCTTCTTCACGGGTAAAGCCTGTCACCGATTTTGTAGCCAGCAAGAATTCACCGTTACTGAGTTTGATAGGCAGCAGACCCGCTGGACCATGACATACCGCGGCTAAAATGCCTCCGTTTTCATAATGCTGGGCACTTAATTTAGCAAAATCTTCATTGGTAGCCAGATCCGATAACAAGCCAAATCCTCCTGGATAAAACACAGCATCATAATCGCTAATGTTAACTTGAGATACAGGAAGCGTATTATTCACACGATTTTGAAAGTCCTCATCACCTAATATGTGACTATTAACGTCATCTCCTTCTATGTCAGTACCATAAATTGGCGCTTTCCCACCTTGAATAGAAGCAATGTCATAATCAATGCCTGCCGCTTGTAAAACATGAACAACGTGCGTTAATTCTGGTGAAAAGGTTCCGTTTGCTTGATCTGTTTCGCCTAAAGTTCCGTGATTTGTTACAGGAATTAGTACTTTTTTCATGATAGTGCCTCGTGAATTTATGTATTGAGTGGTTCTTTTCAAACCGTGAAGCTACTATAATGTATTGCAGTATAAGTTTTAATATGCTCAATTGGTCAAACAGTATTGCTATTTAGCAACAATAGAGGCTAGATGAACAGCTTTGATGGAATAATTGAATTTGTGACAGTGGCTGAAACCCACGGCTTTTCAACAGCGGCTAAGCAACTCAACTGCAGCACGAGCCATGTCAGTCGACAGATTGCTCGTTTAGAAGAACGTTTAGGCTGCGCGCTATTTGCCCGTTCGACTCGTTTAGTCACTCTGACAGACAATGGCAGTGCCTATTATCAACACGCTAAAAACCTTGTCATCGGACTTCAGCAAGCCAACGAGCAAGTCAACCTCAAACAAGTTGACCTCAGCGGCACGCTAAAAGTCAGCGCAGCGGGTGGCTTTGCCGAACATTATCTTGCTCCCGCCTTAATGGCCTTTGTTTCCAAGTATCCTCAGCTCAACATCGATTTAGATCTCAATAGCCGTGTGGTGAATTTGTTAGAAGATGGTATCGATTTCGCCATTCGCTATGGTGAATTAACCGATTCTAGTTTAGTTGCTCGGAAACTCGTTAGACGCCCCATGATGGCCGTTGCTAGCAAAGATTATGTGACAGAAAATGGCCTCCCCACACACCCTAACCATCTGAAAAACCATAACTGTATTGTTTCCAATAATGACACGTGGGAATTCAATATGGATGGTAATAAAGTCGGAATAAAAATCAAAGGGCAATGGCGCAGCAATAATGCCAATGTCGTATTAGAAGCATGCAAAAAAGGGCTGGGGATCGCTTACATGCCAAAAAGCACCTTTACAACGGCGATAGAAAGTGATGACGTTATTCCTATACTGGAACCCTTTTGGGGACAAGGTACCAGCAGTTGGATTGTTTATCAAAATAAACGCTTTATGCCATTACGTGTTCGACTGGCTATTGATTTTCTAGTGCAATATTTTGCTGATTGGGATGAGTAGATTGACTCTTGATAAACACAATGTCATCGATTCTGTAATGATGATGGACTGACATCAAACTTAATACATGCAGGTCAAGCGCTGGCCTATTCACCCGATGATTGGATTCAGGCTCAAGGCCTCGTTCTCATTACAGCTGTAGATGCCAACACGAGCCATAAAGAAGATATTTTCATTGTGAGTAGAAGCCCAGCAATCATCGAGAAGTGTATTCAATTAAATTAAGGATGAGAGTAAAAAATCAATAAAAGTGCGGATTTTTAAAGGTTGTGTGGTACTTTTATATAATAGGTTTATCGGTAATGGTTGCGGGGCTGAATCGATGAGTACTTCGATTAACTCCCCGGTTTCGATACTATCTGCAAGCAATAATCTTGGTTGTAGTATAATCCCCCCGCCAGCCATTGCAGCGACTTTTAAAGCTGATCCACTGTTTGAGATCAAACGGGTGTGGGACTTATCAAAGGCCAATGTTTCATGACGTAATATCTGATTAATCTGTACATCACCATAATGAAAACCTAAACAGGAATGAGATAGCAAAGCATCGATAGAGTCGGGGATCCCTGCTTGCTTAAGGTAACTAGGCGATGCACAAAATATCATATCATATTCCCCTAACTGTCGAGCGATTAAGGATGAGTCGGCTAAATTGCCAATGCGGATCACCAAATCGAAAGGATCATGTAAGGGATCGATAACGCCATTATCTAAAATAAGTTCAATATTTATTTGAGAATAGGCTTGTAAAAATTTAGCTAAAATTGGCGCGAGGATTTGATGACCATAAGTCACAGGAGAGTTAATTCTGATCAGACCTTTTGGATCATGATTAAATTGCTGCAAACCGTTTTCTGCTTCTGCAATTTCAGCCAATAAACGCCGACATTCAAAATAATACTGCTCACCACCCTCGGTTAGTGATTGTTTACGAGTCGTTCGATTCAATAATCGCACGCCTAATGCTGCCTCTAATGCATTAATATGTTTCCCCACCATAGTCGCGGTAATGGATAAACGCACTGCGGCCTTTGAAAAGCTCCCTGAGTCCACCACAGCCACTAAGGCCTGCATACTTTTTAATTTATCCATGTTCCCCCTCATATCTTGTTCAACACAGAACAACTGCTTTCAATTAACAACCTATAGTTGGTAAAGTTTAAACCAAAACAGAATTTATTAACTTAAATAGGTGTAATAAAGTCATTAACCTTTTTGACTAACCTAAAATTGAGTAAACAATGTTAAAGCAAGGCCTTTTTATTACTGCAGAGTTACGCGTCAAAGCCGACGCTGATTTACCCGTCGCCATCGATGCCATCCATACTTTTTGTGAAGCAATGGAGAGTGAAACGGGCTGCTCTATGGCCATCGCTTTTCAAGATAAACAAGATCCCTATCGATTCATTTTTTGGGAACGATACGATGATGAAGCCGCATTTGAGCAACATTTTAACGCTAAGCATACTCAAACCTTCATCGAACTGGGTTTGACCGATTTAGTTCAAGCCTTTGAACTTAATAAACTTGTAAAAGGAAACTAAATGATGGTTAAACCACTTAAATGGGGCATACTGGGCACCAGCTTTATTTCAGGTGTCATGGCAGACGCCATTATTGAAGACGGTAAAACAGTAATCCACAGTGTCGCAGGTCGCAATAGCGATACCTTACACGCTTTTTCGAAGCAGTATGACATACCTTATACGTATCAAAATTTTGATGCATTAATCAGTGATGAGGCCGTAGATATCATCTACATCGCTTTACCAAATCATCTACACCACGAATATATTATTAAAGCCTCACAGGCCGGAAAAGCCATTCTATGTGAAAAATCCTTATCCATTGATATGGAAAAAACTCAAGAGGCCATCAAGGCAGTCAAACAACATGATGTCTTTTTTGCAGAAGGGCTCATGTACCTCTGTCACCCTTTTGCCGAAAAAATTAGCCAAGTCATTGATGCAGGTTCAATTGGCCAAATCAAATCCATCTCAGGGCAGTATTGCGCGGCCATTGCAGACTTTGTCAATCCCTTAAGCCATGGCGCACTGTATAATTTAGGCTGCTACCCAGCCTCATTAATGCATCTAATTTTGAAAAAGCACTTTGGTGAAAACATTTTCGACAAGGCCGTGGTAAGCGCCCAAGGCCGACGCGGGCAAGATGGCAATATCAATGAAAGCAGTGCGATATTTCGTTTCAATAATGATGTCATATGTCAATTACATACGGCCGAAAATTACGGCCTACATGCTGCATTTACGGTATTAGGCACAAAAGGCAAACTCGACATTATCTCCAACCCTTGGTTACCGGAGGCAGCAGGTAATCAATTACGTGTTAGCCAGTATGAGCAAACAGAGAAAATCATTGATGTCACCGCCGACGGTAATGCTTTTTTATATCAAGTCAGGCAAGTACGAGAAGCCTTAGAAACGGGTAAGACATCTTTGTGTTTTCCAAGTGTCACTATTGACGATTCTATGCAAATCATGCAAATACTCACTGATTGGGAAACAGCAGCGACATAAGGTGATAGTCAGCACCTGAAGATACATGTTTCCATCGCTCTTAAAAAAACGTCACGCTTGTGGCAAGGTTAAAGAGGGAGTAATCATCCCTCTGAACCTTACACCTTCAATGAATTTGGGTATATGAATGGTACCACCACTTAAAACTGTAATAATACTCCAGTAAAACTATTAATATTTTCTGAATAACTTTGATATAAGAAAGAAAGTATTCTGAACAAAAACATTACTACTCCACTCACAAAAATTAATAACAACTAATTTTTATTGACAAGCTATTAAACAAATGAATGCCAAGTCAATTAGTCATAAAATCAAAGAAGTAACTGGTAAGATGAGATAATTACATTTAAATTGAAATACGATATATGACTGAAAAATAATCATATAGATTAACTAAAAATTAAATATAGTTAATCTTACTGGCGGTCATATGCAAGAACATTTCAAATCTTTGATACATTTTTACTTCGATAATAAAAACCTCACCATAAACAATAATATTGTCACTTTAGCCATCAATGATGAGCTTGAAATCAATATAATTTATATCGAAGAAACATTTTCAATACATATTTCCGCTTATATTTCTACAATCAACGACAATGAACGATTAAGTATTTATGAAAGACTGCTTATAGGGAATTACCTATGCAGTGATTCCGCCGACGGAACCCTTGGTATTTGTCCTGATAAAAAACACATTGTTTACAGTTATAAAATAAATGCATCAATTAACGATTTTGAATTTAAAGATTGCATTAACTCTGTCATTGAAAAAAGCCTAAAGTTCAAGAATTCATTCTCAATTTCTCACTAATATTTTAAACCTTTGCAGCATAAAATATAGGAATAAAACCTCATGCCAACATTATCTCAACTACCTAATTCTCCTAAGTTTCAAGATTTAGTACCTGAATCAATAAAAAACTTCTCAATTAATAATACAACCTCAAGAGAATTAAATTTTGTTTCAACTCATAAAGGTAATGATGTCATTTTACAGGATGTTTCCGAGCAAACAATGTCGCATTTAATGAAAGCTAAAGAAGCCATTATATCCATTAAATATCAAGATGGAATCGAGTTTATTGGCAACCAAAGAGCCCATATTAAATTCACTGAGGGTGAATCGAATATCAATGCTCTTGCCGGTAAAAGAATGCATTATTTTCTTGATTCTGCTAAGGGCACAATAAAGCAAAATGAATATGATAAATTTGGTGAAATTGAACAAGCGGTTTATAGAGCTAAACTCTCTAAAGGATCATTTTGTGGAGATGTGGGCCGCTTACTCTTTGCGAAATTAGCCGCTAAAGAGCACAGTTTGCCCGTACATTTGGCTGCTTGGAGTAATGACCACTCAGTTGTCATCATTGGGGAGTTGGATCCCAAAACCAATAAACCTATGGATGATGCAATTGTTATTGATGCATGGTGCCTACACCCAACACCTGTATTGTATAAAGACTCTTGCTTCCAAGATGTGAAAATTACAAAAACAGCTAAACCGACCACAACACAAGAAGGTCAAGAACTCCAGAAAAAAATGCAAACCTGCCTTAAAGAATCAACTGAAGTCTTTAACAATGAAAATAAAAATAGGTTACTACAGAAACAAGATGCATCTAAATTTCTTACCAAACAATCAATTAACACATATAACAACTCAATAAACAATTTCGATATTAGTAATGAAATACTATTAAGAACGGATAAGCTATGGGATCACCCCTCACCATATAAATCTGGATCAGAAAGCATTCACGTCTATAGAAACACGAGTAATAATATCATGCAGACATTTGATGTTCATGATGAGCAATATCTAAATTCAGTTCAAAATGGTCGTGAATCATTAAACAATACTGATTTAAACAACATACAAACAGGCTTTACCCAAGCATTACTGGATCAAGATGTATCCATCAATGATTTAAAAATCCTCCTTAAAGCAGATCCTAAAGCAATCAATGCGACCAATAATAAAGGTCATAGTCCTATTTATTATGCTCTTAATACCTACTTTGGAAATGAAAAAGCTTTAACCAATGAAGAAACATCACTTTTAAAAGAAAAAATAGATTTAATACTAGAACATAATACTGATACTAGTGATCCTAAGTTGCTTTCTTTAGTCATAGATAGTCAAAACAGAAATAACGATACCTACGAAATATTGACTAAACTTGTTGCTAAAAATACCAAAATAAATACTCCCGATAAAGCGGGATTTACACCATTAACAGAATTATTAAGCTATGGGGACAATACGGATGAAAGAGCATTTAACATTATTGCCTCACACCCAAAAATCAATGTAAACAAGCCAGATGGAAATGGTACATATCCACTCTTTAAAGCACTAGACATTATCCTACAAAATAAAGATATAGGCTTTGAAGATGGTAAAGAAGAAATGTTTAATACACTCGTTAAGCATAACAAAATTAATCTCAATATAACGACCCCATCGACTGATAAAACACCGTTAATGGTGCTTTGCGAAGATGAAAATGCAGATGTAGTAGATCATCTTGCTAAAACAATGATCGATAAAATGTCAGCTCAAGACTTGATCAAGCAAGATAAACAAGGTGAAAGTGCATTAATGAAAGCGGTTGACTCTAAAAACTCCAAAATAGCCGAAATGATAATAAATAAATTATCAGGTAAACAATTAATGCAGCTAGACTCAAAAATGGACTCTGTATTAATAAAAGCCATCAATAATCAAGACCACAAAATTGCGGCATTAATCCTTAAAAAGCTACCAAAAGAGAGCTTAACGAAGCCTAATATCCACGGGGAAACAGCTCTCATGAAGGCAATCAGTTCGGGAAATACAGAAATAGCAAAATTGATCTTAGCAAAGTTATCTACTGATGACTTACTACAGCTCGACTCCCAAAGAAAATCTGTATTAATGTTGGCTATTGAAAATAATAATAATGAGATTGCTAAACTGATCCTCGAGCGGGTGCCATCAATAAGCTTAACAAATATAGATATAAAAAATAATACATCTTTATCTTTGGCGATAAAAAATAATAACGAACCGATATTACAATTGTTACTTAAAAAAGAAGGTGAGCATTTACGAATGCCTCTAACAAGCCTAACAAATAACGAGAGTAAGGTGAAATTAGAGACTTTACTCACTTGGGCTGAAAAACAGGTTGAAAGTCAAAGCTTTTCTGGGAAATTGAGTCGTTTTTTTAGCAAAAAAGAACCATCAACTCCCCTTTCAACTATTTCCCTTAATTTATTAGAACAAATTACTAAGATGCCTTATTTAACACAAAGAACGGTATAACCTCTCCCCATTTAATAACAATAGCCTCTAAAAATGAGGCTATTGTTATCTCTAACATTAATGTAATTGCGTCGCTTTAGCGCCTGTTACGATCGCAGGTTGAGTAAAAGGTTTTACTCCTAAAGTGCGATAGAGATCAGCGGTTTTATAAAAGTGATTACCTTTGACCACCAGCGATATTTTTCGAAGATCACTCATATTTTTGGTTGGATCGCCCTCAACTAAAATGACATCGGCATTCTTACCTTCTTTGATTGAACCAGAAAGATGACCCGCTCCGACTAAATTAGCGGAATTGATACTGGCCATGGCTAAAATATCAAAGGCAGGGATACCTGCTTGCTCATAAAGCTCAAGCTCTCTGTGTAAAGTAAAGCCCGTTAAATTATCAGTGCCGGGCACAATAGGCACTTGATTATCATAAAGCACTTTCACCATGTCGATTAATGCATCAGCACTTTTTTTATACTCAGCTAATGCTGTGCCCTTCACATTCATTGCAGCCCCTTTAAGCTGTCTTGATGCTGCTGGAGGGAGATGATCTATAATGGCTAAGTACTCAGGGTTGGTTTGCCTATCTTCTGCGATTAATAAACTTCTAAAAGTCGACACAGTGGGATCCACAGTCACTCGCTTATCAGCCAACAGCTTTATCAAATCTTTCATTTCAGGGCTGTTTAAATCCATAGCGCCGGCTTTTTCACCAATTAATGAAAACCGTAACTGCTGTCGAGTATCAGCATGAGTCCCTGCCAAGAAGTTCAGAAAAATCATATTAATATGCTGAATTTCATCGTAGCCAGCTTTGACTGCCTGCTCGGCTGTCATAAACGCAGGAATATGACCGCTCACCCGCAAGCCTCTGTTATGCGCCCGCTCTGCTAGAGGTTTCACCCAAGTCGGATCAATAGAGCTGTATAACTTAATTTGAATATAACCGTTATCGGCAAACCAATCGACGGTATTCAATGCTTCTTCTAATGTTTCTACCGATAAACCGGCAGAATATTCACTTTTTTGATCCATAAAACCTGCACGATACACGTGTGGCCCAATGATCTGATTAGTGTTAAATAACGCTTCAATCTCCATAATACTGTCATGATTACTGCCCATATCACGCACACTCGTGACGCCAGCCGCGATATCAAGTAATCCATCATCTTTTGATAAATGCCCATGCATGTCCCAAAGGCCGGGCAATAATGTTTTTCCACTACCATCAACAACTTGCATATTATTTTCTTGTGGAATATGTTTGGCGATTTTCTTGATTTTCCCCTCTTCCAGCAACACGTCGGTTTGCTCAATCAGTTTGCCGCTCTCAACGTCAACGATATTACTGCCCTGAATAAGCAATTGGGAATAAGAATGACTTAATTTATCAGCCATATTTTCAAGATAAGATTTTTCTTCATTTTGCTGGATCTCACTCAAGACTTTCAAGTTTTCAAGACTAAATCCTTGCCGGATCACCCGCATAAATCCCCCCATATTTTGAGCAAATAAACGGCCTTTATCGTCATACCAAGCAAAATCTGGTGTAAAGTCCAATCCACTGAGCGCGTATAAATACACCCGTGCTTTGTTACCATCATGCTCAATCTCTTGTTCATTGAGTATGGTTAATGACGCATGACCACTGGGCAATAATGCCAAGGTTTTAGAAGGCGATGATAATAATGCCCTCACAAATGCCGCATCCGTTGCAATTGAGCTATCGGCAGGAATATAAAAACGAGGCTCATTGACTGCTATGCTCCCCACATCTTTCGCGCTCTCCCATTTAGCCCGATGATTTTTAATGCTAAAAGTCTCATTAATCGCAGAGCCAAAAGGGGATTGCCCCTGAGCTTGAAACCTAATTGGCATACCATTTTTATCTAAGGTCACCGATTCATTAATTTTCAAGCGACGGTTATTCCAGCCCACTTCAATAAAGCCACTGTAATCAAATTCACTTTCTTGGGTAAATACAGCCTTTCCCGCTAGCCCTTTTTCGGTATAAAGTAAATTAGTCACGGAGTCTATTTTTCCCGCGAGTACATTAACGCTCCAACTGCTACTCACTAACATGAGTAACAAGCATAACCAGCCTTTATTGATTTTTCTTATCATTCTCTTCTTCCTTGTATGTGTATTGGAGACGTTAAACAATCGCTCTTTAGTCATCTTCGCCTTCGTGCTTTTTTGTACCACCGTATTGTTCAAACCACCATAAAATATAAGCCACTTTTGTCAGTAAACGAGAGGGCCGTGCAGTAATACTATGACTGGCATTGGGAATACGCACCATCATGGTATCGACTTGTTTCAATTTCAATCCCTGATAGAGTTGTTCTGATTCAGTAATAGGCGTTCGGTGATCTTCTTCACCAGTCAATAGCATGGTAGGAGTTTCCATCTTATCCACATAGCTAATGGGAGAACGTTTCATATAGCTTTCAGGATCATTCCAAGGTTTATCTGCAAACCAATATTGAGCAAAAAAAGGATAAAAATCGGCTGTTAACACAAAACTAAACCAATTAATGACAGGTTTTGCCACCACAGCCGCAGAAAAACGCGTCGTATGACCAATAATCCAAGCGGTTAGCACACCTCCGCCAGAGCCGCCAGTGACAAAAAGACGTTTATCATCAATAAAGCCCTTAGCGATTAATGTATCTACCCCTGTCATTAAGTCATCATAATCTTGACTCGGATAGTTATTATGTATCTTTTGAGCAAACTCAGCACCATAACTTGAACTTCCCCTTGGGTTCATATACAAGACCACATAGCCCGCAGCCGCATAAAGTTGTCCCTCCGCCGAAAAATGTGGCCCATAAGCCGCAGTGGGCCCACCATGGATTTCAAGGATCAGTGGGTATTGTTGACGTTTATCAAAATTTGGCGGATAAAGCACCCAGCCTTGAATAGGCAAATCATCATAGCTTGATTTCACTTCAATAGTATCAAGCTTGGCCAAGGTTTTACCTGCCAGTGCATCTTGATTAAGTTGAGTCAGTACATCGTGTTTACCTTGCTTAATCATGCCTATTTCGGCTGGCATTTGAGGGTTTGATTGAGTAAACACTAAAGTGCCATCATGGGCCACATCAAAATCACCGCCAGAATAAGGACGACCTAAAAAATGATTACCAATATGCTGGGTGATAAGCTTTCGATTTGCCGATAAAGGCTGAAAGCTCACACTGGTATTGCCTTTATCATCATATTGAATATACACACCCGTGCCTTTTGCATTCCACTTAATTGCATCGATATTGCGGTCAAGATCTTGCGTCAGCACACGCACCTTGTCCTCTTTTAACGAACGCACATAAAGCTTGGAATTTTGATAATTCATGCCGTTATCATCAAAGCCTAAATACGCTAAATATTGTCCATTAGGCGACACCTTTGGAAGAACATCCGGCCCGTTTCGATCGGTAATGGCCGTTATTTCTCTTGAGCTCAACACTAAGCGATAAACTTCACTGCGAATAGGTGCTAACACTAAATTATCAAAACGTTGAGCCGAAAAATACATCGACTGCCCATCAGGTGCCCAACTCACCTCCCCTGAATGATCATAATCCTCAGAGGTCAATTGTTGCGCATTACCACCATGAGCTTCAATCATAAAAATATGTTTGAAACCAGGCTGAATATAACCCGCGCCATCTTGTCGATATATCAGCTCATCAATCACTACCGCCTCATCAGCCCAAGTGGCGCCTTTTGGCTTACCCGCAATTTTAACTGGCCTATTAACTTGTTTTGCCACAAACATATTAAAAGCAATAAAACGATTATCAGGCGACCAAGTTAAGTGACTCGGCATTTCATTTAAATGGCTTATCATGGCTATCGCCCCTGTTTTCAGCCATTTTATAAAAATTTGGGGTTGACCCGAGCGAGTTGAAATGAAGGCGAGTTTTTCTTGATCCGGCGACAAGACGGGCGAGAAATCAGCATGAATACCTGATGTTACGGGCAACATTTCTTTGGTTTGAGTGTGTATTGACCAAATGTTCTTAACTTGTTTATCTGTATTGATATCCATTCGATTACGCACAAAATAGACTAACAGGCCATCATGACTTATCGCGAGATCACTAGCATATTCTAGATTGAAGACATCCATGGGATTAAAGTCACTGTCATTATTAACGCTTGCCTGTGCCAATAAAGGAGACAACAAGAATGATAATATTAATAGATAGAATAGTGATAATTGAGCCCATATGGGGCTTTTTATAAAATGAGCTTTTAACACGTTTCATCCTTGTATCAGTTAATTTTATTTTTATAATCCACTTGAAGATGCCAGTTTTTTTAATATCGAACAAGCCAATTTCTTTACTTCACTCAACAAAGAAGTGCAGTGAAAATACCTGAAATTGACTTCCTTCGTGGCATTTAATGACAATGCAATCAAAATAAATATTTTGTAAGTAAACATGTCACCTGACCAATAAAGATGACAAAATGAATCAGTAATTACCGACCTTGTTTACGCCTGATATAAATAATTTTTGTGATCTTAGCGATAACCTCTCCAGCTTCATCTTTAATATACACAATAAGCTCTGGAAGATATTTATCGCCTTTTTCTGTTGCCTGATAAATATTCTGCAATAATGCATCATCGATGACAAAATCACATGACACTCGGCCTTTACCCGGTTTAATAAACTCAATATTAGCGGACTGATCCCACACTTTAAAATCGCGACCAAGAACTTGAATAAGCATCAACATAAACCAAGGATCGGTCATCGAAAATAAATTCCCCCCAAAATGGGTTCCCACATAATTTTGGTTATACCAACGAAGTGGCATAGTCACTGTCAATTGCCGAAAATCTTTGCTGAGCTTTTTGATACTGATCCCAGTAAATAAATAGGGAGGGTACAGATTCATCACCCTTTTAAAAATCCAATTTTGAGAAAGTAACGACTTCATATCACTCTTTTCCTTGTTATTTTTATTGTTATTCCGACAAATAAGATTACCACTTTCTCAATTAAGTCATCAATCTGTACCGAATGAACTAGACTTTAGTACTAGTTGCAAATTGGTGAAAGGGATTTTCATGCACACAATAAGGACTGTCACATTTCATTTTATGATGTTACTCATTTTCATTTCCTATTCCACATTCAGTTTCTCAGCAACAAAAGTCGATGACCTAAACTATGATATTTACCAAAATCAAACAGGCGATCTCTTTTTAAGGATCCCACCTCAATTCATCTTAATTGCTGCTGATATCTCAATCCCACTCAATGTCACCCCCAAGAATGGTATTTTCAGACTCGCTTACAATCGTTCGACCGATAAATGGGCTTTGATTATTTTGAATGAAACCGAATTTAGCAGGCAGTCTTTGTCACCCACATCGGAATATAAAATTGAAATATCGGAGCTTGATGGTGATGGCCACTTAGATCTTCTTATTCGCAGTGAAAGTAGCAGCCAAGATAGCTTTATCATTAAAAGATTGACTCAAACAGCAAAGCTAAGTGTTTACAGTCCATCTCGTAATAATATCGATTTTTCCCAATCCATTACACTCACAACAAAAGATCTCAACGGCGATAATATCGACGATCTTATCGCACTCAATAATGGTGTTTCTGTCACCTATTTAGGTTCACACTCGGGTCAATTGATCAACACCTCAGCTTCTCAAACCTATGCCAACACTGGCAACATCATTCAGTTTAATCAAGGTCAATTCCAAGTCACCGACGCAGGTGCGGCCAATTACACTATGCCACTGACATTACCTCCAGCAACAGCAGGCTTAAGCCCTGACTTAGGCTTGATATACAATAGCCAAGGTGGAGAGAGTATTTTAGGCGTCGGCTGGCATTTAGCTGGATTGTCTGCCATTAACCGATGTGCTAAAAGTATCGCAATTGATGGAAAGATATCCGGTGTCAACTTCGATGAAAATGATGCTTATTGCTACAATGGACAACGGCTGCTGTTAAATACACATTCAAGTAATCAATACCATACAGAAATTGATACGTTTAACACCTTCACCGCCCACCCTGATAAACGAAACCCACAGTATTTCACGCTCAAAACCAAAACCAATGAAACACATTACTTTGGTTTAGCTCCCGTCTTAACCAATGCATCTGATGCTTATATTGAACCCAGTAGGTATACAGAAGGTACTCTTGCTCAAGTGTGGTCCTTAAAAGCGATTATTGACAAACATGGCAATTATATTCGCTATGATTACAATAAAAATATCGCCAAAGGCAGTCACTACTTATCCCGAATTATTTATGGGGGAAACCACCTCTTAGGTAAACCCACCTATAACAGTATTCTATTCCATTATAATAATCTCGATAAAAGTCATGTCAGCTTTACAAATGGTAGTCGCTTAACCCATGACAAAAGACTCAGTAGTATTCAAGTCAAACAAGACAATGACACTTATCGCTCGTACAAATTCACTTGGTTACTGGGCAAACTTCCAGAAGAGCGACGTTATGTCACTGCGATTCAAGAATGTTTCGATCAAAGCTTTCAAATATGTTCACCTAAAACAAGCTTTGACTTTGCGCATGCCACTCATAAATCAATAAACCCGCTTTATCAGAAATGTAACGCAGCCACCAACGGAGCCGTCACTTGTGCAACAGTATCTTATTGTGAGCCAGGTGCAGAAGCTAGCGCTGAAACCTGGTGCCACATTAATTATCGAACAGCTAACTTTAGCCCCTTTGAAACAAGTAGCGCCAATATCAACATTCATGACGATAGCCGCTTTAATACGCAAATACTCGATTTTAATGGTGATGGATATGCCGATATGTTATTTCCTAAAAATAATCAGTGGCATTACTACACCAGTAACTGGGAAGTGAATAAAATCCAATCCAACCTTGCTCCCAGTCGCTTATCAACACAATATTTAAACCAATACCCTATTCAACGCACCTTAAATATCAGCACAGTAGGCAGCAAGACTCAAGCGATTAGCAATGCCAGTTTAGGTAAAAAAGAACATGTCAAAGTCATGGATATAGACGGTGATGGCAAACAAGAGCTCTTGATCCCCATTGAAAATGGCCATTGGCATGCCATCAGTTCCGATCCCAGCACAGGAGAGAGGCGGATCTGCGAAACAGAGCCCGGTACAGAACACATTTGTTTCACTACCCGTGTCAATTATGATTTCACTTACCGTTCATTAGGTATTTCCTCCGCAGAATATGCCAACACACTCATTGCCGATGTTAACGGTGATGGCCTGCAAGATATTGTGTTTAAATCAGGCACCAATCTATATTATTACCAAAACTTAGGGGGGCATTTTTCCTCAGCAAAAAGTATTGTCGTCAACTTCCCTTCTAAAAGTGGAGGAGCGGTTCTGTATCAAACCTATAGCCAATTGAGTAAGTTAGGCAAAAATACGGCAATGGTCGACATTAATGCCGATGGATTAACCGATCTCATCATGACCGTTAAAAAAACCATTTCAAATGATCCCTGCGGTCCTTTCGTGACAGGCTACGCATGCCCTATCGCGCCTACAGCGGAATACAATAGCCAAGCCAGTACTGACTATAATACTTATGCTTTTATCGCTTCCTTTGAAAACAACAAAATAACCTACACGGCAACCAATGGCACCCATTTAGAAAAAGGTCTAAATAATCTCAGTGTCGCCGACTTCAATGGTGATGGACTCACTGACGTCACTTATCAATTACGTCAAATTTGGTATTATCGCTTATCAAAAGGTGATGGCAGTTTTACTTTCCGTAAAGCCTTAACTGGTATTAATGCAACCAATAGCAGTATTTATCATCGACATCAATTTATTGATCTCAATAATGATGGAAGAACCGATGTGTTAGCTGCTACTGCTAACAGAAATTATGATATTTACTTAGCCTCACCCAGCCCACATTCTGAATATATACATTTTGTTAAACGTGGCAGACTTACTACGGGGACAGATACTAATCCCGATATTACATCAATCCGTTTTGCTGATGTTGATGGGGACACCAAAGTTGATTTACTTTATTCTTCTGGGAATACAAATTCTTGGAAATTACATAAAGCCACTCGTGCCAATATTAATGAGCATGTCATAACGCAGATCACTAGCAGCACAGGCATAAAAACTGACATTGCCTATGCCACATTAGGCAGCGGGCTGCCTTTACTCAATATCGAGTCAAGCCAGAAACCTGACGTTAAAGCCAACTATGATTATGACGATGAACCCATAGGCCAAGAGGATGGTCGAGACTTTCTAACACCCATTGCAGGTATGTATTTGGTTTCAGAAACAGCTCAACAAACCAATAAAAACAGTGCCACACTCACTCAATATACATACGGTGGACCACTCGCCCATAAAAAAGGCCGTGGCTTTTTAGGTTTCGAAACCATACAAAGCACCCAACCCGAACAAAAACTCACCTCCATAACGCAATACCACCAACTTCACCCGCTAACAGGCCAAATTAAAAACCAACAACAACGCTATCAAAATTTAACCTTAAAACACACTCAGCACCGCTATACTCGAAGCGTCAGTGCTCAGGGGGGTATACAAGTCAATCCACAGCAAACACAAGAAACGCATTATCACATTGATTTATCATCTAACGGCACGACGCCCACGCATCATCAAAAAGTTGCTGAAACCCTTACCCTTAACAGTTTTGATAATTGGAATAACCTTCTCAGTAATCGAATACTTAAAAAAAGTAATACAGGCCAACTTATTCATGAAAGCCTCACAACTCACCATTATTCAAATGCCGCTCATAATGTGATCACTCCTCAAGCATTAATTTTAACTCATAGCCACCCTCAAGTTGCCTCACCCTCCGGTCAGGCTTTAGATGCAAAAAAATTCGCACTCATTAATACAACTAAAGTAAAAAAAATACGTTACCAGAATACCCATGATGGACAAGTCAGTGCTCAAACGAGGGAAACAAACCTCAGTTATTACCCCAATGGTTTACTCAGAGAATCAAGGGTTAATGGATTAACCTCTGCCTTTTTTTACGATAAGTTTGGTAATAAAGTAGCTCAGCAAGACTATGCTAAGGTCGATAATATTCACTACCAAAAGCGAGCCAATTACTGGTTTTATGATTCTAGAGGTCAGTATATTGCCAGTAAAATGAACTCATTGGGTGAAAAGGAACATTTTCTTTACAACGGCACTTCAGGACATATCGCCACACAAGGCCGTATTGTTAGCCAAACGAGCACAGGGCCTAACAAACTGGCTACCACAGCATTTTTCGATATAGTCGGACGCAGTATTGAGCAACGTTTAGCCGATGGAAATTATACTAAAATTAGCCGAAGCTATTGTGCCGGTTGTGATAAAAACTACATAACAGAAACTCAAACCAGCAGTAATCAACCAGCCAAAATCAGTTACCTCGATCCTTTTGGACGTGAAAGAGAACAAAAGGTAAAAAGCTTTAATGGCAGTTGGGTTGTGACGTCCATGTATTATAACCCTCAAGGATTACGTACACATATTTCAACGCCGCAATTTACCAGTGCATCGTCACATTACCAGCAAACATTTTATGACAATCTAGGCAGAGTCTATAAAAAAGCCATTCCGACTGAATCAAGTACCGTCAGTCGATGGACAAAAATTAATGGCCTTACGACCACCCGTATTGATGAAAAAGGGCAAGCATCCTATTACACCTACAGCCCTGACGGCTTGCTAGTGTCTCTTAAAAATGTGGCAGGGCAATATATTCGTTATTATTACGATGCCTTTAATCAACAAAATAAAGTGACTCTCACAGCAAAAAACCATGCCAATATCAATCAGACACAAGTCATATTATCTCATTTTAATGATTACGGGCAGCTACTGACGACTCAAGATCCCGATAAAGGCTCATGGGCGTATACTTACAACGGTTTTAAAGAAGTCATTGCGCAAACAGACGGGGAAAATCAAGTCAGTCTGTTAGGCTATGATGCAATAGGCAGAAAAATACGACAGGAAAATAATGAGAGCTTATCTTGTTGGTACTACAGTGGTAATAGCCATAATAAAAGTGCGGGGAAAATCAGTAGTCTAAAACAATGGAGCAAAGCCGACACTATACCGATCAATTGCGCAAGTACAGAACCAATAAAATACAGCGAACAATACCACTATGATGACTTTGGTCGTACTCAAAAAATAAACTATGTACTCGATGGAACAAACTATAACATAGTCTATCAATACAATAGTAAAGGCCAATTAAGTCGCCAATACTATCCCAGTAATCATGGGCTCTTCTATGTTAATTTTTACTATAATGCCCAACATTATTTATATTTACAAAAAGATAATAAAGGTCGAGCCTTACGTAAAATTATTGCCACCGATCCCTATGGCAATATCACCGAGCAACACTTTGGTAATGGCACCCAAGAAGTCAAAGGTTTTAACCCTAAAACAGGCCGGCTTTATACTGTCAATGTCAAGCATGGTAACCAGAACATTCATCAACTTAGCTATGGAGAATATGATCAAAAAGGCAATTTAGGTAGCCGCTCACATAGCTACTACCATCAAGGACTCCTTAACCTTGCCTTCAATGAATCTTTTACTTATGACAATTTAAATCGATTAACAAATCGTCAGCTCAGTGTCGGGAAAGGTCACTTATCACCTCATGGGTATTCTGAACAATATCAATATGATGGTTTTGGCAACATCAAAACACGCAAAGGGGAACTCAATGGAAATGCACAGTTGACGTTAGCCAATTATGAATACCAACAAAGTACCAGTACTAACCGTCTCGTTAATGCCCTGGTAGAGGGGCAGCACTATTCAGAATTCACCTATGATAATAATGGTAACATCCTCTCTGATGGTACGAGAGAGTTCAGTTATTATAGCGTGAATAAAATCAAAAAGATCCAGCAAGGCGAGAGCAATAGCCTGTATCACTACACACCTGATCAGAATGTGATGAGCCGGATTGATAAACGCTTCAGAGATGGAAACTTAACAATTCGTAATACTCATTATGTTGGGCAAGTTTATCAAAAAGAACAGCTCATCCTTGATGACACCATAGAGCGCACTCGTCATCGGTATTTCATTAATAACATTGTGATTGAACGAGATCAATTCCCCAGTCAAGCAACACAAGAAGAAGTACACTACCAACACGGGGATCATCAAGGTTCAAATTTAAGCATCACAAATCAATCGGGCCAAGTCACTAAGCAATATTTTTATACTGCATTTGGTCATGCAATGGAAATTGAACATAACAGTCTTATTCACGCTACAAAACCAATTGCTCAAGCATACACAGATCATGAAACTCTCCCCACACTGAATATTATTCAAATGGGTGGCCGAATATATGATCCTATTTTAAGTCGATTTTTACAAGCGGATCCCAGTATTCAATCTCCTCAAAACCTACAAAATTACAACCGATTCAGTTATGTTCTCAATAACCCATTACGCTATACCGATCCCAGTGGATATAACTTCTTTGAAAAAGTTTATAAATTTTTAGGTAAAATTGATGGACGGGAACACTCTCAAAAATATGTTTTTCAGAAAAATCCAACCTTAGCGAATTTTACTCAAACGGCGCTGACCTACATTCCCGTCTTTGGCACTCTCGCATCGGCACATTTTGCCTTTGACCGCGCCTATTATGCATCAGGGAGTTTAAGAGCCGCTTTCAAAGCGGGGATCATTACTTATGTGATGGCACAAGTTAATGGTACACCTGAATTTAGCACCGAGGCTATCGCGCTGCTTGCCATCGACAATATTAACCCTGATGTAGGCCGTGTGGTTAGGACTCTGTATTATGGTATGGATCAACCCGATGAGATTATAGGCAACCTGCAACATGCCTTTGCCACAAAATATGCCGCCAAAGGCGTTGAAAAACTCGCCCATAAAGCGGGGCTGTCTTTGACAGAATTTAATGCCCTTTTAACTGTAAACTCATTTATTGGAGTCAAATTAACGGGCACTCGCGCTCGATGCGATCAAGATTCTTGCAATATTTTTGGCTTTACCACTCGAGAAGATGGTATTAAAGGTATTGTTGGCATTATTTGGGATGTGAATGACACACTATTAGGCTATCAAGGACTGATGGATGCCGTGGGCTACAATGTTGTTCGTCAAGGTTACAAAAAACTCGGTGTCTGTCACAGTTTAGGCGCAATAACCTGTAATAATTTAGCCGCCAAAGGCTTTACCTCAACAGGTGAATTGAATGCACTCCCCTTTGGAAATGCTGCTTACGGCGGCGCAGTAACCAAGTTAGGCACCATGGACTTTATAAATGGTTTTATTGGTGGATTTATCCTCAATTGGAATGCAAGAAGCATAAGCTGCACAAAAGCACCGTGCCATGGCTTTGATGATAATTACAAGGAAAAATAGGCTAAAAAGAAGGCGCCTTATCAAAACTCACCCCTTTTTTATCTTTATCGGACAAAAGGGGAGCGTCACTTAGAGGCCAAGTTATATCAAGGCTTGGATCATTCCAATTGAGGCTCACCTCAGAATCACTGTGATAATAGTTCGTGCATTTGTACACGCATTCTGCAATATCACTCATCACATAAAAACCATGGGCAAAACCTTCAGGGACCCAAAGTTGACGTCTATTTTTTGCAGATAACTCTTGCCCCACCCAATGGCCATATGTGGCGGAGTTTTTCCTCATATCCACTGCCACATCGAATACTTTCCCACTTATCACCCTGATCAATTTCCCTTGAGTTTGCTCAGTTTGATAATGTAAACCTCTAAGCACGCCACGCTGAGATCGCGAATGGTTATCCTGAACAAATTCTCTGTTGGCGACTTGGTCATTAAAAATATCTTGTCGCCAAGTTTCCATAAAAAATCCCCTTTCATCACCAAATAGCGCTGGAATAATCACTTTCACATCTTCAATTTGAGTATTAATCACTTTCATTATTGATACTGACTCTCCATAAACTGCTCTATGACCACAGGCAATGCCTTAGACCAATCTACCATCTCGATACCAAGCTCTCGCTCAATTTTGGTACAATTGAGTGTTGAATTTGCAGGACGATTAACATTCGATGGATAATCTTGACTGGAAATAGGCACTAAACGAGGGGGTTTATCGATTGTTTTTTGTTTATGTGCTTGCTTAAAAATATGCTGAGCAAATTGATACCAAGTCACATAAGGGAAGCCTGAAAAGTGATAAACTCCCCAATTGAGTCTTCCCACTTGCTTAAATTGCATCATGATATGAAGGATAGCATTTGCAAGATCCCCCACATAAGTCGGCCCGCCGTACTGATCATCGACAATACTGAGTTCATCACGATCTCGTCCTAATGTTAGCATAGTGCTCACAAAATTATTGTCTTGAACACTGAATAACCAAGCAGTACGAATGATAATATGCCGAGGGCAAGTGTTAACGATTGCCGCTTCACCCGCTAATTTGCTCTTTCCATAAATACTTTGGGGATTAGGCACATCATTTTCTTTATAAGCATGTTTATTACTGCCATCAAATACATAGTCAGTCGACATATGGATAAGCATTGCCCCTATATCCTTTGACGCTTGAGCTAATAAACACGCCCCCTTATTATTCACATTAAAGGCTATTTCTTTTTCCATTTCTGCTTGCTCAACACAGGTGTAAGCCGCGGCATTAACAATAACATCAGGGCGAGATTGATTAATCCTATTATTAATCGCAAATTTATTGGTGATGTCGCATTCAGGTATTTCGATAACATCAAGATCTGGGCTCTGTTTTAATACCCTAAAAAGGTGGCTCCCTAACTGCCCCTTTTTCCCTACCACTAGCACTAGCACAAGAGCGCCTTATCATTTTCTGTCATATACGATGTCATTGTTAGGGCCTGTTAATCTTTGGTGATGATTTCTGCAGCAGTTTGTGGGTTCTTTATACAAGGCAGAGCTTGTGTGGTGTAGTAATTCTACATAAACAAGTGATAACGCCGTAGAAAGGAGCCACAAACGCTGTCCGTAGGATACGGCTAAACGTGTTTTACTCTTTGTTGGGAGCCCCTTTGTTAAAGAAAGAGGGCTTAGATCACTAGGCGTCATCCCTCCCGTCGCGATTGAAACACGTTTATCTCGGACATAATTTAGCCACCAAAGGTCAACAGGCCCTAGTATACACTGACCCGCTTGCGCTTCTATTCGCTCAATAAAGGAAGATGCATCCCTTAATTTTTCATGGGTTCCCATATCAAACCAACTTACATCTGAGCCCAGTAATTCCACAGTTAATTCACCACGTTCAAGATACATCTGATTAATGGAAGTGATTTCAAGCTCGCCTCTTTTTGATGGCACCACCCTTTTAGCAAATTCAGTAACACGATGATCAAAGCAATATAAACCCGTAATAGCGATATTAGATTTTGATTGTAAAGGCTTCTCTTCAATCTCAATCACTTGGTTAGATTGATCCAGTGTTGCTATTCCATAGTGCTGAGATTCCTCCACCTCATAGCCAAACACAGTCGCCCCCGCGCCCCTTGCAGGACTAAAGTATTTTTTGTGTTTTAAATCATTAAAAAGTGACTGGCCGTAGAAGAAATTGTCACCCAATATTAAACAGACATCATCATCACCGATAAAAGATCCTGCGATAATAAAAGACTCTGCGATCCCTTTAGGCTCTTGTTGAATCGCGTACTCAAGTGATATGCCGAAGCGTTCTCCATCACCCAATAATTGCCGAAATGCTGATGCATCTTTTGGTCGAGTGATCAACAAGACTTCTTTTATTCCTACTTGTACTAAAAAAGATAAGGGATACAGTATCATTGGCTTACCATTAACCAATAATAATTGCTTAGACATAAACTGAGTCAGTGGATAAAGCCGCGTGCCTGCCCCCCCTGCTAAAATAATACCTTTCATCATTAATTCACTGTGCTTTTACTGCAGAACTGTTACTGCATTGATGATTTAGTCTCTGCTCATCCTTATTGATGAAACTAGGGGGGAGTATTATTCAGACTATGACACCAAGCTTGATTGTCCACATACCATTTCACTGTCGATAATAATCCAAGATTAAAATCTGTTGTAGGGTGCCAATCAAGCTCATTTTTTATTTTTGTGATATCGACGGCATACCGCACATCATGGCCCGCCCTATCATCGACATGACAAATTAAATCTCGATAAAATACCAACCCATTAGGCTTATTGGGAGCAAGCTGCTCTAATATGTCACAGATCCTATTGATCAATTCGATATTTGATTTTTCCGTTTCACCACCTATGTTATAGGTTTCACCCACTTTTCCTAGCTGCAAAATACGGTATAACGCCTTGACATGATCAGTCACAAACAGCCAATCTCGCCTTTGTAATCCATTGCCATACACAGGCAAAGGCAGGCCAGCGAGGGCATTAGACACCATTAAGGGAATCAACTTTTCAGGAAATTGATAAGGACCATAATTATTCGAACACTGAGAAATCAACACAGGCAAGCCATAAGTACGATGCCAAGCACGAACCAAATGATCGCTAGCCGCTTTTGATGCCGAATAAGGGCTACTGGGAGCATAGTTAGATGCTTCAGTAAAAGGCGCTGACATTGCATCCAAATCACCATACACTTCATCGGTGGACACATGATGAAAACGAAATAGCCTTTTCTTTTCACCGTCCAACTTCTGCCAATAGTGCTTGCTCACTTCCAGTAAGGTAAAAGTACCCATAATATTGGTTTGCATAAACGCCGCGGGCCCATCAATGGAGCGATCAACATGGCTTTCGGCCGCGAGATGCATTACCGCATCGGGCTGATGAGACTCAAAAATTTCCTTCAATGTGGTTCGATTGCAAATATCGGCTTGAATGAAGCAATAGCGATCATTATCTTCTACTTGTTCAAGCGAACATAAATTCCCCGCATAATTCAACTTATCAACATTGATGACACAATTTCTCGTCTCTTCAATTAAATAGCGGATCAGCTCAGAGCCAATAAAACCTGCACCACCTGTTACTAACACTTTCATTTCTCGACCACTATGCACTCAACTCACATTATCAAAACCCAAATAGAGTTAAGCCCCACCTCTTGTCTCTCAAATAGGCGCTAAGTCTAACGTTATCGAAAGATGAAAGCTATTAGAACACCCCCAAATATTCCAATAGTAGCATGTTGACAATCATCCACAGCACAATAAAAAAGCATAAAAAAACGGCTAGCAATCTATCATTGCTAGCCGTTTAGTTTTTAACAAGAAAAATTAAGAAGCTACTAACTCTAATGGTTTATCATCTATCTGAGTTGAACACCAGACTAAGTCACCTATATTATCTGTTGGATTAAATCCTGTTGGCGCACTTAATAGAATATTCCTAATATCTTGATGTCGTAGTTCATGGCATGCCGAATCTAACTCATCCAATATCTTTGATAAATCCATCCAAGATAAATGAGCTTCATGGGCTGTCATTATGCGTTCATGCTCAGTGCCTGTAACATCATCACCGATGAGCAACTCTTCATATAACTTTTCACCTGGCCTTAAGCCACTAAATTCAATGGATATTTCTCCCTCTGGATTAACATCATTTTTCACTTCATAACCACTGAGTCTTATCATTTTTTCGGCTAAATCGACAATTTTAACCGATGCCCCCATGTCAAGAACAAAGACATCTCCTCCTTTCCCCATCGCCCCAGCTTGAATAACTAATTGTGATGCTTCAGGAATCGTCATAAAAAAGCGCGTTATTTCAGGATGGGTCACAGTAATGGGGCCACCTGTTTTTATTTGTTTGCGAAATAAAGGCACAACAGAGCCTGACGAGCCTAACACATTACCAAAGCGAACCATACAAAAACGGGTTGAATGCGTTTCTTTGGCAAGCGCTTGCAAGCAGAGCTCGGCCATACGCTTGGTTGTCCCCATAATATTTGTCGGACGTACGGCTTTATCTGTTGAAATTAAAACAAAAGTTTCCACTTTCGCTTCAATGGCAGCTCTAGCTGTATATAAGGTACCAAATACATTATTACGGATCCCTTCAACCACATTATGCTCAACCAAAGGGACATGTTTATAGGCTGCAGCATGATAGACTGTTTGAACAGAAAAAGTCTCCATCACAGTCTGTATTCTATTTTTTCCTTGCACAGAGCCTAATATAGGGAAAACATCTATCAACAGATTATGATCACTAATATAACTCGTTAATTCTTTTTCTATTGAATACAATCCAAATTCTGATAATTCATATAAAACTAATTTATTAGGTTTGAGTTTAATAATTTGACGACACAATTCTGATCCAATAGAGCCTCCAGCACCTGTGACCATTACCACTTTATTGTGAATATTGGCCGATAATAAATCCGTTCTTGGTGAGACAGGTTCTCTGCCTAATATATCTTCAATTTCAACTTCTTTAACATCACTATATAACATATTACCATCCACTAAATCTGCTGTCGCCGGAATGGTCAATACTTGAACGGCTAAGGATTCAAGAGACATTAAAATCTCTTTTCGCCTTGTATGGGACACTGTCGGTAAAGCGAGTAACACTTTGGTGGCTGATTTTTGACGTATGAGCTTTCGAATAATAGAGGGCGAATGAACATGAATCCCTTGGATGACACTACCATGAGTTGCTTTATCATCATCAACAAAGGCAAACGGATAATATTCCTTGCTTTGCATTAGAGATGTCACTAATTGTCTGCCACTCACACCCGCACCATAAATAATAACAGGCTCACCTTCTCGCTTCATGCCTGAGCCAACAATGGCTCTAATGGTTAACCGAGAACCACCAACAAAACCTAAAGCAAATACAGCATAAATAATAGGTACCGTTCTGGGTAAACCAAACTCAGCATAATAAGCCATAAAGATAAGGCTCGTCGTCGATATAATCACCCCTAATAAAATAGCCGTTAACGCTTGAAGGCCCATGTATCGTAACACTGCACGGTATAAACCTAGTTTCGCAAAAATTAATACGCTTATAGGACAAACAAGCGTAATCAATAACCAATAATCGACATTAGTAAAAACAGAAAAAGATTCCGTTCTTACCAATAAAGCCAACCAAAATGATAAAAATAAACTCAAAGAGTCTATTGCGGTGCTCACACCTCTTTTTTGCATTCGATTTAACGAAAATAAAATTTGCAAAAAATCCATTTATCGCTCCACGCGCATAAACTAAAAAACTAAAAACTAAAAAACAATTCTTAAACTGCATTCTATTGAAAATAGAATTTAAGTTTTGTTTACTCTATCACCACTTCCCTTACCAAATACTGTCAGTAAGATATATTTAAAGTAATCCCTAATATTTAACATTTCAATCATTTTAGCATCAACCTCTGCCAGCAAAGTTGGTGTCGACATATCAATATTATTAACTTGAGCTAAACCAGTTATACCAGGGCGGACCATATAAATACTTTTATCTTCGCGCGCTATTGTTAATTCTTCTTGATTAAATAAACCTGGACGAGGGCCAACCAAGCTCATATCCCCTTTTAGCACATTCCACAATTGTGGTAGCTCATCAAGCTTAGTCTTACGTAAAAAACCACCAAATGGGGTTATTGAAGCAGTACTCGCCAAATGGCTAGCAACCGATTTGGTATCAACACTCATAGTTCTAAATTTGACTAGAATAAAAGGTTTTCTATTTCGTCCCACACGCTCTTGTTTAAAAATTGGCGCCCCAGTATCAAATAAGCCAATAATATATAATATGACCAAAAATGGAAAAAGCAGCATCAATCCTAAAAAAGAAAAAATACAATCAAAAAATCTTATCACAATAACTCACCTTACTTAATCAATATGCTTCATTGCTTGAACAACATCTTCTAACGGAGTCCAACTTAGCAATCTTTTAGCTTTAGAAGAATCAACTTCCAAATCACCGATAACCTTTTGTAATCTATACTGTTGGCCCAAGAAACCAAATGTTACCTGCAAAAACCATCTTGGTATAGGAAGTTGTAAAGTTTTTTTATTCACACCTTTCCCAATTAAAGATGTAAAAACCCTAGTGGAAATAGGATCGCCATCAGAAATAATGAATACCTCTCCTATCGCTTTTTCATGTTCCAAACAAACCAAAATAAAACTAACTAAGTTGGAAACAGATATAAAACTGCGCTTATTATTAATAAGACCAAATGGTAATAATCGTACCTTTTTAACTATATTAACAAGGCTATTAAAATTACCTCTTGCACCTTTACCATAAACTAAGGGAGGTCTAATAATTACAACTTCTAAACCAGTTTTTTTTGCTATTTCAATTAATCCAATTTCTGCTTCATGCTTTGATTTTGAATAATAATTATAAGGTTTAGGTAAATCTTTCTCACTGAATGGTTCACCAAAAGTAGCCTCACCATTCACACCAATTGTACTTATATATACAAAACGTTTAACTCCAGCATTTGCTGCTTCATTAGCAAGGTGTAATGTACCATGCTTATTTACTTCAAAAAATTCTTCTTCTTGAAAGTTTAGATCATGAGCAATCCCTGCTAAATGAATTACTGCGTCAATACCAAAAAAAGCATCACTCCAGTTTGTTTTAGAGCTGATCTCATTAACTAAAAAAATATCATCAAATTGTTTCTTAGTTGTACCTCTAACAACATGTCGAAACTTGAATTTATCTGAAGATAATAGCTTCGAACCTATAAAACCAGTTCCACCAGTAACAAGAACATGTTTCATTTAATACACAGCCCCTTCTTCATAGACATAATTATTAATGCAAAGAAAAATAATATTACATCCTTAATATTACGCCTACATTTAAATGAATAAAAAGAAAGCTTTAATAAACTAAAAAATGTACTCTCTTTAACAAGTCTAACAGGCTTATCTTTATTACCTATAAAATCCGATTGCAAAAGCAACTTTTTAAAAGCATCTTCAGATAAAACAACTTTAGCTCTTTCATAAATAGCCTTTAGTCCTGTATTAGCACCAACTTCATTAGAATCGTGCTGCCGATATAACATACTGGGATTTTTATCTATATACCACTTAAATCGATTCGTTCTAGCAAAACTATAACAGAACCAATCATGAAGCCATAATAAATCAATTTTACTTTTATTAGAATTTAACTTACTTTTTATTTCATTAGCTAAATTATTTGTTAAAACAAATGTACAACCGGGTCCTGATGACTCAAATAAATAATCATATTTTTTCTGTGGATAACTTTTATTTATTAATTTTTTATCACCATTTTCCCAAAAAGCCAGCACATTACTGGAATAACCATCAGCTTTATTTTTATTCATTTCTTTTATAGATAAACATAGCTTATTTCTAAACCATATATCATCTTGATCTGCAAAAGCTAAGTAATCATATTTAGAAAAATCAACATCTAGAATTAATCTGAAAAAATTCTGCCCTGCACTTCCAAAACTCTTAGTGTACGGTAATAAATATATATTCTGATATTCATTAACATAAGACTCTATTAATGTAAGAGAATTATCCGTTGAAGAGTCTAAACTAATAAAAATATCCAACTCTACTTTTTCTTGCTTTAAAATACTCTCTAACTGCTCATCTAGCCAACGCTCCCCATTATAGGCAGCTAATAATACACAAACTTTAGACATTACACTCACCTAATAGAAAGTTATTCAAGGTATAAGCCTACACCATAAGAATCTTTTTTAGACAATACTGGCTCAGTATTGAAAGGCCAAGTAATACCTAAGTCAGGATCATTCCAAGCAATCGATACTTCAGCTTCAGGATTATAATAATCAGTGCATTTATAAACAAATTCAGCCTCATCACTTGTCACATAGAAACCATGGGCGAACCCCTCAGGCACCCATAATTGACGTTTATTATCACATGACAAATATTCACCCACCCATAAACCAAATGTTGGAGAGCCTTTTCGAATATCAACTGCAACATCAAATACTTCTCCCGATACCACTCGTACTAATTTGCCTTGAGTATTTTCAGTTTGATAGTGCAAACCACGCAAAATTCCTTTTTTTGATTTTGAATGGTTATCTTGTACAAATTGAGTAGGCTTACCTGTTACTAACTCTTCAAACTGTTTTTGATTCCAAGTTTCCATGAAAAATCCCCTTTCATCACCAAAAACTGAAGGTTCTATGATTTTTACATCTGGGATGCTTGTCTCTATAACTTTCATTTTATTTATACTCTTTTAATACCATTATAACGCCACTTTCCAATGCCCTTTTCCAATTGCAGGACTTAATGGCAAAGTTATTAAGTAATTTAGTACAGTCTAACCGTGAATTTTGTGGACGTTTTGCTGGAGTAGGATATTCTGTCGTTGCTATTGATGAAAGTACTGGCTTAATATCGATAACTTTTTGTTCTACAGCATCTGTAAATATTTTATCGGCAAACTTGCACCAGCTAACATGAGGTAAGCCAGAGTAATGATAAATACCATACTCAACACAGTCACCTTGAACAATACGTTTCGCTATTTGAATGAGCGTACTAGCTATGTCACCAGCGTAAGTAGGGCCACCAAATTGATCACCCACTATATTTAACGATTCTCTTTCTTGACCTAATCTCAGCATCGTTTTAACAAAGTTATTGCCATATTCACTAAATACCCAAGCTGTACGTAAGATAATATGACGTTGACAAGCATTAGCAACAGCGATTTCACCAGCAAGTTTACTTTTACCATATACACCTTGTGGCATAGGGAGATCACTTTCTGAATAACTACCTTCTTTATTGCCATCAAAAACATAATCGGTTGAAATATGTAGGATTGCCGCACCGATTCTTTCTGCCGCTTCAGCTAAATACTGCGCCCCATCGCTATTTATATTGAATGCTAAATCTATATCAGTTTCTGCTTTATCCACAGCAGTGTAAGCTGCAGCGTTAATGATAATATCAGGTCTAAAATCCATCACTCTATTGTTAACATCATTAACCTTAGTAATATCTAATTCTTGACTATTTAATGCTAATAACGTAACTTTTTTTTGCTTATAAAGCTGATCTACTAAATACGAGCCAACTTGCCCATTACGTCCTGTAACTAGAACTCTCATGGATACATCTTCCATCAAGAAACCTTCTTCACAACAGGGTTGCTTTCATCCAAAACCAAACTTTGTAAATATTGACCGTAATCATTTTTAAGCATTGGTTTCGAAATGCGTAATAAATCATGATCCGTTAGCCAAGTATTTCTATGAGCAATTTCTTCTAAACAAGCCACTTTCAAACCTTGAACATGTTCTATAGTTTGTACAAAAGAAGAGGCTTCATGCAAGCTTTCATGAGTCCCAGTGTCTAACCAAGCAAAACCGCGCCCTAACAGCTCAACTTTCAAAGAGTTATCTTCCAAATACATTTGGTTAATACTGGTAATTTCTAATTCACCTCTCTCGGATGGTTGCACTTTTCTTGCAAAATCAACGACTCTATTATCATAAAAGTAGAGTCCTGTTACTGCATACTCTGATTTTGGGTGAGATGGCTTCTCCTCTATCGATAATGCCTTCATATTTTCATCAAACTCAACCACGCCAAAACGTTGTGGATCTTTAACTTGATACCCAAAAATAGTTGCACCTTGCTTACGTGAGACCGCTTTTTTTAATGTATGGCTAAAAGATTGACCATAAAAAATATTATCACCCAGCACTAAGCAGACATTATCTTCGCCAATAAAGCTTTCAGCAATAATAAAAGCTTGTGCTAAGCCTTCTGGTTTTTCTTGCACGGCATAGTAAAGTGAGATGCCATAGTCACTACCATCGCCTAAAAGTCGTTTAAAGCTATCATTATCTTCAGGCGTAGTAATAATAAGAATTTCTTTAATCCCAGCTAACATTAACGTTGACAGAGGGTAATAAATCATAGGCTTGTCATAGACAGGCAGCAATTGCTTAGAAACACCACGAGTCAATGGATACAGGCGAGTACCAGAGCCACCCGCTAATACAATCCCTTTCATACTGCTTCCTCACTTTCTGATAAATGATAGCTTTGCTGTTTTACCTTGTTTATTCCTAAGCGTTCACCTGAATAAGACCCATCAAGCACTCGACTCCACCAAGCTTCGTTACTTAAATACCATTCGACTGTCTTTCGTAATCCTGATTCAAACGTCTCAGCTGGTTTCCAACCCAGTTTACACTCTATTTTCGACGCATCGATCGCATAACGCACATCATGACCAGGCCTATCTGTAACAAAAGTAATTAAATCTTCATACTCAACCAATCCATTAGTCTTATTTGGTACTAACTCATCTAATAAGTAACAGATACTTTTCACAACATCAATATTCGCTTTCTCATTGTGCCCCCCTATATTATATGTCTCACCCACTTTACCCTCAGTTAATACTTTATAAAGTGCTGCGGCATGATCATCTACATAGAGCCAGTCGCGTACTTGCATACCACTACCATAAACAGGTAAGGACTTACCTGACAATGCATTTAGTATCGTTAAAGGGATCAATTTTTCAGGGAAGTGATATGGACCATAATTATTTGAGCAATTCGTGACTAATGTTGGTAATCCATAAGTACGCTGCCATGCTCGTACTAAATGATCACTTGAAGCTTTTGATGCTGAATATGGACTACTTGGATCATAAGCCATATCTTCGGTAAATAAGTCATTTGTTCCCTCTAAATCACCATAAACTTCATCGGTAGAAATATGGTGAAAGCGGAAAGCTTGCTGCTTATCCGAGGGTAACTGATCCCAATAATTACGCGTCGCTTCTAATAGTGTATAAGTACCGACAATATTAGTCTCAATAAATGCAGCGGGTCCATCTATTGAGCGATCAACATGACTCTCTGCTGCTAAATGCATTACAGCATCAGGCTGATATAGCTGAAATACCCTATCTAATTCAGAACTATTGCATATATCAACTTTTTCAAAAAAATATCGCTCATCATTTTCTATCTCAGCCAGTGACTCCAAATTTCCAGCATACGTTAATTTATCGATATTAATAACACTATCACTTTTCATCTTAATTATATATCTAACAAGTGCAGATCCAATAAACCCTGCCCCTCCAGTTATTAATACATTCATATTTCAACCTACAAATTTATAAAAACATAATCAATTAAAACCATTAATCACTTATAATATAACCACATCAAAATTTCAACTTACGATAAGCAACTATAGTAAGAATAAATGGAGAAATAAGAATAGTTATCATAATTGTAATTTTAAATAACATTAAATCAGAAAAACCACCTGTCACTCCAATATATGAAAATAGTGAGATAGCGACAATGATTTTCGTAAACTCTAAGTTATTAAATGCAAAATGATTCAATAAAAAAACCAACCAAACATAAGTTAAGCAGAAATTCAATCCCGTTATTACTGGGGATAATATCAACAAAGCCCACCCCCCCATTCCAAATGCTTCTGCAATAAAAAAAGTATTTTTTATTCCTATAGAATCTGGATCAACTCTATTTTCTGAAATCATCATTAAGTCTTTATGATACTGGGGGTAATCAAAGAAATAAGAAGCAAACGGAATACCATGAAAAATATAATTTACATCATACAACCAAATATTAAACTGCTCATATACACCTATCATTTGAGCTACAAATGTTCGTTGAACAAAATAATCAAAAAATAAAGAGATGTTTTCAAGGTATCCATATTGAATCATTACTACTTTATACATCACAAACAGTATAAAAAAAACAAATAAAACAAGCTTTATTACTAACGAAAAACTAACTTTCAATCTATTGAATGTAGCAAAAGATATAATATAAATTAAGAAGACTGATAACAATGGTGCTTTACTTCCTCCCCAACTCGCAATAAAAAATATTAGACAAAATGACATTAATCTTTCAAGCTTTCGTCTATTGTATATTGGACTAGCTAATATACATGTCAATATAGGTATAATAAAAATAAAAAGATGTTTTGCAATTTTAGTTTCTGTATTTCCTGATAAAGAGTACCTTAAACTACTTAGACTTTCATCCGAATAAATAGCTAATGAAAAAGAGTGAGAAACGCCTAAGACAAACCACAAATAAAAAATAGTACTTAAGCAAACCAATATACATAATCTATTAAAAATCAATATATCTTTTTCATTCTTTATATTTTCAATTTGTGAAAACATAAAGTATTTAGGTAGAAATCGAGTAAATAATGCTATAGATAAATAGAACAATAAAATAGAGCATATAACAAGCACTGATATCCAAAAAACACTATCCTGTTGAACTTTAAATGCAACCCAAAAGCTAGATATATTATAATAGTTTAATAACAAACTAGAAGGTACGATATACATAACTAATTGATAAAATATGAAGAACCCAGGATACCCTCCTCTATTTGGCATTATCCCCAGAACAGTTCCTTTTAAGAGGTAGTAGTAAGAAGTAATAAGAAAAAGACATAAAATAAAAATAATGATAAACATGTTGAATACTTATTTGTTCATGCTGTAATAAAATTTAAAACAGCATATGAAAAACAATACTAATTCAAAAAATGAAACAGTGAAATGTATATATAAAAATCCACAAGCCAAAATAATAACAACAAAACATAAAACTACACGCTTTATTTTCACAAGATTAACATTTACACATAGACCATACCTAGTAGTTGCTACATAATTTTAAATATATACTCTCTATTTTTTTAGCATTATCAATATAATCAAAATCTCTTTTCAGCATAATCAAATCATCAGTAGATATTCCATTATCTAAAATGTCGATAATACTATTTTGACTCAATTCAAGCATAGAATCTGGATCATAAACAATGCCTAACCTCCCCTTTTCTATTATCTTAGCAGCACCACCACAGTTTCTATTACATAAAACAGGAAGTCTTGCCGCTAGAAATTCAACTGTCTTTGTCCCCAATAACGTATTACCTATAAGGTTTTCAAAGGCATTTTTATTATCTCTGTAAGGTAAACAACCTAAATCAGCTCTACTCAAAACATCACTTAATTCTAATGTAGTTTTAGTTGATGTTATTTCTATTTCTGAGTTAGATAATTCACCAAAATAACTTCTAATCGATTCATGATTAGAGGTTGTTACTATTAATAATTTTAAATTTCCTAACTGTGATTTAAGGTGTCTATATAATTTTAATAAGCTACTTGAAGTATGCCAAGTTGAATTAGATAAAGCTCCTAAATATAATAAAGTAATAGTATTTTTTTTGATTTTGCCAGTCAAAACCTGTTCTTTTTCTTTACTTATCAAATCAAAATTTGTACTCAAATATATATTTTCAACTTTTTTAGCACCAAGTCTCTCATAATGAGAAAACATCGTATCAGATACAGATATACTTACGTCTGAATTTTTAAGTAACATTTTTTCTATTTCTTTTAAATATAAATAATTGTTATTATTTATATCCCAACCTTTTTTAAGAGCTACTTCTTCAGGCCAAAGCCCTCTACCATCAAAAACTATTTTATAATGATATCCAAATTTTGACTTTAAAGTTAATGCTGCAAAACAGGCATGATATGAGCGACAATGTATAACATCAGGATTAATTAACTTCACTTTAGATTTAAGAATCATACTTGATATTGTATGCATGAATCTAAATGTAACTTTTGTAGAATTGATAAAGTTTTGCGTACAAAAGATAGGAACTATAGAAAAATCAATATTATTTTCTAAAAAAATAGCCCTTATATTCTTAACTTCATTAGAATAATATTTATATTTTTCCCTTAAAAGACCACTATGAACTATAGGTAGACCAGCTATGAAATAAAACTTTGAATTTTCAATTTGTCTAGAAGTTTCTACAAACTGCTCTATAACTTGACTTTTATATATACCATAACTTCTCGGAGTTTCACCCCATGTTAAATATAAAACCTTCATAAATTCCTTAACAAGTTTACAATATGATTGCCGGCATTACCAGTTCCATAAAAATCATCATTTTTTGACTTAAATTCTTTAACACACTCTAATTCTTCACTTATCTTAGATGTATCAGCCCCAACTAAAACATTATATCCAGAGTTAATAAGCTCAACCCATTCAGTCTCTTCTCTTAATGTGATACAGAATTTATTATGAAAATACGCTTCTTTTTGAACTCCACCAGAATCAGTCACTACTAATTTGCAGTTTATTTCTAACCAAACCATTTCCAAGTATCCGACTGGTTCAACAACACACACATTTGCAGGAATAGATATATTAAACTTATTTATTCTATGTAAAGTGCGTGGGTGTAAAGGTAATACAACGTACATAGAGGTACTTGCTAAGCCTCTCAGAATTGAATTAAGAGATTCGACATTATCTGTATTATCTGCCCTATGAATTGTACATAGAACAAACTCATTCACTTTTAGTTTATATGTATCGAACCAGTCAGGTTTTAAACAAATATTCTTATAATATAATGCAGCATCATACATTACATCCCCAACGACAAATATTTTCTCTGCTGAAATTCCCTCACTAATCAGATTTTCCTTAGCTACTGAAGTTGGAGCTAATAAAATATCGGCCATATGGTCTGTTAAAATCCGATTAATTTCTTCAGGCATTTCTTTATTAAAAGAACGTAAACCAGCCTCAATATGAATTACAGGAATATTCATTTTTGCTGCAGCTAATGCCCCAGCTAATGTAGAATTTGTATCACCATATACTAACAAATAATCAGGTGCTTCACTAAATAAAATACTTTCAATTTTCTCAAGTTGCTGACCAGTCATAGCTCCATGGCTCGTTCCTCCAACTTCTAGATTATAAGTGGGTTTTGGAATACGCATTTCTTCAAAAAAAACATCACTCATATTTACATCATAATGTTGACCTGTATGTATTATAATCTCGACTATACCTGAATACTTTTCAAACCATCGAGATACAACCGCAGCTTTAACAAATTGTGGCCTAGCACCTATTACTGTTACAATTTTCATATATCATCCGAATACTAAAAGTACTTATCTATTAAACTTATCTATTAAACTTATCTATTAAACTCAAACTTAATCTATTAAGAATTACTTTTTATTATGTAATATGAAGTAAAAATATTACATATATAGATTATACACATTCCAACAGAATATACATAAAAGGTTTCAATATAGTTTTTATTAAAGCTTGAGTATCCAAAAAACACAGAAAACACGAAAAACACTCTAATTAAGTTTATAATCACATCTATACTCTGCATTTTATATACTGTTGCAACTAATGATAAGGGATTAGCCACTAGTTGACTTATTGATAAAAAAATAAGGGCATTAATAATCAAAGTAATATCTTCCCAACTATCACCTAATACATTTGGTAATAAGTATGATGACAATAAAAAAATAGGGATTAATAAAATGGCAATTATGGATAATTTTTTAAGATTATCTATAAACAACTGTAATATCATTTTATTTTCAGTTAACTGAGAAGCTTTAGCAAAAAAAACCTTTCCAATAGCAGAGCCAATTAAAGCTGTTGGAATAGATGCAATTTTCATAGCTAAATATACTAATGCGGCTATCTTATAATCATAATTAATTGGAATTAATACATATGGTAAGTTCATTGAAAGAGAAACCAATAAACTAGATATTAACCCATATGTGAAAAATGACTTTAAGCGTCTATTTTTTGAAGTAAACCTCTTCCAGGTCATCAACTTCATATTTAGAGCTTTATAGTGATATAGTTTTTTATTAACTCTGAATACAATATATACTTTGGAAATAAAATCAGCCAAGATTAGAGATAATTTACTACTACTAGCAAAAAAAATTAAAATCTGACCAACATTTAAAATAACAGCTTGCAAAAATTTAGACTCTGCATCTAAATTAAATCTATCCACACTGATATTATAGAAAGATAAAGAGTTAAGTGTAAATAACAAGAAAGCTAAAGCAACAATAATAATAACATCAAAAAATGAAATTAAATCTAAGAAATAATTAATGAATATAGAAACACCTGCAATCAAAAAACAAAATATAAATGAATACAAAAGTAACGTAAATGTGTAACTATATCTAATTTTTCTTTCAATTAAAGGAATTGCACGTTCCAACCCTATTCCAATAAATGAAGATAATATAATAGCGTATCCTAACAGGGTTGTGTAATAACCATATTCAGTTGGCTCATATAAATATGTAACTAATGGTAGCAACATTAAGAATATAAGTTGTGCTCCTAATGTACCAGTAATTACAGTTCCAACTGAGGACCAATAGCTGTCTTTATTCAATAAAGAAAACACTTAAATCACCAAGTTATTTAGATATCCATGCATTGGTAAACTTAATACCGATTTAGCTAGTTTCTCTGCTATTGGAAAGTCACCTTCCTGATAACCTAATTCTTTAAAAGCTGTTTGCTGATGCATGCAAGTTGCATAGTAGACCATAGTAGGAATACCTTGTGCTTTGTATTTAGCCATCACTTCCTCACGGTTATCCACAACTAATGTATATTGTGCCCATGAACTTAAATAGCCATTTTTAATTTGTGGAGTCTTATATATATCTGATAGTTCTTGTTCATATTGTATCGCAGCATTATTGCGATTAACTAACTCAGTTGGAAATTCTGCTAATTTTTCTAATAAAATAGCAGCTTGTATGGTATCTAAACGACTGTTCATACCAATTCTGACGTTGTCATATTTATTCTTCCCTTTACCATGAACCCTGTAAGATCTAAGTAATTCAGCATATTGATCATTATCGGTAAAAATTGCCCCACCGTCACCATAACAACCTAATGGTTTAGCGGGAAAAAAGCTAGTTGTTGCAATATCCCCAAAACTTCCTGCTTTTTGTTCATTTCCTTGCTCATCATAGATAGCCCCACCAAAACCTTGTGCTGCATCTTCAATAATTTTTAGATTATATTTATCCGCAATACATTGAAGTGCAGGATAATCGGCAGGTAAACCAAATAAATCAACTGCAATGATAGCTTTAGGGTTTAGCTTACCCTCAGAGATTACTTTTATAATTTGCTTTTCTAAATCTTGTGGACAAAGATTAAACGTATCTTTATTGGAATCGACAAAAACAGGCGTTGCTTTTTCAAATGCAACCGTTTCAGCGGTAGCAAAAAAAGTAAAAGTTGGGCAAAAAACCGCATCACCTTCTGTTACCCCCAGGGCCATCAATGCTAATGTCAATGCATCAGTACCATTAGCACAAGTAATTGTATGCTTGACCCCAACATAATCCGATAGTTTTTGCTCTAATTCTTGTACTTCAGGCCCCATGATATATTTACCATGCTCTAATACGGTCTTTATTCTTGAATCTATTTTTGTCTGTAAATGCTTATATTGTGCAGCTAGATCTATGAATTGCATTGTGTTCACTTTTAAATTTTATTGAGGCATTATGGTTAATACATTTTTATTTAACAAATACTTATCACCTGTGTGTTCACATATTATTTCGGCATGACCGATTAACGGTATGTCAAGTTGCTCACCATATTTGCTGATCCAACCAATTTGTTTAGCAGGTACTCCCACCATTAAAGCAAATGCAGGTACATCTTTATTGATTACAGCTCCCGCACCTATCAATGAATATTCACCAATATTAACACCACAGACTATTGTACAATTAGCTCCTAGAGTTGCACCTTGCTTGACTAATGTGTCACGATATTCCATTTTTCGCTCTATGAAAGATCTAGGATTATAGACATTTGTAAACACCATACTAGGACCACAAAAAACATCATCTTCAATATGCACATTGTCATAAATTGAGACATTATTTTGCACTTTCACATTGCATCCAATCGTGACTTTATTACCTATAAATACGTTCTGGCCTAATGAACATCCTTCTCCAATAACAGCACCAGCACACACATGAGTAAAATGCCATACGCGTGAATTCTTACCAATTTGTGCACCATAATCAACAATGGCACTTTCATGAGCAATATGACCAACCATTAAATTTTTCCCTCTACGAAATGATGTACCTCACTCGGACATCCGATATTTACCTTACCATTTCGAATGACATTCACAGTTTCAACACAATGACGCGCATCTTGGATACCATAACCACGACCTGCAAGAATCTCTTGATAGCTAATTGTATGCAGATCAGTAAAGCCACCTGAAAACTCGATCTCTTGACCATCACAAGTAATTGAACGGTATGTTGGCTGTTTTCCTACAACACTAGTAGGTAAATCATTGGCATCAATAGATAAAAACCAACGTACTCTAGCCTTCTCATATTCTAAATAGCCTGATGCTTTATCATTATTCATAAAGTGCAAATCATTACGCTCTAATTTACCAAAAATAAAATGCAGCATATCGAAAAAATGGACCCCTATATTGGTCGCCACACCAAATGATTTTCGTGGATCGCCTTTCCAACTCTCCATATACCATTTACCTCTAGAAGTTATATAAGTCAGCTCCACTTCATGTTTATCATCGCTATCAGCGGCTCGAACTTTTGCCTTTAAATCCAAGATAGCCTGATGATGACGTAACTGTAATATATTAAAAACCTTCTTCCCAGTTTCTTTTTCTACCAATAACAAATCATTTAATTGTTCAATCGTTGGCACTAATGGTTTTTCACAAATAACATCACAACCCAATCGAAGAGCAGAAGTGATGTGAGAATGATGTAGATAATTAGGCGAGCAAATAGAAACATAATCTAACCTAGTCTCATCGCTACGTTTTAATGAATGAGAAAAATCATAAAAACGTTCAAATTCTGTAAAAAATTCACTATAAGGAGAAATACTATCAATAATTCCAACAGAATCGTTAATATCGTAACATACGCTCAGATTATTATTTGTTTCTTTAATCGCCTTCATATGACGCGGCGCTATATAACCTGAAGCTCCAATTAATGCAAAATTTTTCATTGGGTATTACTCCTTATAATCTAATATCAGCTTCATCTGATCTAAGCACATGCTTTATATCATAAAGTATGTGATTCTCTTTTCCTAAAGAACGTAATTTAGCCTCTCCCATTTTTTTTAATTCTTGGTGATCAACCGCTAATACTATCCCATCATATTTTTTTTCTTCTAGGCTCTGTATTAACTCTATTCCATATTCAGACTTAACCTCATCAGGGTTAGCCCAGCTGTCATAGACATCAACAGACATATTAAAATCTTTCAACTCTTTAATAATATCGATAATTTTTGTATTACGGACATCGGGGCAATCCCCTTTAAAAGTGATCCCTAAAATAAGCACTTTGGCCTCATCGATATGAATCTTTTGGCTAGACAGTTTCTTAACTAATTGCGTTGCGACATATTCTCCCATACCATCATTTATACGACGTCCAGCTAATATGACTTCAGGGCGATATCCAACTTCTTGAGCCTTATGAGTTAAGTAATATGGGTCCACACTAATACAGTGCCCACCAACCAGTCCAGGTTTAAAAGGTAAGAAATTCCATTTAGTTCCAGCAGCCTTTAATACTTGTTCTGTATCTATATCAAGTTTATTAAAAATTTTAGCGAACTCATTTATAATCGCAATATTTAAATCACGTTGAGTATTTTCAATAACCTTAGCTGCCTCAGCAACTTTTATTGAAGCTGCTTTATGTGTTCCAGCAGTGATAATTGTACGATATAACTCATCCACAAAATCAGCAACTTCAGACGTTGATCCTGATGTGATTTTCATTATTTTAGTCAAAGTATTAATCTTATCACCGGGATTAATGCGTTCAGGAGAATAACCTGCAAAGAAATCTCCATTAAATTTTAAGCCAGATTCTTTTTCAATTATGGGTAAACAAACTTCCTCAGTCGCACCTGGATATACTGTTGACTCAAAAACAACGATATCACCTTTAGATATTATTACTCCTAATAAACTCGATGCTTTCTTTAACGGAGTAAGATCAGGGACATTATCATCTGTTATTGGGGTAGGAACTGTAACGATGTAAAAATTACAATTAGTGATATCAGCAACACTAGAAGTGAAATTTAACTGATGAGAAAGAGCTAACTCTCTAGCTGAGCACTCTAACGTTGAATCGATGCCATCTCTTAATTCCGCTATTCGTCCTTCATTTATATCAAAACCAACAGTTTGATACTTTTTTCCGAACTCTACAGCAAGAGGCAGGCCAACATAACCTAACCCAATAATCCCTATTTTTATTTTATCCAGAGAGAAACTCATTTATATATCGCCTAAAATAATTTAATTTTTATCTATAATTGAAAGTAACAGAATCTATCGTTTATTAACTTTATTCATAACTATAAGCATAAACTTCATTGGCATTACGTGCTTTTTGTTCTGTCGCATTGAGCACAAAGCCCTTTACATTAATACCAGCTTGTTCGAAGCGACGATAGGCAATTTCAATTTCTTTGACTGAGCTCACCCCGAAACGAGCCACTAATAATGTGGTGCCCGCTAATGCACCCACAATACTTGGGTCGGTTACAGCTAATACTGGCGGTGTATCAATCAACACTATGTCATATTCTTTAGAAGCCCATGTCACAAAGTCTTCAAATCTTGGGTGCATTAACAGCTCAGACGGATTCGGCGGCACAGGTCCACGAGTAACTAAGTCTAAATTCTCAATTCCCGAAGCTTTGACCACTTCCTTTATTTCAGATTTACCTGATAATAAATCCGATAACCCATTCTCCCACTTGAGATTAAACTGGCGTTGTAAATACCCTTTGCGCATATCCGCATCAACGATCAACACTTTTTGGCCCGTTTTTGCCAGTACTGCCGCAAAATTAACCGACACAAAGGATTTACCTAGACCCGGCGCAGGACCTGAAATCATCACCACATTATTTTTCGCTTCCATCATGGCAAAATGCAAGCTAGTTCTAAGCCCTCGTAGCGCCTCAATGGCTAAATCTGCAGGATTAGTTTCTGCCAAAAGCGCTTCATAGTCTTGATTTTTCTTCTTACGCTTCAGATGAATATCAATTCCCGCTTGCCAATTAGATTTTGGCACACTGGCATACACAGGCAAACCAATTTGTTCAATCTGTTCAGGACTTTCTACGCCTCGATGGAGTGCAGATCTTAACAAAACCAAAGCAACCGCAACCAAAGCACCAAAAAGGGTCGCTAAAAAAATTACCAGCGGTTTTTTAGGCTTAATAGCACGTGTATAAGCTTCTGCTTTGTCTATAATACGCACATTACCAACGGTACTCGCTTTAACTATGCTCAATTCTTGCACACGATTTAATAGTTTCAAATATAACTCTTGATTAACTTCGACATCGCGAGTCATACGCAAAATATCGCGCTGAGCCTTAGGTAATTCTTGAATATTCTTATTCAGTCTTGCTCGCTCATTTAATAAGGTTTCTCTTTTACCCATTAAGGATATATAGGCTGGATGCTCTTTAGTAAAAAGTTGTGATATCTCACTCTCTTTAAAAGTCAACTCATTGAGCTGCTCTTCCAACTTTACCATGACATCTAAGCTTGATTTAGCTTCTAGTCCTAAATCAATAGAGTCATTATCTTCGCGGAACTGATTAAGCACCTCTTCAGCTTCAACGAGCTTGGCTTTTACCAAAGGCAAATGTTGCTGTAAAAAAACAAGACTGTTTTCGGCTTCAGCAGAATTACGTTCCACATTTTGCAGAAAATAATCTTGACTGATATCATTAAGTACATTCTCAATTTGATTGCGATTCTCTCCCGTAAACGAAAGACGTAAAACTCCTGTTTTTTTCCCTTTCTCTGCAACCGACAAATTATCTTGTATCCAAGTAATCGCATCAAGACGAGATTGTTTTTTAAGTGTAAAACTAAATCCAGCACTAGCATTGATATTAGACACAAAAAATTTATATTCATTCTTTTGTGCTAATTCACCTACACGCCCAGACAAAATGTGATTACCGTGATTTCCCTGTAATTCATAAGTACCTATTTCTGGGTTTAAAACAACAAGCTTAAAATAAACATAATCAGTATTTAGATACAAAGATGAAGGTATTTTAAAACGCTTAATGCTTACAGATTCTCTATTGCCTAATATTCTAGAAATGCCTTTACCTATAATAGGAAAATAACCCGGCTCAACTATCGTCGTTAAATTAAGCTTATCAACGGTTTTTCCCAATACCATACGAGACTGTATAACTTCAATTTCAGTACTTGCAGAAGATTCAGTTCCAAACATATCTTCCATATTCCCAAAACCTGACATACCAGAACTTTTCTCTTCGATTTGAATGAGCGCATCCGCTTTATAAATCGGGGTTGCCAATAAAGCATAAGCTAGACCACATAACATTGAAAAGAAGGTGATTGCTATAATCATCCAACGATGATCAATCAAGGCGCCTAATAATTTACTTAAATCAATTTCATCATTAGATTCAGGTAATTTTGTCGGCATGTTTTGAGTCGAGGTCATAATAAAATTAAACTCGCAATAAAATAGAGAAAACAGACAATTATTTTCTTTATGTGTTCAAATAATAAACGTTGATTTCAAAAACGTTCTGGAAAGTTAAATAAATTTTTCACTTATTTTATTTTATCAGCCCATAAATTTGCTGATTTTTCAATGAGTGCATAGGCATGTTCAAATGCTTCTTGGCTGAGTTTGTAAGGGTCAGGAATATCTTGCTGCCCTATCCATTGCCCAAAGAGCATTGTTTTCCCTCGCGCCGCAGGTGAAATACTGGACACCGCATCAATATGCCCTTTTTCCATGACTAAAATCAAATCATACTCTTGACATAATTCAGAAGTTAACTGCCTTGCTTTGTGAGGCGTTAAGTCCACCCCATTTTGTTTCGCAATTTTTATTGCCATACTATCCGCTGGTTTTCTCGATAAGCGACTTTTCTCTGTAGCAATCCCCGCAGAGTCCACTTGTTTAAGAGGCAGCAAATTTTTAAGCAAGTATTCTCCTGAGGGCGAGCGACAAATATTACCTACACACACCACTAAGATTTTATTGAACATAACTTATTTACCTAAAGTTTAAAAATTGGGCTACGACTACCATGTACGAATTCGATTATATGAATTGCTTAAATAACTAACACTTAAAATTGTTGGAAGTAAATTATTCATGACTCGATTCCATCGAGAGATAGGTGCTGTAGTTACATAAACAATGTCATAGGGCTGAATATCAAATGATGTACCAGTCACCATTGCCGTTGCATCAGAAATATCCAGTTGATAAATACTCGCAATAGAAGTAACTGCTTTAACTTCTGCATCATCTTGCTTTAAATCTATATCTAATTGCTTATTGGCTCGAATAACAAACACCCCCGTTGCATTAGACTCGTTCTGTTTTAATCCACCAACCGTGCTCAAGGCTTCCGTCAAGCTCATGCCTGCTCTGTTAATAGTAATTGTTTTAGGTGTTTTCACTTCTCCCATCACAAAGACTTTTTGGCCGTCATTTCTAGGGACATGAATAATATCACCAGCACGTAATAAATGATTCTGAGTAAGATCCCCTTTTTGCATAAGTGCATACAAGGACACTTGAGTCTCTTCACCATTACGGGTCAGAGTGACATTGCGCCAATCTGCATTCGTGGCTAAACCGCCCGCTTGATTGATAGCATCCAATAAAGTTAATGGCACATTGGTAATAGGCTGTTTACCTGGTTGTTTAACCTCGCCTGTCACATAAGTTTTTTGTGAGCGAAAGTTAGCCACATTGACATCCACTTGTGGGCTTTCTATGTATTCAGCCAATCGCTTTGACATTTCATCACGAATCTCAACAACGGTTTTACCTTCGACCGTGACAAAACCGATATAAGGATAATAAATCCGTCCATCTGTGTGAACCCAATTGCCAGACTCTGTGGCGCTTCGATAAGAACCCGCTGGAATAGTTAACTCGGGATGATCCCAAACCGTTACATTAAGAATATCTGCAGGCCCAACTCGATACTGATAGTTTGCAATCTCTTCATCCATACTGGTGTTCACTGCCGCTGTCGGGCTTGGAATTCGATGAGCATTCACAAAGCTGGGTGTTAATTCATAAACATCAACCAATGAATCAAAATCAGCCTCTTCCTTATCCGATGACGCTTCTTTAATAATATTTTTACCCGACGTGCTCAAATGTTGCCCTGGGGTCACACAAGCGGTAATAAAGGCTGACATAAAGCCAATGACGACTAACTTAGAAATTTTATTCATGATTAATATTAAAAACTAATTGAAAACTGATTGAAAACTGAGGTTAGCAAGGTAGAGATGCTAATGAACACCTCAATGAAGTGACATAAAATATAATAACGAACATACTCTTGTCTTTATAATGCCTAACGAATAGAAAATAAGTTAACACCAAGCTGACGGTGGATCATTAAAGTTCCTTTTAATTGATAAAAATAAAATCCAGGCACGCTACCGCCCATGAATTGCGGCCTCCATAATGCCATAAATACTTTAAAATTAGTAAGATATGCTAATCTATTGTATTTTCTAACATCACAATGTTCAGATTTTGCATTACAGAATTGATATCTATCAATTCAAAACCACATAGGAGCTGAAAAAACTCCATGCCCTCATTTTGTTAACATCAAACGAGTTTCAATGCAAAAGCTGTTTATGCTATGTTAAACGCCGCACATAATACACCATTACTGACAGTAAAGTTGATAAAAATGCGTAAATTTACGCATTTTTTGATCTCAAACTTTCAACAGACTACTTTTTAACCAGCAAAAAAAACACATGTGTAAAATACAATCATGTGTCATCTGCTTTTTTACTGGATACATCAGAAGTCTATAACTTTTACCCTTATAAACGTGCTCTGAGGGACTATTTCAATACTCTTTCTAAGATAAGTCTTAAAATAAGACTAAATGAAAGATTTTGCGGTTGAGAGCATAAAGGAGGGAAAAGTATAATGAAATGAGACTAACGTAGTAAACTAGCTATTGTTTGGTTAACACCTAACATCTAAAAATAGTCATCGACGAAAAGAGGGAAAACTCACCTTTAAAAGGTGAGATCACATCAAAGTAAATCATCCATAAACCATAAAAAATAGAGATACTGATTATTCCCAAATAAGCGTTCTAAAATGCTTACGGCAAACGGATTCATATCGCTCGTTCCCACCAATTGCGACTTGCTCTCCTTCACTAATGGGCTTCCCTTCCCCATCAAGCCTCAGCACCATATTCGCTTTTCGGCCGCAATGACAAATGGTTTTAAGCTCAATCAACTTGTCGGCCCAAGCCAATAAATATTGACTGCCCATAAATAACTCCCCCTGAAAGTCTGTTCTTAATCCATAACACAAAACAGGAATATTCAAGTCATCGACAACTTTCGTCAGTTGTTTCACTTGAATTTTAGAAAGAAATTGGCACTCATCCACTAGAATACAATGTAACTTTGCTTTTTTTATCTCATCCATCACGACTGAGAGTAAATCATCATCTTGGCTAAAAACATGCGCATCTGACTCAATGCCTATTCGAGAAGCCACTTTCCCTACTCCATATCGATTATCAATCGATGCCGTCATGACTAAGGTGTTCATCCCCCTTTCCTGATAGTTGTAGGAAGACTGTAAAAGTGACGTCGATTTTCCTGCATTCATTGCAGAATAATAAAAATAAAGTTGTGCCAAACTTTTTATCCTTTATTGTTAAAATACTTCGAAATTTATCCCATAAAAATGCCGTGATCAATCATATGATCACGGCATTAAATGGTCTCTTTCGATTTCACTGCTCAGATCGGCAGAGCATCACTCGTATATCAAACCACTAGTATCGGCCTTGATTCGATTTCATTCTTAATAAAATGACACTCATGACAAACAGTAAGCTGCAAGTAATGAAGCCTATTGTCACCGAGCCGGTAAAACCAAGCACTAAATAGCCCACTAAACTGATCCCCGCTACAATAAGCGCATAAGGTAATTGCGTCATGACATGATCAATATGATGACAGCTTGCCCCTGTGGACGATAAAATAGTGGTATCTGAAATGGGTGAGCAATGATCCCCAAATACGGCGCCTGCTAATACCGCCGCAAGCATAGGTAACATCATAGCGCTGTGACTGCCCATGGCCATATCAGCAGCAATGGGTAACATGATCCCAAAAGTGCCCCAACTGGTTCCCGTAGCAAAAGCCGTTAATCCAGCGAGTACAAATAAAACCGCAGGCAGCATTTCAAAAGGAATATTGCCCGTCGCTAAGCTCGCCATGTATTTACCGGTTTCCAATTGGCCAATGACAGCGGCAATAGTCCAAGCAAACATGAGAATATAAAGTGCGGGGAGCATTGAACGCGCGCCCATACTCATGCCTTTTAGGATCATTTTTTTATCGATGCCTTGCACAATACTCATGACCAAGGTCACGATTAACCCAATAATGGCACCAAAAAATAATGATGAGCCCACATCGGTGTTTTCAAAAGCACCAATAATGTTAAAAGCCAGCCCCTTTTCAGCCAGAACATTCGCTCCACTGCTTACCATAAAATAAAATGTAGCTAATACCAAAACTGAAATAGGTAAAAATAACCCTAATATTTTACCCGTACTCGCTTCAGGTAAATCAGAGACAGCTCCTGGGGGTAATCCTTTCGCTTCATCATATAAATTACCTTTTTGTGCATTGAGCTCATGCTCTCGCATTAAACCGACATCTAAGCCCATTAATGCTACACAAATTAATAATAATAAAGCAAAAATGGCATAAAAGTTCATTGGGATCATTTGTACAAAAACGCTTAAATGCCCCGAATCAGCAAAACCATGAGCCGTTAAGATCCCACCAATGAGGGCGATAATATACGCCCCCCAACTAGATACTGGTGAAATGACGCAAATAGGCGCAGCAGTAGAGTCCAGTAAATAAGCCAGTTTACTACGAGAAACATAATATCTGTCTGTTAATGGCCTAGCGACACTGCCCACAACCAAACTATTAAAATAATCATCGATAAAAACAACACAACCAAGAAAAATCGTCAATAACTTTGCATCTCGTTTATTCCGAATATGCTTTCTTGCCCACTCAGCAAACGCTCTAGCCGATCCACTGACAGTGATTAACGCGGTGATCATGCCAAGTAAGACTAAAAAAGCCAGAATATACAAATTCCAACTGTTAAAGGCACCATCATCCCAAACAAGACTTGTCACTTTCGCGGACAAATACTGCCCCGTACCAACCAAAGAAAAGTCAGTTAAAAGAAGACCACCAATAAGGATCCCCAATCCAAGAGAAAGTAATACGCGGCGAGTGATCATCGCCAACACAACTGCTACCACAGGCGGCAGCAAAGAAAGAGCCGAATCGGCATAGCTTATAATTGTCATTTATCTTCTTCGCTAAATACAAATGGAGGACAACTGAACTGGTGGGGTTTAGTACTTATCCTGTTCTGGTAACGCATTATAGCTGTCATCAATCACATCAACATGAATTTACTCATCATCCTTAACAAGCAACACTATAATAAAAACATCAGTATTTCTGGTTTAAATCGACTCTCTCAACATCATCAAACTCACTGATAGAAATCAAATAAACACCTAATACAACAATGTTATTTTCTGCACTACTTAACCAACCTCAACAACCCACTGTAAATTGACACGCGCCACATAAAAGCACAAGCGGCGAAAGGGAGCGAGCCTTTTGCCACTTTTCGTGATCTCAGTCACATATTGCAGCTGTGTAAAAGTACAATGTTCAATAATGATAAGCAAGTATTGATTTTAATTATACCCTAAACGGCATCCGTCATTTCGGGCACAGCTTCAAAGAGATCGGCCACTAAACCATAATCCGCAACTTGAAAAATTGGCGCTTCAGGATCTTTATTTATAGCCACAATCACTTTTGAATCTTTCATACCTGCCAGATGTTGAATCGCACCCGATATGCCAGCAGCAATGTAAAGATCTGGCGCAACAATTTTGCCCGTTTGTCCCACTTGAAGATCGTTCGGTACAAAACCTGCGTCAACCGCTGCACGTGATGCGCCTATTGCCCCACCAAGCTTATCAGCAAGCGCTTCTAAAATTTTAAAGTTCTCACCACTCCCCATTCCTCGTCCACCAGAAATAATAACACTTGCACTGCCCAACTCAGGTCTCTCTGATTCAGTCAATTGTTGCGACACAAAAGTCACCTCTGGCGCAAAAAGGGTATCGATTGTCACTAAAGATGCGCTTCCATTCATATCAACGGCATCAAACGCACTAGAACGAACCGTAATGACTTTTTGGCTATCTAAACTTTGTACTGTTGCCAACGCATTACCTGCATAAATAGGGCGTACAAAGGTATCTGCAGATATCACGTCAACCACTTCTGACACTTGAGATACATCTAATAAAGCGGCAACACGAGGAAGCACGTCTTTACCCACACTGGATGCTGCACCTATGATCACATCGTAATCCTTGGCCATTTCAGTGATTAATAAAGACATATTTTCGGCTAAATGGTTAGCGTATTCCACCGAGTCAAGATAAATCACTTGCCTTGCATTCGACAGTTTTTGCGCTTCACTGGCAACTTGATGACACTCATGCCCGACCACCAATACATCATATTCATCACCTATCGCTTGAGCGCAGGTCACCACTTTTGCGGTATCAAGTTTCAAACTGACATTATCATGCTCTGCTAATATTAATATTGCCATCAGATCACCTTCGCTTCATTTTTCAATTTTGCAATTAATTCATCCACAGATTTCACTATGACACCCGCACTTCTTTTCGCCGGTGGTGTGACACTTAATATTTTTTGATGCTGTTTTAAAGACACTTCTAATGAATCAGGTGATACCACTTCCAGTGGCTTACGCTTGGCTTTCATAATATTAGGTAATTTGGCATAACGCGGTTCATTGAGACGAAGATCGGAAGTGATAACCGCCGGAAGTGGTAGGGTTAATGTTTGTAGTCCCCCATCAACCTCGCGGGTAACAGTCAACTCATTACCCTCTAACAGCACTTCTGACGCAAATGTTGCTTGAGGCATTTTCCCAAGCGCCGCTAACATTTGCCCTGTTTGATTATTATCCCCATCAATCGACTGTTTACCCAGTATAACGAGCTCAGCCTGCTCTTTTTCTTGAACCGCATGTAATATTTTAGCGATAGAAAGCGGCACTAATTCATCATCGGTTTCAACATGAATAGCTCTATCTGCACCTAAAGCTAATGCAGTACGTAACTGCTCCTGAACAGCTTTAGCACCAATACTGACCACGACCACTTCTTGAGCTTTTCCAGACTCCTTTAGTCGAACCGCTTCTTCAACTGCTATTTCACAAAAAGGGTTTATTGCCATTTTTAAATTCGCGGTATCAACTTGTTGAGTGTCAGTATTCACCCTGACCTTCACATTAGCATCGACGACACGTTTTACTGGTACCAATACTTTCATAAAGCTTCCTTGTACGTCTTTATATTTAATTTGAATCACTATATCCACAGAATGGAATATGACACTGGCTTACTGAAATTTCAAAATGGATATCTTAGTGCCTAAGTGACACCCAATCTTCACCATACTTTACTTCCTGTTGACGTTAACGTCAACTCGATTCAAACGTTCGTTTTTATTTGTGTTTAATTTATATCCACACAAAAGCAACAATTTCGTCAAAAATACATTAAAAAAGCATTTTTTTTATTTAAAAACCAAATAATATTCAATTATTGCAATATTTATTTGATCCAAGGCTAAATAGTTTCTATTATTCGTACTTGAATATAAAAACTTTCTACATTGGATTGGATCTAAATAACTATGAGCGAATTTCTAGATATATTAACACATGGACGTCGATTTAAAGCAGCGGTTAAGGAGTTAAGCCTAGAGCAACTTCAAGAGCTTGCCGAAAAACTTGAGAAAATCATTGAAGAAAAGTCTTCTCAAGCAGAGGCTGATAATCAAGCGCTTGCAGAGCGTAATGCTAAAATCGAAGAAATCCGCAAGCAAATGGAAGCTGTTGGATTATCAGTTGATGATATTGGTGGAGCAGCAGTTAAATCTGCGCCAAAAAAACGCGCACCTCGCCCACCTAAATATAAAATCGATGTGGACGGTGAAGAAATAACATGGACAGGACAAGGTCGCATGCCTACTGTTTTTAAAGCAGAGCTAGACAAAGGTCGTAAAATGGAAGACTTTCTTATTTAAGATTAAGTCCAATCATTTAATAAAAAAAGCTCAGTTTACCTGAGCTTTTTTTATCGATAAATTGATACATTTATTAAAATGTTGTCTTATTTTAATTCAAATTTCTTACCTGCATCTTAAATAAATATTGAAATACAAACCCCTGATTTATAATCACTTTACTTTATCGTCAGACAAGCCTAACACATTATTTTATTTCCCTTTTCACATTTCCACTTTATTCTTTTTTCATAAAAGTTTGAACTATTTCCCAATAATCCAGTCTATAACTTTCTGTCTTTTTTATAGTAAATGATATCGACTATCACTCCCAATATAAACCATAGGCTTAATGAGTTTTAGTCAACCAACATTCATTATTGTTAATATTTATTCGTCTATTATTCATTCGTAGGATAACACCAAAAATATTGCTAATGTTAAATATGAATCTATAACTGTGATGACAAAAGCCTTTTTCATTAAAAATGGTTTAATTTGTATAGCATTAAGTGAATAAATCTTCGTCTAAATAAACTTCAACTACTCTAAGAACCTAATATAGAATGCCTGATGATGGTTTCATTCAATAATCAAAATATCTTCACGATAATTCAATCAAAACCTTAATCTAACAATAATGACTCAATCAAAAATAGTAAAAACTGGCCCATAATTTAACTTTCACTAGACTCGGCACTCATCCACAATAAAGTGATACTTTAATTCAACTCAAGTAAAAAAAAGAAATTGTGTCAGTGAATTTTATGATTACTTCAGTAGTATTCAGCTCAAAAAATGAATGACTATACCCTGAATCTAGACCTAACTCACCTCCTCTATTGACATCAATATAAATCTCCAAGTATCAAGTGTTATAACGATGCCAAATAGATTTTTAAACCTTTTTTCACTCAATGACTTTCTGAATGTCAATTTTGACGCTAAGATGTATATATCTACAAAAAACATGTATTATCTGTGACTTACGATTATTTCAAATTATTACAATATCAATAATATCAATACATTCAACACACTATTCATGTATAATAATTAACCTTTATATTTTAAAATCTGACTAAGGCTCATTCAATATGAAACACCTCCTCTCTCTTTTAATGATTTTACTCCTCAATGCTTGTAACAACAATAATTATACCTTTAATAGTAATCTCAATAGGGAAGCAATAGAAGATTACTTCAAACCATCAGAAGTAACTGTTTATGAAGGAGATAAAGAACCTTTAGGTCAATTTGAATTAAAAGGTTTAGTCAAAGGAGAAGCCTGTCAAACTCAACAAAACGGCGTTCCTGTTACCTTAGCTGACGCAAGAACACTTGCAAGACGTGCCGCCGCTGACAAAAATGCTAATGGCTTAATCATTAAAAATTGTGTACTCATTAATGAGCCTACTCCAGGATGCTTTAGCAGTGCAGTCTGTATTGGACAAGCCATTAAAACATCGACTAACACAGACAACTAGAGCCACAAATTAATGCATTTTACTCATCAAATTGAAGCCCTTGCTTATTGTCATACTCCATATAAACAAAAATTTGGGATCCCACGTCAACCGGGGCTCGTTCCCTCTGCTAAAGGCTATATCACACTTCAGCCCGCTTATAATCAACCTGATACTGTCAGAGGATTAGAACAATATTCGCATTTATGGTTACTGTTTTGCTTCCATGAAAACCTTAAACAAGGCTGGAAACCCACTGTTAGACCTCCCCGTTTAGGTGGAAATGATAAGTTAGGTGTGTTTGCCACGCGCTCGACTTTTAGACCCAATGGCATTGGACAATCTGTTGTAAAGCTTCACAATATCCATCATAAAGCCGGTCAATTGAGTCTCGAAATATCTGGAATGGATTTACTGGATGGCACACCCATCATTGATATTAAACCTTATATTCCTTTTTCTGATAGTATCGTCAGTGCCACGGGTGGATTCGCGCAAGAAGCCCCTCAATTAGTCAAAGTCACCTTTTCAACAGAAGCCAAAGCACAATTACATGAATATAGAGGATACCCAAATTTACAAGTATTAATCGAAGAAGTGCTAGCGCAAGATCCTAGGCCTGCCTATAAAAAAGGCAAAATCGATCTAAAACAATACCACATTACATTGTTTGATTTGGATATTAGCTGGCAAACGAAGGACGAGGCTATCTTAGTCAACCAAATCATACCTTCTAACATGCCAAAATCATCGATGTAATAGCCTATCGTTCTCGTATATTCACACTTAACTCTATATATTAAGATACACATGTCATTTGATTATCAAGCACAACATAAACAAAGATTAGCCTACATGCCTTGGCTCTATTACACTCTTAAACCTAAGCACAAACAATGGGCACTCCCTTGGCAAGCACAAATTCAATCACAACTTTGTGCACTTGAAACCATCACACTCGGTGATAATTGCTTCATTGCCCCCCAAGCTCGCTTATTTGCGGAGCCAGGTCGTGATATCACTATGGGCAATCAATGTATGATAGCCGCAGATAGTTTCATTCATGGCCCTATTAGCCTTGGAAATGAAGTGGCCATTAATCATGGTTGCTCTCTTGATGGCGGACGGGCTGGTATCATCATTGGCGATAAAACACGTATTGCCAATAATGTCACTATTTATGCGTTTAATCATGGGATGAATATTCGACAAAGTATCTATCAACAGAAAGTCAGTTCAGAAGGTATCAATATTGGTGAAGATGTGTGGATTGGAGCACAAGCAGGCATCGTTGATGGTGTCAATATAGGCTCACACAGCGTCATAGGAATGGGAGCCATTGTGACCAAAGATGTTGCCCCTTACGCCATTATGGCTGGTAATCCTGCAAGACAAATTGGTGATAGACGAGATAAACCATAACTTTCTCTCTTTACAGCAAGAATATTTAGCATATTCCTGTATTCATAGGTGACATCAGCAGGCTTAATGATAAAATGTCGCTCAATTACATTCTCAACATGGACATCGGTAATGCGAGTTAGCAAGTACCTACTATCAACAAAAAAAGAAACGCCAGCAGATGCTGAAGTCATTAGTCATCAGCTTATGTTACGTGCAGGCATGATCCGTAAAAATGCATCAGGGCTTTACAGCTGGTTACCAACAGGGCTCAAAGTACTGCGTAAAGTAGAAGCCATTGTTCGTCAAGAAATGAGCAAAGCTGGCGCCATCGAAATATCCATGCCCATGGTACAACCTGCCGATCTTTGGAGTGAAACAGGGCGCTGGGAAAAGTTTGGCCCTGAACTATTACGCTTTCAAGATAGACACAACCGTGATTTCGTTTTAGGTCCGACTCACGAAGAAGTCATTACCGATATTGTGCGTAAAGAAGTCAACTCTTATAAACAATTACCGTTAAATTTGTTTCAAATTCAAACTAAGTTTCGTGATGAAGTCCGTCCCCGTTTTGGTGTTATGCGCTCTCGTGAGTTTTTAATGAAAGATGCATATTCTTTTCACCTCAATCAAGAAACAATGGATGAAACTTATCAGTCCATGTTTACTGCTTACAGTAATATTTTATCTCGCATGGAGCTCTCATTCCGCCCAGTCCTTGCCGATACGGGGTCAATTGGTGGCAGTCTATCACACGAATTTCATGTATTAGCGAATAGTGGTGAGGATTTAATTGCTTATTCGACTGGCAGTGATTACGCGGCGAATATTGAAAAAGCCCAAGCCCCAATGCCGACAGATGAAAGGAAAAAGCCAACTCAGGGGTTAGCAGAACTTGATACGCCCAATGCAAAAACCATTGCCGCACTAGTCGCTGAACATAATATCGCCATCGAACAAACAGTCAAAACCATCATAGTCAAAGGCGCCAATGAGGAAGCCCCTCTTGTCGCGTTAGTGATCCGAGGCGATCATGAACTCAATGAAGTTAAAGCTGAAAAAGTCGATGCTGTTCTTGCGCCACTCACCTTTGCTGAAGAAGCTGACATTCGTGCGGCAATTGGTGCAGGCCCAGGTTCATTAGGCCCAGTCAATTTATCAATGCCCATCATTATCGATCACAGTGTGAATGTAATGAGTGATTTCGTCGCTGGCGCAAACCACGACGGTAAGCACTTCACTGGTATCAATTGGGAGCGAGATTTACCACAAGCCGAAACGGCTGATTTACGTAATATCATAGAGGGTGAAGCGAGTCCTTGTGGGCAAGGCAACATCGCCCTACTTCGTGGCATTGAAGTTGGGCATATTTTCCAGTTAGGTACAAATTACTCTGAATCGATGCATGCTAACGTACTTGATGAAAACGGCAAGTCTAAGCCATTGCTAATGGGATGTTACGGAATAGGAGTCAGCCGCATAGTAGCAGCGGCTATCGAACAAAATCATGATGATCGTGGTATTATCTGGCCTAAAGCTATCGCCCCATTCACTGTGGGAATTCTGCCGATGAACATGCATAAATCTCATCGAGTAAAAGATATGGCTGAAAAACTCTATCAAGATCTCAATGAACTTGGCATAGAAGTGCTATTTGATGATCGTAAAGAGCGCCCTGGTGTTATGTTTGCTGATATGGAACTACTGGGCCTTCCTCATGTGATTGTTATTGGCGACCGTAATATTGACAATGGTGTTTTTGAATACAAGAATCGTCGTACCGGTGAAAAACAAGACATTCCCTTTGAAGACATTATAGACTTCATAAAGTCCGCTTAATCATGCATAACAAAAGCCTTTAATACATAATTAAAGGCTTTTTTCATCTCTTTAATCATATATTACATTCCCATACTCACCTATCATTATCCATTTTTCCATTTTTCCATTTTTCCATTTTTCAAAACCTGCAATTTTAAGTGGTTTGGGTATATACTTTTATTGGCTATAAAACTTAACAAATCATCATTATATTTTATTGGAAAGTTTTAAAATCAATTTATTAAAGTTAAATCCATTAACCTTTTTTCAATTAAAGGATTCTACTATGTCAGACAAAACAGCAGTGGTTTTTGGCGGTGGAGGCGCTAGAGCTGCATATCAAGTCGGTGTATTAAAAGCAATCGTACAATTTTATCCTAGAAGTCATGGTATCCCTTTTAAAGTCTTAAGTGGCACCTCAGCAGGAGGGATCAATGCAACTGCATTGGCCACTTATGCTTCTTGTTTTCATTTAGGCGTCAGAAAATTAGAATGGATATGGTCAAATCTTTCTATTGATCAAGTCTATAGTGCCAGTATATCGGGCGTTTTTGGTCATTTAGGTAAAATGGCCTTTAAAGGTATGAAATCAAAAGGCCCCAATTTACATCCAGCAAGTCTATTTAATAATGACCCCCTACGTCACCTACTTGATAAACTAGTGGATTTTGAGCGGATTGATAGAAATATTAACAGAAATAGTTTAAATGCTATCAGCTTAGATACTTCATGCTTCGACACTTCCTTTTGTGAAACATTTTACCAAGCTAAAGCCAGTATTCAAGACTGGCAACGTTCGAGACGTTGCGGTAAAAGAACCAAACTGAGAACCGACCATTTATTAGCAAGTGCAGCTATTCCTCTTATTTTCCCTATGGTTAAAATAGAACAAGCATATTATGGGGATGGATCTTTACACCAATTTGCCCCATTAAGTAGCCCTATTCATTTAGGCGCTAATCGCATTATTGCTATCAATTTAGAAAGCCCCCACAAAAATGAACGGCAATCAAACACGAATTACCCACAAGTCGAAACCATTGCAGGTCATCTGCTCGATACCATTTTTTCCGATACGATTAACAGTGATCTAGAGCGTTTACTTAGGATCAATAAAACCCTAACCAATATCCCAAAAGCTTACCGTAGTTCTATCCCTCTTCAGCATATTGATGCTATGGTCATCAAGCCCAGTGAAGATTTGAGTGAAATAGCCGCTCAGTACTTTCACACTATTCCCATCGCGTTTAAAATACTCATGAAGTTAATGGGAATAACCGGTCAATCTGATTCCAGTATTGTCTCGTACCTATTATTTGATAAAGATTACTGTAAAGCACTTATTCAACTCGGTTACGAAGACACCATGTGTCAGATTGATGAAGTTAAGCATTTCCTTAATATTAGGTAACAATATGAAATTTTCTTATTGATTTAATTCTATTTTTTCTACAGCAATTTTCGCCCAATGATGATATATGGCTTCACCAGGGTGAAAACCATCAACTGCCATTTGGCTTTCATCTAATAGCGTCCCTAAATTGATAATTTGACAATCAGCTTCTTCTGACAGCCAATGTGTCAGTAATTGATTAAATTGCTGACTCCTCCAGCCTAAAAACCAAGCTAACGGCTGAGGTAAAGCCGGAAAATCCCCCATAGGCGGAACAAGAGAAAATAACACTTGCCGACTGGATAGCTCTGTTCGGCAAAAATGAAGTAAGGCTTGTTGCTGCTTAAGCCAAGTAGCAACACTCATAAAACGGGTGACATCATTAACACCTAGCGAAATTAAGACAACATCAACATCTTGTTTTTTAATTGCCTTTATTGCGCCGAGAACGTCTTTCGTGGAATAACCGGACTGAGCAAATAACGTCCAACTCAATCTAACTCGCTCAGTTAACAAAACAACAGTTTGTCCCAATAATGCCTGAGATTGTGTTTCCACTCCTACACCAGCGGCTGCTGAGTCACCAATGATAAGTAGATTCATTGGCTCCCCATTACCGCTGATCCCAGATCGTTTTCCTGCCGCCTCAGGTAATTTAGGGGTGACCTTGCGAACATAACAAGCCTGCACAAATAAGATAGGAGAGATCAAAACAAAAAATATACAAAGCAAAATGTTCAATTGATAACCCCTATTTAGTCAGTAAGAATTGACCGTTTATTGGATAATTCGTTTATCGACATTGGCCATAATATAATTATCCACGACCCGTTCTAAAATCGTTAACGGCATCGCCCCATTTTTTAATATGGCATTGTGAAATTCAATTAAACTAAAATCTTCCCCTAATGCTAATTTAGCCTTTTCTCTTAAGGATAAAATTTTCATCATACCAATTTTATAAGCCGTTGCCTGGCCCGGCATCACAATATAACGTTCAATTTCTGACACAACATCACTTTGAGGCATTCCAGTATGAGTCAACATGTATTGTATCGCCTCCTCCCTTGTCCAACGCTTATGATGGATCCCTGTATCTACCACTAAACGAACAGCCCTAAAAAGCTCAGCTTGTAATCGGCCAATATTATCAAAAGGATCGGCCTGATAACCGAGTTCCCACGCCACTTGCTCTGAGTACAATGCCCATCCTTCGGTATAAGCCACAAAAGGGGCCATTTTTCGAATAAAGGGCATATTTTCAAGTTCCATAGCAACTGAAAGTTGGAAATGATGACCTGGTACACCTTCATGATAAGCCAATGTTCTCATGCCAAATTTAGGTGTTGCTTTAATATCATAAAGATTAGCAAAAAAACGCCCTGGGCGGCTTCCATCAAGAGCAGGTTGCTCATAGTAAGCACCCGGCGCTGTTTTCTCTTTAAACTCTGGAATACGAACCACTTCGAGTGATGCTTCTGGGCGCACCGCAAATGCTAAATCTATCCCTTGGTTAATTTCAGTCAAAATGGTGTTATAATCTCGCAAAATTTGTGCTCGGCCCGCGTCACTGTCTTCATAATAAAACTCAGGTTGGTGAGTCAATGTTTCCATGGCTTGAGTAAACCCTTGAGAAACATCATAGCCTTGAGTCTCCAATATCGATAATATTTCCGATTGAATACGTTTAACATCATCTAAACCCAATTGATGTATATTTTCAGCGGTTAAATCCGTCGTCGTAAAAAATTTTAATGCCTGTTTATAAGCTTTATCACCATTGGGCAGATGCCAGAAACCCGCATCATCTCCCGCTTTATCTTTTAATTCAGAAAAATAATGAATGAACAAGTGATAAGCTGGATACACATTATCTTGGATGAGGACCCTGGCTGCGAGCAGAACGCGCTCTTTATCAGTCTTTGAAACATCGGCGAGTTTATCCATTCTTTCAATCAACCCAGTATAAAGAATATTCTCTTCCACCGGCGTTTCAACGAAAGCGTTCATTTCCGTTAGCACACGCTCAATCACAAACTTAGGTGGAATAATCCCTTTTTGTTCACGAAGTCTAAGACCTTCAAGATTTTGAGCAAATTTCACTTCCACTTTTTCTAAACGTGATAGATAGTAGTCAGCACCGAGTATGTCATTAATTGGGTGGGTTGACGCCATAAAACTAGGATAGCTATTTTGAACGCCGAACAATTGATTTACAGGATAATTATGATATCGATAGTCTTTACTTTCTTGAATAAAATCGAGTAAATAAAGCGATATGTCTTTAGATAATTGCTCATTTTGATCTAAGTAGGCATCATCATAACTCAATAACGTAACCTTTAAGTCATCTAACTGAGCCAATAATGCGTCCATTTCTTCTGGACTGTCATTATTGAGTTCACCATTGTGCGAAGTAAAACCGAATGACTCTAAAAAACCTAAAGATGTCAAAGTTTCGGGACTATCCAACACCACTTTCAATACACTCCTGTCGAGAAACACTCTAAACATAAAAGGTTTCTGGGCAAACCATTCATGTGCAGCAAAAGTCCCTATTAATAAAGTGATGAGCAATAAAATAACGCTTAAGCGTTTCCATGTTTTTTTTATCATTTCTTTCCCTGCGATTCATTATCCATAACTCAGCAAGATTAACACTTTACATACAAAAGTAAAAATGAGTTAGCCTTTTAATAGCCAATTCTCTGCGCGTTCAATACGTCGAGGTTTCCCGAGTAAGATCAGGATATCCCCAGATTTACACTCCCAGTCCTGTGGTGGGGATTCAATTTCTGCCCCCGAACGCCTTATTGCTCTTAACTCTATCCTGAGTTTTTTCCATGGGATCATCGCCAATGTTTTCCCTACAACAAAAGCACCTTGAGGCAAAGCCGTTGCATGCAGCCTTTCTAGGGTAAAATCTGTATCTCCGCCAGAGAAAAAGCCATGTAAGTATCGATAATGATGACGTCGTTCAAATTCCAGTCTTTTTAATATTCGACTCAAGGGAACACCAGACTGATAGAGTACTTGTGACACTAACATTAGGCTCCCCTCTAAAGTTTCAGGAATAACTTGGCTAGCGCCAGCTTTTTCTAATACTTCCATGTCAATATCATCACGGGTGCGAACTAAAATTTTGGCATGACTCGTTAACTGCCTGCATAAACACAACACATCTTCAACGGCCTTATTATCACCCAATGTGATCACAACCATTTTTGCTTCACTAATTTTAGCTTGCTTTAAAATGCTCCGCTGGCAGCCATCACCAAAATAGACAGGCTCACCAGCCGCTCTCGCCTCAGCAACCCGTTTAGGATCTAAATCCAATACTAGATACGGTATCGCTTCGACTTTCATAAAACGCGCTATCGTTTGACCGACTCGACCATAACCTAAGATCAGCACTAATTCACCTTGTGAATGTGGCGCTAACTGGCTTAGCTCAACATTTTCGCCCTTAAATTTCACTCCCTGGAACCTTTTTGCAATATTCATACTATTTTTAACGAGCCATGGTGCAAAAGCCATAGAAAGTACCGCCACCATGACAAAAATAGTACTGGTTTGATTATCAATTAACTGATAACTCACACCTAAAGATAAGATAACAAAACTAAATTCTCCCATTTGTGCCAACGTCAGTGCAGTGGAGAGTGAAATTCTAAATGATTCTTTAGTGGCTTTAAGAAGCAAGAAAATAATAAGACTTTTAACAAGTAACACGGTCACAAGTAATAATAAAATTTCCCACCAAAATTGCCTCACGATATGAAAATCTAACAGCATGCCAATGGAAATGAAAAACAAGCCCATGAGCAGATCCCTAAACGGGCGAATATCAGCTTCTAATTGCCTTTTATATTGACTTTCACCTAATAACATTCCAGCAATAAACGCCCCTAATGCCATCGATAGCCCAACCCATTGCGTGATCACGCCTGTCACTAATGCAACCACTAACGTGGACAAAACAAATAACTCGTTAGAGCGGGCTCTAGCCACTTCATCGAATAGTTTAGGTAATGTCCATTTACCCACTATCATTAACGCTAAAAAGACAGCAAGCCCCTCAAATAGGCTTATTCCTATGTCATACCATACAAAGGTTTGGGATTGTTCAGCAAGAAGAGGTAATAAAATAAGTAAGGGAACAACGGCAATATCTTGAAAAAGCAGCACACTGACTGACAACTCACCATGCCGGCGACGGATCCAACCTTGATCATTAAGCAATTTAAGCACTATTGCCGTCGATGATAGCGCAACAGCAGCTCCTACTACCAATGATGCCACCATACTTAAACCACAAAATAATGCCGCTACCATAGTAAAACACACTGTGACAATCAGTTGGGAAAAGCCTAATCCAAATACCTTTCGTCGCATGGCCCATAATCGAGGCAAAGAAAACTCCAAGCCCAAACTAAACATCAATAACACTATCCCGAGTTCAGCAACGGAATGAATTTCTTGTTGGCTAAACCAATTAAACCCACTCGGGCCACTTATTACACCTGTGAGCAAATAAGCCAGAATAGCGGGCAGCCCAGCTCGCCTGAGCATCGCAATTGCAATAATAGCGATCACTAACATAAAAAGAATTTGAATCAACAAGCCATGGCTCATAGAAGTTTTATGTCCCTAATATAAAGGAAAATGCTTGCGAACTGAGGCTCGTATAAGAAACGCAAACTATACAGCTAATATTATAGGGGTATCTAGATAAGACACAAAACAAATCGAGCCAAACTATCGACTCGCTCGTAATAAAAGCAATGAAATGTAATATGAAATCTGTTATTTAAGGTGAAACAACCTCTAAAGATTCCGTTCCCACAAGTATACGTTGTTGTTTTCCCATTAATTCAAATAAAATATGACAACGTTTATCACCACTTTTTTCGGAAAAAATACCTTCTAAATCAACAAAAGGACCTTGAGTAAAACGGACTTTGTCACCAGGGCTAAACCTATTAGCCAATGTCGCCTCTCCCTCAATGTTATTTTTCACTGCGGCGAGTATACTCGCTTCTCTTTTTCGAATGGCATCAATAATACTGTCATGAATAGGCGTCATAATTTCTTTGCAGCCAACGATCCGCACGACTCCACGAGTCGAATGAATACGACTGACACTGGTTTCTAATGGGTCAAAATAAATAAAGACATAGCTTGGAAATAAATGTGTTTTTTTTATCGTTGATTCCCCTTTAAGCGTCACTTTTTTTGACAAGGTCGGCAGATACGTTTCAATGCCTTGCATCGCTAAATTTTGCTGCGCTCTGACCTCGCCCCGTGGCTTACAATACAAAAGATACCAAGCCTTCATGTTATATTTTTAATTCCTTATTAAATAAATTGAGATACACCCAATCTCATGGGCGCATAATAGCAAATCTCGACAAATAATCATGGTGAGTTTAGCGAAAAACCTACCCTCATACCTTCAACTGATTACTAATCAACCAAGACGCTCAAATCCTCCGTCAAAAAACTCAACCTCTATGTTCAGAACCAAGAAACTAAAATAGTACTAACACGAGCCCTATTTTAGAAACAAGCAGTTCAACAAGGCTTTTCTGCTCAGATAATCAGCAAATACACCCGTATCATTGACTTTAGTCCCATTAAAAGGGTATATATTGTTAGCTTTTTAGCATTTAGCTCTATTTTATGAGTCATTAAGAAAACATTTAATAAACATAAAAACAAATAATCAGTTATGCACTCACAATTTTTTTGAATAAATTTAACAAAAAAGCATATCTGTCATTAATAGCATTCATGCATAAAACAAGTTTCTCTGCTTGTTCAAAAACAAGGCGAGAAATCATCAGCTGAAGGTGGGGATCTACATGAGCGGAGTAAAGTCTCAAGGAACAATATTTGGACATCCAAAAGGATTGTTCTTATTGTTTACAACAGAATTATGGGAACGGTTTAGTTACTATGCCATGCGCGCTATTTTAGTGCTATATCTGGTCGATAAAGTACAAGATGAAGGTGGAGGATTAGGTTGGAGTAGCGCAGATGCATTATCACTGTACGGCACTTTCACCGGTTTAGTGTATTTAACACCTCTAATCGGTGGTTGGTTAGCAGACAATATTTTAGGACAGAGAAAAGCCATTTATATTGGTGGCGCCTTAATGGCCATAGGTCAATTCATCCTTGCCGCTCCTCATCAATGGAGTGCGGGCATTGAAACCACTATTTTCTATGTCGGTCTGTTTACACTCATCATTGGTAATGGTTTATTTAAACCCAATATTTCTACTATGGTGGGGGATCTTTATCAAGAAGGCGATCACCGCAGAGACGGTGCATTTACTATTTTCTACATGGGTATCAATTTAGGTGCAGCCTTGTCAGGTTTCCTTGTGGCTTGGGCTTATACTCATTTTGGCCATACTATCGTCATCGATGATGAGAGTGTGTTCATTAATAACTGGCAAGCAGGCTTCTTTTTTGCGGGTATTGGTATGATAGTATCGTTAATCATCCAATTTTTATTCGCTCAAAAACTATTAGGTGATATCGGTACCGTTCCTGCAGCAAAGCTTGAAAAACAAAAAGCGCTTGATAAAGGCAATGTCCGTAAAGAACCGTTAACGAAGATAGAACGTGATCGTATAAAAGTCATTATGGTCATGGGCTTATTTACGATTGTATTCTGGGCAGGTTTCGAGCAAGCAGGCGGGTTGATGAACTTGTTCACTAATGAATTTACCAATCGTTTTGTGGGCAGTTTTGAAGTCCCTACCACTTGGTTTCAATCATTAAATGCTATTTTTATTGTGGTGTTCGCTCCTGTCATCGCCTCAATTTGGGTTCGTCTAGGTAAAAATGAACCCAACTCCCCCATTAAATTTGCACTTGGACTTGTATTACTTGGAATTGGTTTCCTATTCATGATCGGTGCCGTAATGGAAATGGGTGGAGATGCCAGTGCTAAATCAAGTATGTGGTGGTTAGTTGGTGCTTACTTCTTCCATACCATGGGAGAGTTATGTCTATCACCTATTGGTTTATCAATGGTGACTAAATTAGCACCGCTGCGTATCGCATCATTAATGATGGGTGCTTGGTTCCTCTTTATTGCTGCGGCCAATAAAATTGGCGGGATCATAGGCTCTTTCATTGGTCACGGTGGTCCAAAAGAAGAGCAGTTAGCTAACGCCATGTCTATTTTTGCGGGTATAGGGATTACTGCAGCTCTTTCTGCAATCATCCTTTACTTAATGGCTGATAAACTTGTGGATTGGATGCATGGCGCTGAAGGCCATGCTCATGGTGAGGCAGAGCATTTAGCAGAAGAAATTGCTGTTACCGCTGAACACGAAGCCATCAAGCCATGATAAGTTGATGTGAGATAAACAAGGCGTCTCTATGTGAGGCGCTTTTTTATTGCCCTATGTATAAAGTAAAATACTGTTTACATTGCACAATTGAATGCTCCTAAAAGCTAGTCCCCTCAATTGATATGATAGATTGAATTGTTATTATTGAACCAAAGTAAACTGAATATAACCCCCCGCGGGCAGAGAATCATCTGAGACCAAACCATGAAATGCCCCATCCAATAAGCGTTTTTTATACTCTCCTTGATGAGTGGCAATACATAGCCTTTCATTGTCAAGTAATTGCCTATTATGAATGCTCGGTTGTCCCCAATTCAGCACACCCAATTGAAGTGTATCGGGTAACGCAATGGGTGTTAAATCTTCCTCATTGCGTAAATAGCAACGTAAAGCGTTACCCGATTGAGCAATAGCAACATGTCTATCGGCTAATGTAATGATGATATAGGCCATATCAACATAAATATCTAAGCCCGACTGACTCATACGCTCATTCAGATAAGTTAACATACCTTTAGGCTTAATTAACGTGTCAGATAATTGATTTCGATAGCGTTTAAGCTTGAAATTAACGAAACTCTTTAATAATACGCTAGCGAAGGCCACACGATTATCTTGAGGATGAAATTGTGCCATGTAAATCATGATATGCTTATCATCGACCAAAGCAGTATCAATAAAATGCGGACTAAGTCCTACCCCTGTAAAAAGACTATATTCAATCAAACCTTGGTGATAACGCACTGGAGACGGAGGTAACAGTTGCTGTTGTACTGTTTTAGCGGCTTGCTTATCTTGCTCAAGCAAATGTAGATGTTGTTGTAGCTCTAAATAAGATAATTCTTCAACATTATCTAACTGAAATGATGTTTCAACATCCATATTTAAACATTCATGGATAGCATTCTCGATCAAATAAAGATCTGAAATAGGCTTAACTAAATAATCAGATGCACCGTGCCTTAACGCCTCCAGTACATCAGACATCACAGGACTACCAGACATGACTATTGACGGAATATCGGGATAATCTTTAGCACAACGCTTTAACATCGCCAAACCGCCTAAATTTGGCATACTCAAATCAGCAATAATCATATCAAAGCGATATTGAGCAAGATAAGATAATCCTGCTTCACCGTCTTTAGCTTCAAAAACTTGTGCGCCTCGAGACTCTAGAAATGAAGTCACTAGGCGACGAAAAACGGGATCATCCTCAACAAATAAAATTGATAAATTCTTTAACGTCATTGCGACTCCTCAACACACAACATGAGCTTAATCAAGTTCATGGGTATTTAGTTACTGCGACGCAAATCATCATTTCCTGAATAAAATATCACTCGCTCCTTGCCTGTTTGCAAATGACTCACGAAGACATGAGAGATAGTGAAATCAGCAATCCAACGATTAATCAAGTTCCTGCATGTAATCATCAAGTAACGCATCATCATTGGCCTTTTGCGGCACGTCACCATCATAAACCTTGTAATCGACATATTGAAAATAGGCATCTTTAACAAAGGTATAAGGGTCGAGTGCATTATCAACTAATCTTTCTTGATCGATCACTGCAGTCCGTTTGCTGATCCCTTCGATCCCCCACTTTAAAAACTTTTGCCAGAGAGTAAACTCTGTCATTGGAAAGTATAGACTATCTACCCAATCAAATGCGATTTCTCGAGTAATATAAGGGCCAAGAAAAGGCGCCATAAAATAGGGGCCATCGGGTACACCATAATATCCCATCACTTCACTTAACGTATCTTGCTTTCTTGGCATACCCATTTTATCAGCAACATCAAAAACACCAAAAATACCTAATGTCGAATTCACAGTAAAGCGACCCGCCGCATTGGCTGCCCACATCCATTTTCCTTGCAAAGTATTATTGACCACGCTGCTTGGTTCATCGAGGTTAAGCACAACATTATAGATCCCAGTTCTTACGGGTCTAGGAATATAATCTTGGTAACTATGAACAATGGGGCGATAAATATATTTATCGAGATACAGGTAGTTAAAGTCCCACATTGCCCTGTTAAACCCTTCAATGGGATCACGTGGATCATTATAGGTCACTGTCACGTCTTTACTCTCATCTGCTTTTGACTCTTCGGCCAAAATTGAAGGGGAAAATGCAGTTAGAGAAAATCCCACAGTCAGAGCAATCCATTTAAACGTCATATTCTTCTCTTTTATAAAACAATGTAATGAAAGTTATTTGCCCCGTAATACCGAAAAACGGTACTGTCTTCTTTGATAAATCAAGATATCCTTATCAATCACATCAATAGACTACCACTATCAAAGAATAGCAAATAAAGTAAGCTTTTAATTATTAACTCGAAAGGCCAATCAAAGAAGTCTCACTCTAGGAAACACCTTTTAGGATCATTTTAACCGATATCGTTCAAAAATATCACTGTCAAACACCCATTATAAAGTAATAACAAATATCAAATGGCAAATAGTGCGCATCAATCCTAAAATACCTACCAAGATTAATCATCCAAATTTACATAGCATTAAACACTCACTAGAACCGTTCTGGGTTGATGAGGCCTTCACTCAAACAGCACCAACAAAGTCATTAAGACTTGTAACCTAAACGACATTTACGTTTTCCCATGTAAACGTAACAACAACTCAGCTTCTGCTTTAGGGAGCTCACATTCTTGAATAAGCTCTTCAACATCCGCCCCTAAGCTCACCATCTTCATCGCTCTGGAATAAAGTTTTGCTTGAGGATCTTGTAAATGAGTCTCATCAATTTTGGCATCTTGTTTTTTCAACGTTTTCTCAAACTCAAGTACTCGGCGCCCCACCCCAATTGTACCGCTACGAAGTTCTTGCAATTCACGTTTGAAATGGACATTTTGCTCATTCATCTCATCAAGGCATTCACTGAGATCATCAATATCAACACTCAATTGATTAATACGCTGTTGTAAATATAAGACTAAACCTAAACAGGCAACAATAAACACCAATGTAGCGGCAATCAACACTTCATCTGTCACTCTGTTTTCCTCTAGAATGCAATAACAGGAATCTTAATGAAAAATTGCCATAAATTACACTCTCTCTATTTTATTTAAAGTTTTAAGCCATTAATGTAAAAACAAAAAGTGACTTAATCAATATTTCGTCACTTTCATATCCCACAATTTGACTCGATAATGCCTTATAGCTGAGATAATTCCATCCACTCTTCATCGGTGAGGAGCTTATCTAAATCGATTAAAATTAACAATTCATTCTCCCTATTGCTCACACCTTGAATAAACTTCGCGCTATCATCTGTACCGACATTAGGCGTATTGTCAATTTCCGATCGGCGTAAATAAACCACCTCAGCCACACTATCAACTAAGATACCCATCACTTGCTTTTCGACTTCAATAATTACAATTCGCGTCGAATCATTCACATCCGACTCAGGCAAACCAAAGCGGCATCGAGTGTCTATGACGGTGACCACATTCCCCCTCAAATTAATGATCCCTAAAACATAATGCGGCGAGCCTGGCACAGGTGCGATTTCAGAGTAGCGTAATACTTCTTGTACTTGCATCACATTGATGCCATAAGTTTCGTCATCTAACTTAAAAGTCACCCATTGTAAAACGGCATCTTCTTTTTCTGCTGCCATAGCAACACTGTTTGAACTATTCATATTGACCTCAATTGCTTCCCTGACAGCTTAACCCTTGATTTAACATTCGAATAAACATTTGCACATCTAAAATTATACACATTTGTTGTTTTACAATGCCCGCCAGCCAAGGTCTTTTCCCCGAACGTTTACGCCATTGCACATCAGACTTTGCTAACTGCCCCGTTTTAACCACACGATGAAAAGCCAATCCCCACTGGCTTTTTCCTAACAAGGCTATATATTTGTATTCAATCGGTTGCTTTAATAGCACCCTTTTCTCAGGCATCACCCAGGCGCACGTATCCACAAGATTAACTTGTGATCCTCGATGAGCTTGCGACCCTAAATACCAATGAGGGGAGCCCACAATGCTTTTGATACGATTAATATTAATAATGCCACCTAGCTCCAATAAAGGCACTGCCAAGATTAACCCAGAAAGTTCAAAAAACAAGACTTGAAAGACCTCATCTAGCTGTTCGTGTAAAAAAACAACATTTTGATTTTTCTCATTAGATAATCGATCTTTTTCTTGGCTATCTTGGTTCTTTTCAGTCTGAATGAGTATCTCAGAATGCCTGCTCACATCGGCTTGCCCAACATCAATCTCATCTGAAATATCGACTGATGACATATTTTCTTTAGAAAGGAGCGTCGGTTTTTGTGAAACACCTTCTTTTAGGAGGGACGAAACAGAATCATCTCCCTCGATTTTTGACTTCAGCCCATATGCCCCCACAGGAGACAAAAGCATCGACAACTTTTTTCTATTGACATGATTAGACTCTTCTTCAACAAAAAGAGAATGCCTTTCATTTATGTCCTGTTTCGTTGGCATTTTGCAAAACGGTACCGACTTTACAGCTTGTTTCTCTTCTCGCTTATCTTTTAATAGCGTCGAAAAAAAATCAAATATCGCGTCATCATTCAAGTTTGACATGACGTTTCTCCTGAGACAGTAGAAAACCCAACAGCTTGTCATAAGCTCTGGCACCTCGGCTACGATATGCAAAATGAGAAAGGGGAAAGTGGGCCAAACTGGCTTGTTTAAATTTAACATCAACAGGAATAACATTTGGCCAAATATGCGACGCATATTCTAGCGTTAAATGTTTAAGGACCTTCGCAGAGCCATGGCTTTTTTTATCAAATAAGGTTGGGATCACAGAAAAATGATACTTCATTTGCTTTGACCGACCCATTAACAATAAAGTTTTCACCATACGGTCTAACCCTTTCAATGCTAAATATTCTGTTTGAACAGGAATAAGCACATGCTCACTGGCAGCCAAAGCATTCACCATTAAAACCCCTAAAACAGGTGGGCAATCAATCAATACCACATCATAATCTTGCTCAACCAATAACAATATTTTCTTTAGCACTAGCCCCATGCCCTCATGATGGCCCAATTGCCTATCTAGTGTGGCTAGCGCCATAGTCGCAGGTAGCAACTCAATTTGAGGAACACTGGTCGGAATAATATGAGTACGAATCTGCTCAATCGTCAATGATTGATGCGCAATAAACAATGAATATAGCGATCCTGGCAACTCATCTTGATCCATTCCAAAATAGTAACCTAAAGAAGCATGGGGATCCGTGTCAACAACCAGGACCTTTTTCCCTCTTTTAGCCAGGGCTCCCGCTAAGCTCGCTACCGTTGTTGTTTTTCCTACTCCTCCTTTTTGATTAGCAACCGTCCACACTTTCATCACTTTTTCCCTTTAATACAGACGCCCCATTAACGAGTCGTGATCCTTATACCGCCATGAGGCAAAGCAATGGTTTTAATGCCTTCGGCCGATTCGGCTATCATTTTTTCTTCCACCATCAATCGACGCTTTTTATCTTCACTGGGCAAAAACTCACCTTGTGCCAACCTATCTTGTTTTAGCGCATTATTTTGAATGCTGATTAAGCCATTATCAGATCTAAGCCTAGATTGGCGACTAGCGACCCCCACCTGACTTTGAACCGACTCAATTAAACCTGCGACATATTCAGGATGACTATTCATCCAATTGACAATAATGGGTGCTTGCTCAGTGGACACACTCAATATCACCTGACTGTTTTTCAACCGTTGAACATCTTGCTTTAGTTGAGTATTTTTCTGCCAAGAGTCAAAATATAACCCTCCCAAAGTCACTGACGTCACTGAAAGTAAAAAAGTCAACAAAGCCGTCGATAAACTCATAAGTATGGGGATAACCTTAAAACCAATACCAGCTTCTTTTTCGCCATTAGCTCACACCTGTTTCACATAAAATGGCGGCAGCCATATCTTCTATCGCTAATATTTTTGTCGCGAGCCCAGCTTTGACAACGGCTTGAGGCATACCATAAACCACACAACTGGCTTCATTTTGAGCCCAAATTGTCGCACCAGTGTGTTTTAACATACGTGCACCTTCACGTCCGTCAGCCCCCATCCCAGTTAACACAATGGCTAACGTTTTATCAGCCATCACTTTCGAGGCCGACGCAAAACTAATATCGACACTCGGCTTATAATTTAATTCAGGCTTGCCAATATGTAGCTTGATTCGGCCAAAAGGCCCACCTTTATCAAGCATCATTTGCAGGCCGCCGGGTGCTAAATAAGCACACCCCGGCCTTAATAACTCTTCATTTTCTGCTTGTTTAACCTCAATATGACACAGACTATTAAGACGACTTGCAAACGCAGGCGTAAAAGCAGCAGGCATGTGCTGAACAAGTAAAATAGGATAAGGGTAATCAGCAGGAAAGGGAGTTAACACCTTTTGTAAAGCAACAGGCCCCCCTGTCGATGTGCCAATAATCACCAGTTTATAAGTTTTACCGCTGGCCCTTTTAACACGTCCTGAACTGTCTGACTCTTTTCTTTCACGCTGGGGCTGATGAGGCTTTATTGAAGTCGTTAACGAATCTTCCTCAATAGTGACATTGCTTGAACTCACCTTATTAAGCTGGCTCTTGGCTCTTTCTTTCAATAAGGCACGGCCTGAGTAAGCTTGATTACTACCCAATAATCGTCGTCGACCTAACGCTTTTATTTTCTGCTGTAATACGCTAATTGCACTGGCTTTATTGGTCGCGATATCTTCAAAGCGTTTCGGTAAAAAGTCCAATGCTCCCGCATCAAGTGCATCTAATGTCGCACTCGCCCCCGCATGAGTCAGTGACGAAAACATTAAAATGGGAATAGGTGAAGCAGCCATGATAGCTTTTACGGCACTAATACCATCCATGATTGGCATCTCAATATCCATGGTGATCACTTGAGGCCTTAAACGCGCAGCCATTTCTATCGCTTCTTGTCCATTAACAGCAGTCCCAATCACTTCAAGATCAGGATCTTGATTGATCATTTCACTGACTCGGCGACGAAAGAAGCTCGAATCATCAACTACTAGTACTTTTATGCCCATTAACTTCCCTACGCACTTATTAAAACGAACACATTACCTTGAACAAAAGGCCTGATTCAGTAGCATGCAACACATTTACTGACAACAAGTTTGAAGCAATTCGTTACTTTACATAATGTTTTAAAAGTCCTGGCACATCCAATATCAATGCAATTCCACCATCTGAGGTAATCGTCGCACCAGCCATGCCTGCCGTACCATGTAATAATGCCCCTAAAGGTTTAATGACCACCTCTTCTTGTCCTATTAAGGCATCGACAACAAAACCAATTTGCTGTGTTCCCAATTGCACTACAACCACATGCCCATGGCGCTCTGCATTTTTCTTTGCGGCAAAGCCACCCATTTGTCGGCTTAGCCAATGCTCTAAATAAAACAATGGCACCGCTTTATTTCTCACTATAACGGTAAGCTGCCCATTGACCATATTGGTTTTCGTTAAATCTAAATTGAAAATCTCATTCACACTCGATAATGGCAGCGCAAACACTTGTGTCGCCACCTCAACCATCAAGGTCGGCATAATCGCTAAGGTTAATGGCACCTTTATCTCTAATCGTGTGCCTTGCCCCTTAAATGAATCAATATGTACAGTGCCATTAAGTTGAGCAATGCGAGTTTTCACCACATCCATTCCCACACCGCGGCCAGAAATATCAGATATCTCAGCTTTCGTTGAAAAACCAGGTGCAAAAATGAGATTATACGCTTCTTGATCGGACATTCTCGAAGCAGTATCGATATCTATCACACCTCGATTAACGGCAATTTTTTTCAATTTTTCTGGGTCCATTCCAGCCCCATCATCTTCTATTTTTAATAGAATATGATCGCCTTCCTGACTCGCTGATAAGGTGATTTTACCTGTACGACTTTTTCCATTGGCTTCACGAATATTTGGCATTTCAATACCATGATCCACAGAATTTCGCACTAAATGCACTAAGGGATCGGCAAGCGCTTCAACTAAGTTCTTATCTAAATCCGTTTCTTCCCCTATCATCAATAGTTCGATATCTTTATTGAGGCTACGCGCTAAATCTCTCACGACACGGGGAAAGCGGCCAAAAACTTTCTTTATCGGCTGCATACGAGTCTTCATGACAGCACCTTGCAAATCTGCTGTCACCAAATCTAAATTAGCCAATGCCTTAGACATATCCTCGTCATCACGAGCCACTCCTAAACTCAGCAAACGGTTTCTTACCAATACCAGCTCACCCACCATATTCATGATCTGATCTAAACGAGCCGTATCGACCCGTACTGTGGTTTCTGTTTGGGGCGAATTGGTTTTCGACACAGCTTTAGCCACAGGTTTACGTTGCTCACTCTTGAGTGGTCCTTTGTTATGACCCACAATAGCCGAGGGCTCAATCTTTATTTCATCGGACACACTAAGTGGTATTTCACCTTTAGGGCCTTTACCCGTACCATGTAATTCATCCAGTAAACGTTCAAATTCATCATCAGTGATCTTGTCTGACACTTTGGCAATGCCGCCTAATGCATCATTCACAGAAACCGTTTGACCCTTACCCTGTAATTCATCACCTTTAAGTGAACGTTCAAATTCATCATCAGTGATCTTGTCTGACACTTTGGCATTGTCGCCTAATGCATCATTCACAGAAACCGTCGCTGTCGGCTCAAGTTCGGCCGCCTTAAATTGACCATTACCGTGTAATTCATCAAGTAAAGCTTCGAATTCATCATCAGTAATATCATCACTGGTAAGGCTAGGTTCGAGTATTTCTTGACTGGCTTCTTGTATTAATTCTGCTTCAATCAGTTTTGCAGGCGTAAGCTCTTGAGTAAAAGATTGCACATCAGATGAAGGTCCATTACCATGCAGCGCATCGAGCAATGCTTCAAACTCAGCTTGATCAATATCATCGATGCTCGTGCCTACGTTTTCTGCTCCCCTCTTGTTTTGCTCTTCAAGCGTTAATGACTCTGAATGTGTTACCGCATTCTCTTTTGTGTGAGTTATTTGCGGATTAACACTGTCACTTTCCTCGTCCATAGCTTGTTGAGACTCAGCGCTACTCAACCTTTTAAGTTGTGATAATAAATAAGGGTCGGCAGGCACTTGTTCATACCCAGCCTGGGTTTGAGCAAACATGGCATTAATCGCATCAATGGCCTGCAAAATCGTATCCATTAACTCGGCGGTCACTTGCCGTTGCCCAGTTCGCAATAAATCAAAGGTATTTTCAGCCTCATGGCATACATCAACCATCGGACCCAAACTTAAAAAACCAGCCCCGCCTTTAACCGTGTGAAACCCTCTAAAAATGGCATTGAGTAAATCGGTATCGTCGGGATCATTTTCAAGCGCAACCAACTGCTCTTGTAATAATTCGATAATTTCACCTGCCTCGATTAAAAAATCTTGCAGTATCTCTTCATCAACATCAAAGGACATCCTTTCGACCTCTCCCTTAGAAACCTAAAACAAACATTGCGTTGCTCGACTATTTATCAACACCAACAATCCCCTAATCACCACGTTACCTGTCTCATCTGAACAGCACATCATTAGGCAATCCAAAATAAAGACCCGCAGTTCAGAAACCTAAACTGGATAATAAATCATCCACTTCATCTTGATCTGTGACCACATCTTGGCGGCTTTGCGCATTAATGATCGGCCCTTCTGCTTCCACTTTTTTCTTATCATTATTCAATTGATTATTAATTGGTGTATCACAAAAAACCGTAAGCAATGACACTAAGCTGGATTCCACTTCTTTGACAAGTTCGATCACTCTGCGGATCATTTGCCCGGTTAAATCTTGAAAGTCTTGTGCCAATAATATTTCATTCAATAGTGATTTTAACTGCTGAGAATCCATGTCACTGCCATCAATAAAACCTTGAATTTCATGGCACAAAGTCTTAAAGTCCCGCAACTCAATTTCACGACACATGAGCTTGTCCCATGATGGGCGAATAGAAGCGATATTTCTGCTCAATGTTGCAGCTAATGGTAAACATCCCTCGACCGCATCCATGGTTTTATTTGCCGCTTGCTCAGTCATATCGATGACATAATTTAAGCGCTCTTTAGCATCTGGAATATCGGTATTGGCCAATTCAATTAAGCGATCATCAACTTGAAAATCCACTATGGCGTCATGAAGCTGGCGTGTTAGCCGACCCACTTCATCAAAAAGATCTTTTTGTAACGGACTTGCAATCAATTTTATCAACTCATCAGCACTCGCTTGATCGCCCGCAGAAAGGTACTCTACTAGTTGTTCAGCTTGCGCTAGATTAATGAGTGGTGAAATTTGTGCTTCCATAGGCACCTGCTTTACGCTAATCGTTCAAAGATTTTATCTAGCTTTTCTTTTAGCGTAGCCGCCGTAAAGGGCTTCACCACATAACCGTTCACACCTGCTTGCGCTGCCGCAATAATTTGCTCGCGTTTAGCCTCAGCAGTCACCATAAGAACCGGAAGGTGTTTTAAGCTATCATCAGCGCGAATCGCCTTCAATAAATCAATGCCTTGCATTCCTGGCATATTCCAGTCGGTTACGACAAAATCAAAATCGCCTTTTTGTAACATAGGCAGAGCTGTTGAACCGTCATCGGCTTCTTGAGTATTATTAAAGCCTAAGTCTCTCAACAAGTTCTTAATGATACGTCTCATTGTTGAAAAGTCATCAACAACCAGAATCTTCATATTCTTGTCCAAGGTATCCTCCGCGGATTTATTTTTTACTTATTAAAATTATTATGTATGTGTCCAATGCTTAAGCTTACCTTTTAATCTCAGCATCGCTTGACTGTGTATCTGGCTCACTCTCGACTCACTGACATCGAGAATGGCACCAATTTCTTTCAAATTTAACGCTTCGTCATAATATAATGACAGTACTAAGGCGTCTTTTTCAGGTAATTGTTTAATGCCCTCGACTAAAGCACTATGAAACTGAACATTCGCAAGAGATTCAAAGGTATCATCACTCTGGTTCTGGTTCATTTCAAGTGCATCTACTGTCACACCTAAATCTTCAACCCCAACCACTTTTCCTACTGTGATATCATTTAAAATACGATGATAATCCACTAATGACAGATCAAGACGATCGGCAATTTCTTGGTCTTTTGCATCTCGCCCCAAAACTTGTTCTAATTCATCAATCACTTGAGCAACTCGGCGCTGATTGCGATGCACTGAGCGCGGGACCCAATCCCCTCGGCGAATTTCATCAAGCATTGAGCCTCGAATACGAATACCTGCAAACGTTTCAAATTTAGCCCCTTTGCTTCCATCAAAATTTGCTGAAGCTTCCAGTAATCCCATCATGCCGGCTTGCAATAAATCATCCAACTGCACCGAAGCGGGCAAACGCGCTAATAGGTGATGGGCAATTTTTTTAACCAACGGGGCATACTCTTCTACGATAGTGCTTCTATTATCAAAACGAGTATACGCTGCGGCTTTATTCACCTTCATCATCCTTATAACTAGGGCGCTGAACTAAACGCTCAACAAAAAACTCTAAATGTCCACCAGGTTGCTGAGGAATAGGCCAACTGATCATCTTATTCGCCAAACCATGATAGGCGATTGAAGCGGGTGATTTAGGAAAAGCCTCTACAATCAATTTCTGTTTACGTACCGACTTCCTCAAATTTTCATCAAAAGGAACGGTCGCAACCAGTTCTAATGCCACATCCAAAAAGCGATCGGTAACTTTACTTAACTTAGCGAATAGCTCCATCCCCTCGCGCAAACTGCGAACCATGTTGGCAACGATTTTAAAGCGAAAAACCCCGTGCTCTCTGCTTAAAATCTTAATCAACGCATACGCATCGGTAATGGATGTTGGCTCATCACACACCACTATCACTACATCCTGTGAGGCTCTTGAAAAACTCAGCACCATATCAGATATCCCCGCCGCGGTATCCACGATGAGCATATCAAACTGAGTTCGCATCTCACTAAAAGCCCGAATTAATCCAGCATGCTGTGCTGGACTCAATTCCACCATAGATTGTGTACCAGATGTAGCCGGAATAATGCCAACCCCTTTAGGCCCCCGTAAAATAATGTCATCAAGCTCGGCTTCTCCCGATAAAACATGGGATAAATTCAAATCTGAGCGTAATCCCAACATCACATCAACATTGGCTAACCCCAGATCGGCATCTAATACCAAAACACGTTTGCCTTTTTCCGCTAACGCCACCGCAGTATTGATTGAGACACTGGTTTTACCGACGCCACCTTTCCCCCCTGAAACAGCGATGACTTTCACTTTTTCACTCGTTTGTTGATTCATCATACGTAAACCGCTTGCTTGATCCGGACTCATGGCTTCACTCAACTGCATCGATCAGATCATCTGATCCTTGACTATTTTGTATGGGTTCTACAGTTTCTAATACCGATAAAGCGCTATTAGCTAACGCCAAGGTATCAGCAACCTGCATATCTTCAGGGACTCTTTGACCATCAGTCACATAACTGAGTGGCAGTCCGCTTTGTATTAACACACTTAGTGCGGGTGCTAAAGATGTTGATTCATCGAGTTTAGTCAGTACCACTCCCGATAAGACAATACGCGCAAATTGAGCCACTGCCTCTTCTAATACTTTACGTTGTCCTGTCGCCGCCATGACCAAGTAATTACGAATAGGTAAATGACTATTGGCGGTCAAATTATCCAACTGCTGAAATAAACGCAGATCTCTTTGGCCCATTCCGGCAGTATCAATTAAAATAAGTTTACGGTTTCTAAATTGATATAATACTTGTTCTAATTCATTAATATCATGAACTTGCCTAACTGGACAGCCCATAATTTTTCCGTACGTCGCTAACTGCTCAAAGGCGCCAATACGATAATGATCTGTAGTAATGAGTCCTACATGTTCACTTCCATGGTAAGACGCATAACGCGCAGCAAGCTTTGCAATTGTGGTTGTTTTCCCGACACCTGTTGGACCAACAAAAGCCACTACTCCACCTTGCCTAACTATATCATCACCTTGATTATCAAGTAAATTTGCTAAACTCTGAGGCAGTGTTTTCACCAGCTCCGCAGGAGAATATTGCTCACTTAAACCTGATAACTTCTTTGCCACCAAAGGAGAAAACTCAGCCTGTAACAGTGTACTTTCAAGCATCGCGCCCACAGGATCCACTCTTTGCTTCTGCTCCTTCATTAAACTACTCACCTGATCGGTCAATAAGCTTCTAATAGACACTAATTCGCGCTTTAATTCCGCTAACTCGGCTTCCTGAGCGTCACTTTTTTTATTCAGTGATGTGGATTGAGGTGTGAAAACCGCTTTTTTTTGTTGATGTACATGATGCTGATCTTCAAGACTCTTAGCCCACTTAGGCATCACTGAATTATCGGCCTGCTTCAAAGGATCTTGATATTTATTTTCTTTAACATCACGATTTTGCTGTCTTTCTAATAAAGCCTGTAAAGAATCCACAATAGGCTTTTTCGAGGATATACCGGCTTTTGATGACACTAACCCCTTCTGTGACTCTGTCGATTGGCGCAATGTATTATTAATGGCAGTGCTTTGTTTAATCCGGTTTTGTGCCCCCTCTTTATCGTTTTGAAGGGCATTATCAATTTCTGTTTCAAACAAAGGTGCTTTGTCAACATCAGGCTTTTTACTCAGCGACACTTTCTCCTCGGCAAGTGACGCCAATCCTTGAAAATAACTTTTTGGTCCTTTCGTTCGCGTTTTTATCGGCGTGACAGTATCCGCCTTATTGTCCTGAGAAACAGGGCGGCTCACTTGACTTGTCTTAACGCCATCAAAATCGACTGCTGCAACAATTTCAATGCCACCAGTGACTTTCTTATTAGACATAATGACCGCATCAACGCCTAAGGTTTCTTTCACTTGCGTTAATGCCGAACGCATATCCTTCGCTAAAAACCGTTTAATCTTCAAAGATCATACCTCTACTTGCCTACAGCCGATACGATTCTTATCTGCTTTTCATCAGGCACTTCTTGATACGAGATCACTCGTAAACTCGGAATGGTATATTTGACAAATCGTGATAATGTCGAACGTAACATTCCGGATGTCAGTAAAATTGCAGGTTGACCAACCATTTCTTGTTTCTCTGAGGCATCCACTAATGACTTTTGCATACGCTCAGCCAAACTGGGTTCAATATTCGGCCCCTCACCTCCGCCCGCTTGCATAGACTGATGCAACATTTGTTCCAACTCTGGCGCCAATGTTATGACGGGGATTTCAAGTTCTGGTCCGCTAATCTCTTGAATAATCATTCTCTTTAATGCAATGCGAACCGCAGCCGTCAGCACTTCTGTATCACCACTTTTGGGACCATACTCCAATAAGGTTTGTACTATGGTCTTCATATCACGAATAGAGACACCTTCATTCAATAAATTTTGCATCACTTTAACCACTGAGCCTAACGGCATAACATCGGGTATAAAACCATCAACTAGCTTAGGTGAAGCCTCCTTTAACATGTCCATCAGCTGCTGTACTTCCTCATACCCCAGTAACTTAGAGGCATTATTCGATAGCAATTGACTCAAATGTGTTGCAACCACAGTTGCGGCATCAACTACGGTATACCCTAAAGTTTGGGCATGTTCACGGCTACTGGGAGCTATCCAAACGGCCTCTAAATTAAACGCAGGGTCCCGTGTCACAACACCCTCCAATTGCCCAAAAACTTGACCGGGGTTAATGGCAAGCTCGCAATCATGACGAATTTCAGCTTCCCCAGAGCTCACTCCCATGAGCGATATTCGATAGCTATTAGGGGCTAAATCCAAATTATCGCGAATATGTACAGCAGGCACCAAAAAGCCAAGTTCTTGGGATAATTTCTTCCGCACACCTTTTATTCGATTCAATAATTCGCCACCTTGGCCTTTATCCACTAAAGGAATTAAGCGATAGCCCACTTCCAAACCCACAGTATCAACATGCTGCACATCATCCCAGCTCAACTCTTTAGGTTCATTGTTCATTTTATCTGTCTGATCCGACTCAACCAACGCCAGCGATGTTGCCATTTCCGTTTTTTTCTTTCGCTGTATAAAATAGGCGGCAGCAAAAATACAAAGACTTAAACTGATAAACACCAAATGTGGCATTCCAGGTACAATCCCCATAATAAACATCACCCCCGCAGCAATGAGCAGCGATTTGGGATTATCAAACATTTGGCTTATAACCATTTGCCCCATATCACCGGACTCATTTTGGCGCGTCACCATTAGCGCTGCAGCAATGGACAACAGCAACCCTGGAATTTGTGCTACCAATCCATCCCCTATCGTCAGTAGCGTATAAATTTCAAGGGCAGAAGAGAAAGTCAACCCATGTTGAGCCATTCCAATCACAAAGCCCCCTAGAATATTAATCACCAAAATTAAAATCCCAGCAATGGCATCACCTTTAACAAATTTAGACGCCCCATCCATCGCTCCATAAAAATCCGCTTCTTTTGTTACTTCAGCTCGGCGTAAACGAGCTTGTTCTTGATTTAAGGTGCCTGCATTAAGATCCGCATCTATCGCCATTTGCTTTCCAGGCATAGCATCAAGTGTAAAGCGAGCACTCACCTCTGAAATCCTGCCCGCGCCTTTGGTCACAACCGCAAAATTGATAATAATGAGAATAAGGAAAACGACTAAGCCAACGGCATAATTACCACCGATCACCACTGAACCAAATGCTTCAATGACTTTACCAGCAGCATCACCACCATTATGTCCTTCAAGTAACACCACTCGAGTCGACGCTACATTTAACGCTAAGCGGAGTAAAGTCGCTACTAATAATACGGTAGGGAAAGCCGCAAAATCTAACGGCCTATCCGCATAAATGGCCACCAGCAGTACCATAAGCGCTAGACCAATATTAAAAGAAAATAACATGTCCAATAAAAAAGGCGGCATAGGAAGTACTATCATCGCCAGTGCAGCTAAAACCAATAACGGGGTACCTATTCCCTTAAAGTGTATTGGTTTTAACTGTTTTAATTGCTCCAAACTGGCTTTTACGCCCATGATCACTGTGCCCAAACTTTGACATATTCCGCTAAAATGCAAATTTGAGGCCAAGTTATCACCGCTTTCATGTTGATTTAATAGACTTTGTTAATAAAAAATCATTGACATTAAATGAAATTAACGGTTTAATCCCAAGCATTTGTTAATTAATTTAAATCAACATGTTGTAAAAAGTTCGGTGGTAAATTAACAGAAAAAGTGTCTAGGAAAGAGACTAAAACTTGCTACGCAATGCGTTTTTTTGCTTAGCAAACAGTTTATTTAAATAAGGAAATATATAATGTCAATGGATATGTCAATCGCCACAAATCATGCCTCTCAATTCATTGATAACCAAACAAGCATTGCGACTCATCAGCACCTGCCAATCACTGAACTCATGACGAGCACTATTGCATCAATAAATAGTGCAATGTCTGCCAGAACTAAGCGACAAGTGACGGAAAGAGTAAATTAATGTTATTTCGATAAATTAGGATCAGATATGGAAAATCACCTTATTATCTTAGCAATATTAATCGGCTCATGTTCGATCACCTTGAGTTTATTTTATTATTCTCAGACAAAATCAGCTCTGTGGTTAACTATTTTTGGTTTTTTTGCTTGTGCTACCCTATTTAATATTCTTTCAGTCATTTTCCCCGATACCTATTGGTTAGCTCACTTTACTTTTGTGTTTATTCCGATATTGTGCTTATTTTATTGTCGACACTACCCTAATTGGCTGTATTTTTTGTCAATACCTATGGGGGGGAAAATAATTTATATCATATTGATAAATAAAAATTTATTAACAATACCTCCTAGCTGGATTTTTTACTGTACTGGTATTGGCTTGGAGCTGCTTGTCATATTCCTTATTTTTTATCGCGGCATTCTTGCTCAAACACTTGGACTCAATGTCTATTACCGACGTATACCGCAAGAATACTTATTGATGAGCCTTTATTGTGTTGGTGTTATTATCAATATAATAGCCTTAGTAGAAGATATCATTCGCAATAATCATATTTTAGGCGATTTTTTTGTGCCTTATCAGCCTATGTTTTTCTATAATATTTACCTCGTTATGCGGTTACCTCTCAACTTAGCCGAATTAATATTATATGTTGTCATGGCATACTTTGCTGCCCGTTCGAGCCGACCTAAGCCGATATCATCCGCTGTGATTTAACATTTGATATTCAATAGGGATAAACAAGACTTAAGATCAACTGAAAAAATAATAAAATTAATGCATGAAAACTGTAATTCACTAAAAAATCAATATATGGAATGGCCAATGACTCTTTGCATGGCGGCATCAAGCCCAATAATGGAAGCAAATCAGCCAATTCAATGACAAAGTAACAAATGGATGTCAGTAAACATAAAGGAATATACGCGTGACCGAAATGGATAGCCTCTGTGAATGTTTTAATTTAACCCAACATCAGCTTGGCCTGATCATGAAGATGTGCCCCTTTCAATTAAAGCAATGGCAGACAGGAGGGAAAAGACCTAATATCATAAAAATATTCAGGTTAATGTTTTTTCTACTGCGACATTATCATCGTTACTGCCGAAGAGAGCTTATCGCTACAGAATACCGCTGGGGGAAAAGCCAATCACAGTCGACATCTCTCTCGGCTTTTGAGACATCTTCTCAAACAAGCAAAAAAAACATTACAACAGGTCCAAGAATGGCATCCTCAGACTCAATAGGATCCGCCAGTGACAATATTGATCCCGAGCTTGAAGCCTTTGAAAAACAAATTTTTCAGACCCATTCACATTTAACAACTGATAAGGCGATAAGCAAAGTCGATAAAACCCATTGACACTCTAGTTTGGAAAATGTTCAATCCATTGAACAATAACATTAACGAAACAATGCATCAATCTCATCACGATGCTCTGACATCAGTCTTTTCCACTCCATTTTAAACCAAGGTGTTAATCGCTCAGGAGAGGCTATCATTAACCTATTGACGGCTTCAATACTCATAAATTCTGTGTCCGCAACTTCAGCGGGATCGACACAAATAGCTGGCTCAATTTTGCCAATATACACAGAGCACATTTCATGCTCAGCACCCACATCTAAATAAGAAGCCTGATATTCAAATTGATACAAATAAATCAACTGACTGCTTGCTCCAATCTCTTCTTGTAAACGTCGATTAACAGCCTCTTCAAACGGTTCATCTTGACGTGGATGGCTACAAACACTATTAGACCAAAATAACGGCCATAAAGGCTTTAATGCACTGCGCTGCTGCACTAATAATTGCTGCTCACTATTAAAGACAAACAATGAAAAAGCGCGATGAAGCACCCCTTGACCTTGATGACATCGTAATTTCGTTTCATACCCCGTGACATCATCATTTTTATCGACCGTGACCAACATATCATTTAATGATGGATCTCTATGATGAAGCCCATTATTAACCCACTTATCCAACCTCTCCCCCTTACCTTACTGCTTAGGTATCACTGCTAGGAAATGAATGACTCTGGCTCACTGTATCTTCTAAGAATGAGCCTCTAACAATGAGGCTCAAAGAATAAAAAACCACTCGTGCATACGCTTTCAGTTTACACCTTTAGACAAAAAGAGTAAAAGCGGGTTATAACTGTCTGAATAAACATTCTTAAGACAGTATTCGAACAGCATACTCAGCGTTCAAAATAGAAACCACTTCATTGTCAGTATTGCTAATCTCGATAGTCAACGGAAAATCATAACGACCAGTAGTGGCCATAGCAAGATTCATTTTCTTGCTATCTACTGCTGAAAAAAGTGCTTCAGCATAAAGATCTGTCATCGCAGGCTTCTTAAAATCAATACTAACACTTCTCACCAACGGAGTGTAAGCGCGCTCTTTTCGCGTTTCAAAAATCACTATTCCACCTAAAGATTCCGCAGCAGCAAATTGGAAAGCAGCATGAAAACTTTGAAAATGATTGGCTGTTTTTTCGGTTAACGGTACATGCACACAATAACGGCCATCAAGCTCACAACGGTACCTTAAATCGATATAATCATAAATATTCTGCTCTAACGCTTTCCAGTGAATACCATCCTTTTTCACATTTGTCCTTGTCACTGTACCTTCCTATGTTTTACCACTCAATCCGTTAGCCACTAGTGACTGTGGATCGTTCGTGGTTAAATACTGTCTGAAATAAACAACCCCTAGTGTTACTTATCTTAAAAAAAAAAGCGAATGGCAATACATTCGCTGTTTGAGTTATAGGAATACGCATTACTGATAACATTTAAAACTTACCTTTCTCCTAACACCTCAAAATCATCATGACTTAATCTTGCACAACCATCATCTTGCATGATCCAACGTTCTTTATGGATCACTCCGTGGGCTTTATTCATCTGCCATTTTGAACTCAGTTGCACTGTTTTATCATCAATCACTTCAAGCTTTGGCGCTATATAATCAACATTGTCAAAACCTTGCTCCATCAATCCTTGCCAAAAAGATTCTATTTGCTCTCTACCTGTAAACTCTCCAAAAGGTCTTGCGTGCATCGTTGCAAATATTTCATATTGCTCTGCACACATTGTTGCATTTTGACTATTAAAGCCCTCTTTCCAACGTTGACTGGCTTGCTGTACCGCCTCTAATAATTGCTGTTCATTTTTCATGACTGGCCTCTGTATCATCACAGTATTGTTGAGATCCGCTATCTTAAACTGCTCGCTTTTTTATAAAAACAGAATAAAATATAAATAACTGTTTTATTAAATAGAACAATAAATAAAAGGCCTTCACCGATTATGTTTCAATACCTGCGTCATATGTCTGTTTTTGTTGCCATTGTAGAGAAAGGTTCAATTACTGCCGCTGCAGAGACCTTGGGGCTTTCTAAGTCAGTGCTCAGTCTGCAATTAACAAAATTAGAGCAAGAATTAAATGTCAATTTACTGCGCAGAACCACCAGAAAGCAAATACTGACCCCAGCAGGGAAAACCTTTTATAATGAATGCACGAAAATACTCAAGCAAGTGGATTATGCATGGCAACAGGCTCGAGATAGTCAACACGAGCTCATTGGAGAAATCAAAATAACCGCCCCCCATGCTTTTATGCACACGCTTATTGCGCCAGCTATCGGGGCACTGATCCATCAACACCCAAAACTCAATGTTCATTTGATTGATAATGATGATCGAGTGGATTTAATGGATCATCATATTGATATTGCCATTCGAGTCGGTGAGCTTCCTTCTAATGACTTAAAGCAACGCTTTTTAGGGACATTTTGCGATGTATTGTGTGCAAGTCCGAGTTTTTGCGAACACAATGATATCGATATCAAGCATCACCAAACACTTAATTATATTGGTAATCACTGGCAAGGAAAGCACATAACCCACCAACTTCAATCATCTTCTGCTATTGATGCCATGCACTTTACTGCCAGCAGTCGTGTGTATTCAATGCCATCATTAATTGCATTATGCATATCGGGTGCAGGCATTGCGGCCATTCCAGATTTTATCGCTCAGCCCCTAATTAACAACAATCAACTCATTCCTGTTTTTAGCAGTCAGTCATTAAAAGCCAGCCCTGTTCATGCGCTGCATGGCTATGGTTTGAAACCTCCGCTTATTGTGACAACGTGCTTAGAAACAATTCAAGAAACGTTTAAACAACATTTAATATCGAATAAAAACTTATAGCGCATCTCATTATCTATATCCATAGTTCACAATAAGCAATTTTAGCTTTTCACAACGCGCAATCAAATCAGTATCACTTATTAGTTATTTTACTGACAATAAACAATAAAATAACCGCCCCAACAATTGCCGTCACCACTGATCCAACAAAACCTGTCGAATTTAATCCAATTAAACTGAACAAAAAGCCCCCCAGTATTGCACCAACAACCCCGACACCAATATTCCCTAGCATACCAAAGCCACTGCCTTTCATTATGTTACCCGCAGCCCAACCGGCTATTGCTCCAATGACTAAAAATATAATGACACTCATCCGCTTATCCTTGTTAGTAATTTAACATAATTGGGTTATAACAAATTTAAGTATTTCAAAAATTATAGAAGAAAAGCACGAATTAAGTTTGATACTCACAAGCCAGTATTCAAATATCACGGGTATACATCCATGACTTTCAATATTCAACCTGATGCTTCACTTGAATGAAGTCATTTGGAAACACTCTCGCCGACGCATTGTAAAGTTTAACGGCCTGACTTATTTTCCCAAACAATGGAATACCTTCTCCTAGCAAATGACACCTGAGTAATCACTATTTCATCAATGAACCTCTTCTTACAAAGGCAGTATTCACACCATTATTTTCGATAACGGTGACGAGTTTGCAAAGCATGCAGCAGTCGCAAGAGCACTAGAAGCAAAGGCATATTTTACTCATCCTTATCCATCTTATAAACTTGAGTTAAATGAAAAATTTAATGGATTACTGAGCCTGTATTTCCCAAAATGCAGGGATTTAAGTCGAGTGACGGAGAAAGAAGTTCAAGAGCGGTTGAATTTAAGACCAAAAAAGTGTCTTGTTTATAAGCAGTCTAAAGCAGTATTTGAGAAGCCACCTCAGACGGCATAAACTAATGTTGCATTTGCGAGTTGAATTCTCGCCTAGAAGGTAAAAATAGTGACGAAAAACCACATAGTACTCATCCTTTAATTACCGATAAAATATTAATATTAATTAATCACATATTAATAAGAAATTAATCAAAAAACAAAAAAACAATACAATACAAACTACTTATAAAAATAAAGATAAAAGAAAATACAAATTTCTAATTAACAATCAATTATACATTAATCGAGGTCATACCACTTTATTTAATCATTTTCTTTTTTTGATATATTGTTTCCCACACAAACAAAATAATGATTATTCAATTGAGAATGAGTCAAAAGAGTATGACGAAACTAAATAATTTGAGTCTTATAATAGATGAGCTAGGTAAAACGCTTAATCCTGATGTAATAATACACCATAATGAACAGACTTGGACTATTACATTATCAGAAAATTTCTGTGTCGATGTTTTTTATATCAGTGATAATAATAAAGTTGTTTTTCAATCAGAGATAGAGCACCCCAATATAAATGAAGAAATAATTACTAAGCTATTACTTCAATTCAATTATAATTGGATTGAAACAGGGGGAGTAAGAATGGCCCAAGATACTGACTCTAAATCCATTATACAAATTTATGATTTATTTCTAGAAGACTTGACCTTATCTATTTTTATTGATGCTCTTGAAAGGTTTATAGAAAAAGCTAAAGTTTGGTCTCATTTGTTCGAACTTAAAAATTTTAAAAATAATCTGAGTAAACAATTCAATCCAATTATATAACGTAACATCAACCATAGCAGAGATTTAATAATGCCATTATCAATTAATACAAACTCATTTTCATTTCAAGATCTTGATAATTTAAAAGATCAATTTAGTGGCAGTCAAGAAATAAGAGCGAGAGAACCTAGTTTATTGGATCGAATAAGAGGGCTTTCTTCTGAAAAAGGAAGTACTATTTTATATCAAAAATCTGGCATTAGCGACACACAAGCAAGCACTATAAGTAATAAGTTCCATGAACGCCAACATAAATATGATAAAGCCTGTCAATCGATGAAGAAAAATGTTCTTTCATTGATACCAAAAGAACACAAAGATATCAGGTCTAAAATTGATAATCTTTTCCAAGATATAAATTTAAGAAGTAGTGGAGGCCATTATAATGTAATGAATGGCGATGACATACAATATTTACACAAACTCGCTACAGACTCTAAATCCAGAGTAGAAAATATGCCAGTAAATGAACGACTGCAATTGGATATTCGTAACTTCAACAAATCTAGCTTATCAAGTTTACCTGTCTATTTCGCTAATACAAATTCACAATTTAAATCAGGATTTCTCCCATACCATGGATTTATAGCAACAGGAACACCAGGAAGCACAAGTGCCGAAAAAAGTGGAAGAACTTATAAACTATCAAGAGATATAATGCTTTCATCGGTAAACGTTTCAAACGATCTCATCTCAAAAGCAATGAAGTCAAACTCTTTTAATGACTCAACAAAAACTGCATTAGAACAACTGAAAGGTAAAACATATGCAACTGCTGAACACTTTCTAAAGGATCTATTTAAAGCCATAAATCAACAACCTAATTCAACTACCATTAATATTGATCAAGAATTATCAAACTTATCAAAAGAATTTAAAAATTTATTGTCACTTAATAGTAAAGTAAATAAAGATTCAGGAGCTTATTCAGCAGGTCGATTACAAACAACCTCATCTCATAGAGATTTTGAACTATTCCAACAAGGGAAAACTTCAAATTCAAAAATTAATATAAAAGCCATTACTTTACAAGAAGTCATGCAAGAACAAGCTATGTACCAACGATATTTAGAAGATCAATTAGGGATCGGAAAAGCTGCTACTGCGGACGAAAAACGTCAAACATTAAGTAATATGACAAAAGAAAGAGCAAGTGACCTTGCAAACAAGCTCGTTAAGCATAAGCGTTTTTCTACTGGTGAATTCCAATCAAACTGTAATAAATCAGCTGCATCTCTCGCTCAAACGGCAATAAATAAAGAGCAGGGTAACTCTTATCGAACGCCGCAACACATCGAAACAGCAACGGTACTCTCTATTGGTAGCAAAGATAGAATGCATTTCCATGACCCATTATCTCAATAATCTGAACTCTATTCTATTGAAATATATCTATGGCTCACCTCAATTGGTGAGCATTCAATCAATATTCAACCTGATATGTCACTTGAATAAAGTCATTTGGGAATACCTTCGCCGACGCATTGTGCAGCGTAACAACTTGATCCATTTTTCCAAACAGTGAGATCCCTTCTCCTAGTAAAATAGGCACCTGAGTAATCACCATTTCATCAATGAGCTTCGCCTTCAAAAAAGCCGTAATCGTTGCACCACCATCAATATAGGCATGCTTAACCCCTTGAGAGCCTAATATCTTCACTAAAGAAGCAATAAAAGCAAGAACATTTCACCTTTCTATCCATTTAACTCACCACGCTTAATTTTGGGCTCATCGATTTTAATCATATCTTGTAAGCCTTTTTCCTTCATTGCTTGCTGAATATAAAGCCGAATATCATCCACTTCATCTAATCGCAAACAATGTCTCAAAAGACCTTGCGCCCATTCCAGTTCAATGTGGCGAATAAGCCATTTGATACGGGGCAGTTTTGCCGCGCTCATACTCAATTTTCCGATCCCCATACCGATTAATAAAACAACTGCAACGGGATCGGAAGCCATTTCACCACACAAGCTGATGGGCAATTGATATTGCTTGGCTAAATTCACGGTTCGGTATACTTCGTGAATAACGGCGGGGTGAACATGATCGTATCGATCAGCCACATGGGGGTTATTACGATCTAATGCCAATAAATATTGACTTAAATCATTTGAACCAATAGAAATGAAATCCAAGCGATGAGCCCATAACGGAATTTGAGTCACTGCGGCGGGAACTTCAATCATGATCCCCATTTTAGGCCATTGTAATTCTAGTCCATCATCTTGAAGCTGATGATACGCATCTTTTAACACCGTTGAAAATTGATTAAGTTCATGTGTAGAGGTCACCATAGGCAATAACACATGCAAGGTATTAATCCCACTCGATGCTCGCAACATAGCCCTCACTTGGGTCATTAATAATTGGATATTATCCAATGTAAAGCGTATCCCTCTCCAGCCTAACGCAGGATTCTCTTCATGCCGAATAGGAAAATAAGGCAATTGTTTATCGCCGCCAATATCTAAAGTTCGCATATAAACAGGTTTGCCTTCATAGGCCTCAAACACACGGCGGTACACTCTGACTTGCTCATCTTCACTAGGAAAGCTATCCCCAACCATAAAGGGAATTTCAGTGCGATATAAGCCAACCCCCTGAGCACCGCTTTTCACCCCCGGCGTAATATCAGCCAAGAGTCCCGTATTGGTATAGAGTTTTATGTCATGATGATCTAACGTCGTTGCCGCAAGGTTTTTTAAGTTATGCAGTTTTAACGTCGCTTTGTGTTCTTGTTTTATCAGCCGCTTATAGGCTTTTTTTATCAAGGTACTGGGCTGTACTATCACCTTTGCTTCATTACCGTCCACTATCATCATATCATGACTGTTCACGTTCTTTATTTGCCCTACCCCCATTACTGCGGGGATCCCCATGGCATTGGCCAAAATAGAAGTATGGGACAAACTCGAGCCTTCAAAACAAATAATGCCTGCTAATAACTTTGTGGGCACACTGGCAATATCACTGACACTGACTTGAGCCCCGATTAATATCACAGGATCTTTATAAACCGATGCAGCCGCTCTCCCTCCTCCTTTCCAGACATGGAATAATTTATTGCCTAAATGGATAATATCTTCAGCTCGAGCCGTTAAATAAGGATCGTCCATCTGTTTAAAGCGATTAGCAAAAAAATAAATCCCTTGCTTGATGGCACTCGGAAGCGAAAATCCCTCATGAATATAGGCCTCTACTTTATCACTCAGCCCTTTATCGGTTAATAACATTTGATAAGCATCGAATATCGACCCTATGCTTAACGTCATGTTTTCCCCCAAGCTATTTTGCTCGTTAATTAAGTCCTCTTTGACTAACGACAATAATTGTATCCATTCTTGTATTGTGGCTTGAGGTTTATCGGTACGCACATCTTGTACTTCAGATAGTTGGGTTAATCCACATAATACCGCCTTACCTAATCCAATGCCTTCAACACTTTTAACTCCTTTAAAACGCCTATTTTGTTTAATTGCTGCATCTTGCGTACTGGGAATATTAACAACAATAAAAGCCAATTGAGCTGCCAATGTTAATAAAAAGGCTTCTTCTTGTTCACTTAACACTTGGGCTTCGCGGCTCTGCACCACTAATACGCCAACCACTTCGCCATGATGTACAAGAGGCACACCACAGAAACTTTTAAATAGCTCTTCTTGACTCCCCTGAACATAAAAATAGGCACTGTGACTGGCTCCGTTGGCTAAATTCAATCCATGGCGCTCTTTAGCCACTAAGCCTACAAGCCCCGCTCCTTGAGGTATACAAATGGTTTGATGCACTTGTAACCCATGACTCACCAATAACTCCATTTCCTGCCTTGTATTCACCCGATATAAACTACACACATCACGGCTAACCGCAGCGCTGACACTGTCCACAATAAACCGTATTTGAAGCTGAGGAGTATCGATGAGTGACACAGCCTGCAAAATACGTGTTAAGGCTAACATCGGATCGTTCATTACACTTACATTCCTTTTACCATGAGCACAAGACTAAATCATACATATTCACCATACCGAAAATCACCTCAATAAAGTACTAAAAAAGCGCAATACATCCCTGCGACAAGTATCAACTCATCGAAATAAAGGACATTAACTCAATTCGTTATAAATTTAACGATAGAATGTTATTAAAGAGCTAAATCATTCAAAACCCATCAGCGCTCTTTATTGCGATATTCAAAATATGCTTCAATGGTTATCCTCGCCTACTCTCTACTCTTCAATGCTAGATCCAACGACACTCGAAAGATTTCATGTTAAAGCGCCTTTGCTGATACAAAGATTGCTTATATAATAGTTTTTAACATAATATCAATTAAACAAAATAAAAATACCGCACCTTGACTCATCTCATGATGAGTATGGAAGCGGAACATTGGGTACATTCATGCCGTTAAAAACTGCTCACTCATCAAAAAAGTGCCTGTTGAGCCATTGCTTATTCGCTATTCTGCGAACTGCCGCTATTATCAAACAATGTGCTGTTTTCGCCGCTCTCGCACTGTTTTCTTTCAATGCTAACGCTTCCCCTTATCAGACAATTAGCGATGAATTCAAGCAACAATTTCACCAACACCTAAAGGCCAATAAGGTGCCAGGAGGCGCCTTTGTTATTGTGGAGGATGACCAAATCCTCAAGCTAAGTACTTACGGAAAACGCCATAAAAACAGTAAATTAAATATCAATTCAGATACAGTATTTCGACTCGCTTCCGTCTCTAAAACCTTTGCTGCGACCTTAACCAGCCAACTGGTACAGGAACATAAACTGCATTGGCACCAACCCATTACTCAGTATTTACCCAAATTTAGTCTTGCAAAGCCTGCGCAAAGTCAAAAAATCACTCTCGAACACATCATAGGGCAAAGTACAGGGCTGATGCCCAATAGCTATGACAATATGATTGATGCAAATGTTAAACTTAATAAAATCATACCCAAGTTTTCCAAACTCACTCCCATGTGCTCACCGGGGATATGTTATGGCTATCAAAATGTCGCCTTTTCTTTTATTCAGCCCGCAATAGAACAACAAACAGGTCAAAGCTACGCAGCCTTGCTGGAGCAGCGGATCTTTTCGCCATTAAACATGCATACCGCCTCCGTTGGATTTGACGCCTTTAAGCAACAAACCAATCGCGCCGAACCCCACATCAAAACACGCACAGGCTTTAAACAAGTAGAGGTGAACCCGAACTATTATCAGTTGGCTCCAGCTGCAGGGGTTAATGCCAGTATTAAGGATATGACTAAGTGGCTTATGGCCAATCTCGGTAATCAACCAAATGTGATCAGCCCAGCAGTCCTTGAAGATATCACCACCCCTGGTGTTCGAACCAGAAAAGAGCTTAGGCGTCGAGAATGGAAACATTATTTGAAAGATGCACATTACGGTAAAGGGTGGCGGATCTATGATTTTGAGGGTCATCCCCTTATTTATCATGCTGGCTGGGTCGCAGGCTTTGTAACAGAAATCGCTTACTCCCCCACACTCAAGCTTGGCATGGTCATGCTGATGAATGGTGAATCTCGCGCCATTTCTACCCTTGGAGCCCATTTTTGGCATAGCGTCTTTGAACAAAAAGACCATCTTGCAGTGGAGTCAAGCAACAAAAAACAATAAATAAGCACATCAAATCGGTGCCATCGAAGCCATTTGATTTTTTACTTTAGCTTATGTTAACTCTTTCATTCACTTACCTAAAAAACGCACATTCTCACCAAAGGATTATATACCCTTTCTTTGTGGGGAAACTGGCTATGCCACTTCACCGTCAACATAAATCGATGTAGGAAATGAAAGTATTGTAGCGATTGCCTCATAGTCCTTTGAGAGTATTGCGCCTTTTACTTTCAGGTAAAATGGCTTTAGCTCAGATTCTGAATCAAAGCCAGCAATCGAATGCTTATAAAGGAGCCTCTTCCGCGATAATTCCGGTGGAAAAAATAACAGTATTAAAATTTTACGCATAACCCAACGAGGAAGTTAACGCCCATTTAAGGGGCTAATAATTGTTTGCTAAAATGTGTAGCGAAGCAAAACTGAGCAAACTGTTAGCAGTCCCGCTTTAAATTCTTGTTAGGTGTTTAGTCACTAAAACTAAACAAATTACTATTTTTTATTAGAGGCTTAAGGGTTTCAACTGTACCAATATTTTTATGATAAAGGATATATGTGAAATCCCACGTTTCCGCTAATACTGCATTTAACGAAGGAATAATAATAGTCGTGAAGTTCATCTGCCCTCTATTCATATCTTCTTCGTAAGTGGGAAAATATTTATCTAGGTCTTCAAGTTTATCAATGGTCTCATTTTCTAAATTAACCGCGTATATTTCATATTCTGAGTGTAGCAACCTAACTAATTGATTAAACCTTTCCCATTCAACTTCTGTTACTTCATCTAGCTTGTAACACTCTTCTCGACCTAGCCAGCCACCCCATAAGGAAATGAACTCCTGAGAAAACTCTTCCTTTACTACCCAATCATCAAAATACTCAGAGATCACAGAAACACCTAACAGCTTATTGAATAGCAGCAGGATAACGTTCTTGGCTGCACATTTATTTCACTCAAAGATATCATAGGTAACCCATTGATATGAATTATATTTTCATGTTATCAGAACAGAAAAACAGGAAGGGTTTTGATCGACAAAAGTAAGTCTAATCTCTACCCGTAATAACGCACATTACCACTGACACCTTTAGCTCAAACAACCCACTTACCCAACATTCACTAATGTCGATTAATGCGCCAGTTCCTCAGGGATGGCTTGCTTTAGCGGAATAGGGTTAGGTTTACGGCCTTTGCCTTTTTGGTATTCTCGTAATTGATACACATAAGCTAGCACTTGTGCCACAGCCGTGAAGAGCCCTTCAGGAATATCTTGGTTAATTTTAGTGGTGTGGTACACCGCACGCGCCAGTGGCGGCGCGGACACGACTGTCACTTTATGATGCTTAGCAATTTCACGAATTTTAAAGGCCACCTCATCTACGCCTTTCGCCACCACAAAAGGGGCTTTAGAACGGCTAGCCTCATATTTCACTGCCACGGCATAATGTTCAGGGTTGACAATGATCACATCCGCATTGGGCACTTCTTGCATCATGCGTTGCTGCGCCATATCCCGCTGCATCTGGCGAATACGCCCCTTGACTTCAGGTTTGCCTTCCATGTCTTTGTGCTCATCTTTGACTTCTTGTTTGGTCATCTTGAGCTGTTTATTGTGGTTCCAAATTTGAAAAGGTACGTCAATGATCACAATGAACAAGGTAGAGGCGCACAAAAGAATAAAAATCCAAACCACTAAATCCAATGCATGATAAATATTACCGGGTAAATGTTCTTGTGATAAGGCGAGAATGTCATCCAAATAGAGGGTGAGTAGCCCATAGGCCATTAAAGCCACCACGGAAAATTTGGCCACCCCTTTAGTGAGTTCAACTAGGGCCTTAGTCCCAAACATGCGCTTAAAACCTGCAATGGGACTCATTTTATTCGGCTTAGGCATAAACGCTTTCACCGAAAAAGACAGCCCACCTAACGCGATATTGCCCACAAAAGCAATCATAGCCAAAAAAGCAATGAATCCCAGTAGCGGCAATGCCAGCTCACGACTAATATCACGCCAGATCAATAAGCTGGTATGATCGTCAAAAATTTGCGCGCGAGTTAAACTCATGAGTGAAAAAGTAATGTGTTTCAGCGCAAGGGCTAACTCTTGCCCTGTCATCATCAAACCCAGACCCGCCGAGATCAGTACCGCCGACGTACCTAATTCTTGGGAGCGAGCAACTTGGCCCTCTTTTTTGGCTTTTTCTAACTTATGGGCGGACGCCTGTTCGGTTTTTTCCTGACTGCTGTCATTCTCTGCCACTGCTCACCCCTTGCATAACTCTTTGTAACTTTTTTTGCAATGATTTTATAACGGTATCACTCGTTGTTCGGTTTCTTCCTGACTTGCTTCTTAACCACAACCCTTTTCTGCCACTTATTTTTCTTAGCAAAAGCCCTGAGTTATTCATTGCCACCAAACACCTTATTGCATGCCGCCATTAACATTACAGCTCAGCAGTAAGATATCACACAGAAGAAGCTGGCTTTGGCGCCAAATGTCATCGAAATGGGCCATGATAGGTGACAGTGTCAGCCATAAAATAAATAATCCACTCACCATAGTCACCGGAAAACCAATAGAGAAAATATTCAGTTGAGGGGAAGCCCTTGTCATCACGCCAAACGCCAAATTGATGGTCAATAGCGCAACGATGGCAGACAGTGACATGGTCAAGGCAGCGCCAAACATGTAACTGACAAACTCAGTCAAAGCTTGATATCCGCTTAAATGTAATCCTGACATTGATACCGGAAGTGTATCAAAGCTGGCCACCAGCATGCGAATGAACACCAAATGCCCATCGACACTTAAAAAAATAAGCGTGGTGAGCAGCAAGAAAAAATTACTGACAACCGGCGTTTGTTGACCTGAACTGGGATCCACCATAGACGCAAAGCCTAAACTGGTTTGCATGCCGATAATTTGCCCTGCAAGCACAAAGGTTTGCATCAGTAAAATACTGACAAACCCCATTGCTGCGCCGATGATCACTTGCTGAGCAACCACAAACACCGCACTAAAAGACAATAATTCAATGGGGAGCATTGGGGGTAAAACCGGCGCGATAGTGAATGTGACGGCAAGGGATAACAATAGCCGTATTCGCTTAGGGGTGCTGGTCGAACCGAAGACGGCCATCACCATGAATAGACTGCTGACACGAACAAAAGGCCACACATAGCTCGCAATACCTTGCATGATGGTATCAAGCAGGAAAAACATAATAAAACCTAACCTATGACACTTGGGATCATGTTCACCATTTCATAGAAAAACTCCATCATGGTGCGCACGAGTAAATGCCCTAACAACATCAAAGCAAACAAGGTCGTGAGTAATCTCGGTAAAAAACTCAAGGTTTGCTCATTAATGGACGTTGCCGCTTGAAATACCGCCACCACTAAGCCCACGATGAGTCCCGGCACAATAATCATGGACACCATCACAACGATAACGCTCAAGGCTTCACGAAACACATCCACTAATGACTCTGGACTCATAAGCTATAACCCAAAACTATTGGCCAAGACACCGTGACAACGATAACAACAACGATAACGCTCAAGGCTTCACGAAACACGTCCACTAATGACTCTGGACTCATAAGCTATAACCCAAAACTATTGGCCAAGACACCGTGACAACGATAACAACAACGATAACGCTCAAGGCTTCACGAAACACGTCCACTAATGACTCTGGATTCATAAGCTATAGCCCAAAACTATTGGCTAAAGTGCCCATGACTAAACTCCAGCCATCCACCAGCACAAATAACATAATTTTAAAAGGTAAAGACACTATCATCGGCGATAACATCATCATTCCCATGGCCATTAAAATACTGGCCACCACTAAATCAAGTACCAAAAACGGCACAAATAACATAAAACCAATTTGAAAAGCCGTTTTCAGTTCACTGGTAATAAAGGCAGGAATGATCACACTCAAGGGAGCATCTTCTGGCTCGGTGATCCCTGGGTAGGCTGAGATTTCCAAAAAAGTATCGAGATCTGTCATACGCACTTGTGACAGCATAAAAGCTTTTAACGGCGCTTTTCCACGCTCAAATGCAGTATCGATTGCCATATCTTGCTCGATATAAGGTTTAACGGCATCGTCATAAATTTCATCAAACACTGGCGTCATAATAAAAAAGGTTAAAAATAGACTGATCCCAATCAATACTTGATTCGACGGAGCTTGCTGCAACCCAATGGCCTGACGTAAAATCGATAACACGATAATAATACGCGTAAACGAGGTCAGCATAATAACCATAGCAGGAATAAAACTCAGCGCCGTCATTAAAAGTAAAATTTGCATGGTTACCGAATACTGAGTTGAACCATCAACCCCAGTACTGACCGTTACTGCGGGTAAAATTCCATTATTGGCTAATGCCTGAGAAGGTAAACAAAAACACAGCAAGAGCACCAAAAAAGTAAGGTGTGCATGTTTAAGGTATTCAAAAAACTGTGATCGATTTTTTATTGTTATTATTGGCATCATTAGGTTATATACATCATCAGGTATTGAGTTATCGCTAAAGTATGATCTCATCAAACAGGCTTAGCGATAACCCCTTCAACAGGATCACACTTTCGTGGATTTTGCTTGCCGCAAACGACTGGCAAAAGACTCAGCTTGCTGTTCTATGGGCGTCTCTAATTTATCAATTAAATTCACTTGATGCGGTGTCACACCTAATAAATACTGGCGCCCTTCAACTTCAACAATCATGAGTTTTTCTTTTTGTCCCAACGGTGAAGCAGCAATGGTTTTTATCACACCATTACTGTTAGGCGCTAAATTGAAACGTTTCACTAAATAAGCTAAGAAAAAAATAATCAGTAACACGACCACTAAGCCGCCCAACATACTTGCTAAGCTGGCGATACTGGAAGGATCGTTACCCGCTTTATTCATCACTAAGGTTTTATCAGGACTCGGGCTCACTAACGTCTGTGCCTTTGTCGCACTATTAGCAGCATCCGTTGTGATAGGATCGCTGCCCAAGGTATAGTTCACTTCCGTATTCACTTTTTTTGCGCTATCCGTTGCGACTTCACTTTTTGCTGTTGGAACATTAACAGCCTGATTGTCCACAGCGACAGTGTCTACAGCCGAATTGACATCGCTATTTTCCATCTCATTGTTAATTTGACTCGCAGCACTGTTTGCAACGAACAGGGTACTCATAGGCTCTCCGGGTTATTTTAGCTTTTTAATGCGTTCAGTTTGACTGATCACATCGGTTAATCGAATACCAAACTTATCATTCACCACCACCACCTCGCCATGGGCAATTAAGGTACCATTGACCATCACATCCAGTGGCTCACCTGCAATTCTATCAAGTTCTACGACCGAACCTTGATTTAATTGCAACAAATTTCGAATGCTAATATAACTGCGACCGACTTCCATTGATATTGTCACTGGAATATCCATGATGGCATCTAGCTTGGCCGCTTCGTCATCACTTAAGGTCTTTTTACCTGTCGAAAAATCATCTAATGCCACCTTCTCAGTCTCATTCATTGCTTGCTCAGACATGGCTACATCCCATTCATCCGTCACTGATCCATCTTTCATCTTTTTCTGCCTTATCTTTTCAACTTAGCAATGGCCCATTATCGTTATTTCAGCATTTATGCTAGGGGCTGTTGATCTTTGGTGATGATTTCTGCAGCAGTTTGTGGGGTCTTTATACAAGGCAAAGCTTATGCTGTGTAGTTATTCTACATAAATAAGCGATAACGCTGTAAAAAGGCACCACAAACGCTGTCCATTGGATTCACTAAACGTGTTTTACTCTTTGTTGTAGAGAATTTGCTTAGAAGACTAGGCTGCACTCACTACGCCGCGATTAAAACATGTTTAGTTCGGACATAATTTAACCACGAAAGATCAACAGCCCCTAATACACTCAATAAAGTCAAATCACTCAATGTCACTAAACATCAAAAACATCTCGGGTTCGCCCATGACGCGTCACCAGTTGTAATTCCGATTTAACGGTTTCCGGCCGAGGAATTTTCTCGCAAATTTTTAATGCTAAATTGTCACCTGAACGACCCATTTTACAGCGATAACTCGGTAAATCTTCGACTTTTAATACCACATGCTCAGGTAACTCAACGGGGATAACATCTCCCGTATTGAGTTCAAAGACTTGTTTTAAACTCATCTTATGCTCAACCACAGTGGCATTCATGGCCACATCCACATCCATGATCTCATCCCTTAATGCTTGCGACCAACGCATATCCGTATCTTGCGTGTCACTTTGTACACCCGCATCCAATAGCTCCCTGATGGGTTCAATCATCGAATAAGGCATAGTGATATGAAAATCTCCCCCACCACCATCCACTTCTATATGGAAAGAACTCACCACCACCACTTCTGTCGGACTCACAATATTCGCCATTGCAGGGTTCACTTCAGAGTCTAAATATTCAAACTCAACATCCATCACAGGCGCCCATGCCTCTTTATAATCTTCAAAAATAATTTTAAGCAAAAGCTGCACAATGCGTCGTTCAGTAGGCGTAAATTCACGCCCTTCAATTTTGGCATGGAATCTGCCATCCCCACCAAAGAAGTTGTCCACTAAAATAAACACTAATCTGGCTTCCATGGTGATTAAAGCCGTCCCTTTAAGTGGACTAAAGCGCACCATATTTAAACTCGTTGGCACAAAGAGCGTGTGGACATATTCGCCAAATTTGAGCATTTGAACACCATTGATCGACACTTCTGCCGCGCGGCGCATCATGTTAAACATGCTGATCCGCAAATGGCGAGCAAAACGTTCATTCACAATCTCAAGAGTGGGCATACGACCGCGTACAATACGATCTTGAGAAGAAAAATCATACGCGCGTAAATCTTGGTTAGCGTCAGCAATCACCTCTTCTTCTTCGACCCCGTGTAACAAGGCATCGATTTCATCTTGGCTCAGTAGATCAGTCACAATTATGCCTATAAAATATCAAATATGGTCCTGTTGATTATTGAATAATAAATCCAGTAAACAATAATTTGTCTATAATTTTTTGTCCGGTGACGGGTTGCAAGGTATTTTGCAAATGCCGCAGCGCTAACTGGCGCATTTCGTCCTTACCTGACTGAGTACTCAAGCTTTGCAGATGACTACTACTAAAAGTTGTGAGTAAGGCGTCTTCTATAAGCGGGATGTGCTTTCTCACTAGCAGATCATGCTCTTCACCCCTGACTTGTAATTGCACTTTAATTTCAACTAATGCGGCTCGGTGTTGGCCCGGTAAATTAAACAAAAATGGCCTTGGCATCGCCACATAAAAGGCTTCTTGTTGATGGTTTTCCACAGTACTGTCTTCTTTCAATATATGCTTATCAGCGCGACTACTGATCAACCAAGCCAATAACCCCATCACCAAAAGGAGACTTGTGACTATCGCCACTATCATAAAAAGCTTAGTCGTTAAAACATGCTGATTGTTCTTCATTTCCGACGCTCCTTTCGTCCCCTGTTCATTTTGTCCATTTTGTTTGAGGGTTAAAAACTCTTCTGCCATCTTCCTTTCCTTAACTCACATTTGACGCCGTTTTTATTCGACCAAACTAACATGCTTTCCCGCACGCTTTAGGCGTAATAATCAATCCCGTATTCAAAGGCCTCGCCCCATGGTTCATTATCATTCTCTTTCTCAAAGGAGGCTTCTGGATCACGCTGTGCTAAATCTTGTGCGGAAAATGTGTGTTCATCCCTTTGCTGTTGATCGCTTCCATTCTTTTCATAAGAGTCTTGATAAGAGACTTGACCATCACTGAGCTGCATGCCTTGCTCTGCTAACATATCTTTTAAGCGCGGCAATGCTTGCTCAATAAGATCACGTGTTTGAGCTTGGGTGACTTGAAATTCCACTTGCGTGGTATCACCTTGTACTTGAATTTTCACCATCATTTGTCCAAGCTCAGCAGGATCAAGCCTGATCTCCGCTTGCTGGATACCTTGACTCACCATAGTGATTAATTGTTGTTGCATAACAGGCGAAAAGCGCATAATCATATTGTGCATAGAAGGCAGCAGCTCATTGGAGGCTTTTAGTGATAAAACCTGCGGTGCATCGGTATTCAAATGAGAGCGGGATTGTCTTGGCGCCCCTTCAATCAAGTGCTTATTGCCCTCGCCAATATTCAGGATTGTCTGAGACACACTGAGCTCATCCTTTAACCGACTATTCGCATTCAATAATCCACTGCTATTTTCACCTGAACTGTCGGCTAGATCGGTACTCGCCATCGCCGAGGGTAACGCGAATGACGCCTTATTTTCATCAGCTAAGCTTTGTTTACCTTGCTCACCCACATCAAGCATCTCTGCACTGTGCCATTGCCCTTGTGCATTGACGCGCATTGCCTTCTGTGTTGAATCTACATTAAACTTAAAACCATTCACCTTTTCTTGTTTTGCCGTATTGATATTAAGTGAATTGGTATTAAGTGAATTGGTATCAAGGCCTTCATTTAATTGACTCGCTAAAGCTAACTGAGACAAAATCTGCGTGACTTGCGCTTGGGCTTTTTGGTCTGCTGCAACACTCTCTTCTTCACCTTTGTTTTCTTCAACATTTTCTTTTTCAACCTTTTGACCTTCAATCAGCTTTTCATCGATATCGGCCTGTCCGTTTTTGCCTTCAACGTCACCTTGACTGTTTATTGCTGTGGATTGCGCATTAACGTTCGTTTCGCTCACATGGCGATTAGCAGCTTGAGGGTGGGTAGCACTGCTGGCATCAAGAGCAGTCAATTTGGCTGAAAAAGGTGTATTGGCCATTGCTCCATTGTCTATTGCAGAGGATAAACGGGAAGAAAAATCAGCATTTTTATGCGTATTCGATGCCACTGAGCCTATTGCCCCTCTGGGCTCTAATCCTTTTGTATTCACATTCATCATTTGTGGCATCACTTCCTCAATCAAGGCATTAACGGCCTTTAATATTAATACTCGACATAAAGCCGCTTATTTTGCGATAAACGTCAAATTATCGGCTTACCTGACACTTAGCACTTACAAAAAAGACCCAGAAAATCATAGAAGCAAGTCTAATGCCAAGTCTCCTTAGCTTTGTAAACAAATGCTTCCCCCAGACAAATACTGACCCCCGCTCACTTTTAGTGGCTGCGTCGATAAAATTGCTGCATCGCAAATTCATCCGTCATCTTTTGCTCGTATACGTTGGCTTTTTGTTGCGCTTTTCGTGCTTTATTTGCTAATAAAATACCAACTGCTTGATGCTTTTGCTGGCAAGTCTGCCAATGACTTTGCCTGTGTTGCTTCATCGATGCTGTTTCGTTTACCGCCTTAAGCTGATTGCTAATGGCATCATCTATTTGTTTAACGAACTGGTGAAATTGATGATATTGGCTGGCAGTAATGGTTTCACCTTGCTTACTTTCCATTTGTTTCATGTAATCAAGGCGGTATTCTTGCAATGCATTAAGCTGATCTTGCTGTTTTTGCCACTCATATTGGGCATTTTTAAGTTGTAATCGCGCTTGTTCTTCGGCTTCAAAGGCTAATGTTAAGACTTTTTCTAACGGCTTTGCTTTCATTCATACATCCTTAAACAACTCAATAGGGCCTGTTGATCTTTGGTGGTTAAATTATGCCCGAGATAAACGTGTTTTAATCGCGACGGGAGGGATGACGCCTAGTGATCTAAGCAAATTTCTCCCAACAAAGAGTAAAACACGTTTAGCCGGATCCTACGGACAGCGTTTGTGGCTCCTTTCTACGGCGTTATCGCTTGTTTATGTAGAATAACTACACCACACAAGCTCTGCCTTGTATAAAGAACCCACAAACTACTGCAGAAATCATCACCAAAGTTCAACAGGCTCTAGACTTTACATTGCGCTGCAATTTGCGACAGCATCAAAGCACTGCTTTCGAAATTAATGGGATCATTCATATTTTGTCTTAAAAAGGCATTCATCGCGGGTTGTAAGCGAATGGCATTATCCACTCGAGGATCGCTGCCTTGACTATAGGCCCCAATCGCGATCAAGTCCTTATTTTGCTGATAAGCAGAATACACTTGTTTCACTTTACGCATACTCTCTAAATGCTCATGACTTATCACCATAGGCGCCACTCGGCTAATGGATGCTTCAATATCAATGGCAGGATAATGACCACTATCGGATAAGGCGCGGGACAAGACTATGTGTCCATCTAAGATGGCACGAGAAGCGTCACTAATGGGATCTTGTAAATCATCCCCTTCGGTTAATACCGTATAAAATGCAGTAATGGCACCTTGTTGACCGCCACCATTACCGGCTCGCTCAACTAATTTGGGCAGTTTTGCAAAAACAGAAGGCGGATAACCTTTCGTTGCGGGCGGCTCGCCAATAGCCAAGGCCATTTCACGCTGCGCCTGAGCATAACGGGTCAGGCTATCCATTAATAACAAAACACTAAAACCTTGATCCCTAAAATATTCTGCAATACGGGTAGCGGTTTCGCAGGCACGAAGTCGCATCAAAGGAGACGTATCGGCAGGCGCAGCCACAACAACCGAGCGTGCCCGTCCTTGTTCACCTAAAATCTCTTCAATGAACTCTTTAACTTCACGACCACGCTCTCCGACTAATGCCACCACAATAATGTCGACATTAGCACCTTTGGTCATCATGCCTAAGAGCACACTCTTACCCACCCCAGAGCCTGCAAAAAGCCCCATTCGTTGACCTTTACCCACAGTCAACATGGCATTAATGGCCCGCACACCCACATCTAATGGTTCGCTAATAGCGCGGCGTGACAATGGGTTAATAGTATTCATATGCAAAGGCGCTTTATATTGCGTATTCAACGGCCCTAAATCATCAATTGCCTGACCATTGCCATCGAGTACTCGTCCTAATAATTCAATCCCGACATTTAGACTCTCTTGCTCGCCAATAGGTGTGACGCGCGCGCCAGGTAACACCCCTCGTAATTCTTCCACCGGCATTAAGTACAATACGCCTTCATTAAAGCCGATGACTTCAGCCATCAACTCACCATATAGTGTTTCAATCCCGCATAAGCTACCTATCGGCGCGCGGCAACCGCTTGCCTCTAATGTGAGCCCGACCACGCGAATGAGTTGACCACTGGCTTGTGCAATAAAGTTTGGCACCTTACCTTGATAGATTTTTAATGACTGAAGTAAATGATTGGCACGAGTAGAGAGTTGACTCACAGTTCACTCTCTTCGGTATTTGAAATAACACTGGTGCTAGGATGAGTAATGGCAAAATCGCTGTCATTGATTTCATTGGCCAGTACAGCACTTTGCTGTGCTTGCTGTTCTTTTTTTAATCTCAACGCCTTTTGCGCCTGTTCCCACTCACTAAACACCGCCTTTAAACGGTTTTCAACACTCAAGTCGAGTTCACTGGGTTCACAGCGCATCATGAGTCCGCCTTGAGACACACTGGGATCGTCTTCAATGTGCCAGCCTTGACTGGCTTGCTCATTATTTTGATATAACTGACGAATAACGTCGCCATCGATAGGGTTCACCCGTATGGTGATCTGTTGTTTTTTAATAGGCAGAGCATCGAGACCGTGGCGAAGCACATGGACAATATGCTCTTGCGCCAAGGTGAGCTCATGCATTATCACCCCTTCGGCTAATTGCTTCACTAAGCTGATTAATTGCCCTTCAATCTCAAGATCCAGTAAGGCCAACGGCTGAGTAAATTGTGATAATAAGGCATCAAACTGCGCCATTTTGGCTTGGGCCTGTTTCATACCCTCTTCATAACCTTGCGCTTCGCCTTGAACAAAGCCCTCTTTATGCCCTTGCTCAAGGCCAGTCAATCGCCCTTTTTCTAACCCTTCGCCAAAACCTTGCGCCTTACCATGCTCAAAACCCGCTTGCTGAGCATCTTGTTGAATGGCTTCAATTTCGCTTAAGGTTGGTGGCAGTATGCTTTCTTCTTGCTCATTCGACTCAGTGTCCAGATCTGTTGGCACTCTTGTTGATACTGGGGAAGCTTGACGACCAAAAATATCAGCAACGTCTTCATCATTGCATAAAGTCACATCGGGCAGTTCCCAATGACTAAATTCACTATTAAACACATCATTTGATGACATTGAAACCTCTCTTGACCCCCTACTTTAGACACAAGCAGACTTGACAACCTGATTAACACAAGCGTCTATAAATACTCATCATTACCACCACCTGCCAGCATAAGCTCTCCACTTTCACTTAAACGCCGTGCAATGGATAAAATCTCTTTTTGCGCAACTTCGACTTCGCTTATTCGTATCGGGCCCATGGCGTCTAAGTCATCCCGTAACAACTCTGCCGCACGTTTAGACATATTATTGAGCATTTTATCTCTGAGCTGATCATCCGCTCCTTTCAATGCTTTTAACAATACATCCTGCTGCACTTCTCTGAGTAAAACTTGGATCCCCATGTCATCAACAATATTCAGATTTTCAAAAACAAACATGAGATCTTGGATCTGCTGCGCCATTTCCTCGTCGGCTTCACGCATGGTACTCATCAAATGACTTTCCACACCAGTATCTAAGTAATTCATAATACTGGCCGCCGCTTTTAACCCTCCCATTTTGGCCGCTTGTGCACCACCTTGTCCGGCAAACTGTTTTTCCATAATATCATTCAGCTCTTGCAGCGCGGCGGGCTGCACCTCTTCAAGGTTGGCTATGCGCATCATTAAATCTAAACGGGTATTTTCAGGAAATTGTGCAAAGATCTCTGCGGCTTGATCGGGGTCAAGATAAGACAAGACTATGGTTTGTATTTGCGGATGTTCATTTTGAATAATGGTCGCCACTTGACGCGCATCCATCCATTTGAGTGAATCAAGCCCTTTGGCTCCACTGCCCATAATAATTTGATCAATCAAATTACCCGCTTTATCTTCCCCAAGCGCAGCAGTTAATGCTTTACGCACAAATTCTTCACTGTTAAAGCCAATGGATGAGTATTTTTGAATATCATCAAGAAACAATTTGTGCACGCCAATCACTTTTTCTTGACCAAAATCTTCCATACTCGCCATCGCCATACCGACTTTTTGAACTTGCTTAGGCTCTAAATGCTTTAAAATCGACGCGGCATCGGCTTCACTCAAACTCAGCAATAAAATCGCCGTTTTTTCAATACCGGTCAGCAGACTAATATCATCACTGCTTTTCATCTCTGTCGTCACATCATTACTCATCGTTTAATAGCCAGTTTTTCACGACTTGAGTCGATAATTCAGGTTCATTGGCCACAATGGCGCGAATGGCTTTTATCATGTCATCATCTTTATGCAGATCCGGAATAAGAATGGAACCATCGTCAGCATAACTGTATTGAGCATCGGGCTTCTCTAACATGCCTAAGGTATCTGCTGCATATTGATCTTCTATTTCTGCAAGCTCATCCTCTTTTGGCTTATCCTCAACCAGTAGCGTCTCATTTGGATACACTAGCCGTTTCAGCATAGGTCGAATAACAGCCAAAATAAGGACCAAGACCACTAAGGCACCTAGCAGTAGTTTCATTCCACGCCAAAACCAGGGCTGTTCCCACAAAGGCTGTTCAAGTGGGTCTACCATTAATTGATTTAAAAAAGGCACACTGACCACTTCGATAAGATCGCCGCGCTGAGCATTAAAACCTATAGCCCCCTCTAATAAACGCCGAATACTCGCAAGCTCAGCATCCGTTCTTGGTACGCGGTTGACACTGCCATCTTCAAGGGATTGCCCCGTTTTAAAATCAATGGCGACAGATACACTCACACGGTTTAATATGCCCACTTGTTGCCGAGTGTGGCTAATAGTGCTGTCGAGTTCAAAATTGCGGGTCGCTTCTTTGTGAGTGGTGCCCGTTTGGTTTACTGTATTATCAAATTGATCTGCCTCCTCAGGAATTTGCGAGTCCATGGGAGGTTGATTTGACAATGCACCTGGGATCCCGCCATTTATTCCCCCTAAGGTATTATTTTCAACCGTCATTTCACTGCGTAAAGAAGATTGTTGAGGGTTATAGCGCTTTGCCGTTTGCTCAACCGCAGTGAAGTCCATGGTGACATCCACTTGAGAGGTAAAATTTTCAGGCCCTAAAATAGGCATTAAAATGGATTCAATTTTATGCCGATATTCAGCTTCTTTTTGTTGTACGAGTTCTTGCTCTCGACGGGCTCTGGCTGATGCCCCGTCTTGGCTTCCTGAATTTAATAAACGACCATTTGCATCGGTCACGGTCACTTTTGTGGGAGTGAGATCATGGACGGCAGAAGCGACAATATCAACGACAGCATCGATTTCTTCTTGTCCAAGCTGGCGTTTACGGGTACTTATCACGACCGTTGCACTGGGTTTGGCCCGATTTCTGGCAAAGACATTTTCTTTTGGCAGTGCTAAAATCACTTTGGCTTTATCGACATTTTTAAGCGCCTCAATGGCGCGAGCCAAATTGAGTTCTTGGCTGTATTTCAGCCTTGCTCGCTCCATACGCTGACTGACACCGAATCCACTGTCTTGATTTAAAAAGTCTTCATTTTCACTGGTATTATCGATACCCGCACGACTTAAAAGCAATTTGACATCTTGATATTGCTCCTCTGGCACCTTGACTAAATCACCTTGGATTTTATATTCAATATTTTGTTTATCCAATTCATCAAGAATCGGGATCATTTCTTCTGTGGTCATTTTGCCTAATGGGCGAAATTCACTCTCTTGGGCCCAAAATAAAATGGCAACGGCTAAAGCAAAACAAATCGCCAACGCTAAAATCATCGTCATTTGCTTTAACACATCACTGCCACCCAGACTATTCAAAAAGCCTGCTTTGTCGACTGTCGACTCACGCCCTTGATTGCTGGCGGTTAAAGCGGGATCATTATTTGCCACGATATCGTTACTCACAATCGCTTTTTATCCTCAACATCCATTAAACGGGCATGCTCATAATTTCTTTGTAAGCATCCACTAACTTATTTCTGACTTGTACTGTTGCTTCAAACGCCACACCGGCTTTTTCTCGTGCGATAACGGTATCCGTTAAAGTGACGCTGGGATCGCCCATATCCAACTTCTTGGACATTTGACCCGCATTGGACTGCAAACTATTGACGTTACCTATGGCTTGAGTGAGTAACTGTCCAAAGTCGCTCCCAGCCGTATTTTGCACTGACTGAGTCATATTTGGCAGAACACTGGCTTTTTCTATTTCATTGGCAGTGCTGGCACTGCCCAGTTTCTCATTCAGAGCTTGCATTTCTTGGAATAATGGATTGCTATTCAATTGCATATTCTTTCCTTAATATACCCAAACCACTTGACTCTTTATCAATACAACAGAGCTTTAAACTATTCCTTTCAGCGATAGCAGGCTCTATAGACTATAAGCGACAAAAAATTGACACCTTAGTCGCGGTTTGTGGCTATTTACGGCGATTTAATGAATTAGCAATATCTCGGCCACTTTTAAAAAACTTTAGAAATAAATTCAAAAAAAGGCCGTTTATAAAATCGAATTAAACATGTTAATATTTGAGTATATTCAACATAAGCCTTACTTACCGAGAACGCCATGAGTCCGCTAGACACCATCATTACTACCGCACATGCTATTGTCAGTAGCGGAAAACCACCCAGTTTAGCGTTAATTAAACGTCAACTTGGTACCCAATATCCGATGCCTGTGCTTATTCAAGGCTTACAGCAATATAAAGCCATGACAGAGCAAGAAAAACACGTATTATCTCAAGATATTCTGGCGTTAAAAGAAGATAAAAATAAAAAAGATATAGCCGATGTACAAACAGACATTGATAACCCCACCTCAGTGCAAACACAAGCAATGATGACTCAGTTACAGCAATACATCTCAGTGCTGACACAAAGACTCGATGCGTTAACTCAAGAACACGCGATGCTAAAAAAGAAAGTGGCTCAGCTAGAAAACAACAAATAAATCCAAAAGCACTTAATAATCAATAAACATACTATAAGCATGCAATAGCCCATTGGGCCACCATCAATACTTAACAGGAAACATGACCCATGCAAGTTATGGAACTCAGGTTTGAATGCTTTGCTGACACCACGCTCACTGCGGCAGAAAAAGCCATCAATCACCTACTGGAAGCACTGCGCGCTAATGGGCAAATATTAGGCCGAGAATTTGCGGTAGCCTTTAACGAAGGAGAATTTAAAGTCCGGCTATTAATGCCAGAAAAAAACAGTCTCAGTCATAAATACCATAGCCCTTGGGTCAAACAAGCCTTGTCGGCACTCACAGAGGCAAAACTGCTGGCGCCTAGAGAGAAGTATATTGGCCAAGATATTAATTCTGAAGTCAGTTGCACCGAAGTACCTTCTTGGCAAATCATTTACACCAGCTATGTACACATGTGCTCCCCCCTTCGCAGTGGTGATACATTACAGCCCATTCCGCTTTATCATATTCCAGCCACTTTTAATGGCGATCATAAACGCATTATCCGCTGGCAAACAGAATGGCAGGCTTGCGACGAGCTGCAAATGGCTGCAGGCTGCAAAGCTGAATTTGCCAGCTTAAATGAGCTAACCCACCATCAAAGTGATTTATTCAGGCGAGGTTGGGATATTAGAGGAAGAATTGAATATCTCACTCAAATTCCCACTTATTACTACTTATATCGCGTTGGGGGCGATAGCTTAAAAGCGGAAATGAATCGACCTTGTCCCCGTTGCGGCAATCCAGATTGGCGAGTCGATACGCCCCTGTTAGATCTCTTTCACTTTAAATGCGATAACTGTCGTATTGTCTCTAATATCTCATGGGATCACTTATGAACCTATTTGCCTCCAAAATGGCCACGTAAGTGCTGATACATGATTTTCAGGCGTTGCCAAATCCCAGGATGATCCGCCGCGCCGTCTAAGCCAACGTCTAATTCATCATACATTTTAGCGGTCGTCACTCTAGGCGTTAATTGACTCAAAAAATCATTAACACTACTGGCCAGCTGGATGGATTGCACCTCCCCGGGTTTTTCTATCCATACGCTGCCCGTTTCATTATTGACTGTGATCATAGTGTCATCCTCTTCCATGACGCCAATAAACCAAGTTAACGGTTGTTTTAACTTTTTCTTCATCATTAGATGGCCAATGATATTTTGCTGTAAACATTCAAAGTCATTTTGGTTCCACGGCTGTAAAACTTCTCCTGCTCCCCATTGAGAATTAAACATTAATGGGCCAGAAAAAAAATGACCATACAATCCATTAATATCAGAATGCAAGGTGATATCCAGTGCACTGGCAACATTATCAAAATTATCCACCTCTTCTCTTACTGCACTAACCCATTGAACTGGCTTATTTTTAGCCAGCCCCGTTTCTTGCACGATACAAACGGACTCTTCCCCTTGAGCATAAAAACGGGGAAACTCATCACATTGTTCTTGATAGGTCTCTTGATAGCGTTTTAAAAAATTTGTTAATGCGGGTAAAGAAGACACTGAGGATCATTCCAAAATCAGTTATAATGGTGGCCTATTTTGACACGGAAATTGTATTGATGACACAAGATCATGATCCCTATGGTGATGCTCATGAACTTTCAGAGCTGACACTCGGTAAAGCAAGCGAATACCAATCTAAATACAACCCCAGCCTTTTACAAGGTGTACCTCGAAAATTAAACCGAGATACCATAGCGCTCAGTGCAGATAACTTGCCTTTTCATGGTAGCGATATCTGGACTGGCTATGAATTATCTTGGCTTAATGCCAAAGGCAAGCCTATGGTCGCCATTGCTGAATTTTCAATACCTTTTGATAGTGATAACCTTGTTGAGTCAAAATCCTTTAAACTGTACCTCAACAGTTTTAACCAAACGCATTTTGACAACGTGGCCACCGTTCGCGATACCTTAATTCGGGATCTTAGCGACTGCGCAAAAAGTAATGTTAGTGTGACGATTATTGAACCTAGACTCTTTTCAAATCAACGGATCATCAATCTTCCCGGCACCTGTATTGATCATTTAGATATCGAAGTCGACAACTATGACTTTAATCCAGAGTATCTTCAAAACAGTACCGATGAAAAAACCATAGTCGCTGAAACACTCAATTCAAATTTATTAAAATCTAATTGCTTGATCACCAGCCAACCAGACTGGGGCAGTGTCATGATCCGTTACCAGGGGCCTAAAATCGATAGAGAAAAACTACTACGCTATTTGATTTCATTTCGTGAACACAATGAATTTCATGAACAATGCGTCGAGCGGATTTTTGTCGATTTAAAACGCTTTTGTCAGTGTGCAAAGTTAACCGTTTACGCCCGTTATACTCGTCGTGGTGGTTTAGATATTAACCCCTATCGCAGCGATTTTGAAACCCCCTCTGATAATCATAGAGTGGCTAGGCAGTAGTCCCTAATGCTTGATAAAATGACCTAGAGCCTGTTGAGTTTTCAGCTAGCCAAAATGAATTAATCTCAATAGGCTTACCGTCTATTGAGACTCATTTAAGCAAAATGACGATAGTCCAACGAGTATAGGCTCAAACAGAGCATATCAATCACACGTATTGATGAATAAACAATCACTCACCTTTAGCCTTTCTCTTCCGCTACTCTGCCATATCATTGTCATTTAGCTTGTGCTTAACTGAAAAGATAGCTTATCTCTTATGCGATTAAAATTTTATTTCATACATTTTTCACTTAAACATATAATGAATTTTAATTTACTTTTACTATTATCACCTTCAGCTTCCACTCATGGATCAAAACACGAATAATAATTACCCTCATAAGCATTAACACAAAAAACCAATAAATATCAATTAGATAAATGAAAAATAAAAAATGGTATGATTTCTTATTTCTCTATAATGCAAAGAGAAAAATTGAAATTAATTATTATTATTATTCACAAACAACCTTCTCATGTTTAAAAAAGTATAATTTATGAACAAAAAAATGAATTATTGCGTGAAATATAAATGATATAAATCCAAATTTACTTCTTTTAATTAAAATTTTTTTGAACTTTATTAATTATAAATAGACTGAGTATATACATAAGCATACAAAAACTGACACTCTTTTACGCAAGGTTATCAATGAAAAGTAAAATGTTAAGTCATAAATCATATATCAAAACCTAATAGGTAATATAGATATAATATATAACAAATACAAATACAAACTTTATATTTAACAACGTGCCTTGTTGTCGATATTCATTTATAAACCAATAAAAAGTGGGAGATACTCATATATTAAATACACATATACCCACCTATAAATTGATTATAGTCATTAGACATAACAAGATTAAATAACAAAAAATAAAACTTATTTTAATATAAAAGGAGTTATTCATGCCTAAATCACAATCAATGCAAGTATATTACAATGAGAAAGTTAAGCATTCATTTGTCAAACGAAGAAATAAAAAAGAATCACAACACAAATTTGATATACATACTCATCCAACAATAAAAAGAAGAACAGTAGAGTGTTATATCAACCAACGATTCAACCAAGTATATCAGGCGAATATTCATCACTTTATGCCTATTTTACTAGAAGTCTCATTGAAAGAAAGCCTTCAGGCCACCATTGGGTTGACTCCTGGATATTTCAAACATTTCTATTTAGAACAATATCTTTTGTCTTCAGCTGAATCACTCCTATCAGAATTGACTCAGCAACCTATTGAGCGCCATTCCATAATAGAAATTGGTAATCTAGCAACTTCTCATGATAGCTCAGGGCTCATTCTTTTTAGTCTTATGACAAGTTTACTCAATAAAGCTCAGTATGAATGGATCATTTTTACTGCTACAGATGAAGTAAAGCGACTCCTAGAAAGATTAAATATAACACTTATTCCTATTTCCCTTGCTCAACAAAATGTAGAGCAATCTCACTGGGGGGAATATTATAAAAATAACCCACAAGTTATGGCTGCAGACTTAAAAAAAATATTTTCTGACAATGAAAAGTTATTAAACCAAATAAATAGAAAGTACCTAGATAATATGTCTAATGTGTACCATCAGTTAAAAAATTTCAACTTATACCCAATTAGGTAAATTATTATGTTATCTGTCTCTAATAAATTACGGGAAATAGGGAAAGACTACCCTTTAAATCACCCTGCATTAATTAATGGTGAAAATACTATTTCTTATCATCAATTAGCTCATCGAATTGAAAAAATACAATATTGGTTAACATCGTTAAATGTGAATGTTGTCGGTTTACATCTACAAAATCAAATTGATTGGGTACTCATTGATTTAGCCTGTCAAGAAGCCAATATAATATGTATTCCTTTACCCACATTTTTTACTGAACACCAACTTCAGCAATGTATAGAGCAAACAGGTATCGAGTTGTTATTTAGTGAGAAGGCGACTATCCCATCTCTATTTGTTCATGTCAAACCACTCATGTCACCAATAGGATTAGTCGATAAGCAAAGGGTATTTCAATTCAATACCAATGTGGCAGTCACTTTCCCTAAAGGGACTCAAAAAGTCACGTTTACATCGGGATCCACTGGTACACCTAAAGGAGTGTGTCTCAGCCTAGAGCACCAATGGAAAGTGGCTGGATCAATAGCTGAACATACACAACTTACTCAAATGCGACATTTATGTTTATTGCCACTCAGTACATTATTGGAAAATATTGCAGGCATTTATGCTCCACTACTCACTGGAGGGAGTATCTATTTAAGTGATGATAATACACGGGGAATGACGTTAAGTTCAGGTTTAAACATCAACACTTTTTTATCTCATTTAACCGAAAAATCGCCCAATAGCATTATTGTTCTTCCTCAATTATTATCTGCCCTTATTCAAGCTTGCCAAAAAGGCTGGCAAGCCCCAGATTCACTGATGTTTATTGCTGTTGGAGGTGCAAAAGTCTCTGCTGATCTCATCCATTTAGCGCAAGAATATGGACTGCCCGTTTTTCAAGGTTACGGTTTATCAGAATCAGGTTCCGTTACCGCATTAAACACCTTAGATGCCCATCACCCTCAAAGTGTTGGAAAAGTGATGCCACATAATCATATTAGTATTGAAAATAATGAAATCATCATTAGAGGCTCATGCCATTTAGGGTATTTACACCATCCAAGCACTTGGTATCCCAGAAAAATACTAACAGGTGATACGGGCTACATAGAAAATGGGTACTTATTCATCAATGGCCGCATTAAAAATACCTTAATTACAAGTTTTGGGCGAAATGTCAATCCAGAATGGATTGAATCAGAACTCATGGTAGCCAATATTACTCAGTGCATGGTATTAGGCGACGGGCAAGCCTCTTTATCGGCATTAATCAGTGCCACAGAACAAATATCCCAAACCCAACTGCAACACTGGATTAATCAAGTCAATCAAAAGCTACCTGATTATGCCCAAATTCATCATTGGCTAAGAGTGAATGAAACTGACTGGCTTCCCTTTACTACGCCTAACGGAAGATTACACCGCCCCAGCGTGACTGAACGATTCAAGCATGAAATACAGCATTTATATCGCTAACAACTCTCAGACTTAATTTAAGAAAATTTAAGGATAACCTATGTCATTTTATGAACGATTACAAAAAGAAACCCAACAAAGTCAAAATTATCTCATGTCAGCCCCTATCATTCATCGTGCAATGACTAAGAATTTCACTTTGCAAGATTATGTCGCTTTCTTATTGCAAGCTTATCATCATGTCAAACATACCACCCCTTTACTCATGGCAACAGGCGCTAAAATTAATGGCTCAAGAGAATGGTTACGAGAAGCGGTAGCTGAATATATTGAAGAAGAGTTAGGTCACCAAGAGTGGATTTTAAATGATATTGAAGCTTGCGGATACGATAAAGAAAAAGCCCGTAATAGTCGACCTAACATGTCAACCGAGCTAATGGTTGCTTACACATATGATTCAATCAATCGCATTTCACCTCTCACATTTTTTGGCTTAGTACAGGTATTAGAAGGCACGAGTGTGCAAATTGCCGATCTCACCGCTCAAAAAGTACAGCAGCATTTAGACTTACCTCAGCAAGCATTCAGTTATTTGTATTCACATGGCAAATTAGATCAAGATCATATTCAATTCTTTGAAAAATTGATGGATCAAATTGTGGAAGAACAAGAGCAAGATCACATTATTCATGCCGCCCAACATTTTTATCACTTATATGGAAATATCTTACGTGAGCTTTCACCAGAGCAAGTGAAGCATATTGCTTAAACAACGTGATAAGAGATGACATTATGACATTAAAAGAAAAGCGTATACTTATAACAGGCGCCTCTGGTGGAATAGGCTCCGCCATTGCAACCGCCTTGGATGCCCAAGGCTGTCAATTGATTTTATCTGGCCGTAATCAATCAAAATTACAAAATTTACGTCAAACACTCAAGGGCGAAGATCATCATATTATCTGTGCTGATTTAGCACTGGGAGCAGGCCGAGAAGCATTGCTTATACGTGCTAAACAACTCGACTGCAACATGCTTATAAACAGCTTAGGCGTCAACCAACTCAGCTTATTAACACAATCAACAGATCAAGAAGTTGAAGCAATGCTGCGAGCCAATTTGCAGATCCCTATTCAACTTTGTCTAGGATTAATTCCCTTCTTCAGTCAACAATCATCAGCCGTTATTGTTAACATAGGTTCAATACTCGGCAGTATTGGCTATGCCGGCTCAACACTTTATTGCAGCAGTAAATTTGGTCTACGGGGATTTACTGAGTCATTGCGACGTGAGCTTGCCGACTCGTCGATTCGTGTTCTCTACTTTGCCCCAAGAGCCACCAATACTGAGCTCAATACTGATAAAGCACAAGCCATGAATCAAGCGCTTCACAATAAAATCGATGATCCCAACATCGTCGCGCAACGCTTAATTCGTCAATTAAAAAGCAATCATTGCAACAGTTACTACTTAGGCTGGCCTGAAAAGTTTTTTGTACGTTTAAACAGTTTATTTCCTCAATTAGTTGATAAAGCACTACTCAAGCAATTACCCATTATCCGTCGTTTCACGGCGCCTTCTACTTCTGGAGCACCAAAATGAAAAAATACATCACGACTCGTACAAGCTTAGTTATCATGATCTTCAGTTTATTCTCAACAATGACAATGGCAGCAACCAATCAGCAATCTGTGAGTGAACTGCAAAAACAATGGGCTGTCGATAACTACCAGTTAAAAGACGATGCGCAAGAAAGCGCCTTCATGACACTGATGAAAAAAGCCGATAATGATGTCATGACATTTCCAGATGATGCAGGTGTTCACATTTGGCGAGGGATCATTTATTCCACTTATGCAGGGATCACTGGCGGTATCGGTGCATTGAAATATGCAAAGTCAGCAAAAGCTGATTTTGAAAAAGCCCTTTCACTGGACCCACGAGCACTGAAAGGTTCTGCTTACACTAGCTTAGGTATGCTTTATTTACGTGTGCCTGGCTGGCCTATCGGCTTTGGTGATGATGACAAGGCACAACACTTACTTAAAAAAGGCCTCGAGGCTAATCCAAATGGCATTGATAGTAATTACTTTTATGCACAATATTTGATGGAAGAGGATGAGTATACTCAAGCAAAAAACTATTTAGACAAAGCACTCAATGCCCCTTCACGACCTACTCGACCACTCGCCGATAAAGGAAGAAAGCAAGACATTCAACATGCGTTGACTAAAATACAAAAAGAATTGGAATAACCCGCTTACTATTACAAAACCTCTTTACCCCTTGCTTGTCTATTCAGACGTTCTTCCTAAGAATAGGCAAGCAATTACGGCTATGTTTATTGACTCAACACTGTGATATATCCATCAATTTCACCTTTCATATTAAGCTTTGTATGCAAATTGATATTCATTTTCCCTGTTTTTAACTCTTCAATTGCACTAGGCTCCATATGTTCCCACTTTCCTTTCAAATAACCACTATTACCTGATGGACATGTTTTCGTTAACCCTTCTCGACCTTGATTATCTTTGGTTTTAGGCCAGTCTTTCACCATTCCTGGTTTTTCTGGCTGCCCACAAATCGTTTGAACAATAGGGTTACCTTGCTTGTCTTTAGAATGAAAGTGAGCCATTACTAACCCTTCTCCGGATAATCCAGCATAGCTAATAAAAAAGTGTAAATTTGCTTTTTCAATATCATAACTCAATACCGCCATTCCCATCGCCCCTTTAGGCGTATTTGGCTCAACAGCTTTTCCATCTAACTGCTTTTCTAATCGTGGCGATAAATCCACTTTAAAAGTAAGAAAATTATTCTCTGCTGCTTGCCCTTCAGCACTTCCTCCTTTATGCCCATGAGCGTGCACAGCGCTTAAGTTACTAAACAAAAATATACAACTAGAGAATGCAAGTAAAAATATCTGTTTAAATAATTTCATAAATATCCTTTTATAAGTTCATTCTGTAAGTGATTAATTTAATCATTCGATTACGTATTTTAAAATCGATAGCTCATGTTCATACCAAAACTATTAACTTGGTAATACATAAAATCCTTATAACCACTATCATTTTGTATCTCATAGCTCAATTCATTAGAATTAAGATGCTTATATTCTACACTCAACTTTAGCTTTGGATTGATATCATAGCTAAAGCCGAGAGTAAATTGATATGCCATCACATAATCATCTTTCGAGACATAGTTACTAATATCCATATTCACACCAATTAATCCCATCCCCACACCAATAAAAGGTTTAATTGGTAGTTCCTTTATTTTCCAGTCGTAATAAAGATGACCTAAATATGCTGTTGCACTGCTTTTAGTCGTTACTAGAGATGAAGTGCCAGTTTGTGATGTTTTCATATCATTATTATAATGATCTATACTGAAAGCCATTCGCCATTCATGTACTTGATAGCCTACTGCTCCACCAACATTTAATCCCGGATCGTAAGTGATTTGTAATCCACCTCCTATCCCTCTTACTGTCACATCTCCATTGTAATAAACATCTTGATTAGATTGAAAATTTGCTCCAACAGATAGCTGTGCGTACACTCCTTTCCCAGCCATTCTATTGGGATTAGGTTTGTGATGATCCGCTATCACTACACTGGAAAAAACACAAGCAACAAAATAGCCTAACACTAACGACATTACCTTCATACCATTCATTCTTATACTCCCTTATATGCTTGCTCTGTCAATAGAAGTTAGTCAATAATTTACATTTACTATTATTTAATCTGTTCTCTAATTAAACAACATATAAAGACTATTTTAAATTACACTAAAGGTACTCACCAAATGTACTAGAGTAAAAGTATACATGTGACTAAAATAACCAATAAGCACTATTATAGTTATCTAAATCATAAAAAGGTAATGCTTTATAAATGCTAAAATTGACTTTTAATCAGTAATGACACTCCACTTTTGTATGGATTTCACATAAAAACAATATTATCGATTAATAAATATGTCATACTCTCATGATAAGTTTTATGTCTTACATTGTATTAGGTTAGTTTATTAAAAACCTGATTACAATATCAATTTAATTACAGTCAATCTTATAATAATAACCAAGATTCACTCGACATTATACTGAAGAATAATATCGAAGTATTAGAAAGCCCTCGGACCCCTATCACTTAGCACCAGATAATAAATGGAGACAAATAGAATGCACTTATACAAAATAATACCGTTACTCGCTTTCACTTTTCCTTCCATGTTCAATATAAATGCTGTTCAGGCAACGACTTTTGCAGCCATAGGTGACTACGGCGACAGTGGCTCTGAACGCTCAGATGTGGCCAATTTGATTGACAGCTGGGATCCAGAATTTATTATCACTCTCGGTGACAATGATTACGAATATAATTACAATGTCTCTGTCGTGCCTTACTATGGCCACTATATTAGCAGTAATTGTACTCAAAATCGTTTTTATCCATCCTTTGGTAATCATGATTGGAACGGTACCAATGGTTACGATGATGTTTTTCCTTGTACTGGTAGCCAGTATCAATTCACTAAAGATAACATTGAGTTTTTCACCATCAACAGTGACTCACTGTCTAATAGCCAAATCACTTGGTTGCAAACAGAATTAGGAAATTCCACTGCCACATGGAAAGTCGTGTTCTTTCATCATCCCCCTTATTCTAGTGGTGCCCACGGCAATAACAGCTTTATGCAGCTCAATTATGCTGACTGGGGGGCAGATATAGTCCTAGGCGGACACGATCACTCTTATGAACGTATAGAGCGCGATGGTATACATTATTTCGTCAATGGATTAGGGGGACGAGGTAGGTACGGTTTTGATAATTGTTGCGTCTCTGGCAGCCAAAAACGCTACAACAGTAATTACGGTGCGATGCGTTTTGATGTTAATGGTAATGATATGCGTATCCGCTTTATTAATCGAAGTAGCAGTACTATCGATGATATTACCCTCACTAAAAATCCCGACAATACCGAACCTCAATATTGCAATGTCAGTGGTGGCACCGATTATGAGTACATTAAGAAAATTACCATTGATTCTTTTGAAAATCACTCAAATGGAAGTGGTTTAAATGGCTATAGTGACTTCACTACACAAACCATCACCTTGAATGCCAACAGCAACATGCCAATCACTTTAACTCCTGGATTTGTTCAAGGGGCCTACACTGAACACTGGAAAGTTTGGGTTGATTTCAACCAAGATGGCGACTTCAATGATAACGGTGAAACTCTGCTCAGTGGCTTATCTGGCAGCACGGAATTAACTGACCAAGTCTCGCTTCCGGCAATAATAGGCACCACTCGTATGCGTATTGCCATGAAATACAACAGTGAACCCCTCTCAGCCTGTGGTTATATAGGGGATGGCGAAGTGGAAGATTATACAATAACAATTGAGTAGATTTTTTAACTACCCAAAAAGAGTGTCTTCGGCTAGCAATGTGAGTCAAAGACACTTTATAGCCGCAGGTTTTGGTCAATAAATCCTTTCATATATTCCCGTAAACATTTTGCCTTAACATTGAGTAAACGCCCGCTCGGCCATACAGCATAAAGTTCACGTGCCTGCCCTCGCCAAGGTGATAATATCTGCTGTAACTGACCGTTATTGATTTGGGTCTTGACTTGACTCATAGGTAATAACGCAATACCTAAACCATCACACACAAACTGGGTCATTAGGCTAATATCATTCGTGAGCGTGTCAAATTTAGGATATAGTGTCTCCTCTTTTCCAAAAACGTCATTGCTTAGATACCAAACTAGCGTATTAGAGTGACCGATTAACTGATGTGAGCTCATATCCTCAAGGAATTGTGGCTCTCCATATCGCTGTATGTAGTCCGATGAAGCCACCATAAGCGTAGGGACAGCACCCAAACCCTGTTGATATAAACTTGAATCAGTCTGCGGCCCAATTCGCAAAGCCAGATCGGCTTGTGACAACACCAAATCCTCCAATTGATTATTCAATAACAATTCAAGTTGGATATTTGGATAGTCTTTGATAAAACCTGCCCACATAGGTTGTAGAAAACCAATCGAGATATTCGTCGGTGCCAGTACCTTAAGCTTGCCACTCATATCAGTTTGCTGTGTCGACAAATTATGTTTAGTAACTTCGAATTGCTCAATGAGTCCTGCATAAGCTTGATAATATGTTTCCCCTTCCTGAGTCAACACAAATTGCCTCGCTGAACGATGAATAAGTCGACAAGCCAAGGTTTGTTCAAGCTTTTGCAAACGCCGAGTCAAGGTCGCAGCAGGGATATTCAGTTTTTTCGCCGTGCCAGCAAAACTGCGGCAACGCACAATATGAACAAACATAGCGATATCATCAAGCATGACACTATGATCTCATTTTTGGAATTTAAGATTGATTATATCAGGCTATCTATACTATTTGCATTTATCTATACTTTAAGCCAATAAAAAATACTCATAAACATAACCGCTTAACCCTATTTAATCTCGCTTCTATATTAAGGATGACATATGACTTCACTATCGATAACGGCTGGCTTAAAAGTCACAAAAAATCACGAGCCTAATGTTGTAAAACGCGCTTTACTGTCATTACAAGCACTGACAATTCAGGAAAAAGGCTGTATAAAGTTTGAAATATTACAACATATTGACTTATCTGAGCGTTTCACTTTGTGGGAAACGTGGGAAAACACCAAAGCCTTTGAGCGACATCATCAAATGCAATACACCCAAGAATACTTGGCTAAAGGGATGACAGAAATACTGTATATCGATAAGTTAACCCTCTGCTAATCCAAAAAATACGATCTATCCAAGCTAAAATGAAGGAATTAAACAATGAAGCAACGTATTATTTTTGCAGTTATTATGTCTCTATTACTGTCAATTTTAATGACATTTTGGGTGACTTGGATCAATTTAGGTTGGAGCAATGAATTTCATTTAAAATGGTTTAATGCTTTCACTCTTGCCTGGCCTGTTGCCGCTATAATTGCTTTTTTTGTTGGTCCAGAAATCCATAAACTATCAATTAAATTATCTCAATAACGCCTTTATTTTTCCATATCAGATCTTAATAATATTATTAAGATCTGTATGTTACAATAAAATTCAATGTTCAGAATATATAAAATATCGTAAGATGGGCTTTTTAAGAAAGCGACTCTGGAAAATTAGATGGTCGAAAAAACACAGCAAGATAATCAATTAGCCAAATACATTGCACTGTTTTCCCTTATTTTTGCTGGTGAAATTATTTTTGCTTTACCCTTTCATATCGTTCGTTTCTTTAGGCCCACATTTCTAGAAGTCTTTTCTCTCTCCAATATTGAATTAGGCAATATTTATGCAGTCTATGGTATCATTGCCATGTTGGCCTACTTCCCAGGTGGTGCGATTGCTGATTATTTTTCTGCCAAAAAACTCCTTATAACATCACTTTTAGCCACCAGTTTAGGCGGGCTCTATTTAGCTCAAATTCCCAACAAAAACATGCTTATATTCCTTTACGGCTATTGGGGGCTGACCTCTATTTTCCTCTTTTGGGCCGCGATGCTAAAAGCCACACGAGAATGGGGTGATGAGTCTACCCAAGGCCGCGCTTTTGGTTTACTCGATGGTGGCCGTGGGCTTGTTGCCGCAGTTGTTGCCTCCCTCGCTGTTTTATTACTAAGCCAACTTATCCCTAACGGCTTAGAGCAAGCAAGTTTACAGCAACAAATCAATGCCTTTAAACAAGTCATCTATTTCTATACAGGCATGACTGCTATCAGCGCTTTTTTACTCTGGTGCAGCATTACGAATATCGAAGCATCAACGACAAAAATCGTTCGCCCATCAATTATCAACAACTTAAACATTTTTAAACAACGCAGTGTTTGGTTGCAAGCCGCTATCGTTACGAGTGCTTATTGTGGTTATAAAGGTATTGATTACTACAGTATATATGCTGTTGATATTCTTAATCTAGATCCATTAGATGCCGCAAAATTCACTTCTCTATCAGCTTATTTACGCCCCGTTGCAGCCATAACAGCAGGCTACCTTGCCGACCGTTTTTCCGCCAGTAAAATCATTACTATCAGTTTTGCCATCATGGCTTTCAGTTATTCGATATTAACAATGACATCCGCATTAACGCTGAATATAACACTTATCTACTTAACCCTTATTATGACCTTCATCACTATTTTTGCCGTTCGAGCTATTTATTTCGCCTTACTAGAAGAAAATCAAGTCTCGCGCTATCAAACGGGGATCACCATAGGCTTAATCTCTGTCATCGGTTTTACTCCTGATGTATTTTTTGCCCCGATGGCTGGATATTTACTCGACACTTATCCAGGCATTACTGGCTACCAATATCTATTTTCATTACTCATGCTTTGTGCATTAATAGGTATACTAACCACTCTATTTAAGGCTCGGCAATACTGAAGCCATTAAAAGCCCGATAAAGCTGAAGGTTAAAAACTGAAAAAATGATAGAATGTTAACCCAGCATATTCAGTCCGCTGTCATTTATTGATATTTCTGAAGAATAAAGTGCAGCTTCATGATCAGCCAAATAAGCACCTGCTTGAGTTATTCGCGCTTCAGCGGTATCAATACGCGTCACAATATCATCAATTGCAGTGGTTTTTGTTTCTACTTCTGTCACTGTTGTACCAATTCTAGTCACAGCTGATGCGAGTTCTGTCGCAGCGGTTTTGATTGCCGTTGTCGTGCTAGTCACATCTGTATTAATCACATCCACTTTAGCTTCTAATGCTTCCAATTTTGACAAGGTCGCTTTTGCCTCCTGTGCAACAACCTTTGTGACAGAACCAAAGACTTTTGTTTGCTCAAAAGCCACTTTTGAAGACTTACCTTCTAATAAAGTGCGAGATAGAGAATAACTACTTAGATTTAAATCAACACTAAATTTAGCCGCAGCATTTAATTCAAATTTTAATCCTAAGGAAACCGAAACAGAGGCAGACACTTTAACATCATTAAAATTGCCAAGAGTCATTGAAGTATAACTGCCATAGGTATAAACCAAAGTACATTCAGCAACAATTTTTAAGCCGAAAAAATTATAATTATCTGTTGATGTTCCATCGATCTCTGTCGACATAGCAATACCTCAATCTTATTATATTATGAATAGAAAACATTAAATATAGAGTATTTAACCGCTGCCCCTCCGCTCAAATAAAGAGCCCCCTTTATATTAACCTTCACTAATATCAGTAAATACAATACCAAAATATATAAGACAAAAGTATAAAGCCGTATACTTTTTGACATTAAACTCAAAAAACAAATAAAAATAATATATTTAAATACAATGATATATAGTAATGCCATGGATTTTATTTCAAAACACCAATAAATGATTAATTTTTATTAATCTATAAAATAATGTCTTCTATCTTTCTTATTTATTATTTACGGTTCATTTTTAATACCACTACTATAAATATTGCTATTATCAAATATAATTTACCTATCATTACACTTAAAAATAAAAATAAACAAATTTTAGTTTTATTTATTGTTAAAACTAAAAGATTAAGATTAAAAATTTAAATTATTACTCTTAATCTTTATAAACATCTCCCAATGAAAAATATAGAGTCATTACATCTATTCTGATAGAAAGAAAGCTACCCACCTTTTACTCATCATCATTCAATCAAAAGCCGCTTTAATATCTTCAAATTTCGCGACAATCGCATGCACATTGCTATAACCCATTTTCTGTAGTGATAATGCCGCTAATGTAGCTCTCCCTCCACCAGCACAATGTACCAAAATTAGGGTGCTAGGATCTGTGTATAATATAGGCATTTTCATCTCAATTATTCCTCTAGGAATATTCACAGAATCACTCAATGCCGATTTTAAAGCAGCATCACTTTCTCTCACATCCAGAATAACCTTAGCTTCAGAGCGTTCATGTAATGCCATCGCCGAAGCGATATCGAGGCAACTTATTTGCAATTTCGCTTCATCGATTAATACATCAGCCGTTTTGATCATTTTTCATCCTTTTCATGAATAAAACAAATATCATCTAAAAGTGATTATACTCACTATAGAAAACGAGACAGTTAACACTAACACAAAATAAAAAACCTTAACAAATATCGCTTATCAATAAAAATAATCTAGAATAAATAGACTTAAATAATATATACTTACTAAATTACTCCTTTCTAATCTTTCACTGTAAACTAAGGTATAAATGAATAAAATTATCTTACCCCTACTCTTTTTACCTTACTTATTTTCATGTAGCCGAGGGGCTATTCACCCTCAAGATTTCTCGGGGAAAATCACTGACTCCTTTACAACATCCATTGCTAAAGATGGCTTAAAACTGTTTACTTATCGTGTCTCTCTCCCCCCAGTGAACAATAACAAACGCCAAGTAGTCACTCCCTTAGGTGATTTAAGTCAAAAAAACAGCGGCCGGAACAATCAATTACCTTCCAAAATACAATTAAAACAAAGTGAAACATCTATCGAATTGCTCACAGAACAAACTGAATTAGGCCTTAAGAAAACACTGGAAATGACAAATTTTTGCCACACAGGTTATATAGAGCTCTACCGATTAATTGAAGATGATCGAGGCATTATCAGAGGCGAATGCCTCGAGGGAGCCAATACGTTAGACAAACAGAAATTTGGCTCTTAAGCAGCGCTTTATTTCAAGATGATCCAATCAAGCTGAACTCAATCATAAACAGTGTACGGATCCCAGGATAAATATCTTGGATCAATGATTTTAGTTGATTTAATGTCATATTTTCTTGTTTCGCATGCCTATAAGTTAACGCATCAAAGGCAATATTAGTTGTTCGCTCGACCTTAATGTCGCAAAAATGTTTACCCGTTTCTAACGCCATCACATTCAAAACTTGACCCACTTTAAAATGCGACTCAGATGCATCCCGCAAGGTTATCGTTTTTTTTTGTGCTAATATATCCATTTTAAAACGTTCAAAAAAAGAAATACTTTGCTCTGTTTTTGCCATTAGTCATACCCGTCTAATACATTGACCATTAAGATACAATGAGCCAGCCTAAAAACACAAGTTGATAACGTGAATATGAAGCGGCAAAACCAGTCGGATTACACACTCTTGTGGCGAGGACTGTGTCTTTGAGGTAAAATCAATGTCATTATTTAGCGTCATACTTAAGAATTATGAATAGAAAACAGAAAATCATTAAAAAAACGGCGAAACGCGCTAAAGCAAAGCTCAATAAACACACGCCACCCACCATCAAAAAATATGTCTCTAAAGCTGAGCGTGCCGCCAATCAGGCTTTAAAAGATAAAGAAGCCTCCATGAATATTATTGATGAGATTTCGACCACAGAAAAAGACAAGGCTGAGTAATAAACTCCGTCATCGAGTCCGCATGATCTGAATAAGATATTCAGATCATGCGACACAAATGTCTCTGTTTCAGTATTTGAACGTTATTATTTATTGTGTTTCAACCTTGATTCATCATTCATTCGAATAAGTTCAATGCTCGCATCACAATCTTGTTCTTCCGTAAATTGCGCCATTTGTGCGCAAGTAGAAGATAATGGATTTTGACTTGTCACACTAAAATCTGTTTCTTCAAGTGTTTTGACTGCTTCAACATCATTGAGCCCACTTTCTTCCTGCCATGCTATGCCATGAGCAGCATGCACTTTATCAACCAGTCGATAAGCGATAATAATGCCCAACATACCAAAAACGATGGATCCTAAGGCTTGCCCAATCAGCACGCCTTGTATTCCTCCCCACTGAGCGCCAAAATAAACAAAAGGCATAGTGCCTAACGTGGCTTTACCTAAATTCAACACAGTTGAATATTTCGCCTTACCTAAATTATTAAAAGACGCATTGGCAACAAACAAAGCCCCTGAAAAAACAAAAAATATAGCCATATATTGACAGAAGAAATCGATAATTTTTGCCGCATCACCTTTCATATCAAATAGCAGTATAATTTCTTGCCGTAAGAAAAATAAAATAAGAGACACCACTAATACATACACAAAACAGAACAGTAATGCCTTAGTCAAAGTTTCTTTAACTCTCACAAAAGATAATGCGCCGTAATTTTGCCCGACAATGGGCCCTATCGCGCCCGATAAAGCGAAAATCATACCAAATGACACTGGAATTAAACGACCAATGACAGCCCATCCCGCCACATACCCATCGCCAAAATCGGCAATAGTATGAGTAATAACACCGTTCCCAATAGGCGTCGCCACATTGGTTAACATCGCTGGACCTGCAATGCTAAAAATAGGTTTAAAATCAAGCATAAACCCGTTAAAAGTGAAACGTCCAATGAGCTTATGTTTAACAATAATTCCGTGACCTGCTACTAATAAAACAGCCAAACGAGCTAATACCGAGGCAATGGCCGCCCCTTCGATATTCATGGCTAATGCAAAAATAAAAATAGGGTCTAAAACTGCATTCACACCACCGCCGATTAAGGTCGATATCATAGAGAGTTTTGCATCACCCACAGCACGTAAAGCGGCACCAAAAGACATGGCTAAACAAATAATGGGCAATGATGGCACTAAAATATATAAATAATTGGCCGCTAGCTCAGCAGTTCGCCCTTTAGCGCCTATTAAAGCTAATAGCTCAGGAATAAAGGCCAACATGATAATTGCGACTAACACACTCACAATCACAGTCACAACCGCACTATTGACCAGCAGTCGTTTGGCTTTTTCTACTTCTTTTTCCCCAATGGAGCGTGACACTAATGCCCCAAGAGAAATGGATAAACCAATACCTATCGCTGTGGTAAAAAATGAAATCGTCCCTGCATACCCTACTGCTGCTGCAAGCTCAACTTCTCCTAATAAGCTTAAAAAGAACATATCAAGTAAATCAACAATAAACAAAGCTGAAATACCCACTGCAGCTGTTGAGCTCATCACTAAAATATGTTTTAAAATCGGTCCTTGAACAAACTTAGCCGTCGCCATATTCTTCCTTTTTTCATTATTAAACAACATCTTGTAATTCATTACCGCATTGATTACAAAAATGAGCATCAGTATCATGGCCCGACTTTAAACAGTTACTACAACGCCTTAAATCTCTATTTCGGCGCATTTCTTGAGAAATTTCAGCAGAAATAATACCTGTTGGAATGGCAATAATAGAATAACCAATTAGCATCGTCAGTGCAGCAATTCCCTGTCCCAATTCCGTTACAGGAGTAATATCACCATAACCCACAGTCGTAATGGTCACTATGGTCCAATAAATCGACTTAGGAATAGATGTAAATCCATTATCAGGCCCTTCGACAGCGTACATCACCGAGCCTAATACTGCGACAATGAGGCTCACTGAAAAGAAAAACATGATCACTTTACGAGAAGATTGCGTTAATGCTTGTAAAAGGACGTTTCCTTCACTGAGATAACGTAGCAATTTCAGAACCCGAAACACTCTAAACAAGCGCAACACTCGGATCACCATCGCAAAATTAGCACCTGGAAATAATAAAATTAAATAAGTCGGCAAGATAGATAATAAATCTACAATACCATAAAAGCTCTTTGCATATTGCCATCGATTAGCAGAGCAATACAATCGAGTCATATACTCGATGGTGAACAAGAGTGTAAAAAACCATTCTAATTTTACAATCAAATCACCGTATGCGCTGTGAATTGACACAATCGTATCTAAAAAAACTAAAGCAACGCTCAAGGTAATACAAATAATCAAACAAATATCAAAGTAACGTCCTTGGGGGGTTTCCGTACCAAAAATGATCCTTCTTAAGCTCAATCTCAGATCCATTTCTTTCTCTCGTTCTGCTGACATACCAATATCACCTCCCCTGAATAGAACGCCATACTAACAAAAAACCCAACATCACAATGCATTATATTCCACTTAACCACTCTAACTCGTATTTTAACTGGGTTTGAGTATAATAAGACCACTTTCAGCACTTCCTGGATTGGATTTATGGCGTTACGTTTTTATACTTTTATCATTTTGCTTATCATGTCACTAACCGTTCACGCCCACTCCCCCACTAAAGCCGATTTAGTGGTGGTAACAAAGTCAAAATTAGCACTATCTGTGTTCAAACAAGGAAAATTACTGAAAAAATTTCATATCGCATTAGGCAGTAATCCCATCGGCCCAAAGCGCAAAAGAGGTGATAAACGAACCCCCGAAGGTCGCTATTCCTTAGATTACAAAAAGGCTGACAGTGCTTACTATCGCGCGATACATATCTCTTATCCTAATGAAGAGGATTTACGCTACTCTAAAGCCAAAGGCCTTGATCCTGGAGGACAAATAATGATCCATGGACAAGATCCCAATTCATCCATTCCGGTTTATAAAAGACAAAAATTTAATTGGACCGATGGCTGTATTGCTTTGACCAATAGAGATATTGACGAACTCTGGCAATTACTTGATGAAGGCACGCCTATCGTCATCCACCCATAATACTCATCATTAAAAATAATAGAATATTAATAACATGACTTCTACTCTGTCTTTTTCAAATTTACTTAATTCATGGCCTTCTTTTTGCGAAAACATCCAATCTTTCATGGATGAACTTGGCATAAGCACTTATCCATTTGAGTGCGATCATGTTGCTATTCGCATAAACCAATTCACCGTTGCCCAACAACTTAAAAATCAGATCCATGAATTCGGCGAAATTGTTTCAGAAAATATCATTAATGGACGCCCCATTTTAATCATTAAGCTCAACCAAACACTTCACCTTGGTCACTTCACTATAGATTACTTAGAATTGCCCTTCCCCAGTGATAAACACTACCCAATAGAAGGCTGGGAACATATCGAACTCATCTTTCCTTCAAATGCAATAGATTGCCAGGAACTCACTCATGAACTGCTCCTCGCGATCCCGACTTTAAGACCCATAATTGCTAACCAAACTGCCATTAAAGTGAAAATGAGTTCACCTAAAGGTGAAAAAGAACGAATTGCCAACCCTACAATCGCCTTTAAAAAACATAATATTTGTATAAAAATACATCCTCATCACATTAAAACCATCATTGCATCTGAAACCACGGATGAATAAAAAGCGCGAGGAGATCCCTCCAAAGAAAGCATGATTATTAACACTAATGATAACCATTAACACACATTTTTACGATTGACTTACAAGTCAATATCAATAAAACAAACCCTTTATTTATTTCTGAATTAACAATGACTATCATCGACTCATACAGACCATTACAACTTAGTTTTTTTGTCATCACCCTATTTTGTTCCAATTTTAATGCGTGTGAGTCGTACACTTATTGACTGATATACACAAAAGGCTTATACATTAACGATTATTAAAAAAACAATATATCTTGGAGTTATTCTCATGATAGCGCTATCTAAACATATTGCGTTCGCTTTACTGCTCGCTTTTTCCCTTCCTTCGTCAGCAGAGACTTATACCATAGGCACAGGTGGCCAAAGTGGCACTTATTATCCACTAGGCGGCATGTTAGCCAAGATCTGGTCTGATAATATCCCTAATTTCGATATGCGTGCAGAGGTCACTTCAGCTTCCGTTGAAAATATTGTGAAGGTCGCCTCAGGCCGAGAGCTTGCAGGGATCAGTATGGGTAATGTCATTGAACAAGCCTATGAAGGCACAAAACCTTTTCCAAGAAAAATGGATGTGTCTGTTTTATTTGCACTCTATCCTAATTTAGTCCAATTTATCGTTCCAGCTGACTCTGACATTCACAATATTGAAGATTTAAAAGGTAAACGTGTTTCTTTAGGTGCACCGGGTTCTGGTACACGTATTAGTGCCCTCAATATCCTCAGTATTTTGGGGATCAATAAAAACGACCTAGACAGTCAAGCCCTCAATTACAGTGCCACTACTCGCGCCTTAGCGAATGGCCAAATTGATGCTGGGGTCATTGTTGGCAGTTTGGGCGTAGGTGCCATTACCGAATTATCATTAACCCGTAATATTCGTATTTTATCTTTTTCAAAGCAGCAGCTTAACAAAATATCTAAAACTAATCCCGCTTATTATACTTATACGGGTCCTGCAGGCAGTTATAATAATGTGCCCGCATTTACCGTTCCAGCCGTATGGAATGTATTATTTGTCAATAATAATCTCGATGATGATTTAGCCTATCAAATGACAAAAGTCGCTTTTGAACATATTGATGAATTACGCAAAGCCATTAATGTCACTCAATCAACCACTGTTGAGAATATGGACGAACTTGCTGGAGTACCACTGCATCCAGGGGCACAAAAATATTTCGATGAGCATAAGAGCAAACAATAATAAAGCTCGTCCATTGAGGGGGTTATTCACCTCATAGAGCGCGAATGTGTCATTCTAACAGTCGCTGTTTCCTCATCTAAAACTAACGACGACTGAACATTAATTGTCAACATCATCAGCATTGAAACATACTGCTTTTTTCAGTGAAAAAATGCAGTATCCGCCCCCATTGGAGATAAGTATGTCTGAACCCGTTTTATCTGGTCGATATCTAACCGATAAGTTAGTGCAATTGGCCAGCCTCATTGCCATTTTATTATCGGTATTTCAACTCTGGCAAGGACTCACCGCCGATCTCCCCGCCACCAGCTTTAGGCCTATTCACCTGACTTGGGTTTTAGTCTTAGTTTTTCTCGTTTATCCTTCCATCAAACATGAAACATCGCCGCGTTTATATCCTATTGGAAGGTTAATTGATCTCGGTTTAATCGCAACCGTGATTTACAGTGGTTGGACAATCATTACCTTTGATTATGACGATATGAGCTTTTTATTTGATGGGCTCAATTTACAAGACCGCATTGCAGGAGGATTATTATTGTTATTACTGCTAGAGGCGACACGCCGCACCGTTGGCATCGTCATGGCTGGAATTGCTATTTTCTTTCTGAGTTATGCCATGTTTGGTGATTTACTTCCCTCTGTAGTAGCCAGTAAAAGTTTTTCACTAGAAGAGATCATTCGTTTCCATATATTTTCAACTAATGGTGTCTTTGGTGCCCCCTTAGCCATTGCCGCCGGTGTCGTCTTTATTTTCGTCCTATTTGGTGCCTTTTTACAAGTATGTGGCGCTGGGCAATTCTTCATCGATTGTGCCTTTGCTATCGCAGGAAAATACAGAGGGGGTCCGGCTAAAGCCAGTGTGATTGCCTCTGCAGCATTGGGATCGATTTCAGGTTCTGCCATTGCCAATACTGTCACAACTGGCGCGTTAACGATCCCTATGATGAAAAAGCTGGGCTATAAACCACAAGAAGCGGCTGGCATTGAGGCAGCAGCTTCAACAGGTGGACAGATCATGCCGCCCGTTATGGGAGCTGGCGCCTTTGTCATGGCTCAATTTACAGGTATTGCTTACAGCGACATTTTACTTGTCTCCATTGCACCTGCGATTTTATATTTTGCTTGTACTTTGCTTTACGTTCATCTAATGGCATGTAAATTAAATTTAAAAGGCATGGATCGAATAGAACAATTTCGAACCGTTTTAGCTAAGGGTTGGCACTTTCTTATTCCACTTATTTTAATTACCAGCTTACTCATTCTAAGCTATTCACCTGTCTTAGTGGGTATTTCAGGTTGTGCCGCTGTCATCATTGCAGCAATGTGCCGAAAAACAACCCGTATATCACTAAGCATTTTCTTTTCAGGCATGAAGCAAGGAGCCTTGCAAGCATTACCTATCTCTGTCGCCTGTGGTACTGCCGGAATAGTGGTAGGCGTCGTAGGACAAACGGGGATAGGGTTGCAATTTACACAATTTCTCATGGTTCTGTCTGGTGGTTACTTATGGTCAGTGCTCGCACTCATCGCGCTTGCAGCTGTGATCTTAGGCATGGGACTTCCCGTCACCGCAGCCTATATTGTATTATCTATCATGGCGGTTCCTTCACTGACCGATCTTGGGGTTGGCTTACTCACCGCCCACATGATTGTTTTTTGGCTCTCTCAAACATCCAATGTGACGCCACCTATCGCATTAGCCGCTTTTGCAGGTGCCGCGATAGCTAAAGCCTCACCGATGAAATCGGCGATACAAGCCTTTAAACTCTCTCAAGGTTTTTTCATTATCCCTGCGATGATGGCATTCTCTGGCCTTATTTTCTATGGTGAGGTATCCTTAACCAGCTACTTATACGCCATCTTCATGACCATCATATTGATTGTAGGCATTGCCGCTTGTATTGAAGGTTTCTTCTTCTCTCGATTACTCATTTGGCAACGTGTGCTGCTGCTAATTGCAAGTTTACTTATTTTATTAAGCCAAGATACACAGAGGGTAATGGGGATTATCATCGTTGGAATAGTGCTCATTCATCACTTTTTCAATTACAAAAAATCACAATCAAAATAACGCATCCGCCCCATTTTTAAAGCACGCTCAATAAGTAAATGACAAACTAACAATGGATTAATTAAAATTTAAGATTAAATTAATCCATTGTTCTTAATGGCTAAAATATCATTAGTATAAACACTCATTCATAAAATATTACAAACAAGGCTATCGTAGAAATCCATATTCAGCATATATTCAGCTTTAAAGGCGCAACCTTCAACAAGCCAAAACAGGGTTAACTGGGTTCAATATTATGGTGAAAAGTAAAATTTATTCAGCAAAGAAAATAAGCTATCAGCCCAATTCTTTCACTAAACCTTCGCTTTTTAAATCGAGGAAAAAAGCGAAGCTTTTTTTCCGTAAGCCAGTACTGAAAACGTCTTGGAAAAATGCTATCACACCATTACTCTTGTTTCTGGCCTTATTCATTTCCCTGTACATTGCAGTTCTCATTGGTGCAAGGATCGCTTATTTCACTTCATTTTCTGCTTATAATCAGTCTGCATGGACGGGAGCGATTCCAGAGCATGGATCTAGCTCTCAGTCAATGACCTCCCTTAACACTTGAACATCATAGGGGAATTTGACATCCCCAAAGTGCCTTTATTTTTTCGCATCTCAATCATTACCAACCAGCTAAAGCTCGTGCAGGTTGTGTCTTACTGGCTTTATACGCGGGATACAGTGTTGCAATCAGACTCATGAAAAAAGCCAATAACACTACAGTAATCACATCTGACATCAAGAGTTTTGAGGGGAGAAAGTCAATAAAATAAACATCGGCGGATAAGAGCTGTATGCCAAATAAACCTTCAATAGCCCTTGCTATATTGCTTAAATTGAGTGCAATTAAACACCCTGAAATAGCTCCTAATGCACAGCCTAATACGCCATTAAAGGCCCCTTGTACAACAAATATTCCCATGATACTTCTTCGTTTCATTCCCATGGTTAATAAAATGGCTATTTCAGATTGTTTATCACGCACCGCCATGACTAAGGTCGATACAATATTAAAACAAGCTACGGCAATGACTAATGCAAGAACTAAATACATGATCATTCGGACCATTTGAATGTCTGAATATAAATTACCTTGGGTTCGAGTCCAGTCATTGATATATAAGTATTGCTGCTGATTATACCCCAGTTCTCTGATCAAACGGGGAGCATCAAACACCTTATCCACCTTAATCCGTACTCCCGTGACATCCTTGCCTAAACCTAATAATTGACTCGCATAAGCCATTGGAATATATGCCGTCGTTAAATCTAATTCCCCGCCAATTGAAAAAATACCGGATACCACAAAACGGTGGCTTTTCGCTTGACGGATCTGTCCTTTTGAAGATTTAGCGCCCAGTTCTGGAGTATATAGACTCAAAGATTGGCCCACTTTGAGATCCAGCGCTTTCGCCAAGCCTTTTCCAAGCACGATATTATTGCTGTCAGACTGACTTAAGCTCTGCCAGCTCTTTGCCGACATAAACTGACTAATACTGGAGACCTTAGACTCTAATTTGGGATCAACGCCAATCACTGACACCCCTTGAAAACCTTTAGGCTTTTGTACTAACCCTTGAATTTGTATCAAAGGGGCCGCCGACACTATCCCAGGGATCTTAACGGCTTCTTGCACAATTTTTTGCCAATCACTGATCCCACCATTGACAGCCGTCAGCTCACCGTGGGGGACAACAGCGAGCAATCTTTGCTCTAATTCACGTTCAAACCCGTTCATGGCAGACAACACAATGATCAATACCGCCACTCCTAATGCAATACCTGCTGTCGATGCAAACGAGATAAAACTAATAAAACGATTAGATTGCCTAGCAAGATAAAATCGTAAACCTACCCATAGCGCTAACCCTTTTCTCATGTATGATTACCTGTTTGAGTGTGAGCTGTAACACTAGCATCATCTGATTGACTCAACTGACCATCTTTCATGTGCAATTGCCTATCCATGCGCGCCGCCAGCTGAAGATCATGGGTCACGACAACAAAGGCCGTTCCTAACTGCTGTGCCAGTTCTTTAATCAACACATAGACATCTTCGCCACTTTTAGCGTCTAAATTACCCGTAGGTTCATCGGCTAATACTAGCTTAGGTTGATTAATTAATGCTCGAGCAATGGCAACACGTTGACGCTCTCCCCCTGACATTTCTGCTGGAGTATGATTTAGTCGATGCTCAAGCCCTACTCTGGCAAGTAATGTTTTTGCTTCGACGAGCACTTGTTGGCGATTTCTTCCATCAATAAACCCCGGCATTGCCACATTCTCAAGAGCTGAAAACTCAGGCAACAAGTGATGAAACTGGTAAATAAACCCTAAGTCTTTATTTCTTAATCGAGCTTGGCGCTTATTCGATAATCCATAGATATCTTCTCCTTCTAAAAGCACTTGGCCTTCACTGGGACTATCAAGGGTTCCCATAATATGCAACAGGGTACTTTTACCTGAGCCTGAACTGCCGACAATCGCTAGCTGTTCACCTTTGAATACTTGTAAATTGACTTTGTGCAATACTTGGGTCTCAAGACGGCCTTCGGTATACACTTTACTCACTCGACTCACTTCTAATAATATTTCTGGCTTCATCTTTAGACTCATTTATTGTCCCCCTGAGGTGACAACTTAAATTTTCAATTTCAAAGTAATATTCATTGATTACATCAATACTTTTAACGACTACTCATACCGTAATGCGCTAGCAGGCTCGACACTAGCCGCTTTCATAGCAGGATAAATCGTCGCAATCACACTCACAGCTAACGTCCCTAACACAATACTGAATAATTGATGAGGCTGTAATAACACAGGCAAACTTTGCCCTGCGCCTAAAATAGAAAGCCCTAAGATACGCGTGATCTCATTCAAGTTTGTTGTTAACAATACCCCAATCACTAATCCCCCGATAAGCCCTATCACAGCATTTAAGGTACCTTGAATGATAAATACCCCCATAATATGACTTGTGGGAAGGCCCTGGGTTTTCAATACCGCCACATCCGTGGTCTTATCGACCACCATCATGACCAATGCAGAAACAATATTAAACGCCGCCACCGCAATAATGAGACAAAGCATGAGCGACATCATATTCTTTTCCATTTTCACAGCACTGAATAAGTCACCATAAGTGTGTCGCCAATCCGTAGTGGTCACGTCAATCCCTTGTTCAGCAAATAAGGCTTTCACTTGAGGCGCTAGCTGAGCGGCGCTAAAAGGATCGATTAAATATAATCTGAGTTGTTTCACTTCTCCAGGCGTTTGCCTCATTAAACGCTGAGCATCTTCATAATTGATGTAAGCCACGCTCGCATCCACTTGCGATCCCATTTCAAAGATCCCAGCTAAAGTAAATTTTCGCTGGCTTGGCATCGGGCCTAACGGCGAATAAACCACACCATCACCACTTAATAAACGCACCTTATCCCCCGTTGAAACATCCAACAATCTCGCCAGTTCTCCCCCCAAAATAACGTTATATTGTTTAGATTTAAGGGCGTCAAAATTCCCAGCAAACGTTTGCTTCGTCGCATTGAGTAAAGGATCTTCATATTGAGGATAGATACCATACACTTGCACAGCACGAATATTATTGGCTGATTGCACCATGGCTTGGGTCGAGACACTCGGGGTCGCGCCTATCACACCCGGTAATTGTTTCAGTTTTTCTATTTGCGCTTTCCAATCGGTTAAAGGTGCACTGGCATGAACCGTTAACTGAGGTACAGCACCTAGAATACGCTGTTTTAATTGACCTTCTAAGCCACTCATCACTGAGCTCACGACAATCAAAGCCGCGACGCCTAATAAGATCCCAGAAACCGAAAAAAGGGTAATAAATGAAGCAAAGCTATTGGTTTTTCTCGCTTTCCAGTATCGAAAGCCAATGTATAAAGGTAATTTTAAATTCATGGACAATGTTGTACTTTTATCGTACAGCCTTGCTAAATCATAGGGATAGGAACAATAATAGAGGGAATAGATATAAAAACAAGAGGCAATGCCTTGTTCACAAACTCAACTCCTTATTTTAGTGTGACTCATTCCTTTGAGGTTTTCCTAGAAACTTGGCCCGAAGGTCATCCGCTCCCCACTGAAGCGCAACTGCACAATTTACTCCCAACAGGCATGCAATTGATGAGTGATGTCAAAGCACTTGAAGCCGATTGCTTACTGCAATTGCGTCACTTAGATGATGAAAGTCAAACCATTGTTGACTACTTAAAGTTGCAATCTCGAAAAATTGATTTAGTGCTCCAACACGTCCTTGCACAAACGCCCCACTCAGGGAAAGCCGTTAAAGGTATGCGTTTTGGCGGCAGTGAGATCCAAGTATTGAGCGATGCGCCTCTGCCTCTCAATGGGCAATATAAGGTCACACTTTTTATTAAAGATGAGCTTATTTCAATCATGTGCTTCGCCCAAGTCACACAATCCAACGAAGTTAACGATATTGTTATCATGGAAGACGAAAACAAGATTGACACCAACATCTTCACAACCAATAGCACATCGACTTCAAAGCAAGCAAAGACATACCTCAGTGAATTAACGTTTAACTTAATCCAAGACAGTGATATCGAACAATTAGTCAAAGCGAGTTTAAATGTGCAACAAAAACAGCTTAAACGGCGTAAATTTCAGCCTTAAACTCATAAGGCTTATTCGCTAAAATGGGCCAGTATTGAGAAACACTTTCTGTCATGAAGACAAGCTAAGCTTCAGGTTAGCTATAGTATATTCCCATCATTTGGGTATACTATGGCCACCCAATTTGTTGTCAATTGACTGGTTTATCTCGACTTCATGAATGCATTCTCAATATTAACCCCACCTGGCGTTAAAGCGGCGCCTCAAGTCCAAACCTTGAGAACGCCAATCGGCGCAGCACAAGCCATTACCCTTGCTAATATTGCTGAGCAATACACAGGGCTTACCCTTGTCGTCACTCATGATACGCCCAGCGCCATTACACTTGAAGCTGAGCTTGGCTATTTACTCAAAGAAAAAAAACTGCCGATTTGGTTATTCCCTGATAGAGAAACCTTGCCTTATGATGCCTTTTCGCCTCATCGAGATCTAATCTCTCAACGCTTGGCTACCTTGTCACAATTATTACAAGCTAAGCAAGGACTTGTCATTGTGCCCATGGCCACCTTAATGGTGCGTTTACCGCCGCAAGACTTTTTAAGCGCTAATGTGTTGATGTTACAAAAAGGCGATACTTATCATTTAAGTGAAATGCGACAGCAGTTGGTCAATACTGGTTATCATTTGGTCGAGCAAGTCTATGAGCACGGTGAATTTGCTGTCAGAGGCGCCATCATTGACATCTTCCCTATGGGTTCAAATAAACCCTTTCGCATTGAACTATTTGATGACGAAGTTGAGTCAATTCGACATTTTGATCCTGAAACTCAACGCTCTAATGAAGAAATAAACCGTATTCGCTTGTTACCGGCAAAAGAATTTCCAACCGATAGCAAAGCAATTGAAGGTTTTAGGCAACGTTATCGCCGTCAATTTGAGGTACTGGTCAAAGAGCCAGGCTCCATTTATCAAATGGTGAGCAAAAATACTCTACCTGCAGGCATTGAAAATTACCTGCCGCTCTTTTTTGATAAAACCGCCAGTTTGTTTGATTACTTACCCAAACAAACGCAACTGATTGCGTTAGGGGAGCTCACCCAAGCGGCCAATAATCATTTAAAAGAAGTGCAAACTCGTTATGAAGAGCGCCGCGTCGATCCACTTCGTCCCTTGTTGCCGCCAAAAGACTTATACCTGTTAACAGAACAAGTCTTTGCAGCATTTAAACACATGCCACAATTGCAATTAAAAACAGGTGAAATAAGCAATGCTCACATCAGCGCTAAAACAGCTTCATTACCTGAGCTCACCGCTAACCATAAGCTCAAACAACCCCTTGAAGCGTTAAAAGACTATGCCAGCACCCAAGTCAATTTACTCTTTAGCGCAGAATCTGAAGGACGACGTCAAGCCATTGTTGAGCTACTGAGTCACATTGGGCTGAAACCCACTTTATTTGATCATTTCGATGATTATCTGGCTAATCCCGCTCCCGTGGCATTAATTGTATCGCCGCTTTCTCAAGGTTGCATTATCAGCCCACCTTCGGGTCATGATTTTAGCCTAATTTGTGAAACAGAGCTCTTTGGGCACCGTATTTCACAACACAGGCGCCGTGAAAAACAAAAACAGATAAGCAATGATGCATTAGTTAAAAATTTAGCTGAGCTCAAAGTGGGCCAGCCTATTGTGCACCTTGATCACGGCGTGGCACATTATCAAGGACTAGAAACCTTAGATACGGGGGGACTTGTCGCCGAATATTTAGTGCTTGAATATGCCGGTGGTGACAAACTTTATGTCCCCGTCGCAGCTTTGCACCTCATTAGCCGTTACAGCGTCGGTCCCGATGAAGAAGCGACGCTCAATAAACTGGGCAATGAGAGCTGGACCAAGGCCAAACGTAAAGCCATTGAAAAAATCCGTGATGTTGCCGCTGAATTGCTTGATGTCTATGCCAGACGTCAGGCTCGTCCGGGGGATGCGTGTAAACTGGAAGAGCAAGAGTATGCGCAATTTGCCAGCAGTTTTCCCTTTGAAGAAACCGTAGATCAAGAAACCGCCATCAAAGACGTGCTAAGTGATATGTGCTCCCCCATCGCCATGGATAGACTCGTGTGTGGTGATGTAGGCTTTGGCAAAACAGAAGTGGCCATGCGCGCCGCTTTTGTTGCCATCAATGATGGTAAACAAGTGGCGATTTTAGTCCCCACCACTTTGCTGGCTCAGCAACATTTTGAAAATTTCAGCGACCGATTTGCCGACTGGCCCATTAAAGTCGAAGTGTTATCTCGGTTTAAAACCGCCAAAGAGCAGCAAAGTGTCATGCTCGAACTCGAAGCAGGCAAAGTCGATGTGGTGATAGGCACTCACAAATTACTGCAATCTGATGCTAAATTTGAAAACTTAGGCTTACTCATTATCGATGAAGAGCATAGGTTTGGTGTTCGGCAAAAGGAAAAAATCAAAGCGCTACGCGCCAATGTGGACATACTCACATTAACCGCCACACCCATTCCTCGAACCTTAAATATGGCCATGTCTGGCATGCGTGACTTATCGATTATTGCCACGCCTCCGGCAAAAAGACTCGCGGTAAAAACCTTTATTCGTGAGTACGATAATGCCACAATACGGGAGGCCTTATTAAGAGAGATCCTGCGTGGTGGACAAGTTTATTTTTTGCATAACAGTGTCGATACCATTGAGCAGCGAGCAGCTGAAATTGCGGACTTATTGCCAGAAGCGAGAGTCGTCACCGCCCATGGGCAAATGCGTGAACGAGAGCTGGAAAAAGTCATGTCTGATTTTTATCATCAACGCTTTAATGTCTTAGTCTGTACCACCATTATCGAGACTGGCATTGATGTGCCTTCTGCCAATACCATTGTCATGGAACGAGCCGATAAATTTGGTTTAGCGCAATTACATCAGTTACGAGGACGAGTCGGCCGCTCTCACCATCAAGCTTATGCCTATTTATTGACCCCACACACGAAACGCTTAACAAAAGATGCCCGAAAACGACTCGAAGCCATCAGTGCATTAGAGGACTTAGGCGCAGGGTTCATGCTTGCCACTCAAGATTTGGAAATTCGTGGCGCGGGCGAATTATTAGGGGATGAGCAAAGTGGCCATATTTCTAAAATTGGCTTTAGTTTGTACATGGAAATGCTTGAAGATGCAGTTAAATCCCTCAAGCAAGGTAAAGAGCCCTCCCTTGAACATATGCTCAAGCATCAAAGTGAAATCGAGCTTAGGATCCCCGCTTTATTACCCGATGACTATGTCGCTGATGTGAACATTCGCTTATCTTTATATAAACGCATTGCCAACTGCACTAGCCAAAAAGCCCTCGATGAGCTCAAGGTGGAACTCATTGATCGTTTTGGTTTATTACCTGAACCCACTAAAAACCTCTTGGCATTAAGCTTTTATAAACATCAAGCCACAGAGTTTGGGATCAAAAAAATTGAGATGCACGCCAAAGGGGGCAGTTTAGAGTTTAATGATGATCACAGTATCGATCCGGGCTTCATTATCGGTTTATTACAGCAGCAGCCACACATTTATCGAATGGATGGCCCTGCTAAATTAAAATTCAATCTGCCGTCAGAGTCTTATCAAGACAGATTGGCCTTGCTTAAATTGCTCTTGGAGCAATTATCCCAACATCGTCTTGGAGAATAAACGTGCTACGACTTAGTCTTATTTTACTTAGCTTATTATCTGTGAGTGTTCATGCAGAGGATGAACGTTGGTTTGAAGTGGAAATTTATGTGTATCAGCATAATAGTAACAGTGTTGAACAGTGGCCCACTCAAGTCACTGCGCCTAAAACCAACAATGCGGTTGATTTAATCGCCCCCGTCACCAGTACCGATTTAACCTCAGTACGCAATGGTCTCACCAGCTGTACCTCTCAAGATTGGGCAACCAATAGCAATGAGTGTAATACCCAATTAACCACCAGCGCTAATGCCAGTACACCAGAAAACATCCCCGTTGAAATCGCCGCCGCTCAACCCGCTACGGCCTATACTGGCAATGGCCCCGTATTATTGGCTAGAAGCCAGAGTCAATTTGGTGATATCATCAAAAAAATAGCCAGACAACCCGGTACCACCAGTTTATTGCATATGACATGGCAACAAGCCATGAAGCCAAGAAACCAAGCCAAACCCTTACATCTCTATGCTGGACATGATTTTGAAAATACTTACAATTATGATGGACAAGAGATTAACACCAATCCAAACAATAACGACATACCCAGTTTTGATTTTATGCAAGGCATTTATGATCACTCGAGCAAAGGCCCGGTTTGGCAGCTCGATGGCACCTTAAACATCTACCTCAATCACTATTTATATATTGAAGCGGCATTAAACTTAAGGGAAGAAGGCACTAAGCAAGTCCTGGTAACAAAAGATAACCTCAGTGACACCACTAACGGCTATCAAATCACTAATGGGATCACTGAAACCGAGTCGACCCCCTTTTTATATGCCATTCCACTCAAACAAAATCGCCGAGTTCGCAGTGGCGAAATCCACTATTTTGATCACCCTAAAATGGGCATGATCATTCAAATCCGTAAAATGCCCCAACCCAGTACCTTGTCCATAGGCCAGAGTCATTAAAATCGATAAAATAACATTAGCCAAGTCCAAAACATTATCATCTAGATATTGATATTTTGCCCATTATTTTAATCACCTAAATAATGGGCAAAATCATTCAACTCGAACTCCCCCTATCAATAACAGCATATTATTTATTCCTGTCATACCTGTAATATTAAGGGGTGATCTATTTGAAAAACCACTTTTCACTAATGGTCATGTTTGATGAGAGTCGCAACATTCGAATTTTCAAAGATATAGTCACTTCTTTGCTTAAACTCCTGCAACGTTTTCTCATCAGTAAAAATGTAAAACGCCTTATTGTCTAGCCCATCAAATAATATCTTTGCCGCCTCTATCGGATCTATCCCTTTGTCCGTTGCTGTCCCAATCGCTTGAAAGAAATCTTTAGCGCCAGAAGCGATATACAAGTGTTTTTGATACTTTGCTAAATGCCGATCTGAATTCGCTAAATTTGATTTGACAAAATAAGGAAAAAAAATGGCTAATTGAATAGAAGGATCTGACAATTGACAATCCTGTTTAAGGGCTTCAGTAAAAGCCACAATGGCATGTTTTGCCATTTGATAACTGAATAAATGCTCCTTTGTCACTAAACCTAAATGAGAAGAAACACTGACAAAACAAGGGTTATCATGTGTCGATGCGTGAAGCAAGGGTAAAAAATGGCGGGCAATATTCACTGTCCCCATTAAGTTAACCTCTAATGTCCAATCAACTTGCTCCTTTGGCACTTCCCATACTGCCCCAAAAGGCCCAGAGACTCCGGCACAGTTAATCACCATATCGATAGAAGGCACTTGCTGAGACAGTTTATTTGACAAAGCCTTAACAGCAGAATCATCTCGAATATCAAGGATTATTACACTGACATGTTTTTCGGCGGCATCCACCAATGGATGATGGGTATCAAAATCACAATCCACCAAGACGAGTTGTGCAGCCTTATTCTGTAAACAATACTGTGTAATGCCTAAGCCGACTCCACTAGCCGCACCTGTGATCACAATATGACGATTAGTAATAAACATAAAGATATCACCCACAATGACAATTAAAATAACTGTGGTTTATTCTGTTCACTTTTTCAAATTCATATAACAACCTTAATTTATCAATAATACAATCTCAGCGTTCAATGTCGGAATAAACAAAATGGAACTGAAACTCATGTCGACAATGGACAAGATGCTTAGCCGTTACACGTAGGAATTAAAAATTGACAAAACTAATAAATTCAGTAACCTGAACCTTTAAAAAGGATATTGATATCGAGTAAATATTAAGGGATGCATTTTATGTTAGTTAGCTTGTTGGGTTATTCAGGCCTTATCGCGGCAATATGGATTGTTTTCAGCATCAGTTTAACGGGGTATTTCTATCCCAAATTTAATCATAAAACACAGTTTTGCAGTGAACTTGGCGCAATAAACAGCCCGACCCAACAACTCACCCCCATCATTAATCATTACCCTTTGGGGATCTTATTTCTCTTATTTGGTGGCTATATTATTCAACTCCATCAAACGTCAGTATGGATCACATTAATCGGTAGCACGATTGCTATTCATGGTGTGGCCACATGGGTAGCAGGATATTTTCCTATGGATAAAGACCCTTATACTCGTTCACCCTCATTGAGTGGCAAAGTACACTCTTGGGCAGGTTTCATATTATTTTTATCATTATTATTCCCTCCCATTTTATGCCTGTTTTCAGCTGAGTTTAGCCTCATCTTTAAATTCGGATCCCTAGTATCGATTATCCTTAGTTTGTACTTTACTCGACAATTAACGCAAGCCTATAAAGAGAAAACCACACCGGGCCTGTACCAACGACTTTGTTATGGTACTCAGCTCATTTGGCTCAGTGCCCTATCAATTATATTGCGTTAATCTCCACAATAAAAGGAAAACTCATGCCCGCTTTTAACATCACTCGAATACATACCCCTAAGGGTATTTTCAAACTCACAGGCAAAACAGTCGCCGATACAGGCTCGACTAAACTGCAAGTTGATACCCTAGATATATTAGGCACCGATGGTTGGATCACACTTGATATCTACGCTTGCCACACACAAACCCTTATTCATCTCATTGAAGATGATTGCCTTCAGCATCTACAAGAAAAACAATAGACAAAAATTTACAATTGTATTAATATGCATCCATATTCAGGATGGTGGTATCAACAGATAGCATAATTGAATAAATGGAAACGAAAGGGAATTCGGCACGCGACTTAAACTCGTCATGACATTGACTCTCCAGCTTTTTATTTTTTCACACTCGCTATTTCATATTCCCTTAAATTTGTCGCTTTTTATGGCGCGATAACATCTCTAAAATCTCATGGAACGAGTCGTAATAGGCGTAGCACTCACTTGCTCCATGGCTGGCATTATATTAAATATGGAAATGAGTTATGAGTTTTTTGAACAAAATGAAAGCACAAGTAACAAATTTAGGTGACGGCGTTAGTTCGACCACATCCAAGCTTGCAGGCAATGTATTAACCTCCTCTAAAGAAAACAGTAAATTAGTCGCGATTAAGGGTGAAATAGCTTCTATTGATGGCGATCTGGAATTTGCTTATAAAGCCATAGGTAAGAAATACATTGAGCATGTCGCCAAGACTGGTCACAGTTTTGAATTTGGAGTACAAGATACATTAATTCAAATTGCGCCTAAGTTAGATAAAAAAGCACAACTTGAAAATGAAGCCATTGAAATAGAGAAAGCCCTAAAAGATCAACTACTCATGCAAGAAAAAGCAGCTTTTCAAAGTGAATTTGATGAAGAACAAGCTAAACTGGATAAAGCCTTAAAAATGGATGTCATTTCTAAAGCTGAACATACCGAAAAGCTACTCAAAGCCAAAAAGCGCGTTGATAACTTTATTGACATTCGTAAAATTGAAAAACAATATGAAATGGATCTCATTTCAAAAGATGAAAAAGAAGAACGTATTGCCCTGTTAAGTTAAGCTATCAATAATAACTTACTATTGTTAAAAATAGGAAAAGCGATAGCGCCTTTCCTGTTTTTAAATGAATTTCCTCGAAAATAACTCACTGAACGCCTCAAAAAAAACACACTCAAACTACACATAAAATACTGACTATTAATAAAATTAAAGTATTAATCTATAAAAAATGACATCAAAATCGCCTTTGATAATAAATACCAGGATGACAACGTACCATGTTAAACTCTTCACTGAGTCCTGAAATTGACTCTGATGCCCCTAAAAATAAAATACCTTTAGGATTTAATGCTGCTGCAAATTGCCTTAAGATTTTTTGTTTCGATTCGGGGGAAAAATAAATAAGAACATTACGGCAAAAAATAATATCAAACTTCCCCAATAAGCTGTAATTATCAAGCAGATTATGCGCCCTAAAATTCACCATACGTTTAACGGGATCTTTTATCGCCATTTTTCCTGTGTTTAAACTTGATTGAAAGCGACTTGCTCCAGCCAATGCTAACTCAGCCGTTTCGGTCACAGGCTCAAAAAAGGCTTTTTTTCTCCTTTCTGATAATCCTCTCCCTAACGCTAAACTATCATATACACCTAGCTTAGACTTCTCTAACATACTGGGAGAAAGATCTGTTGCTAAAATATCACAGTTAAACAACAAGCGACTTAAGCTTTTTTGCTGATACTCAAGCACTGACATAGCCAAAGAATAAGGCTCTTGACCAGAAGAGCAGGCCGCAGACCACATTTTTAATGGACGCCCTAAGCGCGTATATTGAGGTAACAAGTGATCTTGCAACAATTCAAATGGGTAGCTGTCTCTAAACCATAATGTCTCATTGGTTGTCATGGCATCAATCACTTCAATACGTAATTGCCTTGCCGCCGGCTTCATTGAATGTCTCACGACATCCGATAAAGAAGGAAGATTGTATTTGCCCATTAATGGCGCTAATCGACTTCGAACCAGATACTGCTTATTTTCCCCTAATACTATACCGCTATGCTGCTCTAAAAAAAGCCTAAACTGATTATACTCAAGGTGTTCAAGTGATTTATTTGACAACTTCGCATCCTACATTGATAGCAAGGGAGAATTAACATTTAAAAGAATAATAACATTCGCGCTGGTTTATACCCCAGCGCCTCAAAAAAAACAAGTCAATACATAATGATATTACTGAATACTAACCTGCAGTTAAATGCTCAAATGTTTATTCACAGCACCTGCTAATTCATCAGGATTGAACTTAGCGATGAAATCATTTGCGCCCACTTTCTCAACCATGGCCTGATTGAACACTCCACTAAGTGAAGTATGCAGTACCACCTTAATGTCCTTCAATTTTGGATCATCTCGAATTTCTGCCGTTAAGGTATAGCCATCCATTTCTGGCATTTCAATATCTGAAATAATGAGTGGGATCTCAGTTGCAACGTTATCCATGTCGGCAGCAATAGTTTTGAGTTTATTTAATGCTTCTTTACCATCTTTGGCGGTATCTATTTGCAAATCCAATGCCGACAGCGCTCTAATAATCTGTTTACGAGCAACAGAAGAGTCATCGATAACCATAATATGATAATGCTTATCTCTATCAATGGTCAGCTGCTCATCCAACTCTTTACTGATATTGGTATTAGCTGGGGAGACTTCATCGAGAATTTTTTCTACGTCTAAAATTTCAACGAGTTCATTTTCAATTTCTGTTACCGCTGTCAAATAAGAATAACGCCCTGTACCTTGAGGCGGAGGCATAATGCTTTCCCAATTCATATTAATAATACGCTCAACAGAGCGCACCAAAAACCCTTGCACACTCCGGTTATACTCAGAAATAATAATGAAGCAACCTGTCGTATCCTCAATCGGTCGACCACCTGTAGCTGCGCTCAAATCAATCACTGAAATCGTTACACCACGAATATGTGCCACGCCACGAATATTATTATTGAGTTTCGGTAAGCTAGTCAATTTAGGGCATTGCAGTACTTCTTTTACTTTAAAGACATTGATACCAAACCTTTGCTGGCCGTTTAACTTAAATAACAGAAGCTCTAACCGATTTTGCCCCACTAATTGGGTACGTTTATTTACAGAGTCGAGAATGCGTGACATGAAGTAAACCTTATTCTTATGGACCTAATGCTTATGGATTTAATACTTATGGATCTAATGCTTATGGAACTGTGCTTATGAATCTGTGCTCAACTTAACTCATAGTGTTTAAGTTAAAGCCTCATCATGCATATACTGCATGGAAAACTAATATGACGCATAAACAGGCATATTAATTGCTTAAACGACTCTTGTTCCAAATCACAACAGTGCCTAAATTTATTTAAGTCAAAATAATGACGCTTTCAACACTGACTTAAAAAAAGAGCTAATATATTGATTATGAAAGTTAAATATTGTATCTCTCTTCTTTTTCTTTTACTACCTAAATTCGCTATTGGAAACAATATTGCTACGACCCCTACTTTATCGGCTCTAACTACTATAGCTATAGCGGCAATTGAAAAAAAAATTGTTGTGCCAAAAGACGCAAAAGTGAAAATCACACCACAAGTGATACACTCAGCACAATATATTCCCGCCTGTTTAGGCCAAATCGAAGCCAGGCTTGCCAGTAACAGAGAAATAAAGCGTAATAATACGGTTAAAATAACCTGCGATAGCCCTGAACTCGATTACCCTTGGCAGCTTTTTTTAAACGTCAAAGTTGATGTGTTATTTCCCGTCATAGTGAGTAAGCGCTTATTAGGTACAGGGCATATTATTGGCAAAACGGATGTCGGTATTGCCTACAAAGAAAAAAGTAGTTTACGAGGGCAGCAACAAGTTGAACTCAGCCATGTGATAGGCGCTCGTCTTAAGCGGCGTTTACCCGCTAACACCCCCCTATTTGATAATCATTTTTGCCTTATATGTGAAGGGGATACAGTCACCATTACCGCCAGTACAGGCAACCTCAAGATTAAAACACAAGGCACAGCCCTTAATGATGGTAACTTAGGCGATGCAATAGAAATCAGCAATCGATACACTCAAAAAAAAATTAACGCCTACGTCTCTGACGTTGCTCAAGTCACCATCAGGCTTTAAAATACTCCTAAAGCAATCGTTGAGCTGGCCGATAACCACAGTATTCGGTAGCACCTTCTGACTTGGAATAAAAAATGGCCATTGATATCAAACACACTCTGAGCAACAACAGTACACTATCGCCATTATCTGGCCATAAAAATACTGAAGCCAAAACAGCGCTGTCTCAGCAGAGTCGCACTGTACCCAGCGACTCCGTTTCTATCACCTCCCAAGCTCAACAAGTTCAGGGCGCGCAATCGAGCCTTGCTCAATTACCTGAGATGGATATGGCAAAGATTGATGCGATAAAACTGGCTATCAGCGAAGGTCACTATAAAATTGATCCTGAAAAATTGGCTAAAAACATTGCCAACCTAGAAAATGAACTCGTTCAGAATAAAATATGAGCTTGAATGAAGAGACATTGAAATGGAAGTACTAGACTCGCTGCTAGATTTACAACAAGATAGATTGCTTCAACTGCAAGCCATCTTAGTCCAAGAAAAAATAGCTATTCTTGATAAAGAAGCGAGTATATTACTGCGCCTTTGTAACGAAAAAGCCACACTATTAGCCCAAATAGAAACGGATGATCACAATATCGCGCATCACCCTAAAAAGCATTTATTACCTGAACAACCCAATTTTTCCCATAAATTAAAACACGCTAAAGCACTCCTAGCACTATGTCAGCAACTGAATACTGAAAATGCCCATTTAGTAGCTTTCAATCAAGCGAGTCTCAATCGTCTATCTCAAGCATTGCAAGTGAGCCGTAATGCCTCGAGTTTAACTTATAATGACAAAGGTAAAACCTCCACTCTCTCTTCATTGGGCAATAATATCAAAGTATAATTGAGCCAAGCCCCTTTAAAAAAGCGCATCATTGTCAGCAATGAGACAACATCAGCCCAGAAATCGTTAATGCGTTATAAGAAACGGTATTAAAAATACTCAATCGCTTTGTTAGATATTCCTTCTTGGTTGAGTACGTTACTTTTTTTTGTCACATCATTCATACTGATGCTATGGGCTTGTTCAACTTCCTGCCATACAGCCTTTGGCATTTCTTGCTGTAAAAAAGTTTGCTTCGGTGGTGTCATAAAACCCGCCAGTTCATCATAACGAAAAAAAGCTTGCGCAGAAGAAGTCAATCGGCCGCTTGCAATATTTAATAATCGCGTGTTCAATATCAACCCTTTAGGCGTCACGCTCATGGTCGAAACTAAAGCATGATCCACCATCAATGACGACGATAATTGCTTCCAATCTCGACTCAACATAAAGTCCCCCGTTGGCGTCACTTTCAGTTTAGGACTCATGTTGGCATCTATCACAGTAAATGCCCTTTGCTGTAATCCAGTCATCAAACTGGATTGTAAAACTAATCCCACAGCATTCGTCTTTGTAAGTTCACTTAACAATACCGGTGTAGCCACCACAATAAGCTGCGTTTCGGCTAAGCCTTGATTAAACGCCACCAGCTCATCTAATAAACTCGCGGTCTTTGCTGTAAAAGCTTGAAAATCTGATGTTTCAAGGGTTCGGCTCTGGGTTTTCGATGTCTGGATCATGTCCGTGGGGATATGATCAACATAAGCCTTATCCTCATGGATACTGCATCCGGCAAACATAAACGCTATGGCGAGAAGAGACAGGGATAACAGTCGCTTCAACAGACTCTGCCCATCTTGACTGCTCGCCTTATAAAGTTTCAGCATGGAAATCAGCCCCAATATTCATAAAATCACTCTCTTAGTCCCACTTTCTCCTCTATATCGGCTAAGGGCACCATAACTTTAGTGGGCTTAGTCTTTGATTTAACCGTTCACAACGGCATACATATTGCTTGCTCAATAGTGAATAATCAGACTCATTATCAAACAAGATATCTGGGCAAATGCATAAACAAAAAAACATTTAAAACAACGAGGCCGACATTGTTCACTCAGTCCATTCCATTCATCACGGCATGTCTTTTAGTCTCGAGCTTATTATGTCATGCGAGCTCAGCTCAATCTGAGCTTCAGCAAGCAGCGCCTGCCTCACCCTGTCTCTCAACAATCAAAGCCAGTATTTTGGTGCCACAAGCACAAATGCAGGACAGAAGTCAGTTACGTTATGGACAAATAGGACATTTTGAACAGCACCTTTCCCAGCGATTAACACAACAGCTCAAGTTTAACCTGCAACACGGGATTGCACTGGCGTTTTCAAACGAGCGCCTCGATTTTTCCCCGTCACTGTCGAGCACTCACAATACTCGGCTCCCTGATTGGCTTAACACAATAACCAATAGCCAATATTTACTGATCCCCAGCATTGACAATATCGCCACTGACAATGCGCGCTATGTTTTTGGTTTATGGGAAACCACACCGAAGCGCCAATTTGTGATGACCCTAAGCCTATATCATGGCGTCAGCGGAGAACGCATTTGGCAAAAGCGCTATGAAACTCAAGCCGAATGGGAGTTTAGTCTGACCACTCGAGTCGACTCAGCAAGTCAAGCCTTCTGGCAAAGTGAATATGGCCAAAAAATTGACACCGTCTTCTCTCGCGTTAGCCAAGACCTTGATGAAACTCTGGTATGCCGCCCGGTTATTGGTCAAATTATTGCCCGTCATGGCAATAGGATCTTGATGAATCTTGGCAGACGTAATGGTGTCAAAGTCGGCGACCACTTTCGAGTGGTGCTGCAAAACCAAGTTCAAGACCGCATTAATATTGAACGCATTACAGCAGTAGACACTCAAGTTCAAATCACTATTGATCAAGTGAGTGAAAATATTGCACAGTCCCATTTATCCTCACAAGACGCATTGAGTAATATTCAAATAAACGATCTTATTCTTAGATAACACTCATAATCCTACACTGAATGTCTAATATTCAAGCAACTAAATTTAAAGCCTTTTCATCGTCATAAAAATCAGTATAATTATTGGCGTCTCCCTATAGCTCAACAGGATAGAGCAGTCGCCTCCTAAGCGATCGATCGGGGTTCGAGTCCCTGTGGGGAGACCAGTTGTTAGCTTGCCGATAAATAAAATTTATCGGCAATCACTTTATTGCTAGCCTTGCTTATTTTATCTATTGATTCTACTTATCCATCACTGGCTCTCTCTATAAAAATTCAAACACCCTATAAATTAGCCATTATTAATCAATCTATTATCCTCTAATCTTCTTCATTTCATAATACTTATCGGTGACGTTATTAACTCCTCAAGGGTTTTGTTAACTTTTCTTCTCTGCCTGCTCACTGACTCTATATTGTGACATCAATTAAGGTTTTAAAAACAGTATAAAATGTAAAGCGAATCTATATAACCTCTATAGTGGAAGTCTATCACCATGAATACAATAGTTTGATTTATCTCATCATTGTGATTATTATTCGCCTAAAATAAGAAAGTAATCCTTTTGAAAACGGAACCACAATGAAATATTTAACCGCGGCAACCTTATTATTACTGCCTATCACCTCCTTTGCTGCCGATTACATCATCGAAGTTTGTGAAATTCAAGCCATGAATGACTCTAATATTGCCTATATCAAGCCTTGTGAAAATTGGGTCTCTAAGAGCAATTGTGATAATGGCTATATTGCTTGGGATATGAGTAAATTTCAGGGCCAAACCATGTATAGCACAGCCCTCGCGGCCTTGATGGCTAACAAAAAAGTAAGGGTTCGTACTAATGGAAGTTGTAGCGGTGTCTACGACAATACCAACATGATCCGAGTACAAAATTAACTATGGCTTCTCAAATGTTGGCAGTTCATTTGTCTATTTAAAACAGATATCTTGCTGTCTTACACCAATATACACTTAATGAAGGCTCTACTTTAATTGCCTTCATCCCCCCCTTTTTTATTCTCATATTTTCCAACTCGCGCTTTTCACATAGTTCTTTATGCTTAGCTTATAGGTATCAACATGACTGCGACACCATAAACACCAAGAAGGAGTATAGCCATACTTCAAAACAGACTAAGCGGCCAAAATGACATCTACAACAAGAAAAACCTAGACTAAAGCATAGTAATACTTATAAAAATTGCCGTTCTGTTGCTTATTCACTAGGCTTATAAACAATCAATATGCTCGACGAGCAATTTTTCAAACATAACTTAGTGTTAGCGAGATGGCCTTCTGAAGATGTTTCCCCTGAGTCATGTTTGCTATCACTCTTTTCAAGCAAGGATCATTAATGACATACAAGGCTCTAACATCTGTAATAATATCCATGCTACTTTTTTTGCCACTCTCTTTGTGTTCATCAGCTCTTTTAGCCAAAGAAGCTCAAGCTTTAACAACACAAGAACAACTGCAACAGCTCAAAGCCGAAATGGCATCGATGCAACAACAATATCAACAACAGATGGCTAAAATAGCCGAACAGCTTAATACACTAGAAAAAAGTGCAGCTCTTGAAATAAAGCAAAAACAACAAGGCACCTCTGTTGTAAAAACAGCAGGAAAACATCAAGAAACTAAAGACTACACAGATCACCCCGTTAAAGCGCACAGTAAAGAAACAGACGAACCAGCGGATGAAAATATGACTCAAGAGGCGAGTCAATCTTCCGCTTATGCCGATAACTTAACCTCAGTAGAGCATTTTATTTATGGCGGATATTTTCGTTCCGGTTATGGTATCAATAAATTAAGTAACTCCATGACGGCTTTTCAAAACCCTGATGCTCCGACAAAATACCGTTTAGGCAATGAAGCTGAAACCTATGGCGAATTAATATTAGGCTATAACAGTACCATTTTAGATACCCCTATTGACCCCTATTGGAAAGCACAAGTCCGTTTAGCCTATCTGTATTCCCCTCCTTCTTCCGCTCCTTACAAAAGCGACGTTAATCATGTTTATATTGCTGAATCTTTTGTCTCAGGGGCCAATTTGTTTACATCAAACCCTGATGCTCAAATGTGGGGAGGACAACGTTTCTATCGGCTCGATGAGTCACTGATCAATGATTTCTACTTTCTCGACATGAGTGGCGTTGGTGCAGGTGCAGAAAATATCGCCTTAGGAGAGACAGTCAAACTCAATGTAGCCTTTATCGGCGGACCCGATATTCCCGCAGACTCGACTTCCGATTACTTAGGCAGTAATAATGGCGTTCTATCTAAAAACAACCTAGATCTTCAAATTCATAATATTCCAACGGGCAATAGCCATAGTATGATTTGGCTCAATGCATCTTACGATCGTGGCGGCTCAGCCGAGGCCTATAATTCCATCAATGGCGATACCTATTCTTACCAAACTAAAGCTGCTTCGGGCTTTGGGGTCGGTTTTTTTAATTTTAATGATCATTTTTTTGGCGGCCAAAATACCTTTGCCGCCATGTATGGTCACGGTACCTCCTCAAACTTTAGAGCCGGTACCGATCAACTGACACTTTCAGGGGAAGATGTCACTCCCAGTATTTATGATTTAAATGACGCTCGAAGCGTTCGCATATTAGATTTTTTCACTATTCCATTAACCCCAAAATGGACATTAATCACTTTGGGTATCTACCAACATGACAGAAATGGGAATATTGATCCCACTTACGGCAGTATTCGTAATTGGTACTCTTTTGGTATGCGCCCGACTTATATGTTTGACGACATCTTTGGCTTACAATTTGAACTCGGCATGGATTATGTCAGCTCAAACCAACTCAGAACAACCACAAGAGATGGCATACTCACTAAATTCACCATTGATCCTTTCATGCAACTTGGCCTTAATACTCAACTTCGAAGCTACATCACCTTTGCTGCTTGGTCAAAAGACTATGAAGCAGATGACATTGGTGGTAATGCCTATGAAGATGATACATTCGGTTTTAATGCCGGAGTGCAAATAACCACGTCTTGGTAAAAGGTTTCGCTAACAAACATATATACCCGTGATACCTGAAGATGCATGTTTTCAGAATCTGTAAAAGTGCCTAATTCAAGGCGTATTATTGCAGGAATGCTTATTGCCTTTTAAGGTAATGCAACGCGGAAGTAGGTGATTTTACAGACTCCCAAAGGGCTGGTTTAAAAGCCTTTTATACTGCGTTACTGAACATCAGCTTAGAATCACTAGGCATGCTGTTCAAAACCTTGTCTAAAAGGCTTTTCATTCCAGCTGAATCCTGCATCTTCAGGTATCATGGGTATAGTGGTCATCTTTAATTTAGCCATGGACAACCCGCTAAAAGAACACGGCATAGGCAGTTACTGGCCAAATATATGGGATATTTTAACCCAACAATACGGTGTTAACATTAATTATTGCCAACATCAGCCGACGTACTCTGACATACCGTAATATCCCCGTTATCCTACAAAATGCAGCTAAAATGACGCACTTTCATCCACTGCTATTCCCATTCAGTCAATTATTTCCATTAACCCAATCATCCCTCAACAGAGTATATAAAGATAAATCATGATAACGCCCTTTCCAATAACTGTGCTGGCGAAGCACCCCTTCTTTGATAAACCCCAGTTTACGCAACACCATTTCTGATCCCGTATTTCCCTGCATCACATAAGCCTCGATTCTGTTCACTGAGTGAATGCACGCGACGGAAAATAAAAACTCAGCCACTTTTTCTAAAGCCTCAGTAGCAATCCCTTTCCCCCATGCTTCTTGACATAATTCATAACCGATAACAGCAACATGTCGCTCACTTTCAAAATGGTTCACACCACATCCCCCTAAATAGTCAAGTGTCATTTTGTCCCTTATTGCCCACCTTAACATCTGCTTATTTTGTTGTTTTCGAATCTCTTCGTTAATAAACTCGCGCACTTTATGAATAGACTCAAATGCGCCTAAATCATAAAATTGTGTGACTTTGGGATTGGAGAAAAGTGCGAATATCTCTTCGCTATCATCAAGCGTGGTCTCATCTAATCTCAGTCGTATCGTTTCTAACATTGGCGTCGCACTGTTGGTAGAGTCTTGATTGTCTCCTTCTAGTACAGCCTGATTTAAGTGCTGGCAGTCATGGTTTATATCCATGTTGTGTTACTTCCTTGTCGTTCGTTTTTAGTACACTTTATACTTCACAGTTTCTATTTCACATTCATCCCATAACGATGCACTCGCCAATCCTTCTCTTGGTAGGTTTCTATAAAGTGCATGCCTAATTTACGTAGAATATTAATAGAGGCTGTATTCTCTGCAACCGCATCGCCCACCACGAAATCTAGCGCCATGTGTTGTTTGGCATAATCAATACAAGCCTGATTAGCCTCCGTCGCTAACCCTTTGCCCCAAAAATCGGGGTGCAAGCGGTATCCAATATCAATTTCATTAATACGCATCTCATTTTTGAATCCACAAAAGCCAATGACTTTCCCCGTTTCTTTGAGTACAACCGCCCAGCGACCAAAACCGATGGATTGATATTCTTTAAGCCAAATATCGGTAATAATCTTTTTGGCATCTTCTACACTTTCACACATGCCCGCATCCCCAGTGTATAAATTCACCACATCGGGTGCATTGAAATCATACACGGCTTGCGCATCTTCTATATTAAACTCTCGAATAATTAATCTTGGGGTTTGAGTAATAATTTTCATTTTGGCATCCTTATTCACTTTTATGCACACATTTATACCCGTGATACTTGAAGATGGATGTTTTCAGAGCCTGTAAAAGTGCCTAATTCAAGGCGTATTATTGCAAGAATGCTTATTGCCTTTTAAGGTGATACAACGCAGAAGTAGGTGATTTTACAGACTCCCAAAGGGCTGGTTTAAAAGCCTTTTATACTACGTTATTAAACATCAGCTTAGAATGACTAAGCACGCTGTTCAAAGCCTTGCCTAAAAGGCTTTTAATTCCAGCTGAATCCTGCATCTTCAAGTATCACGGGTATATACATGCTTTTCTGTATTGGTTTTTATCTTATAGAGTATTTATAAAGCAAAACAGATACAGTGATATACAATAAAACCCAATACAGTTTTTAATACGACTCGATACTGTTCATTTACTGCATTCTCAAGAGGAAACCCATGCAAAATTTTAAATACCGTCTGATTGTGAATGATATTATTGATAAAATTGAACGTGAACAGATAACGGGTAAACTCATGTCGGTACGTGCACTCGCCAAAATACAAGGTGTGGGCGTGTCTACGGTCGTGCAAGCCTATTATGAACTCGAAAAGCAGGGATGGATTAAAGCAAGGGCGAAAGTCGGTTACTTTGTCATAGGTAAAAAGCCTGTAACGCCACCTAATTACGGTAAAAAAATTCACTATATTCAAGCTGGACTCAGTTTAGATAAAGCCGTGCAATTTTCGTTTAATGATCCCAATATTTTACCTTTATCTTGCACCGCACCCAGCAGCGTCATTGACAATGAATTACTGCTCAACCGACTGCATAAAAAAGCCTTAAAACATCGCCCTTATCAATTAATCATGCAAGATCCCATTGAAGGTTTGCTTCCCCTCAGGCAGGCAATCTGTCAGCATTTAGCAAAATCACAACAAGCCTTTAAACCGGAACAAATATTGATTAATAATGGTCGTAAAGATGGTTTAATGACAGCGCTCATCGCGACGCAAGCACTCACGAGTCCCATTGCGATAGAGTCACCGATGTCCTTTTTCTTTCAATCGATATTGAAACAATTTAACGCCAATGTGATTGAAATCCCCATTCAAGCCCACTATCAAGACGAGCTTAATTTGCTCTCTAAAGCGTATCAATTACAGCCCTTTAAAACCTATTTAATCAATCCTAACTTTGCCGATCCCACCGGCCGAGTCTTGCCCAATAACAATAAGCTAGCGTTAATTCAATGGGCTGAAAAACATGAGGTGACCATTATTGAATACGACAGAGGCGAGCTTCATTTTGGCACTAACAGGCCTTGTAGTATCGCCAGCCTTGTCACTCCTGACTCTCATTGCCGTATCATCACACTCAGTGACTTTTATGACACCTTGTCACACACCATAAGCTTAGGTTACTTAATCTGCACCAATACTCTAGATGCCTGTTTATTCGCTAAGCAAATCATCACTGAAGAGCCCAATCTTTGCCTGCAATATATGATGATTGAATTGATGCAATCAAAACAATTTGCTCAATTAATGCGGCAATTACATACCCATTTAAAAACGAATTATACCTCTGCCATACACTTACTCTTACCTGCTTTTAATCAAATAGAAAGCGATGATTTTTATTATAGCCAAGTAGAAGGCGGGCCCTGTATATGGATAAAACTGCCCGATCATTTGAGCAGTGAAGTATTATGGGAAAAAGCCATTTCAGCCCAACTTTCTATCGCACCAGGGGACATGTTTTCTTTCAACCAAGATTATACTCAGTATTTTAGGATCACCTTTGCCCTGCCTTGGAATGAACAAATGGCGGCAGGTATCAAACGTCTTGGCGAGCTGGTTTTAGCCTACGCTCAGCCCATCAAACATGATATTTGATGGGCTTATCTTTAACACGTCAATGCAAGATCACCATTGAATAGGAGCTAAGAGTTCACCCGCTTTGGTTTCATGCTCTAATAGCAGCGTTTTAACAATTTGGTTATGCTCATTCAATAAAATAAAGCGAGGAATACCCGCAGTGGCAAATTGCTTGTACACACTCCTGTCCTTATCCGCCACTAAAGCAAAGGGTAAATGATAGGCTTTGGCAAACTGACTCAAAGACTCAACATTTTCCTCACGGCCAATACCAATAATATCAATCATATTGTCATCAATTAAGGACGATTGAACCAAGGCTTTCATTGCTCGCTGTGAATCAGGACACCAAGTGGCGAACAATATCAATAATTTTTTATTCTGAGACTGTGCTAAGTTGATGTGTTTCCCTTGAATGTCGGTAAATTGCATCACAGGGACAGGCTGCCCTACTTTCACATAAGTTTGATACTTAGGCGTTTCAGTATTGTTTAAAACCACCTTCTGAGTTTCTTGACCCACCTGATGGCTGCAAGCTGTCACTAACAGTGATGCCAGCAAGCTCCCCGCTAATAAAGTGAATTTTATTTTTTCCATGGCAATATCCTTTTCTCATTATTTTTGATCATTTATTCTCATGCCATCCGTTTGCCCCGCTTTAAAAGTACATTGACATGAAAAAGAATACGCTGACATGATGCACTAAAAAGTCAGTCAAACATAGAATGTACCCGTGATACTTGAAGATGCCTGTTTTCAGAGCCTGTAAAAGTGCCTAATTCAAGGCGTATTATTGCAAGAATGCTTATTGCCTTTTAAGGTGATGCAACGCGGAAGTAGGTGATTTTACAGACTCCCAAAGGGCTGGCCTCTTTATATGTAAAAGCAAGGCCTTTTATACTGCGTTGACTTTACATCGGCTTAGAATCACTAGGCATGCTATTCAAGCTGACCATCATGGGTGATGGAAATGTCATTTATGCAGGAGCAATTAATGACCTTGTCTAAAGGGCTTTTAATTCCAGCTGAATCTTGCACATTTAAATATCACGGGTATAAAACCCACTTGCTAAGACTTTTCTAACTTGGTAGTTTAAGGGAGTAAAAAGGAATTTATGTGAATAGCTACATCCGATACTCAATAAATTAAGGTTAGGTGTATTCAAAAAGGAGTTTACTATGACAAAAAGGTTAATGGCCGCTCTACTCGTATTATTCTCACCTTTAGCTTGGTCTCAACAATCTATCGAACTGGAACTTGCCAAGCAATGGCTCTCTATTATTGACACTGGCGCCTATGCTCAAAGTTGGCAACAAGCCGATCCTCTGTTTCAAACTCAACTCTCGCAACAACGTTGGGTAGAAACACTACAAGGTATTCGTGCGCCACTGGGTCAAGTCATTTCACGCTCAGAGTTCAGCTCAGGAAATTATTCATCGCTTCCTGGTGCTCCTGACGGAGAATATGTCGTTTTACAATATCAAACCCAATTTCAAAATAAAATTTCATCCACTGAAATACTCACCTTAAGTAAAAAAAGTGGTCAATGGCTCACGGTGGGCTATTTTATTAAATAACGATCCCATTAAATATCAATAAGTGGATAGAAGATAACCCTCATCAAGGTTATCTTCTCTGTTAACCCTATGACAACATTCATTTCATTTAGCCATGCATCTAAAATATCAACATCGCTTTCCTCGTCAAATAAAGGATAGTTTATGCCAGTGTTAATCAATCACTCCATCTTTATTTTTCTCAGCGCTATCTTATTAATCAGCCTTATTGCGTTAATCATTAAATTATCGTCTTCACCTTCCCTTCAATATAAGCAGCGTCACGCACTTTTCTCTCCTGCAGAAAGTACCTTTTTCAAAATTCTCCTCATCGCTATTCAATCTCCCTCTTTCGATAAGCAATATCAGCTATTTGGCAAAGTCCGTATTGCTGATGTGTTAACCCCACAAGGCAATGTAAATCGACAACAATGGCAAATAGCGTTTAATAAAATCTCAGCAAAACACTTTGACTTTGTATTATGCGATAAACAGACATTAAAAGTGATTGCAGTCATTGAGCTAGATGATAAAAGCCATCAGCAAAAAAAGTACAAGCGCGAGACAAATTGGTCAACAATGCATGTGCCTCTGCAGGTTTGCCTCTTATCCGTTTTAACGTCAGAAGAAATTATCAATTAGATAAAATTATTGCCAATATTAAGTGTGAACTAGCAACCTAGTCAGCTACTGCAATAAAAATCTTCTATAATTTCTCATAGGCATAAATGAGATAGAAAGGCCTTTATGGCATACAAGAAAATCAATATCAATGCTTGGACTCGACGCTCACACTTTGCATTTTTTAAGAGTAGCCAAGGCTCTGTTCGCCTTAGTCTCACTCAACCCTTAGATGTCACACCATTAGTTTCATTCTGCCGACAACATTCACTGTCTTTCTATTACAGCCTCATTTTCCTCGTTACTCAAACAGCAAATGACATTTCAGGCTTTAAACAGCGTATTGAAAATGGCATACCAATAGAACACCCCGCTTTTTACTGTTCTCAATGCCGAAGATGAGCTGTTTAAACTTGTTATGGCTACGATGAATAATAATATTCAAACGTTTGCCCAACAAACTCAACAGCAAGCTCGAGCTCAAGATGACTACCTTCCAATTGAGGAGTTCATCCATCGTCATGATATTTTAAATATCACTTGCTACCCTTGGGGGAATTTTACCCATATTCAAGTCAAACCAGTACAACAAAATAGCGAAGATCCAGGGATCCCTTTCATTGCTTGGGGCCAATATCAACAGCAAGGTAAACAGCTAATCACATCATTGCACACCGAAGTGAGTCATTGTTTTCTTGATGCGATCCACATATACCAATTTAAAAAAAATCTAGAAGAAAAAATACACTCACTGATTTAAAATCCATTTATATTGTTATTATCCAACCACCCTAATGCTGAATAAAGGATGTCAACTATCACTTAAATTGTATTGACGTATATTAATATTCATTATCACGCTTAAGAAAGCCAAATAGTCATGTCAAAGGGCATTATTTACCCCTCATACAGGTTAATTATAATCGCTTCCTGCTAATACTCGATTATCAAATTCACCTTGGCTGTTAATATCAGTAGCATTAAACACCTCACACTCTATGGCATATCCCGGCCAAAGAACAAAAGCATCAATAAAGCCTGCTGAAATACTGTATTGCGCATACTCGTCAAAATCAGGATCATGATAAGATTTAAAATAATGGTTATTAATATAGTCTGCCGTGGTATCTAACTTCCCTAATCCAGTGAAGCCTTGTACATTTTGCGCGTAATTCATCAGTGATACAGGCGTAAATAATATTGGCGGTGTCCATTGAGGCAGTGTTGGATGCCCGCCATTTTCAAAACTAGGTTGGGTAGTAACTAGACAATAAAAATAGCTGGGTTGCTCTATTGTCGTATCTGCACTTAACATTAAACGAAACGAGGTATCCGGCACCGAAGCACTGCTATTTAAACACCCCATAATGGGAAATGCGGCCATTAATAATGTTAAAAATAAAATAGATAAGCTACTTTTCATTATGACTCTCCATATCTCCTCGCCAGTAAAGATAACTCAAGCATAGACGAATATAGCCAACGACAACTTTTAGAAACGTAATAATTAAGATAATTAACTATGTAGCACCAGTTTTACCTAAAGGAGAGACTCACAACTTATAATTGAAAATGTTTTTCATCAATATGAAGTTAATAAAGCAACATAAATTATTAAAAAAACGGCAAAGAACTTGCCGTTTTTAAATTCATCATTACAAAGGTAAAGAACTGCAATCTTCTGCGGTAATACTGTCTTTAATTACCAGAACACTTTGAGTATTTATATTCGCTGTATTTCGATCTTTACAAGCAAAGAATGCAGAAAAATCTGTTTCTGGGCACGTTTCAAGTTTATAAGTCTTTACAAAAGAGCTTTTAAACGTATCAGGTGCATCAGGTGCTGCATTAACGATGTTGTTACAAGCCTGTTGCCAAGACACTGGCACTCCATTTAAAGCAAGGTAATCAGCTCGCTCTTGTGATATTAAGTTCAATTGATCACTTGTTAATGCAAAAGCAGATGACGACACAATGGACGCAGCAGCTAAGATACTTGCAGTTATTAATTTTTTCATCTCTCTACACCTAATTATTAAAAACAGGTAACAATCTACTCCCTATACTTTTGTATAAGCATCAGGTGAACACCTGATGTGTTAGTTTGGATTGAAAATTTACATGACTCACAGTTTTTCCCAAGCTGTGAGAGTAATCCCATAAACGGTTAAAAAACACACATTTTGGTTGTCTAAAAAAAAGTGACCGGATAAACTCAAGGTTATCGCAATACTTCGACCCCCTATTGCATATTAGGCTAGCGAAACTTGGACCAAGACAGAGAAAGACTGCAACACTAAATACATGATTGGTCCTCAAACATGGAGAGTGAATGTAATGAGTCAATTAATTAATCATCTCGTCAATGTACTTAAAACCACTGCAGCTCAGTTAGACGATACAGACTTACATCATATTATGCTTAATCATTATCAAATATTGCGTTTAATTGATGATGAATTACATTGGGCTTCCCCAGAGCTAGCCGAATTATCACAACAGTTGCTTCCTTCAAACATCACCCCACAACATGCATGTGATTTACTGGATAAAATGCATCATGCCATTTTAGACAATCCCTATTTACTGCATTTTTTTGAACAAGCTAAATTACAGAATTTTCCCCAGTTAAAAGAGAAATCGGCTAAAAATGCCCATCATATCCTGCCAGCCATAATTGGTTATGCCTTAGTCCAAGAGCGCCTGACTCAAGCCATGTACCAGCACTGGTCTTTAATTGATACTTTGATGAAAATTTGGGTTCCATTACGCGAACAGCTCGGCATTGAATCTCAACTCTCAACATTTGAAAGCATGAAATTAGCGTCGATAGAAAAACCCATGAAAGATTACATTCACTTTCACCAAACCGAAACCATCGCTCAACACTATGCCTGTTTAGATTTACCCATGAATATCTTTGAAGCCGTTGCAGAAGATCTCAGCGAGCATCGATTCGATAATGCAAAAGCAGGAACAATACTCGCTTTTCATTTACCTGATGTAAAACCAGCATGCTTTAGTGAAGATAAAAAAGGTATTTTACTGACTCCCCCTCACGCAAAATCTTGGGCTGATCTTTACAGTTTATGGAATATGGCCTTTGTCTCTCATTTAGGTCACTTTCCTTTTTTAATGGTCAAGCTACTTATCCCCCAAGTCAATAATTTTAAAGCCACTCCAGAGCTGTACCTCTATAAGCGCACATTAGCCTTATATACTCATCTTCATTTTGCTTTTTTTAGCCAATATGATCGCCTACAAACCAACCAACCGAATATGGACTGGCAAGACCCAGCACTCACCCAATTATTGGGCGAATGTGCACTCAAAAGCGCTTTAGAATATCAGCAACTTGCTAAGACGAAAGAAGATCCCCATCCCACTCATCAATTTATTGTCTAAAAAACTTGCACATAGAGTGGATACCCGTGTAACTTCAAAATACGGGTATATAACCTTTTATGTTAACAACTCAATGCATTAAAAAGGACACTAATGACACTCAGCATGCTAGGTTTAATGTTAGGGTTAATATTACTGATTATATTGACCCTAAAAGGCATGAATATTCTCATTGCTGCCCCCCTATGCGCCTTAATACTGGCCGTTACCAGCCACATTCCTATCATTCCACCGTTAGCAGACAATAACACCAGTTTAACTGTCAGCTATATGACAGGATTTGCTTCTTTTTTACAAAACTGGTTCATTGTTTTTTTATTAGGTTCAATGTTTGGCAAAGTTATGGAGATCAGTGGCGCAGCCGATAGTTTAGCCCATTGGATTATGCACACTTTCGGTTCAAAGCATGCGCCTTTTGCCATCGTGCTCACCTGCGCAATGTTAACCTATGGCGGTGTCAGTGTTTTTGTGGTGGCTTTTTCGGTTTTTCCAATGGCGCTCAGTTTGTTTAAAGATGCCAATTTACCCAGACGATTTATTCCTGCAGCCCTCGCTTTTGGCTCTATTACCTTTACGATGACATCGGCAGGCTCAGTGGAAATTCAAAATTTTCAACCTATGCAATATTTAGGCACCAATCAATTTGCCGGTTGGCCTGTCAGTCTGGTTGTCGCCTTATTTATGGCTTCAACGGGTATGTGGTTATTTCATGTCATGATAAAACGCGCCGTGGCCAAGGGAGAGCACTTCGATGATAGAGAAAACGACCCCACACCTAAAACATCAAATATGCTCCCCCATCCTTTTTTATGCTTTATCCCCTTGATATTAGTGCTTGGTAGCTCATTTTATTGTAGTGTAATCTTACATTTTGGTCGTTCATCATTAATCATTGCCCTATTAACGGGATTGATCAGCGCAGTGATTTTATATTGGAAACGGTTCGTCCAGTTAGGCAGTGCCCTTTCTGTTGCCACTTATAGTGCATTAATTGCCATCGCCAATACCTGTGCCGTCGTTGGATTTGGCAGTGTAGCAAAACTGACTCCCGCTTTTAATGATACGCTGATATACATGACCGCCTTACCGGGAAATGGCCTCATTAGTGCTGCTATCGCCATCAGTGTCATCGTCGCATTAACGGGATCAGCATCGGGTGGACAAGCCATTGCCCTGCCATTAATCGCCCCTCATTATCTTGACGCAGGCGTGGATCCAAATGCATTACATCGTGTTATCGCCATTACATCAGGTGGGCTCGACTCACTGCCGCATAATGGTTATGTGATCACCACCATCAGGGTCATTTGTGGTGAAACCCATAAAACCGCTTACCTCCCTCTTGGTGCATTAACCGTGCTGATCCCATTTATTGGCGCCATACTGGCCATTTTCTTATTTATCTTAGGAATGTGAAACAAACCAACTTTACATGTGTGGGTATATACCCAAACCACTTGAAAGTGCATGTTTTCAGAGCCCGTAAGAAGGCTTAATTCAAGGCGTATTATTGAAAGAATGCTTATTGCCTTTTGAGGTGATGCAACGTAGAAGTTAGTCTTTTTACAGGCTCCCAACGGGCTGGTTTAAAACACTTTTACTCTGCGTTATTGAATATCAACTTAGAATAACTAAGCCCTCAACTCAATGCCTTGCCTAAACGCGTTTTAATTCCAGCTGAATCCTGCATCTTCAAGTGGTTTGGGTATAATAAGCGAAGAGAAAGCTTTATAATGCCAACGTTATCCATACCACTTTTTGCTCTGCTGAGCATCACACAGAGAGGCTAGCTTGTCCCACACTTATATTCCCTTAGCGCAATACACACGAAAATGGATTTTTAATCATAAGGATCTTCCTGTTAGCGACGAAGATAAAAACCTAATCAGGCCGCTCGATCAAAAAAGTGCCATGCTAATCTGGAATAAATGGATCAGCAATAAAAGCAGCCGCAGTGAACAATTTGCTAAAGGCGATTGGGCCGCAAAACAAGATACTTGGAAAGAAACGGATCACTGGCAAAGTGCATGGGACAGTGAAGCACCGCAACTTCCAGACACTCTCGCCCACTTTATCGATTGGCCCAGCAATGCTATAGTTTATTTTTGTTATGATAAATACCAAGTTATTGAAACAACTTGGGAGGTGTTTGTACGAAATTGGAAATGTTTTTTATTTTTTGATGACGGCCCTTTGTTGGTATCTCCAAAAAAGAAACAAGCGGTTTTGTTTCATCAAAATGGTCAATATCAAGTTGGACACAGAGGCTAAGGAACAACCTAATTTTTATGAGGCGTTATATGAAAAAACTGTCCACCCTATTTTTACTAAGTACTTTTTTGATATCCCATGCACAAGCAAAAGACGTTGCCGGAGTCACCCTACCTGATACGCTGACCATAGATAATCAAACTTTGGTTCTCAATGGTGCGGGTGAGCGAAGTAAAATGTTTTTTGATCTTTATGTCGCTAGCCTGTATTTACCGAGTAAATCTCATAACGCTGCAGATGTTATCAATGCACCTCGAGCGGTGTTAAAACTAAACATTATTTCCAGCATGATCACCGCAGAGAAAATGCAAAAAGCCGTAAAAGAAGGCTTTGATACTGCTACAAATGGAAATACTGCCCCCATTAACGCCGAAATAGCACAATTTACTGCCGTTTTTTCAGGTAAAATCGCAGAAGGTGATCAATTCACGTTTGATACGAGTCCAACTTCTGGTGTCATTGCTTCTAAAAATGGTACAAAAAAAGTCACCATTAAAAACGATGATTTTAGAAAGGCCTTACTGAACATTTGGCTCGGTGACGATCCTGTTCAATCCAGTTTAAAAAGTGATTTACTGGATAAATAATGTAGATTCAATTTAATGAAAAGGCATGCATGTCATGCCTTCTTATTTTTTATAAGTACTGAATTAACGGACTGAAATTAAAGGACTGAAATTAAAGGACTGAATTAGCATACAGCTTAATATACTAACAAAGATAATCAGCTTAATCCATTAAAAGCTAAATCGAGCTTCTAATGCTGCCCCACCTTGATTATCAATCGTTTCATCCGTGCCTTCAGGATTGAGCTCAAGCTCACCACTGAAAAAATACCCCGCAAAAGCTGATATAACGATCTTTGGCGTCCATTTCCAACTCACCCGTAAATGGCTGACCCACTCATCGATTTCAGCCGTATTTTCATTATCCCCAATCAAAAAACGATTAGTACGCTTGGAGACTCCTAAACCAAACTCCCAATCAGGCATGGCTAAATAACTTAACTCCGCCCCTCCGGGTCCACTAAAACCAACAGAGAAAGGATTTGATAAATACCAAGCATCATTAATTTGCCAACGAAAAGCCAAATAAGGCACGGTTCTCACTTCATCAATATCATTAAGATAAGCCACACCTAAACCAAATAAGTGTCCAGATGAAAAACGGTGCATGGCCGACACAACCACGCCATAACTTCGCGCATCACTGGCTGAAGCCGTTTCTGCATAAGCATATTGAAGACGCGGGGATAACATAAACACCCAATGTTTGTCAGGGCGATAAACGACAGAGACTCCAGCTCTAAATCGATTAATATGATCCCAAGCATAATCTGTCGCTTGCCCTGAAGGACTCTGCCAATCATAGTCTAAGTAATCATATCCAAAATCCGCCCCTATGATCCATTTTTTCGATAAAGGGAATTTAGCCTTAAAATTAGTGATCCATTGATCCCGCTGTAGCTCATTGCCATTACTGCCCACATCCGCATTACCTACGACAACCCTAGCGGCACTAAAGGTAAAAGGTGAAAAATCCTCAGGGGGATTAGCTTGTACATCGGGCAGAAAAAATAAAGGGACAACTAAGGATAATTTGGGTACAGAAATAGCGTTCATGTTTCTCCCTAAACACATAATATTGATTAATATAAACGACTTTTCTCGACAAATATCTCCACTCTAAGATACCCAAGAGATAACACGTAAAATTTAGCCGAGTTCCTCAAAGATAACAGGATATACCCATTGAATATAGTTAAGTTTATATGCGATATGCTCGAAGAAACATATCCACACTCGATTGCAAGTATTGTGCTCTTTTTGCAATGAGATCATCGACATTAATCCCTAAGTCTAATTTTAAGCGCATTTCACCAAACAACATTAAGCACAAACGCACTGCACAATGCCTAGGTTCATCAAATTGATATACACCAATACTCGACACTTTTTCAAGGTATTCACAGAGTAATACCAGTATGCATTCAGGCCCATTCTCAAAAAAAACCTGTGCGATTTGTGGATGCCCATCTGCATGGATCACGCACGTTTGATAAATAGCCAATGCATCATCACTCACCATCAGTTGACCAAATTGCTCAGCAAAATAACTGAGTGTTTTCTCAGGCTGATTAGGATCAACAAAAATATCACTGTTTAATTGATAACTATCCGCTTTTGTTGTTATTGAAGCCGCAAATAAGGTGTTCTTACAACCAAAATGAGAATAAAGTGTTTGTTTTGACACGCCCGCTTTTTTGGCAATCTCTTCCATACTGGTATGCACAAAGCCTTGCTCACAAAATAACACATTCGCAGCAGATAAAATATTGGCGTGTTTTTGCTCACGTTTAGTTAACTTTTGACCTTGTAATAAAGTCGATGCCATAAGTGAGTCACTCTCAAAAGACAAAAAATAGATAAGCATGATTAAATCATAAACTAGACTATTGAGTCTACAATCAAAAACAAGACTGGACAGTCTAGTCTTTGCTGGTTAAACTAGATTTAAAACAAAAAGGACACATAAAGATAACAATTTAATATTGGAATGAATAAATGGATATTAGCTCACTCACCAAATCTACCGCTCTGCTAATCGGGCTAAGTTGTTTAGGATTATTAAGCGCTTGCCAAAAAACGAATGAACAACCTAAAGTCCAACATCAAACGGTGAGTTCGCAAACATTGGTAGCCTACCCTTCTTATCAACAAACACAAGCATTTTCTGGCATAGTAAAAGCCAGTAACACTACCGCTATTGGCTTTGAATTATCAGGAAAAATTAATCAGTTGGATGTTGATATTGGCGATAATGTTACCAAAGGACAATTACTGGCCAAACTTGATATTCAATTATTGCAAACCGAACAAAATCGACTCAAAGCTAATCTGACACAAAATCAAGCAGACTTAGATTTAGCATTGAGTACGCTAAAACGCAGTTTATCTTTAACTCAAAAAAATTATATTTCCGAACAACAAATTGATGAACTTAAAGGACAAGTCAATCGGCTCAAAGCCACCAAGACCCAACTTAATGCCGCCTACGCTGCCAATCAATTAAAAATACAAAAATCAGATATCATTGCCCCCTTTAAAGGCATTATTAGCCAGAAATACCATCATGTTGGAGAGGTCATCTCTACAGGCACCCCCATTTACACGTTAGTGGAATCAAACACACCGCAGGCTTATATCGGTGTTCCTTCAGAAATAGCGAAAACTCTATCCCTACAAAAGCCAATTGACATTAAAGTGGGTAATCAACACTATCCCGCTGTCATTGAAGGGATCTCTGGGGAACTCAACCCTGTCACTCGTACCGTTGAGATAAGGTTTTCTTTACCGACCTCTAGCCAAGTCATGAATGGTGAAATGGCCTATTTCACGCATATTCAACATATTGAAAAACCCGGCTACTGGGTGCCCATTAGTGCCTTAAGCGATGGGATTCGGGGACTCTGGAATATTTATATTCTCACACCCAATAACAAAAACACCTTTAATGTCGAACGCCGCGACATTGACATTTTATATAGCAATCAAGATCAAGCCTATATTCAAGGCCCTATTAGCGCCAATCAACTTTATATCGATCAAGGCGCACATAAGCTCATTCCAGGACAGAAAGTCTCCATTACTAAACCAGAGGCTAAGCAATAATGATTAAAGTCATCATTGAAAATGGCCGATTTCTCAGCTTAATGATCGCCCTTATCATTGTCGCTGGACTGGGCGCCATCAATAGCCTGCCGAGAATGGAAGATCCGACTATCACCAATCGGTTTTCATCGGTTATCACTTACTACCCGGGCGCATCTTCTGAACGAGTAGAGGCATTGGTCACTCAAGTGTTAGAGGATCAGCTCAGACGGATCAAAGAACTCAAACTTATTTACTCAACATCAAAGCCCGGTATTTCAGTCATTCAACTTGAGCTAAAAGATGATGTATTCAATACTGCCCCTGTTTGGTCCAGAGCCAGAGATTTTATTGCCGATGCTATCCACTTACTCCCCAAAGAAGCGCAAAACACGACCCTTGATGATCAAATGGGTTATGCTAACACTGCTATCTTAGGTTTTTCTTGGCAAGGTAACACACCTATTCGCATTGATGTATTAAATCGCTATGCGAAAGAACTGGAAAGTCAATTAAGAACATTATCAGGCACTGATTTTGTCAAACTGTATGGTGAACCCACTGAAGAAGTCTTAGTGACTCTTCATGCCAGCAAAGTCAAACAACTGCAACTCACCCCAGCTGCCATTGCGTTAATTTTGCATAATGCGGATCCAAAAATATCAGCCGGTGAAATTAATAATTCGCATTTCAAAGCACTGGTAGAAGTGTCAGGCGAACTTGATTCACTCACAAGAATTAGAAAAGTGCCCTTAAAAGTGGACAATAATGGCCACCTAATACGCCTTGAAGATATTGCAGATATTCAACGCCACGTTAAAACACCAGAAGAAAACATAGCCATAATAGAGCAAGAACAGGGTATTATGCTCGCCGCTAGAATGCTTGATGATACCAGTGTCGATACTTGGCTTCATAATGTTCGCCAAGTGGTCAATGAACTTCAACAAAGCATGCCCACCAATGTCAAAATTGAATGGTTATTCGATCAAGAAAGTTACACCACTGAACGTTTAGGCGGACTCATAAAAAGCTTATTGTTAGGCTTTATTATTATCCTTGCCGTCTTAATGCTGACTCTAGGCTTAAGAAATGCGCTGATTGTTGCTTTATCTCTTCCTTTGACAGCGCTATTTACCTTGGCTTGCATGAAATTTATTGGTTTACCTATTCATCAAATGTCAGTCACAGGGCTCGTCGTCGCCCTTGGGATCATGGTGGATAACGCCATTGTGATTGTCGATGCTATCGCACAACGACGCCAAAATGGAATGAGCCGTTATGATGCAGTGAGTGAAACATTACGCCACTTGTGGCGACCTTTAGCCGGCTCCACGATTACGACCATGCTAGCCTTTGCCCCTATTGTTCTGATGCCAGGACCTGCGGGTGAATTTGTCGGTGGCATCGCCATTTCGGTCATGTTTGCCTTACTGGGCTCTTTTATTATTTCTCATACCATTATTGCCGGACTCGCTGGTCGTTTTGGCAGTCAATCTGACGGGCATCAATGGTACCACCATGGTATTGAACTCCCTAAAATCAGTCACGTTTTTACTCAAAGCTTAACCTTTGCTCTAACTTATCCAAAAAGAACAGCGCTGCTCATCGGCTGCTTACCTATCCTAGGTTTTATTGCCATGGGAAAAATGACAGAGCAGTTTTTCCCTCCCTCTGATAGAGATATGTTTCATATTGAAGTGTATTTAGCCTCTCACGCCAGTTTAGCCCATACGCGAGAGTTAGTGGAAAAAATGGATCTCAACCTAAGGGATTATCCAGGGATCAACCGTATTGACTGGATGATTGGCAGTAATACCCCTTCTTTTTATTATAATATGATGCAAAATCAACATGGTACTAATAATTATGCGCAAGCTATGGTTAAAGTGCAAGATTTTAAAACAGCCAATAAGTTAATTCCACAATTACAAAAAGCACTGGATAGCGCCTACCCCCAAGCACAAATTCTGGTCAGAAAACTCGAGCAAGGTCCGCCCTTTAACGCCCCAGTTGAAGTCAGGCTGTTTGGTCCTAATTTAGATCAACTCAAAAGTTTAGGGGAACAAGTCAGACTCATCTTTACTGACACACAAAATGTCACCCACACCCGTGCGACTCTCAGCTCTGGATCACCAAAATTGTGGTTACAAATTGATGAAGATGCGAGTTTAATGGCAGGGCTTCATTTAACCAACATCGCCAACCAAATTCAAATGGCCACCACAGGCCTCAATGGCGGCAGCATTTTAGAGCAAACAGAATCCTTACCCGTTCGTGTTCGATTAGATGAAAATCAACGGCAAGAACAAATGAGAATATCTGAGCTAAACTTGGTTTCCAATACGGCATCAGGGATCCCACTATCAGCTATTTCTGAGAGTGAAATAAGAGTCAGTAGAGGCACTATTCCACGCAGAGACGGACAAAGAGTCAATACCATTGAAGCCTATATTGAAAATGGTATTTTACCTCAAACCGTTTTGAATGCAGCGAAAGCTAGGCTCGATGCCCTCCCATTACCCGCAGGTTATCAAATACAAATAGGCGGAGAAAGTGCCAAACGCGACGAAGCAGTGGGTAATTTATTATCCAATGTATTACTCGTATTCGCCTTATTGTTGACAACAATTGTCTTATCCTTCAATTCATTTCGATTAACTGGGATCATTTTATTAAGTGCGATGCAATCGGCTGGGTTAGGACTCCTTTGCGTATACCTTTTTAATTACCCTTTCGGATTTACCGTGATAATAGGTTTACTTGGCCTCATGGGATTAGCCATTAATGCGGCGATTGTCATTATTGCAGAACTGGAAGCCGATCCGCTTCCACGTCAAGGGGATAATAACACTATTATTGCACTCGTTAGCAGCTGTGGACGCCATATTGGATCCACCACGATTACCACAATTGGGGGCTTTTTACCTTTAATCATCGCAGGCGGTGGATTTTGGCCTCCTTTTGCCATTGCCATCGCAGGCGGGACCTTATTAACCACTTTATTGTCACTGATTTGGGTACCGATTATGTACAAGTTAATCATGAGACCTCGACATCGCTCCCAAGCGCACAATCCCGTTAGCGTTTAACAATTTTCCCCCAAAAAAAAGCCTCGCATGAACGAGGCTTTAGGCTGTTAACTGACTTTATTTATCGATAGGTTCGTCGTGCTCTCTATCCATATTCTCACTGCTTTCTAACCATAACGCATTGATAATACCGAAAGAGCAAGCCAGAAATAATCCTAATATCCAAGTAAAATACCACATAACTTGCTCCCTTAATAAAGTGAGGTTGAGTTGTTTTCAATGTGCTGGCGATTCAAACGGCCAAACATCTTGTAATAGGTCCAAATGGTATAGCACAAAATCAATGGCACAAAAATCGCAGCTGCAACGGTCATTACACCTAATGTTCTTTCACTGGCTGTGGCATCCCACATAGTTAAACTCACATTAGGGTCAAGCGATGACGGCATGACAAAAGGAAACATTGCTGAGCCACACGTTAAAATCACCATCGCCACTGTTAATGAGCTAAATAAAAAGGCAAATCCTGACCGATTAAAGCGGCTTGCAATTAACACTAACAAGGGCAATACCAAGCCCGCAATAGGAAACAGCAAAGTAATAGGGTATTTTTGATAGTTATTCAGCCACGCCCCCGCCTCAATCACAACCGTTTTTAGCTCAGGGTTGGAAGGTCCATTATGATCCATGACAGAGGTTATGACATAGCCATCCACACCATTGCTCAAGAGTAGACCGGATAAGACAAAGAAAACCAGCACAAAAATGGCAGCAACTTGTGATGCACCTGCCGCACGAACGCGCAATTCGCCTTCGGTTTTCATTTGTAGCCAACTCGCTCCTTGCATGATGAACATACTCACGGCCACAATACCGGTTAAGAGCGCAAAAGGATTCAGTAAACCAAAAAAGCCGCCATAATAGGTTGCACGTAAATACTCGTCAAAATTAAAAGGCACACCTTGGAGTAAATTACCAAAGGCAATACCGATAACAAGTGGAGGCACGAAACCACCTAAAAATAATAGATAATCCCATGTTTTACGCCACCTTGGATCTTCTATTTTTGAACGGTAATCAAATCCAACGGGCCGTAAATAGAGCGTAAACAGCACCAACATCATGGCCAAATAAAAGCCAGAAAAAGACACTGCATAAACGGTTGGCCAAGCGGCAAATAACGCCCCGGCGCCAGTAATCAACCACACTTGATTACCATCCCAATGCGGCGCAATGGTATTAATCATAATACGACGTTCGGTATCATCTTTACCAATAATTGGCAGTAATGCGCCCACGCCCATGTCAAATCCATCTGTCACAGCAAAACCAATGAATAGGACACCAATTAATGCCCACCAAATGAATCTTAACGCTTCATAATCAAACATGTTCTGCTCCCCGTTAGTCTGTTAGCTTTTCAAAATGATAACGGCCCGTTTTTAAACTGCTGGGACCACGGCGAATAAACTTCGTCATCAAGAACAGCTCTACTACTAACAGCACTGTATAAAACAAGGTAATATAAATAATACTGGTCCAAACATCGCTAGGCGTTAGGCTCGACGCCGACATGAAGGTGGGCAGTACTTCAGAAATGGTCCAAGGCTGACGCCCATACTCAGAGACAAACCAGCCACATTGAATCGCTATCCACGGCATAGGTAAGCTAAACAATGCCGCTCGCAGCACCCATTTATTCTCTTCAATCTTATGACGTGTGCTTTGCCAAAACGCAGCAGCAAAGACCAATAGCATAATACATCCTAAACCAACCATTACCCTAAACGACCAGAAGATAGGCCACACATGGGGGATCGAATCTTTTGTTGCCGCTTGAATTTGCGCTTCAGTGGCATCCACCACTTTATCGGTATAAGGTTTAAGTAATAACCCATAGCCTAAATCCACTTTCGCTTTTTCAAAGTCCGCTTTTAATTGCGGCGATTCATCACCGGCACGCAACTTCTCTAACATAGCATAGGCTTTCATACCGTTGCGAATACGCGCTTCATGGGCCACTAACAAGTCTTTAAGCCCTGTCACTTGCTGATCCAATGAACGCGTGGCAATAATGCCCATCACATAAGGAATTTTAACCGCATAATCCGTCTTCATGGTTTCTTGGTTAGGTAATCCCACTAAAGTAAAAGAAGCGGGCGCAGGTTCAGTATTCCACTCTGCTTCAATGGACGCTAATTTCACTTTTTGCACTTCACCGACTTCGTAGCCAGAGTCATCCCCTAATACCAATACAGATAAAATTGCCGCCATACCAAAGCTAGCAGCAATGGCAAAAGAACGACGTGCAAAAGGAAGATCACGTTTTTTCAAAATATAAAAAGAGCTGATCGCCAAGACAAACATCGCCCCTGTCACATAACCCGATGCAACAGTATGAACAAATTTCACTTGCGCAACAGGGTTAAACACCACATCGGCAAAACTGGTCATTTCCATCCGCATGGTTTCATAGTTAAAGATTGAACCCACAGGGTTTTGCATCCAACCATTAGCCACTAAAATCCACAAAGCAGACATATTTGATGCTAAGGCCACCAGCCAAGTAATCGCAAGATGCTGTCCTTTGCTGAATCGATCCCAACCAAAGAAAAACATCCCCACTAAAGTCGACTCTAAAAAGAACGCCATCAAGCCTTCAATCGCTAACGGCGCACCAAATATGTCACCCACATAATGAGAATAGTAAGACCAGTTCGTACCAAATTGAAACTCCATGGCCAAACCTGTCGTGACACCAATGGCAAAATTAATCCCAAATAATTTGCCCCAGAACTTCGTCATGTCTTTATAAATTTGCTTGTTGGTCATCACATACAGTGATTCCATAATCGCCAGCAAAAAGGCCATTCCTAGCGTTAATGGAACAAACAGGAAATGGTACATGGCTGTTAACGCAAACTGAAAACGCGAGAGTTCAACCACCTCTTGTACAATCATTTAAGACTCCTTAATTGGTACGACACATTGCGATAATTAACCCTTATTAACTATAGCAAAATGTATTTGTTGAGGATCATTAGTTAACACAATAACGACCAGCTAACTAATCACCGAATTTAAACGTGCAGCATACGCTGTAGAAGCCAATACGCTACCAAATACATAAAAGTAAATTTATTGATACTTTTATTACACTAAAAGTCCTTATTGCACACTGTTAAATCTATTATTTAACAGGTGATAACTATCGGTTACATATAGTCATTTCATTCCAATCTATAGTGTTTTTATACTCCCCAGTTGCAGAGTAATCAATCGAAGTGGCAGGTTTCAATGGGTTTTGCGGGGCAGCACACATTTCACAGGGATAGTATTGACAAAAGTCTTATTTCGTGGAACAGGCTTTACTAATATTCAAGAGACAGTTGGTTCTAAAAAGTAAAATTCCCACAAAAAAGCCGCAATATTATGCGGCTTTACACATGATAAATCAGAAAAGATAACACTTACCCGATGGCTTTTCTCACATTACGAAACATACGCATCCAAGGGCTGTCTTCACCCCATTCATCAGGATGCCAAGAGTTTGCTACCGTTCTAAACACACGCTCAGGATGTGGCATCATAATCGTCACTCGTCCATCAACACTTGTCAGACCCGTTATTCCCTCAGGCGAGCCATTTGGGTTTTGCGGATACTGCGTCGCCAAATTCCCCAAGCCATCGACGTAATTAAGCGCAATAGTACCAGAGGCTTTGGTTGCAGCTAAAGCATCAAGGCTTGCAAATTCGGCGCGCCCTTCACCATGAGACACCGCAATAGGCATCCGTGAGCCTGCCATTCCTTCAAAAAATAGAGACGAGCTAGATTGCACCTCAACCAAACTAAAACGAGCTTCAAATTGCTCAGAACGATTTCGAACAAAGTGCGGCCAATATTCAGTTCCCGGTATAATGGCTTTCAAATTCGACAGCATTTGACAACCATTACACACCCCGAGCGAGACACTTTGATCCCGCTCAAAGAAACGACTAAATTGCTCACGAGCTCTAGCATTAAATAAAATCGACTTAGCCCAACCTTCACCGGCGCCCAATACATCACCGTAAGAGAAGCCACCACAAGCCGCAAGACCTTGGAATTCATCAAGGCTCACCTTACCACTTAAAATATCACTCATGTGTACATCACGGCTGTCAAAACCGGCTCGATTAAAGGCCGCCGCCATCTCAAGGTGTGAATTGACGCCTTGCTCACGTAAAATAGCCATTTTAGGCGCACTGCCTTTTAAAATATAAGGCGCAGCAACATCTTCGTTAATATCAAAGCTCAACTCGGCCGTTAAGCCTGGTTCAGAAGGTTGCTGTTTTAACGTAAACTCTTCCAGTGCACATTGTGAATTATCACGTCTTGCTTGCATTTGATAAGTAGTTTCAGCCCAAACCCCCCGAAGCACGCTTCTTTGTTCTTTATACACTTGTTGCTGCTCGTCGATAACAGTGATGGCATCGGCGGTATTGAGCTTAGCAATACGGTGGCATCTCAACCCAACTTGCTCAAATTGCGACATGATTCGGGTGGATTGTTTTTCGCTGACTTGTAAAACGGCGCCTAATTCTTCATTAAATAAGCGCTCAACATGGGTGCCCTGTAGTGCACTGATGTCAATATCAAGCCCTGTATTACCCGCAAAAGCCATCTCAACTAAGGTCGTAAACAAGCCACCATCACTCCGATCGTGATAAGCCATGACAGATTGCTCAGCAACAAGAGATTGCATCACCTCGAAAAAACCTCTTAACGTGGCTGCATTATTCAAATCAGGTGCAACATCACCCAGCTCACCAAAGACTTGTGCTAAGCAAGAGCCTCCAAGACGCGGTTGCTCAGCCCCTAAATCCACTAGTAATATCGCTGAATCACCTTTATCGGTTCTCAACTCTGGTGTCACAGTATGGCGAATGTCCTGAACACGGCCAAACGCGGTGATCACCAAAGACATGGGGGATGTCACCGCTTTTTGTTCACTGCCATCTTGCCAAGCAGTGCGCATTGACATGGAGTCTTTCCCCACAGGAATTGTCAATGACAATTCAGGACAAAGCTCCTCACCTATGGCTTTTACGGCTTCATACAGACCCGCACCTTCTCCTGGATGATCGGCAGCAGACATCCAGTTGGCCGAGAGCTTAATGTGCTTCAAACTCCCAATATCCGTCCCTGCTATGTTCATTATCGATTCTGCAACCGCCATCCTCGCTGAAGCGCCAAAATCTAACAAAGCCAGAGGAGTGCGTTCACCTAAAGACATTGCCTCACCCACATAGGCATCATAACTGGCTGCGGTAACGGCGCAATCTGCAACGGGCACTTGCCAAGGACCGACCATTTGGTCTCGATTGACCAGTCCCGTCACGCTTCTATCACCAATGGTGATGAGAAACGTTTTCTCAGCCACCGCAGGTAAACGTAAAATACGCAATACCGCTTCTTTTACACTCATGTTTTCTTGAGTCACTGCAGGTGATTGAGCTTGCAATTTTTGTGTCGTTCGACTCATTTTCGGGGCTTTGCCCAATAAGACTTCGAGAGGTAAATCGATGGGGTTATCGTCAAAATGTTTATCCGATAATACCAAGTCTTTCTCTGCCGTTGCTTCACCCACAATAGCAAAAGGGGCTCTTTCACGCTCACAGATCGCGCTAAATCTAGCCATATTTTCTGGCGCAACAGACATCACATACCGCTCTTGAGATTCATTACACCAAATCTCAAGGGGACTCATTCCCGGTTCATCAGAAGGCACATTGCGCAATTCAAATCGCCCGCCTCGGCCGCCATCATTCACCAATTCTGGAAATGCATTCGATAACCCACCCGCTCCAACATCATGAATAAATTGAATGGGGTTTTCATCTCCTAGCTGCCAACATCTGTCAATCACTTCTTGACAGCGACGCTCCATTTCGGGGTTTTCACGTTGAACAGAGGCAAAATCTAATGCTTCACTGGACTGGCCTGATGCCATTGAAGAAGCCGCACCGCCACCTAAACCAATATTCATTGCCGGTCCACCCAACACAACCAACTTCGCGCCGACAGTGATCTCCCCTTTTTGAACATGCTCTTCACGAATATTGCCTAACCCACCCGCTAACATAATGGGCTTATGGTATCCACGCACTTCAAACCCATTATGACTATTCACTGCCTGTTCATAGGTACGGAAATAACCTAACAAGGCAGGGCGACCAAATTCATTGTTAAACGCCGCACCGCCCAAAGGGCCTTCAGTCATAATATCAAGGGCACTCACAATACGATCAGGTTTACCATATTGTGTTTCCCAAGGTTGCTCAAAACCAGGAATATTGAGGTTTGACACACTGAACCCCGTTAACCCCGCTTTAGGTTTAGATCCCCGCCCTGTTGCTCCTTCATCCCGAATCTCTCCGCCAGAGCCAGTAGCAGCACCAGGATAAGGACTGATCGCAGTGGGGTGATTATGGGTTTCTACCTTCATTAAAATATGCATCGGCTCAGTGTGGTAAGCATATTCCCCTTCACGATTTGGAAAGAAACGCCCCGCCGTAGAGCCCGCCATAACAGCTGCATTATCTTTATAAGCTGACAGCACATTATCAGGGGTTTTCTCATAGGTATTTTTAATCATTTTAAACAGCGACTTTGACTGTTTCTCACCATCAATAGTCCAGTCGGCATTAAAAATTTTATGTCGGCAATGTTCAGAGTTCGCTTGAGCAAACATCATCAATTCAACATCATTAGGATTACGATTTAAACGCGTGAAGTTTTCAACTAAATAATCAATCTCATCATCGGCTAACGCTAATCCCAAATCATTGTTAGCATCAATAAGCGCAGCTTTTCCTTGGCCGAGTATATCGACACGCTTAACCGGCTTAGGTGTGGTGTGTGCAAATAATATTTCACCGTCATCCAAGTCGTTGAATACCACCTCTACCATACGATCATAAAGCAAAGGTAACAGCTGCCGCTCTTGCTCTTCATTAAGAGGCACTGCATCAATGTAATAAGCGATGCCACGTTCCAGACGTTTAACTTTATTTAAGCCGCAATTATGGGCGATATCAGTTGCTTTAGATGACCATGGAGACAAAGTGCCAGGGCGTGGAGCAACAAAGTACAACTTTCCTTTAGGTGAGGCCGCCTCAGTAGCTGGACCGTAAGTCAATAAGGTATTCAGTTGCTGCTGCTCGGCAGTCGTTAATTGTGAATCAATATCAGCAAGATGAATATATTCGGAATAAATGGCTTTTATGGGTAAAGCAGCGGCTTCACAAGCTTGCATTAATTTTTGTACTCTAAACGCTGAAAGTGCAGGGGCTCCGCGGATGATCTCCATCACGTCATTTCACCTTATGATTGATTATTGCAGGGTCAAAATCTGGCGCCATTATAGGGAAATGTCCCTGACAAATCACCCGAACTCTAATCGTAAAACAGTGTTTCCAGCTGAGTGCAAAATGAATCAATATCACCATTTAAATTCTCCATGAAAAAGCAAAAAACAATACCAGACCAATGGCTAAGAGGATACTTTTTGTTCAAAAGCGGCTTTTATGGTATTATCGCTGGCTGTTTTTGAAAAAAGTGCCTAAAAAGTAAGTTAAATTTATGAAAAAACTGCTATTCTTATTTTGTCTTCTTACGCTTGCCGGATGCCAAAAAGCATCGGTTCAGCCTTTTAATACGGAGACTGTGATCCCAAGCTCAAAAGAGGCAAACGAAAACAGCAGTGAAACGAGCCCGTCCACAGCAGTGACAAGTTCTGTCGATAACCATAAAAAGTCTCCTCAAATGTTGAGCAAGGATACGCAAGGTCCTGCTCTAAAAGTGGGCACCTTATTTGGCCCCAGTATTTATTTTACAACCGATCAAGGCAGTTCAGGTTTTGACTATGAAATGGCCCAGTCCTTTGCTAATTACTTAAACCAAACCTTAATCATTAAACCTTATGCTAATATTGATGAACTTTACCAAGCCATGGCACAAGGTGATATTGATATTATTGCCGCTGGATTAACAGAAACAGCCGAGCGCCGTAAGCATTATCGCATTGGTCCTGTTTTATACCGCGTCGATCAACTCTTAGTTTATAGGCAAGGCACCGACAAGCCTAAACATATCGCCCAACTCTCCGATGAAATCACGGTAACGGCTAACTCATCCTTTGCCGATATTTTATCAACACTGAATCAAGATAATCCTCAATTAAAGTGGCAACAAGTCAGCGATAAAGATAACGCTGAATTACTGGGCATGATTGACAGTGGTGAAATCCCTTATACCTTAGCGAACTCCACAACATTCAACATTAACCGTCGCTACATGCCTGAATTACGTGCAGGACCAGTACTGAAAAAGCAGCAAGCCATCGTTTGGTTATTACCAAAAGAGAACAGCGATAAATTAATGAGTGAACTCCTCAGTTTTTGGCACCAAGAGCAAAAAGCTGGCGTGCTTGCTCATTTGAATGAAAAATATTTTGCCCATGTCCAACGCTTTGATTACGTCGATACACGCGCCTTCATTCAAGCCATAGATACACGTTTACCTCAATATCAAGACACTTTTCAGAAAAATGCTGGAGATTTAGATTGGCGAAAGCTCGCGGCCACCGCCTATCAAGAGTCACATTGGAAACCTAATGCGCGTTCTCCTACTGGTGTTCGCGGCTTAATGATGCTGACCTTAGCGACAGCCAAACAATTAGGAATAAAAAATCGACTTGATCCGACACAGAGCATTGAAGGCGGTGCGCGATATTTAAAAGAGATCCTTGATAGATTACCAGACTCTATTCCGGATAATCAGCGAATGTGGTTTGCTTTAGCCTCTTATAATATTGGTATAGGTCATCTCGAAGATGCGCGTAAACTCGCTCAAACCATGGGGCTGGATCCCAGCGCTTGGCGTGATGTGAAACAAGCCTTACCGCTGTTACAACAACGACAATATTACAAAAATACACGCTACGGTTATGCCAGCGGTAAACAAGCCGTTCACTATGTGGATAGCATTCGACGTTATTACGACACGCTTGTTTGGGTTGATAATCAAAATATACAACTTGATGATAATACGCCCAATACGCAAACTGCCGATATTACAAGCAATAACGATGCTTCGTCACAGCAAAATTTATGATAAACCTTCTCACTCCCCCATTCATTTTTCGTGCACTCAGTTTGAGTGCTCGCTCTCACGACCAGTCATGCTATATTAAGTAGGCATAATGAAAAAATAACAATGGAATAAAAATACGGGGCCAAATATGAAACGAACCAGATTCAATCACTTTGCAGCAAGACGGCGTAGCTTGAGGAAAACCCGGTTAACTAAAACCCTTAATAGACAAAAGCAATTTTTTGCCATGTCAAAAGTCGACTATCCTCCCTCGCTTTTAACCTTAAAAAGCGCCTAGTTTATTACTCTATTTGAAGTGATTTAACAAATAAGCTAGCTCACATTTTGTTAAGGTTTACCTGACGCTATTTTTCTTTTAACGCAGCCTTAATAGCTTTTTTTTCTTTTCGTCTACGGCGAAAAAATTGACTCAGCTGTTCACTGCACGCATCACCGAGTACTCCCGAAACAACATCAAGTTGATGATTAAAGTGTGGATGCCTGACCAAATCAAGTACGCTCCCCGCAGCCCCCGTTTTTGCGTCACTGGCCCCATACACTAAACGCCTGACGCGAGAGTGAACCATAGCACCTGCACACATAGCACAAGGCTCTAAAGTCACATATAGCGTCGTCTCTAAAAGTCGGTAATTTTCTAATTGCTTACCGGCTCGACGTAAACATTCCATTTCAGCATGCGCGCTAGGATCATGTAAAGTAATGCTCAAATTAAATCCTGTACTGATCACCTGTCCACCTTTGACCAATACCGCCCCGACAGGTACTTCACCTCTTTCTTCGGCTTTAACAGCCATTTCCATAGCCATCTTCATGAAATACTGATCTTCAATTAATTGTGACAAACTGGCTCCATATCGGATTTTAAATGCATTTAATGGGCTTTATCGGATGAATTTTCAGCCGCATACTGATAATCAAACTTAGGCATCCCCCAATGATACCGTATTGCCAATAATCTGAAACCAAAACCTAAGGTTAAAGACACAAATAAGTTAACCCATTCAACCACGCCTAATAACTTCATGGTGATATAAAGTGAAGCAGTTAGAATGGCAACCAAAGCGTATAACTCTTTTTTAAAAATCAGTGGCATTTGATGACACAAAATATCTCGGATCACACCACCAAATACTCCAGTAACTAATCCCATGACCACAGCCACAATGGGACTAAAGCCTAACAGTAATGTTTTTTGAGCGCCAATAATGGAAAAAACCGCTAAGCCTAATGCATCAATCATTAAAAACACTTTTGATAAATAACGCATAATCGGTGCGATCATCACAGTAAATAAAGACGCCAACGCAATAGCGACTAAATAATGAACATTTTCAACCCAAATTAAAGGATAATTTCCCAGTAGCATATCTCGAAGTGTGCCTCCGCCAATGGCTGTTACGCAACCTATAATCACTACACCAAAAAGATCCATTTGTTTCTTTCCAGCGGCTAATGCTCCAGTCATGGCCTCAGCCAAGATCCCAATAAGCCACAACACACCCATCAATTTCACTTCAAGCATGTTCATCACATCTACTTAAGTTAATAATAATGCGCAATTCTGCCTTATTTTTTGATAAAATCCAATTAAACATGACGAAAAAAGCATGAATTAATCTAATGATAAAACCAACAAGATTCAATAAAGAAACATGATGAACATTCTTATCTTATGACTCACTCATTATTACCACTCTAAAATGAACGCTACAACTGGAATAAGTCACTTCCACAAAAAAGCAAGTGTCAAAAATAATGCCTATAATCATTAGATAAACTAATCGAAAAATAGTGAAAAGCATTCTTTAAAAGAAGAACACACATAGGTTGGCTCATGTGCAATACATATGTCATCTCGACCAAATCCATGGCAAACATAAACACTGCTCGCACCAATCGCTTTAGCGTAATCGATATCAATTACCGTATCGCCAAAATGCAACATATCTTGTGGGGCGAGTTTAGGTAAAGTCGGTTGAATAATATTATGATAACTGTCCGCAGAAGGCTTCTTCCTTAATCCTTTTCTCTCTCCAATGATTAAGTCAAATAGAGTGCCTAAACCATTCACATCTAAAAAATCCACAATTGCCTTTTCTTCTTTATTACTCACAATAGCAAGCTTAACTCCTTGAGAGCTAAAATGGGTTAGTAAAGCTGTCGTATCTGGATATAAAATCTGTAAAGCAGTACATTGCGTATTATAAACTTGGCAAAAGTTATCATATAAGTGCAATATTGCCCTATCGGATAACGCAGAGCCTGTCAAAGTATGCAATACCGTAATGAAGCTCTCACCTGAGGTTAACTTATCGGGTAAAGAATCCAAGTTAACATTTGGAATAACGATAGATAAAGCTGCTTTAATCGCTGCAAAGGTATTACACAAAGTGCCATCAAAATCAAAACTAACAAGCTTATATTTCATTATGTTTCTATTACTGTAAAAAAGCCGATAGTAAAAATTATAGGAATAATCTAACAAGCTTGCTTTCATCTCTGACATCACGGTTTTCCAATAAAATAGTGATTTTAATGAATCTCAATAAAGCCTATAATGCCTTAACAAACAAGGATGAGAAATAAAAAGGAACACCAGTGCCACACCTCCATGTTCAGCAATATCAAAAGCTGCCTTTAATCGAAAAAAATCGACAACAAGCGCATATCGAAGACAATTTTGGGCATATCCCTTTTGTGAAACAAAGGCAATGGGCTAAACCTGATATGAGCGTTATGCTAAAACAAAAAGATGAACTATTGGCTTTTTTCCATATTGTGCTGCGTGAAGTTGAATTTGATGGCATCACAATGCCAGTTGCTGGGCTCAGTAATCTTATCACTGCTCAACAGCATCAAGGTAAGGGGTACGCCAGCATACTTCTCACACAAGGTTTTACAACTCTTTTTAACCAACTGAATGTTCAACATAGCTTGCTGCTCTGTAAAGATGAACTTATTCCTTTTTATCAGAAAAATCATTGGTACGCCATTAAAGCTAAGTTGATCTTCAAGCAAAAACAAGGTGTTGAAACTTATCGTTCCAACACCTTACTCTTAAGCACTCACACTAAACTCAATCCCAACCATATCAATTTGAATGGCCTCCCTTGGTAGTGACTCTTTAGGGCTCATTCTTTAATAGCACTTTACAGCTAAATAAGTTTAACTCTGTATTATCGCTTGGCACTGGATACCTTTAAACTGCATCACAACAAATACTTGCAAATGCCTGTTTTAACAGTGCATAAATGTACCTAATCCAAATAATCTAAGCGATAAACTTCATGTTGACGCCAAAGCAAAGGATCTTGCATCTTGCACCTTCCCTCATAATCGGAAAACGTCCAATCACTATAGTTACATCTTTGCGGTGTCATTTTTTCTTTGATTTGTTCAATGACTAAATTATCCAGCAAGCGATCTGGAAATTCAGTGTTCTTAATATGTATCGCTCTTGATAACGCTAAAGGACTGGCCCAAGAAGGTTGCATTGATGTAATAGGATAAGAGTCTAAACCTAGCATATCCGTTTCCATTAATGGGGTGTTATTATAAGGAAATGGACGAATGGGAGTAATGCCAAAATTAACAAATATATCTATCCATTGTTTAGAATTATCCCTGTTGGGCTCCAGTGCTGGAGCGGCTATATCATTAATCATACCTGTGCTGGGTAGCTGAGAGTCTAATGAAGCAAAATCACCCACCAAGATCCTATTAATGTAAGCCTTATCAATATCAAGTGCATTATTATCCACCGACATATTGATATCGGTTGCCTGAAAAACCAATACGCTCTGAGAATTAAACAGTACTTCATAAAATGGCCGCACAGTATTAAGCAATGCCTTTTTTTCTTCCATTGACGGCTGAGGTGTACTGCAATAGGACGCCCATAAACTTTCGATGCTGGCTAATGTATAGCCCCCAGAATAATTGATATAATCCACACTTTGCTTATCCAGAACATTTTCTTTAAAATCAGCCGAAATATCAGTAATATACTCAGTTAGCCTTTGTAAATTGGTCTTCGTTTGTTCATCTTCAATCTGATTTGGATAACAAAATAAATCGGTTTTATGTTTAAAAAAGTGGGGTTGTGGCGCAATCACAAATTCTGCTAATGGGTTATGTTCCAGCAAATAAGTAAAAGGTATGACACCGTGACCGCTAAACTCTTGATAATTTGAATAAGGATAAATTTCATTAAATACCGTATATAAAGGCGTTAGCCAAGCGGCAGGAATAAATCGCGCTTGCTTGTCTTCATCGGAAAAGTTGTCGATTGCTTTTAAAGTATCAACAACAAAAACAGGTAATTCAAAAGCTGGATTATAATCACCCCAATCATTTTGTTGATAATAACCTGTATCTGCTTGTTTAAAAATGGCTTTGACTCTACTGCGATAACGCACAGTGGCAGAAAACTCAAGTCCATAATCCAAAATAAGTATCGTTTGATTTGGATCGGACTTTTCTTGTAAAAATTCACCATCGGAAAACGTTAAGCTCACCTGTTCACAAGCTTCATCATTATTATCAATTTCACAGTTCAATGCATTTAACTGCGTTATTTTTTCAGTAAGCCAGTCATCAACTTGCGGCTTAAAATGCTGCTGTGGAGTCTCGGGAACAGGTTCAACAATCTCCGGAGGTTCTTTAGAGGGCTCTTCAGCAGGCGGGGGACTGTCATCATTGCTACCACTGCCACCACAAGCACTGAGTATTAAGCTTAAAAAAGTCAAAAAGATTATGCGTCTTTGTTTCATATGAATTCAATACCATTTAACCAACCATAATTAACATATCGCTAACAAATCTTTGTGTAAACGAAAAGTTGATTTTTATATCAAGGGCATATTGGAGTGAGTTAAAAATATTGCTTCAAGAGGGCTTAAGATTAATTCACCAGCCCACCTCTATTGCTTTCAACTCATGTTTAGTCGAAAAACACAATTTCGAGGCGGGCGATCAGCGCAATCCTTATTCAGCTATCAGGTTATTTAAACTTACAGGTTAATCAAGCCAAAGCTTAATCAAGAAAACCCAACCGATAAACTTCATGTTGTCGATGTTTCAAAGGATCTTGCATTTTACATTTGTACTTATACTCGTTTCTTTTCCACCCCGAATAACGACATAATTTCGGAGTCATATCTAACTTTATACTATTAATCAAATCATTAGGTATATCACCTCTATAAAAATTAGTATTTCTAAGATGTATAGCCCGTGATAACGCAACAGGTGTTGCCCATGATGGCGTCATAGAAGTGATTGGAAATGAGTCTAATCCCAAAATATCTGTTTGCATAACAGGCGTCGCATTATAAGGAAAAGATCTAGCCGTTTCGACGCCAAAATTAACAAATACGTCTATCCATTTTTTTGAGTTGTCACGGCTACCGACAAGTGCGGGAGGATAGCCTTTCAGGTAACCATCTTCAGGCAAACCAGAATCTTGATCTCCAGTGGTATAATCACCTACCCGCATTCTGTTTTTCAGTAGCATAACTGGTATGACACATTAAGTTTGAATGGAAGTATGCCTAAAGCCCTGTAGAGCTATAGTCATTTATAGGCTATGGAAAAATATTGCGATGTAACCCGATGCAGAAGCGTACTTTGTTATATTGTCACAAAGGCACAGAAGATCTTTAACTGTATGTCACGCCAAATACTTGCAAATCACGCATAGCACTGCCTTAATTAATTTAGACACCATAAAATGAGTTTAACGCATCACATGGTCAATACGCATTGAGTTGGACTCATTGGTAAAGGCAAAAAATACTATGTTAAAAATTGATAATTACCATAATTTATCCATAGAAGAGAAACAGAGACAGCAAGAATATATTAATGAAGTTTTTGGCGAAGTTAATTTCATACAAAAAAGACAATGGGCTCATCCAGACTTCGTCTTTGCTTTCAAGCAAGAAGACGACCTTTTCTCCTTTTTCAACTTGATCATTAGAGAAGCCACTTTTGATAATAAAAAAACTAAAGTTGCTGGTGTCACAAATGCGGTTACTCCAAAACACTACCGTGGTAAAGGCTATGCTTCACAATTATTAACTCAAGCCCAACCTATTATTTTTAAACAGCTAAAAGTAGACCATGCGCTGTTGCTCTGCACCGATGAGTTAACAGACTTTTATCAACACTTAGGTTGGTATAAAGTTGATAGTCAGGTCGAATTCGAGCAAAATCACAGTATTGGGCATTATCAAGCGAATACACTCTTATTGAGTCCACAGGATCCCATTTATCCCAAAAGTATTAATTTAAATGGTCTACCTTGGTAAAATCTTATTTCACTTTGAAAGTAAAAATACGATAAACCATCAGGCGGCTCATCGCATTATTCAAGCTATTTTATGTGTGATCTACTCAAAATAAATAGGATCAGTGAAATAGTTAATCACTTTATCCGATAGCCAGCCTCCATCATCACCGACACTCACAATAGGAATGGCTGCAACCCCTGTCGTGTTGCCACCACCGAACAGAATAGAGAAAACATTGGCATCTGTCACTGCCGATCCTAAATACCCTTCATTCCAAGTATAATCACTTCCAGTGCCATCAGGTGTCACTTGTAGATAGGGAATGATCGCTTGAGTATAGCTACTGTATGTAGCCAGATCGATTTCAGAAATATATGAGTTCACATTATCGAAATCAACGGCACTAGTGCCACCATGATCGGCGCTAAACATGAAGTTCGGGAATGTACCACCATATGCGCCTCTATCATCTCCATCACCATCTTCTTGAATATGGCCTCCAGGCATTTGCCACAACATGACGGGCTTATTATCAAGCTGACGACTAATCTCACCGACATAAGAAAAGAAAGTCGTCCAATCCTGAGCATTAAACAAGTAGCCAATACTATAGGCACTTGAATTGAAATCATCGAATTCATAACGATCAAATGCAATGAAATCAGGCTGGTCATCACCATCAAAAACAGCTAACTCGTCAAGAAAATCCACGACACTGGTGGCTTTACTCGACTCAGTCCCATCACGTAACCATTCTGTTCCCCCTGATGCCCATAAGTTCTCTTGCCAACCAAAAGACACATCGGGGGCAAAAGTTTTCATCACCCAATTGGTCATGACTATCCAACCTTTAAGATCATTAGTGATGATAGGCAGTGTATAGTTTGTCACAGGAGACGGATCAGTCACCACTCCATTGGCATCAACAAGACTGGCCCAGTCTTCTTTCGCGTTCCAATAACCCCAAGAGCATACAGAATAAAGATCGTCATATAGCTCATTGACATTACCAGTGAAAGATCCTTCACAGGTACTTCTATGATCGCTATCAGCTAAACCAGTATAACTGTATGTGGTTTCTTGCTCAGAAAAGTTAATGGCTGATGTCAATATAGAGGTTAAATCCATTGCACCTAATGTGGTATCTAGACTCTCTTTCAAATTATTTTGTTGTATATAACCCAATAAATCTGGATTCAATACCACGCTGCCGACAGAATCACCATTAGAGTCTTGATTCGCTTCCAGCATTTTAGCCATCATAATCAGCTTGATGAACTTGTTTTTGATACCCGTTTCGGAAAAATCATCTGAATAATCGTCGTAGCTCATGTTGGCCATATAAACAACCATCACAGGTAACACGGCATGATCATCTGGGATCGCGCCTGACGCGGCATAACTGGTAGTAAGATTATTGGCTTCCACTATAGTTTTCTTAGTGTAATAAGGATAATCAAGATCAATATCCCCCTCTAATCCAGAGCCTGCATATTTAAAAATGGCATTAACAGGGCGACTTTGAAACGACTTTTCAGACGATACTGTGTCATCGGTATAATCTTCAATCAAGGTATCATCAGTAATTGACCCCATGGCTAAATAGCTTGGCCACCCTTTAACCGTTGCCGTTGCATCGGATGAACTTGGATCATCAGAGCGACTACTCGCCGCACCATTAACCGTAAACGATATTGATGTCTTTGAAAAAATGGCATCACTGTCATCACTGCTAAAGCTAATACTGCCCGTTTGTGACGTATTATCATCAATCGTACTTGCAAGCACAGCAATGGTACAACGGTTAGAACCGCTTCCTATAGTGCAGGTATTCGTATCACTAAAAGTCAGTAAACCTGTTAACTCTGTCGCCATAATGATGGTGTCTGAACTCGAAGAGTAAGCGGAACTAATGGTGATGACAGCTGAATTCCCTGAAGTCAATGAATTCGAACTCAAACTGAGGGTTAATATAACAGTCTGTGGTTCGGTACTGCTATCATCATTAGTCGATGACCCCTCATCAGTTGGTGAAGAATCATTTTCACTTGTAGAGCTTGAATCGCTACCGTCTCCACCGCCACAGGCAACAAGTTGTGATGATACTACCAATAATACTAAATATAACCATACTCTTATTGAAGGTTTATTCATATCTCACCTCTAATTTTTATTTAATCTGCCACAATAACCTTATCGATTAATGTTTATTATCCATTTCAATCGCACAGATGTTCACTGAACATGATTATATCAAGTTAACTTATCGATATAATCAGCCTTAAGTAAAAAACCAGACGAAATAAAAATGTATAAAACGAAGACACAAGAAGCACATCGTCAAAAAATAACTTATACAAATATATTAAATTTAATGGCGTAAAGTATATTAAATTCAACTTAAGCTCAAAGACAAAATGAGCTTAATTTTATTATTTACGTTTTTTTACCATTAACATATAAGCTATTATTAAAATCAATATATTACACAGCAAAGACTTACTACAACTTAATCCATTAAATAATAATCAAAGCACTATTCCCACATCTTCAGCATAATATTCAGCATCCATAAAGGTTTGTCACTGTATCCAAAGCACGAAACAAGTCAGGAAAGTACACATTATTTTAAAGTGTATTGACAATAAATCCATTTAGGTATTAAAGAAGAAACTCTATCATCCACTAATTAATAGCTCACTAATATTTAAGTTAATAGTCATAAATAAATCTCAATAATGGATTAATATTTTGCTATTTCATTAATGACACCTAAAATTGAAATAAGCCAAACAATAAACAATAGTTTTTTGGAGTAATATGAATAACATCATCGCTATTTCATTCGCTTTAATCGCCGCTATAGGAAATACTTTCTTTGTCATTGGACAAAAAAAAGCCTTAGAACTCGCCAATCCTTTTGCTTTCATCAGTATCAGTGCCACTTTTTGTTTACTCCTCACCTTACTTGCTGCTCCTCTCTTCGGCGCCCCAAAATACTATGAGGTATTTAAAATCAATGGATTATGGGCAATTACCAGTGGCTTTGGATTGTTCTTAACTTACCTAGGATTTAACTTATTATATTCTTCTTTTGGCGCTTCTAGTTATATCATCTATGCAGTGCTCTCTATTCTGACAACGACACTTATTGTCAGCGGCTTAGTTTTTAAAGAAACTTTAAATATTTATCATTGGCTCTCATTGCTTTCGGCTATCATCACCATTATTTTATTCAGCTTAGGGAACAGTAAATAGTTTCTCATTTAGTGCATTAACCTCCAAAAAGATGCTTTTCTACAAAGCACCTTTTCGATTTTATTATAATAGCTTAAGTCGCGTCTCTTTCTAATGAAACATTTAACTCTTTATCATTATCTTTCCTTTGTTTATTCCATAAATATGAACGATAAGGCGCTAACTCTTGAAAAACAAAATCATGTTTCCTATAACCTTTCACTTCAGAGAATAATCCCATTTTGATTTTTTTATCATATTTATCTCCGTTAATAAATGTACCGTGTAAAATATCAAAAAATATTACCATCAATCCAAAGTTGGCGTTAGCTTGCTTAGGGTTCTTTGAATGATGAAATCGATGATTGGTCGCTGCACTGAAAATATAATTTAAGAAACCCATTTTAAAATCTGCATTAATATGTTGATAAGGAGCCAACAATATAAAAATACTAAAACGAAATATCAAAAACTCTTTACTTATCCCTAGCAAATACATGGGAGTATAAACAAGTGCAAACGCCACCAAATAACTCAATAAGTTATTACGAAAATTATTTAACCAATACATAGAACTCGGACTATGGTGCGTTGCATGCCCACGCCATAACAAAGGTTGAGTATGAACTAACCTATGAGCCCAATAGCTCAGATACTCCATCAATAGAAAACCAATAGCTATTTCCCAGTATATAGGTAAATTCGAAAGTGAAAAATCATTTTGATAACCCATTGCATCTATAATCCAAAAACAGAATGTCACATGCAATACAGCAATTACAGGAATTAATAAAAAATTGTTCGTCATATAAAACAAAAAGTCTGTTTTCAATTCATTTTTTTCAAATGGTTGCTCCTTATCGAAAGGGATCAAAAACTCAAAAGATAAACAAAAAAATGCAGCAATGAGCCTGAGTATTAAAAAGTAAATAAAAACACTCAAAGCAGGGTCGAGAGTAAATATCGTCCATGAAATAAACGTAAATAATATAAGTGAAATGGGAAAGCCTAAAATAGACACCAACTTATACAATAAAGTTCCTTTATTTAACATCACTATGTCCTTTTAATATTATGATTTCGTACTTACTATTATATTTTTAATGCACTTATATGTTCCCAATACAAAGCTGATCATATTTAGCTCAATAAATACTAACATTGCCTTCCCTTGAGAATAATCAGGATTCATCTGATTAAAAAACTGTGCATATGGACTCAAAGCCAAATTTTCAGAGCGGGATAGTCTACTGGCATGCTTTGGCACTGCTTGAGATAGAGCTAAATAATTATCACGGTCAATCAAAGATATATTCCTCGCCTCAACGATTCTATCGAAGATAGTATGGACATATTTAGGCGTCTTCCTATTCTTCACAGGATACAAACGATAGGCATTCTCAGCAAGTAACTTATAGACAGCAGGGTTAGACACTAATGTCACATAACTAATTGGCGTCATCATATTTCTAATTTTAAATTTTAAATACTGTGAAAATCCAAACAACACTGCTAACTTCCCCCCTTTAAAACCTTGCCTAAAGAAAACACCAGCACAAAAAACAGCATGTTTTTTATTTTTTTCATTTTCTATAAAAATAATCGATGAATTAATAAATCCAACCAACCCATTAATTTTATTATAAAACAAGCATACCTGAGCCCCTTCAGTATTTAAAAAAGATTTTTCAAACTCATCCTTATTCAGTGTTAAAGATGATGTTTTATAAACCTCATATATTTCATCAAGAACTTTTTGTTTTGATTTAAATGAAAGTGAATGATAAAATAAAGTACTCACTTTTGAAACACTTTCTGATTTATTACTCAACCTTAAAAAAGGCACACTTACTTTCAACAGCATGGTGTAAATCCTTATATCTTTTATTATAAAATCACTATTTTATCGAATATTAACAATTCGATTATTTTTATAACACTGACATTTAAACAATGTCAATTAGACATATTGATACCAGGCTGCAGGATTTATTGTTATTATTATGTCGCTCGACCATTTAAGAGAAATAATTAATTCTATTTAAAACTAACTTATAGAGCTTTGCACTGACGTCAAACATTTACAATAGAAATACAATATACATTAGCATTGACAATATTAGCTTTAAATTTATTACTGCTTCAACTAAACGATTTTTTAAGATAATATACCTTTCGTTTAGCTTGACATCGATTTCCAAAACGCTTCATACCTTCATCACGCATCTCTTGTGCATGCTCACTCAAGTAGGCTTGCAAATCTGCTTCTGACGCTAAGTGATAAATAGCAGTATAACTTTTATTATCTTCATCTTCATTTGTAATCTCCTCATAGAAATCAACTTTCAAAAAACCACGAAATGACATCATTTTTTTCATATGAGGTGTTAACCATAACAAATACGCTTTTGCAATATCCTTTTCTATTTTAAGTTCAACTTGATAAATAATCATCCCTTCTCCTTTAATGTTGCTAATAATCCTATAACACATCACCAGCCATACTAAAAAACTTAATAAAAATCAACATGACTCCATCTATTATTTATCAACCACAAACTACATCCTATTCAATATTAAAAATATCATAGTCAATTAAACATAGTCATTATATTTATAATAAGAAAATAAAATGATATGAAAAATTAATACTTATACGTCCCACTTTTAATATTAGCAACTACACTTTAAAAAACGTTGCCTTCAACAGATAATAACCTTAACCGCAGTTTGTTGTTTCCATACATATACTAAAAAGGATTTTCAGTAATAAAAACCATCAAATAAACCTATATTATATTTAATCTTGAAAGAGATAAACATATCACTATTCACTTTCTGATGTTGATTTAAGGATGATATAAAAATGAAAAATATATTCTATATACTCATAATTTTATTGTTTTACTCCCACTCACTCATCGCCTCGACTTACCAAGGTAAACTGGATATTCTAGTTGAAGATGACTTTATTCATCATCAGTCTGTGACAAAATACTTTATTCATATGAATGATGACACATACCCGATCACCTTCCCCTCAAGTATGGACGTATCCTCTCTAAAAAGAGGTGATGATATTCTCATTCACACTGCTGAACATCATTTCATTGATTCATTAATGCCTCTTGAAGTACAGTCGTTTAAACAGCTCACCACACATGAACTCAACAAAACTATAATCAACGAAAAAAATGTTCTCACTCTACTCATTGACTTTTCAGATAAAAAAGCCACTGATACGACCTCAATTTCTGCCGTTGAAAATATGATGTATTCAAGTGAACAATCGATGAACAATGTCTATTTATCAAGCAGCTTTAACCAATTATTTTTTATCAGCGACACTGACAATGATAATCAGGCAGATATTCATACCGTTAACTTAAACTATGCTGTTGGTGATGCATGTGATGCTTATCAATGGCGAGATGATGCCAAAGCCGCTATCACACAAAACGGTGTCAATATTAACGACTATCAATATTTTGTCATAGTCTTGCCCAATAATGTCAATTGTGGATGGGGGGGACTCGGTAACTTAGGCTGTAATGGCAATTGCACATCATGGATAAAATGGAATACAACGATCGTGTACGCACATGAACTCGGCCATAATTTGGGGATGCATCATGCATCAACAGATTTAAATAATGACGGCAATCTAGAGTCCGAATATGGTGATCATTCCGGTGTTATGGGCAATAATAGCCAAGTCAGACAAATCAATGCACCACATAGGTACCAACTTGGTATATATGATCAATTTCCCGACCAACTCCTCACCTCCCCAACCAATGGCAATTACCCATTATCATCAATAGAATTGAATCCAAGTGAGCACAATCTCGATCACCAAATAATAAAACTCCCCCAGTCAACCACTAATAATCATTATTATATCTCCTTAAGAAACAACATTGGCGTATTTGGTATGCATGAGACCTATAGTGATAAAGTCAATATTCATCACTATGCTGAAGGGTATAATCGTACTCATTTTATTACTGCATTAGCACAGGGAGAGTCTTTTACAGATGAAATAAATGACATCAATATTGAAGTCACCTATATTGATAACAATAATGCCACCATCAATATTAATGCCAATTCATCATTAAACCCGCACCAAATTACGGGTCACTTTGAACGGACACCTATTGGTAATAACTGGCATCAAGTCCACGTCACCTTTGATGAAAGTCTTCAAGTTTTAAAATGGAATAATGCTGCTGGATATAGTTGGGATCTCATCATAGATAACGCGCAACTACTGGCCCCTGATAGTCCCTACGGAATGCAGGCACTCACCGTTGAGCTTAGCGATCCTAATAATATTCATTCAGATGTACTCGCATTATGGTTTTTAGGTGAACGCTATGAGTCTGTCGTCACGGCTGAAAATATCATTGGACAATACCAACGACAACCGCTTGAAAACCCTTGGCATGAAGTGACTGTTCTAGCTGATGTGGATCAACAATTATGGTGGCAAAATAACGCGGGTGTACAGTGGGAACTCATCAGAGATGGCGACACTTTTTATACATTAGAAACCTCACTCTATGGTTATCGAGAGGTGACACCTGAGTTTGATGAAGCCAATCAACAAATTTTAGGCCTTTGGTTTAAAAATGAATTTTATCAAACAATATCAGCTAATGATTAGGGGGATTGATTTTTGATCATGATTTGTCCATAGGATCGGTATAAACGTGTTTTACTCTTTGTTGCAGCCCTTCTCATTAAAAAGGGGCTTAGAAGGCAGGGCTGCACTCACTACGCAGTGATTAAAGCACGTTTAATTCGAACATAATTTTACAACGGTTAATATCTCTTACCTGTTACACTCGATTTAACGCATTTTTCCTTGTTATTATCAATCAACACGTGTTCAAAACAAGGTCGATTCTCACCTTGATAATATTGTAAATATTCCTCCCAATCTTTCAATTTCCCCCTATCCCGTGAGTGGCCACGAATTTGTATTCTCTTTTTACGGATTGCTGGATCACAAGTGACATAGTGAACAATCACCTCAGCCTGTAATCGATTAGCTAATGTTTCGGGCCAATCGGGATCTTGCAATTCTCGAGTGAAGGGCCCCACTATCACCACATGATTAAGAAATAAATTATCCACTGCAATATCAAACATTTGTTCATATATAGGCGTTCTAAATTTGTCTTTAAAAAAATGACTGTCTCTGTCATTTGGATCCTTTCCAGATAACGCTAACGCTAAGCGAACTAAACGCTCAGAGACGACATCAATATCAATCAATGTCGCACTCACTTCTCTTGCCAATTGATGCCCATAAGTAGACTTTCCTGCACCGGGTGCGCCACAAACAATAAACGCTTTCATCATCATACCCCAAAAAAATTAACGGTGGATCAATGGTATGAGTGTAGTTAAAATTCGCCCCAACCGTGAATGCCTCCTATTTATCCCTTCAACAACTTTTATCGCAATGAAAGCCCCGCTTCTACTTTGAATAAGGGTGAATGACAGCATTTGAGTTTCTTATGCCTGTCCTAACTTTATTAAGTAGTGTCATTCCTTATACTTCAATAAGTAAAAGGAGGGTACTAATTCACTATGATTTGCATCACATCAACAACACAGTTAACCTATTTTTTAATGCCTCTTCAAAAATAAAGTAACGATGACCCCCCATGCTAACACCACAACCTTTCCACAAAATAAGCTCAATAGTTCACGCTGGGTCAAACGGCATCAAGGTATTTTAAGTCTTCATAAACAAAACAATGCCAGTCCTGATGTGATCTTGATGGGCGATTCTATCATGCAGCAATGGGAGCAAGCAGGAAGCAAAGTATTACAACATTGGTCAAGAAAACTCATCATTCATAATCTTGGTTTTGCCGGGGATAAAATACAACATGCACTTTGGCGAGTCCTAAATGGTCAATTAGACAATATTACGCCAAGATTATTGCTACTCAATATTGGCACCAATAATGTGTTTGATAATACCGCAGAGGAAATCGCAGCAGGAGTGCAATATTTAGTTCATCAAATTCAATGCAAACTGCCAGACACTCAAATAATGGTATATCGCCTTTTCCCCCGAGGAAAAAAGGATTCAATTGAGCGTCAAATCGGTACTGAAGCCAGCAGATTATATTCCAGCTTAACGGCGAACAGCCTCATAGATTACATCGATATTAATCTCGTTTTTTCAGATCATCAAGACGTGATCCCTCTGGATATCATGCATGATCAACTGCACTTAACGCCTAAAGGCTATTCGCTATGGCTTAATCAATTACAACCCTATTTTGAACAATGTATTCAATACCAGTCAAGGTGACATACTAGCATCACAAGCGGACGTATCACCTCTTTTTAAATGGATAGATCTAATCATTAGGGATATTGAAAACAATCCTGTTGCATTTTATTTATCCATTTAGGCTGGTTGATGAAATTCAATCACATTGCCATCAGGATCACGTGCAAAAATAAACTGTGCGCCACTGGGGATCGTAATTGGACCACCTGTTATTGCGATATTAAGATCCGCTAATTGTTTTTGAACAGCGTCAAGATCAGTGATCTCCAATGCAATATGCGTATAACCTGTGTACTTTTGAGGTATGTCCATCAAGATATTGGTTGGCTCATCATTTGAGGCATTTAAAATGAAATTGATATTAATGCCAGATGGATGTTCCATAACGGCAACGGGCTCAGGCCCGACTGGACCTTCAATAAAAATAAAACCTAACTTCTCATAAAAAAGCCTTGAAACATTAAGCGATTTCACTCTCAAGCCCACATGATTTATTCTTGTTATTTCTTGCATAAAAATCCCTTAACTCCATGTAATTAGTTATTGTCCTAAAACATACCCTATTCATTGCTGACAATAACGTCAATATTAGACAGTGGAGTGTACATATAAATCATTAATATAAAATGACACTCATTTACACTTTACGTTTGAATTGACATCACTTACTTTTTAGTCATGATGCCTAAGCCGATATAAATTGATCGCAGGTAATACGATCACAGCCTCCAATGGTGTGAGAAACAAACTGGATAATACCGTCGCATTCAGGCCAAGCGTATGACAATTGATCGCTTCTTTAACCGCTAAATGGTGCAATTTCACATTGGCAGTGAGAGTAAACAGTGTAATAACAGCCAATAATGAAACATAGCTAACGGTCCAAACACTGCTATCTATCCCAAGTAAATAGAGCGAAATACTCAGCATTAATCCAGCCCAAAACATCAGATATAACACTTTAACGCTTTGATATAACTTACCTAGCTCCTGCATAATAAAAACTCCATAACATTACATTTGTAAAATGCTTTTTCACTCTATTTTTTCATTTAAACGCCATCCATATTAAACACACCATTCACTTAAATCCACACAAGAAGTTATTCGCCATTTTTATCCACTCGCCATGGAGGATTAAGCCTATTTTCCCCTGCCCAATATAACTTAATTTTATTACCTGAGGGATCTTTAAGTACCGCTTCTCTCCATAGGTATGTCTCATCTTGAGGATCTTGGATAAATACAATACCTTTTCTTTTCAGCTCCAACACCCAATTATCTAAGTCTTCATGTTCAAAATAAATCACCGCGCCATGATGAGATGTTTTTTCTTCCAGTGATAATGAAAAACTGCTCTGCCCATCAGGACATTCAAAACGCGCATAATGTGGCGTATCGACAATTTGGGTAAAGCCTAATGTCAAATAAAACTCGGTTGCATCGAGCATGTTTGTCACTGGTAAAGTGACTTGATTGAGGTTCATAAAACTCCTTAATATTTAGAATAAAATACGAGATCAAATCCATCAATTGCCGATTTAAATTGATTATTACATAGTGAAACCTAAGATAAAATATAACAATTTTACCATTTTTACTTTGCGTTTTTCTTTTCTGAAGAGTAACGTGTGCGCTCATAAAAAAAGAATTAGCAAAACCTAATATAAAAGCTAATCAAAATAAAGGAGATCAGGTTACCATAATGACAAATCGCGCCCCCCTGACTCTTAAGAGTGGCCTTTGGCTCATTTTTGGCTTATGGCTGATTGTTCTGCAATCTATCACGATCGCACATAGCATGGAGCATGCGCTAGAACATGATAACACTCACTGCCTTTACAGTAATATCTATCACCACCACCATGCTGGCCCAACAACGGTCATCATGCCTGAAATGTGTCAGCAACAAGCTGAAAAAATCACCCTTCCCTTATATCAGCAGCCCGCTTTATTTTGGCTCGAAACCTTAAGTGTGCGTGCCCCTCCCTTTTAAGAAAGTTCAACAAAAACAGTAAATTCATCAACTTCGGTATGCTATCGATGATGATGAGTATTGGACTTTTTTGCTTTCTATTTTTTTGCTTTCTATAAGGACAGGCACGATGAGACATGCTCTATCTTATATGGCGTTAGCGCTTGCTAGTAGCTCAACCCCCGTAATAGCCGCCCAGCTTCAAGGGCAAATAACCGCTCCTGACGGTACACCAATTGTTGGCGCACAAGTCAGTGTCGAAACAGATAAAAAAGCCGTCACTAATTCTAAAAAAGCCACCACTAATGCACAAGGTCAATACACATTAACCCTTTCAGATAACAGTCTTGCTCATTTGCATGTCACTGCAAAAAACTTTACTGATGTCAATGATGATGTATCCCTCACCAAAGGGACTGTGACACAGAATATATCGCTCGATCCCATGATGATGGAAAACATTGTCGTCACTGCATCACCTTTTCTTAGTTCACCCATCCAAAGCACAACTCCCATCAGTGTCATGACTGAAGATCAGCTAAAACTGAATACAGAACCTACCTTAGGGGATACATTGGAAAAACTCCCTGGTGTTCAAGCAACTCATTTTGGTGCAGGAGCGAGTCGCCCCATTATTCGCGGCATGAGCGGCCCAAGAGTATTAGTACTTGAAAATGGCCTGTCGGTAGGCGATGCCTCTACGGTATCAGCAGATCATGCCGTCACTACAGAAGCTGGCACTGCACAGCAAATCGAAATTCTTCGAGGACCGGGATCGCTACTTTATGGCAATGGGGCCATTGGCGGCGTTGTCAATGTGGTCAATAATCGCGTTCATGAAGAGCCCGTCGATGAATTATCCGGTAACCTTGGTACGCAATACGAAACTGGCAATAATGGCCGTACAGTCAATGGTGAACTCAACGGCGGTAACGGAAAATTTAATTGGCATCTTGATGGCTCAAAACGTAATACCAGCGATCTCAATATTGCAGGTGATGCCATCAAAGGCCAATCAGACACACATGGCACATTAGAAAACAGTCAGCTGGCACAGGATGATTATGCCGTTGGAGTGGGATACACGGGAGATGATAGTTTCATCAGTCTCTCTGGGGCACAAACTGATTCAAATTACGGGATCCCCAAACGAGACACCACAGATCCAGATATCACTATTGATTTACACAAAACAGTCTGGCAACTTCACAGTGGCCTGATAAATCCCTTTTCAGGTGTCACTAAACTGAACTTAGACGCGGGCTATACCGATTATCAACATGCAGAGGCAGAGGATGGCATAGCCGATACCTTCTTCTACAACAAAGAAAGCGAAGTACGTTTAAGTGTTAATAATAGCCCTTGGGGAAAATGGCAAGGGAGCATGGGACTCAATACCACGCACCGAGATTTTTCAGTGGTAGGCGATGAAGCACTGACTCCTGACAGTATTACAAACACAATAGCAGCATTCATAGTACAAGAACGACAAATTAATGACTTTCGTCTTGAGCTTGGAGGACGCATCGAGCATTATAATTTAGCACCTGACAGCATGCTCTTAACGACCACCAGCAGCTCTCAAAATTATCAACCCGACGGTGTAAATGATAATAACCTGTCCCTGTCAGCTGGTATCGTTTGGAATTTTGATCCCGATTATAATTTAGGTTTGTCTTTTGAACGAGCCGAACGCTCAGCTACTGCCGAAGAGCTTTACAGTTTTGGCAATCATGATGCAACGCAAAGTTTTGAAGTGGGTTCTCAATTCACTATTGAAAACGGTGAGGTTGTACCAAACAGCAACAGTAACAATAAGGAAATCGCCAATAATATTGATTTAACCTTACGAAAACTAGACGGCTCATGGACAGGCTCTTTAAGCATGGCCTATAACAGGGTCAATAATTTTTACTATGAACAAGACACAGGTCTTGTTGCTTCAGATATCGGAGAAGGAGGCTCTTTACCTGTGTATCAATTCACTCAAGGGGATGCCGAGCTCTACTCTGTAGAGGCACAAGCCAATATTCCACTTAGTGAAATTTGGTCAATCGATTTACTCAGTGACTATACACGAGGTCTGTTAGTCGATGGCGGAAATTTACCCCTGATCTCCCCCTTACGTGTGGGCTCAACCCTCAATTACGATCAATCTGATTGGCATGCAGAAGTCGGTGTCATGGCTTATGCCAAACAAACACAAACAGCAGAAAATGAGACCGATACCGCAGGTTACGCCTTATTGAATACTGCATTGACCTATCACATGATGATGAATGACAATGATGTCATGCTGTATGTGAAAGGGAGCAATTTACTCAATCAAAATGCGAGACCACACACTTCTTTACTCAAAGATTATGCTCCACTCATGGGACGCAGTTTCATGATAGGCATGAACTATAATTTTTAATTAACTATAATTTTTAATTAACTATAATTTTTAATTAACTAAGGTTTTAATTAACTTCGCCTCAACCGATCCTCCATAAACGAAGAGCCACGCCTCAAAGTATTATTTTTGATGACACTTTGAGGCTTAACATTGCCCTCCCCCACGAAACCATACCTTTCAGCTCAATTGTTCAATCAACTGCCTTAGCCAACGATGACTCGCCTTACTGGCATTCAATTTATGCCAGTAAATATTTAATTGATATTGAGGCATATCAACCGGAGGCGGGTAAATATCAATATCCAGCATGTCAGCCACATTGGATACCAACAACCTAGGCAAGGTAAGGAGCAAATCTGAATTAGCAACCGTATAAGGTGCGACAAGGGCACTGGGTAATTGCAAGGTAACATGACGGCTCAGTCCCAAAGCCGCAAGTTGATGATCGACAATCCCTTTTTTCTCACCCCAAGGCGAAATTCGTACATGGGATAAATTTAAAAATGCCTCTAACGTCAAACCATTTTTCAATTTAGGATGGTTTTTTCTCGCAATAGCACAATAACTATCTTTCAACCAAGTCTGATAATCAATCGTCGATGACTTTTCCACTTCATGACTAAAGCCCAGTACAAAATCTAACTCCCCACTAATCAGTTTCTCCGTTGGCATTTTATCTTCCGACGACACAAGCGTAATACGAATATTAGGCGCGACTTTAGTAATATGGCTCACTAACTTGGGTAATAAACTAAATTGAGTATAATCTGTTGCAGCAAATTTAAGTTCAATATCACTGGTAGCAGGATCGAAGGTTAAACGATTATTCAATCCTATATGGATCTGTTCTAACGCTGGAGAAAGATGGCAAGCAAGATCATGAGCGAGTGATGTTGGCTCCATCAGATTATTGACGCGAACAAACAATTCATCATCTAACCGTTTCCTCAGTCGGGATAAACCATGGCTGAATGCTGATTGGCTCAAACAAATGTCTTCCGCTGCCGTTGATACCCTTCTATGACGATACAAAGCTTCAAATAAAATCAGTAAGTTTAAATCGATTTGATATAAATTCATTATGAATAGAACACATATTGACATGAAAATAATGCACTGTAATCATATTATGACAAGCAGTATGATAAGGTCAATCATATATAACGGAGAAGTCTGTGGAACCCTTATTTATTCGCCAAGCTCAAACATCAGATGCGGCACTGATTTTACATTTTGTGCGTGAATTGGCTATTTATGAAAAAGCAGAACATGAAGTGCTTGCCACAGAAGAAACACTTAAGAAAAGCATGTTTTCAAGTAACAGCCATGTGAACGCATTAATTTGTGAGCAAGATGGACAAGCACTTGGCATGGCAATTTATTTTTATAACTACTCAACTTGGTTAGCCAAACCAGGGCTATACCTTGAAGATCTTTATGTCTCACCAGAGCACAGAGGTAAAGGCGCTGGCAAATTATTACTGAAAAAAATGGCTCAAATTGCGCTGCAAAACAATTGCGGTCGATTTGAATGGAGTTGTCTTGATTGGAATAAACCATCGCGAGATTTTTATCATTCAATTGGGGCAAAATCACAAGATGAATGGGTCGGCTACCGTATGTCAGGGCAAACACTCATCGACTTCGCCGAAAAAGATTAACCCTTTCAATTTAACAAAATGCTTAAACGCCCTATGGAACACGGGCGCTTAAGTTCCTATGTCAATGACATTAATGAAGATCACTCACTTTCTTTCCTAGCATGTCTTCAACAAGGTTTTTCAGAGGGCAAGACTTAACGGCTCCTTATTCTACTTTAACACTTCATTCTATCTGAGCATTAATATTTTAAATTTCATCAGGCAATCAGTCTCTTTTGTCCAAAAAGCAATGTGGGTTCAATCCCTTGACGCTTGTACAATTCAATCGCATCTTCATTGAAGGCATACACCTCTAACCAAAGTTCTTCACTGCCTTTTTGCTTAGCTTCATGCTCAAACGCTTCCACTAACATTTTCCCGAGGCCCTTGCGCTGATGAGCAGTATCAACCGCAATTTGCTGTAAACTGGCTATTTGACGCCGTTGTAATACCCAAGATTTTCGCTCCCACACATTGCCCATCACAAAACCAGCTACGTCATTGTCATGCTCAACCACCAGCACAATATAATTTTGACTGTCGATAAACTCATTCAAATTAATGTTTTTTGCAATTTCTTCAGGAGAAAGAAAGTCATCGGGTAAGTGCTTTTTATGAAACGCGTTAATTTGAAATTGAAGGGCTTGTAATCGCTCTACATCGGTAAGTTCAGCTTTTCTTATGCGATACATCAGTTTACTCATCCCTTTTCTTCACGTAATATTCATTCTTGGATCTCAGCAATAATACAAGATACTGAATTTATATCACTATTTTTTCCATGTAACAGGATAAAATAAATGAATAACATTATCTTCCCCCTAAGATAGCTGATTTTTATTCACTCCAAGGCAACGAACAGTAAAAGGTTTGTAAGGCCATTGAGATTGACTGGGCTGAAAGGTAATAAGAGGAATTAAAAGCGGTTCAAACGAAGTTAAAAAAAATAAAACAATAACAGAAAGACTACAGAATACAAATAATGATAGCTTTTTCATAGAAAGTCCTTTTCTAAGTTAATAAAGCAAATACACATTGATCCATCAATGCAAAATTCAAAATATCATTTACTCGTCATAATAACAACCTATAAATGATATATTCGTCGTATCTAAAATAGATGTGTCAAGTCCAAAATAAACCTTACCCACTCACACATTGATAATCAACCGTGCCGCCCATGTGATCGCCTGATTGAAAGATATAATGCACTTCAATTTCTGTCGTTAATGTTTTCGGGATCACTAAATTCCCCCACATTCCTCCCCCGTCATTATTATTTGTCACCATTGCATTAAAAGCTTTAAATTGATGATGATTAAGATAAACACGAGGCGCATAATCCGGATTTTCCTTTAGAGAATGTGAATTAAACAAACCGTAATATGCATATTCATCATCTAATAAATTATCATCTGCTGCATAGTTTGTGATCAGATGCCCCATTCCTTGAATAAGCGATACTAAACCATCATCATCCTGCTTTAATCTGAGCTCTAATCGAGAATCTACCTTGGCACCTAAATCACCATTTTGTCTTAATACCTCATTGGAATGACAAATATACCGACCAAGATAAGTATCCGCTTGGGCCAAAGTAGGTAAAAAAGTCAGCGAAGCCACGAAACCCATTATCCATTTTTTTTTCATTTTTATTCCTACGATTATTAAAATAAAAAAAACCAATCAAACAAAATGTAACACTAGAGATACACTTATTACAATGATAACCATTCTCAATATCAATAAATTTGACAAACATCATATTTACTCACATTTATTTTTAATGTGACACTTTCTTTTTATGGGAAAAAATAGGGCTTAAATAAAAAAGAGGCTTAATAAAAATCCTTCTTCTTAAACTGTCTTCATACTCGTAAGGAAGAGGAAATGAGAAATTAAATCCAACAACATGGTTACTTTATAACAAATCATAATACTTCAACTTTTCAATGCAAAAATAGAAAAAGATTGAAGAAGATATCGATGGTAAGTATTATTTTAAAAATCAATAACATTTAACCATATAGGCAATAAAATTATCGAGTTTTAAAAGAGATAATCGATCCGTCGATGAACGGCAAAAAATGTAAATCCCTCTGTTTCCACATCGTAACGCTGCCCCACTTGCATTTGGCTATAAATAAATTGGGTTGTAATAAAGGTCTCAGCTTTTGTTTTAACATAAAAAGTCGCTATACCTGAGCAACGCCCCTCGGAGCAACCTTCACTCCAGTGGACATTTTTATCCGTAATCTGAATATTAATCACTTGATTACTGAACTCAAACCAAGCGATAGCACTGGCAAAAATCAAAATAAATAAAGGGACTATAAACTTAGCGATCCGTATTAATCGTCTGAAGTTTTCATCATGATCATCTCTCATCTTTCGTCCTTATCTACTCATCACATTGTATTTATAGCAATAAATGACATACTTCATCTCTTCTGAATACTAATGTTAACATTCAAGTGGTAAAATGAACCTCTCTAAGTGTTCTCAACTCATTCAGACTTTTCAGTAATCATTTCTAACATCTTGATGCTGGATTTTGCTTTCTTTCACTTCTACGCTGATTATATAAATTGAATTAGCTTGGTACTATTTATTTCTTCTCAAGTCATAAAACAACGCAATATCATCTCGGGCGCTATTGGCAATACCCTTGAATGGTATGACTTTGCAGTTTATGGCACGATGGCGCCTATCATTGGTAAACTTTTCTTTCCCAGTAGCGATCCTTTCACATCTCTTCTAGCGGCATTTGCTGTACTAGCCGTTGGTTATATTGCCCGTCCCTTAGGTGGAGTATTACTTGGCCATATGGCTGATAAAATGGGGAGAAAGCCTGCACTGATCTGTTCTGTCATCATGATGGGAGCAGGTACCACTGCCATTGCCTTTCTTCCCACCCATGCAGAAATCGGCTCCATGGCCGCTATATTACTTATTATTTTAAGGATCCTTCAAGGTTTATCCGTTGGTGGAGAATACCCAAGCTCCATTGTTTTTCTTGCTGAACATTCGTCTATTGATAAACGCGGATTTAACACCAGTTGGCCAATGTTTGGCAGTGTTATCGGCTTTCTTTTAGGTTCGGCTATCTGTTCTCTCTTTAGTAACTTGTTAAGTGCTGACGCATTCCAAGCATGGGGATGGCGCATTCCTTTTTTAATCGGCGCACTCATTGCCGTCTGTGCTACGTTATTTCGTCGCCATATGACCGAATCAAGCTCTTTTGATCATGCTAAACCCATCGATACTATCCCCTTTATCGTCGCTATTCGTGATCATTGGCAAGAAATATTGCAAATAATCTGTTTATCACTGGTCAATGCAGTAGGCTTTTACCTGCTTTGGGTTTACGCCATCTCTTATTTAACAGAACAAATGCATGTGTCGACATCTAATGCATTAAACATTAACACCTTAAGTCTCATCATTCTTCTTCCTGTGATAACATTTAGCGCTATTTTGTCTGATAAAGTGGGGCGAAAACCCCTATTATACTTTGTAGCATTAGGCGCATTATTCTTTTCATGGCCATTATGGTGGATGATGCATCATCACAATTTTTGGATGATTTTGGCTGGACAAGCAGGTTTCTCACTCCTTTTCGGCGTAGGCTATTCAGGATTGTCGGCTGTTATGGTTGAAATTTTACCGACAAAAGTCCGTTGTAGTGCCTCTGGGATCGGATATAATTTGTGCATGGGGATTTTTGGCGGCACCACCCCATTGGTCGCCACCTATTTACTCGAACGCACTTCGAATGATTTTTCTCCCGCCTATTATCTCATGGCAACCGCAGTGCTTTCCCTCGTTGTCACCTTCTTTATTACCGAAACGGCTGGAAAAGCACTTCCAGATTAAAGTACTCATTCGGATATCAACTCAAGTACTATTATTCAACCACACGCAAAGCTATTTCATCAAATTTTTCACTATTAGGCATATCTAACTCATGAGGCATAGACATGTTACTCCCTGTTTTTGCGTATTGACTAAAGGTTAACTCTAACACTGAAGGTAACGAATCATCGATTCTGATCGCCGCAATATTATTGGCATGAATATGGACTAAGGGGAGCTTGAACCTTTCGATGAAAGAGCGAATACGCTCTAAGTGAACATCACAATAATGAAACTCAATCGCCATTCCAGTGATCCTATCTTGATTCTCAATCAAACTTTCAAGGATCCTGTATTCAGAAGACTCTATATCTATTTTAAGAAAAATATTTTTATAATCTGTATCTTTAAAGACTTCATCCATACTGCAATGAACCCCACCTGCATTCAATCCTACAAACTTTTCAATGTGATGCTTATTTCCAGTAAAGAATTTTTTATAAGAGTTATAGACCTTTATCCAATGTAATAAAGGTTTTGGTCGATGAAACCGTCTAAATGCATTTTTAATATTCTTAAAAAAAACTTTCTTACTAACAGACGCATCATAGGCATAAACAGGCACATCATTATATTGACAAAAGTCACTTTCAAAGCTCCAATCATCATTGATCCCTAAACCTATTAACACATCAGACTTATCAATATCACTTTTCGATACTAAATAGCCGCCATCATAATCTCGGCCCACTCTCACTAAATCTAAAGCGGTAGTAAACTTCATAAAGTTTGGCAATAATCCTACAAGCATTTTGTCTCCTTAGACATTAATGATAAAGATAAACTGTTCTAAAATAAAACACAAAAAAAAAGCCACTTAAATACATTTTAAGCAACTACCCCCAGCCTTAATATTATAGAAAACAAGATATAATTAAAGTTGAGCTTATTATCATAAACCAATAACAAAAACAGTCAAAACAAAAATCACATAAATGCAAGATAATAAATTAAATTTTATTTAAATAAACGTAAAGGCACATCGAAAACACTTTTCGCTGATATTTAAATGTCATTTAAAAACAACAAAGTAAGTTTACTATAAAATTATTCCCTATCTATGAACGATTAAAGAAAGCTCACTAACAAATGTGAACATTAAGTAGCATAAAAAGCATATAAATGACGATTAATTACATCATTAATATACAAACGCATTGAAATAAATTAGCTATTACCTTACTTATTTTCAAACCTTAATATAGCATCAGTATAAAAACATAAATAAAATAAATAACAACTTTTCATTTAAAATGAGTAAAGTGTTACTTTCAGTTTATGGATTATGGAATAGAGAAAGTAACAACTATCAGTTGCCGAATTCTCTAAATAATTGACATCATGCACTAACAATCATAAATCTTATACCATATTCTATTGAAAAATAAATTTTTAATATCTAATCAAGACATATAGTTTCTACTTAAAATAAATCAAAACTCGGTATAGCCGCTTTTTCTGGGAAATGCCTAAGATAGTGCCTAAGATAGACATCCATGATTAATTTCTAAAAATGCCTAAGATAGACTGCCTAAGAAATGCCTAAAAAAGACATCCATGATTAATTTCTAACAATATAGTCCAAAATCCTCATGCTAAAAATCGACTCTTTGAGCTTCCTCACTGATTTAAAGATTACTTTAACATCAAAACTGTCAGTAGCTTTATAAAAACTATTAAGTTATATGAATTTCAATAAAGATAAGCAACTGAGCTATTATCAGAAAATGTTCAGAGCGATATAAAGATAGGGAGGATACATGACTAGAGCTAAGTACTCGTCAAACCCCATTAAGCGCTATCAAGCCAACGATGGCAATTCCCAGCACCTTGTCGTCGTTTTCGTTCTAGATGCGCACAATAAGCATCCAATTCTTGTAAACTGCCAACAGGACCTTTAAATAAACGCGTAAATTCGGTCGTCAATTTAAGCCAATTTTCTTGTGGAATATTCAATCGATTGAGGATTGGCATTGCCACATCACTTATCACACCGCGCTTATCTGCACGATTCTCATTGTAAATAATACGACCCGTTTCATCCACTAACTGCAAATAATCTTTAAGATGAAATAACAAACCTTTCGGTTCTTCTCGTGTTTCATTACCTACAAAATCAAGTAATTCTGTTGGCTGTTCGCCTTTTAATACGGCCTTTATTCGACGCTGAATACTGGTAAAATCTGACTGCTCGACCGTATCGGCCATTTTCGCACGAATAGGATTCAAATCCACATAAGCCATACAAGCAAGCACAGCAGCCTCATCAAGTAATGCTTGAGATTTAAATCTCCCTTCCCAAAAACGACCACTACACTTGTCCTCAAAATTCGCTTTTCTTGCAATAGGCTCATTCAATGCCCTCATAAACCAGCTTATATCACTTAAACGACTACGGTATTTAGCAATAGTTTCTGATAATAGAACCACTTCATACTCTTCAAGTGCTAAGCCTTTAACAAACTTTCGAGTAATATCGGTACCGTTGAATAACTGATGCCAATGCTCGACAACCTCCCGTTCCGACCAAGCATTCGCCTCATAAATATCCACACAAAGAACTAAATGCAGATGGTTAGACATCACAGCATAAGCACAAATATCAATCGCAAAGATGTCACCCAATTTAAGAATACGATCTTCAACCCATGCTCGCCTATGCTCATAGGATTGACCCGTATATGCATCCTCACCGCACAAATAGGCTCGCCTGACACAACGGGAAATACAATGATAATATGGCGTATCTTCAATACTCACAATGGCTTTTCTGGCTGTTGGCATCACGTTAATCCAATCTTTCCAATCAATAATAAAAGCCTAGTTTATGAACATAAACTAGGCAATTAATTTTGGGTGTCCATGTAAAGCCTTTCAAGGTTTATCCGTAGGCGGAGAATACCCAAGCTCCATTGTTTTTCTTGCTGAACATTCATCGATTGATAAACGCGGATTTAACACCAGTTGGCCAATGTTTGGCAGTGTTATCGGCTTTCTTTTAGGATCGGCACTCTGTTCTTTGTTCAGTAACCTGTTAAGTGCCGAAGCATTCCAAGCATGGGGATGGCGCATTCCTTTTTTAATCGGCGCACTCATTGCCGTCTGCGCAACGTTATTCCGTCGCCATATGACTGAATCAAGCTCTTTTGATCATGCCAAACCCATCGATACCATCCCCTTTATCGCCGCCATTCGTGATCATTGGCGAGAAATAATGCAGATAATCTGTTTGTCACTTGTCAATGCAGTAGGATTTTATCTTCTTTGGGTTTACGCCATCTCTTACTTAACAGAACAAATGCATGTGTCAACTTCTAGTGCATTAGATATTAATACCTTAAGCCTCATCATTCTTCTTCCCGTGATTACTTTCAGTGCTATTCTGTCTGATAAAGTAGGGCGAAAACCCCTATTATACTTTGTAGCCTTGGGTGCATTATTCTTTTCATGGCCATTATGGTGGATGATGCATCATCACAATTTTTGGATGATTTTGGCTGGACAAGCAGGTTTTGCCCTCCTTTTCGGCGTAGGCTATTCAGGATTGTCAGCTGTTATGGTTGAAATTTTACCGACAAAAGTGCGTTGTAGTGCCTCTGGGATCGGCTATAACCTGTGTATGGGCATTTTTGGCGGTACCACACCGTTAGTCGCCACCTATTTACTCGAACGCACTTCGAATGATTTTTCACCCGCCTATTATCTTATGGCAACCGCAGTGCTTTCCCTCGTTGTCACCTTCTTTATCGCTGAAACCGCCGGTAAACCGCTACCCGATTAAGCCAGATCCTAAATTTTGACGCTAAACTTTGAACATATTTATAGATAAACGTTAAACATGAATTCAGGCTGATCCTCACTAAGCATAATCAAAAAAGCTCACCGCAAGCTTGCTTCCATTCTCTAATATAGTGCTACCAAAGCGGTATAATACGTTTACCGCTAGACTCTCGACTTTGGATTGCCATAATAACCGACAAAAAAGTTTGTTCTGAATCAATGTTCACTATATAATTGTTTATTATAAGATTCCCTTTATTCTATTAAACCATCCACTAACTTCTTCATGAGCTTCTAATTGAATTAAGTCATCGAGAGTCATTAATGGTGCAGCCTTTTCAGACAATACTCTTTTAATTGTACCTGCCCCCTCACCAACAATTTTTGTGTTACCAGCAGCTTTAATAGATTTTAGAAAAACTGAAAGATCTTTAGGTATATTTTTGGTTTTCCATTCTTCAACCCAACCATCATTAGAGTGCATAAATTCCTCTTCGATTGGGTAAACCTCTTTGATCAATCTTGGATGGATATAATTTTCAACCTCTAACATATTCGTTAATGCAGCCCATGATCCAGCTCTTTGGTTTACTTGATCAACTGCAATTTGATACTTTGTAACATCATTGTCGTAAATGTGCATTTCGGGTTTGTCTAATTTGGCTAGATAATTTTTATTTACCCAGTGCATCAGAGTGCCACCACCTAAAAATATAGTGAGGATCCGATCATCATTCTCTAAATCTAAATCAAATAATTTACCAATATGGCTAAAGAACTCCACATCCGTTGGACCTTCCAAGCACAGTATTGCTTTTACACCTAGATTATCAATTGATAGTGTGACATCTGGTAGCATACCTAATGTTTGTGAAATTTCTTCTAAATTTTCTTCAGTTCCTTTCTGAACAATGGGCAGGCCATCATTTTTGTTAATGAACCTAATTTTGTCAGTATTAACTAGCCCCGCAAGAGAAGGACTATGTGTTGTGATAAGTACTTGAGTATTTTCGTTTTCAGAAAGCTCAACAAGTGCATTAAACAACTCCACCTGCCAAGTTGGATGTTGTGATGTTTCGGGCTCTTCAATTGCGTAAATGACATTTCTATCATCAGCATTTTTTCTTTCTGCTTCTGCTCTAAAATAATTAAGCAATATCAGCCTTCTGACTCCACTGCCTCTCTTATTGATCGGAATCCCATCATCACAGTTAAAGGAAAATGAAAATAACGACTCCCAAGGCTTGTTAGACATTTCAGGGGAGAGTACATCAGCAATTTCTGGGCTCATTTCTTTCAGCTTTTCAAGAGTTTTTAAACCAAGCAATTCTGCTTTAGCTCGTATTTGCTCTTTCACGTCGTCAAGTTCAGCTTGTAGCTGGCTAATTGCTGTTTTAGTAATTGCTTTAAGAGGATCTTGTACTTCTTTATCAGAGTCTTTATTCGCTCTATCTGATTGAAAAATAAAAAATAATGGCAAATCTAATTTTAGTGACTCCCAAATCTTTTTCCCGTCTTCCTTGTCGATAGGAATCTCAATCTCTGAAAATTTATTTATTTCTTCTACTTCATAAATTGCTTGCCTAATTGAGGAACTTTTATTTTTCTTAACTTCATTAATATCTAGCTTGTCATCATAGTTAGTAAGTAACTTTTTCAGATCTGCAATCTTCATAGATATCAATGGGGTTTCAAATACCGTCGGATAGTTAGCTAATAGGTAGGTTTTAAGTGACGCAACTGAAAGCTTATCTTTCGAACAATCCCATATTTTTTTCACTGAGAGATTTCTACTCGAATCGAGAAGGTATTCTTTATTTAGGTCAGTTGGAACAGTATCAATTGTGTATTCTTTATTTTCAGGTTTAAAACTCACCTGAATAGCCATAAATTGCTCGTCATTTGCATGAACATTATGGTCATCAATATCTATTTTTACCGTTTCATTGTTAAAAAATATTTCTAGTGCTTCAAGTATTGTCGATTTCCCAATGTCGTTCTTACCAATGATAACATTGAAATTTTCATCAAACTCAACGCATACATTTCTATAACCACGGAAATTTGTTAACTCTAACTTTGAAATTTTCATTGATGTACTCCGTTACTTGATACTTGCGCTGGCACATAATGCTTTGCTAAGTGGAAATAAAATAGCTGGCTAAAATTAGCGAGGAACGAGAAAAAGCCAACTGTTTTTTGTCCGTTTAAGAAATTTGTTAGGTTTTTGTTACTCCGCACTAAAAATACCTAACTCTTTCATCGTCTAAGTTTGCATTTGGCGGATTCAACACTTTGACGTGGTTTAATTGATACGACTAACCCAGTTAAGACATAATTGATTTAACTGGAGATTGAAATGAAATAAATAATAGAGCAAATACAGCCAATGTCTTTAACATTAATATCCCTTTAAAATGAATGACGAATATAAACAGAAAAGCTTAATCTGCATTTCAATACCTAAATTACCTGTCAGTAAGCTACCTAAAAAAAGTGTGATATAGCATCACCCATTAATACTAAACCATCAACCTAGATCACAATTTTCATTTAAAAGAACCCAATTCGAAGAAACACTCTTTTTTTGCTTGTGATTTTTGCTTTTGTCTTTGTCTTTAAGATCCCCATCGGAGTAACTTTAACTTTTCGATAGAAAATATTGTGATTAAGACAGGATGTCGAAAATAGCCTTAGTTGAGCCAAGGACGGCGAATATGAGGCGGTAAATATTTTTGTTCATCGAAAATTGAAGTGAAATACTCCGTCGGGCGTCATGGAGATTGTAAAGAGGATAAGGACGAACAGTCCTCTTTACCCACTCTTTATTACAGGAAGGAGTGGGAACTCACGACCTTATACTCACCGCAGATGAAAAAGAAAGCTCTTCCATTAAGCGACGCTTAATCCTCCATCCCCCACTCTTTATTACAGGAAGGAGTGGGGATCCACTACCTTAGCCTGCGACAAGCAATAAATACCACCAAAAATTCAACTCACAACACACTCAATTAGAGGAGTCCATCCAGCTTTTGATTTTAAATCAGTGTAAATGCAAAAATAGCCATCGGAGGCAAGGATGCCTTCGTTGAGCCTATAGGGATATATTTACGGCGGGTTATTTTTTGTATTTGCACATAAGTCTGCTGCAGGCAATAACCCCCCATAAAGGTTCGACTTGCAAGCATACGAATCGATTAGAATAATCCAAAAAAATAAACAAAAAAATCCCTATTAGTTTTCACCAATAGGGATTTCATACTCAAGTCAATATGGGGCTAACATAAAGTTAATGCACTATTGAAACGTCATAACCCGCTCAAAGTAAGGGCTCAAGAATAGGTCTCAAGGAATACCTTATTCCCACTCAATTGTGGCTGGCGGCTTACCCGAGATATCATAGACTACGCGAGAAATACCATCGATTTCATTGATGATACGGTTAGACACACGGCCTAAGAAATCATAGGGTAAATGGGCCCAATGCGCCGTCATAAAGTCTATCGTTTCAACGGCGCGCAGCGACACCACCCAATCGTATTTACGGCCATCACCCATGACGCCCACCGAACGTACCGGTAAAAAGACCGTGAACGCTTGGCTGACTTTATTATAAAGATCAGCTTCATGTAACTCTTCAATGAAAATCGCATCGGCGCGGCGCAGTAAGTCGCAATATTCTTTTTTCACTTCACCTAACACGCGCACACCGAGTCCAGGTCCAGGAAAAGGATGACGATATAACATGTCATAAGGCAGGCCTAACTCAAGACCGACTTTACGGACTTCATCTTTAAACAGTTCACGCAAAGGCTCAACTAAACCCAGTTCCATGTCATCGGGAAGCCCGCCCACATTATGGTGCGATTTAATCACATGAGCTTTGCCTGTTGCGCTGCCTGCTGATTCAATCACATCGGGGTAAATGGTCCCTTGTGCAAGCCATTTTGCATTGGCACATTTTTTGGACTCTTCATCGAAAATATCCACGAACACATGACCAATAATTTTACGTTTAGCTTCAGGCTCCGCTTCACCTTTAAGTGCATCGAGGAAACGATTTTCAGCATCCACATGGACAATATTCAAGCCAAAGCGATCGCCGAACATATCCAGCACTTGGTTAGCTTCATTGAGGCGCAATAAGCCATTATCGACAAACACGCAGGTGAGCTTATCGCCGATGGCGCGGTGTAATAACATGGCCACCACGGAGGAATCGACGCCACCAGATAAGCCTAAAATCACTTCATCATCACCAATCTGTGCTTTTAAACGAGCAACCGCATCTTCGATAATGGAGCTGGGTTTCCAATTGGCTTCACACTGACAAATACGCAGTGCAAAGTTTTCTAACATACGCAACCCTTGGCGAGTATGGGTCACCTCTGGATGAAACTGCACGCCGTAGAAGTGCTTCTCTTCATTAGCCATGGCAGCAAATGGACAGGTGTCGGTACTGGCGACGGTGACAAAGCCTTCTGGGATCTTTGACACTTTATCACCGTGGCTCATCCACACATCAAGGAGTGGCTCACCGTCTTCGCTCAAGGCATCTTGAATATCTTTAAAGAAAGTCGACTGCGCTTCAAGTTTTACTTGCGCATAACCAAATTCGCCTTCTCCAATGCCTTCAATTACTTCGCCGCCTAATTGTGCTGACATGGTTTGCATTCCATAGCAAATACCAAGAACGGGCACACCCGCATTAAACACATATTCCGTTGCTCGAGGTGAGTTAGTCTCAGTCACACTTTCAGGGCCGCCGGCTAAAATAATGCCATTAGGCGCAAAGTCTCGGATCTGCGCTTCAGACACATCCCATGCCCACAACTCACAATAAACACCGATTTCACGAATACGACGGGCAATTAATTGGGTGTACTGAGATCCAAAATCTAAAATAAGGATCTTATGCTCATGAATATCACTCATGGAATACTTATCTCTCTGTCTGTATCAATTACATTAACAATCAAAATGGCTATGCTAAATCCCCATCACTACATACTCATAGCAATATCATCATAGCAACATAAGCATAGCCAAATAGCAGCGAGGCGGCCCTTTTACGGGCCGCCTCGACAAAAGCGTGTTACGAAGAACGGTAGTTCGGCGCTTCTTTACTCATTTGCACATCGTGTACATGGGACTCACCCATACCCGCCGAGGTCACCTTCACAAATTCGGCCTTCTCATTGAGTGCTTTAATCGTAGGGCAACCAGTCAGCCCCATACATGAACGTAACCCGCCCATATACTGATGAATAATTTCTTTTAATTTACCTTTATAAGGCACACGACCTTCAATGCCTTCAGGCACTAACTTGTCGGCAGCGTTATCGCTTTGGAAATAACGATCTGATGAGCCTTGCGTCATAGCGCCCAATGAGCCCATACCGCGATAAGATTTATACGCACGGCCCTTATACAGCTCAGTTTCACCCGGCGCTTCATCGGTTCCGGCAAACATAGAGCCTGCCATGATACACGATGCACCAGCGGCTAACGCTTTCGCTAAATCGCCTGAGAAACGAATGCCACCATCGGCAATAACAGGAATATCAAGATGCGCAATAGCGGCAGCAGCGTCCGATACCGCCGTAATTTGCGGAACACCCACACCCGTTACAATACGCGTCGTACAAATCGACCCTGGACCAATTCCCACTTTCACTGCATTGACGCCTGCTTCAACTAAGGCTAATGCCCCTTCTGCCGTGGCCACGTTACCGCCGACAATTTGAAGCTCAGGGTATTTTTCACGAGTATCACGAATACGTTGCAGCACACCTTCAGAGTGTCCATGAGAGGAATCGATTAATAATACATCCACACCAGCAGCAACCAGTGCATCGACGCGCTCTTCGTTCCCCGCACCCGCACCCACAGCGCCGCCCACACGTAAGCGACCCAGTTCATCTTTACAGGCATTGGGTTTTTGTTCGGCTTTTTGGAAATCTTTAACTGTGATCAAGCCCGTTAATTTAAAGTCGCTATCGACCACTAAGACTTTTTCTATGCGATTAGTGTGCATGAGTTTTTGCACATCCGGTAATGGCGTCCCTTCAAGCACTGTCACGAGTCTTGCTTTTGGCGTCATCACTTCATCGACCGTACGGCTCCAGTCAGTAATAAAGCGCACATCACGGCCTGTTATAATCCCCACTAATTCGTTAGCACTGGTAACCACAGGATAACCTGCAAAACCATGCTTAGCGGTTAACACCTTTAAGGTTTCAAGACTGGTATCCGGGGTCACGGTAACAGGTTGCTGTACGATACCCGCTTCGTAAATTTTAACCTTACGAACTTCCTCAGCTTGCTGCTCTATACTCATGTTTTTATGAATAAAACCCATGCCGCCTTCTTGCGCCATGGCAATGGCTAAACGCGCTTCAGTCACCGTATCCATTGCAGCGGAAACGATAGGCATGTTAAGGTCGATTTTATTGGTCAGGCGAGTTTTCAGCGAGGCAGTGTTAGGCAGAACGGTAGAGTGTGCTGGAACCAGCAACACATCATCAAAAGTTAACGCTTCTTTTTTCAATCTTAGCATGCAACATGTCCCCAAAGAGAATCGATTATTAGGTGGGTAAATATTGCGGCGAGATTATACCTTGCATATCTATTCAAGTAAATGGAAAATAGCACTGAAACTCATTAATCCGATTGCTACACTCACTCAGCCTCGAAAATAAGCTGTAATGAAATAGACTTATGCCAAAAAATAAAAACGATGTTTATACTGTCTCACGTCTCAATGGTGAAGTACGTCAGTTACTCGAAGGTCAATTGAGTCGAGTCTGGCTCAATGCAGAAATTTCTAACTTTTCTGCACCCAGTTCTGGTCATTGGTATTTAACCTTAAAAGACACGCGCTCTCAAATTCGCTGCGCCATGTTTAAAGGTCGCAACCAACAAGTGACATTTCGACCCGCAAACGGCCAGCAAGTCTTGGTTCGAGGCAATATCAGTGTCTATGAGCCCAGAGGCGATTATCAATTACTCATTGATAGTATGCAGCCAGCGGGCGATGGATTACTCGCTCAGCAATATGAAGCCTTAAAATTAAAACTCTCCTTCGAAGGTTTATTTGCCACTCATACCAAACGGGATTTACCGCAACATATACAACGTATTGGGGTGATCACTTCACCCACCGGCGCCGCCATTCGTGATATTTTACATGTGCTCGAAAGGCGCGATCCTTCTATTGAAGTCATTATTTATCCCGCACAAGTGCAAGGGGCAGTAGCTGCAAAAGGCTTGTGTCAGGCAATAGTCAATGCCAATGCTCGCAATGAAGTCGATGTATTATTACTGACTCGAGGTGGGGGATCATTAGAAGATCTTTGGTGTTTTAATGATGAAACCTTGGCGCACCATATTTATAACAGCGCCATTCCAATGATCTCGGCCGTGGGTCATGAAATTGATACCACCATCAGTGATTATGTCGCCGATCTCAGGGCGCCAACCCCTTCCGCAGCTGCCGAGTTATTGTCAAAAGATACAGTGAATAAACAACAAAAATTACTCGCTCAGCACTCACGATTAAAGCAAAGCTGGCAGCATTTTTTATTGCAAAAACAAGCTGCGACCTCCAAACTCAATCATCAATTATATCGCCACGATCCCAAACGTCGTTTGCAAACCTTCCAACAAGGCTTTGATGAGGTACAATTAAAACTCACCAATGCACTGGAACGTTATTTAAATAAACTCAACCTGAGACAACAGGCTTTATTACACCGATTAAATAATCAATCTCCCACCCATAAGCTGGAACTCAATACGAATCAATTAGCGCACCTGCATAAACGCTTGTTCGATGCCATGGGCACGTTAATGAATCAAAAAGAGCAGCAATTTAGCCACCTGACCCAACAACTCGACACCGTCAGCCCATTAGCAACACTGAGCCGTGGTTACAGTATTACCTTCGATAACCAAGGACAAGTCCTAAGAAGTACTGATGATATTGAAATAGGGGATACATTGAATACACGATTACGCTTTGGCGAAGTGCAATCGTGCGTTATTAGCAAGAAGAATATATAGCGTCACAAAACAAAAAAGGAACCTTTCGGTTCCTTTTTATGAAGGCAAAAATTAATCTTTATTCTTATCTTTAATATGACTTGTCATACGCTTACGGCGTCTTTCTTGGCTCACTGTCAGCTTTTTCGTATTCATACCTTCAAAGGGATTTCCCCCTTCTTGGAAACGCAATTGAATGGGAGTACCCATCACTTTTAATGAACGACGATAATAGTTCATCATGAAGCGCTTGTATGAATCGGGTAATTTTTTAACTTGATTACCGTGCACCACCACAATCGGTGGGTTATAACCCCCGGCATGGGCGTATTTCAATTTCACTCGGCGACCATTAACCAGTGGTGGCTGATGATCGTCTTGCGCCATTTGCATAATACGCGTCAACATCGCCGTACTCACACGGGTTGTTGCACTGTCATAAGCTTCTTCAATAGACTCATAAATATGCCCAACCCCAGTGCCATGTAACGCCGAAATGAAATGGATCCGTGCAAAATCAATAAAACCTAAACGCCTATCTAGCTCGCTTTTAACTCTATCTTTAATCTCTTGATCGATACCGTCCCATTTGTTAACCGCAATGACTAACGCACGGCCCGCATTTAACGCAAAACCTAACAAACCAAGATCTTGCTCAGCAATGCCTTCACGGGCATCAATCACTAATAACACCACATTACTGTCTTCAACGGCTTTAAGTGTTTTAATGACTGAGAATTTTTCAACCGTTTCATGTACTTTTGCACGGCGACGCACACCCGCGGTATCGATCAGCACATATTCACGCCCTTCTCGTTCCATGGGAATATAAATACTGTCGCGAGTCGTGCCTGGCTCATCATAAACCACCACACGCTCTTCACCTAAAATACGGTTAATCAAGGTTGATTTACCCACATTAGGTTTACCGATAATGGCCAATTTTATCGGCAAATCTTGCAGACGCTTTTGCTCAGCTTCTGCTTCTTCTTCGGTATATTCGCGTTCTTCTTCGTCTTCAAGCGCCTCGCCATCTTTGACGATCCCCATGGCTTCTGCATACGGTGCGAGAGAGTACTCAATCATGTTCGTGACACCACGACCTTGCGCCGCAGCCATTTGGTATACTTCACCTAAACCCAATGACCAAAATTCAGCACAAGCCGAATCCGCATCGATACCATCGACTTTATTCGCCACAACAAAAGTGGTTTTCTCACGACTTCTTAGATGCTGAGAAATCGCTAAATCTGCCGCAGTTAATCCCGCTCGAGCATCAGTCATAAACAAAACCACATCGGCTTCTTCAATAGCCGCTAAAGACTGCTCAGCCATTCGAGTTTCAATCCCTTCTTCCGTGCCATCAATCCCCCCCGTATCGACCACAATAAACTCATAACCCGCCAAATGGGCTCGGCCATATTTACGATCTCGAGTTAAGCCAGGAAAGTCAGCAACAAGTGCGTCTCTGGTGCGCGTCAGTCGATTAAAAAGTGTCGACTTACCGACATTGGGACGCCCAACTAGGGCCACTACAGGGATCATTTATTTGCCTCTATTACTTACTATTTTTTGAAATAAAAAGCCCCCAGTACTATAACTGAGGGCCCTATCTTTTTGATATTACGTGATTTAAGGAAGGGTCACCTTAGACACTACACCATCACGCGCTTGTACATATAAACTATCACCAACAACCACTGGGCGACTGTATAAACCAGAGCTATCAACTTGAATACGGCCGATAATGTCACCCGTGCTGATATCAAGGAAATGTAAATACCCTTCAAAATCGCCGACAACTAAATAGCCATTAAACACGACAGGTGAGGTTAAATCTCGATTTGATAACGCTGTATTTGACCAGAGTTCGAGCCCATTACGTCGATTAACAGCATATACACGACTGTGATCATCTACGACAAATAAATTGGCGCCTAAATACGCTAATTCATGGAAGCTGGAATACTGACGAGACCAAACAATGCGGCCTGAACGCATTTCCATGGAAACAAGATTACCGTTGTAACTGACCGCGTAGATATTATCACCCAACAATAAAGGCTTCATATCCACATCCGCCATACGTGCAAACTCATTACCCCCTTTTGGGGTATAGATTGCTTGCTCCCACGCAGCCTGACCATTGGTTTTCACTACTACCGCAATTTTGCCATCGGCGGTACCGACAAAAAAACCACCCGCTTCATAAGCAGCTGAGCCTGTACCGCGTAATGTCAAACTTGGCAATTGAGTATGGTAAGTCCAAAGACTCGTGCCATCATTGACATCAAAGGCTTCTAATGAACCATTACCGGTATTCACTGTGACAATTTCATCGCCCACTGTTGGCGCAGACAATAGCTCGCCATCGGCCATGACATGCCAAAGTATTTGACCCGTTTCAGCATCTAAGGCCACTAATAAGCCATTTTCAGCGCCAATAAACACTTTATTACGTGCAGCTGTAATACCCGCTGATAACAATATTCCTTTACTGGTCGGCAGCACATCTTCTTTAAATTTATCACTTAAATCAACTGACCAGACTTCTTTTCCTGTCTCTTCATTAAATGCCTTAATGAGACCAGCTCTATCTGCAACAAATAACTTACCGTACCGCACTGCCGGCGCTAAACGTGAATAATAACTGCCCACGCCGTCACCGACACTCTCGCTCCAACTCACGGTTGGAAAAACGCTTGCTTGAATACTGCTCAACTCACTCACAGGCTCTTCTTCTACATCCGTTGAAGAGCAAGCTGACAATAAGCCAACACTCAAACTACACGCAAATAATGCTTTGCACCAAGACTTCATGGGCAGTTCCCTTATGCCTTATTTAAATTGTCTAACTTCATTTGCAAAGCTGGACTTGTCGCCAATCCACCTTCATCTATCGCTGACTGATAAGCTATTTTTGCTTGATCATTTTCACCTTGCTGCACCAAAAAATCCCCTTTTAACTCATCACGCTGAGCAAGAAAAGCGGGATCGTTCACTTGTTCTAAGGTGGCAATGGCAGCAGCAAATTGCCCTTGCTGCGCTTGTACACGTGCAAGCCGTATACTGGCTAGCATCACTAAACTTTGATCGGGGTTGCTGGCGATCACGCTTTTCAATGCCGTCATGGCTTTATCATAATCTTCTTGCTCAACAGCAGCTTTAGCAACCATGAGTTCAATCAGAGCTTGATAGCCTGACTCACTGTAATTTTTAGAAAAGTTTTCAGCACCGGTTATTAATTGCGCTTCGGTTTCGCCTGCGGCTGTCAGTGCTTGAAACGCTTCAGATGCCGTTTCAGTTTGTTTCACTTGATGATCAGAATAATAATTCCAACCAAATAACCCACCTAATCCAACAACAGCACCAATCACAATGGAAGTACCGTAATCTTTCCAGAACTGTTTGATAGCATCAACTTGTTGTTCTTCTGTGCTATAAATTTCCATGTACTCTTCCCCTATTAAATCAGTTCTGCAATATAAGCGGCTAATGCATCCTGAGCCATTACGGCTTGCTCTTTATCATCGCGTAAATGCTTAACCACAACTTGGTTATTCTCTAATTCATTCTCACCGATAATCAGTGCAATACTTGCACCACAGTTATCGGCACGTTTCATTTGTTTCTTTACGTTTCCCCCACCACAATGGGTCATTACTTTACAATGTGGTAAGCTGGTACGCAATTGCTCTGCAAGTTTAACGGCTGCAACACGGCAATTATCCCCCATGGCAGCGACATACACATCAACGGCTGCAGAAATATCTTTCGTCAAGGCTAACGTTTCAAGCAATAATACAATACGTTCAATCCCCATAGCAAAGCCAACAGCGGGCGTATCTTTACCACCAAGCTGACCGACTAAACCATCGTAACGTCCACCAGCAAGTACTGTGCCTTGAGCGCCTAAGCTATCTGTGATCCATTCAAAAACAGTGCGATTATAATAATCTAAGCCACGTACCAAACGAGGATTGATGGTGTATTGGATACCAACAGCGTCTAAGAGTTCACAAAAATGTGAAAAATGTTGGCGGGAATCTTCACCTAAGTAATCAGCCAAAGCAGGCGCATCGACTAATATGGCTTGAATAGCTGCATTTTTTGTATCTAAAACCCGTAATGGATTGGTGTACATGCGACGCTTGCTGTCTTCATCCAGTGCGTCTTTGTGCGTTTCGAGAAACGCAATGAGTGCATCACGATATTGCGCTCGCTCATCGCTATCCCCTAAGGTATTAATCTCTAATCGAACATGTTCACTGACACCTAGCTTTTGCCATAAACGCGCAGATAACATTAGTACTTCAGCATCACTATCAGCACTGGCAATACCATAGACTTCTACACCAAACTGATGAAATTGGCGATAACGTCCTTTTTGAGGACGTTCATGGCGGAACATCGGCCCCATATACCATAGACGTTGCTCTTGGTTGTAAAGCAGTCCATGTTGATTCCCCGCACGTACAGTCGATGCCGTACCTTCGGGGCGCAAGGTTAAACTGTCTCCGTTTCGATCGTCAAAAGTGTACATTTCTTTTTCGACGATATCAGTCACTTCCCCAATAGAACGCTTAAAGAGATCGGTACTCTCTACAATTGGAGTGCGGATTTCACTATAACCATAGGCACTGACAGATCCTCTAATTACACTTTCAACTTTTTGCCATATTGGACTTTGCGCGGGCAGAATATCGTTCATGCCGCGAATTGCTTGGATCGTTTTTGCCACTGTTCTAACTCATTCTGTCGTCTATAAAATGAAAAGCACGCTCCTGTTTAAGTCGCAGTGCCATTGATTCAATATTTCAATTTAATCACAGTAAAACTCATCAACACTGAATCCATCAGGTAAACGAGTTTTCAAAGATTACTTTACTTCCCTCATTGGAATTTTGTTGTTCATTAATGCCGCTTTCGCACGAATTTTAGCTTCCAATGAATCAAGAATATTCAGGTTATCAAAGCGCTCTTTTTGTCTCACACCGTCATTGTAATAACCACTCATACGATGTCCACCTGTCAAGCCTATATCAGACACTAATGCTTCACCAGGGCCGTTGACGACACAACCGATAATCGACACATCCATGGCCGTGGTCACATCTTCCAAACGTTGCTCTAACGCATTGACTGTTGAGATCACATCAAACTCTTGACGTGAACACGACGGACAAGCGATAAAATTAATCCCACGGGAGCGGATCCGCAGTGATTTTAAAATATCAAAACCCACTTTAATCTCTTCGACGGGATCCGCCGCTAAAGACACCCGTAACGTATCGCCAATACCATCGGCTAATAGCATTCCTAGGCCAACAGCAGATTTCACAGAACCGGCCCGAGCACCACCTGCTTCAGTTATTCCCAAATGTAAAGGTTGGTTAATTTGTTTCGCCAGTAAACGATAAGATTCTACCGCCAAGAAAACATCCGATGCTTTCACGCTCACCTTGAATTGATCAAAATTAAGCCTATCTAAAATATCCACATGGCGCATCGCCGACTCAAGTAAAGCCTCTGGCGTCGGCTCCTTATATTTGTCCATTAAATCTTTTTCAAGGGAACCACCATTCACACCAATACGTATAGGGATATTTTTATCTCTAGCGCATTCAACAACGTTACGAATACGCTCTTCGTTGCCAATGTTACCAGGGTTTATTCGAAGACAATCGACACCGTATTCAGCCACTTTTAGCGCAATACGGTAATCAAAATGAATATCGGCAATAAGCGGAATATTGGTTTGCTGCTTAATGTGTTTGAATGCTTCTGCAGCGTCCATGGTTGGAATTGACACCCTAACAAGATCGGCACCAACATTTTCAAGCGCTTTAATTTGAGCAACAGTAGCATCAACGTCCGTTGTACGGGTATTTGTCATGGACTGAACAGCAATGGGTGCCCCATCACCTATGGGTACATCACCGACGTAAATGCGAGTAGAAGGACGTCTGATTATTGGAGATTCATTGTACATGATTAATTTGCTCTATTATTCACCAAGCGGCAGGGTAAATCGTGCGACTTGACCGCTGGGAAAAGATTCTAAGTTGATATTATTACCATTGAATGCAACCGTCACAGATTGAGGCGCGCCAAGTAATACAGAAAAAGGCGCTTTTCCAGATAAATTCAATGTCTCATTGGCTTTTTCTAGCCCTGAAGTCAAAACATTGCCTGTTGCGTCGGTCACTTTAATCCAGCAATCTCCTTTGAGGGTAAATAGCAATGAAGAAGCTGGCGCAGTCACAGCACTGTTAGGTCCTTCATTATTATTGTCGTCAGTATTATCCAGCGAGGTATCTGACGCCTCTGTGTTCACCGAAGCTTTATCTAATACTGGATCACTGATGTTTTTAGGCGAGTTATCTAACGTCATCAGATCGTTATTAACAGCCCCTTCATTGGATTTTTCAGCATTAACAGTATCTTGGTTTAATGCTTTCTGATTTTGGGCCATTTCTTCTGCTGTAGGCTGAGAAATATCAAGCTCTGTTTCCATGGATGATTTTTGTACCCACCACCAAACCAGCAAGGCCAACAATATCACCACAATCAAGTAAGTTAACAGCATTAAACGGCCGTCTCGTGCTTGGCGAGTGGTTTGTCGAGAGAAGCTTTGCATATTAGGCTGCTGTTCATTCGCCAAACAGGTATCTAAACAAGCTTGAATTTGATTAGGATTGGCTTGGACGATTCGAGCAAAATTCTTGACATAACCTCGAACATAAGTGCTTCCGCCCAGCTCAGAAAAATCATCAGCTTCAATATTCCTCACCACCATAGGCCGTAAGTTCAATTGCTCTGCCACATCATCAATTGACAAACCTTTGATTTCACGTGCACATTTCAACTGCTCGCCTAAGGTCAATTCTTGACTTACTGTTTCATCGTTATCGCCATCGTTGGGCAACTCAATATGTTTCTTTGTCATTAGTGCATACTAGCCCGATATTATATGATTATGTCAGATGAAATCGGCGTATTGTCACATACTATAATGTGCTTGTTGCCACCGCTTCACCAAGACCTTTTTCAATTTTTATCCCCAGCGCCAAGCTTTCCGTTGTACGAGGTAGCACCCTGTAATAACGCGATAACTGCTTTTGCGCGGCAACAAAATCACCTAACTCTATTTCAATCTCAATTAGTTCAAGTAACGATGTTTGTCTTCTTGGGTCGTATCTTAACGCTTTATCAAAATAGTTTCGCGCTTTTTCTAAACGCCCCGCCTTGCGGCTACATACCCCTAAATTTTCATAGGTTGATGCAAATTCAGTATAATTAGGCTCAGACACCGCTTTTAAAAATTGCTTTTCAGCTTCATTAAATTGGCTCTGCTGACATAAAAATACACCAAAATTATTAAAGCTATCCCCCGACACATCCTCTGATTTTAGCGCCTGCCTAAACGCCTTCTCTGTGTGGACTATATCGCCAACAGACTGATAGTAATAAGCTAAAGCCAAATTAACGGCTTCTAATTCTGGCGCATACATAAACGCTTTATCTAAATTGTATTTTGCTTGCTCATTATTCCCTTTTCGCAAGTACACCAAACCCAATTGAACTCGCTGTTTGGCTGCGGCCAGCCCATTAAACGCTGTTTCAGATACTGGTTTATCTGTCCCAACATAAGTCCTTTCGGTAACACAGCCCACCGAGGCAAGAACAACAAACAAGAATGCACCAATTTGGCCAATCACAGGTTGCTGTTTTTGCCGCTGCCCTTGTCGCAAGTCTTCCATGGCAATTTTTACTAATCGATTAAAAAATTAATCCATTGTGACTGAAATTTGACTCTCTTGCATGCGTTTTTTCGCTAAACGTTTCGTTCTATCTTTTATGTCACCTGCTAATTGCCCGCAAGCCGCATCAATATCATCCCCTCGAGTTTTACGCACGATGACAGTAATATCGTAACTCATTAATACTTTTGAGAATCGATCGATACGGGAATTAGAAGAGCGACCATAGGGTGAACCGGGATAGGGATTAAAGGGGATCAAATTAATTTTGCAGGGTGTATCTTTCATGACTTGTGCAAGTTCATGGGCCTGATCTGTGCTGTCATTAATATGATCTAGCATCACATACTCAACTGTGACTCGGCCACGATTTGCATTTGACTTTGCTAAATATCGGCGGATCCCAGCTAAAAATTCTTCTAAGGGGTATTTCTTATTGACTGGCACTAAGACATCACGCAACGCATCATTTGGTGCATGAATGCTCACCGCAAGCGCCACATCTATCATGTCACCCAATTTATCTAATGCAGGCACGACGCCAGATGTTGATAAGGTGACTCTGCGTTTGGACAAACTAAAACCAAAGTCATCAAGCATGATGTCCATCGCTGGCACCACATTTTTCAAATTCAGTAAAGGCTCACCCATGCCCATCATCACCACATTAGTAATGGGGCGCTCGCCAGTTTCTTTTTGAAAACCTAAAAACTCAGCCACTCGCCAAATTTGCCCAACAATTTCAGCCACCGTTAAATTACGATTAAAACCTTGCTGAGCGGTTGAGCAAAACGTACATTCCAAGGCACAGCCTACTTGCGAAGACACGCATAAGGTCGCTCTGTCTTCTTCTGGAATATAAACGGTCTCGACTTCTTGTCCCTGGCCAACATTAATGGCAAATTTAATCGTGCCATCTGATGATTTTTGATAGCTTGAAATTGAAGGGGCAACCACTTCACAGCGCTGGGCTAATTTTGCGCGCAACACCTTATTTATATTAGTCATTTCTTCGAAATCACTTACACCAAAGTGATAAAGCCATTTCATTAGCTGATCGGCGCGAAAGGGCTTTTCTCCCATATCGGCAAATAATGCTCGCATTGATTTACGATCAAGATCCAATAAATTGATCTTTTTTTCACTCATTGTAACTAACCTCAAAACCTAAAACCTGCTGCAGGGCGGCAAATTATACAGAAATCAGTCCATTTAAGCTAGTTTTCATCAGTTCATTGAAAACACAAATAGTGTCAAAACACTGATAAATGCTATCCTATCAATCCTTTTATCCAATCAGGCTTAAATAGTCACACTATGTTCACTTTAATCATCATTGTATTAATCGCATTAAGTGTTTCTTTTATTTGTAGTATTTTTGAAGCCGTATTACTTTCCGTGACCAATAGCTATATCACCAGTCTTAGTCAAAGTGATACCGCCAGCGCCGCACGACTCAAAAAGCAAAAAGACAATATTGATTCTCCTTTAGTATCGATTTTAACACTCAATACCATGTCTCACACCGTCGGCGCTGCCGTTGCAGGTGCGCAAGCCAGTAAAATTTTTGGCGATCATATGTTTGGCGTGTTTTCAGCCATACTGACTTTTTTAATCTTGTTTTTCTCAGAAATCATCCCAAAAACCATAGGGGCTAATCACTGGCGCCGCTTAGCCCCCTTTACCTCTTTATGTATTCTTTGGATGGAAAGAAGTACTTTTCCACTTATTTGGTTATCGAACTTGGCCACACGTTGCTTAGGAAAAGGCGATCAAGGCTTATACATACGACAAGAAATCAGCTCAATGGCACAAATAGGCAAAGAGTCAGGAGAACTTGATGAGCAAGAATCTCATATTCTTATTCAAATGCTCAGTGTAAAAGAAATGCCAGTAACTACCATAATGACCCCCAGAACTGTGGTCTTTAAATTATCCATGTCGATGACACTGCAAGATTTTATCTATCAACATCAATACGCCCCTTTTTCGCGTATTCTAATTTATGATAGCAACCCCGACGACATCGTCGGTTTTGTTCATCGACACGATGCCATCAACGCCGCTAAAGTCACCCCGGCAGAATATTTAGCCATTTTAAAACAGCCTTTACTCATAGTACCTGAAACGGCCAAAATTTTGCCTTTATTCCAATTAATGATAAAGCGTAGTACCAAAATTGCCATGGTAGTGGACGAATATGGTTGTGACTTAGGGATCATCACCTTAGAAGACATTATTGAATCCCTATTAGGATTAGAAATCGTCGATAGCAATGATCCAGCAACGGACATGCAGCAGCTCGCAAGGCAACTTTGGCAAAAACGGATCCAAGAAAAAGGCATTCGGATTTCTGATAATAATGATGTCAACAGCGTCTTAGCACAACATAAAAAAGAACATTAACCACATAATAAATTTACCTATTTTCCCACCATGCGATATGAACTCGCATGGTGGGCCCTGTGAGACTGGCTTCTTTATTTCACTTAAGGTTATAATCCTCAGATAAATTAAGAGGTAATAATGACTAAACGCTATTCTTGTAAATTAGCCCACATCAACGACACACATTCCCATTTTGATCCAACTCCCATTCACTTCAATTTATTGCACCAAGGCAAAGCCCTGACCTTACACACCCACACTGGTGGATATTCAAGACTTGGATTTCAAATAGAAAAAGCACGCCATCAAGCCATAGAAAACCAACAAAATTTTCTTTTCTTACATGGCGGAGACAGTTTTCAAGGCACTTTATACTTTAGAGAATTTAAAGGGCGAGCCAATGCCCATTTACTCAACTTACTCCAGCCAGATGCCATGGTCCTAGGTAACCATGAAATCGATGCAGGTAATGGCCCTGTGGCCTCATTTCTTGACAATATCAACTTCCCTTTACTTGCGGGAAATATGGACTTAAGCCAAGAAGCGCCCAACAAACAAGCCAAACTTAAAAACCACCCCAACTTATTAGACTTTGATCCACAAACCCAAACCGCTAAAGTCTTATTAAAGCCTTTTAATGACAAAACATTGGCCATCGTTGGGATTACGTTAGATCAAATGAAGGACATCGCTAGACCCGATCCCGATACACACTTTATTGATGCCATAGAAACAACCCAAAAAACAGTGAATAAACTCAAGCAACAAGGTATTAACCATATTATCGTTTTAAGTCATTTGGGACTGAATCAAGATAAACTCCTCGCAGAGAAAGTACCTGAAATCAGCCTCATTGTTGGGGGTCACTCCCACAGTCTTCAAGGGGATTTCAGTCAACTGGGTCTCCCCTCTTTACCTTACGCGGAAACCGTCAATACTGTCCCTATTCTTCAAGCGGGAAAATATGCAGAAACCCTCGGCATTGTCGATATCGATTTTAATGCAAAAGGACAAGTTACTCGGTTACATGGCCACAATTATTTTATGCTGGATAAGCACTTTATTCTAGAATCCACTGAAGAAATTGCAGAAGAAGATTATCCATGGGCAAAAAACCAGCTTGAAAATCATCCTAATATTTTATGGGATGCACAACAAGACACGATTCAATCAGCCATTGAAACACTCTACCGCCCTGCACTCATTGCGCTTGAAGAGCAAGTGATTAATGTTATTCCTAGGCCATTTATTCATACCCGCCTTCCGAGTAAGCACTTGCCCCATGGCAGTGAAATTTCTCCATGGGTGAGTCGTAGTATTTACCATGAAACGCGTATTTTGGACGAACGAATTGATTTTGCACTGCATAATGCAGGCGGCGTAAGACAATCATTGGCCAAAGGACGGCTCACTCTTGCCGAAGTGGTAGGAAGACTTTTGCCCTTTGATTTACCTTTGGTCAAATACCAAATTCAGGGGAAATACCTGTATCAAGCCATTGAATCTTCTATTAATCATGCAACGAATAACGGTGTTATCGGCACAGGTGCAGGCAGTTTTCCTTATACCTATGGACTACGCTATTTTTATGAAGGTGGTCGCCCACTAGGACAACGCATCACACAACTCGATCTTTTAATGCAAGATAATGTTCACTCAAGTAATCAAGAAGCCATATGGAAAACCATTGAATATGAAGAATACTATGTCGGTGTCTCGTCAGAATACACTGCTTCTGGAAAGGAAGGTTATCAGGCCTTAAAACAAGCTTGCTGGCAAAGTGCCATTGATGAATTATCACTGGCCGAGGCTTTTATTCAATTTATGCAAAAAGAGCAAAATATGGAACAAGCATTGCCTTTGCAAGTCCATTACCAAAGCCACCTTTAGCACATAGCGCTTTTTGATCAATGGTTATTGGGGTAAAAAGGTCGGAAAATAAAGCGGCTGACTCTATCTGTAAATCCGCTTTCATTGTCGAAAGCCCCATTGTACTCACTGATAATAACCCAATGTACTTTCAAAAATAACACATTTTGGAAAAGGCAGGTTATGAAGCCTTCAAGCAAGATAGTTAGCAAAGTGTCACCGATAAATGCTCACTAAACGAAATCTTTATCCAATTTATGCCCTAAGCGCAAGAAAGTGAGTCAACCCATGATAAAGACAGCGCTAATACGCCTTAATGCTTTGTCTTACAAACCTTGTGTAAAATCTTGTTCGTAACGCCACTTTCATCATCACAAATATCAAAACAAATGTAAGCAAATGCAAGTACACGAACAAATACAAGATTTTGATTTTTAACAAAATATAAATCACACACTAAACATTTGATGATTCTTAGAATGTAAATGTAACATTTTCTGATTGAGTCAGCTTATTACAGGGTATTACTCAGATTAAGTTCAGTTTTTATACAGATATATTCCCATAACCTTAGCGCCATTCAATCTCTTTATTAATAAAATTTAACATGACTGACACTTATTGTTTAACCCTTGCCCATATCAATGATACCCACTCACATTTTGATCCAAACGAGGTAAAATTTCATCTCATTAAGGAAAATAAAACCTTAACATTACACAGCCGAAGTGGTGGGTATGCTCGCCTCAATCACCGTATCAAACTTGCTCGACAGCAAGCCAAACTAAAACAAGAAGCATTTTTATTTCTTCATGGAGGTGACAGCTTTGAAGGGACACTGTACTACAGCCAATTTAAAGGCAAAGCCAATTCCCACTTACTGAATTTACTGCAACCCGATGCTATGGTATTGGGCAATCATGAGATGAATGCAGGCAATGCGCCTGTGAAAGCTTTTCTCGATGAAATACACTTTCCTTTACTGGCTGGCAATATGGATCTCAGCTTAGAAGCCATCGATAAAAAAGAGAAAATGGCTCAACATAAGAACTTATTCGATTACGACGCTAACACTCAAACAGCAAAAGTATTGTTAAAACCGTTACAAGATAAAACCTTGGCAATTATCGGAATAACTTTAGAAGAGATGCATAATATCGCCAGACCCGATCCTGATACGCAGTTTAGAAATGCCATTAAAACTACACTTAACACCATTGAAAAATTAAAACAACAAGGCATAGTACACATCATCCTATTAAGTCACCTCGGCATTGATCAAGATCGCAGGCTAGCCGAAAGGCTGTCAGGGATCAGTTTAATTGTCGGCGGACACAGTCACAGCCTGCAAGGTGATTTTTCTACACTCGGACTTAATGCCACACCTTATGGTGAAAAAGTTAATAATACTTACATTTTGCATGCCGGCAAATACGCTGAAACCTTAGGACTTGCCAACATAACGTTTAATCGAACAGGTCAAGTTATTACACTCGAAGGTCATAACCAATTTATGTTAGATAAGCAATTTAGGTTAAGCTCTCCTCAAACAATTGAACCTGAAGATTATGACTGGGCATATCAACAATTACTCCATCACGAAGGTATCACTTGGGATGAAGAAGACGAAACAATAGAAACAATTATCAGTACTCAATATCGCCCGACCATCACACGCTTACAAGAAAAAGTGTTAGGAGTCTTACCTCAAAACCTAATTCACATTCGTGTGCCTAGTGACTCATTACCTCATGGCAGTGAAATTTGCCCTTGGGTGTGCCGCAGTATGTATCATGAAGTAAAAGCTCTGGATCATAAACTCGACTTCGCCTTACATAATGCAGGAGGTGTGCGTGAATCTTTATCTCAAGGAAACCTCACCTTAGCGGAAGTCATTGGGCGTATTCTCCCCTTTGAATTACCACTAGTCACTTATGAAATAGAAGGGCAATATTTATTTCAAACTTTAGAGGCCGCAATTAACCTTGCAACAAACAATAATATTATGGGCTCTGGGGCCGGTGGTTTCCCTTATACTTATGGATTGAGGTATATCTATGATGGACGAGCACAAGAAGGAGAAAGGATCACCAGTATCGAAATATTTAATAAGCAAGAGCAGCAGCAATGGCAACAAATAAATAGAAGTCAAAGCTATATTGGTGTGTCATCTGATTATACTGTATCAGGAAAAGAAGGTTACCATCCGTTACTCAACTCCAAATGGGTCAATGGATTATCTGATTTGACCTTACCAGAAGCCTTCATCCAACATATGAGCAAAAATAGAAATTTACAAAAAACATTAACCCCTAATGTGTATTACACCAGTCATGTATAAATTGAGCGCTAATTCCAGCATTAGCTAAAAGAGCGCGCCTTCTTTTAGTTAATGCATATCAATACAAAAAGTGTTTCTCCATCAAGAAGCCCATAATCACTTGACCCGACTTTTCCTGATAACTGCGATGCACTTGCTTAAAACCTTGCTGTAAAAATAATGGCTTAGATAAAATCGAGGCATCGACGCTTAGCAGAGGAAAATGCTGCAAACAGGCCCACTCCTGTAAGCAAAGCAGTAACCGCTTTGCTATCCCTTGATGTTGATATTGAGGATGGACATATAAGCTGTCGATATATCCTTGATGAGTATAATCCGTTTCAATATTAATAAACCCACAACAAAGGGGAAGCCCCTCATGTAACTGGCTGTTATCAACCATTAACCAAGTTTGACTGTTAGAGAGCCGCTTATGCCAATGATAAGTTGAACGCGGTTCCCTAGACCAAGCTTGCCGTTGCGGTAGCGAATAAGCCTCATCAGTAATAGCATGAATAGCATCATGAAATAACTGACTCACACTCGCCGCATAGGCTTTTTGGTAGGGAATAATGGACAGCATAAAGATGATCCGTTTATTTAATCTGTGAGTGACATAGTCACTTTTTGTCGAATTTTTGACTCACTGGGAAGTGAAAAACCACTCAATCCATAACGCGTTAACTGTCTATGAGCTTGAATGGATAAAATAATATAGGGGATAGCATTCAGCGCATTAATGATCGCTAAAACCGCTAGGAATGTGGTACGTAATGGACTATTAAACATACGTGAAAATTTGATAGTGGTATAAACATAATAAATGATACAAACAAAAATAATCAGTAAACTCCCCATCAATAACACAATGTTATCTTCAACACCTTGAGCAAATTGCCACTCAAAATACGTATACAATCGCGGTAACATTTCCATAAGGGTCATGATAACCAGAGGAATAAGCAATTTTTTTTGATATTGTGATATTTGACAGAGCATTGAAATCGTTTGCTCTTGACTATCCTCTAGTGTATCCATCTCACTCGAGTCGCTGAGGGTAGCTGTTGCTGATGTGGCTTTCATTTTACCTACTGATTAATCAATTTAATGCCTATTTTATCGTTAATTGATGGGGATAAACAGTCTTTACTGATTTACGGTGTAAAGTCTCTTTCTAATAAAGGTTGTAGCATAGACTCTAAACCATTGAGCTTGATTTCATACATTAAGGCTAATTGTTGACCCAACTTACCTTCTGGAAAACCTTTACTATGAAACCAAACTAAATACGGCTCCGGCAAGGTTAGCAATTTTCGACCCGCATACTTCCCAAAAGGCATTTTTTGATGAATAGCCGCTAATAAAGCTTGCTCATCCATTCCAATTTGACTTAACAACATAAATACCACTCACAGCTTTCATTTCAATGCGTTTATTATGGCGTTAGCATCGGCAATTGCCAATCATTATTGAAATCACTGTTTTTTTATCTCATTACCTAACCTTGAATATTACCAAAAGATCCCTTATTTCTTTACATAAGAAAAATAAAAAGGAGCTTGTATGGTTATATTTATTATCATGTTAGTTAGCCTCAGTGCCATTGCTTGGATATTATCCCGTAATTGGCGAGTAGAGAGACAACGCAATAAAATAAGAGCACAAGCGTTTCCTAAAGCATGGCGCCAAATACTCAAACAACGCTTTCCTTACTTTAATGCGATGCCAACCGATCTACAATTACAACTTAAACAACATATTCAAGTCTTTGTCTCAGAAAAAAGCTTTGTAGGTTGCAAAGGACTGATCATTGATGATGAAATTCGAGTCACCATTGCTGCTCAAGCCTGCTTATTATTGCTAAATAGAAAAACGGACTATTATCCAAAACTCAGCGAAATTTTGGTCTACCCGTCCATTTTTGTGGTTGAACATCCTGAGCAAATTGGTCAAATCGTTTCATCTAAACCTAAAATTTTATCTGGTGAATCGTGGCAAAACGGTAAAGTGATCCTGTCTTGGCAAACAACGCAAGATAATGCCGCTCATCCTTTTGAAGGTAACAATGTGGTGATCCATGAGTTTGCCCATCAGCTAGACCAAGAAAATGGTAAAGCCAATGGCGCGCCGATTTTAAATCGCATCGAAGACTACCAATCTTGGTCTAAAGTCTTAGCCGATGAATACGCTGCGCTTGTTAGAGCCGCCCAACATCAAGTTCCGTCTCTCTTTAACTATTATGGCGCCACCAACCCTGCTGAATTCTTTGCTGTGATCAGCGAAGTCTTTTTTGAAAAGCCCCATGAATTTTTTGAGCAGCACCCTGCACTGTATCGTGAACTCAGCCATTTTTACAAACTCAACCCAATCCATTGGCACTGATATCACAAATAACATCACGAATAAACGCCACAAAGAAAAAACCGTACAGCTCGGTTGGAGACTGTACGGTAAACATCACAATCGACTATTCATTAGCCCTTGTTATTGCTATAAAACTGTTGCTCTTCTGTTGAACCAGTCAAGGCGGTCACAGACGAATGCCCGCCTTGAATAATATTGGTCACCCGATCAAAGTAACCCGTTCCCACCTCTTGCTGATGTGCCACAAAACTGTAACCTTTTCTTGCTGCTGAAAATTCAGCTTGCTGCACTTTTTCAACATAGTGTTTCATGCCTTCACCTCTGGCAGTATCATAAGCCAAATCGAACATGTTGTACCACATGCTATGGATCCCAGCGAGAGTGATAAACTGAAATTTGTAGCCCATATCTGACAATTCTTGTTGAAAGTGGGAGATCTGCTCATCCGTTAAGTTTTTCTTCCAATTAAACGAAGGTGAGCAATTATACGCTAATAGCTGATCGGGAAAATGTTCATGGATAGCGTCAGCAAAACGTCTCGCTTCTTCTAAACAAGGCGTCGAGGTTTCACACCATAATAGATCGGCAAATGGCGCATAGGCTAACCCTCGAGAAATGGCTTGTTCAATCCCAGCGCTGACTTTGAAAAAACCTTCCTCTGTTCGCTCCCCAGTAATAAAATCTCTATCATAAGGATCGCAATCCGATGTCAATAAGTCTGCAGCATTAGCATCGGTTCTGGCGATCACTAAGGTTTCAACACCGCATACATCTGCCGCTAACCTAGCCGAAATCAATTTTTGCACCGCTTCTTTCGTCGGCACTAAAACTTTACCTCCCATGTGACCACATTTCTTCACTGAAGCTAATTGATCTTCAAAGTGCACTCCGGCAGCCCCAGCATCAATCATGCTTTTCATTAACTCAAAGGCATTGAGCACGCCACCAAAACCCGCTTCAGCGTCTGCAACGATGGGAAGAAAATAATTCACATACCCTTTTTCATGGGGATCATGTCCACTGGCCCATTGTACTTGGTCTGCCCGCCTAAAAGCATTATTCACATTAGACACAACAGAAGGTACTGAATTAGAAGGGTATAAAGATTGATCTGGATACATGTTACCCGATAAATTTGCATCCGCAGCCACTTGCCACCCTGATAAATAAATGGCTTCTATACCAGCTTTGGCTTGTTGGACAGCTTGTCCACCTGACAGTGTGCCAAGAGAATTCACATAACCTTTTCTTGCTTCACCATGAACAAGTTCCCAAAGCCTAGCTGCACCACGTTTAGCGATGGTATTTTCGGGTACTAAAGAGCCTCTCAATGCCAACACTTCTTCAGCTGTATAAGGACGATGCACATTTTTCCATCGAGGATTTTCGGCCCAATCTTTTTTAATGCTCTTAAGTTGTTCGTGCCGTGAAATACTGCCCATAGTGTTAGCCATAACCCTCTCCTCTGGTTTATCTAAACAGGTTTTACGATCCCCTGGTATTGTGCAAGCCTATTGTGTTAAGCAATCAGTAAATTTGAAGCAGGCTCAGTTAAGAAGTCCACTAATTCATCTGCCAACAAGATATTTTCCAGTAATACCGCCGCTTGTGTATAACGTCCATGGGTAAATTCTTGATCGCCGACTTCCTGTTTTACCTTAGCCAGCTCTTCAATGAGCATATTCTCTACTAAGGATTTAGTCACTCGTAATCCATTTGATAACAACACTTGATGTTTGATCCATTGCCAGATTGATGTCCGCGCAATTTCAGCCGTAGAGGCATCCTCCAGCAATCCATAAATAGGCACACAAGCTTGACCATTAATCCATGCTTGAATATATTGCAATGCAATGCGTAGATTCAATCGAATACCCTCTTCAGTTCGCTCACCTTGACAAGGGATCAATAACTCTTTTGCCGTGATAGGCGCGTCAACGTCACGGGTAACATGAAGTTGATTCTTATGGCTTGCGCCAATAAATTGCTCAAATGCAGCCATTGAAGTATCGATTAATCCAACATGTGCCACCCAAGTCCCATCATGACCATGACTGGCTTCCACTTTTTTATCATTAAACACTTGGGTTAATAGTTGAGTATTGATCAAGGTTTCTTCACTGGGAATACTGGCAGCCAAACCGCCAATCGCCATTGCCCCTCGCTTATGACAGGTTTTAACCAATAACCTTGAATAAGCACTCATCAAAGAGGCATTCATAGTAACGGCTTGTGTATCGGGTAAAATACGATCTTTATGGTTTTTTAACGTCTTAATATAACTGAAAATATAATCCCAACGGCCACAGTTTAATGCGACAATATTAGGCCTTAGTTCATACAGTATTTCTTCCATTTCAAAAACGGCGGGCAAGGTTTCAATTAAGCAGGTACACTTTATTGTACCTGGCCGTAAGCAGTAACGCTCTTCTACAAATGAGAAAATTTTGGCCCATAATCTGGCTTCTAAATGGCTTTCAAGTTTAGGAATATAAAAATAAGGTGCACTTCCTTTTTCTAATAGTTTTATATAGTTATTGTGAAAGTAAACACAAAAATCAAAAAAAGCCGCTGGGATTGGTTCTCCTTTAAACGTCACATGTTTCTCAAACATATGCAACCCTCTGATCCGGCACATCAATACGGTTGTTGCTTGAGCATCATTATTGGCTGAGTCTGTTTTATTTCCAACTCCATTAATTACATTCCGAAGGTTTTGCTGACCGTTTAAGATATGCTCCCAACTCGGTGTCAATGCATCTTCGAAATCGGCGATGAACACCTTCGCATTTGAGTTCATACCTTTTTCTAGTGTATCTGCATCCACAGGACCGGTTAACTCAACTCGCCTATCTTGCAAATCCTCAGGGATAGGCGCTATACGCCAATCAGACTCTCGTACTTGTCTTGTTTCCGTTAAAAATGCGGGTAACGTTCCTTCATCAATAGACTGCTGCTTTTGCATGCGTATGTGCAGTAATTCAGTCATCTCTTCACTGAATTGCTCACACACTTTTTCTATTAAGCTTACCGTTCCAGCCGACAGCACTTTACTTTGTTTAGCTAAAGCCTGCTCATGGACATTCCCTTTAATCACAAGAGATGCAGTTGTTTTTTGTTTTTCTTCTATTGTATTCATTGCCATCTCGACGACTCCCTATAAAAGGAGAAAGTAAGCTTACTCACTTTCAAATGTTTAATTACCACAAAACTTAAAGAGAAATATAAAAGAATGCAACATAGCGAACGGAGATAAAGCATAAAAAAAAACAAAATTTTGGCTCTTAAAATTGGTCAGACCAAAACCAATAAAACGACATAACTAATTAATAAAAATATCTTTATTACCATTAAAATAAATGAGAATCTTATGTTAGCCTTAACTATAAGCAATTTGTCAGACAACTTGACCAAGAGGGATGCATTGAAAGTTATTACGTAATTTTATTACAATGCGTAATAGAATAAATACTCAAATAAATCCCTAAAGAAAACAGCAATATGTTTGTCTATGTTTTGAACTTCCCCAAAAGAAAAGACAATAATAGCTAATGGATCATCAGGTTATAGATTAATAGTCGACCATAAAAATTAAACAGACGTTTTAAACTTACGTTCACGTCAATATGTTCAATCAAAATGAATAAGAAGAGAAATAAATAAATTATGTTTAACGACTAACACTGAAGAATTAATTGGTTCATTGACAAAAAATTCACTTTGGCAAGCATAAAAAACACCGAAAAACTTAATCTTCGATGTTTTCTGATAAACCTAGGATAATCTTGATTAAGCTAAGTTAACCCTGTTTGGATTTAAACCTCAATAAACGAAGCGCATTTAATGTCACTAAAGCTGTCGCCCCACTATCAGCAAGGATTGCTAGCCATAAACCCGTTAACCCTAATAATGTGGTCACTAAAAATACGGCCTTAAGACCAAGGGCCAACGTAATATTTTGTCGAATATTTCGCAGCGTAGCTTGTGACAACTCAATCATTGCAGGCAGTTCAGTTAAACGATTATGGGTTAATGCCGCATCTGCTGTTTCTAATGCAACGTCTGTCCCTCCCCCCATAGCAATGCCAATTGATGCTGTTTTCATGGCCGGAGCGTCATTAATACCATCACCCACCATGGCAACATTGGCTTTAGTATTGGCTTGCTCAACAGCAAACACTTTATCAGCAGGCAACAAACCTGCTTTGAAATCGATATCAATTTCTGCTGCAATGGCTGCGGCTGCACGAGAATTATCACCCGTTAACATCACTGGGTTTATTCCCATACTTTTTAATGCCAGTATTGCTTCTTTAGCATCACTGCGTAAGTTATCACGCCAAGCAATCATGCCAACAGGCACACTGTCTCTTAATACTATCACCAAAGTTTTACCTTGCTCTTCTAATGCAATAGCTTCACTTTGTTGCACTGAACTCAATGTTATCTGTGAAGGCAGCCTATCTGCAGCATGTAACTGAATAAGCTCCCCTTCCACTATCCCTTGAATACCTCGTCCAGGTAACGCTTCACGGGATTTGGCTTCTTTAACATCAATGCCTTTCTCTACAGCAGCATTCACCACAGCCACCGCTAACGGGTGTAACGATCCCATTTCCACCGCAGCAGCTTGTCTCAATAACCTTTGCTCATCTCCCTTCCAACACACAAAATCGGTCATCACAGGTTGACCTTGCGTCAAGGTGCCTGTTTTATCAAAAGCCACGGTATTAATATGACCCAATTGCTCCAATGCTGCGCCGCCTTTAATCAATGCTCCTCTTCTGGCCCCCGCCGCTAACCCAGACGTTATGGCTGCAGGTGTTGAAATCACTAACGCACAAGGACACGCAATAAGTAATAAGGTTAACCCGCGATAGAGCCATTCACTCCACACTTGCGCAAAAAACAGAGGCGGGATCACAATCACTAAAACCGCTAACATGATCATAGCTGGCGTATACCACCGACTAAAAGTGTCTAAGAAGCGCTCAAGTGGTGCTTTACGTGATTGTGCATCTTCGATTAAATGTAAAATGCGATCAATGGCATTCTCTCCTTGGGCTGAGATTATCGCTAATCGCACGACTTTATCGGCCACTAATGAACCCGCCATGATTTTATCACCCGGTACATGCTCTACAGGCACAGATTCCCCTGTCAGCGCACTTTCATCAAAACTGGCGATAATATTTAATAGTTGTGCATCAGCAGGTAACCTTGCACCTGGAGCAACTTCAATTACATCACCTTTGACTAAAGACTCAACAGAAACCTTGACTTTAGTGCCATTTTTCTTAACGACTATAGCTTCTTCAGGCACTAAATCCATCAATGCTTTCACGCCACTACGTGCTCTGTGCGCCGCATACCCTTCTAAACGCTCACCGATTAAAAAGAGTAATAGCACCATGCCCGCTTCCGCCGTCGCTCCTAAATATAGGGCTCCGATTGCTGCAACACTCATTAAGGTTTCAATAGAAAAAGGCGTACCTGAACGTGCTAAAGAGAACGCTTTTTTAACGATAGGTACCAAGCCCAGTATTGTTGTTATTGTAAATGCTATTCCTCCCAACACCACTGCATATTGACTAAGGATAAACGACAACAACATCATAGATGCAATCACAATGACAGATAAATTCTGCCTAACGAAACTCTGTTCGATTTGCTTTGTTGCTCCTTTATTTTTTGCGAGTCTCACACCTGTTTCCATTGCCTTAGCTTCAATTTGACCTATCATATTCGAAGACTCGCAATGAACAATAAGCTTCTCTGTGGCAAACATGACCTTTGCACTGTCAACCCCCTTTAAAGACAACAGTGCCTTTTCTAACTTTTTGGCACAACTTGGACAATCCATTCCAAGGATCATCCAAGTTTGAGTATGTCCAGATTGCACATGAGCCAAAGCGGATCCTAAAGCAATCTCTTGTGCTTGCTCCGTTAATGAGTCATGTGCTTGCTCACTACAACCCCCACCTTCTTTATGCTCATGCTCATGCTCATGCTCATGCTCATGCTCATGCTCATCAAGAGTTTGACTGAACACTTTGTCAGTAACTTTAGCGCTATTCAATACCAAAGGCTCACTGACTTCTTTTACCCTTTTATCTGAACAGCAAACACTTTTACTCTCTACTTTATTGCCTGAAAGGTGAAAATGGGGATCTTTTCTATTACAACTGTGGGCAGCCATAGGCAACACTCCTAAAGGACATCATCTGTTAGGCAATGACGTTTACACTCAGATTAAGCGCACTCAATGGATCCCAATAAGTAATCACGTGCACAATATAACTTAACTATAAACCTTGGAGTAATGTCTAAGGTCAAGCAAAGTTAATCATATTTATTTAAACAGAGTTAAAAATGATTGAGCAGGCACCTGTAGCTGCAACTTAACCTCCACTTGATCAAATAAGTACAACACAAAGAATGACCAATATTTGAACAATATTGACCATACTTTTAGAAAGGGACAAATAGCAATTTATGTGGGCGAACCACTTCATATCCAGCTAAAATACAAGCCTAGGATAATATAGAATGACAAGATATATTATTCATTAACACATTGTTTAGTTTGAAATACATTACATTCATTATCATAAGATAAACCTAAAGATAGTGTCGCAGCTAACACTCGCTCTGGAGTAATATTACGTATCAAATCAGCGTCAACTAATCCCAAACCATTGGCAAACAAACTCACGCCTGAACGCTCTTTTGGTTCCACCATACTCCAAGGGCTGGTTCCTAAGCCCACAATAGCCACATATGGCGTATCAACCGCCGCTGCCATATGCAATGGACCTGAATCTATCGTCAATAAAACATCAATAGATGCTATCCCATCAACTAATTCGATTAAGCTGGTTTTCCCCGAAAAGTCAACAACACCACGATGATGCAGCTCTAACGCATCCACTAACACTGCATTATCTTTTGCTTCGTTTTCATCACCAAAAACCCAAAATTTACAATTTAGCTCGGCCGATATCATTAACAAAGTTTGAATGCCGAGATCGCTTGGATAATGTCGTAGCCCTTTATTCTTTCCGCCAAAATAAACACCTACTTTGAGTTGTCTACTTGGCTTCCCTACACTTTGTGGTTTAGAAAAGAGATATGTGCTGGGCATCTGTTCAAAAGGTCGCCCAAAAGGCTCATTAGCCAAAAAGGCATAACGTTGTAAATAATGCCTATAAGGGTGTAAATAATAGGCATGAGTTAATAAAAATGAACGTCCTTCGTTCCTATAGCCTATTCGATAATGGATACCCGATAACCAACACAATAAAGCATCAGAAAAAGAGTTTCGCATCACAATCGCCAATTCACATCGATATGACTTTATGAGTTTAGCTTGCTTAATTAAACTCAAACGAGATTTTGCTGTATAGCGATGATCAACCAAAACGGTAACATCAAAGCGATCATCTCGTTCAAACAACGGCGCTAAATAGGCCCTAACGAGTAAAATTATTTTTTTGTCGGGAAAAAGCGCTCTTAACATGCCAATAGTAGGAGTCGTGTTGATAGCGTCCCCGATATACTTAGGTAGTACTAATAGTATACTCCCTGTAACCTCATGATAATTAATCTTTTCAAGCTTCATATTGAACTAAAATACCTTTTCAATCGACACAAACGAATCCCTTTCTTCACCCATTCATTTGCTAAACATAAAGAAATACTTTTAATAGAGCTATCCTTGCTCAATCTCAGCGCAGCATTCTACCTCATGATTAAACCTCTTTTAATCAATAAAATAAAAAAAATGATAAAAAAGAATATTTATGACACTTCTAATTGACTGTCAATATTATTGACCTCCTTTATATTTACTGTTTCCGGCATAAACACTGCAAAAACAATCAAACCAGCTAATCCCACAACCCCCAAAAAGATAAATCCGGTATCAAAATTACTCAGCTCAACAACCTGCTCTGCAATTAAATTACTTAAAGAAACTCCGATCCCCAATAGCGTGGCTAATGCCCCTTGTACTATATTAAACCTTCCAGAACCCTTAGTGAGATCAGCGACAATTAATAAAAAAAGTACACCAAAAATACCATTCGCAACACCATCTAGTGCTTGGATCATCACTAAATAAACAGATGTATCCGTTAATGAAAATAATAAGGCTCGAATAGGTAAAATAGCAAAGGCAATCAAAAATAATGGCTTTCGTCCCCAAGTATCCGCTTTTTTACCACAAAAAATAGCCATGAAAATCATCACGAATTGGGCGGTAATAATACACGCAGAGGTGAAAGCAATACCTTGTTCAGCATTGCTGCCCGACGACAACTTTTGACTCACCAAAGGTAACATTGCCGCATTAGCAAAATGAAACAATAAAATACTTGCAGCAAAAATAACTAAACGTCGATCATGTAATAGTACTTTAAATCCAGACGGTTGCTGATTAACTTCTTGAGGATTGACCTTCGCACCGCGCGCTCTTTCATGATTAATTTCCCTAGGATGGATCAATAAGGTACAAAAAACCAAACCCGCTGCCATAATCGCTACCAACCAAAAAACACCCAAAGCAGACACCCACAAAGCCAATACAGCTGAAATAGCAGCAGCAAAGACATTACCAGCATGATTCCAAGCTTGATTAGCACTGGTTTGTTTTGTAAATCGCCGTGGACCCACGATACCTAATGTCATTGCAGCGATAGTCGGGCCCAAAAAAGCCGCCGCAACACCGATAGCCCCTTGACAAAGGTAAATAATCCAAGCCGTATTACTCATCGCAATGGTGACAGTTGACAGCGCAATAACCGCCGCACAAACAATCAATAGTAATCGTTTACGGTGAGTCGCATCCACAAATCCCCCCGCAGGCGTTTGCATAATCACTGTCGCAATAGAGGTCACTGCCAAGGCAACACCAATTTTTCCAGGATCCCATTGCAAAATAGACATAAGATAAATAGCAAGATAAGGACCGAGGCCTCCCCCAACATCACCTGAAAAAAAATTAATCCCCTGAAGTGGTTTATGCATGATTTATGTCAGCCTTATATGAATAAATGAAGAATAAGTAGCAAATTTATTATACAATTTTGAAATTTGAGACATAATGAATAAGTATTAATCATTATCCATGAGTATAGTAATGATATCTTCAAATATGCTATTTATAAGATAAATTAAATGATTACAATCAGGATATTGACAAGCAACCTAAATTCATTGAAAAATCGATATCAAGATGTTTAATTTGGCAGTTTAAAGAAAGACAATCCAAAATATTCAAACGCTGGAAACGTAAAAACAATTACCAAACAAGCTAAATATATTTGAAAAACAAAAAGACGATATTGTTATAAATCATGACAAAATACCTCAGATAGCACTTTTATACAGTACCTAAAACATCCATAACAGATAGACTGGACCACAATACAATTCATAAAAATCGACAATGTAAGGCATTACTTTTATGTCATTAAGCTTAATTACCACAATTATCATTTTTATTTTAATCTCGATTAGGCAATGGCTTCCCAATTGGTTACGTATTTGGCATATCATGTCCATGGGCGCCATCGTTATTTTGATCATGGGTGAAGTGAGTCTAAAGAGTGCCTTTCTCAATATTGATTGGAATGTCATCGCTTACTTATTTGGTGTTTTCTCTATTGCCGCTGCGCTGTATGATAGCGGCATATCCGAGCGCATGTGTGATTATTTAAATAAGCACCACCCGAGCATCTCTATTTCTTTACTTTTTCTCATGGTATTTTCTGGTATTACCGCTGCGATACTCACCAATGATGCCGCCGCCGTTATTGGTACGCCCATTGCACTCACCTTAGCGAGGTTATTAAAAATTCGCCCAACAGTGTTACTCATTGCATTATGCACTGCGGTAACCATTGGCAGTATGTTAACCCCAGTTGGCAATCCTCAAAATATTTTAATTGCTGCCAAAGGCCATATCACTAATCCAATGAGTAGCTTTGCATTATGGTTAGTTGTCCCAACGCTTTTTTCAATGATGTTTGCTTTTTTTTGGTTACTATACGTACAAAAAAAATGGGGAGGAGTTTGTCAAGAACATGTCGACCTTCCTAAGCCAAACCATGGCAGTAGTTGGCCAGCTTACCTCAGTGTCGCTCTTCTCATTACAATGATTTTAGGTGATAGCGTGCTCATTAGCTTAAATCCGAATTACCATATGCCAATAGGCATTATGGCACTCATTGCTTGCTTACCCGTTTATCTCTTTAATCCACATCGTCATACCGTCTTTAAAGAAGTCGATTGGGCTACGCTCGTATTCTTCGTTGCCATGTTTATTGTCACTGGAGCTGTACTGGCTTCTGGAGATTTACAGACTTGGCTGGGGCCAAAGATCACAGAACTTGATCATCCTCCTTTACTGACAATGATCAGTTTTTGGGGAAGTCAGCTATTTTCCAATGTTCCTCTCATCGAAATTTATTTACAGTTGCTAACTCAGCAATCACTGTCCACCATGATGTTATTGTCAGCAACCAGTACTCTAGCAGGTAACTTGTTTATTATCAGTGCAGCAAGCAATGTTATCGTTGTACAACAAACCGAAAAATTTAATGCGAAACCCTTTAGCTTTTGGGAGTTTGCCTTAACATTACTTCCTATTACAGTCGTGTCTCTTATTTTCAGTTATCTATGGATAGTCTTTGTTATGTCTTAAGTTTATCTCATGCTAAAACCGTTCAGAGCCGCTATTTCGATGAAGTAAAGCGGCTCCAATCCCCCTTTTCCAACGGTTAATCAGAATGCTGCTGATTAATTTTTGCTTCCAAATCATGTTTCACTATCGATAAAGCTTGCAGAGCAACATGAGGATCAACCTCATTGCTTTCCAATAAAAAAATCAAATCTACGGCCAGCTTTACTTCTGCCGTAGCAGACTCCAATAGATGTGCATGATTTTTATCACTGTCTTTCGTGTCGTTATCTTGGCTCATTATATGACTCAATTGGAAAATGAATAATAACGATAGGTCGAAAAAACAACCTACCTTTGTGTCAGTATATCAATTAATAATGCTTATCTGCTGACTTAATTGATTTTTTTCCTGAAATCATTGCTGATACGATACCCGGCTGATGTGTTATTTCAGCCCAAATTACACCCACAACATGAAAGAAAATAAGCAGCAACAAAAAATACACACTGTATAAATGTATTTTACCCGCTAATTTTTTATAAGGACTCAATAACGCGGTCTTCGTCTCATCGACTCCGGTTTTATCATAAGGTTTGATCGATGATGACTCAATATTGGCTTGGGCAACAAATTGCTGAGTTATACTCCCAAAAGGAGGATAATAAAGATCTGTCCCTGATCGAATAAGACCTGTGATGGTTATAGAACATAAAGTCAGCAGCATCAATATAATCGCCATTTTTCCGAGAGGATTATGGCCTATATGTTGCGGAGCATCAGGATGATTGATCGTATTAATATACTGCTTAACCTCTCCCTTTTTAAAAGATAATGCACTCCATCTAGCAAACTTATTCCCCATGAAGCCCCAAAGAATTCGCAAACCAAGATTAATAGCAAAACCATAACCAATGACAATATGTAACTCTTTTAATTTAATTTTAGCTTCTAATCCTGTGATCCCTAATTCAGGTTTAAACAACATAACAAAACCAACAAACAATAACAAAAGTACCAGAAATAAATTAACCCAATGAAATATTCGACTGGGTAAATCCCAAACAGGTACGATAGACTGACTTTGTGACTCAATATTCATGTTGTTTTCCTATACGAAATACTGCTTTTTATTTTCGGCAAACATCTTACTTGCTAAATACAACAAAATCGAGAAGTCTAACAAGGTTCACTGACTTGTTAGATGGAGTATGATTTAGGTATAATGGCTGTTATCTTAGGTATTGTAATTGACCCAGATCAAAAATCATTACAACAGTAGTAAAGGCAGCTAACAATGGCACAAGTGGATTTTTCACACATTAATCAGACCACGACTCAATCCTATAATGAGCAAAAAAAGTTGATCAAACGGGTTTTTAAAGGACAAACAGTATCTTGTAAAAAATGTGGACAAGCATTATTACTTAAATTACCCAAAACAGATCCGTCTACAACTTTATCTGGAATTTACTGCAAAAAAGGATGCACCGATCTTGAGCTTGATATGGAACACATCGTTTAAATCCCATGAACCCACCTGATTTAATACAATCTTAAACTCTCCATTCATTAACGTTGAGCCATATCTTTGAAGCTAAATCCACGATTACACCAAATCAATCATATGATCACTCGGCAATATGCTCATATTTGGGATTGTTGTTGCGATCACGGATTACTCGGCGCAGCTTTGCTCGATAAACAAGCCGCCCCCCATATCCACTTTGTTGATACAGTGCCCCATGTAATCGCAAAGTTAGAGGATAGATTAAGACAATTTTACCCGCAGCTAGCCCATAACAACCAAGTTGTAGCCCCCAGCCAATGGCACACTCACTGTTTAAACGCAAAAAACCTTCCATTAGTGCACAGTACACAGCCTCAATTAATTATTATTGCTGGTGTTGGAGGCGATCTTACTCTTGAAATCATTGAACACTTACTTCAGTCACATCCCAACATTCCTGTAGAGTTTCTGATCTGTCCTGTTCATCATCATTTCAAAGTCAGACGGAGGCTAAAACAACTCGAAATAGGATTGGTCGATGAATATTTGATAAAAGATAACCAACGCTTTTATGAGATCATACATGTTTCAACACAAGCAAACACACCACTTGCAACCGTTGGCAACAAAATGTGGGATCTCAACTTAGCCACTCATCAAGATTACCTCAAAAAAACAATTACACACTACCAAAATATGGCTAAAGGCCGTACTCAAACAGACCCTTCACCCATTCGAGCCTATCAAGCACTATTAGCACAAATCAGTTAACACTCTTAACGCATCAATAGCCTTCACTGCCAGTATTTTCGGCCCGCCATTCGTGTGTTAATAACGTTTCACCTTTCAACATCACCTTGGCACAATAATGGCTTTGAGGTTTCACTTGTCCCACTCCTTTTGGTGTCCCTGTCATTACTATGTCGCCTTCTTCTAAAGACATAAAGTTTGAAACATGCGCCAAAATGGCCTGAGGAGAGTGGATCATCAGTGTAATATCACCCTGCTGAATAAGCTCACTATCAATCGAAAGTGAAAAAGATAAAGAGGGATCGACAGAATCTATTGAAACAAAATCACTGAAAACAGCTGATCCATCAAACGCTTTCGCTTTTTCCCAAGGTAACCCTTTTTGCTTTAACTGGCTTTGCAAATCTCTTTTGGTTAAGTCAAGCCCCACTCCGACCGCTGAAAAACGCCCAGCTTGATAAAGAAAGCAGAGCTCCGTTTCATAATGCAAAGGTTCCGTATGAAAGGATTGCAATCGCGTTGATATCGCTGAGTTAGGCTTGATAAAAATAAGCAGGTCATCAGGCACATCATTATCCAACTCTTTTATATGCTCAACATAATTGCGCCCCACACAGACAATTTTAGAAGGGATAATTTTTTTTTCATCGATTTTCACATATTGCACAACAGTGTCCTTATTATGATCAACTAAAATTTATTTATATTAATAATCAAGAGGTAAAATCGCAACACAAGACGATATTTCAATTATAAAACAAGAAAAGTGAAATGAACACGAGAGAAAAATAGACTCAGACGAAATCAAGATAAATCGCTCAAAAAAAACCAACCCAAGACTAAAGTCGACAACAGGATGCATTTTTTATAAGTAAAAATGTTAATCAAACAATAACTTGATTACAAATAAAAAAAATGCAACCCTTAAGAACAACCAAATCAAATATTTTGAAACAATAAATCAACAACAATTAACGAAATAGATGATTTTATCATTTCCATCCTGTTTTTTAGCTGAATATCATTAAAGAGACTTGCTAATAAAGAAGATATCGAAGAGTATTTTTAGCACTAAAAATGGACATTACCTCTATGGAAAGAGATAAACAACATAATTGAAGGCATAAAACTCATGTTCAAATCATTATCATCACGCATTTTTATCGGATTATTTTCCGGCCTGATCATAGGCACTATTATTCAATATGGTTTTCCTGACAATAGTTTTGCAAGTGGCACCCTAATTCATATGGCATCTGGTGCAGGCAGTATGTTTGTTCAATTGATTATGATGCTCGTCGTTCCCCTCGTCTTTTTTAGTATCGTCACTGGCGTCAGTGAACTGCAAGATTTAAAGTCCTTTGGTCGTCTTGGTAGTAAAACCTTTGCTTTATACCTATTCAATACCATGATAGCGATTGTTGTCGCTATCGCTTTTGCGCTTTGGTTAGAACCGGGAGCAGGTATGATGTTGTCGGGAGCTAAAGATGCCCACCTCACCACAACAGAATTACCCGGCTTCATCGATATGATAGTCAATATTATTCCCAATAACCCCGTTAAAGCTTTTTATGACGGAAATATGCTTCAAGTTATCTTTATGGCTTTACTGACAGGGGGTATTGTCAAATCCTTGGGAAATGAAGTCAAACCTGTAGTGATTTTCTTCCAACATGCCAATAAAGTCATGCTCAAAATGATCACTGTAGTGATGAGTATTGCCCCTATCGGTGTGTTTGCTTTAATGGTAAAACTTGGCGCAACCTTTGAACCTGATGCCTTCATCAGTGTCTTTAGCTACATGGCTTTAATTATTGCGCTATTGGCTTTCTGGGCGTTAGTGGTTTATCCCATTGTTGTCGGATTCACAACCAACATTACCGCTTCTCAATTTCGCCGTAGAACCCGCGAGCAATTCTTATTTGCTTTATCAACCGCCAGTTCGAATGCCACTATCCCTGTCACCATGCGCACCTTAACTGACAAGCTAGGCGTTAGATCAAGTATTGCAGGTTTCGGAGTTCCCATGGGAGCCACTATGAACATGAGTGGTGTCGCCATTTATATTACCGTAGCCGCTTTCTTTGTCGGAAATGCTTTTGGTCATCCCATCACAGTCAATCAGCTACCTGTACTCGCCTTTAGCGTATTTTTACTCTCTGTTGGTGCTGGCGGAGTTCCAGGCGGGGGGATCGTGATGATTGGTGTACTTATTCATCAACTTGGGTTACCAATTGAAGCCATAGCTCTGGTTGCTGCATTAGATCGTATTATTGATATGTTCTGTACCAGTACTAACGTTGTCGGTGATTCCGCCGTCGTCAGTATTGTTGATCACTCAGAGAAAACACCTGAGCAGAGACAAGCCAGTCCACAGCTAAACGCCGAAACTTAATATTTTCATATTGAGTAAAAAGCAATCAAGATGATAAAAGCGCCTAGGTTAACACTAGGGCCTGTTGATCTTTGGTGATGATTTCTGCAGCAGTTTGTGGGTTCTTTATACAAGGCAGAGCTTGTATGGTGTAGTTATTCTACATAAATGAGCAATAACGCCGTAGAAAGGAGCCACAAACGCTGTCCTCATTCTTTTATAAAACAGGATCCGGCTAAACGTGTTTTACTCTTTGTTGGGAAGCATTTGCTTAGGTCACTAGGCGTCACCCCTCCCGCCGCGATTAAAACACGTTTATCTCGGACATAATTTAACCACGAAAGCTCAACAGGCCCTAGGCTTTTTTATTTTTTCTGGTTCGCGGTTAATATCTTATCTAACTGATTAGAGAAAGCTTGCCTCTGGGCTTGAGTCATGGCAGCAGGTCCTCCCGTCTGTACACCACTTGAGCGCATAGTATCCATAAAATCACGCATATTTAAAATGGCTTTAATATTATGATGGGTATAAAGCTCCCCTCTAGGATTCAGTGCAATTGCGCCTTTATCGATAACCTCAGAAGCCAGTGGAATATCGGCTGTTATCACCAAATCTTGAGGCGATAATCGCTTAACGATTTCATCATCAGCAACATCAAAGCCCGACGGTACTGTGATCATTTTAATAAAAGTCGAAGGCGGGATCCGGATGGCATGGTTGGCGATAAACGTTGTCACTGTCTGTGTTCTATCTGCCGCCCTGAACACTATCTCTTTAATCACACTAGGACAGGCATCGGCATCGACCCAAATTTTCATCTCTCTCTCCGTCAATATAAAAAACGCCAACTTAAACAACTCGTTTAAATTGGCTATTACCATTGCTTTAATTATGATTTTTTTACAAAACACGTCAAAATAACAATACGCGTTCCATTGACTCGTCCTTCAATATGTTCAGGGTTATTGGTTAGCGAAATATTTCGCACAGCCGTTCCCCTCTTTGCAACAAAACTCGTTCCTTTTACATTCAAGTCTTTAATAATAACAACATTATCACCCGCTTCTAAAATAGCCCCATTACTATCAAGGGTAGAAGTCCCTTCCTCTTCAGCATTGTCCGCTTCAGCATCAACCCAAGCTTGTAACTCATCCTCTAAATAAAGCATATCCGTTAAATCTTGAGCCCAACTTTCAGACTGTAAACGCTTCAGCATTCTCGCAGCCATCACTTGCACTGCTGGCACTGTGCTCCACATGCTGTCATTGAGGCATCGCCAATGATTAACATCCATTTTGTCTGATGTGATAATTTGCTCATGACAGGTGTGACAAACCATCACTTCATTGTCATGATGATCACCTGAGTAAGGCAACTCAAATGCCATTAATTCAGAACTTGCACCACACAGCTCACATTTGTTCTCACAACGTTGACGTAATTCAATTGTCATAATTCTTTTCGATTATCCGTATAAAATTGCGGTACATTGTATCCCATCAATGAAAAACTTAAAATACTCGGTCCATAAAGCAGCTCATGCGCCGTTCTTGAGACATTATCTTTTCTTAATCTGCCCTTTCATTGGCGGAAACTACCACTCTCAGATTATTTATGAGGTATAATCATCATCAATGTTAATCCATGCTCGTCTTTCCCGTCAGCATTTAGATTTAGGTCCTTATTCATGGATACCCCCCTCAATATTCAGGCGGTCACTCCCCTGCAAAAACGTGCACTCAGCTATAGTAATACATTGCAACATCTCTTTAATGAAATTCTCAGCACTCAATCGCCAGCGGATCGTGTCTTAGCTCAATATTTCAGAGAAAATAAGAAACACGGTTCTAAAGATAGAAGAATCATTAGAGAAACCTTGTTTGCATTGTTCCGTTGGTGGGGGTGGATAAAGAAAGTACAGATACAAGAAAGTGATGAACTTAACTGGTATGTTCAACTGAGCCTCGTTGGTTTATTTGAAAAACACAGCTGGCATCATATTATCGAATCATGGGTCCACTTTGCCAAGCTTAGCCCTGTACATTCATCATTATTTTTGCCTTACCTTGATACGGCTCAATCGTTCACTAACGATAAGCCAGAATCTGAGAATATTGACTTACACTCGCATCAAACGAAACAAGCCATACTTGAACAACTTACAGCCTTAAACTATCCATTGCTTGACTTAGTGCCTCATTGGGCGAAAGAGATGGGTATTTTTACCGATGAAAACACAGCTTTACTCATTAATGCATTGAGTTGTCGGCCGCCAATTTGGGGAAGAGCACAAAATATCAATACTCACAAAGCAATTGAAGCATTAAAAGAAGCCGGCATTGAAGCCAAATCTGAACCCACTTTTTCAGACACTATCCATTTAGGCAACAAAAATATTAATCTAAACGGACTCCCTCTTTATAATCAGGGTTATTTGGAAATACAAGATCTCGCCTCACAAGTCATTGGTCACATTTGTGCTCCTAAACCTCATGAAAATTGGTGGGACGCTTGCTCTGGTGCAGGAGGGAAAAGCTTACAACTTCGTTCATTGATGTTACAACAAAATCCTCAAAGCAGCGGTAAAATCATCGCCTCAGACATTCGACATAAGGCCTTAGAAGAGTTAAATAAACGTGCTAAACGCGCTAAATTTAAAGGCATTAAAACTCAAGCTTGGATAAACGATGAATTACCAGTACAAGCCAATAGCTTTGATGGTGTTTTGGTTGATGCTCCCTGCAGCTGTATTGGCACATGGCGACGAAATCCCGATCTTCGTTGGATCAGCAATGAAACAGTCGTTCATGATAAAGTCCCCTTACAAATTGATATTTTAAATCGCAGCGCTAAGGCTGTAAAAGTAGGCGGAAAATTAGTCTATGCAACGTGTTCTCTTTCTTCTTTAGAAAATGAAGAAGTTATAAAAGCATTTTTACAGTTCAACTCAGAGTATAGCCTCGATATGCTCAGCCACCCTTTTACGCAAGAACAGCACGACATGCTCACTATATGGCCATTTGAAGCAGATAGCGATGGTATGTTTGTCACTAGAATGACCAAAAATAAATAATCACCTCAACTAAAAGTCATCTCAAATAGGGAACTGTGCAACAGTCCCCTATTTTCTTCCCTATGCAAAATAAATTGTGCACAATTAAAATTAACGGTAAAGTAAAAGGATAAGGATACAGACTCATTTATTACTAAAGGACAAATTTATGGCAGACTCTATTTATCCATTTTCAGCTGTAGATATAAAAGGCACTCAGATAGATTTTCAACAATATGAAAATAAAGTGGTTTTAATCGTTAATACCGCCAGTCAATGCGGCTTCACTCCTCAATATAAAGCCTTAGAAGCATTATATAAAAAGTATCAATCTCAAGGCCTCATTATTCTAGGCTTCCCTTGTAACCAATTCGGTCAACAAGAAAAAGGCAACAATGATGAGATCAGTACATTTTGCGAATTAAATTTTGGCGTCTCTTTTCCTCTATTTGAAAAAATAGAAGTCAATGGCAAACGAAGCCATCCACTATATCAATTCTTAAAAACGTCGGCGAAAGGCGTTTTAGGCTCAGAGAATATCAAATGGAATTTCACTAAGTTTTTGGTTAACAGGCAAGGCCATGTGGTTACGCGTTACTCTCCGACCACTAAACCCGAAGCTTTAGAGAAGGACATTCTAGCGCTACTGTAGATAGTTAAGTAAATACAATAGGTTATATTTTTATTGATAAATGTTGAACTAATAGTGAAAAAGCAACTCTAATTTATTGAGCATGTTTTTTAATGTTCATCATTCTCCCTTGGGGTATCTAACGAGCCCCATTGATCAATAAATTGATCAGAAGGCAACACTTGATTTTATCAAGAAAGTTGCCTTTTTTGTATCTATCCAAATAGCAAAGCAGATCAACTTCTTCACTCTTATGCAAATCGATTTTAGAATTTTATCTCACTCTTTTCCAAAAAATTGGAACTTATACGCATTTCAACGCTCTGATATTATGAAGCGATTATTTTTGAATGGTTTCATCATTTATCATCTCCCTATTGAAGCATATTTTGTGCTTTTTCGGAAAATGACATGAATAAAATCATCCAATCAATCTGTCAGGCCTAGGCGATTATCGCAAAGGCTCAATAGTATAGAATACGATGCTTTTCTTGGTCAGCTAGCGCGCCATCACATTGCACAGTGTTTTAGCCCATTGGCTCGCTGATATATTGACTGTATTGTTATTCACATTTTTCATTTAACGATTACTGTTGGCAACACTCTTTTGAGGGTTGCCATTTTTTATGGCCTTTTTGACGTCATTGATCATCCCCATCTTCATAGCTTTCTCATTCAACTTTCCAACAAGGCAGCTTAGACTGAGCGTTTCAAAAAAACGCGGGTGATAACAATCCATCACTCACAACTAGCAAAACGAGATAGCGATTATGTCTTTATTCTCTCTTCATCCTCTTTTGACACTCTTTCACGCAATTTTTGACACTCTTTTTTTAAAAGAATGGAACTTATACGCATTTCAACGCTCTGATATTATGAAGCGATTATTTTTGAATGGTTTCATCATTTATCATCTCCCTATTGAAGCATATTTTGTGCTTTTTCGGAAAATGACATGAATAAAATCATCCAATCAATCTGTCAGGCCTAGGCGATTATCGTAAAGGCTCAATAGTATAGAATACGATGCTTTTCTTGGTCAGCTAGCGCGCCATGACATTGCACAGTGTTTTAACCCATTGGCTCGCTGATATATTGACTGTATTGTTATTCACATTTTTCATTTAACGATTACTGTTGGCAACACTCTTTTGAGGGTTGCCATTTTTTATGGCCTTTTTGACGTCATTAATCATCCCCATCTTCATAGCTTTCTCATTCAACTTTCCAACAAGGCTGCTTAGACTGAGCGTTTCAAAAAAACGCGGGTGATAGCAATCCATCACTCATAACTAGCAAAACGAGATAGCGACTATGTCTTTATTCTCTCTTCATCCTCTTTTGACACTCTTTCATGCAATTTTTTCTACTCTTTTTTTAAAAGAATGGAACTTATACACATTTCAACGCTCTGATATTATGAAGCGATTATTTTTGAATGGTTTCATCATTTATCATCTCCCTATTGAAGCATATTTTGTGCTTTTTCGGAAAATGACATGAATAAAATCATCCAATCAATCTGTCAGGCCTAAGCGATTATCGTAAAGGCTCAATAGTATAGAATACGATGCTTTTCTTGGTCAGCTAGCGCTCCATGACATTGCACAGTGTTTTAACCCATTGGCTCGCTGATATATTGACTGTATTGTTATTCACATTTTTCATTTAACGATTACTGTTGGCAACACTCTTTTGAGGGTTGCCATTTTTTATGGCCTTTAATTAATCATCCAACTCTCGGCTGCATTCAAGTAACGACTTGCTATTTTCCAACTTCCAACTTCCAACTTAGGGCGCCTAGATTACCTAGAACAAAGCAATAAAAAAGGCCTCTTTTGAGGCCTCATCATTTTTATTTTTTATATCACACTATAAACGAATACCCGCTTTTTCGAGATCTTTAGCAATCACACCGCGAGGTAAAGCCACATATCCGTCTTTCTCAACAATTTTTTGGCCTTGTTTCGATAATACAAAGCGAATGAACTCTCGATCCATTGGCGCTAAGTCTTTATTAGGCGCCTTGTTTATATAAACATATAAGTAACGAGATAACGGATAGGTTCCTTTTGCCGCATTTTCAGGCGAAGCATCAATATAATTTTTCCCTTTCTTTGATATGGCTACCGCTTTAACACCCGCAGTTTTATAGCCAATACCTGAATAGCCAATAGCATTCAAAGATTGAGAGACAGATTGCACCACTGATGCAGAGCCTGGTTGCTCATTCACATTGGCTTTAAAGTCTCCTTTACACAAGGCTTTTTTCTTGAAATAGCCATAGGTTCCCGATACAGAATTTCGGCCATATAATTGAATATCTTTCGCCGCCCAGCGACCCGTTAATCCCAAATCTCCCCAGCGGGTGGCATCCTCACCACCACACTTATAGGTAGCAGAAAAAACATCATCAATTTGCTCAATACTTAACCCTTTAATTGGATTGTCTTTATGAACAAAAACAGCCAATGCATCAATGGCCACACGGATCCGAGTCGGTTTATATCCGTAATGTTTCTCAAAAGCCTCTATTTCATTAGGCTTCATTTTGCGGCTCATGGGGCCAAATTGAGATGTCCCTTCCGTTAATGCTGGCGGCGCAGTTGAAGAGCCCGCGGCTTGTATTTGTATATTGACATTTGGATACAGTTCACGAAACTCTTCAGCCCATAATGTCATCATATTGGCTAAGGTATCTGAACCAACCGATGATAAATTTCCCGACACACCACTTGTTTTAGTATAGGTCGGTAAACTGGGATCAATCGATGCCATAGTCCCAACAGAAAATACACTTGCAGCAGTCAAACCCACTGCGCTGATCAGCTGTTTCAGTTTCATTTCTTGCTCCAATATTCAGCTTAATTATTTCAACGCAGTCAGTATCGATTGCGACAGTGACAAGTCTATGACAACAAAATGACACAATAATGACAATCCAACAATTTTCTAACCCACTTCAAGTAAATGTGGAGGGATCAAAAAACTAAATGTGCTACCTTTCCCTAATTCACTCACGATATTCAATTCACTTTGGTGATGACTCAATGCATGTTTTGTGATCGCTAAGCCAAGACCAGTACCCCCATTCCCTCTTGACCTTGCACTATCAACACGATAAAAACGTTCCGTGAGCCGACCAATATGTTGTATCGCAATCCCTTCTCCAGTATCTGCGACACTAAAAATTCCCCCAGCTGGTGTATGTTTCCAGCAAATCTCTATAACCCCACCTTCTGGGGTATAACGAATGGCATTGGAAATTAAATTTGAACAAGCGCTTCTTAATTGCACTTCATCACCATGAACATCACACTTTTCCTCACATGAAAACTGCAACTGATATTGTCCTTGAGAAAGCGCTTTAGCTTCTTCCATTAATACGTTAAACAGTGCTGACATATTAATAGTCTGTTCTAAATCAATGTCACTGGCATCTTCTATACGAGAAAGCACCAATAGCTGTTCAACCATTGATTTCATTCTCGTCGTCTGCTGCTGCATTTGATCCATCGCCTTGGTATTAGGTGAATCAGGTTCAGCCATCGCTTGCATCATTTCAAGATACCCTTGCAACACAGTTAATGGTGTTTTCAATTCATGAGAAACATTCGCCACAAAATCTTTTCTCATACTTTCAAGCTGTCTTACATGGGTTATATCTCGTGCAATAAGCAAGTACTGACCCGTGCCATAGGGCATAATCCTAATTTCTAACACTCCATTATCTGATAAGGGAGTGGCTAACTCAAAGGGCTCAGCGTATTCACCTTTTTTTAAATATAAAGAGAAATCTGGGTGGCGAAGGAGGTTATCGATACGTTGGCCATTGTCCTGCGGCCAAACTAAACCGAGCAATAAACGCGCTAATTGATTACACCAGAGAATATTATATTCGGAATCTAACACGACTGCGGCATCGGGCAAAGCTTCAGCGCCCTGTCTAAAACGGCCTAAAAGGAAAGCTAATTGCGATATACGTTTTCTATTTTTTCCCTGTAGCCGATAAATACCATTAAACACCCCTTCCCAACTGCCACTGCCATTAGGAGGCGTTAATCGTCTATCGTGCCATAGCCAATAATTTAACCTAGCTATCTGGTGATAATGCCATATTAATAAAGCAATACAGCCGAGCATAATCGTCTCGCTGACTTTACCAAGCAATAAGCCGAGAGAGAAACAAAAGAATAAGAAAAAAAACAACCGAAAAAAAAGACGCGAACCCGAATAGGAATCAAGCATAATACGACCTAAAAACGACCAACAAAAAACCAATAATTCAAATGGCAATCAACATAATTTTTTTAAGCTTAAGACCCTGATCACGAGCAGCGATTTGAACTCATTCTATTCATTGGCTCGCAATATCATCATGGCCTTGCTCAAGTTCCCATTGAACCCCATAGCGATCTTGAAAATAAAAATAACGGATCCCACTAATAATACGGCAAACATTTTCTTTTGCTTTCAAATCGCCTTCCAGAACATCATCAAAAAAAGTAAAATCGTCTGTCTTAATTGGGCTGATAGTATAAGGTTTATAATGTAAATGATCACTAATCATCCTCACACCATTAATACTTTTTAGATATTGAAACGACTCATCAATATTACTCACTCCTAATGCAATATGCCTCACACCACCAATATCATTCGTCCTGCCAGTGGGTCTTCTATCATTACCATTGGGGTAATGATATTCCATTAATTCAATAAATAACGGAGCTGGAACAGTGGGAACCTTTAAAAATTGTATACTTACATCAACTTTTTCAGCCTCTTCCATAAATCCTGCAGATTTAGCAAAACCGACATTTTTAAAATGAGCAAAGTACTGAACAGGAATAGCCTCTAAGACTTGCTGATAAAACTCGCAAGCTTGAGTAATATCATCAACAACTATATTAATATGAGAAATAGATTGAAACTCTATCATAAAAATATCCCTATTTTATTGATTGTAAGAGCCTTCATTATAACTCATTTTATTATCCACCTTTTCCAGTATATAACTTAAGTCTCATTATCTGGCTGAAAATCGATATCCTGCGCCGCGAACGGTCTGTATCAATCTATCATGCCCACCGAACTGAATCGCTTTACGTAAACGCCTGATATGCACATCTACCGTTCGATCTTCTACATACACGTTTGTTCCCCATACATTATCTAGCAACTGCTCTCGGCTGTATACACGTTCAAGATGCGTCATAAAAAAATGTAACAATTTAAACTCAGTGGGCCCCATTTCAATCACCACCTCACCAACAGTGACTCTATGGCTCACAGGATCAAGCTGCAAACCTTGAACGTCTATTGTATCTTCTAAACAAGTCGGTGCACTTCTTCGCATCACAGCTTTAATACGAGCAATTAACTCTTTTGGCGAGAAAGGCTTAGTAATAAAATCATCTGCACCCACTTCTAAACCTCGGACTTTATCCTCTTCTTCTCCTCGAGCAGTTAACATTATGATTGGGATTTGACGAGTAAATTCGTCTTGGCGTAAACGCTTTGCTAGCTGTATACCACTGCCACCAGGAAACATCCAATCAAGTAAGATCAAATCTGGATAAGGTTCAGACAGCCTAGTCAACGCAGAATCATAGTCTTCTGCAGCAATAGTGTTAAAACCGTGTTGCTCAAGCACAAAAGTTAGCATATCTCGAATGGCTAACTCATCTTCTACAATTAATATCCTTGCCGTCATAATTAATCTTCTATCAGTGAATGTCACACGACTATTATTGGTCAATTTTATTACAAAAATATGAAACAACGGACGATAATTCCCCCCAAAAACAATAATCTCATTTTGTTAACTTTACACAATAACAACAAGGAGGCCTACACCTCCTTTTTTTATCTTACTTTTTAACTTTTATCAACACCTTCATAACTAGAATTTATGCTCAATCCCTACAGCAAAATACTTGTCCGTTTCCTCACTGCTGCCAGTATAAGCAGTATCATAGGTACGATCTATCCAGAAAGCCATCAGCTTAGTCGGTTTAGCTAATTTATAATCAACCCCAGCAGCCCAAGACTGCCCAACGTCTTCCATGTCTTGGTATTGTGCTTTTAAAGTAAAATCATTAACAGGGTACGCTGCACTCAGTAAATAGCCATTTTCTCGGCTACCCGATACTGTGCCTGCCGCATCGTAGGTTTCTTCTTGCTGTTGGTACATTGCGCCCAATTTTAACTTCATGATTTTCATTTGAGCTGTTGCGCGTAAGATCTCATACCCTTTGACGTTATCATCATAAGCCACTGAAGCATAAAACATGGTTTTCTTTAATGTTTTATCCCCATAAAATGCAGCAATACTGTAACCATTTTCACCATATTGATTCGCTTCAGCATCAGCGACATAAGTCGCGCCAATTCTAAACCCATTCATGTCAGGTGTTAAATATGTTGCCGTTTGCGCCATACGGTTTTGACCTTTAAACAGATATTTAATATCACCATCTAAATCATTGAATTGATCTACTTTTCCTTCAGAACGTTTAAAAATGGTATCATTGCGTCCAACCGCTAATGATCCCAAATTCCCTCTTAAACCGACAAATTGATTACGAGCGGTAAAATTATCAGAACTGTCAGAACTTGTATCAACTTTATACTCAATGGTATAAAACGCTTCCAAAGAATCGGTGATTTGATAACCCCCTTTCACCCCTAATCGAGATTCATTACTTTGGATTGTATTTTTAGTATCACCATTCTCATCATTATACTGAGCTGTAATATTTAATTTTCCATATAAGATCACCGCACTGTCTGAAGCTTGCTGGCTTTGCATGGTATTACCACGTTCACTATCAATATTGATATCTGTTTTAACATCTGGTTTATTATTCTGAGCCGTTTCTGCGGCCTGAACAGAGGCCAAAGTGAGTGAAGCCAGCGTAGAAGCTAATAGAGTTTTATGAAAAACGTTCATCAATTCATCCTTTGGCGTTATTTCGCCTTCGTTATTGGTTTTCGAGCGCTATAATGCAACATCTTTATTTCATTTTTATTTCAATAATTATCTTATGATGCATTTTAATTAATTAAAAGCACCCATGTTTCATAAATGTGAATATCATCGAAAAAAAATGGTTTATTGAGATCTCACAAAAAGTCACAGCCAAGAACTGATATTTTAGAGATAGAACAGATAGCCAAGAAATGACAACTGACAAGAGGATTTAGAGTTTACCCACGCCTAACAATGCCTTACACTTCGGGTTTTATTTCTCATTAGGCATGCTATCTATGTGGTTTAAAAACCTTACCCTTTATCGCTTCAACAAACCCTTTGATATTGATACAGAAAAACTTGAACAATCTCTCTCAGATTTCACTTTTTCCCCCTGTTCAAGTCAAGATATCAGTCAATTTGGTTTCTCAAATGCTTTAGGGAAGTTAGGGCAAGCATTGGTCCATACAGCTGAAAATAGACATTTGATTTGTGCGACCAAAGAAGAAAAAATTCTCCCCGCACAAGTTATTAAAGAAGCATTAGAAGAGAAAGTGGCGGTCATTGAAACTGAGGAAAATCGCCAATTAGCCAAAAAAGAAAAAGATGCGCTAAAAGATGACATCATCACCAGCTTGTTACCTCGAGCCTTTTCAAGACGTAGTCAAATACGTGCATTAATTTTACCCGAAATCAATATGATCCTAGTGGATAGCAGTAGCACTGCTAAAGCTGAAGAATTATTAGCATTATTAAGAAAAGCACTGGGAAGCCTACCCATAGTACCTTTGAGCTTTCAAACGCCAATAGAGACCCAACTCACTCAATGGCTTAAAGATGGAACTTCCCCTCAAGGCTTTGAAATGCAAGATGAGGCTGAATTAAAGTCTGATTCAGATGAAGGTGGAATTGTCCGTTTCAAACAACAAGATCTCAGTGAAGATGAAGTACTTGCTCATATTGAAGTCGGTAAGCAAGTGCACAAACTCGCCTTACACTTTGGACAATCTATCGCCTTTTTAATGCAATCAGATACTAGCCTGAAACGACTAAAATTCTCAGAAGAGTTTAGAGCTGAAAATGATGAAATTATTGATGAAGATCCTTTGACACGTCTCGATGCCGATTTCGCCTTAATGAGCACAGAGCTTATTGCCTTAATGAATACGCTAATCGCTGCACTGGGCGGAATTGAAGAGAATTAAATTTATCTCAATCTCATGTGCACTTATTCTCTGTATGGCAGCCTTATGACAGGCTACCATACATTATTATTTACAGCTTAATCCATTCGCCCTTCTCATTAAAAGGCCATGCAACACCTAACCAAGCACTAAAAAAGGCTTTTTGTTCTAGTGTTGGAGAGGCTACACTTTTTAACTGCAATTCACTTTTAGACTGTGCACCTAATGTCACCGATATCGCTTTCAGTTGCTGATCTTGAAACACCGTCATCGTGATAGTCTGGCCAGCTTTAAAGTCTTGTATTCGTTTTTCAACATCATCAGCCGTCACTTTTAACTCATTGATAGCCACTAATTCATCACCTAAGGTCAGACCTGCATCCCATGCAGGAGTATCTTTCATGACTTCAAACATCACTAGACTGCCTTCTTCAAAAGTCACGCCAGTTAACGGAATTTCTTCTACTTCTTCCCCATAAGTCACCGCAATACCAGCCAGTTCTAATAAATCAGTAAATGCCAATTGCACAGGTGACTCCACATATTGTGACCACCAATTCTGATAATCTTGTCCTGATAACGATTTTAAAATGGCTTTAACATCCTCGACATCGTAAGATTTTGGCAGCGAAAAATCTTGATAAAGTTGCTGGTGCACATCCCGATATGACACCTTATGATCCGTGTTTTTTAACAAAGAGAAATCCAAGGCAAGTGAAACCAAATAGCCTTCGGAATAAATGCTCACGCTATTATTAATAGAGTAATCCCCCCCAGTACTCACCCATTGATTCAAACTTGCTTGTGAAACAGATTGAATTTTATTACCCGGTGTACCTTGACTCAAGGTTATTCGTTGGGCTAAATCATCAAAAAACTCTTTTGCAGTGATCACCCCAGCTCTTAACAGCAACTGGCTTTGAAAATAGCTGGTTGAGCCTTCAGATATCCACAACAGTGGAGTCAACTTTTCATCTTGATAATCATATGGCACTAACCCTGCAGGTCGATAAGCCTTCACATTCCAAGTATGAATAAACTCATGAGCAGCTGTTTTGATAAAACGTAAATAATCTTCTCTCTGTCTAAAACTAAAACGCGGTTTTTGAATAATGGTTGAATTGAGATGCTCCGTCGCGCCACTTTCCCCACTTGTCGCGTGGATCATATAAAGATAACGAGAAAAGGGATAATCAGTCCAAATTGCAGGCGCTTGGCGGCTTAACTTGGTTAAATCTGTCACGATTTGTTGCAGATCGTAATTTCCTTCTCCCCATATAACCAGTCCATATTGCTTACCATCCACAGAAAACTCACGATACTGGTTTAATCCAGATTCAATAGGCGAATCCACCAAGACATCATAATTCATCGCGGTGAAATGATGCAGCCCCTCACCTCTTTCCATTCCCGAATAGCTTTTCCAATCTTGTGGAACAGAAAGATGTACGTTAACTTTATCTTTCCTATAAACAGGGCTATACATAAAGGTACCCGATGCATCTAAAAATGCATGGGTTCCATTGATATGGCTTACCCGTTGGCCTAATAAATTAGCATATAATTGATAAGACACTGTCACGCTCGTCGGCTTATCTAACGTTATTTGCCACTCACCATTTCCTGTTCTCCTCCAAGGTAGTGCATCTCCCTCAGGATTAGTCGCAGTGAACAAACGAATATTATTCGCTAAAGGTAATACTTGATATTTACCCGTTCGCCATACAGGCAAATTAACCTTCAATACAGGCGAGTTTGTTTCAGGAAATTGAATATCCACCTGAGCAAGATGATGCTCAGGCTCAACAATATCAATAAAGTAATTAACATCACAATATACAGGTAGACTCAACAATGAAGCAAAAAGGGATACAAACAAAGCTAATTTTTTCACTAAAACACCATTATGTTATTATAATTTATAATTAAAAAATAAAATTATAACATTAGATTCAAGCATACTGGTATAATCAAAACAGAATCCTTGTAAGTGAATAAAGGCCAGCGGTTTTATGCGTTCCTTGTTGTTATTTCTTTCCATTGCGCTATTAATGCTTTCTTTTTCAGTAAAATCAGAAGATGAATTTATCAATGAAGTGAAATTAAGAGAAACTCCTCACCTTGCATTACAAGACATACTCGCACGCTTACCCAATAAGTATACTTTTGACGAGCAAGTCGAATTCTCTCAATTAGTTCGAGCCAGTCGCCTCAGTAGCGCAGAGTTTAAGCACCAACTCATGCAACTTGCCCGTATTTACCTACTCACAGATATTGATATCGATATCAGTGTCAACGAACGTTATCAACTGGCTAAAAACATTATCACTGCACTGGAAAAAACCATTGAAACTCCTTTAGAAAAGGGCATGTTACTGATGCTTAAAGGTCGCTATTTAAAACAAACTGCGCAAGACTATATTGCAGCGATTGACCTCTACAAACAAGCACTGGATCACATTGGATTACAATCCTCCCAACAAGCACTTTTATTAAAATATATTCTCTATGAAGGCTTAGGAATTATGTATCGTATGGTTAAGCAAAGTGCTCTCTCACTTTCATACTTAAACCAATGTAAAGCGATCGCATTTTCAATAAAAAATAAATATTTAATTGTTAAATCAGAAATTTATTTAGGTCGATACCATCAAACAAAAGAAGAACTCAAAGAATCGTTAGAGCATTTTACACAAGCCATTAAACTATCAGAACATATAAAAATGCCAGCCTTACGAGCTGAACTTTACATGCAAGTTGCACACGTTTACAAAAGCCTTAGGCAGTGGGATGACGCGCTAAAATATACTCAAGAAGCCTCTTTTATCTATACTAAAATAAAAAAAGAACATAAAATCATTGCCGCCATCAGGTTCATGGCCATGATTTATGCTGAAAAAGGACAATGGAATTATGCCATTGACTACCATTTAACCGCACTACAATCCGATATTCATTTAGGCAACTATATCGGCCAAGCCATTGATTACCATAATCTTGGCGAAGCATATTTTCGAATTAAAGACTATGAAGCGGCCTACAGTTACCTTAAAAAAGCCGATGTTATTTTTTCTAAAAAGAAAGCCAGTCATTACTTAGTCTACAACGATTTACTGCTAGCTGATATTTCACTCGTATTGAAGCAATTCACAATGGCAAAAACCTATGCTATCAGTGCCTTTGATAATGCAGAACAACTCAATTTACTTAATGAAAAAAAACAAGCATTACAATTACAAATCACCATTTATAAACAATTAAAGCAGTTTGCTAAAGCGCTTTTCGCCCTTGAGAACTGGCTTCAACTCGGATCAGAAGTAGAAAAGAACGCCAAAAATCAACGTCATGCTAATGCTATGTTGGCACAAGAAAAGCTGCAATCAATATTACTTAATGCTAACCACCAGCACAACAGCGATATGTCATTACAAACTCGCTATCAACTCATTTTAATGGCATTGTTAGGGTTGATCACTTTCATATTCATAGCCTATATCGGTTTATGGCGTAATCGCCATCATTTAAGATGCATGCTCACAGAACAATCTACCTTTATTGATACTGATCCTATCGCCAATCTTCCAGGTTATAGTGCATTTATTTCAACCCTTTCAAAGTCTAATTTAAATCAAGCTTGCAGTATTATCTTATGCTCACTAACCGATCAACTTAATGCCGATCTTTCATTAGGCTTTCAAGCCAACCGTGATTTGCATCAAACTCAACACCATGCAATCAGTCATACCTTTAATGCACAAGTTTTTTATATCCGTTCAGGGATCTTCGCTCTCTATATTCCACAACACACTAATACCACTGATTTTATGCAGGAGTTTCGAACGTTTCTCAATCAGCATCACTGGCAAACTCATTTCCATATTGGTTTACTCAACTTACCCTTACATGCCGATCCAGCCATCAAAATAGATCTTGAAACTCACTTTGCCGCCGCTCAGATGATGCTATCTGGTGCCATGAGTTTAGGGGAGCAAGAAGATTTTTACGTCACCATGACAACGTTAGATTTTGCTCCCGCCAGCATTTTTACCCCTCCCATTTACCAGCAGTTGACACGCAATATTGACAGAGGTCTGGTTAAAATTGAAACCAATGGAAACAAAAACCATATTATCTGGCATGAATAATCCTTGTTTCGCATCAATCTAGCTAAGGCATTTATTGAAAATAAAATTGTTAATCAGGATCGAATTATGAAGGATAAAATAACTTACCTGCAAGAAAGCACATCAAATTGTCCAACGATCTCAGTCCATTCAGCTGAAGCAGCCCAAATCACCGTGTTATGTCAATTTATCAATTATTTGAGTAAAGCTTGTAAAGGGCTCAATCTCGAATTAGATAACAAACTTGCTGATTTACGAGCACTATTTGTCTCACCAAACAAATGGCCACAAACCTTGGCTGAGTTGAGTAAAATCGAAGTATTATTAAAACAACACGACAAAGAAGTTAACACCCAATTAACCGAGCATAGAAAGCAGCTTACTCTCTCATTAGAGCCACTGGCAGCCCTCAAGGCGCTCAGTCAAAAACATCACCAGAGACTCATCTCTTTAAAAAAAGAGCTCAAGCAGCCATTCCACACCTACTATGATTACATTGAGCAATTAGAAAAAGTGATCTTCTTCTACTCAAGTATCATTAACGATGAGAAATCATCGGATAACCAAATGCCTACCCGCTTCCAGACACAAGCGATAGAACTGACCCAAATTATCTCCGAAATGAGCTTTCATACTCACCAGACAACAAAAATAACTGAAATCAAAGAAACATTATTTGGAAACTTCACCCTAACGGATCTCTTATCAGCTTATCAAACCATCTTACGTTTATTACAAGAAAATATTGACCGCTCTCAATCCGCCTCTCAAGCTTTTTTATTCACACTTGACGATGCTTTACTGGCCATGGAGCATATCACCGATACCAGCCAAACATATACACAAGAACAATTTACGAGCAGTGAGATGTTTAACACTAGTATGTCTAATAAAATGAGTACTATAGAAAACCACCTCATAGAAATAGATGACATCGATGAACTGAAAGTCAAACTCATTGAACAAGTAGCAAACCTTCATCTTGAACTCAATCAAAGACAAGCACAAGAAAAGCAATCAGTTAAAATCATGGATCGTGCTTTTTCTTCCATGAAAAAACAAATGGATGCTTTGAACAAAGAGACTAATATTTATAAAAAAAGTTTATTTGAGCAACAAAAATTTCATTTAGTCGACCCCCTAACTCAACTGCCAAATAGAGCTGCTCTGGAAGAACGAATGTCACTTGAATTTCGACATTATCAACGACATAAGCAGGCTCTCTGGGTCATTATTGCCGATATAGATCATTTTAAATCAATTAATGACCATTTTGGCCATTCGACAGGCGATAAAACACTACAAGTCATTGCTATGGCCTTCAAAAACTCTCTCAACAAAAATGAGTTTGTCGCACGTTTTGGCGGTGAAGAATTTGTGATGCTTCTGCCTCTACTTTCCGTTGATCACTTAGATGCTTTACTCAATCGTTTACGAAAAAAAATTAAAAATATCCCATTTAAGTTCAAAAACCAGCAGATCACAGTTACAGTATCTATAGGTGCAGCAAAAGTATTAGGCCATGAAACCATACAAGATACATTTGAACGCGCAGATGCTGCACTATACCGAGCCAAAAATGAAAGCAGAGACAAGGTGATTATTGACTTATAAACAGTAACGGTCGTGATCTCAGCACACCAATTATGACTGACTATTGTATGAAAGTAATGATCATATGTCACTGCTAAGGAGTTGCTATGATAGTTAGGATCAGCCCAAAAGGCAGTATGGAGCAACTGTCTCAACTAGAAGTTGCCCGCCTGAAACAAAATGCACAAAGTGAGCTTTATCAGCTATATCGAAACTGCTCTCTTGCCGTCCTTGCATCTGGTATAAAATGTGATAACAGTGAAAACCTCTTTAAACAGTTTGAAAATTTTAAAATTAATGTGCTGCAGAAAGAGCGTGGCATAAAAATAGAACTTATCAACCCACCAACCGCCGCCTTAGTCGATGGAAAAGTCATCGCCAGTATTCAAGAGCATTTGTTTTCGGTGCTCAGAGATATCATCTATCTAAACGACAAATTCGACCAACTAGACCATATTGATTTTACTGACTCTATTCACATTACTGACTTAGTATTTGATATTCTACGTAATGCCCGTGTCATGCCTATGCTTAATCCAAATATTGTTGTTTGCTGGGGCGGACACAGTATCAATAACACTGAGTTTCAATATACTAAAGCAGTCGGTCATGAACTTGGCCTTCGAGAACTCGATATTTGCACAGGCTGTGGCCCTGGAGCGATGGAAGGCCCAATGAAGGGCGCAACTGTTGGCCATGCTAAACAACAGGTCAATCATGCTCGCTACATAGGATTGACTGAACCCAATATTATTGCGGCAGAGCCGCCTAATCATATCGTTAATGAACTGGTGATTTTACCGGATATCGAGAAGCGTTTAGAAGCCTTTGTTCGGCTAGGCCATGGTTTTATTATTTTTCCCGGTGGAGCTGGCACAACAGAAGAATTACTTTACCTATTGGGGATTTTACTCCATAAAGATAATCAAGATCTCCCCTTTCCACTGATTTTAACAGGACCAAAAGAAAGCACAGATTATTTCACACAAGTGGATACTTTTATTGGCGCCACTTTAGGTAAAGAAGCACAAGATAAGTATCAAATCATTATCGATAATCCGGCTGAGGTCGCTAGGATCCAGAAAGAAGGCATGGAAGCTATCAAGAAATTCAGGAAAAAAACAGGAGATTCTTACCAATACCACTGGGCACTTAAAATTAATTCAGAGTTTCAATTTCCATTTAACCCGACACATGAAAACATGGCAAAACTCGATCTTCATTTTCAGTCAGATAAAGCCAAACTTGCAGCCCATTTACGCCAAGCTTTCTCGGGTATCGTTGCGGGAAACGTAAAAATGGAAACAGTGAATAAAATAAAACAGTTGGGCCCTTTTCAATTAACGGGCGATCCAAAGCTAATGGCCTTAATGGACACCTTACTCAAAGCATTTGTCGAGCAGCAGAGAATGAAATTACCAGGTACTCTCTATGTGCCTTGTTACGATATCACCCATAGTCATTAAATCAATCAACCTCAAGTGATATTCATTCTTCATTTGAATAACACTTGAGGCATGAAAGTTCACCGTCAGAAGATGAAAATATTGCAAACGATTGATATAATCAATAAAGTAACACCACGCCATCCCCTCTTTCACTTAAATCGATGACAACACAAATGAATGTATTTTTAATCATTGATGGTATGAATCTGGTTCGCCGTATGCATGCGGCACTACCCAATGAAAACAATATCGATGGCTTGCAAGAGCAAGTTCATCGTTCATGCAAAAAGCTTATTCGATTTCATCAGCCCACTCATGTCACGATTGTTTGGGACGGTAAAGCCATTTCCTGGCGTAAGCGATTGTTTGAAGACTATAAAAAAGGGCGTAAGCCTATGCCTGAAGCTCTTGATAATGGCCTTGCATCACTAAAAAGTTATTTAGAAAATCAACACATTCACTCCATTGATGCCCTAAGTGAAGCTGACGATGTCATTGCAACCCTCGCCACTAAATTAGTCCAAGTAAATGGTAAGGCCATCATTGTTTCAACCGACAAAGGCTTTAATCAACTTATTCATCCTCATATACAGCTTTGGGATCATTTCAACCAAAGCTTTTTAACCACTGAGAGTCGAGAAGAGAAGTTAGGTGTTGAACGGGGCCAATTTTTAGATTATCTCGCCTTAGCCGGAGACAGTGGCAACAAAATCCCTGGCGTCCCAGGCATTGGCCCTAAATCAGCCTCAGAGCTGCTTAAAACTTTTCGCACTTTAGGCAATATTTATCGTTCCTTAGATCAAATTGGCACAAAACAAGCGCAAAAGCTGGCCACAGGAAAAACCTTAGCCAAACTCAGTTATAAATTAATCCAATTACAAACGAATTTACCCTTAAACGTCAACCTAAAACAATTTAGACTTCCATCAGAAACGACTAGATTGGATTAAGCGCCATTATACTTGTGTAAATAAAGAGCGCTTTACTCAACTGGGCTATAACAGTATATTAACTAAAAAATATCACGGAAGGTTAATAGCAATGAAATCTAAATTGCCACTCTTTATTGGTAGTCTCTTTAGTCTCTATTTACTCTTTGTTGCATTCGTTGTCATCGCCTATGAACCCCTTGCCGATGATAAAAACTGGCAAAATAGACAAAAACATAATCTACATCATATTGCTCAGTTGTCTTTAGGCAGTGATATTACTCAAATAACAACAATATTGGGTACTGCGGATTTTTCAGAGGCCAAAATGGCCCAAAATATTGCCATGCAGGTGTTATTTTATCGCACGCAACACAGCTTATCTGATGGATTAACCACTAAAGATGAATGCACCCCTTTACTCTTTAAGGCCGGAAAGCTCATCGCTTGGGGACAATCGGCTTATGAAGTCTTTTTAACGACTAATATGGATACTTAAAGTGAAGAACTGGAGCGGGAATTCAACCGCTCTTAATCATACAGCCCACAAAAGAAATCATATCATTCGACATTATCATTAATTTTTGAGGTCAACACATGGTCTTCCCATTTACCGTCAATTTCTAAATAATCTCGAGCGAGACCTTCTGTTTCAAACCCTAATGCTTTCAATAAGCTTGCACTTTTTTGATTAACGGGCATGTAATTTGCCATAATACGATGTAAACCCAATTCAGAAAAAGCGTACTGAATACCGCCCTTGAGCATCTCTTGCATATACCCCTTTCCTTGCTGGTTTTCAGCCAAAGAATAACCTAAATGGCATGCCTTAAAAGGGCCTTGTATAATATTGGTAAAATTGCACACTCCAATCACTTTTGCATCGGGATGCAAACTCAGCAAACCTTGATTTAAGTGGTTTTTTGAGCACACATCTTGCCGTTTAAATGCCACCCAATGCAGGGCTTGATCTTGAAAATAAGCCCGTAATTGATGTTTTAATCGTGCTTGAATATTATTATCGGTAAAATAATCTCGGTTTCTCACAGGCTCCCAGGGTGAGAGGTGGGTGCGATTGTCTTGATAATAAGTCGCTAATAAATGATATTGCTCCGGCAATAATAGCGTCAGATATAAGCGCTCTGTTTCTATGATGGGTAATGCTTCACTCGCAAAATTGTACGCCTTATTGACTAACCTTCCCTCTGACACCATTAACGTCTCCTTGATTAAACTTGCTCTTTTTTATTTGTTTTTCTCAATGCCTTGCTTGACTCACACTGAGCAAGGCTCAGTCATATTCAAACAAGGCATGCATTGTTACTTAACCCAATCAGATGACTTAGTCCTCTTTTTTGTACTCCTGATACGCTTCTCCTTGGGTTATCCACTCGGGAGCAGGCGCCCCTTTTAAATAATGATCAAAATACGCCATCATACGCAGACTATAATCGACTTTATTGGGGTATTTCTTTAAATGATGTGGCTCATCTTTATATTGCAAAAAGACCACTGGCTTGCCTAAACGACGCATCGCTAAATAAAGCTCAACCCCTTGCTCCCAAGGCACCGCTTCGTCTTTATCGCCAAACATCAACATCAATGGTGTATTAATTTTATCGGCATAAAAAATAGGCGAGTTTTCAATATACTCTAGCGGCGCCTGATATAAGCTCTTCCCTATACGGCTTTGTCCGGTTTCATACTGAAATTGCCTTGCAAGACCACTACCATGACGAATACCACTATAAGCACTGGTCATATTCGACACAGGTGCACCCGACACCACCGCTTTGAATAAAGACGTTTGTGTAATGGCATAAGCACTTTGATAACCCGCCCAAGAATGACCTTGCAGACCGATGGCATCTGGTTTTGCCAGTCCCATATCAATAAGATGCTGCACACCTGAGGTTAACGCGCTCACTGACGAATCACCGGGGCGGCCAATTTCAAATCGAATATCAGGCAGAAAAATGCCATAACCATTATCGGCAAACCAAGCAAAGTTTGGTCTATGATTCACTTTCATATCAGGGAAAGCATGTAATCGATTGCTCATAAAGCGATAAAAATACACAATCACAGGATAGGCTTGACCTTCAACATAATGGGTCGGTTTAATAAACACGCCATCTAAAGGCTTTCCATCGCCATTTGTCCAATGGACTAATTCCGCTTGTCCCCATGCTAAACGCCGTTTTTGGGCATCTAGATCGGTTTGTTTGACAGCATCTTGCGGCGTCAGTAGGTTGGCCGTATAAAGGTCGGGAAATAAATCATAACGCTGTTTTGAATAAACCAAGACGTCAGAGCTTTGACTCTGTGCCAGTGCGGTTAATTTATAATCCCCAGCCATCAAAGTCGTTAACCCAGGCTGTCCCACTTTTGCCGAATAAAATCCATCGCCTTTCGTTTTATCATTATAACCTTGTAATAAGATGGACTCGTCATCTTCAAGGGTGGGCGCTAACCCGTCATCTTGAGTTAAATCCACCAATCGGTATTGAATTTTTTGTTTCCGGCCTAAGCCTTTTGTTAACCTCACTCCTTTTTTAGTCGCAGTATCAAACTGCCAAATATCATATTTATCATAAGCTAAAACACCAGAGTCATTCTTGAGCCAAGGACCAAAACCATAACCGGGCGCATTAGAAGGATAATCATGATCTTCATTGGCAAAAGGCGTATCGATTGCTCGGGTTAAATTAACGCTTTGCTGCTGAGTCAGATCATAGAGAAAAACATTGCCCTGTTGATAATAAAGGGCATAGTGTTCATTGGGTGATAGACTTGGCACCTGTGAGCTAGGTTGTTGATGCAAAAGCACCTGCTTTTCACCAGTATTCATATCCACAATATAAAAGTCACGATAAAAACCCGCCCAAGTGATCATTTTGCGATAAGGGCTATCTGAGCTGGCTAACACATAACGTTTTGCGGCTAATAAATTCGCGGTAAATGGGCTTTTTTCTAAATCCGTTTGTGCAAGATCCGGCACCGTTTTATCAGCCAGTTGCACTAATTGGTCATTATCTAAGTGTAAAACGGCTAAATAGGTTCGCGTTAACTCCTTGGCATACTCTTTTATTTCTTGAGGCTTAATACGTTCATCATCACCTTGCCAGAGAACTAAATCTCTTTGCTGCCTCAGTCGCTTGAGGTTAAACATATCCTCTTGTGTTGTAATCTTGTCGATAGTCGGCTCAGGAATGACTTGCGGCACTCTTCCCAAGAACAAACGTTGACTGTCATCAGAAAACCTCAAGGCACTATAGCGGTTCAATGTCCATGACTTGGTATTGGCCTTTGAGATTAACCTGCGCTTATTATGCTCAATATCCAGCATATTAAGACGATATTCGCGGCCAAAAGGCGGCACATCAGCCTGTCCTTCTGTCCAAGCAAGGTAACGCCCATCATTACTTAGTGCAATATGGCCAATTTGCTGCTCATTGGATACTTTGATGACATTAGAGGACAGTTCAGATAAGCGCACCAAGTCAACTTGATGAAAATCATCATGAATATTATTTTGTGCGACCGTGAATACTTTCCCTAATTGATCAAAAGTAAAAGCGGACACATGCTCAAAAGTGCGTTTGTTATTGGTATTAAGATTGATTAATATCAGCTTACTGCTTTTATCAAATTCATCAATTTTTACCGTTTTGCTGTCATTACCTTGCTCCGTTTCGGCGTCTTTATCCGCTTTTATAGGATTAAACCAAACCGCTAAGGAGTGACCTTCTTTATTGAAGTCTGCTTGTTTGACGTCATCAAATGCTGTTTGTTTACCGGTTTGCGTATCCAGTAATATAATCCCTGACGTAAGCTTTTCTTTTTCGGCCTTGGAAGCCGTTTCTAATGCCAATAGTGTTGGGGAAGTTTTAACGATAACAAAGCGGCCATCATGACTCACTTGCGGTTTCCCCCCGTTTAGACTAAATACCTGTTGAGAGTGAATATTCTTCACTAACACATGGCTATCCCCTCTATCTGGCTTCACTTCTACGGCTAACATCACACCATTATCTGAAATAACGGGCTTATCTAACGCTTCAAACGCCATGATTTCACTCGGTGTTACTCTTTTAGCGGCCCCGTAGCTGCTAAAAGGTAGCGAGATCATGAACATCAATATAAACACACGTAATATTCGTGACTTCAATGTCTTCTCCAATTTATTATTGTTATCTATAATTACACTCGATTAGCCCTAACATAACGCAGATCGATTTTGCAGTAATCCCCATGACAACATGAGGATTTTCTTAGAAAATGTGATTTTACTCACTATTTCCTGTGAAAGTAAGACGAAAGTCGTTAAAATAACGAAGACAATGAAAATTTCAAATCGCCAGTCTATACCACTTGTACTGGCCGATATTAGCAGTAGCGCCCAAAAGGCGGTAGGATAAACATGACAAAAAGAACCATTACGGTGATCCCTGGTGACGGGATTGGACCGAGCATTATCGATTCAGCCATCCAAATTCTTGATAAAGCAGGTTGCAACTTCGAATATGAATTCGCAGATGCAGGTCTAGCTGCGCTAGAGAAGCACGGTGAGCTTGTTCCGCAACACACATTAGACTTAATCGAGAAAAATAGCATCACGCTAAAAGGGCCTTTGACGACACCTGTTGGTGGCGGCTTTACCTCCATTAACGTGAGTTTACGTAAAAAATTCAGCTTATATGCGAACGTGCGTCCCGTTAAATCTTTCAAAGGCACTCAAGCACGTTATGATGATATTGATATCATCACTGTGCGTGAAAACACAGAAGGCATGTACTCAGGCTTAGGCCAAACCCTTTCTGAAGATGGTACAACGGCTGAAGCCACCAGTATTATTACTCGCAAAGGTGCTGAGCAAATCGCGACATTTGCTTATGAACTCGCTCGCAAAGAAAAGCGTAAAAAAGTCACTATCGTCCACAAAGCCAACATTATGAAATCGACTTCAGGCTTATTCCTTAAAGTGGCGAAAGAAGTGGGTGAGCGTTATCCTGACATCATCACTGAAGAGATGATTGTTGATGCGACGTGTATGAAACTGGTCATGAATCCAGAAAACTTCGATGTGATTGTCACCACCAACTTATTTGGTGATATCTTATCGGATCTTTGTGCTGGACTGGTTGGCGGATTGGGCATGGCACCGGGCGCTAACATTGGCCGCGATGCAGCGATATTTGAAGCCGTACACGGCAGCGCTCCTGATATTGCAGGCAAAAACTTAGCTAACCCGACATCGGTTGTATTAGCCTCAATTCAAATGCTTGAATATTTAGGTATGGCCGATAAAGCTGAGCTTATTCGCAATGCTATTTCAGCTGTTATTGCCGAAGGCGATCGTACCACCCGCGATTTAGGGGGTACTCATGGTACAACCGACTTCACTCAAGCAGTTATTGAACGTCTTTAATTTAATACTTTAGCTGAAAATAGCATTGAGCCAATCGCAGCCTTAAGCCATTATTTATCGATTTAAAACAAAAAAGCCTCACTATATTAGTGAGGCTTTTTTATGTGTTCTTGTGTTTACCAAGGTCCATTTGGACGCAAACATAAATGCACAGTCACTTCGTCACGATCATGATATAAATGCTTACAAGCCAAGGTGAAATCAGTCACCTCATTTTCATGTAAAATGTCTGATAGTGTCGATAAAATCACACTGACTTCTTTGTAACGGCTTTTCATGGGTAACTTAAGATTAAAAATGGCTTCTTTAAACCAGCCGTTGATTGCCCACGCTTCTACCAGTTCAGCCACCCTTGATGGCTTCTCTACCATATCACACACTAACCAATGAATATTTTTTCTTGGTGGCTCAAATCGAAAACCATCGGCTTGATAATGCTTCACCTGGCCCGTTTCCATGAGTCCTTCATCCATCGGGCCATTATCGACAGCGGCCACAAACATGCCACGCCTCACTAATTGATAGGTCCAGCCACCGGGGCAAGCCCCTAAATCAACGGCATTCATGCCACTGCTTAAGCGTGTTTCTTGCTCTTCTTTAGGAATGAAATGGTTAAAGGCTTCATCGAGTTTTAGCGTCGAACGACTCGGAGCGTCTGACGCGATTTTCAATCTTGGGATCCCCATAAAATGAGGCGAACTGTTTTGGCTGAGTGAATATCCCACATAGGCCGTACCCGACGCCACAAAACACACATGAATAATCGGCCGCTTTGGATTTTCCTTCGCTAATAAACTGCCGGATTTTTTCAATGCTTGACGTAAAGGCACAGTAAACTTACGACAAAAACCCGAGCGTTCTTTGGCTTCATTGGTATCGGGGGTTTCAACTCTTAACTCACCCGCTTTTGACACATCCGCTAACGCTTCAACAATCGGCGTGGCTCTATCAGACTCAGGGAGATCCTTTAGTAATGCTTTAGCCGCAAACATTTGTCTGGCAAAAATCAATGAATCTAAAGCAATTTTTTGCGCTAAAATATCACCATCACCTTGATTAAAACACTGAAAAATAACGTATGCATCATTGGTATTGGTTTTAACAAATCCGCCAATATTTAACTGAGCAGCGCGATCTTGAATTTCTGCCGCACACTCTTTTTCGTAGCCTGCACGGCAAAATAAAAATAGGTTTATCATTAAGCTTCCTAAATATGATCAATCATGATCGATATGACCATCAATAATTGCCCGCCATTTTACACGGTATCGAGAAGCCTGTGTACTTTAACCGCTTCTATGTTGTGATCTCGCATCAAATATCGGCATTTCGTCAACACAATATGCCAAGAAAAAAACGCCGTTAAACGGCTATGTGACACAGGTTATACCAAATTCAGGTTACTTAAATTCATTGACCCGATTACGCCATACTGCTACGGCAATAAACAACCAACCCAATAAAAATGACAACCCCCCTAAGGGCGTGATGGCGCCTAACCACGCTTTTTGTGTCAATGCATAGACGTAAAGCGACCCCGAAAACAACACTATGCCTAAGATAAACAAGTAACCTGCCCAAGAAAGGATACGTGATGGTAGCCAATGACTTGCAAAAGCAACGGCGATAAGCGCGAAGGTATGGTAAAACTGATACTCGACCCCTAAATTAAAAATACGGATCATATCAACGGATGCCATGTCTTTTAAGCTATGTGCACCAAAGGCCCCCAATGAAACCGCCAAAAAACCACTTAATCCTGCTAATAATAAAAAACCACTGCGCATCTTCTCTCCTCCCCATTAACTTGCTTCAATAAATTGCTGACAATAAGTCACTGCCTGTGCCATATTCTCATCATAGGTCACACCAGAGGCTTTACGTGGCTTAAAACTATGATCGCCATCAATAAGCCACTGCAGCTGCGCGGCCTTCATTTCAGGCCAAGCATCAACAACACCTTTCCCCCCAAATTTATCTCGCTCACCTTGGATCACCAGTAAAGGCGCCTTGCATTCCACGATAGGCGACAGCCTTGGCTCACCCCCTTTTAAGGGAATAAAGGGATAACCTAAACAAATCACCCCATCCACCACCGTATCCGCAGCGACCATAGCCGCCATGCGTCCCCCCATGGATTTTCCCATTAAAATAACCTTCTTAGGAGAGTAAGTGTCTTTCAAAAAGGCAATATGCGCATTAAAATCAAGCATCAACTTCGGCGCTCTGTCAGGTGGTCTACGCTTACCGTCTAATGCATTGGCTCGCATATAAGGAAAATTAAACCGCACGACACGAATATTGTGACTCCCAAGCGCCGTCGCCATTTGCATCATAAAGTCTGAGTCCCTATTCGCCCCCGCACCATGGGCAAATATCACTAATATTTCAGTGCCTTCACCATCAACTAAATATTGACTCGCCTTATCTACCGCTTCTATATCTACTGCATCACTCATTGACTCGCCTTATCTACTACTTCGACAAAATCTACCACATCTACCACATCTACCACTTCACTCATTAACTCTCTTTTCCTTAACTGGGTAAGAGTTCACTGCGGGATCCTTCTTCAAACATACTCAGCATCCATTCTCTAATATAGTGCCGCTCTTTTTCCTTAACCGGGTAAGAGTTCACTGCGGGATTCTTCTTCAAACATACTCAGCATCCATTCTCTAAATGCGACAATTTTACCGACTTCGGCTAAATTCTGTTCACACACTAAATAATACGCATTTTTACTCACTAGCACATCCGGAAAAGGGCAGATTAATCGTCCTGCCTTGATTTCTGGACTGGCTAACACACTGTAACCCAGTGCCACACCTTGACCGTATGCCGCCGCTTGCAGCACTAATGAAGAATGACTAAAAATAGGGCCTTGGTTAACATTAATATCCCCCACACCTGTTTGTTTAAACCAAGCTTGCCAATCTTGGCGGCTTGCATCATGTAATAAAGTATGATTTTTAAGATCGGCAGGTGTATTGAGTGGCTTAGGGCCTTTGAGCAACATGGGGGAGCAAACAGGAATGAGGACTTCATTACGCAGCTTATCAGCATGGACACCTGGCCACTGACCTTGGCCATAATAAATAGCCACATCCACATCATCACTCAACGAACTTTGTTCATTATCCACCGCCTTAATGCGCACATCAATATCGGGATTAAGTTCGCTAAACTTTGACAATCTCGGTACCAACCATTGAATAGCAAAACTAGGGGAAGTACACACAGTTAATGACCCGATAGCACTGCGTGCTAATAGCCTATCTGTGGCGTCAGATAACTGGACAAATAAATCTTTTATATCTAAAAAATAGCTCTGTCCTTCTTCAGTTAACAGTAAAGAGCGATTTTTACGCCGAAAGAGTTTTAACCCTAAAAACTCTTCTAAAGCCTTAATTTGGTGACTCACAGCAGCTTGGGTCACAAACAATTCTTCCGCTGCACGAGTAAAACTCAATTGTCTCGCCGCTGCCTCAAATGCTTTGACGGCATTCAATGGGGGTAATCGTTTTGGCATAGTGATCTAGCTCTCATTTTTGGATTAGTTTTTCTAATCCTGATTGTTACATTTTATCCTTTGTAAAAGCCAGCACTTTTGTGTAAATTTCGCGCTATCGCAATGACTGCAAATGTGACCCTTTAAACCATACTAGCTGGGAGGCCAAGTAAAAATGTTATCTTTTAAAATCCCTATGATCTTTATCATCCTATGCGCTGCTTTTTTTGCCAGTAGCATTCAAGCCAATGACGACTTAATCAATACCAGTGAGTTACATGCTAGCATAAACGCTGAACTTAACTTAAAAATGGAAGAATTAAAGCAGCAACTGAGTCAAGATAGAGATACGATTTTAATTGCTGAAGAGCAAATAAGTGATACCACCACTCAATAAACTTTAATGATTCTCCCATCTATAAAATACCAATCTGAGTAAATAAGTGATTATTCAGCGGGAATAAAAAATACGCTAGGCAAGGCAGCTATTTGAAGCTAATAGTTACTCTATATCGAAAATAGGTAACGTTGCATAGCGTATTTTTAAACCCACACAGGGTGAGCCGCTCAGGCATTTCACTTCTGTGTTGCATTCATTTGAAAGGGATCACCATTACGGCATAAATGCGCCTTGAATTGAAACGCCTGAGCGACTCTGAATTGATCATTTATTTACTCAGATTGGTATATGATGATTAAGCTTATAGTCAATAAGCTTAATCATCTGCATAGTTCTCATTCATTATTCTCCTCAAAAACATGCTCATTCGAACTATTATCGAACCCAGCTCACTCCTTCAACATCAACTATGCTCACCACATGATGCCTTACACCTTAAGTGAAACATGACTTGGAATGTAAGACAGAACAGAGTTATGCGCACCATTATTGAGCCTTTTCGTATAAAAATGACAGAGCCCATCCACATCATTTCAAAAGATGAGCGAATACCATTAGCTTTTCCAAGGCAAGTTTACACACAAAATCATTTCGATTATATTATTGAAGTTATTAAAAAAGTGTGGAAGATACGGCATAGCTATACAGGGCTAAAGATCACCAAACAACCTAAAATGTTACGTCATTTTTCATGTCATTTTGAAAACATCACTTGAGGCAAAAACTCCCCCCAAGTGAAACCCCTTCACCTTACAACAATAATGAGAACAACAATGAAAATCTTTGCGTTTGCTGCCAGTACTAGTCGTCAATCCATCAATAAAAAACTCGTCACTTATGCCTGCAGTTTAATACCAAATGCCAACATTGAAATCGTCGACTTAAATGATTATGAGCTCCCTATTTTTAGTGTCGATAGAGAAGAAGACTTGGGTCACCCTGCACTCGCCCAAGCTTTTTTTAATAAAATTACCACTGCTGATAAACTTATCATTTCCTTTGCTGAACATAATGGATCTTACACTGCTGCCTACAAAAACCTCTTTGATTGGCTTTCTCGAATCAACAATAAAGTGTTTCAAAACAAACCCACTTTATTACTTTCCACCTCACCTGGACCGGGAGGCGCTGCCAGCGTGATGAAGTCAGCCTTACATTCTGCGCCCTTTTTTGCAGCAGATGTTAAAGCGTATTTATCTATTCCCCGTTTTTTTGATAATTTTGATGTTTCAAATAATATCATCAATAACAGAGAAATAAATGCAGAGCTTCAAGTTGCAGTAGAGCAACTCTGTTTTGATATTTTCAATGAAGTCATCAATAATGAAGAGATGAATACGGAGCCACTGTCTCCCGTCGAATAGCGTTAAACTATGCTAGCCAATCACGCCAAACGCTCTAATAAAAGGTGATTGGCGTGACTCGATAACACCTATGAATATTGCAGTATCATATCTTATAAAAAGGATTGATTATGCACAAATCCACTGCCTTATTCTTACGTTTTTTATTAGTCCTTCCCCCCTATATCTTTTCCTATTCCGCACAGGGGAGCATAAAAAATAACTTAGACACTTGCAGCATCGTAGAAAAAGCGGACATTCTTGCGCCTGCCACCTTACAAAACCACACCGTTTATTTATCCTGTCACTTATCTTTATCTGCGACTGATATCCTAACCAAAAAAATCATCATTCAAGGTGAAGCAGCCTCTGGTGTTCAACTCAATTGCAATCATGGTCTCATCGATATGAATTCGGGCATAGCAGCGGGGATCTTTGCTCATTCAGACAATACAATAACCATCCAATCAGTTAAATTATCCGATAGCACATGGTCCGCTCCTGAGAACATTACTGTCGAAAATTGCCATATTAAAGGCAATATTCGTATTATCGGCATGGGAAAAAATGGCGAAGCACAAAATGTCAACGCCTCTTCACAAACCCTCGGGCATACTCAACGAGCCAATGATGCCGCTCCCCACCATATTATGCTAAATAATCTCACTATTGAATCCATTGTTCGTACCCCTTTATATATTGCCCCCGGTGTTCACCATGTCACCTTTCAACATTCTAATATTCAAGGTAGCTCCAGTTCCGTTGCCTTATACCTTGATGCAGAATCCAATTATAATCATATTTTAAATAATCAATTTCATGCCAGTGGCCCACGAGAGGTAATGGCCCTTGATGGCTCAGCCTTTAATACTGTGAGTGGCAATTTGTTTTCTGCTATCAATCATGGTGGAATTTACCTTTATCGTAATTGCGGTCAAGGAGGTACGGTAAGGCATCAAACACCGAGTCACAACATCATAGAGCATAATTACTTTTATTATGATCAATACACAGGCAATAACCCCGCTATTTATATCAGCGCGCGCAATGGCAATAAAAATTACTGCGAAGATGATAGCGATGCAAATTTACCCGGCACAAGCTCAACTGACAATAATGATAACGCCCAAAATAACCTTGTTCGCTATAACCAGTTTTTAAATCGAGATCCAACCGCTTATTTACGCTTTGGATTAAGATTGGAAGATGCTTATCTCAATGTGCCAAGCACCTATGGCAACAAGCGAGTGAGTCAATTTCATTTCGGTGCCACATTAACCCCTTCAATGTTGAGCCCAAGCAACATGACCTACGACTCAAGCTGCCAGCGTTATGTTTATTAAAAGTTAACGGGCATTCTAAAAACAGCATTAAAAAAGGCCATTATATTCAATATAATAGCCTTTGTATTTTATCTATTGCGGTATTGCTTAAGGGCGGTAAACCTTCACATTAGTGTAGCCTTGCTCTTGCAAATACAAGGTCTGCAGTTTACTCATGACCCCACGGTCACAATATAAAAGATACGTTTTTTCTTTATCAAAATCGCCAAATTGCGTGGCGAGCTTGTAAAATGGCACTTTTTTCACTTCGATGCCATCAAGCGTTAACGGCGAGAGCTCTTCTTCTTCCGGCGCACGGACATCAATCACCACTTCACCTTGATTAATGGCATCTACAGTTGCCGTTTCAGTGATCTGTTGATCCATTTCAGTCGCGATGTCCTTAATGCTAATCACCTTAGATTCGGCCAAGACCCTTTCGATGAGATCCTCAGAGAATTTTGCTTCTTCTTTTTCAATCTTAGACAAAACCGCTTTCACCGTAGGCTTTTGAGAGATCACGCCACAATATTCAGGAATAGATTTGGCGAAATCTTCTGTGCCAATCTCACGGCTAATATCTATGATGTCTTGTTTATCCATCGCAATCAAGGGGCGTAAAATCAGTTGCTCTGTGCACCTATCGATAACATTCAAATTGGTCAAGGTTTGGCTAGACACTTGGCCCATGGCTTCCCCTGTCACTAATGCTTGAATACCCATACGCTCAGCCACTTTCGCCGCTGTTCGCATCATCATCCGCTTCAGAATAACGCCCATCTGACCATTATCGACTCGCTCTAATAACTCTTGCACAACAGGGTCGAAAGGCACGGAGATAAACTTCACCTTATGGGATTCACCGTACTTCTTCCATAAATGGTAAGCTACTTGCTTTACGCCGATTTCGTGCTGATCGCCGCCTAAATTAAAGAAACAAAAATGCGTCCGTGAACCACGTTTAATGAATTGATAACTCGAGACTCCTGAGTCAAAACCACCGGATATGAGCGACAACACATCTTCTTGGGTCGCCATGGGAAAGCCGCCCAACCCTTGAATACGCTTATCCACGAGATAAAGCTGGTCTTGATCAATTTCAAGGTTAACCGTAAGATCTGGCCCCTTTAATTTCACACCGACTGCATCCGTAAACTGATTGAGTCCGCCGCCCACATAACGCTCGACTTCAATCGAATTAAAGTCATGCTTACCAGCACGTTTTACTCGAACGCAAAACGTTTTACCCGCCAACTCATCTTTATAAGCCACTAACGTTTGCTGATAAATATCATCGATAGACTCAAAGGTACTGACGTTCACTTGTAAGATATGCGCTATGCCCGGAATGCACGCTAAACGCTCACCAAAGGCCTCTATTAAATCTGCTCTGTCGTCAGGCACCATGATCATGATTTTGTCCCACTGACGCTGTACCTTAGCACTTTCGTCAACATTTTTAAGGACATTTCTTATATTGGTTTCCAGCATTTTGGTAAAGCGCATTCTTACCGGCTTGCTTTTCATCATGATTTCAGGAAACAGTTTTACGATAAATTTCATGGGCGTTCCGAACGAAGAGATTAAGGGTCAATAAACGGAGCGGGATTATAGCATAGCGCGTTTAGCCGATATAGTAACAGAAAAACAAAATCCCCTTTAATCCATACCACAAGACTTATTTTGATGAATATTGCACGAATTCAATAATGCGGTTAAAAAAGGGTTTAGCTTGCGCTGCCAATGTCGGCGGTGACAAAACCAATTTCAAATTACGGCTACCATCACCAGAGTTATAAGCTATTTCATCTGAAAATAATGTGATGGGGACAAGCTTCTCTCGTTGAACCAAAGTTAATATGGCTTTTAATACAGATATTTTATTGACTTCAATCGCAAAATGGCCTATCGGAAACCGATGAGGAATATTCACTTGATCTTCAGGACCAAAGCCTTTTACAAATGGATAGAGCCCTTGCGTAGAATCAACATACAGATTTGCCATACGAATAAGCGTATTTTCATAAGGCTGGGCATATTGACGATTAAGATCGGCCAACTGAAAAAGCTCTAAATTTCCCAAAAGGGCATTTCCTTTCAGTGGACTAAAATAAATGCGACCAATTCCCACAGCCTTAACATTTGAATTATAGCGAGCAATTTCCTTCACTACACTTGTAGAAAGAAACAATAGATTACCTTGCTTTGTAACATTGACCCCTGAAGGTAACTTATGATGCTTCAGCCCTAAACGAGGGCTTAGTTGCATCAATACCTTAAAATAAAAATCAATTGGCCCAAAAAGCTCCCGCCCTACATGGTCAATATGGGCATTGTTTCTCACTTTTTCCAATAATGACATTGGTAGCACTTGCTTAAAAAATTGATATTGGTTCGCAGAATACAACACACTTAAAGCCTGTGCTAAATTATAGCAATCCGCTTTAACGAGCCGTCTTGCCAATACCTGATCTTGCACGCCTCGCGTTTGTAAGTAAGGGATAACCCCTTTTTGATAATCAGGGTCTTGTTCAAAATCATAGTCAGCCAAAGGCCGAAACCTGTCAGCTAACGCCACTCCTAACCAAGCATGAGGAGCTAAAATAGCGCTGCGCTCATCAGAAGATAGCTGTTGTTGACTCTTAGCTTGGCTCTGCGCTGATCCAATAACCAAGGCCAAGTAAATGAAGCCTATTATTCTCAACTTGGACATACTCACTTTGATTGCCATAATAACTGACCTACTTTAAAAAAAACGAGATCCGATTAAAACGCTAAGTCAACACAATTTTAGTGTTAAAACATCAACAAACAACTGAAATACAATAACAAAATAATATCAAATGAGCTAACCCACTGTGTTCAAGGTCATTATTGTGGTCATGCGACTTATTCAACAATTAGCTCCTTCTACACATGAATATTTTCTCTCTTCACTCATAATAAACTACTGGTTAGAGCCATTTTAGACCTAAATCATAGGATTAACGGTAGCTTTCACGGCGTTCGTTAGAAATAACTATTGCCATCCATATTATCTCAAATGACCTTGGATGAATGTATCAATAATTTGATTAAAATATTGAGCATTTTCAATAAAAGGAAAATGCTTACCTCCTTCATCTTCTTCAAAAATAAAGATCTTTGAATTTAAGATTTGTTTACTTGCCCAAATTAATGATGAATAAGGTATGAAACTTCCTATTCCACCTATCAATAGAGTAGGGATCGTTATTTTACGGAACAAAGAGCGCCAGTCTTGTTGAAAAGAGTCATATAAAATAATAGATACATTCGAATGAGAAAGAGCTCCACTGCTCTCAATAACTAAATTTCTTTGTTCAAATGTTGCTTTATTCGATAAGGCAACATTTGAATCGACAAACAATTTAACAAAAGAGTCTTCATGACTAGACTTTATTTGAGAACACAATCTTTTAACACTGTTTATATTAGATGTTGGCCCATAATTTCTAATCTCTTTTTGGGTCCAAAGTGGATTAATTAAAGGGACTGCGGATCTATCTATAAAAATCAATTTATCTAATAGAGAAAAACCAAATTGTTCCAAGTAAGAACAAATCACACTCGCGCCAAAATTATGGCCCAGTAAGCTAACATTAACCAATTTTAAATGTCTGATAAACTCATATAAATCCCTTGCAAAATGAGCAATATTATATCCATAACTCACTTTTTGAGATAAGTGATGACCTCTCATATCTAAGGCTAAAACACGGTATTTTTGACTTAATTGTTCAAGTTGGTATTTGAAAATTTGACTTGAAAAACCCAATGCTGGAAGCATGACAAGAGAAGGACCCTCTCCTCTATCCAAGAAGTGTAATCTCGCTTTATCACTCGTTATAAAATAATGATCTTCATAAGAACCGTACGGCATTTCAATTCCAGCATAAAATTAAAGGCATATCTATACTTATTAATGTAGACATAAATCGAGTGTAATTCACACAATGCCACATAATATATAGAACAACTCATTCTACTGGAAATGATAATAGACTAAAAACCTTATCCCCCTTCACAACTCGGTTTTTAACAAAGTCCACAGTGCTTCAAATTTGTGTAGAAGAGTTAGGACTTGGTGCGTAAAATTTCTGTTTAATTGACTTTGAATTTTTCGACTAAAATATAATTGATGATCCGTCAATAAAAAATTCGGTTTCCTGATGAAAAAAAATAGCCTTATTAAAAAAGATCTAAAAACGCAATCTAGAACGATTAGCAGACGAGATTTTTTATATTCCACTTCCCTTTTGACCATTGGCACCATCAGTGGATGTAACACTGAAAATGACTCAAATTATCTGCAAAATGAACCTGTGACAGTCATTAGTACACTGAAGACTTAACGAGTCAATAAGCATATCCATATCAACAATTCCCCAAGCACAAATAAGAGAATATCATTCACCTTTATTTGAAGGCCAAGTCAAAAAACACACTGCAAGCAATAAATGACATTAAGGATACGATTACCAATAACTCACACAACAGCCCACCCAACAACTCACACACCTTATATTAGCAACGCTTACTCAATCATAGATGTCACAGTCTTCATTTGAAGACTCACTCCACACTGATCTCATCGGATAGTTTCGGCTTACCTTGTTCGATAGCGATTTCCACTCGGCGGTTACGGGCGCGATTAAGCCGAGTATCGTTATTTTCCAGCGGCTGAGTTGAGGCCATGCCTATGACTTTCATACGAGTTTGATCAAAGCCTTTCACTCGAATGAGTTCATGTGCCACGGCTACGGCGCGGCTGCTGGAGAGATCCCAATTGGATTGATACAGTTCATTGGCAATATGGCGATTATCAGTGTGCCCCGATACTGTGATGATCCCCGGCACATCTTTTAATAAATCACCAATACGACGAATAACAGAAGTAAATTGCGGCTGTAAAAAACCCGACCCCGAGGCGAAAGCCCCCTTTTCACGAATACGAATAATGATTTGTTGTCCCAGAGATTCAATTTCAATGGCACCATCGACAATTTCTTCGTGAAGGGCTTGGGCCATTGTCTTCACTTTTTGGTTTATCTCTGCTTGCGCCTGTTCACTGGCAGTTAATTGTCCTTGGCTCGCTTCCACCGCCGATGTGGAAGCTTGTCCCCCACGAAGCTTGCCTTTTTGTGCTTGTATGCCTCCCACAGTGTCATCATCACCGGCTTGAAACGTCAGCATAGGCTCTGTAGGCTCTCTCGTGTGCTGATTAATGATTGACAGCGGCGTATTCTCAGGACGACCGGGACGAAATTCAAGCGCTATCACTGACGTGCCTTTGGGAATATCTTTAACATCGACATGATTTTGCACACCGAATGCATATTTCATCGATCCCGCAATTTGCTTGAATTTCATCACATCCATTTCAGAAAAAGTGAGCAATAACACAAAGAAACACATCAATAAAGACATGAGATCAGCAAAAGTCGCCAGCCACATGGGTGCTCCTGGCGGCGGACAATCACAATTTTCTTTGCGCTTTCTCATGACTTAGTTACCATCCATGGTATTGATGGTACGATGCTTCTCTGATAAGTAGTTTTTCAAGAAACTCTCTATCACTCTCGGGTTCTGCCCATCTTGAATAGCAAGAACGGCATCCATGATCAAATGCCGATTGAGCATTTCCTCTGTCATTCTTAAGGACAATTTATCCGCAATGGGAATAGCTACCATATTAGCTAGCACTGCGCCATATAAGGTGGTTAACAAGGCCACAGCCATAGCAGGACCGATAGATTTTGGGTCATCCATATTGGATAACATGCCTACTAAACCAATTAAGGTGCCTATCATACCCATTGCGGGTGCCACATCCCCAAAGGCTCGAAAAATCCCTATGCCCAATTTATGCCGCTGCTCCGTTAAAGCAATATCTTTTTCAAGGGCATCTCGCACCACTTCACTGTCATGTCCATCGACAAGCATATCAACGGCTTTCTGTAAAAAGCTGTTATTGATTTGCGCTTCTTCTAGAGCGAGAAACCCCCCTTTTCTGGCTGCATCAGCCATGACCACCACTTGTTCAATGAGATCATCAGGCGTATCTAACTTAAACATAAAGGCTTTAAACGCAATTTTTGCCGCGCCAAAAAACTGTTTTAAGTTGTATTTAATCATCACTACAAATAAGGAGCCTAACACCACAATTAAGATGGAAGGCACACTAAAAAAAATCTCTAACCCGCCACTATTTGTCATTGCAATCACGACAAAAACAAACGCGCCAATCAAGCCAATTAATGTTGCTAAATCCACAATGTTCCCTTACTTCACTTCTTTACTGTTAGAACAGCTGATTGATGCCAACTTCAACGGAACTGAAAAATGACCTCATCATACTATCGGGCCGATACACAAAACATTAAGCATTAAATGATCAAATTAATAATAAAATGGCCTATTCGCTCATTAATCCAGCATTCGCACAGCCAGACTCTTCGCATCAAAGACGCCTAATGATTTCTTTCTTAAAAACTCGGCATGAATGTATTTTTTTCAACCTCATTGATACAAATTGGCTTGACTTGTCAAAAAGTCTTCACGAATTCTGCTTAATGAGCAGAAAACAGGCACCAGAATTTGACCCAGCACCTTGCCTGATATACCGTGTGTATCGCTTAAATTGAGGAATTGTCACTGTGGCCAAAAAACCTGAAAATCTCACCTTTGAAGAATCGTTATTCGAACTTGATACAATTGTGACTGACTTAGAACAAGGCGATGTTTCCCTTGATGATGCGTTAAAACAATTTGAACGCGGCATTAAACTGGTTCGAAGCAGTCAGCAAAAATTAGACAGCGCCCAACAAAAAGTCGCTATCTTAATGCAAGAGGATGGTGAGGAAACCTTAACGCCTTATCAGCCAGAGGATGTGTAATTGTTACAAACAACAATCGAACAATATCAACACAGGGTAGATGCCTACTTAACGCAAATAATTACTGCGTTACCCCTCTCAGATGAACGTCTTAAAGCCGCCATGAAACAAGGTGTCCTTCAAGGTGGAAAACGCATTCGTCCTTTTCTGGTCTATGCCATTGGCGACATGCTTAATCTTGACCTTAATAAACTTGATGCGGCCGCTGCGGCCGTTGAGTGCATTCACGCGTATTCCCTGATCCATGATGATCTCCCTGCGATGGATGATGATGCCCTAAGACGTGGACAACCGACATTACATATTGCCTTTGATGAGGCCACTGCGATTTTAGCCGGTGACGCACTACAATCCCTGGCATTTGATATTATCAGCCGTTCTTCAGATCTTGAGCCAAAACAACATTTATCTATGGTGCAAGCCTTAGCAACCGCCTCAGGATATAATGGAATGTGTGGTGGGCAAGCCATCGATCTTAATGCCACTGACAAGCAAATTGATTTAGCCACGCTGACTCAGCTTCATCGTCTGAAAACAGGTGCGTTGATCCGCTGCGCGGTTGAACTGGCGATCATTGCGGCTAACCTCGACACTGATGAACGTCAACACTTATTCGATTTTGCCGATGCCATTGGACTGGCCTTTCAAGTACAAGATGATGTACTGGATATCACAGCCAGTACCGAAGAACTCGGTAAACCTCAAGGTTCCGATACCGATGCCAATAAAAGTACTTACCCCAAATTACTTGGTTTAGCAGGTGCGCAACAAACTGCACACACTTTAATCCAAGATGCACTATCAGCGCTGGCCAAATTACCTTACAATAGCCAGTTAATTGCCGAGTTTGCTCGTTACATTATTGAGCGAAGAGTATAAAAAGAGACAAAGAATCTCGTTATGAGCTGTGATAAATCTCCATTTCCTGTGCTTGAACAGGCTAACACTCCCGAAGAGCTAAGACAGCTACCTCAGTCTGTATTACCTCAAGTTGCTGATGAGCTTAGAGCTTTTTTGCTCAACTCCGTGGCAACCTCAAGTGGGCATTTTGCTTCTGGCTTAGGCACAGTTGAACTCACTGTTGCCTTACATTATGTTTATAATACGCCTTTTGATAGATTGATCTGGGATGTTGGGCATCAAGCTTATCCCCACAAAATCTTAACTGGTCGTCGCGAGAAAATGCATACCATTAGACAAAAAGGCGGTATACATCCTTTTCCTTGGCGGGAGGAAAGCCCTTTTGATACTTTCAGTGTGGGTCACTCTGGCACGTCAGTGAGTGCCGCTTTAGGCATGGCCATTGCTGCTGAAAAAGAACAAGCCAATCGAAAAGTAGTGGCCGTCATTGGTGATGGCGCAATGACTGGTGGCATGGTTTTTGAAGCCTTAAATCATGCCGGCGACATTCACAATGACATGTTAATTGTGCTCAATGACAATGAAATGTCGATTTCTGAAAATGTCGGCGCGCTGAATAACCATCTCGCACAATTAATGTCTGGGCGTTTTTATACCAGCATACGTGAAAGCAGTAAAAAAGTGCTGCAAAACATGCCGACCATTAAAGAAATGGCAAAACGCACAGAAGAGCACCTCAAAGGCATGGTCGTCCCCGGCACCTTGTTTGAAGAGTTTGGTTTTAATTATATTGGCCCCATTGATGGCCATGATGTGGACTCACTTGTGGAAACCTTGCGTAACATGCGCCAGCTAAAAGGGCCACAAATTCTGCATATTATGACCAAGAAAGGCAAAGGCTATGAGCCCGCCGAAAAAGATCCTATCGGCTGGCATGCAGTCCCTAAATTTGATCATACTCAATTTAAAAAACCTGCAACCAAACCTAGCTCACCCACTTTTTCTCAAGTCTTTGGTAAATGGCTGTGCGATGTTGCCCAAACCGATGAGAAATTACTCGCAATAACGCCAGCGATGCGAGAAGGTTCAGGCATGGTCGAATTTTCCCAGCGTTTTCCCAAGCAATATTTTGATGCCGCCATTGCCGAACAACATGCCGTCACTTTGGCAGCTGGTCTGGCTTGTGAGGGCTATCAAGCGGTAGTTGCGATTTACTCCACTTTTTTACAGCGTGGTTATGATCAACTAATTCATGATGTGGCACTGCAAAAGCTGCCAATTTTGTTTGCCATTGACAGAGGTGGTATTGTGGGCGCCGACGGGCCAACCCACCAAGGTGCCTTTGACTTAAGCTTTATGCGCACTGTGCCTAATATGGTGATCATGACACCATCAGATGAAAATGAATGCCGTCAAATGCTCTACACTGGCTACCGCTATCAAGCAGGCCCAACAGCGGTTCGCTATCCGCGAGGCTCAGCAACAGGAGCTCAGCAGATTGAAACATTAACCGCCATACCTATTGGTAAGGGCTCGGTTAAACGCCAAGGAAAAAATGTCGCCATTTTAAATTTTGGCACCTTACTGGCCAATTGTGAACAGGCCGCAGAGACACTTGATGCCACTGTTGCCGATATGCGCTTTGTCAAACCCATAGATATTGATTTAATCACCAACTTAGCTCAAGAACATGATGTACTTGTCACCGTGGAAGAAAATGCCATTATGGGCGGCGCAGGCTCTGCAGTGCTGGAAGTGTTACAGCAGCAAAAATTACTTAAACCCGTCTTACAAATTGGTCTACCCGATGAGTTTATTAAACATGGCGCAGCCGATGAAATTTTAGCGGATCTACAACTCAATAGTGACGGCATTTTAAAACAAATTAAAGCCTACCTTGAAGATTAATTGCCTTAACCCTTAATCTGCACTCAGGTTTTCAAAGCCCTTTTGGTATCTAGCAATACAAAACGGGCTTTTTAAAATCCCATTTTTACTGCGGTTGATTAAGCCTGTTGGCCCACTTCAGTGTTCGAGCACAACAATAGGCTATCGAACCGGATACACATGAGAACTGAAGATCAGTATGAAAAATAGAATGTAGGTAGCAGTTTTAATCAATAGCCCATTAAGCAACAAAAAAGCCAGTTAATCGCAATTAACTGGCTTTTTATTGTATTCTCATCAAGAGCCATAAGGCTCACTGATTACGCTTCGCCTTGCGACACCATCACCATGGCAGGGCGCAATAGACGTTCATTGAGCACATAACCTTTTTGCATCACAGCCATAACCGTATTAGCAGGGAATTCGCTACTTGGTTGCATACCAATAGCTTGATGCAAATCTGGGTTAAACGCATCCCCTTGAGGGCTCACTTGTTTTAAACCAAACTTATCAACCGCTGCCACAAAACCTTTCAGGGTTAGCTCAACACCTTCATAAAGACTCTTGGTAACTTCGGCTTCGGCATCTGTTCCTTCTAATGCGCGCTCTAAATTATCCAGTACAGGCAATAATTCATTGGCAAATTTTTCTAAAGCAAATTTACGCGCCTTTTCAACATCCATAGCCGCACGACGACGAATATTATCCACTTCAGCGGCTGCGCGTACAACAGAATCTTTTTGCTCATTTACTTTTGCTTCAGCCGCTTTTAACGCTTGTTCTAATTCTTCAACGCGAAAATTAGCCTGAGTCAATTCATCCATCAAGCTTGCTTCAGTTTCTGCCGCTTCTTCAGCTTCGTTAATCAGATCCCCTTCCAACACGTCTTCTGACACGATTTCAATCTCTTCTGCTTGAATGTTTTCAGCTTTATTCGATTCTTTACTCATTTCTGCTCCGACTAAAAATGCTTTGTTTCTGCAAGTTATGAGCATATTATGGGGATCTATTCTAAGGTTTCAAGGTCTATACTGCGAACAAAGGATCAAATATGTTATGACAAGTCAGTTTAAAACGATCGGTCTGATCGGTAAACCCAATCATCATGGTACCCACCTCACGCTAAAACGCTTGATTAAGTGGTTATGCGCGCAAGGTTTTACGGTTCTTGTTGAAGATAGAGTCGCTGATGAAATAGACACTCAAGTGAAAGCAGTTGATCTGCTCGAACTGGGTGAGCAATGTGATTTAGCCATTGTTGTAGGTGGCGATGGTAATATGTTGGGTGCGGCGCGAGTCCTGTCTCGATTTGATATCTGTGTCATTGGTGTCAATCGTGGTAATTTAGGGTTTTTAACCGATCTTCCACCAGAAGGTTTTGAAGATATATTACAACCTGTGCTTCAAGGAGAGTTTGAAACCGAGCACCGTTTCCTATTGGAGGCTGAAGTTCATCGCCACGGCGAACTCAAATCTTGTAATACCGCAGTCAATGAAGCGGCTTTACACCCAGGTAAAATAGCCCATATGATCGAATTTGAAGTCTATATCGACGACAAATTTATGTACAGTCAACGCGCCGACGGCATGATCATCGCCACACCAACAGGCTCAACCGCGTATTCTTTATCGGCAGGTGGCGCCATTTTAACACCCAATTTAGAAGCGATGATTTTAGTGCCTATGTTTCCACACACTTTATCCAGCCGCCCTATTGTGGTTGATGCCAAAAGTACCATTACCTTAGTTGTTTCACCCCACAACGGTGATAATTTAGAAGTGAGCTGTGACGGCCATGTGCATTTATCTGTTTTACCGGGGGATAAAATTATCATCAAGCGAAGCGAGGATACTTTAAAACTCATCCACCCCAAAGGACACAGTTATTTTCATGTGCTGAGAAATAAACTGGGATGGGGAAGTAAGTTATTTTAAAATAAGGGCAGTAAAGAGTAACTTTAACAATGCTTTGCTGCCCTTATTATTGGGATTATACTTACTTTCAAAATCGAATAAATAGTCACCTTAATAAAGTATAACAATAAGATAGAGACTTTTTTTAAAACATATGTCGTAAAAGTGCATTTTTATAATCAAGTGAATATGCCAATATAGTCTATCATCTTCAGAAACGGCTTTTACTGTCAGGTCTTTCTCACAGCACGCTCACCTTCTTTAATCTTAAATTTTGTTATTTTTTACTTTTAAAACAATCAGTAAAAAATAAGAAACCACTTTTATCGTCATGAGTTCAAGCAAAAAACCACCAAACAATAAATTAAATAATTATTAACATAAATTTAATTATTAGTTAACAAAAGATAACCAAACATATATTATGGATATATATTATAATAAATTAGAATGAGCTCATTTATAGATAACAACTTGATCTTTATCAAGTTACAACTTTTTTACTATATACAAATTTTATGGACTTCAACATAGATAACAAAGCTCAGCTCAGGATAGTGGATGTCTTTAATCAAAGCGTGGTCGAGTTAGCCAATGACACTTTAACGCCTACTTTCTATTAAAGGATCTACATTTATGTCGCTTATTTATAAGCTCACCCCCCTTGCATTCGCTATTGGATTAAGCATGTCTGCTCAGGCTGCGCAATGGCACTCACTTTCAGACAATAATATCAACAACTCGACTTCCATAGACAGCTCTTCTTTATTACAACAACTCAATTTAAATGATGAATACCAAGTACAAGAAGTCCGTCGCGTAGCCATTGCTGATGGAAAAGAAAAAATTAGGTACAAACAACTTTATCAAGGGATCGAAGTATATGATGCCAATATTGTTGCGCAAGCTAATGAATGGAACATTGAACAAGCACAATTTGCCACTACATTACAAAATATAAACGTTGATCTCACCAGTACCACACCAAAACTCACCTCAGCTCAAGCTTTTGACACTTTACTCCAGCAACATTTATTGTCCGGTAATATTGAGAACAAACAAAGCCAATTGTTTATTTACATGGATACAGACAATAGGGCACGATTAGTCTACCAAGTGTCTTTCTTTGATGCAGGTCACAATCCGAGCCGCCCCTTTGCCATGATTGATGCTCATACTGGTGAAGTGCTTGAGCAATGGGATGGACTTAATCATGCCCTTATCGGAACAGGACCAGGCGGTAACGCCAAAACCGGTGAATATGAATATGGTACTGACTATGACTTTCTAGATGTTACACAGTCAGGTAATACCTGTACCATGAACAACGATAATGTCAAAACCATTAACCTTAACGGTTCAACATCCGGTTCAACCGTACACAGCTTCACCTGCCCACGTAATGCATTTCAAAGTATCAATGGTGCTTTTGCGCCGTTAAATGATGCTCATTTCTTTGGCGGTGTGGTGTTCAATATGTACAATGATTGGTATGGCACCGCACCGTTAAGCTTTCAATTAACCATGCGGGTTCATTACTCTAGCAACTATGAAAATGCCTTCTGGGACGGTTCGGCAATGACTTTTGGTGATGGCGCCAATACCTTTTACCCATTGGTGAGTTTAGATGTGTCTGCTCATGAGGTGAGCCATGGCTTTACAGAACAAAATTCAGGCTTGGTGTACAGAAACCGTTCAGGCGGTATGAATGAAGCTTTCTCTGATATGGCGGGTGAGGCAGCTGAGTTTTTCATGTATGGCAGCAATGATTGGCTAGTGGGTGCACAAATTTTTAAGAGTGATGGCGCATTGCGTTATTTTGCAGATCCCACTTTAGATGGTAGCTCTATTGGTCATGCCGATGACTATTCTTTTGGGATGAATGTTCACTATTCTAGCGGTGTGTTTAATAAAGCGTTCTACTTACTAGCCAACACAACAGGTTGGGATACGAAAAAAGCCTTCGCCATTATGGTCAAAGCCAATCAACTTTATTGGACATCCAACTCAGACTTTGATGAAGGTGGCTGCGGCGCCAAAAAAGCAGCTGACGATTTAGGTTATGACTCTGCAGACGTGATCAACGCCTTTAACCAAGTGGGCGTCAATGCCAGCTGTGGAGATACCCCTCCTCCCAGCGAAGCTGTCGAACTTGTTAACGGCGTAGCGCTTGCTGATTTATCAGGCAATAGCAGTTCACAAACCCATTATTTTATTGATGTACCTGCAAACGCAACGAACTTAAATGTACAAATGAGCAGTGGTAGCGGCGATGCGGATCTGTATTTAAAATCCGGTAGCCAACCGACCACTAGCAGCTATGATTGTCGTCCTTATAAAAATGGCAACGATGAAACCTGCAGTGTACCGGCTCCCGATACCGTTCGTTATTATGTGATGCTCAATGGTTATTCCAGCTATGCTGGCGTCACATTAGTGGCAAGCTTTGACGGCGGGGATGACAATGGTGGCGGAGATAAATTTGAGAATAATACCTCTGTTTCTATTCCCGATAACGACAGCGCAGGTGCCACCAGCAATATCGATGTGACATTGGACACAACCCCTTCAAGTGTCAGTGTTAACGTCAGTATTAGCCATTCCTATATTGGCGATCTTGCTGTGACACTCACCAGTCCCAGTGGTGAGAGCTTCAATCTGCACAGCAATTCAGGGGGAAGCAGTAGTGACATCAATGAAACCTACTCACTGAATTTAAGTGGTGATAATGTCGGTGGCAATTGGCAGCTTAAAGCGGTTGATAGTGCTCGGTGGGACACAGGCACCATTAATAGCTGGAGCCTGACATTTTAAGTATTAGAACTTAACAAAAGAGCAGCGCGTTAGCTGCTCTTTTTACCTGCTTTTATTAGCTTATTTTTAAATATTAAGCCAATAAAATAAATCCGACAAAAGCCAGCGCAGCAGCAATCAAGGTATAAGGAAGCTGAGTTAAGCCGTGACTCAATAGATTACAACCTGCTCCCTGGGCTGCTAAAACAGTTGAGTCCGAATAAAAACATGCTTGGCTGCCAAAAGATGATGCTGACAATAATGCACCAATGACTAAGGGAAGATCCGCATTAACCGACTGTGCCAATGGCATCACAATGGGAATAGACACAGCAAAAATCCCCCAACTCGATCCTGTCGCAAACGCTAATAATGCCATGGCAACAAACACTACCGCTGGTAAAAATTGTGCTGTCATAAGCGGTGATAATGATTCAATAACATATTGTGATAAGAATAAGTTATCGCAAACATCTTTGAAAATAAATGCAGCCACAACCGTACCAATAGCAGGCAACATGCTTTTAAAGCCATCTAACATTTGCTCCATCATTTCTGACAATGGCATAAGCCTTTGTAGCCAATAATACGGGATTGTTATCGCCAAGGTTGCCAGTAACCCTAACCATATATCAATATCAAAATACACAGAAAAACCCACTAACAATACAATAGGCACAAAGAAATTATGTAAAGCGCCATGGGGATCTGCCTGCTCAAACTCTTCCTCTATGGCTTTAAGTGCATATTCATCCGCTGTTGTGACATCATGATGATCTAATTCATTGGCAATAAATTTTCCCGATAAAGCAGCTTCTTGTGCCGTTTTCATTGTCCCAATTGCTGGGATAATGCCCATGATCACTAATAACACCACCATTATTGCAAGCCATGCATAAAGCATATAAGGAATGGCTTGCATGTAAACCTGAAGCCCCTCACCTTGAGCCGCAATACCATTATCGACTAAGAGCCCACCAAAAAAGACAGCCCAAGTCGATAAAGGAACCAAAACGCAAATGGGCGCAGCAGTTGAGTCAACCACATAAGCTAACATCTCTCGAGAAACGTGAAATTTATCCGTCACTCTTTGCATAGTAGATCCAACCGTTAATGCATTCAGATAATCATCAATAAAAATAATCACTCCAAGAAAAAATGTCACCATGAGCGATGATTTTTGACCGCGAGCAAACTTTAATGCATATCGCCCAAAAGCACTAGCTCCCCCTGTACGCACTAATAACGCAATAAGGGCCCCAAAACTGCCACAAACAAGAATAAGCCAACCTATGGTTTCATCGGCCATCACTTTTAATGAGATCTGAGAGAAATTAACAAGCACTTGGCTGGGGTTGATTAACAATAGTCCAATAATTGACCCCATTATTAAGGATAAAATTGGGCGACGTAGCCCAATCGCTAAAGCAATGACCACCACAGGCGGAATAAGGCTAATCACACTTGGCTCTGGCATAACGAACTGCTCTCTGTATTATTTTTCTAAGTCTATAACTCATTTTATGAATAAATTAAGAACAATGGCTTTTTAAGCCATTGTTCTTAATTTAAAACTACCGCACTGGAAAATAAATCGCCATAGATAACATGTCAATAAAAATCAGCTAACTTAGAGACTTTCTGTCGAGACAGTAATAAATGGCTATCCCTATCACTATTCCCCAAAAAGCACTGCCAATATGTAAAATCGTCACTCCAGAGGCCGTAATGACGAACGTGAATAAAGCGCCTATTTCTTTGTGTTCTAATGCCGTTAATAAGCTGCTGGAAAAGGTGCCTAATAAAGCAAGGCCAGCAAGCCCCATCACTAACGCACTAGGAAATAGCTGCAATATTTGTGCAACCGTTGCAGCAAATAATCCCAATAACAGGTAAAAACCACCGGCCCATACCGCAGCCCAATAACGTTTGTTTTTATTGGGATGAACTTCTTCTCCCATGCAAATTGCTGCGGTAATAGCGGCTAGATTAAAGGCAAAACCGCCAAAAGGGGCTAAAAATAAGCCAGTGAGTCCCGTTGTTGTGATCAAAGGAGAAGCGTTCACGGAATAACGATGTGCTTGCAATACAGCCAGTCCGGGTAAATTTTGAGAGCACATGGTGACAATAAATAAGGGCACTCCAACCCCAATTAACCCCGCATAGCTCCATGTCGGTTCAATAAAAACGGGGGTCGCTAAATGCCAATGTAATGTGTTGAAAGACAACTCTCCTGAAAAATCACTCACCACAATCCCCACAATGAGCACTAAAGGAATATTAAATGTTGGCCAGCGATATTTTCCCAACAAATAGAAAAGTAACATGGTTAAAATCAGCACGAGGTGGGCTTGCGCCGCAACAAAAATATTCAATACAAACTGAAGCAATATGCCTGCAAGCATGGCTGAAGCAAGCGATTGAGGAATAAACCGCATTAACTTATCCATTAAGCCAAATACGCCACATAAGGTAATGAGTAATGAACACATCAAAAAACCGGCTATGGCTTCGTTTAAGCTCACACCACTTAAGCTGGTCACCAAAAGTGCAGCCCCTGGAGTTGACCACGCAGTGAGTAAAGGCACCTTATAATATAACGATAAGAATAAGCTTGATAAACCCATGCCAACGCCGAGTGCCCACATCCATGAGGTTATTTCAGAGGCAGATGCGCCTACCGTATGCGCGGCATTAAACACTATCACCGCAGAGCTGGCATAAGCAACAATCACTGTCACAGCGCCAGATAAAGCTAGGGAGAGTTGATCTTTTAACGCCATAATTATTCCTTTTTACTATAAATATCAATTAATTACATTTAAAGACTCAATAATCATTTTACTCAATTATTGTTCATACACTGATAAAAACGATCAAGACTCAGTCTATACTTATCTTGTGCGTTATAACATACAGCTGGACAAGGCTAACATGAATACGTTATAACGCACAACAAGCTTAAAAAAACGATCACTAATGATGAATCCTAATCAACACTTAGCTAAAATGCTTAAATTTTATCGACAACAAAAACACTGGAGTCTAGATAAAACAGCGCAAGAAACCGGCGTCAGTAAGGCAATGCTAGGTCAAATTGAGCGTGGAGAATCCAGTCCGACGGTGGCGAAACTCTGGAAAATTGCCACAGGTATGCAGCTCTCATTATCACAATTACTTGAACCGGAACAGCTTGTTGAGCAAGTAACAAACCAACATGAACATCAAGCAAACACATCAATACACCACACCCCCATAGTTCGCCAAGCCAATCAGTTAAGGCGTCAACAAACTCAAGATGACATGTTAGTCGCTACGTTATTTCCTTTTGATCCTAAGCTAAAATTTGAAGTTTTTGAGCTAACGTTATTAGCAGGATTTGAAAAATGCTCTCAAGCTCACGCACAAGGTGTGATTGAACATGTCTTAGTCATTGGTGGACAAATGGAATTGTTCATAGAAGGAAATTGGCAAGTGCTAATGACAGGAGACAGCATCCGCTTTAATGCAGATCGATCACATGGTTATCGAAATGTGACCCAAGCTCCTGCGGTTTTCCATAACATCATTTACTACCCATAAAAAAAGCCCATTAAATGGGCCTTTTTTATATTAATAAGCGTATGAATGCCTGATACTTTATCTGCATAACACTCGTTTATTGTTTAATTCCTTCAACAACTAAATCCAACTTAACATGACTCGATGCGGGGCCTAAGTCCATTTTAATATTGTAATCTTTAAGCGCAAACTCGGTGGTTCCCTCAAATCCTGCACGATACCCCCCCCAAGGATCTTTTCCTTCACCGATTTCATGAGCCTTAATCGCTAAAGGTTTGGTGACACCATTTAACGTGAAGTCCCCATTAATGATGAAATTTCCCTCTCCTTTATCCACAACTGATGTGGACGTGAAGCTTGCTTTAGGAAATTTATCCACATTTAGAAAATCACCACCACGCAAATGCTTATCACGCTCAGCATGGTTTGAGTCAACACTTGCAGTATTGATAATCACATTCACTTTAGCATCGGCTAGTTTATCTTTGTCGAAACTAAATTCCCCTTCAAACTCATTGAAACGACCCACGACAAAGCTATAGCCTAAATGGCTCACTCTAAATTCAATTGACGCATGCGCGCCCTGAGTATCAATGACATAGTCAGCAGCTTGCGCCATACCACCAAATAATAATGACGTAGATAATGTCATTGATAATAAATGCTTTTTCATATTAAAATCCCTAAATATTTACAGTTGGTTCAAGCTAATTTGTTTTACATTTAACCTTTTTATCACTTGTCTTATTTAGACGTTATTTTTAACATTTTCATGAGAGTGTTATCTTTATCGACAAAGTGGTGTTTTAATGCACCCAGGCAATGAAGGATCACTAGCCCGATTAAGCTATAAGCCAATACTTGGTGAATTAAACCCGCAATATCGGCTTGATCATTAAATAATTGCCCTAGACTGGCTAATTCAAACCAATCAAACACCCAAATACCTCTATCATCTGCTGTTGAAATCAAATAACCACTACCCATGATGGCAAACATAAATAAGTAAATGAATAAATGTACATAATGGCTAATCTTTCTTTCCCATGGCTTATGTTGAGCATCACTCAAGGGCTTAGGGTTTCCCCATCGCCAAGCCAAGCGCAAAATGGTCAGAAACAATAACAAAACACCGAGACTTTTGTGAATATGTGGCGCAGTTTTATACCAAGTACTGTAATAGGTTAAATCCACCATCCAAAATCCTAAACAAAAAAGTCCAATCACGGCAAATGCACTCACCCAATGTACAATGATAGTGACAATACCATATCTACTGCTTGTATTTCGAAACATACCATGCCTTATGTTTTACACTTTTCGATATCATACCGAGAAACTATCAAATTAAAATCAATAAAAATAGAAGATTAAATTCGATTTTTTAGAAAGACAGATTGATTATTTCAAGTTAATAACAAAAACATTCCCCTTCCTAACGAAGTAGTCTTATTGAATAACTCACTTCATTCCATTAAAAAACCATCAATTGGATCATAAAAAACACACTTTGCATATTAACTAATCGAATAGTAACGAGATAACAAAAAGGACTTGCAGCGAAAGGATCGCCACTATATTATACGCGCACTCCAAAACGAGATGCTGAAAAGCAAATCGTGTGTAGTCAAAAAATGCCCGAATAGCTCAGTCGGTAGAGCAGAGGATTGAAAATCCTCGTGTCCCTGGTTCGATTCCGGGTTCGGGCACCACTTTTGATGAAACGAGTGTAAGGTAAGCCGGCATAGCTCAGTTGGTAGAGCAACTGACTTGTAATCAGTAGGTCCCGAGTTCGACTCTTGGTGCCGGCACCAATTCTCAAATTTAGCCCGAATAGCTCAGTCGGTAGAGCAGAGGATTGAAAATCCTCGTGTCCCTGGTTCGATTCCGGGTTCGGGCACCATATTTAAAATAAGTTGAATTATCAGCTCATTAAAATAAGCCGGCATAGCTCAGTTGGTAGAGCAACTGACTTGTAATCAGTAGGTCCCGAGTTCGACTCTTGGTGCCGGCACCACTTCTCAATTAAAGTTAAAAAATTTAGCCCGAATAGCTCAGTCGGTAGAGCAGAGGATTGAAAATCCTCGTGTCCCTGGTTCGATTCCGGGTTCGGGCACCATCTAGATATAAATTGATTTATCAATTTATTAAAAAGCCGGTATAACTCAGTTGGTAGATCAACTGACTTGTAATCAGTAGGTCCCGAGTTCGACTCTTGGTGCCGGTACCATATCTAAAAGAGATAATAAAAAACCACTTATAAAAGTGGTTTTTTATTATCTCTTTCTTAAAGTTATCCTCCACAGTGAGTCATTAACCCACTGTGGAGGATAACTGTATACACATAAACAGTAATACCTTATTCGCGATAGCCAATAATCATGACTACACCGCTTCTTCGTTTTCTTCTCCTGTGCGAATACGGATCACTCGTTCAATATCGGTCACAAAAATTTTACCATCACCAATTTTACCCGTTCTTGCTGTGTCCACAATCACTTCTAAAGCTTGCTCGAGTTGTTCATCTTGGATGACGAGTTCAATTTTAACTTTAGGAAGAAAATCAACCATATACTCTGCACCACGATAAAGCTCAGTGTGACCTTTTTGTCGACCAAAGCCTTTGACTTCAAGCACAGTCATTCCCGTTATTCCAATTTCTGCAAGCGATTCGCGCACATCATCGAGTTTAAACGGTTTAATAATGGCTTCGACTTTTTTCATCAAACACTCCTGTCATCTAGCTAAATAAGGGAATCATCCGCCATTAAGCTTAACACGATGGCAGTTAACACTAAAGCCTCTTATGCCTTAGCCATTGGGTAATTCAGCCTATTACCCCTTAAAAAAAGGAAAGTTAAAACATTTATTATCAATAACTTAATTATTTCAAGTGTTAAATCCAAATCCCTAAACTTGTCACCTCACTAAGTTTATCGACATCTTGTCTATACTTAATACTAACAAGATCATTATCAAAATCTGTACAAAAATGACACTACCCCCTCTTTCCTTCAAGGTTGCATCAGTCTATGAAAATGAAACAGGGTTTCACCCTTATTGAATTAATGACCGTTTTAGCCGTTGCTATCACGCTCATTGTCGTGGCTGTGCCTTCTTTAACGGCGATTTATCATCATTTAAGGGCAGACTCCAATATTCGTCATATTCTACAAAGCTTACAATTGGCTCGCAATCAAGCTATGAATTATGAGCAAACAGTAACCGTATGCCCTTTGACAGATAATATCTGTTCAAATCAATGGCATGAAGGACTTGATGTTTTCTTTGATGATAATGAAGCGAATAAACTCGATGGTGATGATACGCTGGTTTACACGACCGGAAAATTTAATGATGCTGACTTTGTGACTTTTAATCGCATTTCCATCCGTTTTCAAAATAATGGAACGGCATCGGGAACAAATGGCACCCTCAAATATTGCCCAGGCGATCCAAAAAGCAGTTACTCTAAAGCCATTATTATCAGTCAATCAGGCCGCGTGCGGTTTTCTAGCGACACGAATATTCAGTGTGAATAATTATACCAATTCTATTGTATAAGTGATCTTTCAGCGGGAGTTCAACATGCTGTAGGCAAGGCTGATGATTGAAGCTAATAGTGATTCTATATCGAAAGCATCTAACACAGCATAAAGTATGTTGAAACCCGCACAAAGTGAGCTTCTCAGACATTCCACTTCAGCGTTGCATTCATTTTAAAGGGAATAGCCCTTTCTCAATAAATGCGCCTTGAATTGAAAAGCCTGAGAAGCTCTGAATTGATCATCTATATAATAGAATTGGTATTACCAACAAGCTTCAGGCGTACGACTCCCTTCAAAAGTCATCATTATTTCATCACAATCACTATCTCTTAATGCTTGCAGCCCCTGCGCTGTTGCCACTAATGTATAGCCAGCCGTTCCCGTGGAGCTGATACTGTAAAACCCTTTTTCAGTGATATAAGGATTGGCATTGACACCCAATTCCGTTAAATCTGTTGTATAGGCTTTATTGTCAAAATAAAACTGTTCTTGTAGATTACTCAAACGCGTTAATGCCGTAATGGCCTCACTGCGAGCCATTCGCGCCATATAATCTGTATACATAGGATAAGCAATCGACGCTAAGATCCCAATAATCACCACAACTATCATTAATTCAACTAAAGAATATCCATATCGATAATAACGCACTTGCATGTTCACTCCTTAACCCACAAATTCTAATCACTCTTTACTCGTGTCCATGCACATAAATCAGATTGACACCTGGCTGGCCTCCTATGCATTGCTGATCTTCAGGCGGACAGACATCGAGAGGATCATCAACTTTTTCCATTTCTTCTCCCGCGGCGCCAATACCAATCAGATACATATAACTGTCATCACTTCCATTTGCAGGAATAACCAACTGCGGTGTATCGGGCACCCTTTCTCCCATTTCTAAATATTCATGCGTATAAGCCCGAGTACCTCGGTGCAAATTAAAACCATATAAACGCCCCATCCCTGATATTAGGCACAGATCAGAGTCACTTAAATCTCCCGGAACATAAGAGGTAAAAAAAACGGTTCCATCCACAATTGTTGCTGCTGCTAAGCTTTTTTCTCCCTCATCAGCAAAATGATAATACCAGCCTCGTTTTAATCCAAAGGCCACATGCTCTGATTGGTTAGCAGGAGGACTGGAAGTCACATCATAGAGGTTTTCAAGCCTAATAGGCGCAGGAGTATCGTCATAGTCAACAAAAGATCGCGTCACCACATTACGATCTTGCAAAGTAAAAAACTTATCATGTCTTGATAAGTCTGAAGGCTGAGGCCTATGTCCAGAGCCTATCACCACAGCATCATAGGGCACATTTTGATACGTTACTGTCGTGCTTGTCTCCCCGCCTTCTTCAATAGTGACTTCCGATATATTTGTAAAAACAGTTTGCACAGCAACGGGCTCTGAATAAAAACGCCTATCATTCTCTAGCCCCTCTTGGGTTAACTCAGCAAATTTAAAAGCGGTCCAAGGATGTTCACTATCGAATGGATCGCTAGTGGGTAAGTCCATCCTCCAAATATTCCCGCCGGTATCGGATGCATAAATCCTGTCCGTTAACTGATCGCCATTCGCATCTAATACTGCAACGGCATTGGGTATACTGTCGACAAGTGTCGGAATGTTTGTCACTTTACTCCCCGTCATATGGCCAAAAGCATGAATAAGCTCACCAGTTTTGGCATCGATAATAAATACCCCTCTCCCTTGAGAGTCGGGTGTACCTTGCTCGGCTCCATCTTTTGTTGCTGGAGAGTATCCAGCCCCCACAATTAATACGGGTGACATCCCCTCACTTTCAAGCGCCATACTGGCTTTAGGAATAAAAGTAATCACAGGTTGCGACCAAGTCTGCCCAAGCTCATTCATTCCCGCTGTTCCAGAATCTATTTTCCACATCATTTTAGGGCTATCAGGCTGTGTAATATCTAATGCATAATAGGATTTCCCACCTCGGCGCATGCCAAAAAATACCCATGCTTTTTCTACCCCTTCCCCCCCCATTTCCACATAAGCAACAGCAGGACTATCGAGTCCATAAACTGAGTGTACCCCTGTTGGCACATTCACCTTTAAATCCACTAAATTGGGTAATAACTCATAGGGCATAAAAGCCCAAGACTCGAACACGTCATCTCCCGTGTCTGCGAACATATGCAAGGCCCCGTGATTGGTTCCTACAAGAATACGTAAATCAGGCTCAGCATGTGTACCAAAATTGATGGCTAACGGTTTAGAGTGCAATGGATCGCCAAAGATATCTAAGCGATTATCTGAGGTACTGCCATCATTATCATCATCATCGACATCTTGACCTTGTGCCCAATTAAACAATTCATCTAATTGAGATCGCGCCACTCCCATGTAATTGGCTAAGTCATCTTCACTACCCGCACGGCTAGCCGCATTCGCTTTTGAAAATGCCATTAAGGCACCAGTACTGCCAAAATCACCATATAACAGACGACTGCTATTTAACGCTAAATGCTCAGCAACCCCTCCAATACGCACATCATTACCGTCTCCCCCACCACTGGCAGCACTACAAGTGCTGTTGGCTGTCCAATAGGAACATGCTGATGATCTTAAGTTTCCATCAGGCCCTATGGCCAGTGTATCATTCTTGTCAACGATATCCCCTGTGCTGGTCACCTTAAATTTTTTCAGGTTACCCCGCCACCTTGGGCCTTTATTGGGGAGAAACATCGCATAGTAAACAGAGTCAAAAGTTTGAGTACGATCAAAATTATTGCTAGCAATGGAAGGTGAGGTAAAACTGGCATTAACTTCTAGAATTTGTGAAAAAATTTGCTGCAATGCCGCTTGTAATTGAGACGCGTCGTTAGCGGCAAAGTACAATCCGCCGCCATAATCTGCCGCCGCTTGTAATATCGGCTCCGCATCGGTAGCCCCTTCACTAAAGCCTATGGTAAAAGTCGTGACATATTGCTCGCCCGCAAGGTTGGTATTCACATCTTCACGATTTAATATCCCCGCTAAAGCTGGTAAATAACTGCCATCAACAATCTCACCACTACGATAACCAGGTAAACCAGCAATACTTGTATTGGCATGGGTATCACTGGTTGGTTCACCATCTGTGATATACACCACATAGGCACGATTCGCACACTGACTGGCATCGAAGGGAGAAATGTAGCTGCCATCCAACTCTATACTGGTATCTCGGCTAGGTGTTGATCTATTATCTTTATCTCCGTATTCAACTGATTTACCAGCAAAGTAACGATAAACTTCATACAAGGTTTCGCATAACGGCGTACTACCATCATCCTCTAAGCTATTTATCGTATTAATTAATGCTTGCTTACCACTAGCATCTAAGCGCTTGATCCCTGATATGATTCTACCACCATGTTTAGGATTTCTACCTCTATTAGAATTGGCATTAAACACCGCTAAACCAAAATCTACACTTGGGGTCGTCACTATGGTATCTTCAATGACTCGCTTAGCAATATCCATTCTTGTTGACGTCTGAGTGACATTATCACTGTGATACCAAGTCACATAACGTTCAGTATAAAAAGTAACTGACTTTCCTATCCCTAAATTAGTCAATTTCGCCTTATTCAGCGCACTTTCTATATCAGCGTCTGAGGAACTTGAATTGACATAGGTATAAGGGACTGGCGAGGCTTGAGAGCCTAAGCTATCCACAGGTAACCCTTGCGCCATATCACTGGCATTGATAAATTCAAGTGCCTCACTGTTTTCAAAATCTTCAAAGCAATCAGTGGTGTAAATACTACTTGCAAGCTCATCAGGTAACTCTGACCAGCTACCACTGTCCCCCACAAAGGTGTATTCACGTATAAAACCAGTAAAGAAACCAAAACCTTCTAAAAAAGAATAGGAAGCCTTACAACCATTATTGCTATGGAGTATGAAATTTGTGCTATTAAGTGCAGGCACCTCCCCTCCGCCTTTTGCATAATAAAGTTTGGTTGAAGCGGTTAATGACTCTCCTCTATCATAAGGCGTCTCCGTTTCTTCGCTATCCCCCATACTGCCGGAAGTATCAAACACAATTAATACTTGCGGCCGCACACCCGAGCGAGCTGAAGACTCAAACACATAAAGCTGGGTATCATCAGCAAAAGAAAGAGGGGAAATAATGAAAAATAAAATGAAATAGACGCTTTTTGCCGCTATTAATGGGGTTAATCTTTTCATTGACATAGTCATCATTAATCCGCCAATACTTCTTGCTCTAACCCAGACACTCGCGTTAATTGTGCCAAATCTTTACGCCCGAACTGAATTTCACTGGACAATTCAACTTTTCGGCACTCTATTCCTGCTGTTGGACGTGCACTACGTGCACAAACCACATCGCCTTCATATAAAGGTGTTAAGGTACTGGTGACGTTATAAGTGAGATCCGTTAGTATAAGCGGATCGTCTAAATTGGCTAATGTACTGCCTTCATTATTTATCACAACAGTATTCATCGCGCCTTGAAGTGCAATATTGGCTTGCACTCTCTCCGAGCCCGCCTGAGACATGCGTAAAGACTGCGTCGCATTCATGGCAATGGCAACGCCAATAACCGTCATGATCAGTAATACAATCAGTGAGAAAAATAACACCATCCCTTGTTGATTTTTCATGATCCATCCTTTCATTTAACCGTTATTCCCTCTCGCACCACTTTCTTAGTGCGACGCATTAGACAATCGAGGGTTTTCTAATACTAATGTGGTCATCATGACTTTACGGCGATATCCATCATTTATTGGACCTACTGTTTTGTCACCTAACCGATACTCGACAGAATTTGTAAAATGTTTATCTTCAAAAAGCGTGCGGATCAGCACAAATACTCGCAATGCCATGGCCCCTTTATCCCACATCAGTTCAGTGACGTCCTCCGCCGGCATAAAACTATCGACCGTTAAATCACCATCATTATCAAAACCATATAACACTCTGATATTTTCAACACCTTCAACGAGTTGCTCTACGCTACTTGAGGTTTTCATCCCCCCATTGGCTAAAATTCTACGCATGAGCACTGGCATGCCATTATTCTCTTGAATAAAGTAAACATGATGCTGATACTCCCAAAAACGAGCATTATCAAGTGTTGGTACCGCCTGATCGCCAGCAAAAAAAACCACTTCATTGGCTGAAATTGCCGTGTAATAACGATTATCATCAAAGGAAGTGACATTTGGACCAATAAGTCGTTTAAGCTGTAAGACATCAGTATGAGTCAATACCCCTGTCAAACACTCTAACGTCTCAGCACTAACTCCCTGCTCATACCCCCAAAGTAGCCTGAAATGTGCAGGCTCACTATTAGGGAAGCTGGCATTATTCACCCCACTTCCAATACAGTCTTGCTCATTCGAGAGAATGGGAGCATTGTTGCGGGTGTTAATGCCCAATACAAAATCTTCTCCCGTCAACTCGGCCATAAAACCTTGCATTTGTAAGTCTCGTTCAATGAAATCAAGGGCAATACGACCTTGTTCTTGCAATTGATTAAAATGGCTAGTCGTTGTGACATTATTAGAAGAAAGAACAAAAAGAGTGAATACGCCTGCAATCAAAAATAAGCCAATCAACATGGCAACCATGAGTTCAACCAGTGATAATCCTTTTTGCTTAATCATGTCTTAAGCCCAATTACAATATGAGTGTATCGATCACATACACTCGCCGCCGACTGTCGCTTGTGCCACAAGACTGAACAAAATCATCATATTGTGTCGCTCCATCTGATGTACTATTAATCCCTCTCCATGTCATGGCTATGCGTACATTTCCCTCAGCAGCCGTCTGTATGCAGGCGACAGCCAAATCTAACCCCCCCACATTCTTCTCCCCTTCTTGCTCATAACCACCGTGCATCAATAATTGCCATTGATAACGATCCCAAATCAGTGTTTGAGCTGGAGTGCATTGAGCCAAAGCTGAATCTGCTAAATCACAATCCGTATCGGGATAACTCGGTAAACTGTTATAAACGCCGCCATAAGCATTCAATTGAGTAGGATTAAGCTTGATGCGATTAACCATATCATTGGCAAGCAAGGAGGCTTGTGTTTGCTGAAAAGAAGCAAAACTACTGCGTTTCGCCACTAAATGGAGGTTAAAAATACCAATCAAGCCTACAACCAAGATCACCAGAGCAACTAAAACTTCTATGAGTGTCGTTCCTTGTTGTTTTATCTTCATCCTTGCCCCTCTATCTTCCTGTCTTGCTGTCTTGCTGTCTTGCTGTCTTGCTGTCTTGCTGTCTTGCTGTCTTGCTGTCTTGCTGTCTTGCTGTCTTGCTATCTTGCTGCCTTTCTGCCTTGCTGCCTTGCTGCCTTTCTGCCTTACTGCCTTACTGCCTTGCTGCCTTGCTGCCTTGCTGCCTTGCTGCCTTGCTGCCTTTCTGCCTTACTGCCTTGCTGCCTTGCTGCCTTTCTGTCTTGCTGTCTTGCTGTCTTGCTGTCTTGCTATCTTGCTATCTTGCTATCTTGCTATCTTGCTGCCTTGCAATCTTTCAATACAGAGGGAAATACACTCACCAATTCATGGTCAAAAACATTTTTTACAATTAAAAGTAATGAGTTACTTCGCAAGCATCCACATATCTCCCTTAATCGAACAAGGATTAATACTAAAGTATAGTCTATTGGAAGTTGAAGATTAGCTTTAATTACTCAGCAGTAAAATATAAAGTTTAGCGATGAGCTATAGACATAAAAAAGAGGCTTATCGCCTCTTTTTTATCTTGTATTGAATGTTAACTCTTACTTAGCGTAATTCAGCTGGCACTGCAAATACCGTATCTTCTTTACGCCCCTCCACCTCAGTGATCACGCTAGGCGCCATTTCAGCAATGGCTTTAATCACTTGTTGTACAAGCACTTCCGGCGCTGAAGCACCTGCTGTCACGGCAACCTTAGTCACTCCATTAAACCATTGTGATTGAACATGTTCGGCGTTATCCACAAGATAGGAATTTGTCCCTTTTTTCTGTGCCAGCTCTTTCAAACGGTTAGAGTTTGAACTGTTTTTAGAACCTACAACAATGAACAAATCTACGTCTTCAGCCACATTGCGTACAGCATCTTGACGATTTTGTGTTGCATAGCAAATATCATCCTTACGCGGGCCTTCAATTGATGGAAAACGCTTTTGTAAAGCTTTAATGACATCCGCCGTATCATCCATCGACAGGGTTGTTTGCGTCACAAAGCAAAGGTTATCAGGATTATTAACCTGTAAATTAGCCACATCTTCGGGAGACTCAACTAAATGCACTCCCCCTTCAGGGTTGTCATATTGCCCCATGGTTCCTTCTACTTCAGGATGACCTGCATGGCCAATAAGAATACACTCAATGGCCTTACGGCTTGCGCGAGTGACCTGTAAATGCACTTTGGTCACTAAAGGACAAGTAGCATCAAAGACCTTTAAACCTCGATTTTTTGCTTCCCGTCGAACCGCTTGAGACACACCATGAGCACTAAAAATGACAATGCTATCATCAGGCACTTGATGTAACTCTTCCACAAAAACCGCGCCGCGATCTTTCAAGTTCTGCACAACATAACGGTTATGTACAACCTCGTGACGAACATAAATCGGCGGTGAAAACAGCTCTAAAGCACGCTCAACAATACTGATGGCTCGATCAACGCCAGCGCAAAAGCCACGAGGATTGGCAAGAAGAATATTCATTGTTCAAGTACCTGCTCAACTTCCAGTTCAAAGGTGAGAACTTGCCCAGCCAGTGGATGATTTAAATCCACAGTCACAGAATCACCAAGGACTTCTCTGACGATGCCAGGGATCTCACTGCCACCAGGACCGGCAAAACTCACTATTACACCCGGCTCTAACGTCAAATCCGTCGGAAATCGACTCTTATCCATATGATGGATTGCATCGGGGTTAGACACCCCAAACGCATCCTCAGGCTGCAGTGTAAAGCTGTGCTTATCACCTTGTTTCAGTCCTTTAATTTCAGACTCAAAAGCAGGACTTAAACTCTCATCACCTAAGTTAAATCTGACTGGTTTACCCGATGCTCTTGTGCTATCGGCTGTTGAGCCGTCTTCAAGCAAAATATTCATATGACATAAAATAGATGGCATATTTGGCATTTCATTACCTCTTCACATCATCATTGGTTGTTTTACTCTGTTTGCTCACAAACAATGAATCAAGAATAATCAATCCGGCCCCAATACAAATCGCTGAATCTGCTAAATTGAATGCAGGAAAATGGCTGGTCTTCCAGTATACGTCTAAAAAATCAACGACAAAACCATGTTGCAGACGATCGATTAAATTACCTAATGCACCACCAATCACTAAGGTATAGGCTAAATTAAGCCGCCAAGCTTTAAAAGACTGCTGCCTTAACCAAAAACTCAGCAACAAACTAAACCCAATCGCAACGGCAGTGAATAACCAACGCTGCCAGCCTCCAGCATCATTCAAAAAACTAAAAGCCGCCCCATAATTACGGACATAAGTAAAACTAAAAAAAGGCGTTAGCTGTAATGAGTCATACAGGGCGAAATTTGATAGCACCCACTGCTTTGAGAGTTGATCAGCCAATAAGACTAATGCAACAACCCAATACCAACGTAATCCACTTTCTTTCCAAGTCGACGGCATAACGCGTTCCTTTATCTATGCAAATTGACGAATTTCACCGTCACCTTCAATATTTGTGACACAACGTGTACACAAACTGGGGTGTGATCCCACTTGACCTACATCTTCTCTATGATGCCAGCAACGTTCACACTTAGGAGCTTGGGTTTTATTCAAGCCTAATTTCAAGCTACTTAAATCCGTTTCAATGGCATTATCTGGCGCATCTTCTAGTGCACACAAAGTGGCTTCAGACGTCAACAACGCAAAACGCAATTCATCTCCCATCAGATTAAGCGTTGACTTAAGTTCAGGTTCAACATATAAGGTCACTTTTGCCTCTAATGCACCACCGATTTGCTTATCACGACGCGCTTGTTCAATCACCTTATTGACTTCACCACGTACTGCGAGTAATTGTTGCCAGAAATCATCACTTAAATCACTATCAATGGTGATGGACTTGAGGCCTTTGAACCATTCTTGGGTAAAGACGAATTGTTCACGTTCACCCGGTAAAAGTTGCCAAATTTCATCAGCAGTAAAGCTTAAAATAGGCGCAATCCAACGCACTAATGCTTCACTAATCAGATACAACGCAGACTGACAACTGCGGCGAGCATGACTGTCTTGCTTAGCCGTATATTGTCTGTCTTTGATAATATCAAGGTAAAAGCTACCAAGCTCAACAGAGCAGAACTGCATCAGCTTTTGAGTGACAACATGAAAATTATATTGCTCATAAGCTTCTAACAACTCTTCTTGCAACACTGCCGCACGTCGAACCACCCAACGATCCAGTGCGACCATATCTTCGATAGCCACACTATCGGTCACAGGATCAAAGCCATTGATATTAGCCAATAAGAAGCGAGCCGTATTACGAATACGCCGGTAAGCATCAGCGCTGCGCTTTAAGATCTCATCAGACACCGTCATTTCGCCACTGTAATCCGTTGCCGCAACCCATAAGCGTAAAATATCAGCACCCAGCTTATTGGTCACATGCTGAGGTGAGATCACATTACCAATGGATTTAGACATTTTGCGGCCTTTACCATCCACGGTAAAACCATGAGTGAGCACTTGCTTATAAGGGGCTTTTCCATTCATGGCCGTTGAAATCATCAAGGACGACATAAACCAACCACGATGTTGATCTGAGCCTTCTAAATATAAATCAATATCATGACCTTGAAATTCTGGACGAGAGGCCACCACAGATGAAAAGGTTGAGCCGGAGTCATACCATACATCCAAGGTATCGGTGACCTTACGGTATTGCTCTGCTTCATCCCCTAACAATTCTTTCGCGTCTAGATCCCACCAAGCTTGAATACCTTCTTGCTCAATACGATTAGCCACTCGCTCCATTAATGACACACTATCAGGATGCAGTTCTTCCGTTTCACGGTGTACAAATAGGGTGATAGGCGTGCCCCAAGTACGCTGACGAGAAATACACCAGTCAGGTCGGTTTTCAACCATTTTCTCTATACGGCTTTGGCCCCAATCAGGAAGCCATTGTGTTTGTTCTATTTCGCTTAAGGACTGTTTTCTTAACCCATTATTATCCATAGAGATAAACCATTGTGGTGTCGCTCTAAAAATAATCGGCGTTTTATGACGCCAGCAATGAGGATAACTGTGTGAAATATCAACATGGTTTAATAAGGCATGCTTTTCTGCTAGAAGCGCAATCACATTTTTATTCGCTTTAAACACATGCTGACCAGCAAAAATAGGAGTATCTGCTTTATATACACCGTTATCACCCACAGGGTTAGCCACTTCAAGGCCATATTGTTGTCCAACAACAAAATCGTCCTGACCATGACCTGGCGCGGTATGCACCACACCCGTTCCTGATTCAACGGTGACATGGTCGCCTAAAATAACCGGCACATCAAAATCATAAAAGGGATGATTAAATCTTAATAACTCTAAATCACAACCTTTGACTTGCCCTAAAATAGTATGTGAATCGGCGCCATAACGCTCAACACAAGATTCTGCTAAGTCTTGAGCTAATACTAAGGCTTGTTTCTCACCCGCTTTACTCATTTCGACTAACACATAATCAATGTTTGCCGCAACAGACAAAGCGCGGTTAGCGGGTAACGTCCAAGGCGTTGTAGTCCATATAACCATTGAAATACTTGACGCATAATCAGTCAAGTCAAATTTAGCCAATAGCGCTGCTTTATCAACAACTGAAAAAGCGACATCAATAGCCGGTGACATTTTATCTTCGTACTCAACTTCAGCCTCAGCCAATGCTGAACCACAATCAGTACACCAATGAACAGGTTTGACACCTTTGTGTAAGTGACCAGAGTCGATCACTTTTGATAATGAACGAACAATATTCGCCTCAGTGCTATAATCCATCGTTAAATACGGGTTTTGCCAGTCAGCAAACACCCCTAAACGAATGAAATCATCTCGCTGTCCATCCACTTGTTTTGCGGCATACTCACGACACTTTTGACGAAAATCACTGGCACTGATTTTATGCCCAGGTTTACCGACTTTTTGCTCAACCTTCAGCTCAATCGGTAATCCATGACAATCCCAACCTGGAATATAAGGTGCATCAAAGCCTGATAATGTCTTTGATTTAACAATGATATCTTTTAAGATTTTATTAACGGAATGTCCAATATGGATATCACCGTTCGCGTAGGGAGGGCCATCATGTAAAATAAAAGGTTTACAGCCAACACGACTATCACGGATCTGCTGGTACAGTCCATTTTCGGTCCAGGATTTCAACATTTCTGGCTCACGATTAGCCAAATTACCACGCATCGGAAAATCAGTTTCCGGCAAATTCAAAGTAGATTTATAGTCGCTCATTGATCCTACACCGTATTATTTGACTAATATTATTAGCCAGCATCATTGCCAAGCAAAGCTCTTGCTTTGTTAGCATCATTTTTAATTTGTTGTTTCAGCGCATCTAACGATTTAAATGGCTGTTCATCTCTAATTTTTGCCACCAGCTCCACCTTAACGGCTTTGCCATAAAGATCACCTGAGAAATCAAATAAGTGAACTTCTAATTGGCACTTTTGTCCCTTAATTGTTGGCCTAAATCCAACATTGGCAACCCCTTCGTAGACACCACTTCCTTGCCAATAAAACTTAACCGCAAAAACCCCTTTTACAGGGCTAACTTGTCGTTTCAATGCAATATTAGCTGTTGGGAATCCCAGCGTTCGCCCAATTTTATCGCCATGAAAGACTTTTCCACTGAGCACAAAAGGATGGCCTAATAACCGTCTTGCTTGCTCTAAGTTCCCTTTACTGAGTACATTTCTAATTTCTGTTGAACTTACTCGTTTATCAGCGAGCATAAAACTTTGTGTACTAACGACGGCAAAACCATTAGCTTCACCCGCTTGCTTTAACATCGAAAAGTTACCTTTTCTTTGACGGCCAAAGCAAAAATCATCACCCACAACCAGGTATTTGACTCCCAGTTTTCTGACTAACAATTCATCAATAAACTCACGAGCAGATAAAGTGGCAAACTGCGCATTAAAGTTCACACATAACAGCCTGTCTATTCCCAATTCATCGAGCAAAGCCAACTTATCACGTAATGAACTCAATCTAGCAGGGGCATTTTCACCATTAAATAACTCTTGTGGCTGAGGCTCAAACGTCATCAATGTGGCAGGCAAACCAAGGTGCCTTGCTTTTTTAACAAGTTGTGCAATCACTTCAGCATGGCCACGATGAACACCATCAAAATTCCCTATGGTGAGCACACAAGCATGATGCGCTGGTAAAATATTATGGATCCCGCGAATTAATTCCATTCTTATTATGATAAGCCTGTCTAAATGGGCGGATTATATACTATAGCCAAACGACTTGGAAATGTTGAATGCCGCCAACATTCAAACACTTCTCTTAATCACCAATTTTTACAACCAACTGACTCCATTTAAGGAATAAAATCTATTTCAATGTCTTAACATAAAAAAGGTTAATGTTTTATTATTCAATAAATAAGGCATTCCCCCTATTAAAAGAGTCCCCCTTATTTAATCAACTAAAATTAGTCAGCTGTTTTTAATCTCCACGGACGTATACCCAATATCAGCAAACAGACTAAATAACTCATGACACCTGCGGCAATTAACTCAACTAACATCAATCCCCGCTGATGTAACGACCAACTTAACCACACATCTTGACTCGGATCAAACTGATAGAGAACCCCGGCCATTACAGATGCTGCTAACAATATTTTGATAAAAAATATAACAGTTGTACGGCTAATTTTATAGACCTTTTGCCTGTATAAACCACGATATAACAAACTCGCGTTTAATAAAGCCGAAAGTGAAGTCGCAAGCGCAAGTCCCACATAACCGAAGGGATAAGCAAGCAATAAATTCAGTCCAATATTACTTATCATGGCAATAATGCCATAACGAACCGGCGTGCGTGTATCTTGCCTTGAATAATAACCCGGCGCTAAGACTTTAATCAGCATGAAACTGAGTAAACCACTGCCATAAGCCATTAAGCTATAAGACGCCATTTCAACATCTTCAAAGCTAAATGCTCCTCTCATAAATAGTACCATTAACATTGGCTTAGCTAATAAAATTAACCCAAACATTGCTGGAAGCCCTAACAGTAATATGGCTTTAATTCCCCATTCCATGGTATGAGTAAACCCTTTACCTTCATCATTAACGTGTTTTTTTGATAATGCGGGTAAAATCACTGTGGCTATCGCAATACCAAACAAGCCAAGTGGAAACTCAAGTAATCTATCTGAATAATAAAGCCAACTGATGGAACCTGTCATAAGAAAACTAGCGATAAAAGTATCAAACAACAAATTGATTTGTGAGACTGAGACACCAAACAGTGCCGGAAGCATTAACGTTCTAATTTTTACCACACCAGGATGATGCCAGCCCCATGATGGTTTAACCCATACACCTTCTCTCAATAAAAAAGGAATTTGAAACAAAAATTGAACCACACCACCAAAAAATACCCCCCAAGCTAACCCTATTTCAGGCTTCTCTAAATGAGGAGCAAAGTACAGTGCTGCAATAATAATCGCAATATTCAAAAATACTGGTGTAAAGGCCGACACAGCAAATCGGCCTCGCGTATTCAATATCGAGCCTGAAAGTGCGGTAAATGTAATAAACCATAAATAAGGAAAAGTAATTTTCAACATCATTGAGGCAAGTTCAAATTTTGCGCCATCAGGTTCATTATTAAGCCAAGCGTAAAACCAGCCACCGCCAAATAAAGCGGCTAAGATGGGTGAAGCTAAGACTCCGACTAAGGTCACTAAAGTGACTAAGCCTCCTAACGTCCCCGCCACTTTGGCCAGTAACTCTTTGGTTTCTTCAGGCGTATTTTTCTCTTGATATTGAGTTAAAACAGGCACAAAAGCCTGAGCAAAAGCACCTTCAGCAAATAGGCGACGCAAAAAATTGGGAATTTTATTGGCAAAGAAAAAAACATCTGCACTGCTACCGGCTCCCATTAAGTTCGCAATAACAACATCTCTGACTAAACCTAATACCCTAGAGATCAATGTCATAGAACTCACAATCATACCCGATCTAATTAGTTTCCTACTCAAATAATCCCCCTAAAGTTAGCAAAAACACGACAACATCACATAAATAGTCGAGCTTACCTCTGTTGCCTGACAGCAATAGCTGCTAGAATTGCGCACCATATTACACGAGTTAGGCCGAAGATAGCCAAAGTCGATTGGATTATTTTGTGTTTAAGACACAGATTCAATCATTGTCATTGACAAAATGACGAAAACAAGGCATATTCCTCGACCTTAAAAATATCAAACCCAGTTTTAGGAGTTGCACCTTGGCTAATAGCAAGTCTGCAAAGAAGCGCGCGCTTCAGTCTGAAAAGCGTCGTAAGCATAATGCTAGCCGTCGCTCTATGTTACGTTCTTACGTAAAAAAAGTTATCGCTGCAATTAATACCGGCGATCACAAAGCGGCTACAGAAGCATTTATTGCGGCTCAACCTATCGTTGACCGTTTAGCGACAAAAGGCCTTATTCACAAGAATAAAGCTGCACGTCATAAAGCACGTTTGAATGCAAAAATCAAAGCACTTGCTGCTTAATTTTTAGCTTCATATGATGTAAAAAAAACCGGCTTATGCCGGTTTTTTTAATGTCATTTTCAACGTCCATGCTATAGATGTGCCGAAATGGTTAAATCAAAAGAGCCTTTGATATTTAAGCGTCAATATCGCTAGTTGCTATATCAACTTTATCTATCACGCTCAAGATAGCGCTTTCAATTCTAAATCATGCTCAATATGCTTAAGCAGCAGTACATGTCTCTTGTGCATAAATCGTATTCAATACTTGTATGATCTCACTCACCTCTTCACTGTTCAGTGAGTAATAAACCGTTTGTGCTACTTTACGAGTTGTCACTAAGTTATCTTTACGAAGCCATGCTAAATGCTGAGACAGTGCCGATTGGCTTAACCCCAACTTTTTATTCATGTCGCTGACACACATTTCACCTTCATTGAGCAAATAGCACAAAATAAAAAGACGACTTTCATTCGCTAACGCTTTTAACAATACAACAGCATTATCTGCTCTTTGTTGCATTAATTTAATATTCATGACTAGCACATTCTCCTAAAACAAACATTAACCCTTAATATAACCTGAATGTAAAAATATAGTCGCGACACAACGCACACTTTTTGCTAAATTGTTCAAAAAATGGATGTGAACAATAAAAACATAAAGGGCTTTCATGAAAAAACAGCACATAAAAAAATGCATTCCACTAATTTTATTAGTTTTAATAGGTTGCCAGAGCCATTCTCCTCAAAATAAACAACAAGAAAAAGACATAACAAAAATAAAACAAAAGGCATCAGAGTCTACTTTAGCCTATGAATTAGTTGAATCACTCACTGTTGAAGTGGGCCCTAGGCTCGCAGGCAGCGATAAAGATTTGCTCGCCGTAAAGTGGGCGGAAAAAACATTCACGAGATTAGGCTTTGATAAGGTCTATAAGGAAGCGGTGCAAGTTCCCGTTTGGCATAGAGGAACGGCCAGTGCTAACGTCATTGCCCCATTTCAACAGCCTCTTGTGATCACAGCCTTAGGTGGAAGCGTAGGCACACCAGAAATGGGGATACAAGCCAACATTATTCGCTTGGATAACTTAGATGCATTAAAAGCAGCTTCTGCTGCCCAAGTGAAAAATAAAATCGTGTTTATTGATCATAAAACACGCAAAACCAAAACAGGTGCAGGTTATGGAGAAACGGTTGCAGGTCGCTCCCAAGGCGCAATGATTGCAGCAGAAAAAGGCGCTGTCGCCATACTTATCCGCTCGATTGGAACTGATAGCGACCGAATGGCCCACACAGGCATAATGAAGTATCATGACACCATCAAAAAAATACCTGCTGCTGCGATGTCCAATCCAGATGCCGATCTGATTAATGCGATGCTCAAACGGTCATCTGATATTACTCTCAACCTCAAGATGTCATCGTCAAGACAAGGTTTCACGCAATCTTATAATGTCATCGCGGAAGTCACTGGGCACTCGAAACCACAAGAAATCGTGCTCATCAGTGCACATTTAGATTCTTGGGACGAAGGCACTGGGGCACTTGATGATGGAGCAGGTGTAGGCATTGTCACTGCAGCAGCAAAACTCATACAAGATCTCCCTAAAAAACCCGCTAGGACTATAAGAGTTGTATTATTCGCAGCTGAAGAAATAGGGATCATAGGTGCAAAAGCCTACCTTAAGGCCCATGAAAAGGAGCTAGATAACCATTATATTGCCGCAGAATCCGATTTTGGTGCAGGCTTCATCTATCAACTGGATCTCAATGTCAATCAAGATGTTTTCAATGAACTTCATCACACACTATTACCCATCACATCCAATAATATTACTCTGGGAAATAATAATGCCTACGGTGGACCCGATATCTCTATTTTTCCCAATAAAGGGATCCCTGTTGCTTCCTTGAGACAAAATGGTTTAGATTACTTCGACTATCATCACACTCCCAATGATACACTTGACAAAATCAACCCTAAAAAATTACAGCAGAATGTTGCTGCATACGCACTCTTTGCCTATCTGATGGCGCAGTCAAACAGTGAGCTAAGGCCTATAAAAAATAAATAAAATATGATATCTGTGCTCCGTCAATCTGCAATATTCAGCGGAGTGAAAAGGGTGCGAAACCAAAAGGACTTGTCATGCTACGTCGATGGAAAATCAACCAGTCAAAACGCAAAAAAGCAGCATAATGCTGCTTTTTTATTGAAAAGAATCAAAGAGGTTTATTCATTTCAAAATGTATTATTGCTCCTCTCTCAAAAAGACAGGGCTTTCCATGCTCGACTCAGCTTCACTGTAATAATAGCCTGCCTTATCAAACTTGATTAATGCGTCCGACGTTGTTATATCGTTATCTATGATGTAACGCGCCATCAACCCTCTGGCTTTTTTAGCATAAAAGCTGATCACTTTATATTGACCATTTTTGCGATCTTTAAAAATAGGCGTAATGAGTTTTGCTGTTAATTTCTTGGGCTTAACAGCTTTAAAGTACTCATTCGAGGCTAAATTAACAAGGTATTCACTTTTCGCTTGTGCTAATGCTTTATTAATCTCATCTGTTATAATCTCTCCCCAAAACTGATATAAATTACTTCCCCTCGTATTTTCAAGACGTGTGCCCATTTCTAAACGATAAGCTTTCATCAAATCAAGCGGCCTTAAAAGTCCATAGAGTCCCGATAAAATCAGTAACTTATTCTGGGCAGCCTTAAACCCTTCATCACTTAGAGAATCTGCATCCAGTCCGGTATACACATCACCACGGAAAGCAAGAATGGCCTGCTTAGCATTATCAAGATTAAAATCACTGCTCCAGCTATTAAAGCGTGCCACATTTAACCCCGCGATTTTATCACTCACCTTCATTAAACTAGCAATATCAGTGGGACTTAATTCACGACAAATTTGAATTAACTTTTCACTTTCTTTTACAAGTTCAGGATATGAATATTCCTTCGTTATTGTGGGGGTATCAAAATCCAGCGTTTTCGCAGGAGAAATCAAAATCAACATAAAACACCTTAGCCATTATTCACTCATGGACACATCATACTCGCCATAAACAAAAAATCCACGTATTAAATGCGAGGATTTTTAGATTGCTCTAATAGGTTTTAGGGCTGAAGAAAATACATGCAATATGGGTCAACTTTACTTTCAAGTATGTGTCTTTTTGCCTTTTAAAAATGGGTCTTCAACACTTTTTTCATTAGCGGCTTGTTCTGAATCAACAACCCAAGCATTTTCTTTATGACGCATGAGTTCTGGAAAATCTTTATAATTGAAACTCGGTAACTTACCCGACTTTAACTGATGGGAATAATCTTGGATCACACGAACGGTTAATCCCGACAATAAGAGTAATGCTATAATATTCACCGTGGCCATTAACCCCATTGATACATCGGCAAGCGCCCAGACTAGGCCTACTTTTGCAAGGGAGCCAAACATCACCATGCCAAGGACTATTAGTCTAAAAAAAGGTAAAATGCCTTCTTTATGCCCAGTCAAAAACAACACATTGGTTTCTGCATAAGAATAATTAGCAATAATCGAGGTAAAACAAAAAAACAAAATCGTAAAAGCAATAAAAGCGCCGCCTTCTTGTCCGACATGACCCGTTAATGCATCAATGGTCATACGAATGCCATCACCATCACTATCGATATCACCAGTGAGTAAAATAATCGCCGCTGTCGCAGTACAAATAACTATCGTATCGACAAAAACGCCTATCATTTGTACAAACCCTTGTGATGCAGGATGATTGGGATAAGGCGCTGCACTTCCTGCAATATTCGCAGCACTTCCCATCCCCGCCTCGTTAGAAAATAAACCTCTCGCAATACCTGATTGCATGGCTTGTGCCACACTATAAGCAACACCACCAGCCACCACTTCTTGTAAACCAAATGCACTCTTTACCACTAACATTAATGCACCGGGTACCTTTTCAATGTTAGTCACAACCACAATGGCAGCAACAGTAATATAAGCAAGAGCCATAAAAGGAACCAATAACTCGGAGACACGCGCGACTTTACGTAATCCCCCCATGATCACCGATCCTGAAAATATCACTAATATTAATCCAACATCTGCAGGAGAAAAGCCGAACACTTGAGTCATGGCCGCGGTAATGGTATTGGCTTGAACGGCATTAAAAACCAAACCAAAAGCAATAATTAAAAAAATGGAAAATAATATACCCATCCAACGCTGTCCTAAGCCTTTCTCCATATAATAAGCAGGACCGCCTCGAAACTGACCATTTTCATCACGCACTTTATAAATTTGTGCCAATGTTGATTCAATCATAGCAGTGGCCATACCTAGCAGTGCAATCAGCCACATCCAAAAGATAGCACCGGGCCCACCGGCTCCAATGGCAACAGCGACACCAGCCATATTACCGGCACCAACACGAGCAGCCATGCTAGTACAGAAAACTTGGAAAGAAGATAAACCGCCCTCGGTCACCATTTTTCGGCTATTTAACAAGGTTATAATGGCATGTTTAAAATGGGTAATTTGAATAAAACCTAAACGCAGAGTAAAAAACAATCCCGCTCCGACTAACCCATAAACGAGTATTTTCCCCCACAGTAATGCATTCAGAAAATCAACGATCATTTCAAACATATTTCAGTTTACCCTCATAACCAACAAAGCCATTAACGTATCTCGCTATCAGCTGTCATCTAACATGACTCAGCCAGAACAACAAAAACGAAGCTCACTTAATGGCATTTACTCATTACAGCTTAGAATAATTAAGGCTAGAAAGTAACATAAAGAAAACGCTTTATCATCAAACTTCAAACAAGTGAGGTATAATCAATCATTAAGACTATTTTCCCTTTCTATTCGAATAAAATATACAAGCAATTGTTATTCAAGATAATAAAATCAGTTTCTATTATTTTACTCTCAATTAAGAAACCAGTATTTTTCATTTCACCGCAAATAAACTCAAAAAATATCTCCATTAAATTGGCAATAACCTCATTTGCGACAGATACTAATGCTTGTTAGCCCGTTGTTAAAGGAACTCCACTTGTTACGCTAACAGTGTTTTATATTGACGTCAGTGGAGGAGTTTTTATTATAAAACATAAGGATTTTAATGATGAACAACACACTTAAAGCTGTATTGCTTACATCAATACTGCCTTTTGCTGCACATGCAGATGATGGTATGACACCTTGGTATATTGGTGCTGGCATCGGTATCAATGACTATGAACCCCAATGCGATATGAAAACAATGGCCTCTTGTGGGGAAGACGATCCCTATGCATGGGATGTTTTTGCAGGGTTCTTATTCAATGAATATGTCGGAATTGAAGTCGGCTATAGGGATCTGGGTCGCTCAGAATTTACTGATTATTCAGGAAACCTAAACGATGTCGGGGTTCATGGCGTGACTGCAGGTTTTGTCGGTATTTTGCCATTAGGAGAACGGTGGAGCTTTAATGCCGAAGTCGGTGCAATGCATTACCTTTGGTACAACAATCAAAATTACGGTAGCGATTATTATAGCGCTACAGATTTTGCTCCTTATTTCGGTGCAGGTTTCGGTTTTAATGTCACCGAAAACTTCAAGTTCGAAATGAAATACCGTCGTTATCAGGATCTAAACGATACCGAATACAATACTTATGACATGGAAAGTAATTACTGGGGACTGCAACTCAGTTATCGTTTTGGCCATAAAGCCAAAGAAGAAATGGTTGTCGTCATCTTTGATTCCGATGCTGACGGTGTACCCGATGACATAGATCAATGCCCTAATACTCCACCTAATGAGCAAGTGGACGCTTACGGTTGTACCATCTATGAAGACAAAATATTCAAATTTGAGATAGGGGCTGAATTTGATAATAACTCTGCCGTTGTAAAAGAAGCGGCCATGCCGGATATTAAAAAAGTTGCCGACTTTATGATTGAATACCCTGATAGCATGGTTGAGGTCTCAGGCTATGCCTCCAATGTTGGTGCGCCGGACTATAACATGGCACTTTCACAACGTCGCGCAGATGCAGTAGCCAATATACTCACTAAACGCTTTGGTATTGAAAAATCCCGCGTCACCTCTAAAGGTTATGGTATAACCAAACCTCTTATTCCTGGGCGATCTGCTGCAGCGAATAAAGCCAACCGCCGAATAGAAGCGCAAGTGACAGGCGTAGAGCAGGTGCCACTCATGCGTATGGAAGCCATAGAATAAATCACAACTGGTATTAGCTGTACTAAAATAAAGCCCGTGTTCACTTCAAACACGGGCTTTTTTTAATGAACCTTGTATTTGACTCAATTAAATGGCCAAACATGTAAAAAATTGACTATTAACGAAATATAATAGTCAGTTTTCGAATATTTAATGATATTTTACAACTTTTCTGTAATTTTTTTTCATTTAGAGTTGGATTATAGGGTAAAATCGCTTTTAATACGCTATTGCACTCATCATATTTACGCTGCCACCTGAGAAGGATGTAATTTTTATGGCTAATACATTAGAACAATTCAAATCCATTACGACTATCGTTGCTGACACTGGCGATATTGAGGCCATTAAACGTTATCAACCCGAAGATGCCACCACTAATCCGTCGCTTATTTTAAAAGCGGCACAAATTCCTGAATATGCTGGTCTCATAGACAATGCTATTACATGGGCAAAACAACAAAGTGACGATGTAAGCCAGCAAGTAGAAGATGCTGGAGATAAGTTGGCTGTTAATATTGGCCTTGAGATCCTCAAACTGGTTCCCGGTCGTATTTCAACCGAAGTTGATGCCAGATTGTCTTTCGATAAAGATGCTTCTATCGCAAAAGCCCATAAACTGATTAAACTTTATCAAGAAGCAGGCATTGATAAGTCACGCATATTGATTAAATTAGCCTCTACATGGGAAGGGATCTGCGCTGCTAAAGAACTAGAGCAAGCAGGGATTAACTGTAATCTAACCTTACTGTTTAGCTTCGCACAAGCCAAAGCATGTGCAGAAGCCGGTGTCTATCTAATTTCTCCCTTTGTCGGCCGTATTCTTGACTGGTATAAAAAAGAAACTGGTACAGATTATCCTGCCGCCGAAGATCCAGGGGTTGTATCAGTAACAGAAATTTATAATTATTATAAAAAGCATGGCTTCAATACCGTCGTTATGGGCGCAAGCTTTCGTAATACAGGTGAAATTATTGAACTGGCAGGCTGCGATCGTCTTACCATTGGCCCTGGGCTATTGGAAGAGCTTGCCAATACAGACCAAGTCATTGAACGTAAGTTATTACCTGCAACATCAACACAAGCGCCAGAAGCTCCTCTCACTGAAGCTCAATTTCGTTGGGAATTTAATGAAGACCCAATGGCCGTTGAAAAGCTTGCAGAAGGTATTCGCAATTTTGCGATTGATCAGGGCAAACTTGAAACTATGCTTAAAGCCAAATTGGCCTCTTAGGTTGGCGAGCAAATCACCATGACTGAATTAACTCAATTATCATCTTGGAACGCGCTAAAAAGCCACAGTGAAACTGTGCCACATATGCGATCGCTATTTGCCAGCGATCCTAAGCGTTTTGAAAAGTTCTCTTTATCGGCTTGTGGATTATTTCTAGATTATTCTAAGAATAAGATCACGGATAAAACCTTATCGCAGTTATTCTCTCTGGCTAAAGAGTCTGAATTAACAACCAAGATCCACGCTTTGCTCAGTGGGGAAAGAATTAATACCACTGAGCAACGTGCTGTGTTGCACAGTGCTTTACGCGCTCAATCAGACCAAGATATTAACCTAGATGGCGACAATATTTTCCAAGAGATTCAACAAACCTTGACGAAAATGGAAAACTTTGTTGATAACATTACCTCAGGAAGGTGGAAAGGGTATACCGGTAAAAAAATTACTGATGTTGTCAGTATTGGTATTGGCGGTTCTTTTTTAGGGCCTAAAATCGTCTCCCAAGCGCTTCGTCCTTATTGGACAGGAAAAATCAATTGCCATTTTGTCGCTAATGTCGATGCCAGCTCAATTGTCGAAAAACTCACAGGCCTGAATGCAGAAACAACGCTGTTTATCATGTCTTCTAAGTCATTCGGTACTCAAGAGACATTAACCAATACCTTAAGTGCAAAAGACTGGTTTATCCGCAAAGGTGCCAACCAAAGTGATGTAGCTAAGCATTTTGTTGCCGTTAGCTCCAACGTCACAAAAGCCTGTGAATTCGGTATTGCACCTGAAAACATCTTTCCTATGTGGGACTGGGTTGGCGGACGATATTCACTTTGGTCTGCCATTGGTCTGCCTATCGCACTGCTCGTCGGTATGACCCGCTTTCGTGAGTTACTCGCTGGCGCCAATGAAATGGATGAACATTTTGCCAATGCCCCTCTTGAAGAAAACATGCCTGTTATTATGGGGCTACTATCCGTATGGTATGTGAACTTTTTTAATGCACAATCCCATGTCGTGTTAACTTACGATCATTACTTAAGAGGGCTTCCCGCTTATTTCCAACAGCTTGATATGGAAAGTAATGGTAAATCTGTCACTCTCAATGGACAAAATGTTGACTATAATACGGGTCCTATTATTTGGGGCGGTGAAGGCACAAACGGTCAACACGCTTATCATCAGTTATTACATCAAGGAACGGGGCTCATTCCGGCTGATTTCATTATGCCTCTCAATAGCCATAATCCATTAGGTGAACACCATGTCCAATTGGCTTCGAATTGCTTTGGACAGACACAAGCCTTAATGCAAGGAAGAACCTTTGAGGAAGCCTTAGCCGAATTGAAAAACAGCTCCCTTGATGACAATGAAAAGCAACTGATCGCCAAGCATAAAGTCATGCCTGGTAATAAGCCGAGTAATACCTTACTCATGGATAAGTTAACGCCCTCGACTTTGGGAGCATTAATTGCGCTGTATGAACATAAAACCTTTGTTCAGGGGGCTATCTGGCAGATAAACTCATTTGATCAATGGGGGGTTGAACTGGGTAAAGTGCTCGGCAATGATGTGCTTGAACGCTTAACGGCGACTGAAGAAGCCTCAGAGCTCGATAGCTCAAGTAATGGATTAATCAATTTGTTTCGCCAACAGGCTATATAGTTCGCCATTGTTTTTCAAATCGCTTTGATCAAAAGCCAATGATCCCTATCATTGGCTTTTTTGTGCTTTCCTCACAGCATAAACTCCCCTATTTTTTCTCCACTCATTGACACCAAACGGCATTTAAAGTGTAAATAAATAAAAAAAACACCCAAAATTAACACAAATGAAACATTTTTGTTGCACCCTGTTTGAAAAACATGCTATTTATTTGATGACAAAGAAACGACAGGAGGTTGCTATGAATCGTTTAGATTATGGTTGTGCGCTAGATAGTGTAGTAGAAAAACCCAGCCGCTCGAGAAATTCCAGTAAAAAGCGAAAATGGCGTGAAATAGAAGCGCTAAAAGAAAAACATCGCCTACTCAAAGAACTGCAAGATATCGATAATAATTTCAATGACGAAATAGACAACTTATTCATATAGTTTTTATCAGCCAGATTTGAACCTATCCGGCATAAAAAGAGCAGCATAAAATGCTGCTCTTTTTATCAAAGAAGTGTTCCACTCCAAGATGAACCGATCACTTTAAAATATTAAACAAATGTGTTTTTAATACCTTAAAGCTGACAGGTAATTCAGTAGATAAAATCGACTTACTCTCAACGTCAGCCAAAGCCTGAGGTAAAGGTAAATCAATATTCAACTCAGCCTCAACAACCTCATTGAATTTCGCAGGGTGTGCTGTACCTAAGAAAATGCCTTTCTCACCTTCACCCATCACTTGATTTAACGCATCTGCAGCAATCGCACCATGTGGCTCGGATAAATACCCCGCTTCATATAATGCCAATAATGCTGCCGAGGTTTGTGATTCTGACAATGCCACACCTTTAATATCGCTTAAAGACCACCCCATTTTTTCAACAATTGCTTCGACTCTTGGCCAATTACTCGGCTCAGCGACATCCATTGCATTTGACATGGTCGCCACAGTGGTATTAGGCGCCCACTGCCCATCCAATAAGTAACGAGGAACCGTATCATTACTGTTCGTCGCCGCAACGAAATAGCTCACGGGTAATCCCATGGCTTTAGCAAACAAACCCGCGGTTAAGTTACCAAAATTACCACTGGGTACAGCAATAACAGGTAATGTCTCATGCTGCTGTTTAAACTGGGCAACGGCTTCAAAATAATAACAAATCTGCGCAAGTAGGCGGCTGATATTAATTGAATTAGCTGAGTTTAGATGCAATCCATCACGAATTTCGCTGTCTTCAAATGACTGTTTAACTAAATCTTGGCAAGCATCAAAATCAGAATCAACGGCAACAGTATGAATATTTTGACCTAATGTGGTAAACATCTTCTCTTGCAGTACGCTGATTTTTCCTTTTGGATAAAGCACCACCACATTAATGGCATCAAGACCAAAAAAGGCATCGGCTACTGCCGCTCCAGTATCACCTGATGTCGCGGTAAGAATATTAATCGTCTCATCTTTTGCTAACTCATTCAGACATTGGGCCATAAAACGGGCACCAAAATCCTTAAATGCTAAGGTCGGTCCATGAAAAAGCTCTAAACTATATCGATTGTCATCTGCTTTCACTAAAGGCACATCAAAGTTGAATGCCTTTTCAACTAATGCATCAACGGTATCTTGTCCAAGCTCTGAAGCTAGCCAAGCACCTATCACTTTTTGGCTTCTTTCAACAAACGGCAGTGCTAATAACGTGTCCATATCTTCCAAAACGGGGATCGCCGTTGGAAAAAATAGCCCTCTATCTTTACCTAGCCCAAGTTTTACTGCCTCAGTAAAACTTACCACTTGAGAAGGATGCTTCAAATTATATAACTGCATAACAACTTGCCCTTTATTGTTCAATACACGCTTTATTACATATTGCTAAAACCTATTTATACATAAATAGACTCAACACGATTAAATTTTTCTTGCACCTTGAGGATCAATTCGGCAAATATGTGAAAAACCGTTTTCATCATTCAGGTAATGCGTATCCAACCAAGCTTTAGCTTGCTCGGCTTTTTCTAAGCTATTAGTAATAGTAAAAAGCGTCGGACCGCTCCCCGATATTCCCGTCGCTAACATTCCCATTTGCCCTAATGCGGCTTTAGCATCAATATAACCCGGAATTGCAGTAGCTCGATAAGGCTCTGCAAGCACATCTTTTAAGGCCTCAAGAGCGAGTCCCTCATCCTGTTTATAAGAGGCATGCACAAATGTACTTAAATGGCGACCAAACTCAATAGCCGTTGATTTGTCATATTGATGAGGTAAAAGCTGTCTCATTTTAGCCGTCGATAAAGACACACCTGAATATGACATAACCCAATACCATTTATTAAAGCTTGGAATAGCATCGCATACTTGATCCTTTCCATTTAAAATCAGTTGCATCTTCCCTAAATAACAAGGTGCAACATTATCATAATGTACAGAGCCACTGATCTGCCCTTCAAACTTTCCCATAACTAACAACAAATCAGCAGCTGTAAAGGGCACATTAAAATATTCATTTAATGCATAAAGTGCAGCAACAACAGAGCTCGCGCTTGAACCTAACCCACTGCCTACTGGTAAATTTTTCTCTAATGTTAACTTTACCCCCCTCGTAGAGGCACTTTTATCCGTTAACTGATCAATAAAGAATTCAGCACATTGATAAACAATATTCTCTTTAGGATCTATGGGTAATTTATAAGCCCAAGGCCCTTTAACGGCTAATACCACTCCTTTTTCTGCAGGCTCAATAGAAACCGTATCGCCCAATAAAGTCCCATCAACTGGTGCCAATGCAGCACCCAAAGTATCAAAGCCAACACTAATATTGGCTATCGATGCAGGCGCATAGACTTTCACACTCATGCTGTTACCTCTCGGGTCCAATTTAATGTTCTCAAGACATCCGCAAAAGCCCCAGCAGCGGTCACCTCAGTGCCAGCACCATACCCTCTCAATACGAAGGGAATTGGCTGATAATATCGGCTATTAAAGGCAAGTGCATTTTCGCCACCTTTCACACTATAAAGGGGATGTGTGGCATCAACCTCAACGATTTTAACACGGCAACCTTGCTCATCGATTTGTCCCACATAACGTAATAAGCGGCCTTCAGCCTTAGCATTATTCACTTGAGCTGCGACGGCTTCATCCAATGTCGTTAAGTTCGTCATAAACGTTTCAACATCACCGGAAGCATCAAAATGAGGCGGTAAAACTGACTCGACTTCGATGTCACTCAGCTCTAAGTCTAGTCCAACTTCACGCGCTAAAATAAGCACCTTACGTGCCACGTCCATACCACTGAGATCATCTCTGGGATCGGGTTCGGTAAAGCATTTTTCTCTGGCTATACGTGTTGCCTCTGACAAACTCATGCCTTCATCTAACATGCCGAAAATATAAGATAAGCTTCCCGATAAAATACCACTAAAGCTCAATAGCTTATCACCAGCACATAATAATTTTTTCAAGTTATCAATGACAGGTAATCCCGCGCCCACGGTTGTTTCATATAAGAATTGGCGACGTTGCTTTAAGGCTGTTTGACGCAACGCCTGATAATAAGCCATATCACGCGTATTGGCTTTCTTATTCGGCGTCACAACATGCAAACCTGCATTCATCACATCAAGGTATTTATTTGACACGAAATCACTTGAGGTGCAGTCAACTAGCACAGGGTTAAGCAATTGCTGCTCTTTGGCCCAACGTAACATAAAGTCAAGATCACTGTGTTGAGTTGATTCATTCAACAAAGACGACCATGTCGCCAAATCAATTCCTTGCGCATTCAATAACATTTTACTTGAATTCACAATGCCACACACACGGATGCTAATATGTTGCTCTTTGAGCATGTCTGCTTGACTGGCAATTTGATCAAGTAATCCCGCGCCAACATTGCCGCAACCCACAAGAAAAACATCGAGGTAGTGTTGCACATCGAAAAAGCTTTGATGGCAAGCTGAAATCGCATTTTTAATTTTACGCTGCTCGACAACGGCAGAGATGGAACGCTCTGATGAACCTTGTGCAATGGCAATAATATTCACCGTTGCTTGCGCTAATGCTTGAGAAAAGGTGGCCGTGATCCCTTTGTTTGTCCGCATTCCATCACCAATCAAGGACACGATTGCTAAGTTATGGCGTATTTCTAATGGCTCTAATAGCTCACTTTGCAATTCCAGCTCAAACTCTTGCTCTAACGCCTGTTTAGCATTTGCTGCGTCCGATGTATTCACACAAAAACTAATACTGTATTCTGATGAACTTTGCGTAATAAGCGATACTGACACGCCACTTCTCGAAATGGCACCTAACGTCCGGCTCGCCATGCCCACCATGCCTTTCATACCCGGCCCAGAGACATCAAACATGGTCTGCTCATCGAGATTAGAAATGGCTTTCACACTTAATCCCGATTCATCTTGTGCATTAGACACTAAGGTACCGACTGCATCAGGATTAAAGCTATTACGAATATAGCAAGGAATATGGTACTGAGCGATGGGAGCAACCGTTTTAGGGTGTAGTACTTTGGCGCCAAAATAAGACACTTCCATAGCTTCTTGGTAACTCATTTGTGCCAGTAATTTCGCATCTGAAACCACACGAGGATCGGTATTATAAATACCATCAACATCCGTCCAAATTTCACAGCAACTGGCATCGATACAGGCCGCTAATACTGCCGCAGAATAATCAGACCCATTACGTCCTAAAGTGACTACCGAACCATCTTCCCTACCGGCACTAAAGCCGGGCATCACCCACACTCTGTGCTCATCTAGATTAATAGCATTAAACTTAACTTTACTGGCCTCGATATCGACAGCCGATTCCAGTCTTGCGCCCTCAGCGAGTAACAGTGCCTGAGGATTGAGCTGCGCAGCACTGTGACCCATCACATTAATCAATTGCTCCATTAATGCCGCAGACAGTTTTTCTCCACCGATAATAATGTCTGCTTTTACACTATCAGGGCAAACACCAAGCAGCGTAATACCTTGTAATTTATTGCGCCAAAAAGCCAATTGTTTATTCAAACAATTTTGTAAGTGCTGACTTTGATTGCTTGAGAGTAACGCCTGGGCTGCTTGTCCATAAAGCTCAGTAAACACTTGCTCAATTCTGGATAAAACCGATTCAAATTGTCCATCATCAGTGGCAACATCCACCACCTCCAATAAACTATTGGTAATCGTTGCAGGCGCAGATAGGACAACAGCAATCGATTCTTCATTGGCCGACTTTGCCACAATGGCAGCCGCTGATTGAAATCGCTGCCAATTGGCAAGTGAGGTACCACCAAACTTCATGACTTTCATACTTTCTCCTGTGCCCACCCCGATTAAGAAACAAAAAAGCCTGCTTCTTTATGGGAAGCAGGCTTAATGTTTAATCTTATATTAGATACGCTCAGCCTGTCCCCACGATAATAATCGTGGTGGTCGTAATAATAGTCGTTACAACAGCATGGCTAAGCATCATAAATAAAGGTCAATTTGAACATTCGTAAATTTGTGCCTACAGAATTGCTTTTTACACGCCCTCTGTCAAGCCCCTTTTTATGAATAATTTTAATGAACTACCCACTTTTTGTATTTAACAGTTAAATAGCTTGGATATTTACCTTCATCAGGTCAATGACAAAATAGAAACCATGTTTATTAATGGAATCATCTTGTTTAAATAACTGTTATACAAGTGTTATAATTTAAAATCTTGTCCAATAAAGCGTTGCTTTAATCAGTAGTCGTATAGCTTAGTGATACGTTTGGCATGACTTTTCGGCATGTAAGATTGACACAAACAACATGGCGACAACTGCATGACTATGCACTCACTTCAATTTTTGTGGCTTCACTCTCGCCAAGGTTATGCTAGCCCGTTATCGCATCTTATGTAAAATCCAGTTAAAATACCCGCCATTCAATTATTGGAGCTTTACCATGAACATTAGCCAAGCGTGCGCTGTTACTATCCATTACCAACTAAAAGATGATGAAAACCGTATTGTTGAGAGTTCGTTTGACAGTGAACCAATGCTCTATTTACACGGCGCACAAAACATGATCCCTGGCCTTGAAGCTGAACTTGAAGGTAAGACCGTTGGCGACAAAATTGCAGCCAGTATCGAAGCGAAAGACGGTTATGGTGAATACCATGATGGATTACGCCAAGAAGTGCCACTTGACGCATTTGGTGATGTAGAAGATATCGTACCAGGCATGCGTTTTATCGCGGAAACGGAAATGGGACAACGCCCCGTTCAAGTCGTAGACGTGAAGGATGATGTGGCTGTTGTTGACGGTAATCACCCTTTAGCGGGACAAAGACTGCATTTTAATGTTGAAGTTATTGATGTCCGTGAAGCCACTGAAGAAGAACTTGCCCATGGCCACGTGCATGCATCTGGCCAGTGCGACAGTCATTCTGCTTCAGAGTAACACGAACATAAAGATGACTGCTGCGACGGTGACTAATTAAAGACTTGACAGCCTCAATACTTATTAATATTGAGGCTGTCTGATCTACCTAACAAGTGTCATAAAATTAGTGACTTAATTTTATTTTTCTTTTCAGTAGACATATGCTTTAAATAATTTGAGCATCGAGTGATGGTTGCGATACTAATTTGATACTCATGAGCAATCTGCCTTTGACTCATTTCCCCATCTAACAACGTCTGAAATACCTTTAATCTACTGGCTATTGCGCTGCGTTCATCTTCCGTCAATAGCAATTCAAATAAATCAATCAACCCATTATAATCATGATGAGAAATGACTTTTTCTAATACTAAATCCCATTCTGCTCGCATGTTTACCCCTGTGTCCCCCAACCCTAACAATTAAGTCTTATTGTAACAAAATTATTATTCAATACTCTATTATTCTATTCACCTATCCCTTTCAATATTGACGGGTAATTAAAAAGAAGTTTCAATTAAATGGTGTTAAGTGTAACAATATAGGCACAATAGCCTTAACAAAAACAATATAACAACTGTGAGCAAGCATGATGAAAAATAAAATAACATTAAGCCTACTGGCTTTTTTTACCTGCACGACCTTGGCCATTAACGCCGCAGAAACAACCCCTAGTAATAACTTTAAGAAGCCCGAATCTGCCGTCAAATACAGGCAATCAGCTTTTAGCTTAATGGCTTATAACTTCGGCGATATTGGTGCCATGTTAAAAGGGAAGAAACCTTACAACCCAGCCTCTGTTATCATCAGAGCTGAAAATGTTGCTGCGTTATCTAAGCTGCCTCTAGAAGGTTTTATACAAGCAGAAGGCTTAGATCAACGTGACGCCCTCGATAAAATTTGGACCGAAAAAGCCCAATTCAATGAAAAAATGCAAACACTACAAAAAAGTGCCAATCTGCTCGTGGTTGCAGCCAAAAGTGGAGATAAAAAAACCGTACAAAAAGCCTTTATGGAAACAGGAAAAAGCTGTAAATCTTGCCATGATGATTATAAGAAAGATTAATACCGCTTAAATCATTTAGGGTATTTCCACATGATGGTAAAAATGATATGGGCTGCACAATAGCCCTTATCATTATTAATATTTAAAGCATTGATAAAACAGGTCGTCCCCAAAAATAAAATATCGCCGCACCAATGACCAAAAAAAGCCCCAGAGCGACACAAGCATGAGTAAACTTGAGTTGATGGCCTTTATTATTAACCACTCTTTTTTTGCCGGTCACCATGGCAGTAATCAAATTATCACCTTTGAACAAGTGCACTAACACGGCAAGAATGTGCATTCCGGCAAAAGCTAATATGACATTAAACGTATTTTTATGTAACCAAGTGAGCCAAGCTGCAGTATCTGGGCTGACATGATGAAAAAGCGGTCCTTCTGTAAAGATATCATCGGTTGCAAACAAACCGCTCATTAATTGCACACTCAACAATAACAAGAGAAATATCACCATATACCCCCCCATTGGGTTATGGCCTAAAGCAGGTTCTACTCTATTTTTAGCCTCTAAATACTGTAAAACTTTTTTAGGTGACACAAGAAAAAAAGAAAAGCGCGCAGTGTCACTCCCAATCCATCCCCATATCAACCGGCACACAATCAAATCTAATAATACAAACCCCAATACTTGGTGCCATTGCATTTCTCCCATTGACGCTGTCCACCACAACCCTCCAAGTAAGCCCACCATGGACCAATGGAAAAAACGAATCGGCAAATCCCATACTCGAATATTCAATTTAATGTTATCCATAATGCTTTACTCTTAAACAGTGAAATACGCAGCTTGAAAGGAGTACCTAGGTACAAGAAATGAAGTGAACATACAAAAAATTAAACTGAATAGCCACTCTGAATGTGAAGTTATCCCATCAAATATGCACGGGTTTAAATTAAGTTTCAAGATGATCTGCATGATTATTTTTAATTTTTGTCTAAGTGATCAAATAAAACGCGAACAATTAAAAAAGGCGAAAAAAATGTGATTTAAATCACGACTTTTCCTACAGAGATTGGTAATCTGAATTCAAGGAAACAACAGAAGGTTCGACATATGATAAAGATTACAAGTAAGCAATTTGACGTAACTGACTCTATCCGTGAACGTATTGAAAGCAGAATTGCGAAGCTTTCAAGGCATGATGTTCAGTTCCTTAATCCACATGTCATCATTGTACAGGAGAAGCAAACCTTTAAAATTGAAGCTTCTGTTGGCATTCCGAATGCAACACTCTTTGCGCAGGCGAAAAATGAAGACCTTTATGCAGCCATTAACGCTATGGGGCAAAAACTGGAAAAACAACTTAATCGCCAAGTCCATAAACCCGAAAGTCAGCGCCGAGCCACACTTACTTTAGAAGATGATGCTCGAGACAATGATTTTGTCTACGATGATGAGGAGGAATACGCAGCTTGATTACATTTTATTTACGTAAAAGCGCATCTTCCGATGCGCTTTTTACGTTCAATGGATAAAAAAAACGGCTATCTAACTTTTTCATTGACACTCACCTTATAGCCGATTACTTTTAAACAATGAAAATATGTTTCCACGGTCTGTTTACTTTCTTTTTTACACCTCCCCCTTATGGAGGCGGATTTTCTGTGTATAAACGAAAGTGAAAATTCCAAAGCCTCCTAAAACGGAGGCTTTTTTGTTTCTAATTACTGTATAAAATAAAGATGTAGAGGCCTAAATGAGTAAAACAATCCCTTTAAACCATACTCGAGAGCAAATAACTGCACTGGATAATGAATTACTCACTTTATTGGCGAAACGGCGTGAATTAAGTTTAGATGTCGCCCGTAGCAAAGAAGTCGATATTCGCCCCATTCGCGATACTGAACGTGAAAAAGATCTCTTAGCCCGATTAGTTAAGCAAGGCCGTGATAAAGGACTCGATGCCCATTACATCATTTCTCTTTATCAAAGTATCATTGAGGACTCAGTACTTAATCAACAAGCTTTTCTACATGGACGAGCCAACCCTGAAACACAAAAACCGCAATATATTGCTGCTTACTTAGGCGCTAAAGGTTCCTATTCTTATCTCGCAGCAACCCGCTACTGCGCTCGCAGACAAGTGGATATGCAAGAATTAGGTTGCCATAGTTTTGACTCTATCATTCAAGCAGTAGAATCAGGTCAAGCCGATTATGGCTTCCTTCCCATAGAAAATACTTCCTCTGGCTCCATTAATGAGGTTTACGATGTCTTGCAACACACCTGTCTTGCCATTGTCGGTGAAACCACCATTGAAGTTGAGCATTGTCTACTGGCGCAATCAGGAAGCAACATCAATCATATTAAAACCCTTTATGCTCACCCTCAACCTATCAGTCAATGTAGCCGATATTTGGGCATGCATGGTGAGTTTAAATTAGAATATTGCTCAAGTAGCGCAGAAGCCATGGAAAAAGTAAAACAAAGTCCCAGCCCTAATGTCGCCGCCATTGGAAGTGCTGAAGGTGGCGCCTTATATCAACTTGAGGCCATTGAAAAAGGTCTCGCTAACCAAAAAATTAATCAAAGTCGGTTTATTGTTGTTGCGCAAAAGGCCGTTGATGTACCTGAGCAGTTACCCGCTAAATCAACCCTTATCATGGCAACAGGACAGAAACCTGGCGCACTCGTAGATGCCCTATCCGTACTCAAGAAGCATGACTTAAATATGAGCAAACTCGAGTCAAGGCCTATTGCTGGCACCCCTTGGGAAGAGATGTTTTACCTCGATATTGAGGCAAACCTGTCTTCAAGTGCAATGAAAACAGCATTGAAAGAGCTCGAAAAAATAACACGTTTTATCAAAGTGCTCGGCTGCTACCCCAGTGAATCGGTCAACCCTACTCACTTAGCGCATCAGCAGCTAATGTTAGACAGCAGTTCAAAGAAAACAGACAACAATACTGAACAGACTCAACCACAACGGTATAGTAAAACTTATAAAACGAGCCCGACTCAAATAAAATGCGAACAACTGGAATTTAATCCCAAGCAACCTGGCGCTATCATTGAAATACAGCTTCCAATTGAAAAAAATATATTTGAGCAACAAGTTAAAACATTCAAAGAATTAGGCTTTCAAGCGATACAGCTCAGAGGATTACACCTACAGCAAAATGTAGAGTCTACCCTCATACAATTTAAAAAAACATTAGCCCATTTTAATTTAGCTTGTATTATCGTCATCGAACATGGATCGGATCTCACGTTGGCAACGCATCATGCTGATATTTTATTGCTTGACAGCGCTCAGATGTACAACCAAGCATTGTTAACACAACTGGGCACCTTACTCTTACCCATTATTATTGAACGTAATCCTATGGCCAGTGTTGAAGCATTACTATCAGCAAGCAATACTGTGTTAAGCCAAGGAAATCAGCAGGTGATATTATGCGAATCAGGAATTAAAATGAATGGCAGTGAGCATATTTCATTAGATTTAGCTGGATTAGTGTTTTTAAAAGATACCACTCATTTACCCGTCATCTGCAACCCAAGTTATGCGATTGAATTAACACAAGTAAGCACCTACTTACCCGCCATAAAAAGCCTACATGCTGACGGTATGCTACTTCATTTACCTCTCTCCACACAGGCTATAACGGATGATACAGTCAATCAATTAAGTCATATTCTACACTCGCTATACCATTAATAGTGGCACGATAACCCAATTAAAATGCCGCATTGTGCGGCATTTTAATTGGGTTGGAAATGTGTTACTTCACGTAAATTAAGACTATATTGATCTGCCTTCAAGTAAGCTCAGCCACCCTTTAAAAAGACGCGCAGTAAACCACAGGGTTCCCAATAAATAGAGAGCAATACTTGCCCATAAGGTCTCCAAGCTATAGCCTAATAACAACACGGCTAACAAACCAAACATTGAACGGCGTTGCCACCCTAAATGGGATTTTAACACTTCACCTAAATTCGCTTCACGCTGTAACATATTAATCAGCAAGCTCAATAATGAAGGTAATAACAATAGCGGAAAAGCAGCTAAGAGCCCATACAAAAAATGACCTAAACTTGTATCCTCCTGTAAAGTCTCAGAAGGTAAGTTTGACGGTGAAGTGATTAAAGTCATAAATTTACTCCATAAAGGAAAGACTGGTTAGGAGCAAATCCATTCGTATCCTAATGTTAACTTTACTGTCTATCAGGCTTTTCTGCAACTTTGAGAATGTAACAAAAGGATCGAAAACAAATCAACAATACAAAAAAGAGAGGAAACCTCTCTTTTTATGTAAATAATGCAATGTCTAATCACTTTTCATGTCATTAACGGATTGCAACATCGCACGGCTTTCTTTTTGGAATTGTGAAGCAAAATCGCCAAACCAAGTAGACACTCCTTTAAATTGCTCAATAAAGCCTTCTTTATCACCTTGCTGTAATAAGGCTAATGCTTGAGTATAATTTTTCAAATAATCACTGATCACTTGTAGACTGTCAGGCTGAGAAAAAATAATGTCGGCGTATAGCTCAGGACTTTGTGCAAAAAGCCTTCCCACCATCGCTAATTCAAGCCGATAAATAGGAGAACTAAATTGTAATAAGGTTTCAATATCAGCCGATTCTTTACAAAGATTCAACCCATAAACAAAAGAAGAAAAATGACGCATGGCTTGAACTAATTGCATTGATTTATCATGGGCTTTAGGCTCTGCTTCAACAAGCCTCGCGCCCCAAATCGTCATTTGCTCCAGTAACCATTGATACGCTTCAGGTTGCCTTCCGTGACACACGACCACAACTTGTTTTGCTAAACTGCCAACATCTGGACCAAACATGGGATGTAAACCTATCACAGGTCCATCATGAGCATTAAGCATCGCCGCTATCGGCTTAGATTTTATCGACGTTAAATCAGCTAATACACAGTCTTTAGGCAATTGAGTCAGCTTAGTCGCAATTAAATCACAGGTCATTTCAATGGGGACTGTCACAATCACTAAACCTGCTCCCTCAAATAAACTTTCTGCTTTATGCCAATCGTCTTTATCTAAGGATTTCACCTCATAGCCTGATAATGTCAACATTTGTGAAAATAAGCTGCCTAACTTACCTTGGCCTCCCACTACCACAACATGGCCTAAATCCGGCTTGACTTGCTTAAAGCCAACATCCTTCTCATTTTGATAAGACTCTCTCATTAAACGCCGCAATATATCCTCAATTAATTGAGGAGAGACATTCATATTTTCAGCCTCTTTACGCCGCTTTGCCAGCATTGCAGCTTCTCGTTGGGGCGCATAAATAGGCAAGCCAGCACCGTGCTTTACCGCACCGACTTGAGCGACCAAATCCAAACGTTTCCTCAATAAGTGAATTAATTGCTGATCCACACCATCAATTAACCCTCTTAAATTCTCAAGATCGGCTGTTGTTCTTTCATTCATGGGTGTTATTTCCATTCCTTAATCAGGATTTATCAAAACGGTGAGGTAATGTAGATGATAAACTTTCAGCGCCATTTCTCAATAGTGTTTCTGTTGTTTGCCAATTTATACACGCATCGGTTACCGACACACCATATGCAAGTTCACTCATTGGTTTATTGCTGCTTTGATTTCCTTCATTTAAATGACTTTCTAACATCACTCCAATGATGGATTTATTACCATTGCGAATTTGCTCAAAAACATCATTACACACTTGAGGCTGCTTAGAATGATCTTTAGAAGAATTTCCATGACTGCAATCAATCACCAATCTTGCATTTAACTTGGCAGCATGTAATTGCTCTTCACACTCTGCAACACTTTGCGCATCATAATTAGGTTTTTTGCCTCCCCGCAAAATAACATGACCATCTGGATTGCCCTCCGTTTTAAGCAACGCCACTTGACCTTGTTGATTGATCCCCATAAAGCGGTGACCACTCGCAGCCGACTCCAATGCATTAATCGCTACTTGTAATTTACCGTCGGTTCCATTTTTAAACCCAACAGGCATAGACAATCCTGAAGCCATTTCTCTATGGGTTTGCGACTCTGTTGTACGTGCACCAATCGCTGACCATGTGACTAATTCAGACATATACTGAGGACTAATAGGATCTAATGCTTCAGTCGCAACAGGCAGTTCTAGTTCTGCCAACCAAATCATCAACTCTCTTGCTTGACGTAAGCCTTTATCAACATTGAATGATTCATCCATATCGGGGTCGTTGATCATGCCTTTCCAGCCCACAGTAGTACGCGGTTTTTCAAAATAAACACGCATTAAAATGAAAAACTCATCACTCAGCTCGTCATGTAATTGCTTTAACTTTAATGCATACTCTTTAGCTGCATCCAAATCATGAATAGAACAAGGGCCAGTCACTATGAGCACTCTATTGTCACGTTTATGCACAATATCAGAAACGGTCTGACGTGCATTTAACACAAATTGACTCGCATGCTCGGAAAGCGGCAACGCCTGCTTCAGCGCTTTAGGGCTAATAAGCACCTCTTCAGAGGTAATATGAATATTGTTGATAGTGTCTTGCTGCATGTTTCCACCTAAAGCTGAATATACGACCAATAATGTAATGGTGAAATATTACACCATTACATGTTCAGTGTAAACAAGCCAAACTCAAACTTTTAAAATTAGACATTGGCTTATACCAATCTAAGAAAATAAGTGTTCATTCAGCGGGAATAAAAAATACGGTAGGCAAGGCAACGGTTTGAAGCTAATAGTTACTCTATATCGAAAACAGATAACGTAGCATAACGTATTTTTAAAACCGCACTGAGTGAGCCGCTCAGGCATTTCACTTCTATGTTGCATTCATTTAAAAGGGAATCACCATTACTGCATAAATGCGCCTTGAATTGAAACACCTGAGCGACTCTGAATTGATCATTTATTGACTTAAATTGGTATTATCATTAAACGAATGTTTCTCATGTCGTTAAAACACAAAAAACCGCCTCAAGGGCGGTTTTTTGTGCGAACACTGCATCTTTTTGTCTAACAAATAAAAAATTATTTGGTAGAAAGTTTCTCACGGATCCGTGCAGACTTACCTGAACGCTCACGTAGATAGTAAAGCTTAGCACGACGAACACGACCGCGACGCTTCACTTCGATGCCTGCGATGATTGGGCTATGCGTTTGGAATGCACGCTCAACACCTTCGCCATTAGAGATTTTACGTACTGTGAATGCTGAATGCAGACCACGATTACGTTTTGCGATTACAACGCCTTCAAAAGCCTGTAGACGCTCTTTTCCGCCTTCTTTAACACGTACTTTAACAACGACAGTATCACCTGCGCCAAATTCTGGTACGTCAGTTTTCATTTGCTCATCGTTGAGCATTTTAATGATGTTGTTCATGAATAAACTCCATTCTAGTGTAACTGAACCTAACTAACCATGCTTGTTCATGGTGTCGACAAACTCTGTTAATAACTCGGTTTGTTCGTCAGTCAGAGCTAGATTTTCAAATAATTCTGGTCGTCTCAATAAAGTCTTACCCAGACTTTGCTGTAAACGCCAGCGTCTAATATGTTCGTGGTTACCGCTTAATAAAACGGCTGGTACATCATGCCCATCCAAACATTCGGGACGCGTGTAATGTGGACAATCCAGTAAACCATCAGAGAAAGAATCTTGCTCTGCTGAAGCTTGCTTACCCAGCACACCGGGCACCAATCTCGATACTGAATCAATCAGTGTCATCGCAGGTAATTCACCGCCCGAAAGCACGTAATCACCAATCGACCACTCTTCATCCACTTCCGTTTGTATAATGCGCTCATCAATACCTTCATATCGTCCGCACACTAATACCAAACTTGATGACTTAGCTAACGCCTCAACGCCTTGCTGTGTGAGCTTGCGTCCCTGAGGTGATAAATAAATCACTTTTGCATCTTCGCCTGCTGCAGCTTTTGCTGCATGGATAGCATCACGTAAAGGTTGCACCATCATTAACATACCAGGACCACCACCATAAGGTCTGTCATCCACAGTATTATGTTTATCATGGGTGAAATCTCTTGGATTCCACGTTTGCAACGCTAAAAGACCCTTATTAACGGCCCGACCCGTTACTCCAAAATCGGTGATGGCACGAAACATCTCCGGAAACAGGGTGACTACCCCTAACCACATCAGCTGTACCTCGACTTAAAAGTCCGGATCCCAATCCACTAAAATCTGTTTTGCCGAAATATCCACTGATTGAATGAATTGTTCGGTGACAAAGGGGATCATACGTTCCGCTTTGCCAAAGCCATCTTTCGCATTAGCTTTAACAAGGAGTACATCATTCGATCCTGTTTCCACGATCTGTTGTACTTTACCCATGTTATAACCATTAGTGTTAATCACTTCACAACCAATCAGATCGCGCCAGTAGAATTCATCTACAGGCAAATCCAACATGTCTTCAGCAGGCACTGCAATCTCACAATTGGTGAGTATTTGCGCTTGTTCCCGCGTAGTCACACCTTCAAGTTCAGCGATAACCGCTTTTCCCTGAAAACGCCACTGAGTGACTTTCACTTCGCGCCATTCTCCTTGCTCTTTAATCAACCAAGGTGAATAGTCAAAAATACCTTCAACAGAATCGGTATAGGTAGTGATCTTCAACCAACCTTTAATGCCGTGACAGGAACCTAACTTTCCTAACACAACGGGTTCTTGTTTACTGCTCATCATCTATACCTTAACGCCATTAAGCCGCAGCTTTTTGTGCGTCTTTGATCAATTTTGCTACACGGTCTGAAGTGCCAGCACCGTTAGCAACCCAATGCTCAACTCGGTCAAGATCTAAACGTAATGTTTCTTCTTGGCCACGTGCTAATGGGTTAAAAAAGCCAACACGCTCGATGAAACGACCATCACGAGCATTACGGCTATCAGCAACTACGATATTATAAAATGGACGCTTTTTTGCGCCGCCACGAGCTAAACGAATGGTAACCATGCGTTTTATTCCTCTAATGATTTGCTTCTTAAAAGCAAAAATAAAAACTGATCCTCCGTGTTCGCGAAGAGTATCAGATAGAAAGCCGGAAGATTTTACCTTACTTCACGGCGAATGCAACAAAATTAGACGTTTTTACCGTGAATATTACGCCGATATCCAATAACAGGCTCACATCAGTTCTTTTCAAATTGATTCTAAAATACAAAAGCACATCGATTTGATGTGCTTTCTAGCAAATGTCTTCAATCAGACAAAATGACTGTGTTAATTAACGGCTAGCGTCCAGGCATCTTCATTCCAGGTGGAAGCATGCCACTCATACCGCGCATCATTTTTTTCATGCCGCCTTTTGAAGACATTTTCTTCATCATTTTTTGCATTTGCGAAAACTGCTTCAATAAACGATTCACGTCTTGAATTTGCGTACCGGAACCCGCAGCAATTCTCCGCTTACGCGATCCTTTAATGATATCAGGGCGCTGGCGCTCAGCAACAGTCATTGAGTTAATGATTGCTTCCATTTGCCCTGTCATTTTACCATTTTGGACTTGAGCTAAAGCATCTGGTGGTAATTGTCCCACACCAGGCAGCTTTTCTATCATATTCATCATGCCGCCCATATTTTGCATTTGAGAGAGCTGCTCACGAAAATCTTCTAAATCAAAGTTGCCACCTTTCTTCACTTTCGCGGCGAGCTTCATCGCTTTATCTTGGTCAACGCCTCGCTCAACATCTTCTATCAGCGAGAGCACATCACCCATACCTAAAATACGTGATGCGATACGATCGGGATGAAATGCTTCTAATGCATCGGTTTTTTCACCCACACCTAAAAATTTAATAGGTTTCCCTGTAATATGGCGTATTGACAACGCGGCGCCGCCACGTGCATCACCATCAACCTTTGTTAACACTACGCCCGTCAACGGTAATGCTTCATTGAACGCTTTTGCTGTATTGGCCGCATCTTGACCTGTCATGGCATCCACAACAAATAAGGTTTCAACAGGTTTCACCGCAGCATGTAAATCTTTTATTTCATCCATCATGGCATCGTCAACATGTAAACGGCCAGCAGTATCGAGGATCACCACATCGATAAATTTAAGCTTAGCATGTGCAATCGCCGCATTTGCGATATCAAGCGGTTTTTGACTCACATCCGATGGAAAAAAGTCAACTTCAACTTCTGATGCTAAAGTCTCAAGTTGTTTAATCGCTGCAGGGCGATAAACATCGGCACTGACCACCAACACGGATTTTTTCTCACGTTCACGCAAGAACTTTGACAGTTTGGCCACACTGGTGGTTTTACCCGCACCTTGAAGACCTGCCATCATGATCACAGCGGGAGGCTGCATCGATAAGTCTAAGGCTTCATTCGCCTCACCCATCGCATTTTCTAATTCACTTTGAACGATTTTAATGAACGCCTGACCTGGACTTAAACTTTTTGAGACTTCTTGTCCAACAGCACGCTCTTTAACACTATTAACAAACTCTCGTACCACAGGCAGGGCAACATCGGCCTCAAGCAACGCCATGCGGACTTCGCGAAGTGTATCCTTAACATTGTCTTCTGTTAAGCGACCACGGCCACTGATATTCTTCAGAGTGCGTGACAATCTGTCAGTTAAGTTCTCAAACATTATCCAGTTCTTACCGTTTCATTTTACTATAGATAGGTAAGTATTATAGCGATGCCCAGATATTATGCTACTGCTCACTTTGATTATCCTAAAAAGGAGCGCACATCATTTATCAAAAATGCGAACTAACACCAAGGTTCGATTCAATTTTACGCTTATTATTGCCTAACAGTATCCCGCTCATGTTATCCTTAGCCATAAACAAAATGAGAGGTGTCGTAATAGGGTGGCAATCGTTCAAAATCAATTACCGTTCCATGAAATAGAAAGACTAAAAGACATGCGCATTATTGGATGTTATCGTTCGTTAATATCAACAAAGTCATAGGCTAATACTTAATGATTATTTTTTCAGCTTCTGCCATCTTATTTTATTTTCTTGCTTTGCTCCTTATCGCAAGTAAGCTTTTTCATAATGAAGGGCCTAATCGTCAAGTCGTGGCCATTTTTGCCGCCATCGCCGTCGGATTGCACGCAGCGGCATTAGCTGAGGCCATTTTTACAGGTAATGGACAAAATTTCAGTCTGACCAATGTGATTTCTCTGGTCAATTGGATTATCGCCTTTAGTTTCACTTTACTCATATTTAGAGTCAAAGTGATCATGGTATTACCTGTGGTTTATGCCTGCTCTATTTTATCTGTAGCCTTACTCTGGTTATTGCCGCCAAAACTCATCATACATTTTGAGCTTTATCCTGAAGTCCTCGCCCATGTTATTTTATCATTAATGGCTTACAGTGCATTAATGATTGCTGCTTTATACGCTATTCAGTTAGCCCTTATTCAACACAAACTAAAAAGCAAACAACTCATTTTAAGCCCCTCTATTCCGCCTTTAATGACAGTAGAAAAACAGCTTTATCACTTAGTCATTATTGGAGTGATTTTACTCAGCTTAGCATTAGCCACTGGCTTTATTTTCTTAGATGATATGTTTGCCGACGGAAAAGGACACAAAACCGTATTATCTATGCTAGCTTGGCTCGTCTATATTGCCATGTTAGCTCAACAATACTGGGTAGGATGTAAAATACGAACAGCGGTGATTTATACGCTTTCAGGCGCCACTTTATTATCGCTTGCCTATTTTGGTGCTCGTATTGTCAAAGAGCTTATTTTAAAATAAGATTAATTTTCGTCACTCTTAGTCGATAGTATTAGCATTGGTTACAGAGTAAACGCATAACAATCCATTACATTATCAAATTTAGATTGTTCATTACCCCTTAAACGGAGCCCTTTTTGGACGCAATACATACCAGTGCACTTTTTATTATTCTCATAGTGCTCATTATACTGTCAGCCTACTTTTCTGGCACAGAAACAGCAATGATGACGTTAAATCGTTATCGACTTCGTCATTTAGCCTCTAGTGGCCATAAAGGCGCATTACGAGCAATTAAGTTGCTTGAACGTCCAGATAGACTTATTGGGCTCATTCTAATTGGTAACAACTTAGTTAATATTCTTGCTTCAGCCATTGCGACTATTATCGGCATACGCTTATATGGTGATATGGGCGTTGCAATAGCCACAGGCGTCTTAACGCTAGTCGTATTGGTTTTTGCCGAAGTTACACCTAAAACGGTTGCGGCCTTACATCCTGAACGCATCGCTTTTCCTTCGAGCATCATAATAAAACTCCTATTAACCCTACTCTCGCCTCTCGTCAAAGTGGTCAACCTTATAACCTCTGGTTTTTTACGGTTGCTATGCATCCATACCCAACAAAGTAGTGATGCCTTAAGCCAAGAAGAACTTCGCACCGTTGTCCATGAAGCAGGAGCATTGATCCCACAACGACATCAAGAGATGTTATTGTCTATCTTAGATCTTGAAAAAGTCACCGTAGAAGACATCATGATCCCAAGAGCTGAGCTCTACGCCATCAATATCAATTCAGACTTTAAGCTTATCAACAAACAAGTCATTCAAAGTCCACATACACGTATTCTTTTGTATAGAGATAATATTGATGATGCAGTGGGCTTTGTACATATTCGCGATGCTCTGCGATTACAAGCAAAAGAACAATTTAGTAAGTCCTCACTGCTCAGAGCAGTGAAAGAGCTCTATTTTATTCCTGAAACGACGCCCCTTAACGTGCAATTAGCGAATTTTCAACAAAATAAAGAAAGAATTGGTATGGTTGTCGATGAGTATGGTGATATTCAAGGCCTTGTTACCCTTGAAGATATCCTTGAAGAAATTGTCGGAGATTTTACCACCTCAATGATGCCAGCACCCAGTGAAGAAATCAAAAAGCAACAAGATGGCAGTTATCTCATAGAGGCAACAATTAATATTCGAGAGCTCAATAAAGAAATGAATTGGCACTTTCCGACTAACGGCCCCAAAACATTAAGCGGTTTAGTCGTAGAGTACATGGAAGAAATTCCCAGTCCAAATACCAGCATGAGAATTGCAGGATACCCTATTGAAGTGGTTGATATAGGAGATAATCGTGTTAGAACCGTCAGGGTTATTCCACAACATTATAAAAAGACTTAACAATCAAACCTATTGACTCTTCTTAGCCGTTTTTTCAATGTTCGTTATGATATAACTCCCTGTATTTTGACGAACATTGGGTTTCACAGAGCCTTGAATTTGACTATAGATATACTTCCCAGTCCTGTTTGAATCACAAGCAAAAACGAATTTTGACTCTGTTAACTCTTTACCTAGTGTCAATTGGTAACTCAGCACCGCAACAGTTGGGTTTAATCTGTTATATTGATAACTTCCATGGCTCGCTTCTTTATTACTTAAGTTTGTATCATTAATTTTATCCTTAGATAATGTTAGCTCATGTAAATTTCCAGCTTTAGGATTGGAAGGTTGATAAAATAAATCGATAACTAATATTATCCGTTTATTCGTCAATACATCAGGTAAACTGCAGTCTTTTGCTTCTAAACTGGTAGCCACCAAACAAATCAATAGAAATTGTAATCTCATCAGCCCCTCCCATTAAATTACAGCCCACAATTCCTTACCCTAAGCTATATATTCTCTCTATTATTGAAAAAAATAACGCCCAGTATTTTGGCGTATTGAAGGTTGAATACCACTTTCTATGCCACTAAAGATATAATAACCCGTCACATCTGTCTGACAAACAAATGTATTTGTGTAATAACCAGTTTCATTCATATTATTAGTCACTTTTTGCTCTTCAACTTTTAATTCAGCCAAGTCAGGTTCGAAACGGCGATAAGTATATTTTCCAATAAATTTTTCACCTGTTTGTAAATTATTAAGCAGATAACTTTGCTCATCAAAATAAATTTCAACAACTTGATTTGCCAAAGGGTTTGTCGGTGAAGCAATGCCATATATATGTAAAATCATTACCTTGCCAAACAATTCCTTAGGTAATTGACACTCGTCAGCCACACTTATTGTACTCAATATCAATAGTATTGTAGTAACAGTGAATCGTTTCAATACTTGTTTAATCAAATACATTTAGCACTCCATAGTTACTCAGCTTTCAAGGAGGATTGAATAACATATATGCCAATGTCATGAGCAGGAGTCAATGGTGTAGATCCTTGAAGAAGTTTAAACAGTACAAAGCCCATTTTATCTGTTTGGCACACTAATGTTTTTGAATACTGTATTAAGCTGTCCCCCGTTCCCTCCGCAACCGTAAAACGCGCAATTTTTGACTTAATTCGTTGATATTGATACTTTCCAGAAAAGCGTTCACCAGTATCTAAGACTTCAATATCATAGGTAAGGTTATCGAATTTAGATTGAAGTAACATTCCAGCCATCTCATTATGAGGTGTATACCGATCTGAGATATTAAACAGTATAGTCATACCCATAAACGATTCAGGCAGCTTGCAATCATTTGCCTGGGCCTGAAATAAACCCATCAAAAATACAAATAGACAAAACAATAATGCCTTCACTCACTCACCTTTTACATGTTTATTAAAAATAATAAAATCATAATAACTCTATTGTTTTCTTTAAAATATACTTACCTGTTACTGGCTTTTCAAACAAATTGAATCCCTTGACACTTGCCTCTGGGCTATAAATTAACTTGCCCACAATATCCGTCCCACAAACAAGAATATCTCGATATAATAAAGTGTCTAATCGAGAGGTTCGATAAACTTCAATAAAGGCTATATCAGGAGGAAAAGTAGAATAAACATAATACGCCTTAAACAACTGACCTGTCGTTAAGCTTTCATTCTCAATCATGTTATTTGAAAATGATAACTTTCTGAGTGCCATAGTGTTCGGGTCCACCTTGTAATCCATTCCACTGAGCTCAAAAAATAAAGTATAGCCTGATAATTTATCAGGTAAACGACATTGTTTGCTCTCAGCTTTTGCAAAGAAGCTACTCACAGCAATCAATATGGCTAAAATCAGTTTATTCACTCTTTTCACTTTGAGTATCGATAATAAATACACCCGTATTTTGTCTAATGTCAGGTTTATACCACCCTTTGGTTTGACTAAAAATCACAAAACCTGTGGTATTCGTTTCACAGACTAATGTCTCTGAATATATTGACACGACTTCATCACTTCCCTCAAAGACACTAAAGCGAGCTAACATTGGGGTTAATCGACGGTAATCATAAACCCCATTCATTTTTTTCCTCGTATTAAGTATAGTCACCTGATAAGTCTTTTCTTCAAATACATATTCTATCACCATGTCAGCCAACACATTATCTGGTGTATAAACGCCATTCACTTTAAAAAGTAAAGTCTTCCCTTGTAAACTGGTGGGTAACTGGCACTTACTCGCCATACTCTGGGCTGAGAACATAGACAGGATCACCAAAGCTAATAATATCCGCATTTTCATCCTTAATAGACCGACTAGAATTTCATGCACCCTGTCACTCACGCAAAATATAAAATCCTGTATCGTGTTTCACATTAGGCATTCTCTCACCATACTCTAAGCTATAAATAAAATATCCTTGTATATCACTAATACAGACTAATAATATCTGATATTTAGAGATCATATCCCCCATCACCTCAAAGACACTGATAAGACCTAAATCACTATCAATACGCTGGTAAGTGTACTTGCCAGGAAAAATATAATTATCTTGAATAATATAATTAACAAAACTATTTATATCAAAAGAGTACTGCATCAGACCTATCACCTCAGGACTATTAAAAGAGTATTCTTCATCCACCGATAATATCAGATCTTTTCCATTTAACGCATCAGGCACATGACACATCTGCCCACTATCAGCCACAGAGGTAGAACTAAGTAACCCAAAAAGCATAATAAGCCAAATAAACTTAACTAGCATATCGATAATAAACAAAAAAGTTTGCCATAACTCTCCAAACGATAAATCATTTACAACATAAAAACTGCATAAAAGACCAAAACGGTAGTGTTAAAAGTAAAATCACTCAATAATATAACTTCCCGTATTTTGCCTTTTACTTGGCTCAATCATTCCTTGAGATTGGCTAAAAATATACGCGCCACTGTAATCATTTTCACACATGAATATTGTCCGAAAAGTGGATCTATCATCTCCCTCTGTCAACTTTACTTCTAGCAAAGCAACCTCAGGAGCAATAATACGGTACTCGTAATGACCTTGACTGGTGATCCCTTTAATTAATTCTGTTGATACTATTTTCTTTCCCGTTAAATTAAGTTGTATCACGCCGCCAGCATTAGGATTAGTCGGTGTGTATACTTCATTGACCATCAACAAAATCTGTTTTTTGTCTAAGTTATCGGGTAGTTTACACTCATCGGCAACCCCTATACCAGGCAACAAACAAAGACTAATTAACACTATTTTTTTTAACGCCATTAAACGAGCCCACCTCAGTTTATAAAAACTCACCATTTTTCAATATCGACCGGCTAAATCATCATTTTCTAATAATATAAATCCCTGTGTTTTGGCGAACATCAGGTTTAATCGTTCCTTGAGTTTGACTAAAAATAAAATACCCCGTCGTATTCGTTTCACAAACAAAGGTCTCTGTATATAAGGACGGCGCATCGTCAGCTCCCTCCCGAACACTCAGTTGACCTATATTAGTATCTAAACGTTTATAGCGATATGCCCCCTCAACACTCTCGCGGGTATTCATTATTGTGCTTTTAAAATTCAAACGGCTAAATGTCATTTCCTGTAACGTCCCTGCCATTGGGTTTTCTGGCGAATAATTGCCATTTACGCGGATCAAAAGAGTCAAACCAGCCAAGCTTTCTGGTATGGCACAAGAATCAGCAACCGATTGACCTATATGGAAAAATAAAAATAAGCTAAACAATAGCTTCATGTTTTATCCTTATCAATAAAGCATTTCAAGACTCTAAGAAAGTGTAGATGAAATTAAGCCATACGGTGTTTTTTCTCATCAATCAACCAGAACCACAGCCTAGATTTACCCTTCATTCTCTCTACCAGAAACAATAGACAACAGCTGTTAGAAAAAGTATTTGATACCATCAATACTATTTAATAATATAACGCTCTATCATAATGCCTATTTGCGGATCGGTTTCTACTGAAATAGGCGCATAAATATAATAGCCTTCAAGATCATTCTCACACACTAAATAAAGATTATATTGCAGTACCTTAGCGGCAAATGTTTCTCGCATTCTGATTTGAGCCACATTCTGAGCGAGTTTACGGTAACTATATTTGCCAATAAAGCCGTAGCTCACTTTATAACCAGAACCGTAATAACTCTTCTGCTTAAATGTCATTTCAATCATATCATTTCCAGCGGTTCGGCTGTAGCTAAACTTTTCACTGATAGGCATCATAAGGGTTAATCCATTCATGCTGTTAGGTAATTGACAACCTTTTGCCTGTAGTAAAAAACTGCTCAATTGCAACATCATTAACAACAATGGATATAAAATGATTTTATAGGTTAAAGACATTCTCTCCCCCAAGAAGAACCCTCATTTTTAAGTATAGGTGAGAAAAGTGATACTCTCTATTAACCCAACCCCAAATTTAATACATAAAAAATACATATGACAAAAACACATAACGAACAAATAATATGACGCCTCTCTTTTATAAAATCAAAAACATCTCAAAGTTGACACCAAAGAACCAACAAAAATACATATATAAAAACAAATGACAACCGAAAAATAAATTAACCTTTGTAATCAATAAATAAAAAAGTAAATATTCTGTATAGCATTAACGCTTTAATATCACCAAATAGAAAATGTTGAAACTCAGCATATATCAATAATCACCAGCCAAAACTATAGACAAAAGTCTAATACCCAAGCTATCTACAGACTACTATGGTCGGCCAATTAAATTAGCTTTTACTTAACAATAAGGTTCATCATGCGTTTAAAATACCTCCTATTAATTTGTTTATCACTACTTTCTCTGTCATTGCAAGCTGCCACACCACCCGATTTAACCCTAGATGATAGCCTCGTCCCCTTTAACTCTGCAGAAGGGAAAATCCTTTTACAACGTAGCCAACATAAAAACGATATTTTCAACCTTATGCCCTACTTCACCACCCAACAAACATTAACCTACTGTGGACCTACCAGTGCATCTATGATATTAAATGCATCAAACCTTCCGCGTCCTACTTCTCTATTATTAGCCCCCTACCAAATATTTGAACAAGACAATTTTTTCACAGCAGAAGTTCTGGATATTACAACACCCGCAAAAGTCGGTATGGGAGGAATGACAATCGATGAATTATCAGATGCTATCAAGACATTTAAACTGAAAGTTAACCTTCATCGTGGAACGCAAATCAATGAAAACCAATTTCGCCAAGATGCCATAAAAGCAGTCAGCTCTGATACTCAATTTATTATTGTGAATTATCATAGACAAGCGTTAAACCAAATAGGATCTGGTCATTTTTCTCCTTTAGCAGCATATGACAGTAAAAGCGATCGCTTCTTATTGCTGGATGTATCTCGCTTCAAATATCCCGCCATTTGGGTAAAAACCAGTGACTTGTATCAAGCTATTGTGAGTAATGCCGATCTCAATGAAGGGTTAAGCAGGGGATATTTAATCATAACGGAATAAAAGGAATAAATGAGAGCACGGAAGCACTCTCATAGACTCAGTGACTTACAGCTTCTGCGCAGCAATAACAGAAATCTCAACCAATAATGCATCTCTTGCCATTTTCGCTTCCACGCACGCTCTAGCTGGCGCATGCCCTTCTGGTACCCAAGCATCCCAAACTGCATTCATTTCGCTGAAATATTGCATGTCTTTGATGTAAATTGTAGCTGACAAGATATGCGCTTTATCACTCCCCGCTTCTGTTAATAAATCATCCACTTTAGCCAACATGGTTTGTGTTTGCACTGTGATATTTTGAGTCGCATCTTCACAAACCTGGCCACACAAGTAGATAACACCATTATGTTTTACAATACGACTCATTCTTGTTTTTGTGTGTATTCTCTCTATGCTCATCACTCTAACCTTTATATCATTAACACGTTAATTCTCTGCATGTTAACGACATAAAAATGAAAACGCTAACCCCAATAAAAAATGATGAAAAAATACTAAAAGCGCCCTCTTTTACGTTAAAAAAATCATGAAAACATAATGATTTTTCATCTTAACTGCTACATAGTCGTAAAATTAACGATCACTGCTTTGTATCCATTTGTTGTCGTTTTTCCATTGCAATGGGTGTTATTTTTTCTTTTAACGACGATAGCCAACCAAAATGAAAATACATTTCGGCCATTAAAAACAAAGGACCGATTAATAACTGATCTAAATCGTCAATAAAAGCCGGTTTTGCTTTTTCAAAATAATGCCCTATAAATTGAATAACCCAGCCTATGACAAATACCCCAATGGCCAACCACAAAGCCCCACTCCAATCAGCAATGATATTGGCAAGAAATAGTGTAATAAGCATGACAACAATCAAACCCAAGGCCAAACGAATATTTAACATTAGATAATAAATTGATAGACCAATCACAGCCAGTTTATCGATTGCTAACCGATAATCACCAAACAGTATTGCAACGGGTGTTAACGCTAATAAAATAAACACTGATAGGACAATCAGAGGTACACCAATAAAGTGTGTCTTCACATTGTTAGTGTTTAAATGAACACTCTTGTACGTGGATAATCGCTCTACAGCATTTCTCATTAATTGGCATCCTTTCAAAATAATTTTTAACACATATTACTCTAATATACTAAAAATAGATGGAAATACCAGTAAAGACGGTCATTTATTAACTGGCTATCTTCCATAAAAAAAGCCCACCATGATTATCTCATTGTGGGCTTTTCCCATACTGCTTCACTGGAATTAGGATTCTATAATCACGGTTGCAACGGCATAATGTAACTCATCAGCAATGGTCACGTGAGCAGAAGTCCCCTTCAGCCAAGCGAGTCTATCTGCTGCACCTTGACTAAAAGAGATATGCGGTGCGCCATAGTCATCATTTTTAATTTCAATATGTTGAAAAGAAACACCACGTCCGATCCCAGTCCCTAGCGCTTTAGCAGCAGCTTCTTTAGCCGCAAAACGTTTTGCTAAATAACGTGATGGTTGATTAACTGATTGAAACTGCTCAAGTTCACTCGAAGTTAATACTCTTTTTGCAAGCTTTAACGGTGAACTGAGCACCAACTTATGGATCCGTTCGATTTCAACAACATCAGTGCCTAAACCCACAATTGCCATCAACATCCTCTCAACAAAAATGACAACACATTTGGCCATAATGAAGCAGAAACACTACTCACCACGACGGCCTTCTTGCATTAAACGTTTCATATCTTTGACTGCGGTAGCCAAGCCATCAATAGCGGCCCTTGCGATAATCGCATGGCCAATATTCAATTCATACAATTCAGGGATTGCCGCGATAGGCTTAACATTATGATAGTGCAATCCATGCCCAGCATTGACAATCAACCCCTTAGCATGAGCATACTTTGCCATATCAGTAATACGCATAAGTTCATTTTTCTCTTCTGTCTCAGAGTGTGCATCCGCATAACCACCTGTATGGATCTCTATAACGGGTGCCCCAACTTTAACTGCCGCATCAATTTGTGCTTTATCTGCATCAATGAAGAGGGAGACTTGAATGCCTTTTCCACTCAAACGTTGCACTGCACTCGATATTTTACTCATTTGTCCCGCAACGTCCAAACCGCCTTCAGTCGTCAATTCTTCTCTTTTTTCGGGCACTAAACATACGTAGTGAGGCTGAATATCACAAGCAATATCAAGCATTTCATCAGTTACTGCCATTTCAAAATTCATGCGTGTCTTTAATGTCTGTGCTAATACTTGAATGTCTCTATCGATAATATGTCGTCTATCTTCACGAAGATGCACCGTTATTCCATCTGCCCCAGCATGCTCAGCCACTGCGGCAGCATGTACAGGATCAGGATAACTCGTGCCTCGAGCTTGTCGTAAAGTCGCAATGTGGTCAATATTGACGCCCAGTAAAATCTGGCTCATGGAAATGTCCTTTGTTTAATTAGCTAACACATAATAACAAAGCATCACACCTCAATAAATGACAGTGTCACACTCATTATTGTGGCATATTAGGTTGGCGCTGCTTAAACAGTGCTCTTGAATACAATGGCTTACTGCCTAAAATACGCACTAAAAGTTGCCGCATTAACTTTTTTGCCGCCAGTAAATGATGTGCTAATAACTGTCGGTTAGCTAAGGCTGACAACATATCACCTTGAAAAAATTTATCTTGTGTGAAGACTGTTGGGTATACAGGCATAAAACCTTTTTCAGGTAATAAGCGATAGAAGCCGTCACCATTAATGGGGTTTTCTAATGGATCTATCGTTAAAGAAGGCATAATACCTAACTCTTCCAATAAAGATAATTCAAAATAGCGTAAATCCTGCTCTTTTAACCCCAAAGCCAGAGATAATAACGTCTGATGATAGTGATAAAAGATGCTTTCAGCCTGATGCTCAACAGTCAAACACCGCATCAATAACTCATTAAGGTAGAGGCCTGCATATAACCCATTACTCGCAAGCGGCACAGCAGGGCTCGCCGCCTCTAATTGAGTCAAATTCTTAAGTGAGCCTGCGCCAGAAAAAGTAAAGATCAAAGGTTGGAAAGGTTGAAGTATACTACGAGCCGTATTTTTCTTACCACCTAAACGTGCAATGGCATCGACTCGCCCTTGATTATCGACTAGTAAGTTGACAATAACACGATTATCACGATAAGGGCGGGTGTGTAATACATATCCACGCAACATAAAATATGACCGTTCTACAGTATCTAATGTTCACCCGCCATAGGATTTACTCTTCTCCGTAGCCTAAACTTCTTAATGCACGCTCATCATCGGCCCAACCAGATTTGACTTTAACCCAAATCTCTAAAAATACTTTATTGTCAAATAAGGTTTCCATGTCAAGACGTGCTTGAGTCGCAATGGTTCGAATACGTTCACCTTTTTTGCCAATCACCATACGTTTCTGACCACTACGTTCAACTAAAATAAGCGCATTAATTTGATAGACCCCATTCTCCATCATGGTAAATTGCTCAATTTCAACCGTCGCATCATAAGGTAATTCATCTCCGAGAAAACGCATGAGTTTTTCTCGAACAATTTCAGATGCCATAAAACGCTGAGAACGATCTGTCACATAATCTTCAGGAAAATAATGAGGTGACTCAGGTAACGCCGCTAACGATAAATCTAAAATGCGTTGAATATTGGTCCCCTGAGTCGCCGAAATAGGCAAAATATCATCAAAAGGAAATTTTGTTGCCATTTGCTCCAGATAAGGAAATAAGGCTTCTTTATCTTTAATATTATCAACTTTATTAATCGCTAATACGATTTTTCGGCCATCATCATTATGGTGTAATTTCTTTAACACCATGTCATCATCAGCCGTCCAATTCATGCCATCAACCACGAAGACCACTAAAGCCACATCGGCTAAAGAACTGGAAGCGGCACGATTCATTAAACGGTTAATCGCACGGCGCTCTTCTATGTGGAGTCCTGGCGTATCAACAAACACCACTTGCTTAGGACCTTCTGTGTGGATCCCCATAATACGGTGGCGAGTTGTTTGCGGCTTTTTAGAGGTAATACTGACTTTCTGCCCGAGTATTTTATTCAGCAGCGTCGATTTTCCCACATTCGGGCGTCCCACAATCGCCACCATGCCACAATAGGTTACATCATATTTGGCATGTTGACTCGGTTGGTTCATGCGAGCAAGTAGCTCATCTAAACTGGGTTCTACGCTCCCTTGTGCTTCTTCTTTCTTGTCACTCATTTCTTGATTAACTCCAGCACTTGGGCCGCGGCAATTTGTTCTGCTTTACGCCTTGAACTGGCGACGCCGACAATCGGCTCACTCAGGCCTTTCACCATGCATTCAACGGTAAATGTTTGATTATGCGCCTCACCTACCGTTTTCACTACAGTATAGACGGGCAATGGCTTCTTAAAACCTTGTAAGTGTTCTTGCAGTAATGTCTTAGGATCTTTTTGATCCACAGGCTTAATGGTCTTTAATCGACTTTGGTACCAAGTCAAGACTAATTGACGACAAGACTCAATGCCTTTATCAAGATACACGGCTCCAATAATCGCTTCAACGGCATCCGCTAAAATAGACTCACGCCTAAATCCACCACTCTTCAGTTCACCGGGGCCGAGTTTTAAATAGTCTCCCAGTTTAAATTCCAGTGCAATCTCAGCCAACATTTTGCCACAGACTAAGGTCGCTCTCATGCGACTTAAATCACCTTCTTTCGCTTTTGGAAATTGATGATAAAGCGCATCAGAGATCACAATAGACAATACTGAATCGCCTAAAAATTCTAATCGCTCATTATGCTTACTTGCTGCACTGCGATGTGTTAAAGCTTGATCAAGCAAAGTCACATCAGTAAATTCATAACCCAAAGTACGACACAGTCTTGGGATATTTTTAATCGGTTCCATAGTTATTGAATTCCGCCTACACGGTTAAAGCGCACACCTGTTGGGATCCAAGTGGGTAAAAAGTCAGAAGGTTTACGATCAAATTCAAAACTCATCCAAATCGCCACCGCTTTTCCAACCAAATTGGCTTCTGGTACAAAACCCCAGTATCGACTGTCAGTGCTATTATCACGGTTGTCACCCATCATAAAATAATGACCTTGTGGCACAATAAACTCACCAACAGGTAAATTGGGCTGTCTAAAATAATAATTAATCATATCGGGTCTTGCTGGATTAATTAAGATATCATGACTCACATCACCTAACTGCTCTGTATAACGGATTAAAGGTGTACCGTCTTGAAAAAACTCACCACTATTCACTTCAACCCGTTTCACCTGTTCAGCAGCCGGACAATCAATACGTCCTTGCATACAAGCCGGTTTGATATACAACTGTTTGTTTCGATATATAATAGTATCACCAGGTAAGCCTACAACCCGCTTAATATAGTCAATTTTAGGATTTTCAGGATATTTAAAAACCGCTACATCACCACGTTTAGGCTCACCAGTTTCAATCAGCTTCTTACGCCAAACCGGATCTTTTAAGCCATAACTAAACTTCTCAACTAAAATAAAATCCCCAACCAGTAATGTGGGCATCATCGAACCTGATGGGATTTGAAAAGGCTCATAAATAAAAGAACGTAATACCAACACAAACGCAATCACAGGAAAAATAGAGCGCGCCGTTTCGACAATAGAAGGCTCTCGAATGATTTTTGCTGCACTTTCTTCGCTTAACTCCGCTGTCGCAGCTTGTGCCAACGCCAACTTTTGTCGACGTTTTGGGGCAAACAAACGTGCATCGACCAACCATATCAGGCCACTAAACAGCGTCACAAGGACTAAAATGAGAGAAAAATAAGCTGCCATAGTTAACGCACTCCTGCCACTTTTAAGTTAAGTAAATCACTATCAAATCAATAGTAATTCTAAATTATTCAATCACAGATCATCTAGACAACATAGCCAGAAACAATCCATAACCACTCATCCTACTTTATACCATAACACACTGCTTTCAATTATTAATTAGTCATCAATTAAAGAAAACTTATCCTTTAAATAATCACCCAATTATCGAGCCAGAATAATAAAAGCGCCGCAAAACTGCGGCGCAACTGATTTTATCCGTCTCTATTTAGAAAGTTGTCATTAATCATTCAACTTAAGGGCAGCTAAGAAGGCTTCTTGTGGCACTTCAACGTTGCCCACTTGCTTCATTCGCTTTTTCCCTTCTTTTTGTTTTTGCAGCAACTTCTTCTTACGAGACACATCACCACCATAACATTTAGCGGTCACATCTTTACGTAGCGCTTTAATAGAAGAACGTGCGATAATTTGGCTACCAATCGCCGCCTGTACTGCGATATCAAACATTTGACGTGGAATAAGTTCTTTCATCTTATTCACTAAGGCCAATCCACGATAACGCACGTTAGACTTATGAATAATCATGGCTAACGCATCAACACGATCACCGTTAATTAAAATGTCTAATCTCACCATATCTGCTTGTTCAAAACGTTTAAAATTATACTCTAAAGAAGCGTAACCACGACTGGTTGATTTTAGACGATCGAAAAAGTCCATAACAACTTCAGCCATCGGCATATCATAAGTAATTGCGACCTGATTACCGTGATAAACCATATTGGTTTGTACGCCACGTTTTTCAACGCATAAGGTGATCACATTACCTAAATAATCCTTAGGCACTAAGATATTCGTCTCTACAATAGGCTCGCGCATTTCTTCGATATTATTCACCGCGGGTAAATCAGACGGGTTATCGACGTAGAGTATCTCGCCATTGGTTCCCACAATCTCATAAACAACGGTTGGAGCCGTGGTAATTAAATCAAGATTATATTCTCGCTCTAAACGCTCTTGAATGATCTCCATGTGCAATAAGCCGAGGAAACCAATACGAAAGCCAAAGCCTAAAGCCGAAGAGGTTTCTGGCTCAAAGAAAAGTGATGCATCGTTTAAACTCAGCTTGTTCAAAGCTTCGCGGAAGTTTTCATAATCATCAGTAGAAATCGGAAAAACACCCGCATACACCTGAGGCTTGACTTTTTTAAAGCCAGGCAAAGGCAATTCAGCCCCGTGTTTGGCAAGTGTCAATGTATCACCGACGGGCGCACCATGAATTTCTTTAATACCAGCAATTACATAGCCTACCTCACCTGTACCCAGTTGTGGAGTATCGGTTTGCTTCGGCGTAAAAATACCGACGCGATCAGCATTGTGTGTCTGACCCGTTGACATGACTTTAAATTTATCGCCTTTACGCAATATACCATTTTTAATTCGAACTAAGGACACAACGCCTAAATAGCTATCAAACCAAGAATCGATGATCAGGGCTTGAAGCGGCCCATCTGGGTCTCCTTTTGGCGGCGGAATTTTAGACACGATATCTTCTAATACCGCTTTGATACCTAGGCCCGTTTTTGCAGAGCATCTAACCGCATCAGCAGCTTCAATCCCCACAATATCTTCAATTTCATCAGCAACACGCTCAGGGTCGGCTTGAGGTAAATCGATTTTATTTAAAATCGGTACCACATCAAGATCCATTTCTAATGCGGTATAACAGTTAGCAAGCGTTTGCGCTTCAACACCTTGACCTGCATCAACAACCAACAATGCGCCTTCACATGCTGCTAAAGAGCGAGAAACCTCATAAGAGAAGTCCACATGACCTGGCGTATCAATAAAGTTTAATTGGTAAGTTTCACCATCATCAGCTTTATAATCTAAGGTGACACTCTGTGCTTTAATAGTAATGCCACGCTCACGTTCCAGCTCCATTGAGTCTAGAACTTGCGCAGCCATTTCACGATCAGACAAACCTCCACAATCTTGAATTAGGCGGTCTGATAGTGTCGACTTGCCATGGTCGATATGGGCAATAATTGAAAAGTTTCTTATATGCTTCATTATGCTGGGATGACTAAACTCGAAGTTGAAAAGAATTCTAAAAGTGCGGAATTGTACCTTATCAAACAGACAATACCAATCTTGATTATTAACATAACGACAAAAAAAGCGAGCTAAATTAGAGAAGCAAGTTAACAAAAATAATTTATCTGTTAATTTTCAGCACTTTAAATCGAATAAAAATAAAATAATCTCCTTAAAGGCTTTAATTAATTCGCTGTCCAATGTGGGCTAAAATAACAGGTTGAGCCGTTTTTTCCATGTAAGCCGCTTTGACCCGCGCAAGCCTCCAAGTTAAGCTCGCACCCACAACACCTAAAACAAAAGCAAAGAGATCGGAGACGGCAAAAACGCGAGTCGCTAAAAACGCCCCAAGAAAAAAGCCAATCAAAGGTAATAAATAGACTAAAGCAGCCGCTTTTAAAATCACACTTTCAGGTAAACCAATTTTTAACCACTCACCAATAGGGTAAGGTTTGTCACTCATTATCGAGAACTGTTGTGACTTTGAAGAAAAGGCTTGAGACACAGCAGAAGTACCGCAAGAATCATTATTATCACAATGATTACACGCACTTTTTACCTTGACTTCCACTCTTATCCAGCCGGTTTCATCACAAGCAATCACCTTTGCCATTTCTTCCATCATAAAACGATCCTCACTGGGCTCCAATGACAAGGCTTTTAGCTATGCGTGTTAAGGTTTCACTGGGTACTTTACCCACAGCGACCACTTCGTGATCGCCTACGACTTCAGCTGACAACCCCAAACCATTGCGCGTCACTAACCCTTCAGGCAAAGGACTGTCTCCCACTTTAGAGATATAAACTGATATATTGGCTAAACCATCACTGAGTGCAATATATTCAACAGACTCATTATTACCAATTAATCGATGTTGATCATTGGTTTGTACTGTAAAACCTTGAGGCAACCAACTAAAATGCCACTGTGCCTTTTTAGCGCTAGAAGCTTGTACCACCACAGAAGGCCACTCTTGCTTCTTAGCTTCAATTAAAATCGCTGGGGCTTTGTCCAAAACCAATAACTCCACGACTAATAATTGTTCAAGCAGCTGTTTATCTTTAGTTAATAAATCATAACGTAACGGCAGTGCCGTTTCCATATCGAGCCAAATTTGATAACCATATCGAAAATCATCTTTTGGTATTAAACGAACCAATTGGCTCGGTCGCCCAGCAAGGCGGCTTCGCCCCCCTAAGACAAACTGATAACCCGACTCTAACCTGTCAATATTACCTGCAAAACCAGCAGGGAGGATCCCCGGAATACGTTTAGCGTTGACACTGTAGGGCGCTTGTTGATATTCAATAAAGCTCACTGTATCGCCGACTCTCACAGCACTTTGTGGAGGACCATTGAGGTATTCAAGAAAAGCCACTTCCTGACTATCCACTTTACCATGAATATACACCAAAGGACTGATATGCTCCGCTTGAAGTTGGATAACGGAGACTTTGTATTCTTTCTCGTGTAAAGCTTGGCTCATATTCTCTAACCAAGCTTTTGCAGAAATAGCTTCTTGTGCCCATGTAGGGCACGAGAAGGCCAAAAGAGCCAACGCTAAAAAACGCACATTAGCTCTATTAAAAATTAATGACATATATAATTACTGATCCGGTAACGCCTGAATTTGGCTATTGTCATCTATATTCATATCATTATTCAACCTTTGTTGTAATTGATGATCTTGAATATAGGCATTAATACGTAATCTTTGGTCAGCAACCTGTTCATTTGTTGCACTTGAAGCCGAATGAGGCTGTACTGAACCCGTTTGTAAACTCACAGGCGACACACTACCGACTAATGGCCGAGTATTCAGAACAGATAAGGGCGTAGTATCAACACTGCTATCTTTATTGTAGTTATCAACACTAACCACCACAACTAAGGCCACGCTTGCCGCAATAGCATATTGCCCAAATTGCTTAAATAAAGGAATGATTTTAGAGGACTTCTTTGGTATCTGATTAGCCTCCGCAGCATCATTGACAGGCTGTGTATTGTTTATATGAGTGACATTATAGCAAGGTTCTTGCTTAATAGCCTCAGCGATGTTCATCGATAGATCAATATTTAATGCAGTGGGTAATTCATTACGCATTGCATCACCTATAATTTGGTAATCTCGCCACTGTTCGTGTAAGTCGATATTGTTAGCTAAATCAGCCAACGTCTTTTCATCGACTTCACCATCAACGGCTGCAGACACCCATTCCTGACCTAATTTATCCATTTCTCTACCTGTATCAATTTAAATGCTATCGCTCCAGCAAAGGCTGTAGCTTTTTATCGATTGCTTCTCGAGCTCTAAAAATACGCGACCGAACTGTCCCAACAGGGCAATCCATGACATTGGCGATATCTTCATAACTCATTCCATCAAGCTCACGTAACGAAATAGCCATTTTCAATTCTTGTGGTAATGTCTCTAACGTGTCAAATACGACCTTCTGAATTTCATCGGAGAGCACTAACCGTTCTGGAGAAGCAAACTCCTTTAACGCATCACTGCCATCATAATATTCAGCATCTTCAACATCGACATCATTTGCTGGCGCACGTCTTCCATGTGCAACCAAATGGTTTTTTGCAGTATTGACTGCTATTCGGTACAACCAAGTATAAAAAGCACTTTCACCACGAAAGTTGGGTAAAGCTCGATAAGCCTTAATAAAAGCTTCTTGTACGATATCGGGTACATCGGCCTGATTTCGTACATAACGAACAACCAAATTCGCAACCTTGTTTTGATATTTTAGCACCAAAAGGTTAAAGGCATTTTTGTCACCGCGCTGTACACGCTCAACTAATTGTTGATCACTTATTTGTCCACTCATTCGAGCCGACTACTCCTAAATCTGTACTGATCTCTCAGTCGCTCGAATTCATACATCTAGTATGTAGACTCACAAATGAAAAAAAAGTTCTAAAAAAATATTTAAATGATGAATATACTCTACATGCAATCAGCCTGTATCCATAATATCCATCTTAGTTTACTATAACCAAACCCACAGAAGATACTATGATACCCGATGAAACAAGTAGTTGAACACCAATCTGACATTTTGGTTATTGGCAGCGGCGCAGCTGGTCTCACTTTAGCATTACATCTTGCTGAAAAGTCAAAAGTTATTTTACTTTCAAAAGGTCCTCTAAGTGAAGGATCCACTTATTATGCCCAAGGGGGCATCGCTTCTGTATTTGACGAAGACGATACCATTGAATCCCATGTATCTGATACGCTAATCGCAGGGGCTGGTCTTTGCGATCCCAGCGTTGTTAGTTTTACAGCAGAAAATGCACAAGCGGCGATTCGCTGGCTCATTCAATGTGGGGTAGCCTTCGATAAAGAAGAAAACGAAGACGGTCATATTCCTGCTGATGCAGCATACCATTTAACCCGTGAAGGGGGTCACAGTCACAGACGTATTCTACATGCGGCTGATGCTACGGGTAAAGAAGTCCAAGTGACTTTACAAGAATGTGTTAAAAAACATCCTAATATACATGTTTTTGAAAAGTACAACGCCATTGACCTTATCACCACACGCAAACTCAATCGTCCAGGCAACCGTGTACAAGGTGCTTATGTGTGGAACAGACAAAGCGAACAAGTCGAAACCATCAAAGCTCGCTTTGTTGCACTTGCAACGGGTGGTAGCTCAAAAGTGTACCAATATACTTCTAATCCAGATGTCGCTTCAGGTGATGGTATCGCGATGGCTTGGCGAGCAGGCTGCAGAGTAGCTAATATGGAATTTAACCAATTCCACCCAACCTGCCTCTATCATGCCGATGCTCGTAACTTCTTGCTCACTGAAGCATTACGAGGAGAAGGTGCCTTTCTACGTCGACCTGATGGCAGCAGGTTTATGCCCGATTTTGATAAACGCGCAGAATTGGCCCCTCGAGATATTGTAGCGCGTGCTATCGACTTTGAGATGAAAAGACTCGGCTCAGATTGCGTTTATTTAGATATTACCCATAAGCCCGCTGATTTTATCATCAAACACTTTCCAACGATTTACCAACGCTGTCTAGAACTGGGTATCGATATCACAACCGACCCCATTCCTGTTGTGCCTGCAGCGCACTATACTTGTGGTGGTGTCATGGCCGATTTGCACGGACAAACTGACATAAATGGACTTTATGCTATCGGTGAAGTGGCCTACACAGGCTTACATGGGGCAAACCGTCTAGCCAGCAATTCCTTGTTAGAATGTCTGGTCTTTGCTCGAGCAGCCAGTGAAGATATCGACAATCAACTCAACAAAGTGCGTATGCCAAGTGACATCCCCCCTTGGGATGACAGTCAAGTCTCAAATTCTGATGAAGAAGTGGTCATCGCACATAATTGGCATGAGCTAAGACTCTTTATGTGGGATTATGTGGGCATTGTCCGTTCAGACAAACGCTTAGAAAGAGCACTAAGACGCTGCTCGTTATTACAACAAGAGATTGAAGAATATTATCAACATTTCCGTGTATCCAACCACTTGTTAGAACTCAGAAATTTAGTCCAAGTCGCTGAGCTCATCATCCGCTGTGCAATGAATAGAAAAGAAAGCCGTGGCTTACACTATAACATTGACCACCCAGAAAAATTGCCCCATTCAGGCCCAACTGTCCTTCGTCCTGAGTCAACAAAATAGGCACATCTTTATTGTTGACATAATAACCGACACAAATGCCGATAATCTGTGTCGGTTAACATATCACTCCACACGACAAGCATTTTCTTTTTGCTTTCACCCACACACTGATAATAAAAAATCACAACAAAAGCACTAATAAAGGCTCGCCTTACTAGTACAAATTGTTGTCCATCTGCAAAAATTCCAGAACCCGAGGTCGATAAACTAAACCCACAATGCCAACGAATTAAACACCACCACTGCCGAATAAAAAATGCTGTCAACGCAATGAATAGGCCTAATTCCACAAATAAAAAGATTCTACTATCGCTTTGTGGCCAAAACAAAAAAGAGGAAAGAAAAAATAAATAAGATATGACCAGAGTTAACCGCTGGTCAAAAGATGATGCTATTGAAAAGCTATGGCGCTGCTCGCCCACGTACTTTGACTACCATATCAGCTAATTCTGGCACCTGACAAGTTTCATGTCCCATGAACCATGCAAATAATTCAGGATCTTCGCACTCCAATAAACGAACAAAAATGAATTTGTCATCATCACTCAGTTGTTCATAATACTTTTCTACAAATGGTTGAAATAACACATCCAACTCTAACATACCTCTACGGCACGCCCACCTTACTCTTGCAATCTTCATTGGCTCAGACAAGCTCTTGCTCCTCGAATAGGTTATCGTTCACACATGCTCTGCCTACTAGTCTATCAGCCCTTAACGTCTACTGTCGACAATCCTTCAATGACAATCTGAAAAACTGATATCCTTTTATTCAGTCTCTAGGTGTAAAAAAAGCGGTAAAGTCCATTTCGAGTAATCGTTTTACCGCAGGATGTTGGATCATACGTTCAGCAAACATCATATGATAATACTCTTTTACCTCAGCAGTTTCCCCAAGTAGATGCATACCGCGCTTTATCACAGATTGCTTATAAATACTGGGAACAACAAAAATACCTTGGTTTGAAAATCCAAATGCGTTCATCATAGCAGAATCATCAAACTCTCCTAATATACGGATTTTTAGTCCTTTTTCATCAAACCAGTGCACTAACTGCTGCCCTAACGAAGTCCGCCTTCCAGGAATAAGTAATTTCTCTTGCTCAAGACAAAAAGGAAAAGGCTTTGAAAGCGGCTTATGGGCAAAAAAAGCCACTCCACTTTCTCCTAATTTTTTAGATAAAATCTCAGGATATTTGAGTGAGCCGCCAGCACAATCAGATAAAATAATGTCCAATTTATGTTCGCGCAATCTCGCCATTAAATCGTCATGGGTCGCTTCAAAACAAGCCAAGTGCAAACTATCGTCATCAGACATCACGGATAATAAAATATCGCCTACTAACTCCTTGGATAGTACATCAGCAATCCCCACTTCAAAGAGTGTTTTTTTATCCTTCTGATAATTAATAATATCTAGCATTTCATAGCTTAAGCTAAACATTTTATCAGCATAACGATAAACTAACTTGCCCAATTCAGTTGGGGCTAGTTGCCTCCCCTCACGCGTAAATAGCCGACCATTTAACCGCGCTTCGAGCACCTTTATTTGCCCCGTTATTGTTTGTGGCGTTAAGCATAATGTGTCAGCCGCTTTCGCAACAGAACCTTTCTTTTGGATCATCCAAAAATAATACAGATGGTTATAATTCAAATTAATCATCCAGTTTATACCCGTGATACTTGAAGATGCATGTTTTCAGAGCCTGTAAAAGTGCCTAATTCAAGGCGTATTATTGCAAGAATGCTTATTGCCTTTTAAGGTGATACAACTTCGATGTAGGTGATTTTACAGACTCCCAAGGGGCTGGCCTCTTTATATGTAAAAGCAAGGCCTTTTATACTGCGTTATTGAACATCAGCTTAGAATGACTAGGCACGCTCTTCAAGCTGACCATCAAGGATGATGGAAATGTCATTTATGCAGGAGCAATTAATGACCTTGCCTAAAAGGCTTTTAATTCCAGCTGAATCCTGCATCTTCAAGTATCACGGGTATACATCTCTATTTTCACAAAGGTTCTCTCAGTAACAATACACTCAGGTCATTCATTAAGTGTTATTGATTTCGATTACAATCCATTAAGTTAAGCATGACGCCTTTTAATGCTGTCACATCATTAATCTCACTGGTGATAAATGCCTCCCCCAATCCTGAGACTAATGACTCCCTGTCAGGGATCCTTCCCTGACAATACATGCGATTCGCTTCTTTGAAGCGTTGGCCACTTCGATATTTTAATGCCCTTTTTGCATAAGAATCAGGCACAATATCTTTTTGTGAACTGTCCATTCTATGCATAAGTGCACCATCGACCACCCCTTGCAAATAATCTTGACAAGCTGTACTGCTAACATTTTTATTACAAGCGGCAATTTGTGTTGCGCTCACTTGCGCGGCTCCAAATATAGACAACAAGCCGATCAATAGCTTTATTTTCATCTTTATTCTCCCTTTTTATCTAAAGCATTAGATAACCAGAAATAACCGACAACAGCAGAGGCAATTGACCCCATTAATATCCCTAAGCGAGCTAAATCCCCATAAATGGGCTCAGCCCCAATAAATGCCAAAGAACTAATAAACATCGACATGGTAAAGCCAATGCCACACATGACAGCAACTGGAGCAATCTGTTTCCAGCCAACACCATCAGGCAATACTGCAAATTTTAATTTCACCGCAAGATAACTAAATAACATGACGCCAATCGGCTTACCTAAAAATAATCCAAGCGCAATGCCAATCGGTAATGGTGACACTAAATAACTCAAACTCATTCCTGATAAATCAACACCTGCGTTGGCAAAAGCAAACACAGGTAAAATCAAGAAGGTACTCCAAGGATGTAAATCATGCTCTAATTTTTCAGACGGTGAACTTCCATCTTTTGCCCTTAATGGAATACAAAAAGCAATAATCACGCCAGCCAATGTAGCATGGACGCCCGACTTTAAAACCGCAATCCACAAAATCCCCCCTATTACGGCATAGGGCGCTAATGCCGTGACACCTTTAAGATTTAGGCTAACCAGCCCCATAATCGCAAAAGCAGCAATGATCATGCTGAGCATGGATAAATCTGTGCTGTAGAAAATAGCAATAATGACTACGACACCTAAATCATCAATAATCGCCAAGGCCAGTAAAAAGACTTTTAATGACACAGGAACTCGACTACCAAGCAACGCAATAATACCTAATGCAAACGCAATATCCGTTGCCGCAGGAATAGCCCAAGCTGACTGCGCAATAGGATCGGAAAAATTAAACATTAAGTAAATAGCCGCCGGAAAAACCATTCCACCAATGGCAGCAAAAGTGGGTAATGAAGCTTGAGCTGGTGTCGACAATGCTCCTTCTAGCAACTCACGCTTCACCTCCAATCCAATTAACAAAAAGAAGATAGCCATCAAACCATCATTAATCCAATGCAGCAATGATTTGTCCAAATCGAGACTACCAACACGAATTTGCATCTCTGTATGCAAGAAATCTTGGTATAACCATGAGAGAGGAGAATTAGCAAGAAGAAGCGCTAAGATCACTGCCAACATTAATAAAATACCGCCAGCGGATCCCTTATCAAGAAAATTTTTAATCACTCGTTCCATATTCCTTCCTTTTTAAGCCCTTACACGAGATTTTCAGTGTAGCTCAATGAATATAGTATGAATAATCGATTGATTCAATGTTAAAGCTCGATATTTTCGAGTTGTAACATAATTAACAATATCCCTTGCGCCATTTTCAGCCAATACAAAAAACCCTTAACGGCAAGCGTAAGGGTTTCTCCTGTGTAACGTCCGCTTAATGATTAAACAGAAAAAGGATACTGAATGGCATCATGATGCTCATAACCGACAACATCAAAGTCAGCCAATGTCACCCAAGTTTCTAAATCACTCAATGACTTAATTTTTGGGTTAATCACCAGTTGTGGTGAATCAAAGGGCTGACGTTTTACCTGAACATCACGCATTAAGGGTAATTGATCTTCATAAATATGCGCATTGACAATTTTATGGTAAGCCATTCCAGGCTTTTTACCCGTTATTTGAGCAACAAGAGCCAATAAGGTAAAAACTTGAACTTGATTAAAGTTAAGCCCTAACGGCACATCACAAGAGCGTTGAAAACTGGTTAAATGTAGCGTATCGCCTAATAGAGAGAAATTATGAGTATGCATACAAGGCCGTAAACACCCCATATGGAACTCGCCAGGATTATAGAAGCTTAAAATTTCCCCCCTATCGTCCACACCGCGGGATAGATCATCAATAATTTTGGCTAATTGGTCAATATTCCCGCCATCGGGTTGACTCCAACTTCGACCTTGAACGCCATAAACCCGCCCCATATCATCGGGGCCTTTACGGTGAGGGTTTTCAAGCCACTGTTTATTCTCATTGGCATTGGCATCCCAAGTTTTCGCTCCCAAAACACGAAAATCAGCAGCATTATCGTAACCACGGATGTAACCAAGTAATTCGGCTATTGCAGCCTTCCAGAAACTCTTTCTTGTCGTGATCAAAGGAAACTGATTATGTTGCACATCATAAACGAGATCGGCATTGATAACGGTCAAGCAACGCTTTCCCGTCCGTTCATTTTCAATCCAAGTCCCGTCATTAATAATACGCTGACATAAATCTAAATACTGCTGCATTACTTCTTTCCTTTCCCATTATCTGGAGCTTGACGTAACAATAGATATAAACCAAACAATATCATTGGAATGGATAATATTTGTCCCATTGTCATAAAGCCAAAATAAAGTCCTAACTGTGCATCGGGTTGACGGACCGTTTCAACAATCACCCTAAAACAACCGTACCCTAACAAAAACATTCCCGAGACTGCACCCATTTTATTCGTTTTACGACTAAACCAAAACAGTAATAAAAAGAGTGCCACACCTTCAAGCGCAAATTGATAGAGTTGAGATGGGTGACGAGGTAAAGGCCCTGCACCTGGAAATACCATCCCCCAAGGCACATCCGTCACTCGTCCCCAAAGCTCACCATTAATGAAATTACCAATACGCCCAGCACCAAGGCCAATAGGCACGACTGGGGCCACCATATCTGCAACCGCAAAAAAAGTTCTTTTCTGTTTTCGAGCAATATAGAGCATGGCTAAAATAACGCCCATTAATCCGCCATGAAAAGACATCCCACCTTCTGTTATTTTAAATAAATACAGAGGGTTTGCTAAAAATAAATCAAAGTGATAAAAAATCACATAACCAACTCGTCCACCTAATATCACCCCTAAAAAGCTATAAAAAAGCAAATCTGAGACTTCATCTCGACTCCATAAGCCTTTAGAGCGATCAGCTTGACGGTTAAGTAAAAACATTGCGGCTATAAAGCCCAATAAATACATGAACCCATACCATCTTAACGCAGGTTCAAATGTTTGCCCAAAGAGGTGAAATGGGCCAAATGACACGATGATAGGATCAATATTTGGAAAATTTAACGCCATATTGCTTCCAATAATAATTAATGTGATAACAACAGTTATCCAACGAGCACGAGTTTAAGCCCGATAATAACCAATAGCAGTGCAAAAAGTCTTTTTAAAATATCTGTGCGCCATGTACTTGCAGCCTTTGCCCCCAAAGGAGCAATCAACACAGAGGTACTTACTATACCAAGCAATGCTGGGATGTAAATATAACCCAAGGTGAATTGTGGTAATCCATGCACATCCCACCCTGCTAATACATACCCGACACTACCAAAGCTGGCAATGAGCAACCCACTTGCCGCAGAAAACCCGATAGCATAGCGCATTTGAATACCAAAGAAAGTTAAAAATGGCACAAGTAATACACTACCTCCAATTCCCAGTAACGCAGCAATAATCGATATCACAATGGCAGTCATTAATAAAACAAGGAAATGGGGTAACTTTCTCTGCGACTCTGCTTTAAAAGGAAAGGCCATTTTAACCGCCATTAATAATACAAAAACAGCAAAAATCTGTTGTAGGGCACCGGCACTGATTTTTTCAGAAATAAAACCAGCACACAACGAGCCCATCACAAAACCAGGTAACATAGGCTTAAATAAAAACCAAGGAATATTATCCCTTTTCTGATGTGATATTGCTGAAGACAGTCCGGTCAAAATAATAGCTGCAAGTGACGTGGCGATAGCCACATGAGGTAAAAATCCATGTGAAAAACCCACTAATGGTAAAATGCTCAATAGTGCTGGAACGGCTATTAAACCACCTCCAATACCTAATAACCCAGCTAAAAAACCGATTAAAGCACCGAATAACAAACAAATACTCACGACTTGAATGATCGGATCCATCACGTCCTCACGAGTACTATTAAAGAGGGGATAATTAATGTTATAAACTCAACAGCTCGACTAACCCTATGGTTTCTAAATACTCAGCTAACAACACTCTGACTTCTTGACCGCTACCTAAGTCTAGTACTTTATCTAATAAATGATTGAGATCAGAGAAAGATACCCGCCTCAACAAATAATTAATCCGTCCTAAGCCCCCCTGATTCATACTAAGATTGGTATACCCCATCGAAACGAGCAATAACACACCAATAGGCTCTCCAGCGAGCTCCCCACACACGCTCACTGGTAAATTATGGGTTTTACAATCTTCACATACTTTTTTTAACGCACGTAAAATACCTGGATGATAACAATCATACAGTGTACTGACTCTAGGGTTATTTCGATCAACCGCGAGTAAATATTGCGTTAAATCATTTGAGCCTACCGAAATGAAATCCACTCGCCTTACCACATCAGGCAGCTGATAAAGCAATACCGGTACTTCAAGCATAATCCCAATTTTAGGCTTCACAATATCCATACCCATCTCAGTACCAAGCTCAAAATAAGCTTGTTCTAAATAAGCAATAGATTGATCTATTTCATCAATACAGCTCACCATAGGCAATAGAATACTGAGTTGCTCACTGCCCTCTGCGGCTTGCAGCATCGCCCTTAATTGCACTAAAAGTAACTCAGGATGATCTAATGATAACCGGATCCCACGCCAACCCAAAAAAGGATTCTCTTCATTGATGGGGAAATAAGACAGAGGTTTATCCCCGCCCACATCTAAGGTTCTCATCACCACAGGTTTACCAGCCGCAGCGTCAAGTACTTGCTTGTAAACTTTTATTTGCTCTGATTCACTCGGAAACCGATTTTGTAGCATAAACGGAATTTCAGTACGGTATAGCCCTACACCATCAGCCCCTGTGGCTAAATCAGATTCTAAGCTCGCTAACAAACCAGCATTTAACTGCAGCGCAATTCTTACGCCATCTGTAGTAATAGTGGGTAACGATAAGTCTTGTGTATAGCGCTCCTGCAATGCTTTACCCATTGACATCAAACTTCTAAACTCAGTGATGACACTGGGCCGAGGAGAAACAAGAAGTTGTCCACGGCTGGCATTTAAAATGACCAGTTTCTTATCGATATCCGCATTGAGAATATTAGAGACCCCTATGAGTGCGGGAACACCAAGCGCTCGAGATAAAATCGCCGCATGTGAATTAATCCCTCCTAATTCAGTCACAATGCCTGCTAATTTCTGCCGAGGAAACTCAGCGATTAAGGTCGCATTCGCCTCTTTAGCAATCAAAATCACCGGCGTATCAGGTTCTAACTCAATACGTCCTGGCTCAACGAGCTGCCTTAAAACTCTTTGCCCTAAATCTCGAATATCACCAGCACGCTCTTTTAAGTAGAGATCTTTCATCTCTGTAAATTGCTTAATATAACGCAATGAAACTCGACAAACTGCCGACTCAGCACTCCAGCCTTGCCTCACTTCCTTGATATATTCCCCCCCAAGACTTGCGTTATCCAGCAATAGCAATAAAGCTGAAAAAATAGACACAACTTCTTCATCTTTTTCTGAATCAAAACGTTGTGAAAGGGCTGTCAGTAAATTCTTGGTACGAGTCATCGCCAGCTTCAAACGTGACTCTTCAGCAGATAAATCTCGACTCTTTTCATCCGGAAAAGACAACGAAATATGTCCGCCGAGAACAAGGGCATTAGCAATCGCGACACCATTAGCAGCAACCTTGCCAGTGTAATACTGTTGACTGATATTATTACTACTTGTAGCTTTGTGTCTTAAACCTTTTATGGCAACGGCTAATTGAGCAGCTAATGTCATCAAAAAAGCTTCTTCACCTTCACTAAATTGTCTAGGCTCTTTTTGTTGTATGACTATCACTCCGACAACCACTTTTTGATAAATAATCGGAGCTGCCAAAAACGCGCGGTATTCTTCTTCAGCCACTTCAGGTAATAATTTAAAGCGTGGATGAATATGTGCGTCCGCTAAATTAATCGGCTCCTCTCGTTGAGCGACTAATCCCACTAAGCCTTGTGTCAAAGGCATACGCACTTTTCCAACCGCTTGCTTATCTAAACCATCAGTAGCAGAGAATTGCAATACGTCTTGTTCAACCAAATAAATAGAACAAGACTCCGTTGCCATGACGGCTTTAGTTTGCGATACCAAGACATCCAAAGCCGATTGCAGATCATCTGCCGCCGCAACGGCTTGTGTTATATCCCTGAGCGTTTTTAGCACTGAGCTCAAACTCCCTTAAGAAACGAACTACGACGTCGCCCTTTTCTCTTATGACTTGATTCTTTCAGTTGCAATGATAAAGCTGTCGAAGCAAACTCCTTCATTACTTTTCGATAAACATCACGTTTAAAAGAAACGACTTGACGTACAGGGTACCAATAACTGACCCAACGCCAATCATCAAATTCAGGATGACCGCTAGCGTTCAAATTAATGATATTTTCATTACACGTTAACTGTAATAAAAACCATTTTTGTTTCTGGCCAATACAAACTGGCTTACTATCTTGTCTAATCAATCTTTTCGGCAACCGATAACGTAACCAAGAACGTGTAGAAGTTAACAACTTTACATGCTCAGGCTTTAATCCCACTTCCTCATATAACTCTCTATACATAGCTTCATCGATCGATTCTCCTTCATCAACACCGCCTTGTGGAAATTGCCAGGAATGTTGGCCAAACCGACGAGCCCACATAACCTGTCCAAAACGATTACAAATTATAATGCCTACATTTGCCCGAAAGCCGTCACTATCAATCACATGGACTCCGAACTTATTCGCTATTTAATAACTTGATTGTTTCATAAACCAAGCCGTGCAGCAATCCATATGATTAAGGCACATATTGGATAACCTTCATTTATCGATTCACTTATCAACAAAAAAAAGAAAACAATACAAGATATCCACAGATTCTGTGGATATCTCTGTTCGAAACTGTCTGTCAGCCGCTTTAATCAAGCTATAGATATCCCATACTAATTTTAGCACACTCACTTGTGCAGAATTAAGTAGATATAAAACAGATAAATAGCCAAAAACAGTTTCATTCTAAAGCTAAAAAAGATTGACCGACTATTTAATAACCACATATAGATAACCAATCTATTATCGCCAATGCATGCCTCACCTCAGCTAAATTAGGCATTGAAACCAGATAAAAAAATCCGTATTCTAAAGCTTAGTAGCATTGACAAAACATCAATAATTGATTAGATAGTTTGCCCAAATAACTTATCCAAAAATTCTGTGGATAAGTGTGTGTTCAACCCAAGCAAACCTTCTCGTTATTGTCTTTTATATAAAACTCAATAAATATTTTATTCTATCTACTACATATAAAACAATAAGTTGATAATAAACCAACATTGACACTTTTCATATTTAATTCACGTGACTACTTTTCACTCATCAAGGCTTCTCATACAGATTTAAACCAACAAATGAAAACAATTCCACAACCACCACAGAGCCTCAGTGAGCTCATGAAACGCGCAAATGCAATGGCTGGTTTAAGTTTAGGCCTACTGGCTCATTCTCACAATATAACCGTACCAAAAAACCTAAAACGCGATAAAGGCTGGGTCGGACAATTAATAGAACACGAACTCGGCGCAATTGCAGGGTCGAAGCCTGAGCCCGATTTTGCTAACCTAGGTATTGAACTTAAGACCATCCCCATTAACCATCAGGGTAAACCAATAGAAACAACTTATGTTACAGTGGCTCCCTTGCAAAATATTCAAGGACTCACTTGGGAAAACAGTGTTGTCTACCATAAATTACGCCAAGTGCTGTGGATCCCCATTCAAGGCGAACGCCATATACCAATAAACGATAGACAAATTGGTACACCCATTTTATGGCGACCAAGTGACATAGAAATGCAGCAACTAAAGCAAGATTGGGAAGAAATAATGGAATTGATTACTTTGGGTCAAATTGACAGCATTACAGCTAGACACGGCGAGGTATTACAATTAAGGCCTAAAGCGGCCAACAGTAAAATATTAACCCAATGTATTGGAAAAGAAGGAGGGTTAGCATTGACCAATCCAAGAGGTTTTTACTTAAAAATCGCTTTCACACATCAAATCCTCTCTCAACTTATTTAACTCTGTAATACACTTGATTTGATCAAGATCACAAATACTACTGGAAATGATAGGCCAATTATCTATAAACTAGCGCCTCCTGAACTTGTTACACTAGGAAACAATTAATACAGTGAAAGCCGCTATACAAGCAAAGAAATTGATGTTCGCCATTTTTGCTTGGACCATTGCAATGGCATCTTTTGTTTTTTTTCGCTACGCCCAGGCCCCTAATTTACCTCAATGGGCAATTGGATCAGCGGATTTAGCGACGCTCTCTATTTACATGGGGATCATTTTTGGTAGCTTGCATTGGATGTCAAACCTCATTGCTGAGATCAGTGGTATACAGAGGCTTCCTTATTTATGTTCGGTTATTTTTAAAGGGTTGTTTTTATTACTAGGTGCCATCACCTTAGCTTATGTGACACAATACTTAAATATGTGGGCCATCGAAAATCACATGACCACATTAAGACAAATGCTAACGGCACACATCTTATACAGCCCTTCTTTTCAAGCATTGATCGTTTATCTCGTTGTTGTCCGTGTCAGCCTCGCGTTTATTGAGCAAATGGCTTTACTCGTCGGCCCTCGTGTACTCATGAACATCGGGTTAGGTAAATACCATAAGCCGCGTTATGAACAACGTTTATTTTTATATCTAGACATGGTGTCATCAACCACACATGCTGAGTCTTTGGGTGATTACCAATTTAGTCGGCTGATCCAAGATAGCTTTAGTTTACTTGCCGATCCTGTCAATAATAATGAAGCAGAAATCTACCGCTACGTCGGTGATGCAGTTATTATTCATTGGCCATTAAAAGATGGCATCATCAATGATAGATGCTTAAATGTTTATCATGAGTTTGCTCAATCACTCAATTGGCAACGACATTACTTTATTGAGCAATATGGTTTTGTACCGCAATTTAAAGCCGCCGCTCATTGTGGGCAAGTTGTAGCAGCAGTTGTTGGGGTTCATAAACAAGAAATTGGTTTTTTTAGCGATGTATTAAATACCCTTGCCAGACTACAAGATCAATGTAACCCATTAAAACAAAAGATGCTGATCTCTGGAGAGTTGGCATCACGTTTAAATTTATCCCCTTGTTATCAACTCAGTAACCTGGGACCGATAAAGTTAAAAGGTAAACAACACTCAATAGAAGTTTTCAGTGTTCACCCAAAATAACCAAAATAATATTTAGAAAGATAAAAGGTTACTCTCAAGCCCTAAGTTTAACGATCCATTTTTTGTTGAAGTAATTTTTGGATCTCTAAGCCCAAATTTCTAAACGTCAATAACCGACTCGAGGTTTGACGCCAAACGAGCCCTATATCTCGATACGGGCTTTCACCTGATGGGGTCATGCTCATCAAATCTGTATTCTCTAAAATACCCGCATCAATCGCCATTTGAGGCAAGAAAGTCGTCCCCAACTTACAATTCACCATTTGCACTAGCGTATGCAAACTGGTTGCTGAAAATGGATTAACTTTTGTACTTTCTTCTAACTGACAAGCACTAATAGCATGGCCTGTAATACAATGCTCTGCTTCTAACAAGAAAATGCTCTCATCGGGCAGCTCTTGATAATCGATAGGCTCATGGAGCTGACTGGACAAATCTTTGTGAAGCACCATTTTAAAAGGATCGATACCCACTTTCATACTATGGTAGCCACTGGTATCTACAGGTAGTGCGAGTAATAATAAATCTAACTCCCCTTTTCCTAATGCGCTCAGTAATCTATCGGTTGTTTCTTCTCTTAAAAACAAATTCAATTTTGGATAAACTGCTTTGCAATGTTGAACAACTCTACTCAGTAAAAAAGGGGCAATGGTTGGAATACAGCCAATACGCAACTCCCCACTCATAGGTTCACCTTGATTTTTAACTAGCTCTACCAGCTCGTCAACATCAGTCAAAATATCTCCAGCCCGATGAACCACTTCTTCACCTATTGCTGTAAAAATAAATGACTTATGATCCCGTTCAATTAACTGGTGACCCAATTGTTGTTCTAAATTTTGGATCCCACTCGACAATGTCGATTGACTCACATGACACAATTTTGCAGCACGATTAAAATTTTGTTCTTGGTGAAGATTTACCAAGTAGAATAAATTTTTTAAACTAGGGAGGTGCTTCATAAATACGTAGCCAAATAAAAAATTAAATAATTTTTAGAGTCTAGCATACTCCTTTATCAGAGAATATCAGGTTAATCGCCGAGGAAAAGATTGATAAGAAATGATATCAATATGGAGTGATTTACAGGTAATTACAATAATATAGCAAGGTAAATAAAGCATAAAAAAACAGCTCATATAAATGAACTGTTAATATTACTTATTAATTTAGTGCTATATAGAACGCTCGATTCCATAAACCTTTAAAGGCATCCAAACTAAAGATTAAACTAAATTAACCTTAACGATAACGTTAAGCCTTATACCTTAGACTCAAGATATTCTTTTAACTTAACAAGATCGCCTTCACTATGAGTCACAATCGCTTGTAACCAAGCAGCATGCCCCGTTGCCCAAGCAGCTTCTTCGCCGTGTTGCAGCTGTTGCGCGTATTGTTGAATTCGTTTTAAACCAACCGATCCAGCAGCACCTTTGAATTTATGCGCTTCTGAGCACAAAGTCGTTTTATCGTTTGCTTCATCTGCATTGACAAGATTACCAACATACTCTGGCATCAGTTGCTCAAATAAAACAACACTCTTTAATAAAGTTCCTGCCCCGATAGCCTGACAGTATTGTTCAAGTGTATTTAGATCTAAAATTGATTCTAATTCGGCTGTTGCCATATTTAGGCACCTCTCAAATATTGCCAAATGTATAAAAAGACTAACCTAACACATAATACTCACTCTTACTGCTTACGCAACATCTAGAAGCACTTCATTGTTAAAACTAATGATAAATAACCACTGATTAACCAAATATCAATAAATCCATCAAAAAGCCTTTCAAGTAAACATTATTATAACAAAAAAAGACGCGCAAATGCTCTCAACGCTCAAAGCACTTAAACAACTACTTCTTCTCTCTATATTCTCCAAAATAATCAAAAAAGAGATGATTAGACTCTTTTCGATAGGGACTTGGACGACTTTTTGCGAAAAATAGTTAGATGTCCAATCAACTTCTTAATAATGAGATCCATTTAACATATGATAAGTAGAGACCAATCTCACTAAGCTTACTCAATAACAAAGAAAACAAACGAGAGAGAAATCGACGAGAAAAGCTAATTAAAATCAGATTAAAATGCATAAGTAATCAATAAAAAATATGCTTTAGTTAACCTTTTTATGAAAAAACCAGCTTAAAGAATTTTTTATAAAAATGTATCAAATTCGTTCTATATTATATAGCAACAGTGAAAATCCTTTTTATTCATAATATTATACGCACCAATCAGCAGTTTACGTTAAAGTAAGGTAAGGATTTGTGTATTAAAAACACTGACTTTCCCTCAACTCACACTGACAATTTATGATTTGACCTTTATAGATTCTCGCGTTAGGTTGATTGGTTCGGGTGCATATATATGAGAATAAAAACCATGCGCCTGAGCTGTATTTAAAGCGATTGAGGGAGTGTTTAAATGAGCTTATATCATCCAAGTTTTGAACGTGATAATTGTGGATTCGGACTCATCGCCCAAATGGACGGTGAAGCAAGTCATAGAATTATTCGAACCGCTATCCACGGACTAGACAGAATGAAACATCGAGGTGGTATTGCCGCCGACGGTAAAACTGGTGATGGCTGTGGTTTATTAATGCAACTGCCTACCACTTTTTTTAATGCTATTGCTTTAGAAAATGAGTGGCACTTAAGCCGAAAATTTGCGGTTGGTATGCTATTTCTAAATCAAAATGAATCTTTGGCTAACGCAGCCAAAAGCTGTCTAACAAAAGAGTTAGAAAAAGAAACCTTAAGTGTTGCTGGCTGGCGAGTCGTTCCCACCAACCCTGATGCATTAGGTCCTATTGGTAAAGCCAGTCAACCACAAATATACCAAGTCTTAATTAATGCCCCCATAGGGTGGCGAGAAAAAGATCTAGAGCGGCGTCTATATATGGCGCGCAGACGTGTTGAACAGCAATTAACTCATGATGATGAATTCTATATCGCTAGCCTTTCTGGCCAAGTCATCGTTTATAAGGGGTTGCTGATGCCTGCTGCTCTCCCCGAATTTTACTCTGATCTTGCAGATATTCGATTACAAAGTTCAATTTGCTTATTCCACCAGCGATTTTCAACAAATACTTCCCCTAAATGGCCGCTTGCTCAGCCTTTTCGATACTTAGCTCATAATGGCGAAATTAATACCATAACGGGTAATCGCCAATGGGCTCGCGCACGAGCCTACAAATTTAACGCCCCTTTATTAGCCGATCTTCAGCAGGCGGCGCCTTTTGTTAACGAAACCGGTTCTGATTCCTCAGCCTTAGATAACATGCTTGAAATGCTACTTGCCGGTGGCATGGATTTATATCGTGCTATGCGCCTGCTTATCCCCCCTGCATGGCAGAGTAATCCTGAAATGGACGATGAACTTAAAGCATTCTATGACTTTAATTCGATGCACATGGAGCCTTGGGATGGACCTGCTGGCATCGTTATGACAAATGGCCGTTACGCTGCCTGTGCAGTAGACAGAAACGGCTTAAGACCTTCGCGTTATGTTATCACCAAAGATCGCATACTCACACTCGCCTCAGAAGTCGGTATTTGGGATTACTCGGCCGATGAGGTGACAGAAAAAGGACGTGTTGGACCAGGAGAGCTATTAGTATTAGATACGCTTAACGGGAAATTATTTTCTTCTTTTGCCATTGATAATGATCTAAAAAGACGTCATCCCTACAAAGAATGGATGGCTAAAAACAGTACCACGTTATTACCAGCAGAAAGCTTTGAGCTAGCACAGCAAGGTAATAATGAATTTGACACTCAGGCGCTGTTAAAATACCAAAAATTGTTCGGCTATACACGAGAAGAATTGGAACAAGTGATTTGGGTATTAGCCCAAAAAGGTGAAGAAGCCACAGGCTCTATGGGTGATGACACGCCTATGGCTGTGTTATCTAAAAAATCACGCAGTCTTTATGATTACTTTAGGCAGAAGTTTGCTCAAGTGACCAATCCCCCTATCGATCCATTAAGAGAAAAACATGTCATGTCTTTGGCAACCTGTGTCGGGCGTGAACAGAATCTATTTAATGAAACAACTGGGCAAGCCTACCGGGTCATGTTCAATTCCCCCATACTGCTATATACGGATTTAATGCAACTGCTAGCCTTAGATCAAGAGTATTATCAAGCTAATACGATATGTTTAAACTACCTAAAAGAAGAAGGCTTAGAAGCAGCGTTACATCGTATTTGTAAACAAGCCATACAATTAGCACAAACGGGCACGACCCTATTAATTTTATCCGATAGGGCCGTAGAAAAAGAAAAATACATCATTCCAGCGGCTATGGCAGTGGGCGCAGTCCAACAGGTACTAGTCGATAATAATCTTCGCTGTGACACAAATATCATAATAGAAACCGCTTCTGCACGAGATCCACATCACTTTGCCGTTTTACTAGGGTTTGGCGCGACTGCTATCTACCCCTATTTCGCCTATGAATGTATATCAGCCTTAGCCAAACAATTCCAAATAGATGATCATCGCGCTTTATTGCTTAATTTTAGACAAGGTATTGATAAAGGCCTTAGAAAAATCATGTCTAAGATGGGCATAAGCACCATTGGGTCGTATCGTTGTAGTCAACAATTTGAAGCCATCGGACTCAGTGAAGAAGTGATAACACTCTGCTTTGATGGCGTTATTAGTCGTCTACAAGGTGCAAATTTCCAATTAATAGAGCAAGATCAAGCCTTATTACATCAAGCAGCATTTCGACCTCATTTATCACTGCCTCAAGGCGGATTATTAAAATACGTTCAGGATGGCGAATACCATTGCTTTAACCCCGATGTCGTCAATACACTGCAAACATCATTAAAGAATAAAGATTACAGGACTTATCAAAAGTTCACAGAATTGGTTGATAATAGACCTGTTGCGACTTTACGGGATCTAATCGCCATCAATTCACCTATCCCCCCAATTTCAATTCAAAATGTAGAAGCTGCAAGTCAGCTATTCCCTCGTTTTGACAGTGCTGCCATGAGCATTGGTGCATTGAGCCCTGAAGCACATGAAGCGTTAGCTATCGCCATGAACCAACTCGGTGGGCGTTCAAATTCAGGGGAAGGTGGAGAAGATCCAAGACGTTTCAAATCGAATCGCAATTCAGCCATCAAACAAATTGCCTCAGGTCGCTTTGGTGTCACAGCGCATTATCTTGTTAATGCTGATGTGTTACAAATAAAAGTGGCACAAGGCGCAAAACCTGGCGAAGGAGGTCAATTACCGGGACACAAAGTCAGTGCTGAAATTGCGGCTTTGCGTCATGCAAAAGCAGGCGTGACCTTAATTTCTCCTCCTCCACACCATGATATCTATTCCATTGAAGATCTTGCACAACTCATCTTCGATTTAAAACAAGTTAACCCTAAGGCACTGGTCTCGGTTAAATTAGTCTCCGAGCCTGGCGTCGGTACTATTGCAACCGGTGTAGCCAAAGCGTATGCGGATATGATCACTATATCGGGTTATGATGGTGGCACAGGTGCAAGCCCTATTACTTCAGTAAAATACGCTGGCAGCCCTTGGGAGCTGGGTTTGGCCGAAGTTCATCAAGCGCTTGTCAAAAATGGCTTAAGACACAAAATTCGTCTTCAGGTCGATGGCGGACTAAAAACAGCAAAAGATGTCATCAAAGCTGCGTTGTTAGGTGCTGAAAGTTTTGGTTTTGGTACCGTTCCTATGATTGCTTTAGGCTGTAAATATTTACGCATTTGTCATTTGAATAATTGCGCAACGGGTGTGGCTACACAAAACCAAACATTACGTGATAAACACTACCATGGCTTACCAGAAAGAGTGATCACTTATTTTGAATTTATGGCGCAAGAAATTCGTGAATACATGGCAAAACTCGGTGTCGCTCGCTTTGAGGATCTCGTGGGCCACAGCGAATGGTTAATGGCAACAGAAGGGCAAACGCAAAAACAAGCCCAGTTAGATTTAAGTCCCATTCTGTATACACCAAAGGTACCTAAAGGCTCCGCTCGCACTTGGAAAGAAAATAATCAATCAAGCGATCAAGGAAAACTGAACCAAACGCTATTGATGCAATGTAAAGAAGCCATTGATACAGAGCAAACTTACAGCTTCAATCAAGCTATCAATAATACTGACCGCGCTATTGGCGCCAGTCTAGCAGGTTATATCGCTAACAAGTATGGTAGTACAGGACTTCATTCACCAATATCCTTAACCTTCAATGGCAGCGCGGGACAAAGCTTTGGGGTATGGAATATTCACGGGGTTCACCTGACATTGACTGGCGATGCTAACGACTATGTTGCCAAAGGCATGTCCGGCGGTAAAGTGACTATTCATCCCCCCATAGGAAGCTCTTTTAAAACGGAACGTTCTTCTATCATAGGCAATACCTGCTTATATGGCGCAACAGGCGGTAAACTTTTTGCTGCAGGTAAAGCGGGTGAACGGTTTGCCGTCAGAAATTCTGGCGCAATTGCTGTAGTTGAAGGCGTTGGCGACAATGGCTGCGAATACATGACAGGCGGGATCGTGTTAGTCCTTGGCAGAACTGGGGTTAACTTTGGTGCAGGAATGACTGGGGGCTTTGCTTATATTTTTGATCAATATGGTCACTTCAATCGTCGTGTGAACCCTGAAATGGTCAATACGCAAAAACTAACACTTCCTATCCATCAACAACACTTACGTTCATTAATTGAAGAACATGTGACTGAAACGGGTAGTGAACATGCAAAAATGATCTTAAACGACTTTGAGAATTGGTTAGATTGTTTTGTATTAGTCAAACCTAAGAATGTCAAAATAGACGATCTTCTCAAATTAGAACAAACTGAACCTGCACTCGCAGTCAGAGCGGGGTAAATAACCATGAGCAATGATTTTCAATTTATTGATGTGGGTAGACAAGATCCCAAAAAAGTGGATACAAAAACACGTAAAGTAGAATTTATTGAGATTTATCAACCTTTTGAAAAAGAAGCGGTCAATCAACAAGCCGATCGCTGTCTCGATTGCGGTAATCCTTATTGTGAATGGAAGTGTCCATTGCATAATTACATCCCTAATTGGCTTAATTTAGCCAAGCAAGGTCGTATAATGGAAGCAGCAACTTTAGTCCATGAAACCAACACCTTACCTGAAATTTGTGGTCGAGTTTGCCCTCAAGACAGGTTATGTGAAGGCGCATGTACGATAAATGATGATTTTGAAGCAGTCACAATAGGAAGTATCGAGAAATACATCACCGATACGGCCATAGCACAAGGCTGGCGTCCAGATCTTAGCCAAGTCCATCCTCGTTCTGAGCGCGTTGCCATTGTCGGCGCTGGGCCTGCAGGTTTAGGTTGTGCCGATATTCTGAGCCGAAATGGTATCAAAGCGGTGGTTTATGATAAAAACCCTCAAATTGGAGGCTTGCTCACCTATGGGATCCCAGCGTTCAAACTGGAAAAATCTGTCATGGCAACACGAAGAGCCGTAATGGAGGAAATGGGTATTGAGTTCAAACTGGGGTTCACCATTGGAGAGGATGTGAGCTTTGAATCACTACTCACAGACTATGATGCTGTTTTTCTCGGTATGGGCACTTATACAGCCATGAAGGCCGGCATTGAAGGTGAGCCCGCAAAAGGCGTGTATCAGGCTCTCCCTTACCTCATAGGCAATACTCACCACATTATGGGCACAGAGCAAAGTGATACTCCCTACCTCAATTTGAAAAATAAACGTGTCATTGTACTCGGAGGGGGTGACACAGCAATGGATTGTGTCCGCACCGCTATTCGGCAACAAGCTCAATCGGTCAGTTGTTTATATCGCCGTGATGAAGCGAATATGCCAGGTTCTCGTAAAGAAGTGCAAAATGCGAAAGAAGAAGGTGTTGAATTTCTTTTTAACCAGCAACCCATTGCAATTAAAACACATAACGAACAAGTTGTCGGTATTGAATGCATTGCTACTGAAATGGCCAATAGTGATGTCAGCGGCCGTCAAGCAGCTGTTCCCATTGCCAATAGTGAGCATGTTTTAGAAGCTGATGCCATTATCATCGCCTTTGGGTTCCAACCTAGCCCTGCACCTTGGTTTGAGCAATACCAAATCGACATTGACGAGAAAGGGAGAGTGAAAGCCCCTAAAAAGGCTGATAATCCCTTTCAAACCAGTAACCCAAAAGTCTTTGCCGGTGGCGATATGGTCAGAGGCTCAGATCTTGTTGTCACCGCAATCGCAGAAGGTCGAGACGCCGCAATAGGGATCTTAAACTATTTAGATCAATAAACGTTTCAATAAGTGTCTCTCAAACAAGAGGCACTTATTATTTTTTCAAAATCTTGCTTTTCTATTCCCCCCCTATACCTTTGTTCATGCGCCACCCAACTCCCTGTGTTAACTTAACGCCAAATGATCTGCATTATGCTATATTAGCAACGTATTTCTCATTCAAACGAATAAGGTTATTTCATGAAAGTCGGTATTATCGGTGCAATGGAACCGGAAGTGGCTCACCTCATAGAGTCAATGCGTTCAAAAACATCACAAACGATTGCAGGTATCGAATTTGTCTCAGGCCAATTAGCGGATAAAAACATTATTGTTACTCGCTCGGGTATTGGAAAAGTTGCAGCAAGTATGGCGACGACACTTTTAATTGAAAAATATGCCCCAGATGCCATTATTAATACAGGCTCAGCAGGAGGTTTTTCTCCTGAATTGAATATTGGTGATATCGTCATTGCTTCAGAAGTGCGCCATCATGATGTCGATGTCACTGCATTTGGTTATGAAATTGGCCAAATGGCTCAGCAACCCGCCGCTTTTGTTTGTGATAGTCAGCTCGTCAATGCTGCTAAAAAAGCCATTTCACAAATAGGCGAAGTCAACGCCATCGAAGGGCTTATATGCACAGGAGACAGTTTTATTTGTGATCCAATTCGAACAAAACAAATGCTCGCCCATTTTCCATCAATGGCGGCCTGTGAAATGGAAGGCGCTGCAATTGGCCAAGTGTGTCATCAGTTTAATTTACCCTTTGTGGTGATCCGCTCTTTATCTGACAATGCCAATAACGATTCACCTGTTGATTTTGATACTTATCTTGTCAAAGCTGGGCACCATTCAGCCTTGATGGTGATGGCCTTATTGAAGACGTTATCATTCTGATGCACTTTGATATTATTACTCCTGAACTCATTTCTTCTTTGAATATCGATAGAGGTATATATCAAGGAGCAGTAATATTAATCATCTCACTTTTATTGGCTAGGATTGCGCCATTGCCACGGAACATGCAGCCTATTGTTTGGTTTGGGCTGCTGGCTAAAAAGCTCAGTAAATATGTCTATCGCAACCACCATAGCCCTTTAAAACAGGCAATTATGGGGCTCTTATCCAGTTTGACCTTGTTGGTGCCCTTTTTTGGATTAGCCTTTATTTTGACTCATAATATTGGTTTTCCTTGGATTTTTGAATTTATTATTCTCTATATTTGTCTCAATGATGCCAATTTTAAACTCGTTGCAGAAGAAGTCTGTGTCTCTATTGCCCAGCAAGATAAACTGAGAGCTCGCGCTTTGCTACATCCTTGGCTGACACGTAACACCTTCGTATTGTCTTTTGGCAGTCTCAGCAAAGCGACCATTGAAAAATTAATTACCGCCCCCGTTTATGGCGTTGTTGGCACTATTGTTTTTTACTGTTTAGGCGGTGCACCATTGGTATTACTGGCTCGAATGATTAAGCAACTTGAATTATCTTGGCCTTGCTTTAATCCTAAATATCAATATTTTGGGCGCCTTAGTTACTTAGTAAGCAACATCATCTTTTTTATTCCTACGTTACTATGGAGCTTTAGTCTTGCCGTACAAGGAGGGCCTCAAAGTCTATTAACTTTTATCAGACCTCGAGTAAAAGGTGTTCCAAGGGGCTATATTTACGTATGTGAAATTGGTGCAAAAATTCTCCATATAGAACTGAGTGGCCCAATGACATTTGGAAGTAATTGCATTGCCTTACCTAAAATCAAATACGGCCCTATTCCAGATCACCACGATATTAAAAAAGCTATCTTACTCACTTCAACCGCATTTACCTTTTGGATATTAAGCTTATTTATTATTCCTAGCTTTTGGGCATTGCTTCGATATTTACAATAACTATTAAAATGAAAAAGGACTCTTTAGTGTGTTAATTTATTTTGAACATTCATCTGAGACTTGTTATGATCGACCGCATCCATAAACAGTCATCAGTAGTGTGTATATGGCCCTAGGTAACATTCAAATCTCTTTAACGACGCCCGCACTGTTATTTCCTGCAATTTCCTTATTACTCCTTGCCTATACTAATCGATTTTTTGCATTAGCTGCACTCATTCGAGCGCTAAGTAGCGAAGGGACTCCGGTTAATGGTGAGCAATTAAAAAATTTACATCGTCGTATTAGTATCATCAGACAAATGCAAGAAGCTGGCGTACTCAGTTTTGCTTTTTGTGTATTATGTATGATTTTTATCTATGCAGGCTTAAACCATATCGGTTCGATTATTTTTGGTTGCAGTTTATTATTGCTTTTGTATTCATTAATACTCTCAGTCATTGAAATTCGAATTTCAGTTGATGCACTCAATATTCACCTAAACGAACTCGAAAAATAACACAAAACACACAAACTTATTACCTTATACAAAATGATAATAAACTTTAAATTAACACCTTCATTAATTAATATTTTTATACTGCTTATTTTTATTAGTTTATCAGCGAAAGCCGATAATGGCGCAATGCCAGCCGAGCAAGCCATGGCAGTAGACTATATGGATGCGCTCACCCATCAAAAGTTTAAGAAACTGAACCACTATTACAACCGAGATAGTATTTTTTTTGATAAAACAGCCAATCGAAAATATATCGGCAAAAAGGATATTCTTTATTTTTTAAAACGAGTACAGCAAGGTGTACTCGAATATAAATTTACTATTGATCATATGTTTAACTCAGGATCTCTAGTGGTGATGATCGGTAATTATTATTATAAAGGGCCTGGCGATCTTTTTGGCAAACCAGGAAAAATCATCAATTTAGCGATTCCAAGTGTCACCATGTTAACACTCGATATGAAAAAAAGAAGAATAAAAGAACATCAAGATTTATTAGATTACCAAACCATGTCAGATCAGCTCGCCATTCAATAATCCACACATGTATGAAGATAGCCTTGTGTTCGTCATCAAAATTTACATTTTAAATTAAACTCTATTAACCTTAATTGTGCAAATAATGATAAGGTATAGACGATTTTAGGGTTTAGGCTATATTATGAAAAAATCTTTATGTAAGCTCATTCCGACTGCATTTCTGTTACTGTTCAGTCAGATCGCTACAGCATTTGAAGAACCCGTCATAGCTTCTTCTGCACACCAACCTATTGAAGCGTTCAACAAATTACTTGCTGATGCGCAATTACAGCAAAGGCAATGGAGTTTACATCCACAGGATATTTCCACAGCATATACTGAAAATGAGTTTGTTTTACTTAAGATCAAGCAAACTGAAGAAAAAGTGATCAGTTATAATGTTCATCAAGATAAAGATCAAAATCAAACCTTATTGCTCATTTTAACACTCAGTCAAAAAGGCTCTTTTTGGGTATTAGATGAGGCTCAACTCACGTGGCAATGTCAAAACCGAAATGACGTTCATTTCAGCACAAAACCTTGCTCATTGAGCCCTAATTAACGTATTGACTTTAATAGTAAATCTATTAATCCCTAGTTGATTGTCATTTATTTTAAATGGATTTTAGCGAATTTCCTTTTTCCAACCTGAAAAACGCCTGACATTGCAGTAGAGAACTGTAACCGAGGATCCGCGATCTTTTCACTATCCAGTTTAACGGCTCCCTGTTTTATCATACGCATAGCATCTGAGGTAGAGCTCACCAATCCCGCTTCTTTCAGTAAGTTCGCAATCCCTATCCCTTCACCGATTGCTATTTCAACATCAGGAATATCATCAGGGATCGCCCCTTTTTGAAAACGTTGAATAAAAGCTTGATGTGCCGCTTCTGCAGCGTCCTCATCATGAAAACGAGAAATGATTTCTTTTGCCAATGAAATTTTAACGTCTCTAGGATTCTGGCCTTGTTCAACATCTTGTTTTAATTTGTCAATATCCGTAAGAGGACGGAAAGATAACAATTCAAAATAACGCCACATTAATTCATCACTAATAGACATTATTTTGCCAAACATCTCTTCGGCTGGATCATTGACACCAATATAGTTATTGGCAGACTTGGACATTTTCTTAACGCCATCAAGCCCTTCTAATAGTGGCATCATGATAACGGTTTGTGGCTTTTGACCATCTGATTTCTGTAATTCACGTCCCATTAATAAATTGAACTTTTGATCTGTTCCCCCAAGCTCAACATCCGCTTTTAATGCGACAGAATCATAACCTTGTAATAATGGATACATAAATTCATGAATAGCAATGGATTGTCCTGAACCATATCGCTTCTTAAAATCGTCTCGTTCCATCATTCGAGCAACCGTTTGCTGAGAAGCAAGTCTTATCATCCCTGCCGCCCCTAAAGGTTCTAACCAATCAGAATTAAATTCAATGCGTGTTTTATCTGCATCCAGTATTTTATAAACTTGATCGATATAGGTTTGAGCATTGGTTTTAACTTGCTCACGAGTCAATGCAGGACGAGTGCTATTTTTGCCGCTGGGATCGCCCACCATTCCAGTGAAATCACCAATCAAAAATATGACTTCATGTCCTAAGTCTTGAAAAGTTCTTAATTTATTTAAAATAACGGTATGACCAAGATGAATATCTGGCGCAGTAGGATCACAACCGAGTTTAATTCTTAAGGGACGATCTTCTTTCAATTTTTCCAACAGATCAGCTTCAAGCAGTACTTCTTCAGTACCGCGTTTAATCTCTGCTAATGCGTGTGCTATATCAGCCATTTCGGCAATTACTCTAATGATAAAGATATTATTGATATATGTTACTTGTTAGCCAGCATAATTGAAAGAGTGTAAACTAAGGGAAGAAGCTAGTAGGGATAGAATTAGGTTTAATCTCAATGGGAAAGTTCATTACATTATTTAATTTATTGCCAAAATTTCACCGAGTGACTTTAGGTGTCTTAACGTGCAGTCTACTCTTTATCGCCGTTTTTTTATCAAACGATAACAGACAAGATCAAGGCGATACGCCCATCCAAGGTGAATATGCCTTAAATACGCGTTACCTTGTCAATATTCATGATAGAAACAAAAGTATCATTCATGACGATCAACACAACGAAAGCACTTTACTCAATGACTCAAATGAGGCATTGATTCAGTCTCCCCCCGATCCTATATTCACGACGGCAAAACCTGCTATCGCCTCACCTCAGTACCACGCCAAAGCATTCACAGTGAAAAAAGGCGATACACTCGCCGCACTCTTTAAACGTGCAGGCTTAACGCCCAAAGATGTATACGACATCACTTTATTACCCAAAGCCAGAGCCAATTTACTTAAAATTTTACCTGGTGAAAAAATCAGTATTAGTAAAAATGATGAGGGCCAATTTGTTCAATTACAATACCCTTTAGATCCAATCAATACCCTCACCATTAATCGAAATCAAATGGAGTATACGGAGAGCATAACCAGCAAAAAAATTGAATATGGCCAAAGCTTCGCATCTGCAACCATTAAAACCAATTTTTGGAACGCAGGCATTGACGCTTCACTTACCCCAAATCAAATCATGCAGCTAGCCACCCTCTTTGGCTGGGACATTGATTTCGCATTAGATCTACGCGAAGGCGATCATTTTTCAATCCTGTATGAAAAAGAATTTACCGAAGGCCGTTTTTTGAAAAATGGACATATTTTGGCTGCCGAATTTGTCAATCAAGGAGAGCGCTATACCGCTATTCGTTATACCGATGGCCAATACTATTCCGAAGAAGGACGCAGCATGCGAAAAGACTTTTTGCGCTCCCCAGTTGACTTCAAATATGTCAGCTCTCGTTTTAATCCGAAGCGCTTACATCCTGTCACAGGACAAATTAAAGCCCATCGCGGCGTAGATTATGTAGCTGCCGTAGGCACTCCGATTAAAGCTGCTGGTAAGGGCAGAGTCATTAAAGCATCCTATAATAAATACAATGGCAATTATGTATTCATTAAGCATAACGATACTTACACCACTAAATATTTACATTTAAAGAAACGTAAGGTAAAGACAGGTCAAACCGTTAAACAAGGTGATATTATCGGTACACTAGGCGCAACGGGTAGAATAACGGGGCCTCATTTGCATTATGAATTTATTGTCAATGGCGTACACAGAAACCCAAGAACCATTGATTTACCAAAATCAAAACCCATTGCCAAACAAGAAAAAGCACAATTTCTATCTCTAAGCAAACGCGTTATGGCTACACTTGAACAAAATAAACAAATCCAATTAGCCTATAGAGAATAACCATGCTAGCTCGACAACTATCCCTATTACAGAGTAATGCTTTATGAATAAAACCTTTTTTATCGGCCTGATGTCTGGGACCAGTATGGATGCAATCGATGCAGTACTGGTAAAGTTTAATGGTGACATTCCCACCCTCATCGCATCACATCAAGAGCCGATGCCTGAAAAAGTATTCAAAGATTTAAATAAACTTTGTTCACCCGAACATGATGAAATTAATCGACTCGGGCAGATCGATCGTACAATGGGCAAACTGTTTGCCACAGCAGTGAATAAATTACTCACTCTATCTGGCGTCAAAAAAGAACAAGTCATCGCCATCGGCAGTCACGGGCAGACGATTCGGCATATGCCTAACCTGAACATGGGTTTTACTCTTCAAGTCGGTGATCCCAATACCATCGCCGCAGAAACCGGTATCGATGTGATTGCAGACTTTCGAGGAAAAGATATCGCATTAGGTGGTCAAGGCGCACCACTGGTTCCAGCTTTTCACCAATATGTGTTTTCAAAGCCTCAGCAGAAACGCATAATCCTCAATATTGGGGGCATTGCCAATATTACTTTTTTACCCGGAAATGAACATCAAGTATTAGGCTTTGATACAGGACCTGGCAATACCTTGATGGATGCTTGGATCCAACGTGTCAAACAAGAGCCATATGATAAATCAGGGCATTGGGCTGCCTCTGGAACCACCAGTCCTGAAATGCTAAAGCAGTTGCTATCCCATCCCTACTTTTCACTCAGCTCCCCTAAAAGCACAGGCAGAGAATTATTCAGTTATTCATGGCTTGAACAGCAATTAACTAATTTTATTAATTTAGAAGAAGCCGATATTCAATCCACCTTATTGGATCTCACCTGCCTTAGTATCGCCAAAGACATTCTTGCATTATCTGAAAATGGAGAGCTTTTTGTTTGCGGTGGAGGCGCTTATAATACACATTTAATACAACGACTTTCGCAGCAACTACCCCATTATCAAATTCATACCACTGAAAAATTAGGTATTTCTCCTCAATGGGTAGAAAGTATTGCTTTTGCTTGGCTAGCCATGCGCTATGAATACGCATTGCCGGGTAATTTGCCCGCTGTAACAGGCGCAACCCACTCAGCCATTTTAGGCGGCAAATACTGTGCAGACTAACCCACCCTATTTGTGCCACTAAACCTCTTCTTCATCACTAGGCTAAATGTTATGATCGCTTTGGTACACTCCTTTGACCTATTCCACTCGATAATAGCCTTGGCACATTTGCCTGTTTAAGCTTTATCTACAATACGAGAATATACAATGAGCACAAATGAAAAAAGCTTAAAACAAATCACGCAATTAACACCTGAGGCGCGTTATGATTTTTTAGTTAAACAAGTTAAAGATCACCAAAACCTCTGGACATTACAAGATAGCAATGGCTGCGTCATGTTAACCACTGATGAAGAAGATTGTATTCCTATGTGGCCTTCTGAAGAAGCCGCTGCACTTTGGGCTGTGGATGATTGGAAAGACTGCCAACCTTTGGCTATTCCTTTAACAGAATGGTTAGAACGCTGGGTACCTGGTATGCAAGATGATGAACTCCATGTCGCCGTGTTTCCAGTGCAAGATGATTTAGGTGTCGTGATCCCGCCCTTTGAATTAGAATCTAGATTAGAGCCTAAACAACAGCACTGAGCATTAATAATCTAACTCATTCAATACATGGACATTAAAATGTTTAATGTCCATTATACCCACAGTCAAAAGCACCAACAAACAGACTTTATGGCGCTATGCTATGGATAATATCGATGACAGCAGACACCAATAAACCAGAAAAACGTCCACCTTTACCTAAAAGACTCCTTTTACTGCTTATCCTAATTGCATTACCAGCAATGGTAGGGTTTCAGTTTCAACAAGGTATATTAATTGCTATTTTACTGCTACTTATCATTCTTGCTTCATTAGGAAGACAAAAAACAGGCTTAATCATGCTACGTTTATACAGCTGCCTAGTATTACTCTTACTCAGCTGCCTTCCCATATTGCACTTTCAAGGAAGTGGCATTGACAAACTCATACAAGAGGCGCCTTTACTCACAGACCACTCACCACTATTTTATCTCTGGTTATGGGGTGGCTGTAGCATAATCGCCATACTGCAAGTTTACTTAGCGTTTAGCCAAAAGGTTAGTGCTTATTTTATTCAGAAAATAAACTTAAATATTATTAATTAAGTATTTTAGTCTGATTAAACAAAAGCATCGATATTCAGTCATCCTCAAATGGCTGAATATCACTCGTATTTACCTAAATACACACTAAAGTGAGAGGAACACTCCTAGAGTGCTATACTGAAAAGCTGGCGCCGCACCCACAAGTGGTTGTGGCATTGGGGTTTTTCACAAAAAAGCGTGAACCTTCTAAGCCAGAGGTATAATCCACTTCTCCTCCCATCAAATATTGAAGGCTCATAGGATCAACAACGAGCTTAACACCTTGTTTTTCTACGATGAAATCACCTTCATTAATTTTTTCATCAAAAGTGAACCCATATTGAAAGCCAGAGCAACCACCACCGGTCACATATACTCGAAGCTTCAATGCTTCATTTTCTTCTTCATCAAGCAATACTTTTACTTTCGAAGCCGCAGCATCAGTAAAACTAATGGGCAACGTATCTTCTGTTTCTTCTGTCATGACGACCTCATAAAACGGTTTACTGAGTAAGATTATCTAATGCCTGACTACTTTGATCAAGTATTCCATCAGCATCTTTTTCTTCTAGCTGTAACTCTTTCAATGTGTACTCTTTTTCTGTTTCAGATCCTTTAGACCAACGACCTTTAGGCACTTCAACTTTCACTTTTATACTGGACAACAAAAAGTCTTTTGGAAAAATAACCGACGTTTCTAACACTTGAAAATAACGAAATTGAAATTGAAATGGCGTCTTAGATAGCTCACTTAATCGGATTGTCTTACGCTTGCCTTTTGATAAGCCAATAAAAGTGACTTTAGCACTCCCTTTTAATGATTGTTTCCTCGCTTGCAATTGAGTCAACACTAATTTAATGCGATATTGTTCAGGCAATAAGTCTTCTGATAATTCAAAACCATTTATCACAACACCATCAGCATTACTTTCAGGAGACATGATACTACGGTAAAACGCCAGCTCTCTTTCTAATTCTTTTTGCTTAGTATGCTGTGCCTCAAACATAGCTTTCATATCATCATTTGTTTGAATCGCCATACTTAACTCAAGCTTTCTTGCCGCGAGTTGTTGATTTAACACTTGCACTTTTGTCTGTTCACCGCTTACACTTTGTGCAGTATCATCAGCCTTAATATTGACTAAAGGCATGATTGCATTAAGTGTCATGCCACCTAGAATAAAAACAACCACTAACAAAACTAGCAAGTTCACTCTAGATGAATGGAATTGACGCTCCATTGCTTGCAGGCGATCTAGCCAGCGATAATATTTTGACATTTAGCTACAACCTCTCTGTGCCATTTGCACTCATACACTCATTAAAATGAGTCACATAAATCAGGATATATTTGTGCCATTGTCCAACAAAAAGTTAACCATAACATGGGATAAAAATGTTAGAACTAGTTTAAAAGACACACTTTCGCAAGCTAAAGTCAGTGTTCAACTGTGCTTGCTGGCATTAGTATTTGCCCTTATCGCCTCAACAGTTATCGTCATTTTTCGATCGCTACTCGTATGGCTTGATAGTTTTACACAAAACCAGCGATTCGATTTTACTGATCTGATTGACGACTGGCGAGTATTATTACCCATTTTCGGTGCATTGTTAATTTGGATAATAGCAAAAATGGGATCAAAACGTTACAAACGAATGGGGATTGCCTATGTATTGCACAGAGTGAAACTTCACTATGGTAAAATACCTCTTGCTTCTGCTCCTGCACAGTTTTTTCAAGCCTTATTTGCCTTAGCATCTCAATTTTCTGTTGGACGAGAAGGTCCTGCAATTCACTTAGGTGCTGTCAGTGCAAGTGTATTAGCCGAGAAACTTAAACTACCCGATAATAGTGTACGTATTATGTGTGCTAGCGGCATTGCCGCAGGTATTTCAGCTATCTTTAATGCCCCACTTGCAGCCGTTATTTTTGTACTAGAAGTCATATTACGCGAATATAAAATCCATTATTTTTTTCCCATTACCATATCCGCCATCTGCGGCGCATTATCGAGCCGATTAGTTTTCGGTAATATTCATGTTTTCGATCAAATAAGTGTAATGAAAATCCCACTCTCTCAATACCCTGTTCTCGCAATATCAGGGCTGATCTTAGGCTGTGTTGCGGCTTTTTTTAATTTTTCATTGCTCACATTAACAGAAAAATCTCAAAAATGGCCACTCTTGCAACGTCTACTCATCGCAGGCATTCTCACCAGTATCATCGGCTTATTTTTACCGCAAGCGATTGGCAGTAATGAGCACGCCATTAGTGAAGCAATACAGGCTAATCCCAGTATTACGCTATTAATCGCCATATTAATCGGCAAAATTTTTGCTACCGTTGCCGCTGTAGGACTTGGGATCCCAGGCGGATTAATTGGGCCTCTCTATGGTATTGGTGCTTTACTTGGGGCGATTATTGCTGTCTTTTTTCAACAATGGTTCCCGTCTATGACTCCCTTTATTGGCCTTTATGCCATTATAGGTATGACCGCTATGATGGGAGTCTGCTTAAGCGCCCCTTTAGCAGCATTGGTCGCCCTCATTGAACTTAGTGATAATACAGCCATAATCTTACCTTCAATGTTCGTTATCATACCTGCTTTTCTTATTTCACATCAATTATTTAAGACAAAATCTATTTTTTTCAGACAACTTGAAATAATGAAGCTTGGTTTTAAAGTAACCGCCGTCAATTTAGGGTTACAGAAAATTGGTGTCAGAGCCATCATGAACAAGAATTTCATCATAGTCAAAAATGATAATGCGCATTTACTTGAAGCGTTAAATGAACAGCCAGGCCGGCCCATTTTGACTTATAACCAACAAGGGGAGGTTGAAATAGTAGAGCTCGAATTACACTCAAGTCATACAGAAACAACATTAATAAAAAGAAAAGTAAATGGTTTATCTGATACTTGTACATTAAGCGAAGTCTATCAACAGCTCTCTACGCAGAGGAGGGGAAATGTATTTATCATTGATCAAACCAACCAAAATATTGTCGGCATAATATCTTGGGAAGACTTACAATCGGAGATTAAAGCCGAGCAAATTTAAACTGATTAGACCAGTTTCTCACAACAGGTCCCACTATTTTATATTCATATCACGATATTCATGGGACTATAGACACTAACAGAAAAATTATTTTTTAGTATGATAAGTTACAATAGGCTGGATTGAACCTACCGGTCGAATTACTCGGAGTCTAATATGAGCACTACAATCCAACCTTCATCATCTTATATTAATAGTTCAATTCATGACAATTCAAGTGATAATCAAATGGAATCGGTTAAATCAACGTCACAAGACCATGACACATTGCGGGAACTCAGAGAAAGCAGTGAAAAAGGCTTTCCGAGCAGCATGACTAAATTATATCAGCTTTCTTTAGGCTCTGGTGAACAAGCACAGCAAGCAGAACAAATATTAGCCAGTTTAGAGCCAAAGCCTATTAACCTCGATGTGAGCAGTAAAAGCATACTGCAAGCAGTCCAAACCTTAGATAAAACCTGTAATACAACAAGCCAAACAAATGAAACAAAAGCAGCTCGTCTCGCGCTAACACGCACCTTTGGCTCTGATGTGTCAACAGTGCCTCTCACTGACTTAATTTTAACCAACAGTCATAAAGACTTTAGCTCAAGTAGCAATGAACTTGATAGTAATAATACTTTTCAATCGCAAAGTCAGTATTACAGAGATATACTCACAAAAAATAAATAATCCATCAATTCTGCTTTTCACAATGGATAAGAGAAATTCAATATTATTGATTGTCTCTACATTTTAATAGAAGCATATTGATCATACATTATCTTTAACCAATATGATTAATATTCTTCTTGAAATTTAGGTAATTTCAATGACACTTATCTCTCCAAGTAAAACTAGCTGTCTTCATAATATTGAACTCCCCCATGTTCAAGAAAGTATTAATAAGTTAGACTTACTTTTTAGCGAACAATATATATCAAAAGAAACATTTAAGACTTTAAACCTACGTACAACATTAGACGAGCTTAAACACTTTGCAAAACAAGGTGATTTCTCCAGTATCGATTTACTTTTTACATTAACAAGTCGATGCGATGAAATAGGTCTTCTTGCAACTCAAATATTATTAGAAATAAAAGAAGGTGCCCCAAAAGGTTCTCACGAAGAAGAGGTCTTTACCCTTCATTGTGAGAATTTTTATCAGCAATGTCATTTAAATGAAATAAATCATCGCTCACCACAACTGTGCCAGTTATCCATTAATATGTTAAAAATATTAATGGATATCATGCTTACTGGAAACAATACACGTAACCAAGACATTTTTAATTTAATTCAAATACTGCAAAACAAATCACTTACAACTCATAACTATGCACAAGAAACACACTCACTCGTCTCTCATCCTGTTTCTATGATCGAAGAGAAAGGTTTCATTGCTATATTAAGCACTAAAAGTCAATCAGCAGATAATCTGAGCAATACAATTTTACAAGAAAATGGACATCACATTATGGATAATACTATCTCAGAAATAAGTCATTCTGAACTCAGCCCCTATTTACCGCTTAATGAAGGTTACCAAGATAGTGCAGCTCATTTTATGACTCACAGTCAGAAGATAGACCCTATTTCTCAAACCCGTCATGAATTCATTGAGTTTCTTCATGAAATTAGAAAGTCCACCTATTTCAGTGATACTGTCATGGAAAAGTTAATCCATAAATGGGATGTTAATAATCCGATTTTTATCCCTAAGCCTGATATTGAAAGCACCTATTCATCAACCGCAGCAATGACAGATCAGCATTGGCAATCTCGTCTATCAAGACCTTATTCAGTCGACCAAGACACAATAAATACAACATCAAATAACACCAGCAGTAATAACACTAGCCACACAGCATCAACTTCACGTCCGCCCCTTTCTCAAGACTCCCTTGAGATCACTCATGATGATATAAAAATGGATACCAATACTTTATCTGATGAAGAGACTACGACGAAACCCTTATCAGAAAAACTATCGACTTGGTTTGCCTCATTCTTATTCAAGAAATAATCTTTATAGATATATTCGCTTTAACTTAAATATACTGACAATTCCTTTTAACTGATATAAAAAACTATATCATTTTATTTAATGATTCAACCAAAACTGGTTTGACCACTAGGGCGAATATATTTCTATTTTTGGAAGAGGTTCAACATATATTTAAATAATATAAGCAACAATTATTACCATTCTTTATACTGGAAAAGAAATGACTATCCCAACTGTCGCATCAGGCAATATTAATACTGTCATATCAGAAGATTTAAACCTTCAAAGTCAACATGATTCAATAATATCAAAACCCTTTACTGACAATGAAAGCATGCAAAGAGAAGTCGGTGGTTTACTGACATCTTTACGTGAAAATGCCTTCAATAGCGACACTAATAGTATAAATTTGCTAATAAAAATTGCCATTAAACCTGAAATTAATTGTGAACCCGATTTAGCCGCTAAAGCGGCCTGTGACATTTTACAAGATTTGCAAAATAAATCAGAAATAGACAGCCACCGATTTAATACCCTGCAAAATACAGCTAAAGAAGCGTACCAGCTTGCTAAACAAAATCATACCGAAGAAACACTGCCAAAACCCATTTTAGAATTAGCGTTAAATGCTGCGTTAGCCAGCGAAGATGATGAGGTCGTGATTGCTATTCTCGATCTTTTAGCACCAGTAAAACAACAAAGCATCCCCAATTCCATAAAGCCAATTGACGTACGTAACCTATCTGCAGAAGAACTTGATAGAGCCGTAGTATATGTTCCCACTGAACACGCGATTTTGACACACCAAGAAGCCAAATTATCATACCATGATCAAGTGCTAGAAAGTATCCTGACTCTAGAAGGGAAGCATAAACCTGAATCTTGGATTCAAAAAATGGTCAATAATCTAGTGAGTAAATGGGAACAACAAAATCCTGTTAAAAATTTTGAACAAACTGAACCAACAGTTAAAACCGCTCCTAAAGCCATCGAATATAGTCCATTACAAGCTCAATTGGCTAAACAAAATCCAATTCCACATCAAACTGTCCATACTGAAAGTCCTCACTCAGGGATGGAATATGACCTCATGGTGGGAGAGCCTAGTATTCCTGTTAAATCAGAATCAAGCTCAAAACCTCAAGAAAAATATTCATATAACCCAGTCAATTTAATTGCTGGCGGTGTCAGTAATGTGGCTAGCGGTATCAGCAGTGCTTGGTCATATTTGAGAGGTCAATAAACTCAGCCATAGACCAGCGTGATTAAATTCCATTAACACATACTCAAACAGGCCAACGATTTCATGATGGCCTGTTTGTCTTCCTTCAACTAACCACGTTCATCCCCTTACTCAACATTCATCTCATTTGCTCTCAAGCAAACACTATTAACTTCTTACCTCACTTCTGTTATCATCGCGCCTCAGCCACGTACGACTCTACTTTCTTCAACTTTGGGCTTTATGTTTCTCTGTGAGTGTTAAGACACGCAAACTGACAACATGACCCTATAACATTGGAAACAGGCTGATGACTCAGTTTCAAGGATCGCATATCCTCTCAGTAAACCAGCTCGACTTGCATGCCATTGATACAATTTTTGATGTTGCCACCCAAATGACTCCCTATGCCTTAAGACAAAAACGCACGCGTGTCCTTGATGGGGCAGTATTAGGCAATCTATTTTTTGAGCCTAGCACGCGTACTCGCGTCAGTTTTGGTTGTGCCTTTAATCTACTCGGCGGACATGTGCGCGAAACAACAGGCATGGCCTCATCGTCACTTTCAAAAGGGGAGTCCTTATACGATACCGCTCGCGTGTTATCCACCTACTCTGATGTGATAGCCATGCGCCACCCCGATCCTTTTTCAGTTCAAGAGTTTTCCGAGGGCAGTCGTGTCCCAGTGATCAACGGCGGCGATGGCGCCAATGAGCACCCCACTCAAGCATTACTGGATTTATTTACCATTCAAAAAGAACTGGCTGCAGGTGGCCGAAATATCAATGGGCTGCATATTGCCATGGTCGGTGATTTACGCTTTGGCCGCACTGTGCATTCTTTGTCTCGTTTATTGTGTATGTATACTAATGTCACTTTTACCCTCGTCTCTCCAAATGAGCTGTCAATGCCTGAAACGGTGTTGGCGGACATTGAGAAAGCGGGTCACCGAATACAAGTAACCGACAAACTTGAAGGCCATTTAGATCAAGCCGACATTTTATACCTGACGCGTATTCAAGAAGAACGCTTCCCTTCACAAGAAGATGCCAATCAATACCGAGGAAAGTTTCGATTAAATAAAGGCATTTACACTCAACACTGTAAATCTAATACCGTGATTATGCACCCATTACCCAGAGATTCCCGTGCAGCAGCCAATGAATTAGATAGCGACCTTAATAGTCACCCTAATTTAGCGATTTTCAGACAAGCCGATAATGGACTGCTCATTCGTATGGCACTGTTTGCATTGACATTGGGAGTCGATAAACAACTCACACAATATGAATGCCCCGTCAATTGGTATTCACGTAAAGCCGACTTTTAATCGACGGCCATGACGCGGTCGATAATAGGATTAATTTATCATTTTTAGTAAGGATGACACATGACACGTTCTGATACGCTTTTTGCTCAAGCAAAGAACAGCATTCCAGGTGGTGTAAACTCCCCTGTTCGCGCTTTTAATGGTGTGGGAGGCTCTCCCCGTTTCATTGAAAAAGCAGACGGCGCTTATATTTATGATGCTGATGGCAAAGCCTACATTGACTATGTTGGTTCTTGGGGACCCATGATTTTAGGCCATAATCATCCCGCCATTCGTCAAGCAGTACTTGATGCGGTTGACAATGGTTTATCCTTTGGTGCGCCAACAGAGCTTGAAATACAAATGGCTGAAAAAGTCATTGATATGATGCCCTCAATTGAACAAATTCGTATGGTAAGTTCGGGTACCGAAGCCACCATGAGCGCCATTCGTTTAGCCCGCGGATTTACCCATAGAGATAAAATTGTCAAATTTGAAGGTTGCTACCATGGACATGCCGACTGCTTATTAGTCAAAGCCGGCTCTGGTGCCCTCACCTTAGGCCAACCTAGCTCCCCGGGCGTTCCTGAAGACTTTGCCAAACACACCCTCACCGCAGTCTATAACGACCTCGACTCTGTTAAAGCCTTTTTTGAGCAATACCCCGAAGACATAGCCTGCATTATTTTAGAGCCCGTCGCAGGTAATATGAATTGCATTCCACCTGTTGAAGGTTTTTTACAAGGCTTAAGAGCATTATGTGATGAGTACGGTGCCTTGTTAGTAATTGATGAAGTGATGACAGGCTTTCGCGTCTCTAAAACCGGTGCTCAGGGTCATTACGGCGTGACGCCGGATTTAACCACCTTAGGTAAAGTCATTGGCGGCGGCATGCCTGTGGGGGCATTTGGCGGCCGTAAAGACGTCATGCAATATATTGCGCCAACAGGCCCGGTTTACCAAGCGGGCACTTTGTCGGGGAATCCTATTGCCATGGCGGCAGGTCTGGCTCAAATGAATGCACTATGCGAGGACGGCCTGTATGAAAAGCTCAGTGAAAAAACCAGACAAGTTGCACAAGGCTTTAAGACCTTAGCAGATAAACATGGTATTCCTATGACCATCAACTTGGTTGGCGGCATGTTTGGCTTCTTTTTCACAAAAGAGCAAAACATCACGCGTTTTGAGCAGGTCACTCAGTGTAATCTTGAGCATTTCCAGACTTTCTATCATGGCATGCTTGAGGAAGGGATTTATCTGGCACCGAGCGCTTATGAAGCCAGCTTTTTATCTATGGCTCATGATGATGAAGCCATTGCACTCACGTTGGCCGCAGCCGATCGCGTACTCGCCTCAATGGTCCAATAACACTTTCACGATAAAATAATCGCATGCTCTTAAAAGTGTGAAGAGATGCGATTATTCTATTGTGCTTATCAACCCATTTTATTAACTCTTGCCCAACAACATACCAACATACTGAAAATAAAGTTATTTTTATTATTTTCTCTTGCCAAGTGTTAACGGCTGTGGTCAGATCCTCTTCCAAATTGTGTTTATTTTATCAATGCAATTGAAATCCACTTTTCTTTACCAAAAATGCCATTTATCACTGTTGGAATGCCACCATGCTGTCTTTTTTCTTGATCTCATTAGCTGTCCTTGCACTGCTTAGTATTATTTTTGAAGAAGTCACTCATATCAATAAAGCCAAAACCACCTTATTTTTAGGCTGTATTGCTTGGGTCACCTTATTCATTTGTGCGAAAACCCCGACTCAGCAACACATAGTGTCTGAGCAACTCAATGAAAATTTATTGGAAATTGCCACGCTCTGGCTATTTTTAATGTCGACCATGACCTTTGTCGCTTACCTCAATGCCAAAGGCCTTATTCAGGGGTTAGTGCAAAAGATCTTTCCACAGCAATTATCGGTGCGATTACTGATGATTTTAGTGGCCCTATTTTCACTGGTGCTCTCCTCATTTTGTGACAATGTGACATCAACCCTCGTCTCCTTGGGCTTGTTAACCACCTTTAAGCTCGAAGCCAAAGTCCGCTTGCGTATGGCTGTACTGATTATTTTTGCGGTCAACTCTGGAGGCGTGGCATTGATCACAGGGGATGTCACCACCTTAATGATTTTCTTAGAAGGTCATGTCAACATCTCTGAATTGTTAATGCTGTCCATTCCATCCATGATAAGTGTCATGTTACTGGCGATTATTTTTTCGCTTAAATCAACAGGGCAAGTCAGCACGACACCTATTAAGCATCAATATCAGGCCGTCGATATTATTATCGCCGTTATCTTCTTTAGCACCATTTTAGCCACAATGGCCTTAAATGTGCTTTATGCAATCCCACCTGTACTGACCTTTTTAACCGGCCTGTCTGTCATGTTCTTAATTGGCCATATTTTTCGCAGTAACAAGGAAGAAAGCCGAATATTGGAATATGTCCGCCAAATCGAATATGACACCTTGCTGTTCTTTTTAGGGATCTTATTACTTGTGGGCATGCTCAAAGAAATTGGCACACTAGATTTACTGGCACAAGCGTATACAAAGTTTGATCCGAATATCTCCAACTTCATTACTGGTATCGGCTCAGCCCTGCTGGATAATGTTCCTTTAACCGCCGCGTTATTGAAAGCCGATCCGATTTTAAATACCCCCGAGTGGCTCAGTTTAACTTATGCTGTCGGTGTGGGTGGCTCGCTATTAGTCATCGGTTCAGCCGCGGGGATTATTGCCATGACCAAAGTGAAAGAGCTCACCTTTGTCAGTTACTTACGCTATGTCCCTGCCCTATTCATTTGCTACAGCCTAGGTTATAGCCTCACGCTGTACTTGGCCTATCATTTTTATTCTTAAGCTTTTCCCACTTAAACTTTAGTCATTGATGAAATACCAACAAAGGCAACTAACGTTGCCTTTGTTATATGCTCATTACTCTTCGATTAGTCCTTGCTTTTTAAGCTCCGAAGTAATAGCTCCTCTTGTACGTTCATGAAGATCAGCTAGATTATCTTGCGGCTCATCTGCTGTAAACTCAGCTGCGAGCACATTTCTTTCCTCTTCAGTCCAAGGTAGCCCCGCATTTTTAGGTAAGCCATTTTCAATATTATCTGAGCGTTTTTGCTCAATGGTTTCTTTATTTTCTGCTTCTTTTTAGGTGGGTGCTTAATATGATTAATGACAGCGAAAAGTGCCCTAATTGTATCAGGGTGATTATAAGGTGACTCATTGGGTAACACTTCGCCTGTTAAAGGATCAATTCCATTAGCTAAGGCTTCAATAATTTTTAGATGTGTATCCATACTCATTCTCAGCTCCGATATCTGATAAGTATATCACCTTTATATAGCGCATAATTTCACAATTAGCCATTATAAATCAATGTGATAAAAATAAAACAATGACAGTCTGTAATAGGCTGTAATAGATTCTTTTACTTTTTAGAATAAAATTAATACCAACACTTGCCCCGATGCGCTTTTTAAAGATTGCTAAGTCACGGATATCATTCACCCCTTTTAAAAGGAATTTCACTATGTGTACCGACTTCTCTATTAAAGCACTCACCCTAGATCCAGATAAAAGCATTCCAGTCATTGGTCGCTCGATGGAACTGGGTTCCAATTTACAGTCTCAATTATTTTTCAGAGGAAAAGCATTTCACTACACTCAGTGTGCATCGAAATCACTGGAAGAATTATTAAAGGATAAGGGCCGAACTGAGTTTATTCCTCGTCGAGATATCAAACAGATTATCCCAAACCTATTAACTTGGAATGGAAAATATAACTTTATTGCACTCAATGGATTTGCCACAAAAATAAGTCAAACTCTGGGTTTAAAAGATGACTTATATGCCAACATAGCAACCAATGGCATGAATGATAAAGGGCTCACAACTGGCACTATGGTATTGGCTCAATCTGAATATCAAAACCCATTTGATGAAGATGCAAAACCCATCGCCTCAAAAGGTATTGTTTTCTATCCAAGTATTACCACTTGGATCTTATCCAATTGTGCTACCTGCCAAGATGTCATCGACAGTTTGCAGTATGGCTCATTGACGGTAAATTCAAATGGTTCATCCCTCGTTGAAAGCCAAATTGACAACAAAGATAAAATCTTAGTCGCCAATCCATTTGAACCGGTCACCGTTCCCAGTCCGATGAATTTTCATTTTCCAGTCCATGATGCACTAGGTAATAGCATAGTGCTTGAGTATGTAAAAGGACAATTACAGATCACAGATCTAAACCCAATCGGCGCACTCACAAACGATCCCTTAATCGCTTGGCAACAAGAAAATGTTATCAATAATTATGTCAACGTGGTGCCGTTTAACTTTCAAAATGATGAAGGCGTACCTGATACACCGAGTATCATTGCATACAAGCAGGCAGCGTATAAATTCCAGAGCTTTTCTCATGCGCAAGGTACCGGTTTTTCGGGACTCCCTGGTAGCTCTACACCTGTTGACCGATTTGTTCGTGCCTCAATGATGAGTAATTTTTCCTTTCCCGTCTTCCAACTATTGAATAAAAAAGATATAGACGAAGTCAATGCTTTTAAGACAAATGCCAACTATTATGCCAAATTATACAGTGAGCAATCGCCAATCGAAGCTGATATCACAGTAGGAAAAGCGGACGCAACTACGCTGGCTTTTCATATTCTCAATACCGTCGACATTCCCCTTGGTACCAGCCGAGACTCAAAAGGAAAGAGTGTTCATGATTATGCTCAATGGGTTACGGTATCAGACTTAATCAATAAAACGTTTTCTGTGCGTATGTATCAATCACCACAGGTATTTGAGTTTGACCTGCAGAAGTTAGATTTTAAAGGTCTTGAATCTTATCTATATGAACTCGATAAAAATATTAAATCGATTAATGTCACTAACGAGGTCAACCAACACTCAAGCTTACAACAACAAACAGAAAATACATTTTAATCTGGATCAATTATAAGAAGCTGAACTAAAGGTCCTTTGTGTGATCAGTGCTATCAGACGAAGGGCCTATGGATAAGTTAGAAGAGTTATTTCTGTTATGACTATTTTACTCCTGAGTGGGAGCGACAATATCTCACCAACGGGACACATAACACTGACGCAGAATGGTAATAAGCGCTAATGATACTCCTCCCTCTGTAGACACTTTTGACATAAAAACCAAAATAAACAATTTAATATCAAACAGACTTATTCTTAGATCTAGCCTGTAATAAATAAAAAACGTCTTCGTCTACTCACCATAAAGATGAGTAATAAAGTGAAGTCGTCAACTAATTCTGACCACGGCTGTATGTTCACTCTTAGCAATTTCTCTGATTTATCAGTCGTTAATCCTCCATGATCTTGATAATGCCTGACAAGGTTCTAATACCGAGTGATATATTCACTAATCGCGATTTTAGCCTCATAAATGAGAAGTAACCTGTTATTGAATCCATTCAGTTTTAGAACTTTTAAAGAAGCGTTTTATTGGACAATTGACGCTCCCATATCAGCTTTCACCTAACCCCCTTGTCATCTGTCGCAACAGCTGAAGACACTATTGCGGCTGAGGCCTTAACAATCTTAAAATGAATGGTTTTATGCATAAGGCCGTCAATAATGAAATTAATGCCGTTACTAATACACCGATAAATGGAATGATGGCCCCAGTAAACAGTATTGACCCCAATACATAACCAAAAATACACTCCGCTCTATAAATCGGTAAGAACAACCCCACCAATAGCAAACCTAAAGATAAATATATGGCAATATTACCGTAACCAATAGTAAAGCTGACTGACTGTAAAAAGCTTAACATCAGCATTCCCAGAAAACCCATGAGTGCTCTATTTAAAACTTTTCTTGATACTGAACTATCACTAGGTTGAAAATTGACACGCTTTTTTATCCGCGCCATAGCAAGCCAAGCTAAAAATGGAAGAATAAAGAGTCCCCACCAGTTTGATATGGCGGGATAATCTGGGCTGTGCAGCAAATGATGGCTCACTATTCCACCGTTTAAATGTTCCCAGAGTAGATGCCCGGCTTCGAAAATAACGGCCATTGAAATCACGTAATATGTTAGCTTTCTAAAGTTTGCTTCAGTCATATTCATCCTTAAATGTTATTGATCCTAAATGGGTCGATTAACCTCTCTACAGAGCACTTGTTTATATACGTTAGCTGCTGATTTCCCAAACGCAACCAAAATAGCAAGTAGCCACCACTCTTCACTCTATAAAGAAAAAGTATCACCTAGCCATTATATGTGTAAACAAAATGTTTAACCATTTTGAGACTGAATGGAGAAACAAGCTGAATTAATTAATATTACTCACAAGTTTGCATTTCCCAGCGAATAAGAAAGTCCCAAATCAAGCTACAAAGTAGCCCTGCTCAAAACAACACACTGGCTTATCTTGTTGCTTTTAAAACCAGTGTGAATATAAAAATAACCATCGAAGGCAAGGATGCCTTCGTCTGAGCCTATAGGGACATATCCACGGCGAGTTATTTTTGTATTTACACAAAAGCCTGCGGCAGCAATAAGGCTACAAACTGAAAAACACTAGCCAATACCAAAGAAGCCAAACGCTAGTTTACATTTGACCCAATGTGAGTGGGCACTCACGATCGCACTATGTGGGTGGCGATGCCACCCAACTCCTTATGCTGCAGGTACTGAAAATTTATTCCCCGAAATCTCAAGCACCACATCTTGCGGCCGTATTTCAATAATTTTCAGTTTACCTTGAATTTTATCACCTTGTTGTAACTCTATGCCATCGACGTTAAGCCAACGTTTGTCCACATTACTGGAATACACATGGCCATTGATATTAAACTCAGGTACTTGTAATTGAACGGCTGTAGGTAATTGTCCATATTTAGGCACCTTAGCAGCGTCAAAGGATGCCTGAGTTGAAGCTTGAGTTGATGTATTAGCTGATGCTTGAGGATCGGGAGTTTGTGCATGCTCCCTTTCGACTTGCCTGAGTTCTTTTTGAAGCTTAGCAATCAGTAATGTGCTGTCTTCATTGTCGGCAGCAGTATTCACTGTGGTCGATGTCTGCCTTGCTTCAGTCTGTGACGCTCCTGTGGCCTGAACTGGCTTAGGCTTAGATTGGGCGTTCACCTGAGCAGGCTTTTCGTGCAGTCCCACTTCAGATGCCGCTATCGCCACTTCTTTTTTTAACGCCGCTAAGACATCTTGACCTTTTTGATTGCTGTTTGCTCCAAGGATAATAGGTGCTTGCGCTGCCATGTCACTTTTAGCCTCAATTGTAAGGGTTTTTCCTGTCACAGGCCTAGGCAAGTTCTCTGCCACCGTTGAAGAAGGCATGTCGGTTTGACGTAAAGTTGCCACTCTCGAAATCGGTTGAACTTGTGGAAGCGGCTGGGCTTGTGGCACGGGTAACATGGCTTTCCCCACAAAAGTGACGGGCGCAATTGTGGCTTTTTCATTTTGGTTCACTTCAGTAACAGGGCTCTTTTCTTCTTGTGTATTTTCAGAGCCTAATCGCATGTTTTTAGAGATGGTTTCTTCATCATTCACAGCCATTTCAAGCTTTGATGGCGCAGAGTTAACCCCAAATGGGTTCAGTGCCTGTTTCACAACCCAAGCCAGCACAATGGACAAAGCAATCATCATGACGAAAATAATGACTTTTTTAACGATAGGCGAACGGCGCGGTTTGGCATACAAATCCAATCTTGGCGTGAGTACGGGATCAATATGCGCTTCTTGCTGTTTCGAACGGGTCACAGCATCTAATAAAATTGACATTAATAATGCCCCCCTTTATGACCAACAGCTTTATCGCCTAATCTGGGACCTTGAGTACTTAAATATAAATTCAACTGCGATAACGTTTGACTACCAGCAATACCATCCGTTCTCAACCCATGTTGCTGCTGAAAAGTTTTAAGTTCTTCCTTTAACCCCTTATCAAAAGTACTCACTAAACGCGGCGGACGATCAAGGACTAAAGCTAAACTATTTTCTAGCCATTGTAATTGATTCACTGTCGCTCTCTCATCAATCACTATGGGAGCAGAAGCAGCCTCAGCAAACACTTCATATGTGCCAGAAAAATGCTGATTAAACCATTTTTTACTGACCCACAATTGCTGTTCATTCAATTGCAGCAAAACTTGTTCACTGTCAAATGCGAGCAAAGTGGCATAAAACAATTCGTCATTTTCATCCATAAGATAAACAATGGCAGGATAATTAAGCTTTAATAGTTGGGATAAATCGCCCTGTAATTGAAAGCATGCTAACCCTTGCATGCTCGCCGCTTGGCATCCCGTCAACCCGATATAAGGCGTTCTATTCCAAGCGCCTAATAAACTGGCGTAGGCAGGCGAAATGGTTCGGCTTTGCGTAATCGCTGATGTTAACATTGAGGAAGCTTTATTCACCTTGGCCTCTCTCAATGCTTTCTTTTCAACCTGCGGTTGCGCCCCGCCTCCCTCAGAAGCAGGTTTATTGACAGCTGCATTAATAGTCGTTGGCAGCTGTACTTGAGTTGTCTCAACCTGTTGCAATGATGCATCAGTACTTGCATTGATATAGAACCAATAAAACACAACAGAAAACACACTTATCGACGCCAATCCAGTAACCCAAGGAAATATGCTTCTTCTTCCCTTTTCTATTTCACCAGATACTTCAAAATAGGCCGATTTCACCATTTTGGCATCGATCACGCTGCGACTATGAGCAAACCCGGCCATTAACGCTCGCTCTGCAATCAAGTTAATTAATCTTGGAATGCCGCCACTGCATTGATGCAGTGCTTTAACCGCCCTTCGATTGAACAACAATTGTTGCCTTCCTGCGACTTGTAATCGGTGCAAGACATAAAAGCCCACTTCCTCTAACGTTAACGGCAATAAATGATAACGGGCGGTGATCCTTTGTGCCAATTGCCTCAACTCTTGCCGCCGGAGTAATTGTTGTAGCTCTGGTTGTCCAATCAAAATAACTTGCAATAACTTCTTAGTATCGGTTTCTAAATTCGTCAATAAACGCAGCTGCTCTAACACTTCAGGACGTAAATGTTGCGCCTCATCAATAATTAATACCGTGTTACGCTCGGCTTGGTGATTTTTTAATAAAAAGCGACTGATTAAATCCGTTAATTGTTTGATACTGGGATTATCCGTATACACAATACTCAACTCATCGCACAAGGTCGCTAATAATTCCTGCTCCGTTAATGACGGATTGAGGATAAATGCAGTATCTGTATTGGCAGGCAATTGATTAAGTAAACTACGGGAAACCGTCGTCTTCCCAGTCCCCACTTCCCCCGTTAACAGTACAAATCCCCCTGTTTCACCTAATCCATAGGTTAAATGTGCTAGCGCTTCTCTGTGCCTTCCACTGAGAAACAAGTAATGTGGGTTAGGCGCGATCGAAAAGGGGTTATCGCTGAGTCCATAAAAAGCCTTGTACATAACGTGCAAAAATCCTCAATAAAAAGTCCTGACCAAGGTAAAGCCAAGTGGTATTTTTGTCAAAATTAACTTATCCGTAAAATCGCCGTTATCCTCAAAAAGAGGCAAGATCAACAGCTTCACTTTTACCCCATACTGGGTCATGATAAGCTCATTATTATTTTTTGTTATTAAAATCAATTATTGTGAAAATATACCTTGTTGGCGGCGCCGTCAGAGACACATTATTACACCTTCCTGTTAAAGACAAAGATTACATGGTTGTCGGTTCCACCCCTGAAGAAATGCTGAGTTTAGGCTATAAACAAGTCGGCAAAGATTTTCCTGTTTTTTTACACCCTCAGACCCAACAAGAATATGCCTTAGCCCGCACAGAAAAAAAAGTCGCTTCCGGTTATGGCGGATTCCATTGTTATGCAGCACCTGACGTCACACTTGAACAAGATTTGTTAAGGCGCGATTTGACTATCAATGCCATCGCCCAAGACGAGTCCGGCACCTTAATTGATCCTTATGGCGGAGTCGAAGACTTAAATAAAAAGCTGCTCAAGCATGTATCGCCGGCTTTTGTGGAAGATCCTTTGCGCGTGTTACGTGTCGCTCGATTTGCCGCACGCTATCATTTACAAGGCTTTCGCATTGCCGATGAAACCTTAGCCTTAATGACAGAGCTCAGTCTCAATGGTGAATTAGCGGCATTGACTCCTGAGCGTGTTTATCAAGAATTAGAGAGTGCATTATCAACTGATTCACCTCATGTTTTTATTGCTGTTTTAAGGCAATGCCAAGCTCTCAACGTATTGTTTCCTGAAATTGATGCACTATTTGGTATTCCTCAACCCGAAAGATGGCATCCCGAAATTGATACCGGGCGTCATACATTGATGGTATTAGAGCAGGCAAGTCTTTTGAGTAGTGATAATGCGGTTCGATTTGCCGCATTGGTTCATGATCTCGGCAAAGCCTTAAGCCCAAAAGCACACTTACCTAAGCACCATGGACATGGTCAAAAAGGCTTGCCGCTCATTCGAGCACTATGCAGTAGAATGAAATTGCCCAAACGCTATTTAGATTTAGCATTATTAGCCAGCGATCAGCACCAAAACATTCACAACATCACCGAGCTTCGCGCTGAAACACTGCTTAAGATTTTCAATAAAGCTGATTTTTGGCGCAAACCGGAACGCGTCACTCAACTCGCACTCGTTTGTGAAGCAGACGCGAAAGGACGAACGGGTTTTGAGCATACCGATTACCCTCAATCTCAATACTTACAATATTGCTTCCAATCAGCAGGCTCTGTTTCAGTTCAACCCATTATTGAAGCTGGGTTTAAAGGCGCAGCAATTAAACAACAACTCGATATCGAAAGAATCAAAGCTATTAAAGAGGCAAAACATACACTGAACAAAAAAAATAATAATTAGCAGCAAACATTCATGTTTTATTAAGCCTATGTATGGCAAGGTAAAGGTGAGTTGTCATTCTTCTCACTAAGCTTGCAATTATAGTGATATTGTCTAAGGTATATGTTACCTAGCGTGAATGACATAGCAAATTCGATTTGCTATGCCATAATTAAACTTGTTGCAGCTATGTTTCATAACTGTTCAATTAAATTAACTGACTGAAGGGATTTCCCAATGAACAAAAAAATACTGATGATAGCTGGTGTTGCTATGACTGTAATGCTCGGTGGTTGCGCCTCAACTGGCGATCTTGAAAAGCTGAGCAATAAAGTCGATCAACTATCAGCGCAAGTAAATGCGATGTCATCTGATCAGGCTAAAATGGCTGCTGACATGAGAGACACTAAAGCCGCAGCTATGAATGCTGAAGCTGAAGCCAAACGTGCCAATGATCGTATCGACAACATCGCTTCATCTTACAGCAAGTAAGAAATGAGCTATCAGTATTGGCAACATCGACTATCAGTTGATGTTGCCTATTTCCCCCCTTTATCCATTTTAACCTTTATCCAATCAACATAAAAAAACGCCCATTATGGACGCTTTTATTTCCTTAACGACATACATTACTGGGATAGGGACTGAAATAACCCAACATTCACAGGCAAACCACTTTGCTGCATGATAGTCCTATCGACGGTATTGGTGTCAATATCATATTGATCCATAAACTTACGGTCTTTTTTAGATAAATTAACAACCTGAATTTGTTTTTCTTTACTCTTGGATAAAGGAGAATGCACTTCAATGAGTTTACGACCATCAGGCTCTGTGGCTGTCTTCACCGTTTGGTTAATCACTGTGACTTTTTCGCCTTGTGCTATATGGTGAAAAAGCCATTCAATATTATCAGGGCTCAAGCGTATACAACCAGCACTCACTCGCATACCTATTCCAAATTTTTGATTGGTGCCATGAATAAGATAACTGCCTCTACCATAAGCTAATTGAATAGCAAACTTTCCTAATGGGTTATCAGGGCCGGGCTTAACCACTGCAGGCAACACTTCACCACGCTCCTCTAAATGGGCTTTACGGATACTGGCTGGCGGTGTCCATGTAGGATTGGGGATCCTTGATTTCACTTTTGTCACCATAACAGGCGTTTCACTGCCTATTTTTCCAATTCCAACAGGAAATACATAGACCTTTTGTTTTCCCTTGGGGAAATAGTATAACCTTAATTCGGCCAAATTTATCACCACCCCTTCCCGAGGGACATCGGGCAGCAACATTTCTGTTGGAATAAGCAATAAGGTACCTTCTTTAGGCAAAAAAGGATCCACATCAGGATTTGCTGCCATCAACTCTAAAATACCCACATCATAATCTTTCGCTATCGTCTGAAAATACTCACCTTTTTGAACAATATGTTTTTGTACTTCTCCAATGAGTCGACTGTTTTGATCCGGAAGTGGATACACATTGGCCACACTGGTGAAAGGGAATACGACTAAGATGAACCACAACAATAAACGCATCATCTATCATTCTTTCCTATGGTTATTAAGGATCCTACATTAAGCACAGCACACAATGTCCAAAACAACAGACCATCAATATCAGACTATTTTTTTACCATTAGTGCCACAACAAAATCAATTTCAATAGCATCAAAATACGTTGAAGCGATCTGCTTACGTACTTTGTCGCTAGCTCTCCATGCGAAAGGAGTCATATCCAATAATGTTAACGCTTGCTCTCCAGAACACGATACCGTAAAAGCAACACGATGACTTTTTATCAATTCAACCTCTCTTGGTATACTTAAGTCTAGTTCTTTATTGACTAAATCAGTATAAATAAGCGATTTTATTTGCCATAAATGTCTAGATGAAGGGAGCACATGAAGAAAAACACCCTTACTTTTCAAAACCCTAAGCAATTCTTTGCCTTTTAAAGGTTTATCACTCAAAGTAACTAAGTCAAAACTACTATTGGTAAAAGGTAACGCTTTTAACTGACTCGCAATATAAGTATTCTCTGGTGCTGATTTAGCTGCTGCAAATAATGCATTCTCAGCTTCTGCAATACCCGTTTGCTCTAACTTGAAAGGAGCACCATGAGCATCTATCGATTTTGCAAGTGCACGCATATAGAAACCATCGCCACAATCAAAGTCCAATTGTGTTAACTCTGCTTGCTGTAAAATCTCCACATCCTTCTTACTCTCGACTAGCAAAGATGTCATCGCTTCAATTAAAGGTGTAAATAATCCACTCTCTAATAAATGACGCTTTGCCCGCATCACTTGCCTAGAGTCAAGCTTTGGTTTTTTCGCCTGACTCAATACCCAATAGCCTTTCTCATTCTTATCAAAATGATGTTTATTATCACAATATAACCCTTGTGAGGCCCCATGGACATGTAATGATTTTTTACATTGGGGGCATAAATAAATACTGCTTGTCGTCATCTTCTCATGCCTCTTTTATAAAAAGATAAAACCACAAAGTACCAGACCCAAGAGTAAGCGATAAATCACAAAGGGAGTCATACCCATTTTACTGATAATTTTTAGAAAATAATGAATACAGAGATATGCAGACACAAAAGAGACCACAATCCCTAAGCCCAATGCATGATAATCGATGGCTTGCTCACTTGAAATTAAATCTTTAGTCACCAATATTGCCGCTCCTAAACTCACAGGCACAGACATTAGAAATGAAAAACGCGCTGCAGCCTCTCGAGTCAAGCCTAACATTAACCCTGCTGTCATAGTGATCCCAGAGCGTGATGTACCAGGAATAAGCGCAACGGCTTGCGCTAACCCAATAAATAAGGCTTTTTTCCAGCCCACTTGAAATTCACTTAGCCCTTCTCGGCTCATTCTATCCGCCCACCACAATAGCAAGCCAAAAATAATGGTCGTCGCAGCGATCACTTCAATATTACGAAAATGCGTTGCAATAAAATCTTTCGCAGTAAACCCAACAACCACAGCAGGGATCGTGGCTAAAATAATCCACCAAGCTAAGCGACTTTCTTCATTTTGCTCTCGACTTACGATGCTCCCAGTCCAAGCGGTAAACATTGAAAAAAGCTCACGACGAAAATAAATAACCACCGCTAATAAGGAACCCGTATTAACCGCAACATCAAAAGATAAACCCTGATCTTGCCAGCCTAAAAGCTGAGCAGGCAAAATTAAATGCGCAGAACTTGAAATAGGTAAAAACTCGGTCAGCCCTTGGATAAGAGCTAAAATAATGACTTGAAAAGTATCCATAAATATCCAATACATATCAATAAAGCGATAATAAGGTAACAGCTCGCTTTAAGATAATGAAAAGTTAAAAATAAAGGTCTTACTTTACATACTACTAGACTAAACTAACGCGCCATAGTCGTTGTGAATCTTTATCAAAATTTTGCCACAGTGCTTGATAAGTTTGATTAGCAATAGGATGCAAACGCTTGGGAGCTATTTCAGCAAGTGGCCATAAGACAAACGCATTTTTCAAAATTTCTTCACGGGGAAGCACGACAGGCTGCACACAAATGCAATCATCATACAGTAATAAATCTAAATCTAATGTTCTTGCGCTGAACTTCTTCACACCTGGTAATCGCCCATGAGCCTTCTCAATTTGTTTAAAAGTACTAACAACTGACTCAATTGACTCTGCCGTGTCTGCAGCAACAACCATATTTAAAAAATTATGCCCTTGAAAGCCTACCGCTTCACTTTCAAACACTGAGGATAATGTCAAAGGACCAAACACCTTTTCTAAATCAATAAGTGCAGTCTTAACATATTTTTCTGGCTCAATATTACTGCCTATACTGATGTATATTGTTGCCATGCTCAATCATGTCCCCGTACGATTTCAACACCCACAGCCGACGCCGATGGTACCGCCCCAGGTTTCATCACTTTGACTCTCACCCGTAAAACATTAAATTCATCCATCACGCACTTTGCCACTTTCTCAGCCACTGTCTCAATAAGATCGACCGGTTTTTCGGTGATCAACTCTATCAAACGGTTTGACACCGTTTCATAGCACAACGCAAACTGATAATCATCTGTACTCGCGGCTTCACGAATATCATAATCCATATCTAAATCAATCAGTAAGTTTTGATGGATCTGCTTTTCCCATTCATATATACCAATCACAGTTTCAACTTTAAGTTCACGAATTAATACTTTATCCATCATTCATCTCCAAAATAATAAAGTGATGAGATCGCTACCTGTATACATGACAATAGTATCCAAATTATCGATAATGTCACTTGTCTTCTTTTCTCTCGTTAAAAACCCGAGTAGGATAGAGTCAGGGCCTAGGCACATGCAAATTAACATTCCATTTTAAGTTATCTTGTTAAGTGTCGACTAACATAATTACATTAAAAATGGATTTTTCGTCACTTAAATGCACTCATTTACATTCTCAGTATAATGGGTCAACACTAACCCTTTAGTGAGTGGTGTGATAATACCTTAAGACGGATAAGGAAACCAATTTGAGCATAACTGCACTGACATTATTTATGATCCTTGCCGCCTATTTAGCTGGCTCAATTTCCAGTGCTGTCTTAATTTGCCGATTACGCGGTCTACCCGATCCCAGAACTCAAGGTTCAAAAAACCCTGGAGCGACAAATGTCATGCGTTTCGGTGGCGTCAGTACCGCTATCATGGTGTTGATTTTTGATATGCTCAAAGGCGCAGCGCCGGCTTATATCGCCTTTATTTTAGGCATCGACCCCCTGTTTTTAGGCGTCATTGCCATTGCCGCTTGCTTAGGTCATATTTATCCCATTTTCTTCGATTTTAAAGGCGGTAAAGGTGTTGCCACCGCCTTTGGCGCAATGGCACCTATTGGAGGTGATTTAGCACTCTGTCTCATCGGCACTTGGCTACTGATTGCGTTGCTGACACGTTATTCATCTCTCGCCGCTATTGCTGCCGCTCTCACAGCGCCCATTTACACTTGGTGGTTAGATGATAGGTTCACTTTACCGGTAGCCATGTTATCGGCGCTAATCGTTATTCGCCACAAAGACAATATTATTCGACTATACCAAGGCAAAGAAACCAAGTTACGATTAAAAAAGAAACAGAACAAAGCACCTAAATAGGTGCTTTATTGCTTCAAAAATGTAAAGGAATGAATACAAAACGCATTACACATCAAGACACAGGAGGCAAGGTATCCAGTGGCCATCTGGGCTGACCTTTCACAGCTAAATCATCAGTTTGCCCAGCCTTTAACCGTTGTAATCCAGCATAAGCAATCATGGCGCCATTATCAGTGCAAAACTCACCTCTAGGATAATACACTTGACCCCCTTCTTTTTTCATCATATCGGCTAATGATTGTTGTAAGCGTGTATTCGCGCTCACTCCTCCAGCCACCACCAAACGTGTATAACCTGTTTGTTTCAACGCTCTGCGGCACTTTATCGCTAACGTATCCACAATTGCTTCTTCAAAAGCACAGGCAATATTCGCTCTCGTCTGCTCATCCGTAGGCTCTGAAGCAATGGTATTTGCGGTAAAGGTTTTCAACCCCGAAAAACTAAAATCAAGACCCGGTCTATCTGTCATGGGTCTGGGAAAGCGATAGCTGCCAGGCACACCTTTTGCTGCTAATTTAGACAATCTAGGCCCGCCGGGATAATCAAGTCCCATTAATTTCGCTGTTTTATCGAATGCTTCACCTGCAGCATCATCAAGGGACTCTCCTAAAACGGTATAACGCCCAATCCCTTCAACGGCCACAAGCATTGAATGACCACCGGATACCAATAACGCTAAAAACGGAAAAGCGGGCGCATCATCTTCTAACATAGGTGCTAATAAATGCCCTTCCATATGATGAACACCAATAGCAGGCTTATTCCATGAAAAAGCAAGCGAACGACCCACACAAGCCCCCACAAGCAGCGCACCAATCAGCCCTGGGCCTTTGGTATAAGCAATGCCATCGAGTTGCTCAATATCCATTGCTGCATCGCTTAATGCTTGCCTCACCAATGGTATAATCTTACGGACATGATCTCTTGACGCCAATTCGGGCACAACTCCCCCATAGTCAGCATGTAATTTTACTTGACTATATAAGGTGTGAGACAACAAACCTTGTTCATCATCATAAATCGCAATCCCGGTCTCATCACAAGATGTTTCAATACCTAAAACCCGCATTCTTTTCCGTCTTTTTGATTGATAAAATAAAGCCTAATTCTACCTGCTGAGCCATAATTACACCAGTTATGCGCGCATCAAAATCCCCCCTATGGGTAGTATGCGCATTTCTATCGAGCGAAAAGCTTTACAAACACTAGTCAATCGGTATAGAATTTCGCACCATTTTTAAATTAACTTGAGTCTGATTCGTCTTGACTCAACAACCGACACCTAAGGGGTGATGGCGTATGCCAATTATTAAAGTACGTGAAAATGAACCATTTGACGTAGCTTTACGTCGTTTCAAGCGCTCTTGTGAAAAAGCAGGTATTTTAGCTGACGTTCGTGCTCGTGAATTCTACGAGAAGCCAACGACTGCACGTAAACGTGCTAAAGCCGCTGCAATCAAGCGTCTTGCTAAAAAGCTTTCTCGTGAAAATGCGCGTCGCGTACGTTTATACTAATCTCTTATGAGCCTAGTTAATCAGCTAAAAGACCAAATGAAAGACGCCATGCGTGCCAAAGAAAAGGTACGCTTAGGCACTATTCGTATGGCATTGGCTGCTATCAAGCAGATTGAAGTGGATACCCGCGACACACTGAATGATGAGCAAGCCATAGCAGTGTTAACCAAAATGGTAAAACAACGTCGCGATTCTGTTGCACAATATACTGCTGCAGGACGTGATGAATTAGCGCAAGTCGAAGCAGAAGAAATTCAGATCCTTGAAAAGTTTTTGCCGCAGCCTCTCACAGAAGAGGAAATTTCAGCGTTAATTGATGCCAGCATTCTTGAAATGTCAGCATCTTCCATGGCGGATATGGGCAAAGTAATGGGAGCATTAAAACCTAAAGTATTGGGTAGAGCTGACATGGCATCGATTGGTGCTATGATTAAAGCAAAACTTAAATAAATACCGTTTTAATGTATGAATAAGCCGTGCTCCTGCGCGGCTTGTTTGTTTTAATTCTTGATTGTTTTGTGCAATAGTCGACGTTAAACTATACAATTATCTTCCCAATAATCTGTTTATAAAGGCGGCTTTTTTCCCAAAGATGGCGATACCTCGTGATTTCATTAATGAGTTAGTAGCTCGTATCGATATAGTCGATCTGATTGATGCTAAAGTACCTTTAAAAAAAGCAGGTAAAAATCACTCTGCCTGTTGTCCCTTTCATAGTGAAAAATCACCTTCATTTACGGTCAGTAGAGACAAGCAGTTTTATCATTGTTTTGGTTGCGGTGCTCACGGTAATGTCATTGATTTTGTTATGGAGTATGACCGGCTTGAATTCATTGATGCCATCGACGAATTAGCGGGGCAACTAGGCCTAGAAGTGCCTCAAGAGCAAGGTTCTCGTAAGCCACGCAACGACAGTTTAAGCCGTGATTTGTATCAATTGATGGAAGAAGCCAGTTTATTTTATCAACATCAGCTTAGACAAGATGATGAAAAACAAAAAGTGCTTGATTACCTTGACTATCGAGGTTTATCACAAGAAATCGTTGCACATTTTAACATTGGTTTTGCCCCCGATGGCTGGGATGGGTTATTAAGTCGTTACCGTCAAAGTCCAGATGCCCAAAGTAAATTACTGACAGCAGGCATGGTCATTGAAAATGATAACGGTAAACGTTATGACCGATTTCGAGACCGACTCATGTTCCCCATTCGGGACAGGCGCGGCAGAGTCATTGGATTTGGTGGACGTGTATTAGGTGATGGCACACCAAAATACTTGAATTCTCCAGAAACGCCCATATTTCATAAGGGCAATGAATTATATGGCCTGTATGAAGTTAAACAACGTCATAAAGATCCTAAGCAAATATTAATTGTTGAAGGCTACATGGATGTGGTGGCATTGGGCCAATTTGGTGTCGATTATGCCGTGGCTTCATTAGGAACCGCCACTACAGCAGAGCAATTCCAATTATTGCTTCGTAGCACACGAGAAGTCATTTGTTGTTATGACGGCGACAGAGCAGGACAAGAGGCCGCTTGGCGGGCATTAGAAACCGTATTGCCCTTATTAAAACCAGGCGTACACATTCGCTTCATGTTTATTCAAGAAGGGGAAGATCCTGATAGCATGATAAGGCAAATAGGTAAAGAGGCCTTTGAAGCACAATTAACTCAGGCGAAGCCCTTATCAGATTTTTTATTTGATAATCTGACCCAAAAATATGCTAAAGATGATAAGAGTTTACTGGCACAAAATGCCATCAAGCTGATAGAGAAAATACAAGACACTGTATTACAGAGCTTATTGCTAGAAGAACTGGCCCATAAGCTTAGAATGAATAATGCCGATGAGCTAAAACGTAAGTTTAATTTTGTGTCTAAAACACAAGATAAGCCCAATAAACCTCAAACCTTAGCAGGAAGAGGCACGCCTTTGCGATTGGCCATTGCCCTTTTGGTGCAACACCCTCGTTTGGGCTATGGGTTACCTAAGCAACCGGCACTGCAACACATACAAATGCCGGGCATTGATTTGCTCAGCTTAGTATTAACGTTAACCCAGCAGCAAGTCATGAGCAGCGCACAACTACTTGAACATTTCAGGGGAGACAAACAAGTCAACATCCTGAATAAATTAGCCCAATGGGATCATCAAGTGGCGGATGAAAACTTACTGCAAAAGTTAAAAGGGACCTTGGTTTGGCTTAACAATCAATATATTGAGCAGCGATATCAAGAACTCAGTCTCAAGCAACAACATACTAAAGAAGAAAGGATACAGCTTCAAAAGCTTATCTCGGTCATGAAGGCACAAGCTTAGCATAAAAAACGTGCAAAACTTGCCGCTAAGACTAGCACAAGGACGCGTACAAGGCTATAATTGACGATTTGCGTGGCATACTTGCCCCGTCGTTTTAACTGTTACCCCCAACTTGGATGATATCTATGGATCACACTCCGCAGTCGCAACTTAAATTGTTGCTTGCCAAAGGTAAAGAGCAAGGTTATTTAACCTATGCAGAAGTGAACGACCACTTACCTGCTGATATGGTCGACGCCGACCAGATTGAAGATATTGTCCAGATGATTAATGACATGGGGATCCGGGTCTACGAACAGGCGCCCGATGCCGATGACATTATGATGTCTGAAGACAGCACTGATGATGATGCAGCTGAAGAAGCCGCGGCGGCACTGGCCACCGTAGAAGCCGAACTGGGCCGCACCACTGATCCCGTCCGCATGTATATGCGTGAAATGGGTACCGTTGAACTGCTTACTCGTGAAGGCGAAATTGTTATCGCCAAACGTATCGAAGAAGGGATCAACACAGTACAAGCATCCGTTGCTGAATATCCTCAAGCGATTAGTATTATTCTTGACCAATATGATCGTTATAAAGCGGAAGAAATCCGTTTATCCGATATCATTTCAGGTTTTGTTGATCCTAATGCTGAAGATGTTGCGCCAACCGCAACCCATATTGGTTCTGAACTCTCTGATGAAGATCTTGCCGATGAAGATGTTGAAGGCGAAGAAGGTGAAGATGATGAAGAGGGACCAAAAGGACCCGATCCTGAAGAAGCTGAAGAGCGCTTCACCCAATTAAGAGAAGCTCACGAAAGTGCATTAAAAGTTATTGCATTGAAAGGCCGTGGTCATGCTGAGTCAACCTTGGCATTGTTTGAAATTGGCGAAATCTTTAAAGAATTCCGTTTAATGCCTAAGCAGTTTGATAGCTTAGTGAGAAATATGCGCGAAATGATGGACAAAGTGCGTATTCAAGAGCGTCTCATCATGAAGCTCTGCGTTGAACAAGCCAAAATGCCGAAAAAGAACTTCGTTAAAGGCTATACCAGTAATGAAAGCAGCATCGAATGGTTCAATGTAGAGCTTGCATCTGGTAAACCTTATGCTGAAGGCCTGAAAATGGTTGAGTACGATGTACAACGCAGTCGTGCAAAACTCGACGCCATTGAAAATGAAACCGGCTTAGCCATTGGCGCGATTAAAGATATTAATCGCCGCATGTCAATCGGTGAAGCAAAAGCACGCCGTGCTAAGAAAGAAATGGTTGAAGCCAACTTACGTTTGGTTATTTCTATTGCGAAAAAATACACCAACCGTGGCTTGCAATTCTTGGATCTGATCCAAGAAGGTAATATTGGTCTAATGAAAGCGGTAGATAAATTTGAATATCGCCGTGGTTATAAGTTCTCAACTTACGCCACTTGGTGGATCCGTCAAGCCATTACCCGCTCGATTGCCGATCAAGCTCGTACTATTCGTATTCCTGTGCATATGATTGAAACGATTAACAAACTTAACCGTATATCACGTCAAATGCTTCAAGAAATGGGCCGTGAGCCTTCACCGGAAGAATTGGCTGAACGCATGTTAATGCCGGAAGACAAGATCCGTAAAGTACTTAAAATTGCCAAAGAGCCTATTTCAATGGAAACGCCTATTGGTGATGATGAAGACTCACATTTAGGTGATTTTATTGAAGATACAACCCTTGAATTGCCATTAGACTCAGCCACTGGCGAGAGTTTGAAGAATGCAACTCATGAAGTATTAGCCGGTTTAACCGCCCGTGAAGCGAAAGTTTTACGTATGCGTTTTGGTATTGATATGAATACCGATCATACGCTAGAAGAAGTCGGTAAACAGTTTGATGTCACCCGTGAGCGTATTCGTCAAATTGAAGCGAAAGCCTTACGTAAACTGCGTCACCCTTCTCGTTCAGAAATATTAAAGTCGTTCCTAGACGAGTAATCGTAAAAGTACAATCATTGGAAGACTCAAAAAACCCAACGCTAATGACGTTGGGTTTTTTATACCCGTGATACCTCAAGCTGCAGGATTCAGCTGGAATTAAAAGCCTTTTAGACAAGGCATTGAACATCGAGCCTAGTCATTCTAAGCCGGTGTTTAATAACACAGTATAAAAGGCTTTTAAACCAGCCCTTTGGGAGTGTGTAAAAGCACCTACTTCTACGTTGTATCATCTTAAAAGGCAATAAGCATTTCGGCAATAATACGCCTTGAATTAGGCACTTTTACGCACTCTGAAAACAGGCATCTTGAAGTATCACGGGTACTGATGCTTTCATCTTCTTCTGCTACTCTTTCACTTTCACATTAATATAAGCAGGATCCTTATCCACCATAATCGCAATGGATTTATAAGTTGGTGTATCGCTTAAGTCTCCTACACTTTCTAGTGGTACTAGCGCATTCGCCTCAGGATAATACGCCGCCACATTGCCCCTTGGAATGTCATACTCAATCACTGTAAAACCAAAAAGTTGTCTCGTGCTATTGTCTGGCCACAATGACGTCAACATCACCTTATCTAAATGCATCAAGCCTTGCTGCTGTATATCTTTGCTATTCATCATTAAGACTTTACGATGCCCATGCACCCCTCGATACCTGTCCTCCATACCATAAATCGTAGTATTGTATTGATCGTGTGAACGCAAGGTTTGCAATATGAATGTCGCTTGCTCTGTGAGCGCATTCAGATCAAATGCTAAAATCGATTCGGGTAGTGAGTGTGAAATCAGTTGGGCTTTTTTTGACGGTGTTTGCCAATGATACTCAGCGGCATAACTGCCTAAATAAAACCCGCCGGGATGATTTATCTTTTCATTAAAGCCATGAAACCTTGGTAACACTTCGGCAATTTTATCTCGAATCGCACTATAGTCATCAACAAAACCTTGCCAACTAATCGCTTTACTTCCCAAGGTTGCATGAGCCATTCCAGCCACTATCGCCACTTCGGAGCGCATATCACCGATATCGCTTGGAACCACTCCTGCTGATGCATGCACCATACTGAAAGAATCTTCTACGGTGACTTTTTGCCGCCCTCCCGCTTGCATATCGATATCCGTTCGACCCAAGCAAGGTAAAAGTAAAGCTTTTTTACCTACGATCAAATGACTACGATTTAATTTTGTCGCCACATGAACCGTTAATTCACACTGACTCAGTGCTTGCTCCGTGACTTGAGTATCGGGGGTTGCAACAGCAAAGTTCCCTCCTAGCCCAATGAACACTTTACTTTGATTATCCAGCATGGCTCGAATGGCTTGTACAGTATTATGACCATGATGTTGAGGTGGTGAGAAGGCAAAAACTTCACCGAGTTTATTTAAAAAGGAAAGCGAAGGTTTTTCATTGATCCCCATAGTTCTATCACCCTGCACATTACTATGCCCCCTGACAGGACATAAACCCGAACCGTGCTTTCCTAGCTGTCCACGTAGCAATTGCATATTAACGATTTCATGTATCGTCGCCACAGAATGCTTATGTTGCGTGATCCCCATCGCCCAAGTACAGATCACTCGCTGACTACTTAAATGCACTTGTGCGGCTTGCTCTATTTCAGCCTGAGTCAGCCCCGACTGTGCTTCAATCTTTTCCCAGCTGGTATTTTCTACCTGCTGAATATAGGCTTCTAATCCTTCACAATGTTGTGCGAGAAATGCTTCATCGAATACGCCAGCCTCTTTTTTTGCTTTACGCTGCTTATCAATGATAAGCATCACCTTCACCATGCCTCTAATTGCAGCCATATCCCCACCCAATTTAGGTGTAAAATACAAACTGCTTATCTTCGTCGATCCATTTTTCAGCATTTCTACTGCGTTTTGAGGACTCGCAAAACGCTCTAACCCTCGCTCTTTTAATGTATTAAAACTCACGATACTCGCCCCTCGTCGAGCGGCTTTATATAAGCTATCTAACATTCTTGGATGATTGGATCCTGGATTTTGTCCAAACACAAAAATCGCATCGGCATACTCAAAGTCAATCAACTGTACTGTGCCTTCTCCCACCCCCAGCGCCTGTTTTAGTGCCACACCACTGGCTTCATGACACATATTGGAGCAATCAGCAAAATTATTGGTTCCAAATTTTCTAACAAACAACTGATATAAAAAAGCCGCTTCATTACTGGTTCTGCCCGAAGTGTAAAACTCAGCCTGATCCGGTGACGCTAATCCATTTAACTCAGAGGCAATCAATGCAAAAGCCTTATTCCAACTGATAGGAACATAATGATCCGTTTGTGCATCATAAGATAAGGGTTGATGTAATCGTCCCTGAGATTCTAAAAAATGCCCATTTTGCTGTTTAAGTTCGCTAACAGTTTGTGTGGCAAAAAAATCACGCCCTACCCTCTTACTGGTCGCCTCCCAATTCACGGCCTTAGCACCATTTTCACAAAATTTAAAATGGCCCGCTTCGTCGTCTTCTCCCCATGCGCAGCCTGGACAGTCAAAACCTTCATCTTGATTCGTATTCAATAAATTACGAATATTTTTAGCAATATTCTCACTTTTAATTAGGTGTTTAGCTGTACTTGCAAGTGCGCCCCAGCCTCCAGCTGCATTATGATACTGCGTAATTTTTTTACTCATAGCGACTCCTCACAAAACACAAAGGCTATATACTGCGATGGTAGACTCTAGCAGCCTCTTTTTTCGGAATATGGATAAGATTAACATTATATTTTTTGGCCCAAATGACGGCTAAAGAACTGGGCGATGATAAACAAGCTAAGGTACCCACGCCATGCAACACTAATTTTTGCACCAACTCATAACTGCAACGACTGGTCACCACAACAAACCCTGATGTGACATCGTATTGTGCTTTGCATATCAGACCCAATAGCTTATCCAACGCATTATGCCTACCGACATCTTCACGACAGGCTACAACCTCCCCAGAGTGAGTGACAAACAAAGCAGCATGTAACGCACCCGTCACTTTTCCATGTTCCTGCCAAGAAGGGATTTTTTGATTTAATGCTTGCAAAGATGACGCAGGCGGCAAAAGAGAACATGGCAAGGGAGAATGTTGTAGCCAAAGCGATTCTAATGCCTCACGACCACAAATGCCACAACCCGTTCGCCCTGATAACTGCCGCCGTTTATGCTTCATCGCATTAAAAGCACGTTCATTAATCGTGATGCTTGCTTCAATCCCTAAATTTGTATGCTGGTACTCAATGTCTTTGAGCTGCCACGAATGCGTAATTAAGGCTTCAGAGAGTGAAAAGCCTAAAATAAAGTCATCCAAATGGTAGGGAGAAACCATCATTACCGCGTAATTGATACCGTTGTAACTCAATGAAAGGGGATATTCAGCAACCAAAGGCACATGCTGCGCCTCTGACGAAGCATTACCACTATTGACAGCCTCATCAATGGGTTCAAATGAAAAAAAGCTATTCGATTGCAGCTCAAACTCAGTGTTTGACAAACCTGCTTTGGAAAAATCAGCCTTCATGCTCTCAACTCATATCATATCATATCATAAACTCATACTATCAATAAATTGAATCGTATATGTAAAGTGCGTTATAAACATAATAGGTTAAATATTCCGCTTAAGATACTTCCTATGCACTCCTTTTATGTTTCGCTGTAATTAAGTCAAATACTTAACATTAACCCGCAATATTGATTGCACAATACAATCCTCCTTATCAACAAAATAATCAAAAACAGCAGCATTTAAGAAAAAACCATCATGAATTGATTAACAGATAAGCACTTGAATCAAATATGGCATTTTCTATCAAAATCGAAGGTGACAAGCGCAATTAAAGTTCGTATACTCTCTCTCGCTTTCGGTAGTGACGATTACCTTAAGTCGGCCCCTTAGCTCAGTTGGTTAGAGCACACGACTCATAATCGTTAGGTCCACAGTTCGAGTCTGTGAGGGGCCACCAAATTATGATGACGCGCAGTAAGATTATACTTATTGCGCGTTTTTCGTTTTACGTTTTTATTTTTAATAAATAAACGCTTAATATATTCCATTTTCCTTCCCCCAGAGCTTCTCAAATAGCATCATAAAAATCCAGTATTCTGCCTTTAACGCCCCTCTCATCACTTCCATCACCCATGGGCTATAAATATAAACGCATTCCAATCAAGATTATCCATATGGTAAATACTTTCTCTGTCATCAACGGTGTTGTGATGGGACAACTTAAAACGGACACGAAGTCTAATGATATTACGGTTATTCCTGAGCTACTCTTAAATATTCAAGGAGCATCCATAATACCAACTCCATTATATAAGTGATCTTTCAGCGGGAGTGAAGTGCTCAGCTAATTCTGGCTCCTGCTTTAACAGATATTCCCATCATCCATGGCGGTCGTGGTTATTAGCTTTATTGGGTATTGAATGTCACTATGAATGAGGACGCCTGGTAGATATCTAGTGGTGATGGTGCTGAAAACCTTACGAGGTTATAGCAGGCTACTGTCAATATTTTAAAAAGAAAACTGAAAAAATTAAGTCTTCGCCGCAAAAGACGTGAAACATCATGAATGCTACATATTCTGATAAGCTCATAAACACTAAAACATTCACGCTCTTTCCCTAAGGGCTGTTGATCTTTCACATTGGCAGCCAAATCATCGAGCAAGCTAGCGAAAGCATACTTTCAAAGTGAATTTTTGACGTGTTACCATCACGACTAAGTCCAACTGCTTGTTCTTTTTTAGAAGCGGGATCTGCGCTTTGATATAGCTACCATCAATGAACTCCCACTCGGTATCAATATCTTGAATTAACGCTTTAAATAAGCGTTTTAATATGCCTTTTCTAGACCAAAGCAAAAACCGACGATAAACAGTATTCCATCGGCCAAAATATTCAGGTAATGGCAACCAACTCGAAGACGATATAATATTCCTTCTATGGTTCGTCTATGTTCAAGCTTGTTTTACACTCTATCTTCAAGCAATATATCTTTTAGCTTCGACCACATCTCATTTGTGAATATCAATCGGGGCATGGCAATCTCGTATTAACTTGTTTTTGGAGAAAAAAATTATACGATATTGACTTAAACGTACAAAGTTAAACAGCTCTTAGTAATGTAAAGATTTATCTTTTTTGATAATTACTAATAATTTTGATATCCCCCTATCCACACTTAAGACTAAAGTGTAAATCATGAATTTTAATTAAAAAGTTTACCCCCTAAGGTTTATTATATGATTAACTCCCTATTCAATGAACTCGGTTCACAGTATGGAATAAACATGCCAGTCAGAGATGATTCTGAGGCTTTTACTTTTAAATTTGAAAATGATATTGAAATATATGTTTATCTTTCTAAAGATAAACATACCATTCATATTTTTTCTACTGTACAGAATATTAATATGAATGAAGATAAGTTAAAGGTATTTGAGTTCCTTTTAAAATTCCAATTAATGGGTGTTAAATCTAAAAATAATTCATTTGGTTTGAATGATGATGGCGATAAAATTTATATGTATCGAAATTTCGATACAAGTACAATCACATCTGAAATATTTGTTCAAGGTATCAAATCGTTAGCCATCTCATGTGAATATGCACGTGAACAATTTCAGCAACTGCATATGAAAGCTGAAGTTACAGAAAAAAGAATACCTATGAACCACTTTTACAGTCAAGTTTAAATTAATTTTATAGGAAGTAAAAATGCCAGAGTTAGCGAATACCCAAACATCATCAACGCCACCAGTAAGTACAAGTACTATAGAAGGTAGTACTAATCAGTTATTTTCAAAAATATTTGGAAGTTCTTTTGTTTCCAGCTCCTCAATATCAAACCCAAGTACAACATCTGATATCGTTAAACTTTACTCTGGGCCAGAAGATATTGATAATTCGAAAATGGATAATCTTAAACTGAATTCAATGGCACCTTTAGATATAGAAGAATCTGATGAAACTGTACCCATTTTTCAAATCAAACCACAGCCTAAAAAAACAGAAAATTTTTCTATTTACTCCTCTTTACCGACAAGTATTAAAGTCAATACTAGTCCACAAGGGAATGAACCTATTTTCAAATCCAATGGATTAACTTCAATTATAGAAGTCCCTGTTCTATTAAGTTACTCTGGTAAAAAAGAATCAGATCTACAAACGGCGGTCAATGTTCAAAAAGCGATGAATAACTCTTTAGGAGAAGAGTTTGCAGCCTTTACAAAAAATATTTATCAGCTAAATGCTGGTAATGCAGGAGAAAAAGACTTTAAGACGACTAATGATGTGAAGGTAGATCAAAAGCTATGTAATATAATAAGTCAGCAAGCAATCGAAGCGGCTAAAGCTTTTGATCATAAAATTCAATCTAAAGGTTATAAAATCACTCAAGATGACTTAATTACTCATCATCAAATACAACAGGGATTATCTTTAGGCGATCCAAGTAGAGATCAAATATTCGTATGTGGGGGATATAGAGGAGGTGGTTCAGATCTTGGTATTGGTATTTATAATACAATGGAATCTCACTTGTTAAACAATTATAAATCTATTTTTTCAGAAGCTGCTAAGGAAAGCTTTGAACAAGGCATTAATAAAATAACAAAATCATTATCTAAAACATCTACAAGAGAACTTGAAACTGCTCAAAAAGAATTAAGAAGAGGAAGAAGTCAAGCTAAGAAGCTTATTGGACTCCCTGTGAGTACTAAAATAACGACACCAAACCTAGTGAGTAAAATCAATGAGTCTTTGATAGAGAAAAAGATGGAATTACAATTATTGTCTAATAAAAACCCATCTAAATCTAGTACAAGACAAACTACGACTCCAGAGATGAGTAAGCTTAAGATGGACATTTCAAAATTAAGAAAACTCGCTAATAATTTACCAAATTATTTGGCTGATGTTAGAGAAATAAAGTCTCAAGGGTCTATCTCTACAAAAATGACAGGTGATGAGTTCATAGCTTTAACTAAACTGAAAAATTCTGAACGTAGTTATATTGAAAATAGACTCGTTATTTTAGCGGGTCAACAATCTTTGTTAAGCAATACATTGCTTATGGGTGATAGAAATCTTGAATTATTTAATGAGGCTGTAGATACCGGAATGGGTAAAATGGTTCAATTTTCCAATTCTCAACTCAATCAAAGTAATCAGAAAGCAGTAACAGATAAAGATATTTCAAATGCGTGTTATAAGGCAATAGCTTCTGGATCGGCATTCTTAAGTGCTCACCCTTTTGATGATGGTAATGGCAGAACATCTCGTGCACTTATGAATAATGTCTTGCAATCATATGGCTTGGATAAAGTAGATAGCTCAGACTTAAAAGCAAATATTGGTTTTAAACCAGATCAAAACTCAAATGTTTTTAAGGACTATGAAACAAATGAGATGTCACTTCATGCTCTAGCTGGTAAATTATTTAATCTAGTATCAAACAGTGAAGGCTTTATACGAAATGATAACTTACATGCAGACCTTGTAAAAGGTATTCATGAAATATCTGATACATAATATGTAATCATAGACTGAAACTTTAATGCGTTACTCAGTTATTAAAACTGAAAATGTTGCTGCCATTTAGGTAAAAGGCATGTGAGCTTACGCCAGCATAACGTAACAAAGAATTGGCTTTCAGACATAACTAATCAAAACGGTGAACTCTGATTAGTTATGTCACAAACAGCCTAAGCCTTGTCGTCCTACTAATTCATTTTGCATTAGCTAATTCTGCAGTATACTCCAAGCGTAAATTCGTCATTTTATGCATAATACGCCATGTTTGAATACAGCATAAAAACAATTTAACGTCCAGTCTTCGCACAATAACTCTGTGACTCCTTAGGGATTAACGGTTTTTATCTTGCGCAAGTAACAGGTTACCATGGCGCTCACAAAACAATTCAAACTGCTCTACACCAAACTCAAGAAGAGACCTCTAAAACATCACATACGCCAATCCAAGCCCACTCGTCAAAGGCCAAATAGATCTTTACCCCTAATATCACCAAGGAAGCAAAGTTACATAACCATATAATTCAGTTGAAATATCCTATCTATAGTTGATTTAACATCGCAATAGTCAAATATCTAATTCACCGAAAGCTAACAACGAACATTCGGTAAACAATGCCATTGAGTCGTATATTGTGGAGTTAAATAGGCGCGGCGCATAGTCCAATGGGCACGAGACTCTGGGGTGCCTTGAGCGGCCACAAACACAGTACCACGACCAAAGCGTTGATTTATCTTATCGTACACAGGCATTAAATTTGGATGTTCAAGCATGGGCGAAAACATATCTAACTGCTGATGATAGCAACTCACCAACTCCATGAGGCCCACGCCCACTTTATAATAACGCACGCCTTTATGATATAAACGCGGTACCAGCTGTGTCACTGCACTGCAAAGCTCCAAACTTGAGCTGACTGGCCGCTCAAAAGTATGCAAGAGCTTAAAACTACGTGCATATACGTCATGGGGGGAGCTCATGGCAAACACCAATAACTGTAAACAACTCGATTGCTGCTGGCGCATTTTAATAGCTGCAATATCAGCATGTAAACACAAAGCCTGACAAAGCGCATTCTCATCATCCACGACTCGCTCACCTAAACTACGTGTAGAAAAAATTTGCTGTTTATCCGCATGGGCCTGTTCCCATGTGTTAACTTTGTCACTATTGAGCTCAGCAATGATACGGCTGACTTCAACATTAAAACCTGAAGCCAATAATTTCTTTCGACTGTCATAGGCTTGTTTATACGAAAGACGAGATAACTCGTAAGCACTATTCACATTAATACAGGTCAATTTTTTTGCGAGTTTTCGTCCAATTCCCCACACATCCCCCACAGACACTCGCTTTAACATAGCAAGCCGCTTCTCTGTTGAGTCTATCACACAAACCCCTTCGTACTCAGGCATTGTCTTAGCGACGTGATTCGCCAGTTTTGCTAACGTGAGTGTTTCTCCCATACCCACAGACACAGGCAAACGGGCCTCTTTCCATACCGCTCGGCGAATACGCTGACCTATGTCGACAAATACTTCACCTTCTCTTTTCGTATCAGGATCCGCAAATGATAGAAAGCTCTCATCGATAGAATAAATGTATTGCTCAGGGGCAAAACGAGCAATAATTTGCATCATTTTCATGGATAAATCACCATAAAGCGCATAATTAGACGATAGCGCAATCACTCCGTGCTTTTCGCATAAGGCTTTGACCTGAAAATAAGGGACAAATTTTTTAACCCCTAATGCCTTAGCTTGACGATTTACCGCCACAATACAGCCATCATTGTTAGACAGTACCACCAAAGGTTTCCCCCGCCAGTCAGGACGGAACACTTGCTCGGCGCTGCAATAAAAACTATTGGCATCCACTAACGCAAACATCTCTTTGTCCTTATCGCCCTGCTGAACACGCTAAAGCAGAGCTTGGGCGATGACAGCGTATTGAACGTGTTACCACGCCTTCAATACTAAATTGATCGTAGTCATTCACACTGACGGCTTGATACTCACAATGCGATGATAAAAGTAGCCTTCGGTGCATATCCAATTGTTTACACACAAACTCCCCATTTAAATTAGCCACTATTACATCATTTTGGCTGACGTTAACATGCCTATCTACAATAAGAATATCGTTATCAAATATACCTAAACCTTGCATTGAATCCCCTTTGGCAAAGCCTAAAAAAGTCGCACTAGGGTGCTCAACAAGCAGTTCATCTAAACTCAGTGATAATTGTAAATACTCCGCTGCAGGACTTTCAAAACCGTTTATTCCCGCTGCGATATAAATTGGGATCACTTTTATCATTGTCGCCTCGCCTTTATCACATATTTGCTCACGCTGTTGTTCCTCAGCCATCACCTCGTAAAATGGCCCGCCGAACGCCTAGAGTCTACCAACGACAACACAGCTAACCACAACAAAATACTGTTTATTTATACAGTATTTTTATTGTAGCGAAAAACATAGCGAACCACCAAGAAAACCCAGCGCTGGGATACAAAGTGTTTCAGGCTCACACTGTGGCATGTCGAGGTTGCATCAAAGACTAAAAATCAACAAGATACTGTAAAATAGGGGGGGGGATGTACCTTTCATTTTACCAATATTGTTATAGACAAAAAATCAATCATCAAAGTTTAAACCCAGTATCTTCACAGTCTCTCTTTAAAATTATTGCTGCTCATCATAGACACAGCGCTGCGCTATTTGATGGGCAATACGATTAATATCACTTTGTGACCATGTTTGATGATGAAGTTTGGGCAAAACAGAGGGCAACTGTTTATGATTTAAAATAGGAAAAGGAGGTTTGGCTTTAAGCTCAATAAACCAACCGGGGAAAACTAATATCGGAAAAGCCGTAACCGATAATCCCGAACTGTTCGTTAACCAATGGCTGACCCATTTAGCTTGTCTTTGTGCTTGCTCTAATAACTTGGTTTCACACCAAGAGGGAAAAACCAGTTTTGCCTTCTCTTCTAATTTAGCGTTATGACTCACTTCATATACAAGTTTATAATTTTTCTTTTTTTTATCACCAATTAGACGCTTATACCGGCCTTTCGTTTCTATCGCAAAGACACCATTGGGCCCAACAATGAGATGATCGATATTAAAATTATCTGCCTGAATATCATGGAACACTTGATAGCCTACAGCTTGTAACCTTACTAACTCACTCGCAGTTGCAAGCTCTGCTGTATAGCCCAAACGCAAATTCGTCATTTTATGCATAATCCGCCATGTTTGAACGCAGCATAAAAACAGACCCAGTAAAACAAAAATAATTAACAGCCAATTAAAACTCCCCTTCTCAATAAGATATTGAAAACCCACTAAGCTAAAAGGGAGTGACACAATCAATGTCGCTATGAAGATAGGGCCTATCAACTGAATTTGTAAGTCTCGCAGTTGCTCTGATATCCCAAAACCCGGTAAGCGCTGCAATAACGCTTTATCAATAGGCAAGACTAAGGTCTTATCCCGTTTAAGCAAAATGAGGTACATCAAGGCTGATATTAGATAAGATCCTGAGAATAATATTATGCTAGGCAATAAATTCACGGTAAAAGCGGACATAGCTAACATCCTTGTTGCTATTCATTAATGAATAGCAACAAGTATAGATGACTATCAATTACCCATTGAACATGCAAGTTACTCTTTTTATCGCTTCCTCAACACTCGGTCGATATCAGCGGCGCTGTGACGGTTATCTAAGCGCTCATCCTCTTCGCCCCAAGTGCGGTTTACAATACGGCCACGTTGCACCGCTTTTCGCTCTGATATTATTTTCGCCCAACGCTGCACATGTCGATAATTGTTCACATCTAAAAACTCTGCCGCATCATAGGTTTTGCCTAACACTAAATTACCGTACCAAGGCCATAATGCAATATCGGCAATACTGTACTCATCGCCTGCAATATAAGTATTCTTGGCTAATTGTTTATCTAATACATCCAATTGACGTTTTACTTCCATAGTGAAACGATTAATGGGGTATTCAAATTTTTCAGGGGCATAAGCATAGAAATGCCCAAAGCCGCCTCCCAGATAAGGGGCAGAGCCTTGTAGCCAAAAAAGCCAATTCATCACTTGTGTGCGCTGTTGTAAATCATTTGGTAAAAAATGACCAAACTTTTCGGCCAAATAAAGTAAAATAGCACCCGATTCAAATACATTAATGGGATCATTATGAGTGTTGTCCACCAGCGCAGGAATTTTTGAATTCGGGTTCACTTCCACAAAGCCTGATGAAAATTGCTCGCCATCACCAATATTAATTAAATGTGCGTCATATTCTGCTTCCGCTACCCCCAAAGCCAATAACTCTTCAAGCATAATAGTGATTTTCTGTCCATTAGGGGTGCCCATTGAATACAGCTGCAAAGGGTGCTCACCCACAGGCAAAGCTTGCTGGTAACGCGCACCGGAATCTGGTCTATTAATACTTGCCCACTGCCCGCCATTTTCATTATTCATTTGCCACACTTTAGGTGGTGTGTATATCGTTGCCATGATGCTTCCTCATTTAATACTTAACAGTGATACTGAACACATTCAAAATCATAGCTAGCCATTAAGCTTAGTCTTCATTGCAAATTTTATTTGAATGGAAAGTTACAATATTGTAATAATTCATTAAAAGCAAATTAAATCACAAGTTTAAAATAAAAACCCAACATTATTAAAAATAACCTTGACACTTATGTACCGATAAGTACATTATATTGTATACCAAGTGGTACAGAAAAAGCAATTTCCCGACCCTTTTTCAAGTAACGATTTAAGATGTCAGTATTCAAAACAGAATCAATACCAAGGAATAACCTATGAACGTATCCATTAAAGATAAAGTCGCCTTAGTCACTGGCGCAAACAGAGGCATAGGAAAAGCGATTGTCGAAGCTTTTATCGAACAAGGTGCAAAAAAAGTGTATTTAGCAGTACGCAATCCAGAAAGTACGACTGAGCTTGAATTTAAATTCGGTGACAAAGTCAAAACGCTGTCAGTGGATATGACGGATGCAAAAGCCATTGCCGCACTCGCAGAACAAGTGAGCGACCTAGAGATTATTGTGAACAATGCAGGCGTATTAGCATTAACCGATCTGTTAAATGACACCAGTGAAAGTGCTCTTGATGAACAGCTTACCGTTAATCTTTATGGCTTATTGCGGATCAGTAATGCATTAATTCCGATTGTTGAGAAAAATGGGGGAGGCGCATTCGTACAACTCAACTCTGTTGCCTCTATTAAGAATTTCTCAGGTGTGGACTTTTACTCCGCTTCAAAAGCCGCCGCTTACTCCATTACTCAAGGTTTAAAAGATAAACTCATGGATAAAAATATTCATGTATTAAGTGTCCATCCAGGTCCTATCGATACCGATATGGCCGCACAAGCAGGTTTCACAGAGGGCGCAACACCTGAAAGTGTCGCACAAGCCATTATTCATTCTCTCAAAGCAGGAGACTTTCATTTATTTCCCGATCCCATCGCGAAAGATTTTGAACAAGCTTATCAAAGCTATTCAGATGCTTTGATCACAGCCAGTCCCGCTTAATGTTATTTTAACATCTAAAGCCCCGTAGCCTGACATTAGGCTACTTATCCACTCAACTAGGGGCTGTTTATCTTTGGTGATGATTTCTGCAGCAGTTTGTGGGGGACTTTAGACAAGGCAGAGCTTATGCAATGTAGTTATTCTACATGAGTAAGTGATAACGCTGTAAAAAGGCACCACAAACACTGTCCGTAGGATCCGTTTAAACATGTTTTACTCTTTGTTGTAGCCCTCCTTATTAAAAAAGGGCTTAGAAGACTAGGCAGCACTCACTACGCCGTGATTAAAACACGTTTAATTCGGACATAATTTAGCCACGAAAGATAAACAGCCCCTAATATCAAAACTAAAACTTATCCAACACTTCACTATCATTGAAAAACTTAAGTCGCAAAATATCCCGCCATCAACTAGTTTTTAATCAGCGACTTTTTTTAGGTGTTGATATGGATATCCTTCACTCTCTGTTTAAGGCATCACCACTCATTGCAGTCTTTATCACACTCACCTTGGGATATTTAGTGGGTAAAATCACTATCGGTCGTTTTGTTTTAGGTGGCGTCGCTGGCACACTCATTATGGGGGTTTTGGTGGGTCAAATCGGCGTAGAGATAGACGATAGTATTCGCAATATTTTCTTTGCCCTCTTTATCTATGCCGTCGGCTTTCAAGGTGGCCCCCGTTTTTTCAGTGCACTGAATTTACGCACTCTCAATATTTTAGTCTCCGCCATCGTGATGACGGTAACAGGGCTTATTTGCGTTCTAATAGCCGCTTGGTTATTTGACTTAGATCGCGGAACAGCTGCTGGTCTCGCCGCTGGAGGACTCACACAATCCTCCATAATTGGTACCGCCGGTGATGCCATTTCACAATTAGCAGGTGTATCAGAGCACACTCAAAAAATCATGCAAACCAATGTCGCTGTCGGTTATGCCGTCACGTACATTTTTGGGTCACTGGGCCCTATTCTAATGGTGACATGGTTTTTCCCTATGGTGATGAATTGGGATCTGCGTGCTGAAGCCATAAAGCTGGCTAACCAAACCGCGCCGAACCAAGTTGAATTAGAACCGGGTCAATTTCATGCCATTGAGCGAGTCGTGACGCGAGCTTATTGTATTTCAGAGCAAAGTCTTGCGATTAATCGAAATGTATCAGAGATTAACAAAGAACTGAATGATGCTGCTATTGAAGTGATTGAACGAGAAGGTGCGGTGGTGAGCTTTAAAAAAGAAGAGACGCTGAAACAAGGCGATATTGTTATTGTGACGGGAGTACGAGCGAGAGTAACACAGCTCATGCGCTATTTTGGTGAAGAAGTGGATCCACCCAGTGAACTTGAGCTAATTGAAGAGCACCGACATTTAATTGTTAATAATGCACATTTAATCAATCATACACTGCAAACAGTCAAGCAAGAAACAGACATCCCAACACGTCGCGGGGTCTACCTCACAGAAATTAAGCGTGCAGGAGAAGTCCTCGCCATCGATCCTCAGCTTATCCTTAAAAAAGGCGATGAAATTGAAGTCACTGGCGCTCCCAAAGATTTGAACCGAGTGGAAAAAACCATTGGCCATCGACTTATTTCACCTTTTAGTACTGATTTTGTTTTTTTTGGTATTGGCATGACCTTTGGCATATTAATGGGTCAAATCCATTTTTCACTCTTTGGCATTCCAGTCACCATAGGCTCAGGTGTTGGCTGCCTCATTTCTGGCTTAATTCTAGGCTGGGCCAGAAGCCGTCATCCAAGATTTGCCTCTCTGCCAATGGGCGCTTCAAATTTTCTACGTGATTTTGGGCTAGCTGTTTTTGTTGGTCTAGTGGGCTTAACCGCAGGCCCTCAAGCCGTGATCACTATAAAAGAATATGGCATGACATTATTGTTTCTCGGCATCGGCGTCACGCTCATTCCTCAAATCATTACTTTCTATTTTTCTTACTATGTTTTACGCATTAAAAATCCCATCGAAGCCATGGGGTGTTTAGTCGGTGGACGCAGTGCCAACCCAGGTTTTGCAGCCTTACTCGATAAAGCAGGTAATGCTACACCCGTTTTTTCTTTTACTGTCACTTACGCTGTAGCCAATGTACTGCTTACTCTTTGGGGGCCGATCATTGTTGGGATCATCACGCAAAATGCCAACTAATCACAAGGACTCAACAAGGACGCTAACTATGTCAAATAAAGACTACGCACAATGGGCTAAATTAAGCCCTTTTGAATTAAAAGACAAACTCATCGATATTGCTTGTAATAATGAACATCGATTATTGCTGGATGCTGGACGGGGTAACCCTAATTTTTTAGCCACCTTACCTAGGCGTGCTTTTATTCGTTTAGGTGATTTTGCATTAGAAGAGGCTGAGCGCTCCTATACCTATATTAACAGTGGTTTTGGCGGTATTCCTGATATTAAAGGCATTGTCAGTCGTTTTGACACCTTTGCACAAAAATATAAAGACGCTGAAGGAGTGCAATTTATCCAATCAGCCATTAGCTATGTTAAAGATCAATTAGGACTCAGTCGACATGAATTCTTACATGAAATGGTCAACGCTTTTTTAGGCTGTAACTATCCTGTTCCCCCTCGCATGTTAACCCATTCAGAATCTGTGGTTAAATCTTATATCCAACAAGAAATGTATGGCGACTTACCCTCCAATAATCATTTCAATTTATTTGCAACAGAAGGCGGCACCGCCGCTATGACTTATTCCTTTCAAACTTTATTTAAAAATGGGCTGCTCAAAAAAGGCGACAAAATCGCATTAACCACCCCCATTTTTACACCTTATTTAGAAATCCCCTTATTGGCAGAATACGCACTAGAGATCGTTGAAATAAGACTCGATGAAGAAACATGGCAACTTAACGACCATGAAATAGAAAAACTCAATGATCCTGATATAAAGTTATTTTGTGTCGTCAACCCCAGTAACCCTGCATCCTACAAGTTTTCCGATGAGGTCCTAGATAAACTTGCTCTTCTCATTGAAACCAAAAGACCCGATCTATTCATTATTACAGATGATGTTTATGGCACTTTTGCCGATAACTTTGTCTCTTTATTCGCTCGATGTCCTTATAATACATTGTGCGTCTATTCATTTTCAAAATACTTTGGTGCCACTGGGTGGCGACTCGGAGTGATAGCAATACACGAGAAAAATATTTTTGATGATACGCTTCAATCACATCAAAAAAAGATGAAAATCTTATTAAACAGCCGCTATAAAACCTTATCACCTCAACCTCAAGCCATTAAATTTATTGATAGAATGGTAGCAGATAGCCGCGCAGTTGCCCTCAATCACACAGCAGGATTATCATTACCTCAACAAGTTCAAATGGTTTTCTTCTCTTTGGCTTGTTTAATGGATACCGAACATTATTATAAAAAATCAGCGAAGCGTATTATTAGAGACAGATATCATACCCTATACAAAAGTATGGGCATTAGTATAGAAAATGATGTTAACCGTGTAGATTATTATACTCTGCTAGATTTAGATGTCTTAGGTAAACATGTCTATGGCGAACAGTTTGTTCAATGGTTTAAAACATCAGGTTATGGTCCAGAATTTCTTTTCAAATTGGCCGATGAAACGGGAGTGGTACTGCTCCCCGGAAAAGGATTTGATGTCGTACACGGCTCTGTTCGCGTGTCCTTGGCCAATCTCACGCACAATGAATATAATGCCATAGGTAAATTGACCAAAACCGTTGTCGATGAATACTACGCTGAATTTATAAAAACTAAAAAACGAACGTAAGGTCTCCATATGTTAATCACTGCATTTGAATTAAACCAGCTTATTGAAAGTAACAATCCACAACTGCATATTTTTGATTGTCGCTATGCCCTGCCTCAACCACAAGGCACCTCCAAAGAAACTTATGGCCAGCAAGCTTACCTCAAAGGACACATTCCCCATGCACAATTTGTCGATATTGATGCGCAATTAACTGGAGAAATCACCACCACATCAGGTCGGCACCCATTACCCACACATGATGCTTTTAATCAACAACTGCAATTATGGGGGCTCGATAATAATAGTAAAGTCGTTATTTATGCTGATACAGGTAATTTATTTGCAGCGCGTTTATGGTGGATGCTATATCGCTGGACACATATTGCCGATGTGGCTTTGCTTGATGGTGGTTTTAGTGCATGGCAAGATGCAGGACTGCCTACCACTTCAGTCTTACCCAAAGTCAGAAGATCAACTCAATCTTTTATTTTCGATGATAGCCAATATGTTGATATGTCATATATTCAGAATAAAGTGAAACAAAAAAAACAACACTTTATAACCGATGCTAGGAGCAGCTCACGGTTTAAGGGAGAACCTAACCCTATTGATACCGTATTGGGACATATTCCTGGCGCAGTCAATTATCCATGTCAGCATAATATCGATGAAGCAGGCTATTTTCTTTCAAAAAATCAACTTAATATTCAATTCTCAAAGCTAGCACAGCATAATACACAGGAACCTGTTATACACAGCTGCGGCTCAGGATTAACCGCATGCCATAATGCCTTTGTGATGGAGTTACTTGGTTTGACCCAGTATAAGTTATACATTGGCTCTTGGAGCGAATGGAGTAAAAATAAACATAATCTTATTGAAAAATAAATTGTCATCAATCGAAAAAACGTCTTAAAAGCAGAGCCCATTTAGGCTCTGTTATTAACCTCTAGGGGCAAACATAATAATAGCCATTCCAGTGATTGCAACGAAAGCACCTAAAAAATCCCAACCACTGGGTTTTATCCCTTCCACTCCCCATAGCCAAAATATAGCGACAACAATATAAACTCCACCATAGGCGGCATACACTCTTCCTGCCGCGGCGGGATGAAGAGATAATAACCAAGCAAATAATGCTAAAGCCAGTGCTGCGGGCACCAATAGCCAAGCACTTTTACCTTCTTTTAACCACAAGTAAGGTAGATAACAACCAATAATTTCAGCAATGGCAGTCAGCACAAAAAGGATTAAAGTTTTCATTACAAACATAGATCAGAACTCATTTTTTGGAAAACATATGACTCAGTCGACTAATTAGATATCTTTAATCATTAATCGACGGACAGCGATATAGCAATTTTTATAGTTACCAGTGTACTTTTGGAACCTAAATAACTGTAAAAGCCAAAGGCAAGGAGAAAGATTATAAGCGAAAACGTTCCGCTACCGCGCTGACTATTTGCAGCTCAAAACACCACTTTTAGCCATAAGACTAAATGATTAATCCTTTAGAATATAAATATTAAACCGTGTTTTCATCGTTTTATACCGATTAGATAAAAATTTAAACCATAATAAAAAAGCTACCCTCAAATTAACACGACTATCTTTACCCAATATTACAATATGTTAACCATAAAGATGACAATAAAGAAACCCTTAACAAGCATAAAAAACCTAGCAGAAAAACATTTAAACAATAAAACAACATTGACAACGTTATATTCGAATTTTAGTCTAAGATAAGAAAACAGTTAAGCAGAACAATCGCCGCTTATTATTACAATAAATAGAAAATAAAAAGGACTTTACTCATAGTCTAAAGCGTAGGTAATCCCTATGTGAATAAGATTATATTTGAGATGGATTAAAAACATAATAATAAAAATACTTTAATCAGCACGTGTAACGAACAATGGAAAGGATGTTTCAATGAAACTATTTACATCATTTACAAAGTGGATTTTACTTGCACTTCTCACCCTCATTATTTTTTTTACCGCTTACCATTCTTATTTGAGATTAAGACCTGATGCAGTTAATTTTCCTGAGCATCACGGCAAAGTACATTCACAACTCCACTTAAGCCAAGGCAGTCAACAGCCATTACTTGTGTACTTAGGAGGCGAAGAAGATCATCATCATTGGAATAGCGATGCATCACTGAATGCAAAACAAGTACAAACCATCAATGACCGAGGTTATGCGCTCCTGAGTTTGGAGTATTTTGGTAAAGATGGTATTCCAAAACATTTAGATAGAATTGATTTAGCCGGTGTCCATAAAGCCATTTTAAACGCAGCAAGTCATCCACAAATTAACTCACAGTGTATTGCCGTAATAGGGGTATCAAAAGGCGCTGAGCTGGCATTAACCTTAGGCAGTTACTATCCAGAAATCAGAGCCGTTGCAGGTATCGTTCCCAGTAATGTCGTTTTTGCTGGTTTCACTAACACGATGGCAACGTCTTCACTATCAATCAATGGAGAGCAGCTCCCCTTTGTGCCTGTCTCCCTACATTCTGTTTTAACTTATTTCACTCAAGACTTGAAATCCAGTATTGAGATCATGTTGCAAGATGAAAAAGCAGTAGAGAATGCCGCTATTAAGGTTGAGCATATTCAAGGCCCATTACTGTTTATGTCAGCGATTAATGATAGGCATTGGCCCTCAACAGAAATGTCAGAAAAAATGATGCAAAGATTAAGAAATCATGATTTTCCTTACCACTTTGAACATATTACCTCAGCTGGTGAACATGGTGCTTGGATGAGTCAAGATGATAAAATTTATGATTTTTTTGAAGAGCATTTAATGGCTAAGAATCCGTCAGACTGCCCAAGGTATAATACGGTGTCCACGCAAGAGTATTAATCTCCCTATCATTTAAAGCGACTTTAAGGCTCAAGTCGCTTACACCTGTAATCTTTTCAAGCATGATACATTTTATCTTTTCGAATCCAATGTTAATTTGAGTAATCAAAATGTATTGTTCAAGTAATAGCCAAGAAAAATACCATTAAATATTGATAAAAGCACTGTCATAGAACACGACTCAATACTATGCTCATTATGTACACTCAACTAGAGAACTTAATGAAGCATTACCTATTAACATCGATCAGCTTAGTGCTACTGTTTAATTTTAACGCTTTTGCTTTACAAAGCGATCTCCAGCAAGAAGTGATTATATCGGCAAAAAATCAACAAGCTGATATTAAAAATAATCAAATGATCTTTAATGGTCCCGTTAAAGTGACGCAAGGCTCTATTACCATTACAGCACAAACATTGCGTGCGTACTCAAAAGCGAGTGAACATAAAATATTAATTGCTATTGGTGATCCTGCGACTTATTCGCAAAAAATGGATAATGGATTGATGGCCTCAGCAAGCGCGAATAAAATCCAATATGATCTCAGTACACGAGTTTTGCACTTAACAGGCAATGCAGTACTAGAGCAAAGTGGCAATAAAGTAAACAGCAATACAATTACTTATGACATATTACAACAAAAGCTCACCGCACAAAGTGGAGGGCAAAACAATGAAAGAGTCACAACCATTATCAAAACGGATCAAATCCAAAATAAATCATCGGTACACTCCATAAACAAAGAAACCAGTACTCCTTCTTCAGTCGATAAAACCAAAAAAACAAACGCAGAAATAGACAGCGAACAACAAACATATTCCTCCATAAAAGAATCCCCTCTTCCTGTCACTCCTTCCCCAGTAAACAAAAACACATCCGCAAACCGGATCCATAATGCATCAATGAACAAACAAAATTGGTATATTCAAGTCGGAGCTTTCTCAAAGCAATCTTCAATGAATAAACTAATTAAAAACATTCAAAACAGCGGGTTTGAGTATACAGTCCATCCTGATAATATTAACGAAAAGCCTATATCAAGACTGTTAATTGGCCCCTATCAGACACTATCTTCAGCAAAGAAAGACATCAACAGAGTTAAATTTGAAATAGAGAAAGATGCTTATTTTTATAAAATAAGATAAACGCCTTTCTCTGACAATGAAATCAACTAAGTTTTTGCCGCTTGTTTGCGTAAGAAAGGAATAAGCAATAAACCCACAATACCTGCAGAGCAAGTCAATACAGTAAAAAATCCAGTCCAACTATAAAGCTCTAACACACGTGCTAACGGATAACCCGCGAGCGCAGCCCCCATATAAGCAAACAATCCAACAAAACCTGTTGCTGCACCCGCCGCATTTTTATGTGAACACTCAGCTGCTGCCACACCAATCAGCATTTGAGGGCCAAATACGAAAAAGCCGATAGCAAAAAAACATGCGGCCTGCATAAAATAACCTTGAGAGGGGAAAAACCAAAGTGCAGCAACGGCAATTAAAATGCCCACCGAAAATAACCAGTTCATCGGCCCACGATTCCCTTTAAATAAAAGATCCGATCCCCAGCCTGCCACTAATGAGCCTATAAATCCGCCAACCTCAAACAATGACAGCGCTCCATTGGCTGTCATTAAATCGTAACCTTGCTCTTCGGTTAAATACAGATTACCCCAATCATTAATCCCTGTGCGGACGATATAAACCAACACATAACTTAACGCTAATAACCAAATGTATTTATTCGAAAGCACATACTTGAACAATATTGCTTTGGTACTCAATCCTTCATCTGAATGCTCAAAAGCCTGCTCTAACTTATCTTGTCTCCAATCACCGATACTGGGTAACCCTAAAGTTTGGGGTTTATCTCGTAAACGCCAGCATAGGAATAATCCGGCCACAATGGCACAAATACCGGGCACAATCATTCCCATACGCCAACTAAAATGCAATGTTAGAAAACCCACTAACAAGGGAATAATGGCGCCCCCCACATTATGAGATGTATTCCAAATTGACCACCAAAAGCCACGCTCAGAACGTGAATACCAAGTGGTTAATAATTTTGAACAAGGTGGCCAGCCCCAGCCTTGAAAGAATGCGTTCAGCACCCAAAGTGATGCAAAAACAATAATAGAAGAAGACAAGCCAAATAAAATATTAATCACACCCGTGGCAATAAGCCCTATTCCCATGAAATAACGGGGGTTGGCCCTATCACTCATGATGCCAGACACAAATTTCGAACAGCCATATGTCAAATAAAATAAGGTACCGATGACACCAATATCTGACTTATCAAGCCCCAAATCGGTAACCATGGCTGGCATGACAAAGTTAAAACTTTTGCGAGTAAAATAAAAAACAGCATATCCTATGTACATAGTGAACATTAGGTGTAAACGCCAAAATTTATAATCCTTGTCGACCTGTTCAGAAGACGTCATTATTGGCTTTATAGGAGCCGCTTTAAAAAAATTAAACATAGTAATCTAAACCTGTTTCTTACGATCTTTTATTATTAATGACCCAATTTAAGATCTGTGATTGTGCTTGCACAATTAAAATATTATGATCAACAAATTCAATGGATAACCCAATCCAAATTGCCATATGTGATGAACAAAATTTGTTAACGTTTTTTATGCAAACAAAACAAGCCGACATGCTATAACATGTCTGGTTTATTCTCAAAGTCCCTATTTTTTAAAATGTTATATTCATCATTTTATTAACGAAAAAAAGATGAACAATAGTAAAACCCTTCACTAACACAGACTATCAATATAAAAAATCATTAATTTATCAGCCACATATAACGTAAAAATTAATTACAGTGATTTTTCTACGACTTACCGCTAATAACAACGTATCATTAATAATTTTACTTTGTAAACATCAATAAAATTACGGTGAAGATACAAAAAAACAATATATATACAACTTAAAAACAACTGACTTCCCTATTTAATGGCAACTATACCCGTGATCATTGAAGATGCCTGTTTTCAGAGCCTGTAAAAGTGCCTAATTCCAGGCGTATTCTTTTAAAATAAAAGGGTGCAGGAATATTGATTGCCTTTTAAGGTGATCTAACTTCGATGCAGGTGATTTTACAGACTCCCAAAGGACTAACTCTTACCAATAAAAAGTGTCCACGCTTAACGGTCACTTGCTCATGAAGCAGCCCATAAAACTCAATTACATAGTGTCAGAGCAATATGAAAGGACGAGTGATTTAATCAATAATTAGAGCAGAAATAAGAAGTTATATCTTATAAATCAAATAGTAATGTGTATTTTTTTCGTAACACTATATTATCCATATTTTCTTTGTTGATTTTATTTTATGTAAGTTAGAACTAATTGTTTGAAACTTGTTTTAAATTAAGATACTTTAATCGGTTTTTGTGTATAGCAAAAAACTAATTTAGCACTTGATACAGTACCAATATTTTAAAATTAAGGTACTGATCTTCAATCTTTTTTATCTGTATTAGGCGGTTAGATGAAAGAATTTAAACAGACTCGTCGGGAATTTATAAAAACCGTCGTGATTGCTGGAGTCAGTGTTTATTTTGCACCCCTTGCAAGTGCCATGACTCGAGAACAAGAATATTTGTATAAGCCCAATAAAGGTTGGGCCAGCAATGGTGAAGCTAAATATCGTGTCGATGCGATGCAAAAAGTCACAGGCCAAAAAGTGTTTGCCCGTGATTTCAGAGCACAAGATTTTAATGAGTGGCCTAATCATCAATGGCATGGTTATATTGTTTGTGCGACAAAAGCCGATCATATTTTCGAAAATATCGATTTATCTTTTTTAGAAAAACAACCCACAAAAGTGATTCTTGCTGAAGATTTAGCTAAGCAAGATATTAAGCTACCTCAATTTCATGGTGAGGAAATGCTGCTTGAAAAAGGCAACGTCGCCCAGTTCTTAGGCCACCCAGTTGCTATTTTACTCTTTGACCGTTTTGATAATTTCAATGCCGCAAAGTCACGTCTCGATTTTAATCAAAATATTATCAAATATGGGGCAAAAGTGCCCGCTTATGAGCGCAACCCTTATGCAGCATGGCGAGTCGTACGTGTTGCAGAAAACCGGACAGAAGGTAAAGATATTTTCTCGCCTTTTCAAGATGGATTATTCTTTCCCGCTTACCAACTTAGACAGCCCAAATGGCCGTCAATAAGTAATGTTAGTGGCGATTTAGGTGAAAGAGGCATGTTTTATGCCAATCGCATCAATCAAAGCATGACTGATGATCAATTTCATGTGGTTGAAAAGCAATTTCAAACCCAAATCATTGAACCTATGATGCTAGAGCCCGAAGCGGCAAATATTTGGTTTGATGCAGAAAATGCCACTATGCATGGTACGGTGACATGTCAAGATCCGACTGATTTCACTGAAATGGCTGTCCATATGCTCAAAGCCTCCAAACCGGGAAAAACAGTAGAAAATGTTAAACTCTACTCAGGCTTTGTAGGCGGCGCCTTTGGCGCAAAAGATCACTCTATTTTCCCCTTTTACGCACTTGCTGCCAGCTTATTTACTAATGGTAAGCCCATACGCATTGCAAACGATCGTTATCAGCAATTTCAATCAGGATTAAAGCGTCATCCTTTTAAAATTGAAAATCGCTTAGCGATCAATAAAGACACATTGAAAATTGAAGCATTAACCTCTAAATCTGATGTAGACGGTGGCGGTCGTGAAAACTTCTCAGCCAGTGTCGCATCTGCCGGTATGTCAGCCATGCAAGGGGTCTTTTATATTCCACAAAGCGATCTTCAAGCCACAGCACACCACTCTCGTAATGTTACATCCGGTTCAATGCGCGGTTACGGCTCAACACAATGTATGCCGGTTATCGATTTAATGATAGGTCAAGCAGCGGCTGAGCTTAATGTCGATCCCTTTGAATTGCGCCGTAGAAACTTACTGAAAACAGCTGACTTAAATACTCAAGGCGCAGAAATTGATGGTGAAATACGTTACCAAGAAATTTTAGATAAAGCCGAACAGCATCCCATTTGGCAACAAAGAGTGGCCAATAAGAAAGCCTTTGAAGCCAAGCATCCCAACAAAGTGTTTGGTGTTGGATATTCGCTGCTGGCTAAAAACTACGGTACGGGAAATGTTGGCCCCAATGCCGCAGTCAATATTTCACCTGAAGGTGACATTTTATTAGAAATTGAATATATGGAAATGGGCTCTGGCGCGCAAACGAGCCAAGGGCTATTAACCCATGAATTTTTTGGCGCTGCTGCCGATGAAGTGCATATTGCCGTCACTGAAACTTGGAAAGCATTGCAACTGTATGAAACAGATAACCCGTATATCATCAGTCAAGAAAAACAAGACAAAATGTCTAAAGATCCCCTTTGGACACCAGTAAAATTAATGGCCAGCAGCGCTTCTGATTCAGCCACTTTCCAAACAGAAGCCACCAAAGGCGCATGTAACGTTGTTTATCGATACGGTATTTTACCTGCGGCACGTATTTTATGGTCATTGGCTAAGGACAGTGATTTATCTGCAGCAAAATGGCAAAAAGGCAAATTTATACTTGAAGAAAAACCCGCCTTAGACTTTACATTACTGGCCAAAACAGCCCACGAGCTCGGTTTTATTACCGGTTGTGTCGCCCATACGGTCAATCGTTGGTCTTGGACTGAAGCTGAGTTCACGGTTGAAGGCGATACACAAGTGCATTCTTTAGATGCCATGGCGGTTCGATATGGACAAGGTGCCAGCAACGCCAAAAAGCAAAAAATGGATAGCGCAGGTTATCACTTAATTAAACGTAATTGGGTGAATTACCCAAGCACAAAGTTTAATAATGCCATGGTGACTTACTATGCACCTTGTGATTGCCTCATTGAACTTGCCGTTGATAAACACACAGGAAAAGTCGACATTCTGCGCTCTCATAGTGTGTTAGATGCAGGACCGGTTATTTCACAACCCATTGTAGATGGCCAAATTCAAGGCGGACTCGCCATGGGCGTGGGTCATGTATTACATGAGTATTTACCCCCATTTGAAGAAGGTGCAGGAAATGGAACATGGAACCTCAACCGTTATCATGTTCCCATGGCATCAGATCTTCCCGTGTGGAATATGACATCTGAAACCTTACCTTCCACCGATCGAGCTGCAAGACCAAAAGGGATTGCGGAAGTGGTTATGCTTCCGGTGATTTCAGCCGTTCAAGACGCCCTTTTTAATGCTATAGGTCAGCGCTTTGAGCAAACACCTATTACGCAGCAGCAGATCAAAGCAAGGATCAATCCATGAGCACCATCAATGCAATAGGTGAATGCTTTGAGCACACGACTATTACTACCTCAAAGCTGATCAAAGCGAGAATTAACGCATGAACACTATCACAATAGAATTTACCCTTAACGGCAAACAAGTCGGCCCCATTGATGTGCCACAAAATACCATGATGATCCAATTTTTACATGAATATTTAAACCTGACTGGCACTAAATTTGGTTGTGGTGCAGGAGTCTGTCACGCTTGTGTGATTTTAGAACAAACTAAAACTGAACAAATCACCCATAGAACCTGTATCAATGGTGTAGGTGCATTTAATGGCATGAATTTAGTCACTGTTGAAGGCCATGCCAGTATTGATGTCAAAACAGAAGAAGTGGTATTGCACCCAGTACAACAAGCCTTTATTGAAAATTTCTCATTTCAATGTGGATGGTGTACTTCAGGTTTTGTCAATGAAGCCGTTGGCTTTTATGAATCCCTTAAACAAAAGCCCATTGAAAAAACGGCATTACGCGCATCACTTGAAAATAACTTAGGTGAGCATGTTTGTCGCTGCACGGGTTATGTCAAGTATTACGAAGCCATGGAAAATTTAATTCTGTCAACACCTGAGCTGATTCAATAGGAACACCATGAAAAATATCATCATGATTGGCTTCATCGCCGGTATTTTTGCGCTCACTTTTGTGTATTTAGGCAGTGGGAAAAACGCCGTCATTAACCCATTATCAAGTGAACTCGTCAGCAATGATGCTCTCATAGAACGTGGCCGTCAGGTTGCGATTGAAGGCGACTGTGTTGCTTGCCATACCGCCCCCAATGGCCCATCTTTTGCCGGTGGAGTGCATTTTGCGTCTCCTTTTGGCGACATTTATTCAACCAATATTACGCCCGATCCCACCTATGGTATTGGGGGGTATAGTCGTGAAGATTTTTATCGTGCCGTCAAATACGGTTACTCTAAAAATGTAGGTAATTTATACCCTGCCATGCCTTATACGTCTTATCGTAAATTAAACGATACTGATATGGATGCACTGTGGGCTTACTTTCAATCGGTTAAACCCGTTGCCACTCCCAATATCAATAACGATCTTATTTTCCCCGCCAACATTCGCTTTGGCTTAGGAGGATGGAATCAACTCTTCTTTGATGACAATGATTTTATCCCTGATCCCAATAAAAGCGAACAATGGAATCGAGGTAAATACTTTGTTGAAGCAGCGGGTCACTGTGGTGAGTGCCATACACCGAGAAACTTCGCCTTTGCCATGCAGCCTGAAAAAGCCTTAGAAGGCGCCATATTAGAGGGCTGGAATGCCATGAATATTACTCCAGGCGAGTTAAAAAGGCAGGGCTGGACGGTTGAAGAATTAAATCAATTTCTCAAGCAGGGGGAGTCTAAACTTGGGATCACCTTTGATAGCATGTTTATGGTCGTCAATCACAGTCTGAGTCACATGACACAAGATGACTTCAATGCCATATCTGCATATCTATTGGATCTTGATAAGGTCAATTCCCCCACCAGCATCAAATCAAGTTCAATTCAAGAAGCACCTCGTTATCTCACAGACAGTGAAAAAGCGCTTCCTGGATACGACACTTACGTTAATTACTGTGCGGGTTGTCACGGCATTGATGGTCTAGGCAAACCCAATGCAGTGGTTTCATTGAATAACAATAGCACCTTCAGCGCCCATTCACCTTTTAACGCGATTGCAGTCATATTAAGAGGCTTGCCAAGTAAACAACAAAGCCTAACTAAAGGCTCTGTGGCCATGTCAAACTTCAATAACCAAGTCTCAGATAAACAAGTGGCCGAGCTGGTAAACTTTGCAAGAGCGGCTTGGGGTAACCAAGCAGAGGCCGTTGTTGACACAAAAATGGTGAAAGACATTCGTCAGCAACTTGAGAAAGAAGGCTATTTATCTCCAGATAGTCAGGGACACATGCAACAAGATAAACATTAACCACCTTTAATAAAAACCTCTGAGATAAGCAAAATAATCTCAGAGGATTCAAATCGATTCAACAATCCGCCCCGACTACCATTAACGAAACACTTTTTCCCAAAATATAAATACAACTAAAAAGCTAATTAAATGAAACCACAAATCTTTTTTGGTTAACAACAATCTATAGGATCGTAGATAGATAACTCAGTCTTTAGCATTTATCTCAAGCTGTGTATTCGAGGTCACAATAAATTTTAATAATACTTTTATTGCAGTCAGTTTCTTTATTTTTCATTTCATTTTCTATCAAAAAATAAACCATGATATTTAAATTAATCCTGTCTGATTTAATGCAAGTAAGCCAATCTATTTTAAAAGTAATTATTAATTTTGTATTCTTGTTTAAAACAAGATCCCTAAATTCATCAGCGCTAAATTAGCTTAACTAGTACTAAGGTACCGCAGATCGCTCTTGCGTGTTTAAAATGTTATGGATAGGTTATGGCTGCAAGCTATCTTATATTAGCGAAAGCAATAACCAGATCCCCGTGAACCTTGCAGTCACACAGGGACAACGCAGTGAAATACAAGAAAATGGATTTTCACTGTACTTCAGAAAGCTTCTTACTTTAGCTTTCCCTAAATTACATCCCTAACATATTCAATATTAAGGATGAGCAATCATACTCACAAACTGAAAATAAAAAAGTGGCCGCTTTTTTACCCTATTCAGTGCTTGCTCACTCCTCTATATCATTGAATGTATATGTTGGCATCTAATTAATGGATCGAATACCCCATTGCAATCAAAATAACATGAGACACGCCAATGAAGATATTCAACACCTTATTACTGCTCAGTCTGATCACTATTTGTTCCACAAGTTATGCCGAAAAAGGCCTTGCTTTTGTTCATGGAACAGGTAAACAAACCAATGCCCTTGACGATTATTGGACCGCCGAATTTATTGACTCTGTTCGACAAGGACTCAATAACCCGAGTCAATACACTGTCATCAACTGTGACTTTGATCAATACATGTGGGATGACACTGCTGCTGGTTGTTTAGCTAATCAACTTAATGACTTTATCACAAATAATAATATTGATGACTTGATCATGATCACACATTCCAACGGTGGAAATATTGCCCGCTGGATTTTATCAAATCCTACTTGGGATCCCAGCTATGGCCCCATCATTGATGCAACGAGTAATGTGATTGCATTAGCCCCATCCAGTGGCGGAACTCCCCTCGCCGATGCGGCCATCGCAGGTAATGTTTTTGAACAAGCCGTAGGTTGGTTATTAGGCTATAAAAGTGATGCCGTTAAGCAGCAACAAGTCAGCTGGATGGACTTTTATAACGAAACTTGGCTCTATGGCACGCAAAATCGCCCTGCAACATTAAAGCCTTTTGAAGCCGTCATTGGCTCAGATGTCAGCTCAGCAGTATGGGATAATGACAGCTACTGTGGTGGTTATGCCAACCAAGTCGCACTGGAAACCACTCAAAATTGGCTCGATGATTGTTCCGACGGCTTTTTAGATTGCCAATCTCAAAATGCGGCTGGCACAGTGTGGTTTTTAGACATCAATAAAACCCATGATAGTGAGCCTTTAAGCCATCAACAAAGCCGTCGTACCTGCTTCAATTTAGACACTTTACTTCGTCAACACATTTAGGAAAGCGACCATGCCATCACTCATTAGATTTGCTCGGGTTTTTCTTGTACTAAGCTATCCATTGGCGATTTCACCGATCGCTTCTGCCATAGATAGCCAAAATAATAACACAGTAGACGCAGCAATCATCAGTCAAACATTGACCTTATCCACGCCAACTGCGGACGATCTTTATTCAAGTTCGCTGCAAACAAGTAGCCTTCCGCCAATCAACACACATCGACAATATGCCAGTTATGTCTCAAAGGCCTCTAATCAAAAACACTTTACCCCCGTAACAACCCAAACCAGCCAAAGCGATCAATATTGGAAAATTGTCACGGGAGAGCAGTTAAATCAAGGAATAATCTTTAGCATCAGTCAAACCAACAGCATAATTCGAATCGCACCAAGGCATGACACACTCACAAGCCTAAATCTCTCCGATACCATTTCACCTGATGACATTATTGTCACGCCACAAAACAAAAACATAATAAAAGGTTCATTAAACAAACCATTATCCCTTATTCAATCAACGGTGGATGCCGATGCATTAGCCACTGCAGGTCTTAATGATAATTCCAGCGCATTAACCTTATCCAATGATGCAAAACCGGGACAATATCGACTTCAAGTGACAAAAAATTTACCCGCTGAAGGTCGTTATTTAATGAATGTAAAAGAAAAGCACTCACCTTTTAAGCTAAGCTTAAGCGCGCCAATCGCTATCAATCAGCACTCTGATATTATTCGCTTTAATTTAGATTTAAGCCAAAGTAATGAAACACTCTCTCCGCAGGTCTTTTTACAAAATAATCAAGGTAAGCAAACCCCGCTAAAAGTCAGTTTACATCAAGAGCATTGGCAAGCACATCTACCTGATAATATTGCACTATCCACTCACAATGCAGGGTTAAGTGAAATTTTAGTCAATATTAACACGCAAGTTAATGGCATACCTGTTGAGAGAACAGTCAAAACAGCATTTAAAGCTTTTGTTAATTCAGCAAAAATTACTGAGCAAGTCCAAGTCATCTATCAAAATCAACAAGCTCAATACCTGTTACTCAATCTTGATATCGCCAATGAAGGACGTTATGAAGTCAGTGCGGTTTTCAATGGCACAAATAAATCAGGTCAACATCAACCTATTTTAACGACACAAGCTGCAAGTTGGCTCACACCAGATAACTCACAACTCAAACTCATGTTAGATCCAAAACTCATCCAAGCATCAGGACTTAATGCACCTTTCACTTTATCTGCTCTGGAGTTAAAAGATCAGAGTCAAATGGCAAGGTTAAGCTATCAAGCCCAAGCGTTAATTTTTAATTAGATTGAACACACTCAATCTAAAATCAATGGCTCTCTATCGAGAGCCATTTTTTATTCACCATCAACGAGAATTAGTCATTGCTACGAATTCTGGATATGCAGAGACACCACAATCAGACACATCTAAACCATCATATTCTTGTTCTGCACTCACTCGAATGCCCACCGTTTTCTTCAGCACCATCCAAGTCACTGAACCCGTTACAAACACCCAAGCAAAGATCACACTCGCCCCATATAACTGCCCCAAAAAACTGGCTTCATTATTCGATAAAGGCACTAAGAGTAATCCCAATAAACCACCCACGCCATGCACCGAAATCGCACCAACGGGATCATCAATTTGACAACGATCAAAGCCAATAATCGCAAAAATCACCACAAAACCCGCAAGTAGACCAATGAGTCCGGCCACTATTAATGAAGGAGAAGCGGGATCAGCGGTTATTGCCACAAGTCCAGCAAGTGCGCCATTTAGAATCATGGTTAAATCCACTTTTCGCCAAACCATTTTACACACTATCATGGCAGAAATAGCCCCAAATGCCGCTGCTGAATTGGTATTCACAAATATTTTCGCCACCACTTCTGCATTAGTATGATCTGAAATCATCAATTGCGATCCACCATTAAAGCCAAACCATCCCATCCATAAAATAAACATACCCAATGTCGCCATGGGCAAATTTGAGCCAGGAATAGGATTCACTTTCCCTTTGGCATCGTATTTTCCTTTTCTTGCTCCTAATAATAATACGCCTGAAAGTGCCGCAGCGGCGCCAGCAAGATGAACAATGCCACTTCCTGCAAAGTCAACAAATCCTGACTGGGCTAAAAAACCACCTCCCCAAGACCAATAACCTTCTACTGGGTAAATAAAGCCTGTCATCACTACAGTAAACAATAAAAATGCCCAAAGTTTCATGCGCTCTGCTACCGCCCCTGACACAATTGACATTGCCGTGGCAACAAAGACCACCTGAAAGAAGAAATCACTGCTTAAAGCATGTGTAGCCTCATCTGCTTGCTCACCGATGAACATCGCCACTGATGGTAGCCAACCACCCTCGACATTATTGACGTACATAATGTTATAGCCAACCAGTAAAAACATGATGCAAGCAAGAGAATATAAACAGACATTCTTAGTCAAAATTTCAGTGGTATTTTTTGAACGAACTAGTCCAGCTTCAAGCATCGCAAAGCCTGCAGCCATCCACATAACCAATACTCCTGACATTAAAAAGTAAAATGTGTCTAATGCAAATCTCAATTCAGATACCGTTTGGCTTATAGTTGTTATTTCTTCCATTATGGACTCCAAATTTAAAGTGCTTCACTGTCAGTTTCGCCTGTTCGTATTCGAATGACCTGTTCGAGATCAGACACGAAAATTTTGCCATCACCAATTTTTCCCGTTCTTGCTGCAGAAATAATCGCTTCGATAACGATGTCAACATTGTCTGCTCGAGTGGCAATATCGAGTCTTATTTTGGGTAAAAAATCCACTCTGTATTCTGCACCTCGATACAGTTCTGTATGACCTTTTTGACGGCCAAAACCTTTGACTTCTGTCACCGTCACCCCTTCAACGCCTAACTCCCCCACCGCCTCTCGTACATCATCTAATTTAAAAGGTTTGATAATGGCACTCACTAATTTCATCGCTAGCCTCCTGAACACACTTTATTTTTATTGATAAGAACGATACCGAACAATCCTTAAAGGGAGAGATAATCGATGATCTTGAACTGTGAGCTTTCAAACATTAGGCCAAGTATAAAAAAATATATTATTCAATTAGATAAATAGAAAAGAAAATAGAATATGAAATAAAAATGCACGCTTTTAGTGCACACAAAATATTTGTGCACAAAATTCGAGCATAATATAAAGGAGGAATTGAAAAACAAAAAAGCAGCGAAAGCTGCTCTATTTAAAGGTATATAAAAAGGCTATTTTGTTAATGCTTTTCATCAATAAAACGACGCCAGCTAAGCAAGACTTCATTAAAATCTTCTAATCCACAAAAGGCTTCTGATTCACTATCATACAAAGAAAGACCACTATCGTGCTCGATATCTTGCTCCATATCAACTTCATTGGCAAAAACACGCACCTGTTCATTATCCAGTTCAACCGATAAACCTTTTCCCACAAAAACTTTACTGCCAATTTGATTAGCTTGTAATTGAGCAATCGTTTGCCCAATTTCAACATAAAACTCTTTATTATCGGCTAACTCTTCAGAAAACCATAATCCCATAATGGCATGTTCCATACTGAAACGCGCTAAAAAAGTGCCTGTCATACTATTGCGTAAAAATTCATATTCCATAAAGCAAACTCAAATCAAAAATCAGTTTCAACTTTGATTTTAACCCATATAAGCTGATTTTGCCTTATATCCCCAAGTAAAACAAAAAAGCCACTTACAATGTAAGTGGCTTTTGACTGTCTCTATCGAGTGCTTTACTTCTTAGCAGCATCCGCTTTAGGTGCTTCTTTTGGTGCTTCTTTAGCATCAGCAGCTGGAGTATCAATTGATAATAATTCAACTTCAAAGACTAAAGTTGAATTCGCTGGGATAGTTCCCATATCACGATCGCCATAAGCTAAGTCAGCAGGGATCACAAACTTATACTTAGAACCAACAGGCATCAACTGTAAACCTTCAGTCCAACCAGGGATCACACGATTCAATGCGAAAGTCGCTGGCTTGCCACGAGCAATAGAACTGTCAAATTCAGTACCATCTGTTAACGTACCAACATAATTAACGGTAACAGTATCTTCAGCCGTCGGTTTTTTACCCGTTCCTTCTTTAAGGACTTCATATTGCAGACCAGATGCTGTTGTCACAACGCCTTTCTTAGCCTTATTTTCCGCTAAGAATGCTTCGCTCGCTTTTTCATTCTTCTCTGCGATTTCAGCCGCTTGCTCTTGACGTTTTTGATCTAACTTCTCATATAGACCTTGAAGTATTTTTTGCATATCTTCTTCTGATAATTGAAGATTGCTATTTAACCCATCTTTAAAACCTGTGATGATCAGCGCTTTATCTGCAGGAATACCAAGCTCTTCTTGCTCCTTGATATGACCAACCATGTAAGTACCGATAGATGCGCCAACGCTATAGGCTTCCTTTTGTGCTTCAGTAGTCAGTTGAACTGGCGCCGCAGTCGTTGCTGTCGACTCAGCTGCTTTTTCTTGATTACATGCACTTAAACCAACAACAGCTAACGCAACTAGCGAAAATTTGTAAATAGATTTCATTGAAAAGCTTCCTCAGCATCTATAATTGATGATAATAAACTCGATTCTTACAGTTAGGTATAACAGCTTATACTAGTTAAATACGTTATACCAATTAGATTAAATAAATGCATTGTTACGGTCAAAAAATCATCCTATTACAGTTGAAAACGATAAGGTAATTTCATTCTGTATACATTCTTTATCCAATCGCACATGCACACTATATTAACGGTATTCCATGATTATGCCATGAGATATATTAAGGTAACCTTAATCACACAGGATCTTTGCTTTGAGACATAGGGTCAGTTAAGAAGTTCAACTTATTTCCTTCCCTTTTAATTCCTGGTTCATTTTTAATCAATTACACTCAAATAATCAATATAAAACTTCAATAACATCAAAACCAGCTAACATAAAGACAAAATATCTTAAAGCTTAGTAGGTTGATAATTTACCAAACTATTTCACCTAAAAGCGGTCAAAAAGAGTATACTCTTTTCTTGATAATATTGGCTAGCTCAAAGAGCTGAATGTTTAAGCAAAACCCTTTCAAAGCATAGAGTAAGAAACAGGTTAGCTTTTAGAACCACTTGTTCAGACCTATTTGAACAACAAGTGTTAACAATCTTGATATTATCGTTAGACTCAGTATTTCCCTTTTAGAGGTCAAGTATGGAACAAATGCTACAACGCATTGAAGAACTTGAAATGAAGCAATCTTTTCAAGATATTACAATAGAAGAGTTAAACCAGCAAGTCATTAAACTCAATGAGATTATTGCTACCCAGCAAGAGCAGCTCAGACTATTGGTGACAAAAATTCAAACCATTGAACCCAGTAATATGGCCAGTCAAGCAGATGAAACGCCACCCCCCCATTATTGACTTTCCTACGTTGGTTGAATTCTGCAATACCACCGAGTTTGGGTATACTTACTGTATAAATTTGTCCATATGGACAGCAATCAGCGCTTAATATGGAGTCACATATTCTTATGTTGTCTATCGCACAAGTCGGAGAAGAAGTTCTCTCCCAAAAAGCCGCTAATGTTACCCAAATTGATGCTCATATTCATGCATTAGCTCAAACTATGCTCGACACTCTTCAAGAAGCAAAAGGCGTGGGACTGGCCGCGCCACAAGTTCATGAAAGCATCGCCATGTTTATAATGGCTTCCCACCCTAATGAACGCTATCCTGATGCACCACTTGTCCGCCCCACCGTTGTCATTAATCCATCCATATTAACCGGATCTGACGTAATGGAAACAGGGGAAGAAGGTTGTTTATCGATAAAAACTCAACGCTTTTCCATTTTAAGACACCAATGGGTTGATGTTCGATATCAATCACTTGAAGGAGAATGGATTGAAGAAAGGTTAACGGGCTTTATTGCGCGCATTTTTCAACATGAATATGATCACCTCCAAGGGATCACTATCGATAAACGAGCTGAAACGCAAAATGCTTCAGCAAAAACGTTGCATTCCTCCAAGGTGAGTCCATGAAAGCAAAGCACCTTCTCTTTCTGCTATTACTGACGTTATCAGGCTGCGCCATTAACAGTGTTTTTATTAACTACCCTTCACAACTTGCGCCAGTCAAAGCAGAACTAAATAGCAATGCGCCGCTTGAAGGTTTAAGCCTACTAACACCAAAAATATCAGGTAATGACGGATTATTATACGCACAAGAAGCCGGACGTGTTGCTCAAATAGGGGGTGATTTCGAAGCCAGTAAAGCCTTTTATCGGCAAGCCGTCAGTGATTATATTACTTTTGATAACAAGGCCATTGTCAGTGTCACGGATACAGGTGCCACTGCCAGTAGTTTATTGGTCAATGATAATGTGATCCCCTATCGCGGCCCGGGCTACGAGCGGATCATGCTACATCAATATCAAGCGTTAAATTATATTTTTAGCAATGATTTTGAAGGCGCATTGGTGGAAGTCAGACGCAGTAATGAATTACAAAGCACAGAGCAGGCCAAATACGAAGAATCAAATCAATCGGTACAAGCCATGGCAAATGGGACTGTCAATGCTGAAATGAGCAAGCTCAGCCAAGCAGCTGGCAGCACCACCAGCGCTTTTTTAAATGCTTATAGTTACTATACCACTGGCGTATTGCATGAAATACTTGGCGAGACCAATGACGCCTTTATCGATTATCGAAAAGCCGCGCAAATTTCACCGAATAACCCTTATGTGCATCAAGATCTCGTTCGACTAGCAAAACAGTTAGGGATGCCGCAATTTGATGAGTTTAAGCGTCGCTGGGGATCCGCTATTGTTCCAAAAGCGGGCCAAGGACAAGTCATTTTCCTTATTGAGCGAGGTTTTGTACCTGCTAAACAAAGTTTTACCGTCCCCTTTCCGATTAATGATAAATGGCAAAGCATTTCCTTAGCCACCTATTCCTCAAGAGAGCCTCAAGTCCGCACTGCACGTATTAACGGAATAGGCCCCACATTACAAGCTGCACCAATTGCCGATATTAGCGCTCTTGCGATTACCGCATTAAAAGAAGATTTACCCGCTGCGCTTGCTCGGCAAGTCGCAAGAGTCTATGCTAAATATTCACTGGCAAGAAACGCCAATGATTGGGGTTCTGTCGTCCTTCAAATTTTTAATCTGGTGTCAGAACAAGCAGATAGGCGAAGTTGGTTAACCTTACCTCAGCAGGCACAAATTGCACGAAAATACCTCGATGCAGGCCAATATGATATTCAATTGGATAATAGTTCAACCACGCAAATTAATATAGAATCCAATAGAACAACCTTAATTTGGGTAATAGATACAGGTAATTATACTCGTTTTTATTCAACCATTATTTAGTCACCACTTGTATGGAATTTACTATGAAAAACGTTAAGTTAATTTTTATTATTACATTTTTAATCGCCTTAGCAGGTTGTCAATCTAAAGTACAATATGGCGATGCCACTGAAGTTGAAACGGTTAATGCTAATTTTGGTTCAACGGATCTCCAAGCCATTACAACCAAAATGGTCAACAGCATGTTGACTTTCCCCCCAGTTGTTGCACTGACAGCTAATGACCGCCCCATTATTTTTGTCGATCGCATCAAGAATAAAACCTCAGAGCACATTGATACTGAATCTGTCACCGACTCTATCAGCAATCAATTATTACGCTCAGGTAAATTCCGTTTCATTGACATGACTAAAGTCGATGCGGTACGTAAACAACTCGATTACCAAAATAATTCAGGCATGGTAGATCCTTCAACCGCCATTAACTTCGGTCGTCAAATTGGTGCGCAATATATGCTTTATGGCAATCTATCCAGCATTGTTAAACAAGCTGGCAGCACAAAAGATGTCTATTACAAAATGACGATGCGTTTAATGGATTTGCAAACGGGTCTTATTGAATGGTCTGATGAAAAAGAAATTCGTAAAGTGAAATCAAGCTCTTTCTTAGGCATGTAAACCTCGCTTTCAGGTACTGGCATTAATTAATGCCAGTCACCTTTCCGCCTCTTTCAATGTAATTTTTTTGTTGCAAAATTGTCATTTATAAGCATTATGCTAACCTTCATTTCTCTTTATGGACGTTAATGACCATGATGTTTTTGACAAAAAAAATGCGACACTGTGCCTCTCTTATCGCTTGCCTGACTCTAATAACCGCTTGTAATGATGACAAAGATACCCTCCCAACCGAGCTTGTTGAAAATCCAGTACCTGAAACTCAACCAATAGAAAAAATAACGGCTCAACTTGGACCAAGGCCTTTATTTCTCGTCAGAGATATGAAAGAAAGTGAATTAAAAACAGCGCTCTCCCAATGCTCAACTCAGCCTTTTTATCGCAGTGACTTCTCAATCGGTCACCGCGGTGCCGCCATGCAATTTCCTGAGCACACTAAAGAGTCTTATCAAGCTGCCATAGATTCAGGAGCAGGCATTGTCGAATGTGACGTCACTTTTACCTCAGATAAACAACTAGTATGTCGTCATTCTCAATGCGATCTCGCCAGTACAACCAATATTTTAGCCTTTCCAGAGCTGGCCAACCAATGCAGTGAGCCTTTTACGCCTGCCGATCTCAATAACGGTATTGCCGCGAGCGCGACTTGCTGCACTAGTGATATTACGGTGGCACAATTTAAGTCTTTATGTGGAAAAATGGATGCCTTCAATCCCAATGCATTAACAGCAGAAGAGTATATGGATGGTACAGCCAACTGGCGCACCGATCTCTACTCAAGCTGCGGCACTGTCATGACCCATGCAGAAAGCATATCCTTGTTTAAAGACGCTGGCGTTAAAATGACACCAGAGTTAAAAAGCCCCAGTATCACTATGCCCTATGATGGCTATAGCCAAGCCGACTTTGCCAAGCAAATGCTTGATGAGTATATTGCAGCCGATGTTTCCCCATCGAATGTCTTTCCCCAATCCTTTAACTTAGACGATCTTCAATACTGGTTAACAAGCCATCCAGAATACGCCGAACAAGGTGTTTATCTTGATGGCCGATATGATCTTGATGATTTTGATCCTAACATCGCTGCGAGCTGGTCACCCACAATGGATGAACTAAAAAATCAAGGGATCAATATTATCGCACCTCCATTATGGGCATTAGTCACCTTAGATGAAAACAAGAATATCGTGCCTTCAAACTATGCTAAAGCCGCAACAGCAGCCAATTTAAAGATCATCACATGGACGTTAGAGCGCTCAGGATTATTAAAAGATCAAGGGGGTTGGTACTATCAAAGTATTAGCGATAGTATTGGGCAAGATGGTGATACTTATGAATTACTGCATGTACTCGCGCAAGATGTCGGTGTTATCGGTGTTTTTTCTGATTGGCCAGCAACCGTCACTTATTATGCAAACTGTAATAACTTATAAAAGCTAAAGTAAACATTAATCTCAAGAATAAAGGCGCCTAAGTGGCGCCTATTTTTTAATAGGCTCGTATTACACAAACAAATCTTTTATATTGGCTAAATCGCCTTTACCTTCTATGATTTCTTGTGGTGATAAACCTGACACTTCATGAGGAAACACCAGCCATTCATCAGAACCATGAATATAATAGTCAGGTTTTAAAGGAACAGCCGTGTTATTCGGTTTATAATAAGGGCAAGCTATTCGTACATCTTTTGGCATGTTCAAACGCATCAATTCGCCGAGTTTTTCTTTTAAGGCATGAATACTACGGCCCGAATCAAACACATCATCCACGATCAAGAGTGCATCATCGGCATTAGCATTTTCAACGATATAATGCAGTCCGTGAACTTTAATTTGTTTACTTTGCTGATTAATCCCATAATAAGAAGAAGTACGCACGGCAATGTGATCCGTTTCAACTTGCTTAAAATCAAAAAATTCTTGCACTGCAATACCAATGGGCGCACCACCACGCCAGATCCCAACAATAAACTGCGGGCGAAAACCACTCTCATAAACTTGCGCTGCCAAACGAAATGAATCTTCTAATAATTGCTGCGCCGTAATAAAGCACTTCTGTGACATTTTGCCGTCCCCATACATGATATTTTATTTGGTACGGCGGGCTAATACTGCATTTCCAAAATTCGAATGTAGTAAAACGAAGCGTAATCTTTCGCTTTTAAAGCACCACCTGATTTTGGAGGCGCATTTTATACTAAAAAACCAGCGAGTGCCTTAAAAATAAATGTGATAATCCATTAAAAAATCAACATGCAAAGTAAACCGTCAACTGTCATCTCCATGCAGTCGCAGGAGTACAACACTAAAAAGTCAACACCCTCTTGGTAAAACGCTTATCATCACTGGCGCATGATCGCTACTTTGACTGTCTTGCTCATATTGGGGGTTCACTAAATGTTCATCAAATATCTGATAATGTGTGACGACAGCCATGTTATGTTTATCGGTAGGTGTAAACTCTGAAGATAATAAAATATAATCTAAAACAGCACCTTTTGAGCCATGATAATGCGTCGCTGGACGAGGCAATTCAAACATAAGATCAAGACTCGCTTGATATAAATCAAACGCATCTTTGATAACAAAGTCACTGATTTCTCCCCTAGACTCTCGCGAGAAGCGCAATTCATTTGTCATTAAATGGGACAAAATATCTCCCGAAATAGCATCATTGAAATCCCCCATGAGAACAAAAGGCTGCTGATGACGTTGACGACTATTGATTATGTGGCTAAATAACATGGCCGCTTCTGTCCCCCTTTGAATACTTGCTGCCCATGTACCCAATGCATTTTCAGCTAAGACTTGCCCTACATTGTCAGCCTCTTCATTCGCCTTTTTGGAACTTGATCGAATCGCTCCCTGTGAAAATTCAGTGTGATAAGGTGCGCTTTGTGAAGACCCATTTTTTAAAGCAGGATCTGGTGCTCCCCTTTTTTGTGAATGCTGAGCTTCATAAGCACACTCAATAGCGTCGACCATGGGACGTTTCGATTTTAAATGCACAACATAGAAGTCACACAACCCCAAACTTGGCAATTTAATGCTCACCCAAAGCGGTGCGCGGCTATAACTGAAATCACCTAATAGGCCCATACTGCCAGGCAACAAAGGATTGGCTTTAACAATAGCAGCATTTTCAATTGGATAGCGAGAAGCAATGGCAACTACTGGCGATTCATATACATGGTCAGCTTTTTGTACGGGCTCCCCCGCAATGGCAAAATAAGGATAGCCATTGTCTTTCAATAACACTTTTAATGCATCACCACTAAACACTTCTTGAAAGGCTATAACATCCGGTTGAGCTTTTAATAAAAACCGCACTATCCATGCTTGTTTTTTACGCCATTCTTGATGAGTATAAATATTGTCAAAATCATAATAGGCATTGGGGGGCTCGATATAATTGAATAAATTTAACGTTGCTATTTTTATCTCATCGATATGACTCAATGGCACTTCCTTTATGATCTAATGACTTTTTTGAGTGTTTGAATGAGCGTCAATACACCCAACGCGACAGCACCAACCAAGACGCCAAACAGTGCATTCAATACACTAGGGAGTATTAACAATAAGACAGGTCCCACTAAAAACCAAGATTGTGTCATCGCGGCAATCGAGTTAAAAACAACTAAGATTGAATGCAACCCATGAGTCAAAATACCCCCGCCCACCATAAACATAGCAAGGGTACCAATAACAGATAAGCTCTTCATCAATAATGGCGCTGCCCTTAAAAGCATTCCTCCCAATTTTCGCTGTAAGTCTCCTCGATGGCCAAAAGCTTGTTGCTGACTCAAGTATAGTCCTGCATCATCCATTCTCACAATTAATGCCACTATGCCATAAACGCCTATTGTCATCACAATCGCAATAATCACTAAGGTAAAAAACTGCGTCATTAAGCTCATATGAGCCACAACCCCTAAGGTAATGGCGATGATCTCAGCCGATAAGACAAAATCCGTCCGTATTGCACCTTTCACTTTTTTTGCTTCATAAGCGTTAAGATCTAACCCTGCTTCAATATGCAGTGCCGCCAAATTAACATCAAGTGATGACGATTGTTTAACCTCTTTTTTATGACGATAAGCATGATACAGGCTTTCAAAACCTTCAAAACATAAATACAGCCCACCCAACATGAGTAATGGCATCACAGCCCAAGGAATAAACGCACTAATCAAAAGAGCCAAAGGCACAAGAATACATTTATTTCTAAATGATCCTTTTGCCACCGCCCATACTACAGGTAACTCTCTGTCTGCATTGACTCCAGAGACTTGCTGAGCGTTTAAAGCGAGATCGTCCCCTAAAACCCCTGCTGTTTTTCGCGCCGCCATTTTACTCATGGTGGCGACATCATCTAACACCGTCGCAATATCATCCAACAAAGTGAGTAAACTCGCTCCAGCCATGACAACTCCCCAATATCACTAATTAAAAAAGACATTACCGTCAAAAATACGTTTTCCATTCTCCCAGCACAATAGCTTTCTTATTTTCTAGACAATTTTTACAAAATCATTTTTCAGTGAAAAAACCAAAGAATGCCCTCGCGAAGCAGAGTATAATAAAGTCACTTTACTGCCTTGATGAGATAACACAATGACGCAAGATGAAATGAAAAAAGCCGCCGCATGGGCCGCACTAAAATATGTTGAACATGACAGTATTGTTGGTGTTGGTACGGGCTCAACCGTCAATCACTTTATTGATGCCCTTGCCACCATGAAAGCCGATATTGACGGCGCCGTCTCTAGTTCTGAGGCATCAACAGAAAAAATGAAAGCATTAGGGATCCCAGTTTACGATCTTAACAGTGTGAACGATCTGTCTATTTACGTTGATGGCGCTGATGAAATTAATCCCAGAATGCACATGATCAAAGGCGGCGGAGCTGCGTTGACACGAGAGAAAATTGTTGCTGCTGTGGCTGATAAGTTTATCTGTATCGCCGACAGCACTAAGCAAGTCGATATATTAGGCGAGTTTCCTCTCCCCGTAGAAGTCATTCCTATGGCCCGCTCTTATGTGGCGAGAGAACTGGTTAAATTAGGTGGCGATCCTGTCTATCGAGAAGGCGTCATCACTGACAACGGTAATATTATTTTAGATGTCTACAATATGAAAATTATGCAGCCTAAAGTATTAGAAGAGCAAATTAACGGGATTGTCGGCGTAGTAACCAACGGATTATTCGCTCATCGCAGTGCTGATGTCTTATTAGTGGGTAAAGAAGACGGTGTCGAGACCATTACAGACTAATGAAAAAAGCGATGTGAACTCACTCAGTTAGCCAAGTCAGTTCGCTTGAGCCTTCGCATCGCTTTTTATACCCGTGGGACTTCAAGACCGCTCATTGACTGTCAAACAGCTTCAATCTGTTCAATGAGTAGCTGCAGCGTTTGATTACCACGGTACTCATTCACATCCAATTTATAAACCAATCTCACCTGATCAATACTGGCATCGGGCCAAGTATTCAAGTCAACATTAAATGCAATGCCATCCACCATGACACGACTACAAGGTGTTTCCAGCACTAATTTTAAATGTTTCTCACCAACAATACGTTGTTGAATAACGCTAAAATAGCCATCAAATAAAGGCTCTGGAAAAGCTTGTCCCCAAGGTCCAGCCTGTCTGAGCTCTGTTGCAACGGCCATCGTTAATTCATCGGCAGATAATTCACCATCTGAAAGATATTCCCCCGTTAACAACTCAGGTTTTATCGTTTCTCGAATCGCTTTATCAAAAGCATCATTGAATGCAGCAAAATCCGCTGCTTTTATCGATAAACCCGCTGCCATCGCATGGCCACCAAATTTCAGGATCATTTTGGGATGTCTGCTATTAATCAGCTCCAGCAAGTCTCGCATATGCAGGCCTTTAATTGAACGTGCAGAGCCCTTTATTTCGCCGTTACCTGCATCAGCAAACGCAATAACCGGTCGATGATATTTATCTTTTATACGTGAAGCCAAAATACCAATGACCCCTTGGTGCCAGTCGGCTTGAAACAAAGCAATTCCCCAAGGCAAAGATGTCATATCAAGCGTGAGACTCTGTAGGCTCTTTAATGCTTCTTGTTGCATTTCTTGCTCTAACTCTCTCCTTTCCATATTCAAGCTATCAAGTTGCGACGCCATTCTTCGAGCAACCATGACATCTTCACAGAGCAAGGTTTCGACGCCTAAGGCCATTTCATCTAATCGACCCGCAGCGTTCAATCTTGGGCCAACAGTAAAACCAAAATCAGATGCCACCACACGAGACACATTCTTTTTCGCTACTTCTAATAACGCCGTGATCCCCACTCGACATCGGCCCGCTCGCACCCGCTTTAACCCCATTTCAACGAGAATACGGTTATTACAATCTAATGGCACCACATCAGCCACCGTACCTAATGCCACGATATCCAATAAATGCGCTAAATTAGGCTCAGCAATATGACGAGTTTGATACCAGTTTCGCGCTCTTAATTCTGCCCGTAAGGCTGACATTAAATAAAAAGCAACGCCAACCCCTGCAATAGCTTTACTGGCAAAACCACACCCGACTTGATTAGGGTTCACTATGGCATCGGCATTTGGAAGCACTTGACCGGGCAAATGATGATCGGTTATCACCACTTGCATACCTAAGGCTTTCGCTGCATCGACCCCCTCAATAGAAGAGATACCATTGTCCACAGTGATCAACAGCTCCGCCCCCTTAGTGTGTGCAACTTGCACTATTTCAGGACTCAATCCATAGCCGAAATCAAAACGATTAGGAATAAGATAATCAACATTAACAGCCCCCATCATGCGCAGTGCTAATATGCACACACTGGTTGAGGTTGCTCCATCGGCATCAAAATCGCCCATAATCAAAATAGGTTTGTTACTGGCGATGCCATCGGCAATGATTTGTGCCGCTTTATCCAGTCCCAGCATGTTATTAGGTCTAAGTAAATGACTTAGATTTAAATCACATTCGTGAGCAAGTACGCCTCGACTGGCATAAATTTGTCTTAACAATGGCGAGAAGGAATCAGGAAGGTGGCTGTCATCCACATGGGGGCGACGATTGATTTGATGGTTCACAAATGAAAGTTACCTGAAAGAAAAGAAGCACTATAGCGTAAGCGATAGTTTGAAAAAAGACACGACATAAAAAATGAGCCAAAAAAGGCTCATTTTTTAAACACCTAAATCAACACTATTTAGATGGCGTCGATTCCGCTTTTTTTTGCTCATCCACTTGCTGAAGTATTTTTAACAATTGCTTCGGCGGTTGGTAACCAGGGATCAAGCTGCCATCTTCTAAAATAATAGCAGGGGTACCATTAATACCAAATGCCACACCAAGCTCATATTGCTCTTTAATCTTCGCATCGCAGTTAGCATCTTTAACGGGCTTACCAGCCTTAGCATCATCCATCGCCTTTAATGGATCCGCTGAACACCACACCGCTTCCATCTCATCCGCCGTAGCTGATGGTACACCTGCACGTGGGAAAGCGAGATAGCGAACGGTAATGCCTAAATCATTATACTCTTTCATCTCACTATGCAATTTACGGCAATAACCACAGCTAATATCAGTAAAAACAGTTACGACATATTTTTGATTTTTTGATTTATAAACAAGCATTTGATCTTCAAGTTTCTTCAGCATTTTTAGCCTTGGTCCAGCCATTGCTGCTTCCGTTAAGTTTTTCATGCCGTTATCTAAATCATAAATCGTGCCATGCACTAACTTAGTGCCATCTTGACTAATATACAGCACACCTCGATTTGTTAACGCTTCATATAAACCGGGAATCGATGACATTTTTATTGACATGACATCAACATCAAGAGTTGAGCTCAATTTTTGCTTCAGCATTTGCGCTTCAGCCTTATTAGCATCCGTTGCTGCCATAGCTGCTGGCGATAATGCCATCACCGCCATCAAAGAAAGTACACGAGTAAACTTCATTGGATATCCTAAATAAATTAAGTGTGGATCACGATTCTTATGCTTCATAAGAATAGACCCTGCTTTAACTTCAAAACTTACAGCCTCAACTCATCGAAAGCAACTTTTTTACCATTTTTGGCTGTTTTTCATTCTCATCAATGCCTGTTTTTGACTCAGCACAACTAAAGTCTAACCAACTTATTGCATCAACCTCTTGGGTGATGCATTTTATGTAGTTCAGATAATCTTGCTTTCGCCACATGAGTATAAATTTGTGTCGTCGATAAATCACTGTGCCCTAACAATAGTTGTACCACCCGTAAATCGCCACCATGATTTAATAAATGTGTCGCAAACGCATGACGTAAAGTGTGTGGAGATAAAGGAGAGAGGATCCCCGCTCTAATGGCATAATGCTTAATACGATGCCAAAAAGTTTGTCTCGTCATTTGCTTCGCCCTTTTAGAAGGAAACAGTACATCGCTAGGCTGATTTTTTAATAAACGATGTCGCCCATGACATAAATATGACTCTATTTCAGCCATCGCATATTCCCCAATAGGGACAATACGCTCCTTGCCGCCTTTACCCACAATACGCACAAGACCTTGATTGAGGCTGATTTCTTCAAGCGTTAAACTCACCAACTCTGTGACCCGTAATCCTGTAGCATAAAGTAACTCTAGCATGGCTTTATCACGGCACTCTATTGCGTCATCCACATTGGGTTCTGCTAGCAAGGAACTGACATCATCCTCACTTAATGAATTAGGCAGTTTTCTCGTTAATTTAGGTGCTTGTAACATCTCCATGGGATCGATGTTTATACGATTATTTATCCTTAAAAAACCATAGAATCGCTTAAGGCTACTGACTAAACGAGCACTACTGCTATTAGCAAACCCTTGCTCGAAACGATGTTCAAGATAGGCACGCACATTCGCTTGCGTTACGGCAAGTAACACCAGTCCTTTTTTTTGAATATAAGTATCAAAATGCAGCAAATCACTTCGATAGGCTGATAAGGTATTATCACTTAGCCCTTCTGTTGACCATAATTCATCCAAAAAAGACTCAACAATAGGATCGGAAATAAAATTTGCTTGCATCTCTAAAGCCTCATTCTAAGTCCTATGAGCCTGTCATACCCCACGGAACATTAGCAATATACATTAAACATTTTGAATGCTATTACAATAGCGTCATTTTTAGAATAACAATCAAATTTAAAGCCACATTTTAAATCGAGTTAAACTTCTATCTAATTGGAAGTCTAGCTTTTTTGATAGCATTTGTGCATTAGATTTAAGTTCATTGACACTTTTATTTTGTGGCTGCTTACTGGCGATAATGACCCAATTACCGCCACCGGTTAAACATGCTCGAACATCCGAAAAATGGATTTGTAAATGAGATAATAAGGATAAGTTCTGACTATGCTCTTTCCAGCAATTCAGTACAAGAAAGCCATTTTCTTTCATATTCTTGCTACATAAAGCAATAAAATGCAGTGACAATTGCGCTTCATCCACACCTTCAGCACCATAGATATCGGCAAAAATAACATCCACTTTTTTATGATCATTTTCAGCTAAAAACACACTGGCATCTTGATTGATTAATGTGAGTTTCTTACTTTGAGGTAATTGAAAAAAACGCTTAGATAAGTGGATAACTTGCTCTCGTAACTCAACAGCGGTTATTTTGATACCCGCATCAAAATGCTTAAGTGCATGTATTAGCCCTCCTCCGCCTAATCCCAAAATCATGACTCGTTTAGGCTGACAAAAAAGTAATACCAATAACATCGCCTGTAAATAAGTATGTTGTGGAACATGCGGGGTTAGCTTTAATAATTTACTTTGCTCATCGTTTTCAGCGAAAGCCAATATTCTCACTTCTTTATTGTCCAACACTATTAACGGCCCATATTCATCTAGCGACTCATAAATCACATTAAATTCTGTCACACATTCTCTCTTAACCTAACCCACTTAAGCCCTGTATTCTACTGACAAACCTTTCCCTTAGATAGCTTCACTCTCCTTCTCAACTAAATGACAAAAAATAAATAATCACATTTGCTTAATGCTACCTCTTGCAAGCCTTCTCTTGTAAGAGTATCTTTGCCACGCATTTATTGACTGTATTACGATAGCAAGGGCTTTTCATGAACGATTTTGTTTACTCTCCTCCCACAACCCCTTGGTTAACAGTACTGCACCAAGACAAGGATATTATTGTCCTTGATAAACCTTCCGGGCTGCTCTCAGTGCCTGGACGCGATCCTAAACACAATGACAGTATTTTCAGCCGTGTATTGGCCGAGCATCCCAATGCACAAATCGTACACCGCCTCGATATGGCCACATCAGGTATTATCATTGTCGCCCTCAGGCGCAGCGCAGAAAAAGAACTTAAAAGGCAATTTAGAGACAGAGAAACACAAAAAACCTACTTAGCCCGTGTCGCTGGCCATGTAAAAAACCCTACAGGCAGCATCAATTTGCCCTTGATCTGCGACTGGCCAAATCGGCCAAAACAAAAAGTGTGTCATAATGTTGGTAAGGCCTCTCAAACCCATTTTGAGGTATTAACGCAGGCCAAACGATCAACCTTAGTTAAACTCACCCCAATTACAGGACGCTCTCACCAGTTAAGGGTGCACATGATGGCGCTGGGACATCCCATCTTAGGCGATAATTTTTATGCTGATCCATTAGCCAAAAGACTGGCACCTCGGTTATTATTACACGCTCAGAGCTTAACCATAACGCATCCTTATTCCGGTGAAAAAATGACTTTCACTTGTGATACCCCCTTTATTGAAGCGCAAGGAGAGCAATAAATCTGAGCCTAATAAACTCAGTTCACTGCTATAGCTTAATGACTAACAACCTATTGATACATTGAGGTAATAAATGGAAACGGCATTTAATCGCGATCCTCTCGACAATCAGATCCTTGCCGCCTTAATGCAAGAAGCCCGCACTCCTTTTGCTGAACTGGCTAAACGCTTCTCCGTCAGTGCGGGGACGATTCATGTGCGAGTAGAAAAAATGAAACAAGCGGGGATAATCACAGGTGCACAGATCACCGTCGACCCTAAAGCGCTAGGTTACGATGTCTGCTGTTTTATTGGCATTAATTTGAAAAGTGCTGGCGATTATCCTGCTGCACTGGATAAACTCAATGCCTTAGAAGAAGTCGTGGAAGCTTATTACACCACAGGAAATTTCAATGTTTTTGTCAAAGTTATGTGTCAATCCATTGATGGCCTTCAACATGTATTAATTAACCGCATTCAATCAATTGATGAAATCCAGTCCACAGAAACCTTAATTATTCTGCAAAACCCCATCACGCGTAATGTCAAACCTTAAACGCTTTACTTCTTAAACAAGAGTAGTAGATTTAACACTAATTAAAAATAAAGGCTGAACCCGTATTAACCGGCTCAGCCTTTTCTTTATCGTATTAAAATGAGTGGATAGCGCTTACATAACAACGCCTAATTCATACATTTCACTTATTATGCTGCTAGCTTACGACGCAACCAAGCTAGAGGCAATAATATCATTGCTAACCAACCTAATGAACCACCGCTAGAAGACTTACTTGCCGCTTGTTCATTATCTGCTTCTGGCTCTGGTGTTGGCTCAGGCTCAGCTTCAACTTCTTCTTTCTGAATGGTGATATTTGCTGTCGCTAGCCCCGTATTCCCTTCACTATCTGTCACTGTTAATTCAAATTCAAATAATTCTGAACTTTCAGAAATAACAGGTGCAGTGAAACTAATACTCGCTTGTGCGGCATCAAAAGTGACACTCGTACCCGCAGTTTGTGTCCATTGATAAGTTAACTCATCACCATTAGCATCAGAAGATCCTGTTCCATCAAGTAATACATTCCCTTCTTCTAATGCTGTTTCAGGGAAACTAACCATAGCCACAGGTGCTGCTTGTAAAACACCAAATCCATAGTCTCTCTCTACCGCGTTATCTGCAAAGCTATGTGACAGTGTTAAATTATAATCACTACCAGAAGTTCGAGGAATGATATCAAAACTAACCATCACCTCTTCAGAGTGCTCACTAACCTCTTGTGTGACTTCCCAAGAAATACCATTCTCACTCAATACACCATCATGAGACACATTCATAATTTCATGTTCTGATGGAATAGCTGCTGATAATTGGTAAGTAACATCCTCATTGGTGCTATTAGCTGGAATATTAAAACTCACCGTGGTGAGTTCACCTGCTATCATCTCGGATGATAATGTATGAGTCACAGCAACAGCATCTTGACGTGTCAATAAAAATGGCACTTGCTTAGACGCCGTTTTATCACCAGACTCAACAATTAAAAAGCCTTTTACACTTTGATCCGTATCCCACTTAAAGGTCAAGTCAAAGTTATTATCATTCTCAACAACACTTGCGACAACATTATCACTAAGATACTCATCACCAACAATGATGGAACTAGCCGTAATTAATACCTTGTCTGTTGCACCTGGAGCCGAAGCAGTAAAGGCATCAACCACAACATAGTAAGTCCCTGCAGGTAAGTCGATAAAAGTCACACTTTCATCAGAGGTTGCACCGGCACTACTGCCTATTTTTTCATTGTTATTATTTGCATCAAGAATTCTTAAGTCAACATCAGGTGCAGTTTCTGAAGAAGTCGTGAATGTCACATTATCAACATCATTATCAAAGGTCACGGCAATATAGCCAAACTCACCGTCCGGCACATCAATTTCTTCCGGTTCGACTAATAGAGTCGCTTTATCATAAACCCCAACAGTCATGCCAGAGAGGTTATTTGATGTTAAATCACTGTAAGTCACAACACCTTCTATGCTCGCTGCAGTAATGGATATCTCAGCAGGAATATTATCGGTGCCTTTTTTTACTGCTACAGGCAACTTCACATTCGGTAGATTATTTGCGGTTAAGCTAATATTGGCGAAATTCCAACCATCATCAATCGCTGATGCATCCGCTGTAATCGTCAGCTCTTGAACATTACCTTCAGACAACCTAAAGGTCGTAGGAATAACGGATAAACCTAATCCGTCAGTCACACCTTCAGTGCCTACTGTCCACGTTGCATCCGCTGTCGCTTTAACAAGCCTTGTCCAAGTACAAGTATCGACACATTGCGAGTTAGCCATGGTTGGCAAGTTTATTTCAAGTGGCTTACCCCCAATGCCTGGGTTAGCAGCCATATAGCCTTCATAAGTCTCATCCATGATAAGACCGGTTTGTGCTGCCGCTGAGATATTGGCGTAACCTGCACCCATATCAAAGAAATCTGATGGCGTCACACCATCTTCTTTAAAGGTATTCTGATCGGCTGTTAGCATTAGTGCCGATTGCACTTCAGCTGGCGACCAATCAGGGTGTAACTTGGCAATTAACGTCAAGGCACCCGCAATATGCGGGCTGGCCATAGACGTACCGCTTAGAAAGCTATAATCACTGGGGTTAGGGTTTTCTTTAAATTTATCTGACTGCTCATCCGCATAAGCAGCATAAATACTGACACCTGGCGCTGCAATAGAAGGCACTATGATATCTGGAACCGATTTATTAGCACCCCTTGACGTAAAAGCTGCAGCAATGCGTGCCAAGCTTTCATCTTTGACAATCGAGGTTCCTGAAATACTCGCTGTATGATCAGAGCCGGTTGCTAACCAAGTTCTTAATGCATCACCTTGAGTGGCATCGATATGAATGGCAGGAAGCGTATGTGCATCAGCAACCACACTGCTCGCGCCACCTTGAACATTAGCCAGTACAAGGCCTGCTGCACCGCCTGCAAGGACATTCTGCCCCTTAGCTGTTCGTGCAATGGCGCCGCGATCACACACCACAATAGTATTATCGGCAAAGGTCTCTTCAGGGAAAGGTTGTAAGCATTGCGCAGGGTCTCCATCAGGATCATTGGCATTAGCAAAATCCCCCGCATAAACAATAGAGCCACTAAATGCACCAGAGGCCGCTTTACCCGTTAATGTACTTGGCGCTGTTGTGTCACCACCAGTAAATTCTGATAGTGTTTTATCGCTATAATCTCTGTCATGGGTATAAGCTGCCACTGTGGTTAACCAAGGTGCATCCCCAGGCGATCCAACAGTTTGTGGATCTGGGCCATCATTACCAGCCGATGTTGCTACATGAATGCCCGCTTTACGAGCCGCTAAAAACGCCAGCGCGTCTGCATCTTGCCATGGATCGCTCGTGCCGCCACCAATAGAATAGTTAAGCGCATCCACGCCATTTTCTATGGCATGCTCAACGGCTAATACGGTTAATGATGGGTAACAACCATTAAAGCCAATGGCGTCATCATCACCAGGCTTACAGACTTGATAAGAAACAATATTGGCATGAGGTGCCACACCTGACATCGCATCAAACGAAATACCTAGTGGCTTACCGTCGACATCAGAAATGGGTAAATCATATAAGAAATTACCCGCCGTGGTGCTGGCAGTGTGAGAACCATGACCATCATGATCTTCACCATTTTGTGCCACATCAGGGTCATAATAAGGATATTGATCGGTAATAAGCGGCCAGCTATGTACGCCAATTAATTTGTCATTACACAGCGCTGGGTAATCGGCGGCACAATCCCCTGAATACACGCCTTCACCCCAAGGGTTGGTATGATCATAATTATCACCACCAACATCGGCAAATGAAGGATGGTCACTATTAATACCCGTATCGATGATCCCCACAACCATGCCTTCACCATGAGTTGCTGTGCCACTGGCACTACCATCCCAGACGGCTGGCGCTTGAATAATAGCAGGGCCTGCATCCGTTTGCGTGTGACGTAAAACTTCACGCTTAATATGGGCAACACCACTGACTAATGCCAGCTTTTTGGCTTCAGCTTGCGTCATTTCAACCACCATACCGTTGTATGATAGGTTAGTTCTTTGTTTTATTTTTAAAGTGCCTAACTTAGATTTTGCTTGATTAATCACACTGTCTTGGCGATTAGTCAAATACTGACGATACGCTTTTACATCAGAGTCATTAACATCTAATTTTCGACTCTTTCCTTCAGTTACAGCAGGACTCGTCGCTTTAAATCCTTGAATATTACCCTCATATAATGCCACAGGACTGTCATCGAAACGAACAAAGTAACGATGCACACCCGCATCTAAATCATCTTCAGGAATAAACACTTTCTGACGACTTTGACCATTAACAAAATTAAGATCTTGTTGTAATTTTAAATTTACCGACTGAATCGTGTCAGCGGGTAAATCAGGTTTCGTGATGGATACACTGTATTGCTCTGAGGCCTGCACGCTCATCGCCATGGACATTAACGCTGCTGAAACAGCAACTGCAACTGGACTTCTCATTTATTCTTCCCTTTACATCTTTGAGATGCTTTTTATTTATAATTAAGGCTTAGATTATTACCGCTGCAATGCTCAGAAAAAACGCCTCGGTTCTGAATCAATTAACAACGACCAATCCCTTCCATAAAATCGAGAATCATTTTTTTAACACAAAATTTTCATTTCATCAAACTAAATAATGATAGAAACATCAATACGATCAATTACTAGAACAAGGTTAAGAAGAGAAAAAACCTGATGGACAAGGAACGACAAAGTGATTAACACTGAAATTTGCATCACATTAAACATTAACTAACATACTGAATAAAATAGTAATAAATGACTATATAAATTGAATAACAAATGAAGAAGTGATGTTAACAAAACAATCACTCTTCACATAAAATACTTCAATCAACTGTAAATAATAAAATTTTTGACTATGTGAAAAAATTAAAATTTCGACAAAATCAGTTGAAAACGGGTTCCATGTTAAATTTTTGATACTGGTGAGATAGAGGTATCACCATAATGAGAGCCAAACTTCATGACTCTTTTATTTGTTTTTTTATCCCCGACCAACGCCACAAATAAAACACCACGGGTAATACCAGTAAGGTTAAGATCACGGCGCTGATCATGCCGCCCACCATAGGGGCCGCAATGCGGCTCATAACTTCAGAGCCTGTTCCTGTGCCGTACAAAATAGGCAGTAATCCGATAATAATCGCAGCGGCTGTCATCATCACAGGACGCACCCGTTGACCTGCGCCATGTAATACAGCATTAAAGAGATCCGCTTTAGTGATCGGCTGCTGTTTTTGACTGTGAGCCTCTTTCATCGCTTGAAATGCCTGATTTAAATACACCAACATGATGACGCCAATCTCAACAGCCACCCCCGCAAGCGCAATAAAGCCCACTCCCACAGCCACCGAAAAATTAAAACCTTCAAGGTACAGTAGCCAAACACTGCCCACCATGGCCAATGGCAAAGTCCCCATAATAATGGCCACTTCAATGAAGTTTCTAAAATTGAGAAACAACAGCACCACAATAATGGCAAGGGTGAGCGGCACCACATAGCTCAGCTTGGCTTTTGCCCGTTGCATGTATTCATACTGTCCAGCCCAAGTGATTGAATAACCTACCGGTAAATCAAGTTTCTCTTGTAAAATTTGGCGAGCATTTTCAACATACGTGCCCACATCCACGCCATCGATATCAATAAATGCCCAACCATTTAAACGGGCATTTTCAGATTTAATTCCCGGTGGGCCATCTTCAATAAACACATTCGCCACATCCCCTAATGAAATGCGTTGGCCGTTAGGTGTCACTATCGGCAATAAGGATAACTGCTCAGGAGAGTCTCGATAATCTTGAGGATAACGCAAGCTCACCGGATAGCGCTCCAAACCTTCAACGGTTTGAGTGACATTCATGCCCCCAATCGCTGTCGCCACCACTTGTTGAATATCAGCAATATTTAATCCATAACGCGCCGCCTTGCCCCGCTGAATATCCACTTTGACATAACGCCCTCCCGCCACACGCTCCGCATAAACCGATGTGGTGCCCGGCACATCTTTTAAAATCGTTTCTATTTGTTTACCAATATTCTGAATAACATCCAACTTTGGCCCCGCTATCTTAATGCCCACTGGCGTTTTAATCCCCGTGGCCAACATATCAATACGGGTCTTAATGGGCATAACCCAAGCATTGGTGACGCCAGGAAACTTCACTAAGGCATCCAGTTCCTTTTTGAGTTTCTCTGTTGTCATGCCTTTACGCCACTGATCATGAGGTTTTAGCTGAATAAAGGTTTCAATCATAGTGAGCGGCGCCGGATCAGTGGCCGTTTCTGCACGGCCCACCTTACCAAATACGGTTTTCACTTCGGGCACCGTTTTTATTAACTTATCCGTTTGCTGTAATAGTTCTCGCGCCTCCCCTATTGAAATCCCAGGATACGTCGTCGGCATATACATCAAATCCCCTTCATCCAATGGTGGAATAAATTCACTGCCAATTTTATGCAGTGGGTAAATGCCAATACCAATGAGGATTAATGCAGCAAGCAAAGTGGATTTAGGAAAACGCAATACCGTTTTCAAAGCAGGCATATACAATGAGGTGAGCAGTCGATTAACGGGGTTTTTATGCTCAGGTAGCACTTTCCCACGAATAAAATACCCCATGAGTACTGGCACTAAGGTAATCGCTAAAGCAGCAGAAGCGGCCATCACATAGGTTTTAGTGAAGGCTAATGGTGAAAACATTCGCCCTTCTTGTGCCTCTAAGGTAAACACAGGAATAAAGCTCACTGTAATAATCAGTAAACTGAAAAATAACGCCGGCCCCACTTCCGTAGCAGAATCAATGACCACTTGCCAACGATTCTCTTTAGTCAATGGCGTATGTTCCATGTGTTTATGCATGTTCTCAATCATGACAATGGCCCCATCTATCATGGCACCAATGGCAATGGCTATTCCCCCCAGCGACATAATATTGGCATTAAGTCCCTGAAAATACATGACCACAAACGCCATTAAAATGCCCACAGGCAGACTCACTATGGCCACGAGTGATGAGCGAACATGAAACAAAAATACCATGCACACTAATGCGACAACCACAAACTCTTCGAGTAGCTTATGACTTAAATTACCCACCGCGCGCTCAATCAAGGCTGAGCGGTCATAAACAGGAACAATTTCAACGCCTTCAGGCAAGCTTTTCTTAAGCTTTTTCAGTTTTGCTTTGACACCATTAATGACTTGCTGAGCATTTTCGCCAAAACGCATCACCACAATGCCGCCTACGGCTTCCCCTTCACCGTTAAATTCTGCGATGCCACGACGCATTTGCGGACCAGTACCAATATCCGCCACATCTTTTAATAGCAAAGGCGTGCCATTTTCATTGGTTCCCAGAGGAATGTTTTCTAAATCTTGAATACTTTTGATGTACCCCGTAGCCTGTACGATATATTCCGCTTCAGCCATCTCCACGACAGAGGCACCAATTTCTTGATTACCTTCTTGTATCGCGGTTTGAATGAGTGACAAAGGAATACCAAAAGCCCGCAGTTTATCGGGATCCACTTTCACTTGATATTGCTTTACCATTCCTCCCAACGCCGCCACTTCTGACACGCCCGGCACAGTCTGTAACTCAAATTTTAAAAACCAGTCTTGTAGACTGCGCAGCTGGCTTAAGTCTAATTTCCCTGATTTATCAATTAAAGCATACAAATACACCCAGCCCACTCCAGTGGCATCAGGGCCTAACTCTGACTTTGCATTAGCGGGTAAGCTGGATGTCACTTGGCTTAAATATTCAAGCACACGAGAACGAGCCCAATATAAATCGGTTTTTTCATTAAAAATGACATAAACATAGGATGCGCCAAAAAACGAATATCCCCGTACTGTTACCGCTCCAGGCACAGATAACATTGCCGTTGTCAGTGGGTAAGTCACTTGATCTTCAACAACTTGCGGCGCTTGTCCAGGGTAATCTGTTTTAATAATCACTTGCACATCAGATAAATCAGGGATCGCATCAACGGGCGTATTTTTGACCGCATATAGCCCTATTCCCACAAGAATAAAAGTCGCTAATAAGATAAAAAATCGGTTATGAACCGACCAACGAATAATAGAAGTCAGCATACTTTTCTTTCTCCTATCCTGTTACATGGGCTTGTGAATGTGCACTCATGGCACGAGTTTCATCATTTGACTCAGCCTGGTTTGACTTGACCTCACTCGATTTGGTCTCATTGTCGATATCGATTTTATTAATAATGAACTCGCCTTTTCTCACTTTAAAAGTGAACTTCACGCGCATCCCCTTTTTAAACTGATGAATGTCGATAGTTTGACTGAGGATGAAATCCAGTGTTGCGGCGGGACGTCCCCACTTTTTGATGGGCCCTCGACTGATATTGAGTTTATTGTCCGACAAGTTAACGGCATTAATGACCCCTGTGGTCGTGGCAATATTGAGCTGACTGCTGTCACTCTTGTGATGAGTCATTTGACTGGCCCTATGACTCATTCCTTTTATACTGCCCATGCCATTATCCATGCTGTCCATATCATGATCCATGCTGCCCATGTCATGATCCATACTGCCCATATCATGACCCATGCTGCCCATGTCATGTTCCTTGCTGCTCATGTCATGATCCATGCTGTCCATATCATGGCCCATACTGCCCATGTCATGATCCATACTGCCCATATCATGACCCATGCTGCCCATGTCATGATCCATACGTTTAAAATCGGATGTTTTACTGGACTCAGAATCAAGCAAAAATTGCGCTGAACTCACTACTTTCTCGCCAGCTGTTAATCCTTTTAAAATTTCAACATTGTTCTCATCAAAACGCCCCGCAGTCACTGCAACAGATTTAAAACGTCCTTCACCTAACGCAAGTACAACCCTGTCTTGGCTACCGGTTCGAATAAGGGCTTCTTTTGGGATCAGTAACGCTTTATTACCCTCACTCACATCAATTTGGATATGGGCGAACATATTAGGTTTAAACTCGCCTTTATCATTATGAAACTGCAGCCTCACCTTCATGGTGCGGCTCTTAGCATCAAGGCTGGGATACACATAATTGATCTTGCCTTTAAACGTTTTGCCAGGCAGATAATCTAAGGTCATCATCACAGGCATACCCACTCTCACCTGCGCAGCTTGGCTTTCAAACACTTCAGCTTCAACCCACACATCCGCCAAATTCCCAATCGACATGAGTGTCGATCCCGGTTTAACATAAAACCCTTCACGAATATTGAGCTTTTCAACCACACCATCTTGCGGAGAGTAAAAACTAATGGTTTGCTGCACTTTTTTGGTTTTTCTCAATGCCGTGATCACAGACTGAGGCAATTGCAATGCTAATAATCGCTCTTGCGCTGCTTTGATCAATCGTTTATTTTTCCGATCAATGGCCAACAAAAACTCTTCTTGTGCATTCACAAGTTCAGGAGAGTAGATATCATAAAGTGCTTCACCTTCTTTAACGGGATCGCCCACAGCCTTCACATGTAATTGCTCTATCCAGCCCTCAACCCTAGGGTGTATATGAATAATCGTATCTTCATCATAAGTCACATACCCTACCGTCGCGATTTGTGAATGCAGCGCACTGTATCTTGCAATGGCCGTTCTCACGCCCAAATTGTTCACAACATTAGGCGATATTTTAATGGTGCCAGGCCCCTCATCAGGCCCTTTTCCCCCATCGTCATAGACAGGTACCAAATCCATCCCCATGGGAGATTTTCCCGGTTTATCCCGTTTATAATTGGCATCCATCGGCGCCACCCAGTAAAGGATTTTTTTCTGAGTCTGGACTTGTGTTTGTGCTTGTTTAAGTGACGTTTCCTGAGTCAATTGTTCATAAGCCAATACCAAAGCGGCGCCGATTCCAAGCCCTACCAGCAAAGATTTTATATTCATCATATTAGTGTTCCCTCTTTGCGCCAATGGATTGGCTTGCTACCTTACGTTTTACTTGCTCAAATTTGGCTTGCTGCTGCTCACCAACAAATAAATAATTAAGCCCTAAACGGATTTTTTGTTGTTCAACATCGAGTGTTAATTTGTCTATTTCGGCATTGAGCACGGTAATGCGCGCGCGAACCACATCAGAGAAGTCACCCTCATCATTGGTATAGGCGGTAAGTGATGCTTCAGCTTCATCATTGACTTGCGGAAGCAATTTTTGGGTATACAAATTGATCCTGTGCTCGACACTGTACAAGCGCCCGGTATCACTCATATAAATGCCCAATAGATCTCTTAATAACAACATCTTGTCTGTTTTAACCGCTTCAGTATCTGATACCGCCGCCTTCACTTCTTGATCTTGCCTGTTATCGGTAAAAATCGGTAAATCAAAACTGAGCCCCACAGACATAAAATCGGAACGACTCTGCCCTGTCGGATCGTCTGCTCTGTAACCATAACTGGCATTGACTCCCCACTCTGGCTTATATTTTTGATTAGCAATGGCAATGCCAGTTTTTATTGCGCTGATTTTTTTATCCACGGCCATAACGGCGGGATGTAAGGCTAAAAATGGCATTAAAGTTTCGGGACTCACGGTTTTTCCTGAAGTAAATAACTCAGTATGGCGCAGTTGAATATTGGGTAATAGATTGCCTATCTCAATATTCGGCCCTTTGCCCTGCAGGGCGTGATTGGATAATAACCGAGCTTGTCCAGGGGTTGAAAAATCACTCAACCATTGAGCAAGCTGTCCTTTCAATCGATACTCTTGCTGCTTTAGGGTATCCACTCGCTCATCTAAGCGTGTTAACTCCAACTGCGCACGAATAATGTCTTTTTGAGCCGTTCTGCCTACCGCAGACGAGTAACTGGCTTGAGTAATATCCACCAATTGCTCAAATAAGGCATGATTGTCATGAATAAGCCTGATACTTTGCTCAATTTGATAAATATCAAGCCATAAACTCCCCACCGCGACAGCCACTTTTGCGGTTCTATCTTCCCGTAAAAAAGGATAAGCTTCACTTTGAATCGCTAACTGCTGCTCTTTTAAACTTAACGTATCCCCTCGCGAGAAAGACTGAGAAACCCCCACTTTTAATTGCGTCATGGCCTCTTGTCCTAAATCAAAGCTGTTTACCGGTAGGTTTGCCATACCCAGTGATATTGTAGGATCAGGCAAGGTGCCTGCAAATTTGCTTCTGGACACTATTGCCTGTTGCTGATGGAAATTGCCCGTTATCCAAGGATCATTTTTCTGCGCCAAATGAATCGCCGCGTCGAAACTTATCCCATCCACAAGATAAGTCGCATCATTTGCTTGGCTTTGAATAGTCATCCCGAAAAAAAGTATGACACTTAATATCATCCACTGACTTCTTTCTCTACACGCCTGCTTATCGATTGTCTTACGCATTCGACAGCTCTCCTTCACTTTCAATTATGATGATATTAGGATCATGACAAGTAATAATGCCCTCAATCGAAGACACAATGCGTGTTAACAAACAGAAAGCTTTGCATGTCATGAACCATTTTATTTAGTCTTGACTGAAATCATTCATTATTAAGGTAGGACTATTCCAACAAGCTCCATGATGGAATCAATACTCAGCCAACAAACAGCAAAAATCACACAGCATGAGTGGCAAGCATTACCTAAAATATAAGAACAATTAGCCTGATTTAACAAGCAACTAAATCGAATTTATCGTTATTTTATATAAAGTGAGAGATAGGAGGGCGATATAAGGTAGGGTTTATGGGTGACGATATCGCCAGTGTAGCCGAACTGAGTCGATTCACTAATAACAATATGGGCATATGGGAATGTAACTGCTGAACCACCACCGGACTCGTGCAAGACAATAAAGTACAGGTGCATTGCTGACATGGCTGATGCGCAGCTTGAACACTCTCTTGACTAATTTTATTCGTGGCACTCTCAGCACAAGATGAGCTAATAGCGGACTGACTATGACGTTGAGCCGGTCCTTTTGTGAATAAAACTGAAGCCAAGCTCCCCATTTTCATATCCGTTTGCATGTTCATTTCAGTCATATTCATCTTATCACAAGACATCATAGTGCCCGCCAGTGATTGAGTGATAAAACTCAAGCACAGTAGCAACACAAAAAATGCGTTATAAATAGAATGACTGATTAATCGCACGTAAAAATCTCAATACAAAATGGCCGTTTAGCATAACATTAAGCAATAACTATTCAAGTTAAATTCCTCACTTCCTATAAAGAAATGCGTTGGCCATCTCATGCTTTTTGAGGAGAAGATCACTCTTTTATCCTATTGCCGATTAAAAGCTAACCTCATAGGATAATCAATTGTTTCCTAATAAATAATAGCGGTTAGGCTCATTTTTTTGAAATGGATGTCATCGAACTGATGCGCTATCACCATGATACATCAGTCTTCTCAATTGCACGTTAATGGATATATTAAATAATGAAAAAAAATAAGATTAACGCCCTCTTCGTCGCACTTTCAGCAGGTCTCTGCTCACCAACCTTTGCCGCTAATAGCATCACACTCTCAAACAATATCTCATCGATATCGACCAATGACCTCACCCATGCTCTTGCATTAGAAAAAGGCACAGATTTCAACTTAGTAAAAGAAGTCATACTCAATCAATCTCAAGTAAAACAACGTCTACAACAAACCTTTAATGGTATCCCTGTCTTTGGCCATACCCTAAGTGCCAATGTCTCTTCCATGGGCATTTATTCCAATCTCAATGGCAAAGTGCTCAGGCAAATCAGTAAACCAAGCAGCTTCATTAAACCCGTATTAACAAGTCAGCAAGCATTAACCGCCTCTCGACGTACACTTATGAACAGCGATAATCACTCGCTATCCACCCATAACGAACAAGCGAATTTATGGATTTACTTAGATGAAACTAGCCAAGTTAGACTGGTTTATATCACTTCTTTCGTCCAATACGGTGAGCACCCTACACGCCCTTTTAGTATTATTGATGCCCATAATGGCGAAGTACTCAAACGTTGGGAAGGCCTTAACTATGCAGCCGTTGGAACTGGACCTGGCGGTAACATTAAAACAGGTCAATATGAATACGGCACTGATTTTGACTTTCTCGATGTCACAACCGATAACAACACTTGCATCATGGACTCCCCCAATGTCAAAACCATCAACTTAAATCATCGTTTTGATGGCAGCCAAGCGTTTGAATACACTTGTCCACGTAATAGCATAAAATCGGTCAATGGCGCGTTTTCACCGCTCAATGATGCCCATTTTTTTGGTAATGTTATCTATAACATGTACAGCGAATGGTATCATACTGCGCCACTCAGTTTTCAGTTAGCCATGCGTGTCCATTATTCAAAAGGATTTGAAAATGCCTTTTGGGATGGCAGCGCGATGACATTTGGTGATGGGCTTGAACGTTTTCATCCACTCGTCAGTTTAGATGTTTCCTCTCATGAAGTCAGTCATGGCGTCACAGAGCAAAACTCTGGTCTGATTTATGTTAATCAGTCGGGCGGCATGAATGAAGCTTTTTCCGATATGGCAGGTGAAGCCGCCGAGTTTTATATGCATGGCAGTAATGACTGGAAAGTCGGTGCGGATATCTTTAAAGGCGATGGTGCATTACGTTATATGAATGACCCCACCCTTGATGGCCGTTCAATCGATCATCCTGATGATTATTTCGATGGCATGAATGTGCATTACAGCTCAGGGATTTTTAATAAAGCCTTTTATACCTTAGCGACCAGCCCTAATTGGAATACCCGTAAAGCCTTTGAGGTCATGCTACTGGCAAATCAAATTTATTGGACTGCAGACAGTCATTTTTGGGATGGCGCCTGCGGTGTTAAAAATGCGGCTGTTGACTTAGGCTACAATGCTAACGATATCGAACATGCCTTTAACGTGGTCGGGGTCCAGCCTTGTATTGAACCTGAGCCCACTCCCTTGCCCGACCCTATTCCACTCATGGTTAATACACCCATAGAGGTCTTCGCCTCAACAGGCAATAAAACCTATTACACTTTTCAGGTTGAGAATATATCCAATGACATCAGAGTGATCCTGTCAGGAGGAACAGGTGACGCCGATCTGTATGTTAGAGCCGGCGAAGCGCCCACTTTTAGTCAATTTGATTGCCGTCCTTACCAAGCGGGTAATGATGAAACTTGCGATTTACCCGGATCGGAAGCGGGCACTTATTGGGTGATGCTGCACGCTTGGTCAGCTTATGACAACGCCACATTAATGGCGCAGTCAACAGCCACGCCCCCCAACCAACTGCCCATTGCCGATTTTTCTGCTCAGATCATTTCTGGTGTAGCCCGTTTCAACAGTTTAAGTGTGGATAACGATGGTCACATCACCCAATGGCTGTGGGATTTTGGCGACGGCCATCAAACCCAAGGTGAGCATGTCATTCACAAATATACTCAGTCGGGTGAATATCAAGTCACGCTTCAAGTCAAAGACAATCTGGCTGGCAGTGGCACCAGCGTCCAATCCTTTGTGATTGATATTGCGGATGTGCATTTACCCCTTACAACCCAAGTGAAGTGAGTCATTAATCCTCCCGCCTCAAGCATGCCAACATCATTTATGTTGGCATGCTTATCTTTTGACTTTACTATGACTTAGGCGGCTTTAAGCTTTTATTATCATAAATTTCTTGTCATAAACTCTGACTTATTCGGTAATAAGGCCATTCCGTCCCCGATAATTTGGCTGTAATACACATTTCACAATCATACTCTCTTCATCAGAGATAGCCTTATTTAACAATGTTTAATCTTAATGATTGAGTAATGCATTGACATCAAGGCGCATTCCTTCTCTCAGTGCTGCCTATGTCAGATCTAAGCAAAGGTTCACTTATTCAGCCTCAAACATTCTCGCACGACTCATAGGTTTAAGGTGTGGTTTCAATAACACTATCCAGTTATCTAATAAGTTTTGATATTCATCAATACAAAGCGTTAACCTCTTTTCAGAAAAGTTCATATCATTCACTAAGTCTATGTATTTTTCAGGAGAGCTCCCATAAACAAGGCAAATAGTGCTATAAAACCTCTGTATATCCAAACTATGCTCGTCCCAATAATCTTCTTCAGAACCCACAATATCTTCGCTTTCCAAGTAAAATAGATCCGCTGCACTTATTGCAATTTCAGTCCCTTCATTAAAGAACTCAATAAGCAAAATAGTGGCCAAACTATCCGCAGCATCTTCCTCTTTACCCACCACAGGTAAGTTATAGATGGCAATAAGAGCGTGAGCTAATTCATGCAGCAAGGTGTGCATCAGGGCATCCCATGTTGCATCATCAACACTGACTCTCGTTTCAGAATAATGTGCATCACTAAAGCGGTTCTTTGCCTCCTTAATAAAAAAATAAGGTATAAAAATTTCATTTGAAATAGGATCATATAGTGGTCCATCCCTAGCCCCTATTTTAAAAGTAAGTGTTTGCGGCAGCAAATACTCTTCATTTATATACACAACTATTTCATCAATCAAACCTAAATTGATCAGGTGATTTTTTATCATAGCTTCACTGGTATTAGCTGGCTTAGCATATAACACCACAGCTTTTTTATCAGTCGATGCTAAAATCTGTGGGGCACAAAATGTAATACAAGCAGTCATGAGCAAAAATATTTTATGCATATTCATTAATGTCCTTTTGAGCATAATGCGATATCACACAAAAGACTGAATTGAACTGTCTATGCGCACATTATTCGACTACAAAAATAACAAAATTAATACATAAACAATACGAAAATAAAAACAAATTAATGTAAATAGCACTGCCATTAGGGAAAATAGCAGCAGCTTTGTTTAAAAAACCCAAAAAATGCGCTCAAAAAACAAACAATAAACACTCGCTATTGCCCGTCAATTGAGGATAGAAAGAGGATAAAGCGTTATTATGCCCGTCCATTCTTTTTCATCGATAATACGGCGAACGTTATTCTCAATAAGGTAGACTAGCCAGTACCTAACTTGACATGTGATATTTCCCACCCCATAATCGTACTGAAATACCGTACATCACAAGAGTAATTATGAATAGCGTAAGCGTTAATAAGTTTAGAGATAACTTAAAAGCATATGTTGAGCAAACAGTTAATGAACATGAACCCTTAAAAGTGACCCGTCGTACTGGTGAGGACTTTATTGTGGTCAGTGCTGATGACTGGGCAAGAGATCAAGAAACATTGCATGTACTTCAAAATATTAGCTTAATGCAGCAAATTTCAGAATCAATGAAAACGCATACAAATGAAAAAGGTTATACGCCAACAGAAGAGCAAATGAATGAGATCACTGATTTTTGAAGGTAAAACCTGGCTTATTTATGAACAAATGAGAGAGACAGATAAAAAGCTCCACAAAGCGTTATGTAAGATTTTAAAAGAAATGTTACGTTCAGATCCTGCAAAAGGCTTAGGAAAACCAGAAGCGCTTAAGCATAACCTTTCAGGATTATGGTCAAAACGCCTATCCCAAAAAGATAGGCTTATTTATAAGTTTGATGAAACATACATTTATATCTTTGCTATAGGCGGCCACTACGATCAGCATTAATCACAGCTTGCAACCAAGAGATAAAAACAAAGAGATAAAAATAAAGAAAAAATAGGGCCTGCGCTGATCGTAACCCGTCTATTGCCCATCGATTGAGATGAAATAGAAATTAATAATTTCTCTGTATCATTGCTTATTGAGCGCCGCCTCCCCCCAATCGTGTGTGTGGCTAGAGCTTTCAAACCCAGCCCATACAAACACCAAAGTCGTGGTACAGTAAACTAACCACTAGAAAGTGCATGCAGAAACCTACGGAGGTAGACGGCATAAACTAATTGTAAGAAAAAATATACTCCTTTTTTTCCAAACTATTTTTCAAATAACTTGGATCACGCCAACTAACAATAAAGTCTTTATTGAGTAATATATTTATGTGTGCGTCTCCTGAAGAAGTAACCTCTTTTCGTTTACTATAAAAAGTGATTTTTTTTACTTCTTCTATCATGTTTTTTCTCACTGAACTATCGATAAAGGGGCAAGCCAAATAATCAAAGTAAAACATAAAGTACTCAGAACTGATAAACATATCATCATGCTTTAATAAGTAATTTTTAGCTTCCAAAATCAATTTTTCTCGCAATTCATGATAACTTTCACCTTTTTGTATATATAGCATGAATGTTACCCAACGAAAATAAAAATCATTCGTTTCTGAATGCTTCTCTAATAGACCAAAATATTCTATCAGCTTATGCTCCGTCACCTGATATTTTGATGGTAACATTGTTAATATAATCAATAGATTCAATGTCTCAAGCCCAATAATATCATTCGCATAGTTAATAAAAATATTGATTGCTTGCTTAACATGGTCGAAAATTTTCTTGTGGATTATTTCTTTATGGCTTTCTGGCCAACCCGAAGTTTTTTCAAGCAGATCATAAATCATTCTCGCTAATCTATCAGTTGGTCTTATTCTAATATCCATATCATGAACAAAAAAAAGTACATCCACGTCAACTAACAACCAATTCAAATGATATTCTTCTTTTTGGTTGATTTCAGCTACTTTTGATAAATATATAAGAGTACGCTTTGTAATTGCACTAAACAGATAGTTGGAAATGGAATTATATTCTACCTTGTGATTGGCTAAGGCCATTTTTATTTCAGTTATTATCTTATTTGCTTTAAAACTTGGATTTCTTAATTTAACAATGGATTCAGGATCTGTATTTGTTCCCTTATAACGTGAACCAAAGTACTCTACTACAGCATGACTTAATGTGTGTTTAGCCAAAGAAATGTCAGTAGCAAAGGGTCTAGAGGCAATTGTTGTTTTAGCCTCATTTAAGTACATTTTATACTCTAACAAGCTTAACTCTAATGTTTTTATAAAGGCTATTTTAACTTCATCACAACGAAAGAAAATAAAATAATCATCAACATAACGCCTAAAATTATAGTCTTTAGAAATTTCGTAGTCCTTTTGAGTCATTTTATCAACTAAATTTAAATCGATTTTCTGTAAAATAATCTCTGCAAAGATACGACTGACTTCAGGCCCTATTATAATGCCATTGGTCTCACGATAATTTGTGTTCTGCATTAAGTTATCAAATTCCCCATCAAAACTTCCCTTTGCTTTCGCTTTAGCCAAGCGTTTATTTTTAACAGCCCAACCAATTGAATGTGTATAGATACTGGGAAAGCACTTAGAAACATCAACCTGAAGCATACTATGAAACTGCTTTTCAAGCTTATGATAATCATAGGATTCGAAAAAACGATATAAAAAGGGATACTTTTTGTATTTAAAATAGGAACTTGAAACAATTCTTTCTTCATCTGCACTCTCAACACCTTCAGCTACTTTTACTCCATTTTGAACTTTTCCGTAAAACTTGGTTGATTTTCTATAAGGGTGCCTTAAAGAATATTTTGATTTTGTACAATAATATTCAATTAAATCATCATATTTTTCATAGAAATCACATACTTTAAGCTGAGCCACGGGATGCATGATTGATAATGTACGAGGAGTCTTATTACCACCTCGGCATACATGATAATCCAAAGGAATATAAACCCCAGCATTCTTGCTAAAATTAAGCCCAGAGACTGTCTGATATGTTTTCAAATGTGCTGGTGTACTAAATCTCTGATACATAGAAAAATTGGAAAACCATAATGGCAATTCATAGGGAAGAACATCGGTTAATAACGTCCTTAACTTATCTTTAGTGTCTACTTTGATGATATTAGGCATTCTGCCAAACCCGCATTATTTTAACAGTTTGCTTCTTGCTAAACTTCCCTACATTTCCTTTTTTAACATTACCATATATTGATACTTTCTTAATTTTATCTTGCTCTTGTAGATTGAGAGCAAACCTAGGATTAACCAATTGCTGACAAAGAAAACCATCAATAGGTTTTAAACATTCAAAATCATCAGTCACATATTGGTAATTGTGAGAAAGACCCGCTAATAAATCACCATTCTTACTTTTTCGTACACTTTTCAGCATACATAGATATTCAAGCCTTCTTTTTAAAAGAGGAATATTATTTTGTTTTTTATTTCCCAAAAAACATAACATTATTCTACGCTTAAGTTTATTCAGTTTTGAGCGAGATATTTTTACATTAACTTGATTTGGCTTCTTGTTTTTTTCTTCCACCTTGATCTCATAGCCTAAGTAATCGAAATTTGCTGAACTCGAAGGGCCACTAAAGTACTTATTAGTATGATCATTGAGAGTTAGGCCCATTTCTTTATTCATGTAATCTTCGATATCAGTTTGTACTACACTTTCCTTCCCTGCTGATGTGAAAACAATAATATCATCAACATATCTTGCGCTATATATCACATTGGGATGTGCTGCAATTTTTTGATCTAGCCTTTCCAAATACAATTCTGCAAGTGTCGGGCTTATTGACAAGCCTCTAGGTAAACCTTCTATACCATGTTCTAAATAAAGTTCAGTATGAATCTCATCTAATAAATTAATACATACTGGAGCAAGAATTGAGTCATCTTTAAACTTATTGATAAGAAATTCAAATGGTATACTTTCATAACAATTTTTAATATCTAACCTAAGAACATGATAACTACCTGTGTCCTCTAATAACGTTATTATCTGTCTAACTATGCGATTACGATCTGATTGCCTCACTTTGTAAATTCTTCGAATAAATCGATCAAGTAACTTGATTGCAAACGCATCTTCCATAATTAAAGGAAATAAAACTGATTTACTTTTTATTGTCTTTGTCTCTAATGATGATAAGGTAAGCTTATGTGTCTTCCAATACCTAACAGTATGCTCTACCGCATCCTCAACATCGTCATAATCAGACAATAAATTCCATTGCCAAACATCTGACGATGTAAGTGCTTTAGAAAGTTGCTCTCTATCAAAAACTTGTTTTAGCATTAATTAATGCCTATCTCTTAAAACCATAACAAAGACACCTAAGGTTGTTTTTCAAACAATGCATCAAATAGTAATGAACACTTAACCAACTAATTTATTAAATTAATCTACCACCTATTTTCTTATAGCCACATCGCTCTTTTGTACTAAAACCCACTCCATTATCCGATCTCACTCACAAGTTTCACTGATAATTCTAATATCCGCTTGCCCCACTTCACTTCTCATTTAAAGACAGGCCAATTCAAAGCAGCGCACAGCTTTTGCTTCTAAATCCCCATCGGAGTGGCTGATGGGCATTGAAATAAATGGCGTAAAATAGACAAAGATGTCTGTTTAATTTTCGGGCTATAGGGATGTAGCATCGGAAATGTTAGTCATTTATTCCATAAGCACAAGGCAGCTAACCAATGCCTTTCACTCCGCAGGGTGTTATGGAGGTTATTAGGAGGATAAGGACGAGCAGTCCTCCTAATCCCAGTGTGAGTGGGAACTCACGATCTTCCATTAAGCGACGCTTAATACCCACATACCGCAGGATGGGAATCCACGACCTCAGCCTGCGGCAGCAAATTAACATCAATAAAGTAACAAGTTGAAAAGCACTAACGAATACATATCAAAGCCAAACGCTAGTTTTTAATAGCCCAGTGTAAGTGGGCACTCACGATCTCCCATTAAGCGAAGCTTAATACCCACACTCCGCAGGATGGGGATCCACGACATCCCCCCCGCTGGAAGCGATTAAACCAACAAGGTTATGGTTAACAACACTCTTCCATAGATAAACACCTCAAAAAAATGCTATTAGCCTTCAATCAAAAGCCTGCTCCCATTTGTTTGCCAATAAACCAACACTTTATTCGCGTAAAGTATGTCATTTTAAACTGTGATATCAAATTACCAACAACAATCAGCAACAAGCCTAAAGTCGAATAACCTGTCCATTGATATCCTTCAAAGAAACTGGATACCATAAGTGCAATCATTGGCGTCAATAGCAATACATAAGCGGCGTTATGAGCCCCTATTCGATTTACCAAGACTAAGTAAAGCGTGAACCCCAATACCGATGCGGGCACTGTCAAATAAAATAGACTGCCCAAATATAAAAAGGAAACGTCAAGGGTAAAAGGAATACCTTGAAGCACTATCATTATTAACAGTGCCATACTGCCGTAAAACATAGCATAAGTCGTTGCTGTGTAAGGCTGCAATTGCGAGCGAGTATGGCGTATGCTAATCATATTTCCCATCGAAAAACACCAAGTGCCTAACAGGGATAACCCAATGCCGATGAAGAGATCATGTGATAATGAAGCGGTTTTAAATTCATCAATGAATAACAAACTGATCCCCGTTAAGCCCACCAGCATGCCTAACCAGAAGTAACCATTTGTCCGTGTTTGATAAAATAGCCTTCCATGCAGCGCATTGAAAATCGGTGTACAGGCCATCATCACCGCAGTGAGCCCACTGGCAATATAGTGCGTCGAATAGTAAAACGCGATAAAGTTAAAACTAAATAAGCATAACCCCTGCAATAGAAGAAACTTATGCTGTCTAAAGTTAACCGCCTGCAATTTATTCAAACATTTTCCCGCAATAAAAAGGATAATCCCCGCTAACGCAAAACGATAAAAAATAGACACTAAAATGGCCACATCCCCTTGCTGCCATTTAATGGCGATCCAAGACAGTCCCCAAAGTAACACAATCAATATATATAAAATGACCGACACAATAACCTCCCTATTATTTTAATAATATGAACAATTTAAGAACAACAAGTTCAATATTGATAGTGAATATTGTGCTTATTATTTACATCTATTGTTTACATCTATTGTTTACATCTATTGTTTACATCTATTGTTTACATCTATTGTTTACATCTATGGTTTAGTGGGCATTGGCGCCCCCTATGCAATACGACTAAAATTTAAATCCATCTATTCTGCTCAGCGGTGAGTCCCCCACCCGCATCGCCTGTATTCACCACGCCTCTAGGCTCGACCAATAACATATGGCACTCCTTCGCAGCATAAGGTTTGTGCTCAACGCCTTTAGGCACCACATACATTTCTCCAGCGGCTAGTTTGACTTGCTGCTCTCTCAGCTCAATTATCATTTCTCCCTTAATGACAATAAAGACTTCATCAGTCTCATCATGGCTGTGCCAAGTAAACTCACCTTGTATCTTAACCAGCTTAAACTGGTCGTTATTCATTTCTGCGATGACTTTGGGTGACCAATGATCAGAAAATAGCGCTAACTTTTCTGCAAAATTAATGGGCCGATCTGACTTATCATTGTTTAACATTGACATTGCACTCCGATTTAAATATTTCAACCTTTAGATTTAGCCATCAATTATCACTCTCTCCTTATGAACGGGCTATTAATATATCGGGAAAACTAACACAATATTGCGCTTTACTGTTCCCAATGCCCTTGTCATTAAGCCATCCATATTGATGCTCACAAAAAATAAGCATAAGATGATAAACATGAAAATAAGCAGTCAAAAAGTGCTCAGTTTTGAGCAATCTAAAAAAGTATGTGTTAGGCAATTGTCCCTCGGCTCAAATTTATCTTGGGCGCAATATCAACATGAAAAAGAACGGCTATTTTATAAGAATCATCACCAACACACGTTAAGTATGTATCTAGCGGGCGGTTATGAAACCCATCGAACCGACACACAGTCTCCAGCGGGTGGACCTGGACGCTTTTGTTTAATGCCTCAAGATTGTGAAAGTCATTGGCAATTAGGCAGTACGCAACAGTTCATGCACTTGTATTTTGATGATGATTATTTAAAGCAGTTGGCCATACACGTTTTTGATAAAGATCCTAGGCTGATTGCCATTCCAGAATTAACCTTCTTTGAAGATCCAACATTAGAAGCCTTATTTCGGCACCAAATGGCCACGTTTCATTGGGATCCTTCATCTCAGCTCATGATGAAGCAATTCAGTGACAGTATTCTCATTAGTTTATTGCAAAACCATCAATCCATGCCCGCTATACCCCAGTTAACTGGCGGACTCTCACCCAAAGTGAAACGGCTTGTATTAGATTTTATGCAGACTCATTTTCATCGACAAATCTACCTGCACGAAATGGCCGCATTAGCACAATTAAGTGAATACCATTTCTGCCGCATGTTCAAACACAGTTTTGCCATGACCCCCCAAGCTTATTTATGCCAATTACGTCTGCAACACGCACAAGCATTGATTAAAGCTAATACACAAAATTTAAGTGATATTGCCTTGACTTGCGGTTTTGCTAATCAAAGTCATATGGGCCGTTATTTCAAAAAAGCACTAGGGCTGAGCCCTAGTGCCTTTAAACGCCAGCATGTTTAGTCATTAAAGCAATAACCCAATAAACCGAAACCACATTCCTTTTTTAAATATGTTATCGTGACTCACCTACATACAGTTCACTCGATATGGGTTCAATCTTCATGAAAAAGCTGGCGATATTTGTTGATGTGCAAAATATTTATTACACCTGTCGTCAGGCCTATGGCCGTCAATTTAACTATCGTAAACTCTGGCAACACTTGAGCCATGAAGGCGACATTAGCAGTGCCACCGCTTACGCTATTCATAAAGGAGATGATGGCCAACTGAAATTTCAAGATGCATTGAAACACATCGGCTTTGACGTGAAACTTAAACCTTTTATTCAACGCAGTGATGGCTCGGCCAAAGGTGACTGGGATGTGGGGATCACCATAGATATTATGGAAGCCGCCAGTGAGGTGGATAAAATTATTTTGTTATCCGGTGATGGTGATTTTGATTTATTATTGCTCAAAGTCTATCAAAAATACGGTGTTGAAACCCAAGTCTATGGCGTGCCGAGTTTAACGGCTAAGTCATTAATTGATGCTGCCGCTCAATACCATAGTATTGATGAAAGCCTGCTTTTGTAAGAGAGCATTCTGTGAGATCATCGATTATTTCACTCGCCGAATAACCGCTTTTTCTGATTTATCTTTGTTATCATTAAAGCCATATAAATCGGTTTTATATTGCATTGCGATGTCAGACCACAAAAAGCGCTGTTTTTTGGCATTTTGCTGCATGGTTTGCCATTTACGGCTGCCAATACACGACATTGCTTTATCAAAAGTGTGTAGCAGCTGCTCAATTTGTTCTTTTAGTCCTGCACCTTTAAAAACAAACCCTGTTTTACTGCTTACCGTATCTTTAAGGCCGCCCACACCATGAACCAAACAAATTTGCCCTTGTCTCATGGCCAGCATTTGACTGATCCCACAAGGCTCGAACGAGCTTGGCATTAAAAACAAGTCTCCTAACCTAAACAGGCAATCTGCAAGCGCTTCATTATAACCATCAAGAAAAATAAATTGATGATATTTCGCGGCGACCATTTGAAATTCTTTTGAAATAACTTCATCACCACTGCCAATAAGCACAAATAATCCATTGGGCCTTATCAACGCAAACTGCGCTAATAAAGCTTCAAGTACCGATACGACATTGGGCTCTGAGGAACAAGGTTGACGGAGTAGTAGCACTTTTTGATCCGTTAAGCGGCCCACTGACGTCATGAGAAAATCCGGTTGCCAGCCCATCTGCAACTGTCGCCATAATTGAGATACGCGATGCATTGCAATACTATCGATAACACTCATTGAACGACTCTTTGTCCCCCAAGACAATAACGCTTGCTCGATTAACACGATGAGCTTTATCACATCTTGCCATTGAGCACAGTGAGATTGCCAAGAGGTTGATGCCGTTGTTTTTTCTTGTTTTTTATTATCAAAGTTATCACCGCCGATCTCACTGCTCTTTTCGTGCTTTAAACTGTGTCTCGCAAAATGGGCAGCCAATAAGGCCTGTTCTCGCAATAATGTCGACTGTAACGGCTCACTTAAGGGATATTCAGGCTCATCATACAAACAGGCATTTAAAATACCGACTAATTGACCTTGGCGCATTTTTAATCGTAAATCAGCCTCAAGCCCTTCACCCCCAAAAAAGCCCATATGATGATTGGAAGGCTTAACGACTTCTTTGGCGTAAGTTTTTGAAACTAGATGAACCTTATTCGACAACCTAATGGCAGCCCGCATAGGATTAATACAGTCAAGATAATTCACATCGATGACTTGGCTTTTTTGCTCAGCGCTAAGTCCTGCATAGAGCTCAGGATACCAAGTGGCTAATGCATCGGGATCATCATCAAGGGGTCTTATGCCCTGAAGGGCTAAATTATGGATGGAGAAAACACAAGGTATGGCTTGTAATAATAAAAAGTGAGGGTCAAAGGCTCTAAGCAACGCAAACATGCCCATGTGCCAATCATGTAGATGCACACAATCGGGTAAATCTATCATTCCCGCTTTTAATGCCGTGGCAACACACTGACAAAAAAAAGCAAACTTAGTCGCATCTTCAGCAAAAGGGCGATAAGCCTGCCCGTGATAATAAATACTGCCTTCGTCATTGGTTAATTTATCATGCTCAATAAAATACACCTTACAGCTTGCCACCTTGGGATGAGGTAAGCTAAACAATGTTACCGTCAGCGTTTCACTCGCAAAAGATACGATGACTGAGTCTAGGATCTGTGCATTCATCGATTGTGCCAAAAAACCATAACTTGGCATGATCACATCGGTATTGATATTTTGTGAGGCTAATGCTGCAGGCAAATCACGAATAACATCCGCCATTCCTCCCACCTTTGCCCCCGCTATCGCCCCGTTCTCAGCCGCCAACATCAAGACTCTTTTCACTTAACCTCCTTACTCAATTTTTACGCTTCATCAGTCAAAGCCTGTGGACAATCCCAGCATTTCTCTGGTAACGAGCACGACCCCTTTTGGAGTCACTCTAAAACCACGAGCTTTATCATGTTGCTCGTCGTAACCAATAATTGTTCCTTCTGGGATCACACTGCCGCGATCAATAATGGCATTTTTAATTTTACAGTGTCGTAGGATCACAACATCCGGTAAGATCACAGAGCCTTCCACTTCAGAATAAGAACAGACCCTCACTTCATTGAACAACACACTGCGTCTCACCACCGCCCCTGAAATAATACAGCCCTCAGACACGACAGAATCCAACGCCATGCCTCGTCGCCCATCATCATCAAACACGAATTTGGCAGGGGGTAATTGCTCTTGATATGTCCAAATGGGCCATTTGGAGTCATATAAATTTAAGGCGGGCGTCGGCGATAATAACTCAAGATTAGCTTGCCAAAATGCATCTAGCGTTCCGACATCTCGCCAATAAGCTTTTTCATCGCCAAAATGACTGCGAAACTTATGGGCATATACATTATGCCCAGCTATCACGCTGGGAATAATATCTTTACCAAAATCGCGACCAGAACGTTCGTTTTGCGCATCTTTTTTCAGTTGTTCAAATAAAAAAGAGGTATTAAAAACATAATTTCCCATTGAAGCTAAACACATTTGGGGGTCATCAGGTAAGGCTTGTGGTGTGGCAGGCTTCTCTTCAAAACCGAGGATTTTATTTTGAGCGTCGACTTCAACCACGCCAAACGCATTCGCTGCCTCCTCAACAGGCACTTCTAGGCAAGAAATGGTCATATCGGCGCCAGAGCGTTCATGGGTTGCTAACAATCCAGCATAATCCATACGATAAACATGATCGCCAGAGAGGATAATCACATATTTAGGCAACTCATACCGAATAATGTCAATATTTTGAAAAACCGCATCCGCAGTGCCTTGATACCAATTATCAGAATAACGCTGAGAGGCCGGTAAAATTTCAACCGACTCGCCCAACTCCTTCTTAAAATGCCCCCAGCCTCGCATGACGTGGCGGATCAAAGAATGTGATTTATATTGCGTCACCACGCCCACTCGTCTGATCCCAGAGTTGATACAATTAGATAAGGTAAAATCGATGACTCGAAATTTACCGCCAAAATACAAAGCAGGCTTAGCCCGCCAGTCGGTTAATTCATGTAAGCGGCTTCCCTTGCCGCCCGCTAAAATCAGCGCATAGGTTTCTCGAGTTAAATTACTGATATAACGCGGAGTAGGATTGGGCATCTTCACTCTCTCATGGCGAAATAAAAAATGATAGTCAACGGCATGACGATATTTAAAACACTCAACAGATGATAGCTATTGGCAAAGTGACTAATTAAACATGCCAAATATCATCCCGATAAGCTGCGATGGTGGCATCACTGGAAAAACCACCGCTACTGGCTGTATTGCGAATACTCAGTTGTGCCCACCGTTTTTTATCTAAATAGGTTTGAGCAACCGCTTGTTGAGCACATCTAAAGCTCTCAAAATCGGCGGCTGTCATCCAAGGCTCATCACTAGATTCAATGGCATAAATAATAGGATCAAAGATACCCGGTTCTAACAAATTAAAATGCCCACTTTTCAGTAAAGTTAATACATCAAATAATTCAGAGGAGCTTTCGATAAACTGCTGAGGTTGATAATGGGGTCGCAAGTGATCGACCTCTTCAGCGTTCATTCCAAAAAGGAAAAACGCATCGTCACCCACAGCCTCTAATATTTCAATGTTGGCACCATCGAGTGTGCCTATTGTTAAGGCTCCATTCATCATGAACTTCATATTTCCCGTTCCTGACGCTTCTTTTCCAGCGGTGGAGATTTGCTCAGAAAGATCCGTTGCAGGACAAATTTTTTCCATGGCCGTCACATTATAATTGGGTAAAAAAGCGAAGCGTAAATAGGGTTGCATTAACGGCTCACTGTTGACCATCTCGGCCACATTATTTGCCAATTTGACAATCAACTTCGCCATGGCATAGCCCGGTGCGGCTTTACCTGCAATCAAGACACAGCGTGGCACCATATTGTCAACATTCCCCTTTAACACCTTTTGATATAAATGGATCACATGTAAAATATTCAGCAGCTGACGTTTATATTCATGAATGCGTTTCACTTGTACATCAAATAGCATTTCTGGATCAAAATCGACACTGCACTCTTTTTTAATCAAGGTGACTAAATCCACTTTATTTTGCTTCTTTATCTCACGCCATTCTTGTAAAAAAGCATCCTCATTTAAAAAATCCTTTAATCCTTGCAGTAAAGTCAGATCTTCTATCCATTGCTCCCCCAGTTTTTGATCCAATAGCCTTGCGAGTCTTGGATTACTAAAAGCCAACCAACGTCTGGGTGTCACTCCATTGGTTTTATTATTAAATTTATCAGGCCATAAAGCATAAAACTGTTGAAATAGTCCCGATTTTAATAATTGAGTATGCAGCCCCGCGACACCATTAACAGAGAAACTTGCCACAATGGCCAAATAGGCCATACGAATAGTCGGCTCCCCTGTGTTATCAATAATAGACATTTGCGTCAGCTTGTCAGAATCACCGGGCCAATGGTGTGCAACAAGGTTAAGATAACGAGCATTGATCTCATAAACGATCTCTAGAATGCGAGGTAAAATGAGTTCAAACATACGCACAGGCCAACATTCTAAGGCTTCAGGCAGCAGTGTATGATTGGTGTAGGCCATACAGCCAGAAGTGATCTTCCAAGCTTCATTCCAGCCCAAAGCATAATGATCCATCAAGAGGCGCATTAATTCAGGCACAGCAATAGCAGGATGCGTATCATTAAGTTGCATGACATTCAAACGAGAAAAATCAGTAAAATCACGACCATGATTTTTCACCCAAGTATTTAAAATATCTTGCAAGCTGGCTGAAGAAAGAAAGTATTGCTGTCGTAATCTTAACTCCTTTCCATTTTCACTACTGTCATTGGGATATAACACCATAGTGATCTGCTCGGCTAAATTTTTATAAGCAACCGCTTCAGTATAATCACCTTGATTAAACTCTTCTAAATCAAACCCCTCTGTTGCTTGCGCTTTCCATAATCGCAAAGTATTCACTCGATTGTTACGATAACCGGGTACGGGCACATCATAAGCCACCGCAATCACATCTTGTGTATCCACCCAAGTGTGATGTTGACGACCTTCATGATCAACATGTACCTCACAGCGACCATAAAAAGGCACTAATACATTATGATTGGGCGCAATCACATCCCAAGGATGCCCCCCTTTCAACCAACGATCGGCTTGCTCCACTTGATAACCATTGACTATTTTTTGGGTAAACATGCCATATTCATAACGGATCCCATAGCCTGTAACAGGCAAATCCATACAGGCACAACTATCAAGAAAGCAGGCAGCTAATCGACCTAATCCCCCATTGCCAAGACCCGCATCATGCTCTAGCGTCTCCAATTGCGCTAAATCAACCCGATATTGTTGCACGACTTGCTCAGCTTCCTCGGTTAAGCCTAAATTCAATAAGGTATTCCCAAGGGCACGGCCCATTAAAAACTCCAAAGAAAGATAAGCCACTTGCTTACGCTGTGCTTGGATATCTTCAAAACGCGTCCTACGCCAATCATGCATCATTTGCTCTTTAACACTGAGCGCTAATGCATGAAACAAATCATAAGGATTATTTTCATCTCGGCTCAGGCCATTTATAACCACGCGCTGAAAGGTCGCCGTTAGAGGATCGCAACTATTACAATGAGGATAATCGACAAATTCACCGCCAAGGGATTGTTCATTGACACTTTTATCCTCTTGCTTCGACCTTGCAGGCGATGTCATCGAATTCATTGATTCATTATTTAAATCATTATGATGGACAGTCATTTGTTTTCTCCTATCTGATACGCATGAAATAGCATCAGACTACGATCTTGAAGTTGATACACTTGCTCATTGTTCCCTCCCCTATGCTCTTTTGTCTCATAACCAGTATCATGGGTATATAAAACACATCGCCAAGGCTGAAAACCTGCAAGCTCAGGTAAAACAAAAGGTAATACGCTTAACTCATTATTAAGCATTAATAATAGAGCTTGTTGCTGACTTCCACTGCCTTCCAATTTACCGCTTATGACCACACTCAATGTCCGCGTCTGCGTTTCACTCCATAATTGTTTTGTCATCGGCATTCCCTCTCGGCAATACCAATCTAAACCTGGTGTTTTGTCATTCATACTGTTATGCACATATTCAACATGACATAAAAGGGGAAAGCGTTTACGAATGCGAATTAATTTTTGAGTAAAACAAAACATCGCATCTGAGTATGGCGTATTTGTCCAATCTCGCCAGCTCAAATCATTATCTTGGCAATATGCGTTATTATTTCCAGCTTGGGTACGGCCCACCTCGTCTCCGGCAGACAATAACGGTACGCCTTGAGATAAAAAAAGTGAGGTTAATAAATTGCGGCATTGCCTCATTCTCACTCGGTTAATATCTTGATTAGCAGTTCGCCCTTCTTCTCCATAATTATGGCTAAAGTTTTCTTGACGACCATCTCGGTTGTCTTCAAGATTGGCTTCATTATGTTTCTGGTCATAACTCACTAAATCCCATAAAGTAAATCCATCATGACAGGTAATAAAATTGAGACTACTGGCAGGGGTTTTATTCCCATGCTCAAATAAGTCACTGGAACCATGAAAGCGCCTTGCAAATTCAGGTAACATGCCAGCATCCCCTCGCCAAAATCGACGCATCGTATCCCTAAACCTGTCATTCCATTCACTCCAAGCAATGGGAAAATGACCCAACTGATAGCCACCCGGTCCTAAATCCCAAGGCTCAGCGATTAATTTGACTTGAGAAAGCACAGGATCTTGCGCAATAGCCACAAAAAAACCAGCACTAGGGTCAAATCCATGTAACTCTCTACCCAATGTCGCCGCTAAATCGAAACGAAAACCATCGACCCCCATCACTTCCACCCAATAACGTAAAGAGTCCATAACCAACTGCAGCACTCGAGGATGTGCTAAGTTCAAAGTATTACCGCAACCAGTATCATTAATATAATAACGAGGAACACTGGTTACCAAACGATAATAGCTAACATTATCAATACCTTTAAAACAATATGTTGGCCCTAATCGGTTTCCTTCAGCAGTGTGATTATAAACAACATCTAATATCACCTCGATGCCTGCCTCATGAAGCCTTGTCACCATATGCCTAAATTCACAGACATCATTATTCACTAGATAATGATGATGAGGAGTAAAAAAACCAATACTGTTATAGCCCCAGTAATTTGTCAGGCCTTTAACATGTAAAAACGCTTCATCAAAAAAAGATTGGACAGGCATAAGTTCAACCGTTGTCACCCCTAAGTCCACTAAATATTGGATCACTTGTTCATCACATAAACCCAAAAATGTGCCTTTTAAGTCTTGCTTTAAATGAGGATGCTGCTGAGTAAACCCTTTAACATGTAACTCATAAATAACACGACTTGATAAACGTTCGGCTTTACTAGAAGGAATTTTTGTCTTGTTTACACTAGGTATAGGTAATAAATGACGATGATCGACAACTTTACATTTTGGCATATAAGGCGCGCTATCACGCGTATCAAAAGTTAAATCAGCATCCCCTTGTTCTTCACTATATATATGAGCATATAAACTGGCATCTTCTATACGGTGACCCTGAAATTGTTTTGCATAAGGATCTAATAACAGCTTATGTCGATTAAAACGATGACCGAGCAACGGCTGATAAGGACCATCCACTCGATAAGCATAAAGTGTTTTACTATTCGCGCCTTTCACATAACCATGCCAAATATCTTGTGTCTTTGTTGGCAAAGATAATTGCTCTAGCTCCTGCTGGCCACTTTCATCAAACAAGCACAATATCACCTCAGTCGCATGAGCCGAAAAAAGTGCAAAATTGACACCTTCATCATCTATTGTTGCCCCTAATGGATAGGCTTTACCTTCACTGATCTCCATTATTGCTCCTCCAAAAACCATAACGTTATTTGGCTAATTCGCGTAATGTTTACCTATGAGACGTTCACCAGTGCATTGAGCTTCATTTATATAACGGGGGCTAATATTAAACACCCCAACGGCGGTACAGTAATTAATGCACTTTGCTCCATGTTCTGATATGGCCCATCAACGGGCACTATGTGTCCTTTATTACCTTGATTTGAGCCACCGTAATATTGACTGTCACTATTAAGTAACTCACGATAAGTCTCATTTTTAGGTAAACCAATCCGATATTGCTCTTTCAGATCAGCTAACATATTAACGACAAAAATAAGGTGATTATCTAACGCCTTGCTAAAACGGACAAACACAAAAATACTGTCTATGTGGTTATCGCAATCTAACCATTGAAAACTCTTGTCTTGATGATCATTGTTAAACAAAGCACTGTGCGATGTATAAAGATGATTGAGATCTTTCACCCAAGTTTGTAATCCTTGATGAGAAAAATGACTCAGTAATGACCAATCTAATCCCCTGTCATGACTCCACTCTTGACGTTGACCAAATTCACCGCCCATAAACAGGAGCTTTTTGCCTGGATGACCCCACATAAAACCATAATAACTGCGCAATGTAGCGAACTTTTGCCAGTCATCACCGGGAATTTTTTCCAATAAGGTCCCTTTACCATGGACAACTTCATCATGACTTAAAGACAAAATAAAATGCTCATTAAAGCAATAAATCAAACTGAACGTCATCTCATTATGATGGTAATGGCGATAAATAGGATCCCGTTTAAGGTAGCTTAACGTGTCATTCATCCAACCCATATTCCATTTAAACCCGAAACCTAATGCCTTATCATTTTGAAAAGTAGGATGTGTCACTCCAGGCCAAGCCGTAGATTCTTCGGCTATCATGGCAACACCGGGAAAATCTTGATAAACAACCTGATTTAATTGCCGTAAAAAAGCAATAGCCTCTAGATTTTCGTTTCCTCCCCATTGATTAGGTCGCCATTGTTCGGGTTTTCTGCTGTAATCGAGATATAACATAGAAGACACAGCATCAAGTCTGAGTCCATCAAAGTGAAATTCCCGTAGCCAAAAACATGCATTGCTCAATAAGTAACTTTTCACTTCTGAGCGATCATAATTATAAATTAAGGTATCCCAATCTGGATGCTCTCCTTTTTGAGGATCGGCATGTTCAAATAAACAGGTGCCATCAAACTGAGCCAATCCATGAGGATCTTTAGGAAAGTGCGCCGCAACCCAATCTAAAATAACGGCAATCCCAGCTAAATGACATGCATCAATAAAACGCTTTAATCCAGTTGGATCGCCAAATCGATAGGTCGGTGCATACATACCAATAGGCTGATATCCCCAAGAGGCATCAAAAGGGTATTCACTGATCGGCATGAGCTGCAAATGGGTAAACCCCATCATTTTAACGTAAGGAATAAGCGATTTAATCAGGGCAGAATAATCTAGATAAGACGCACTATCATCGCCACTTCGACGCCAAGAAGCCAAATGCACCTCATAAATAGACATGGCTGAGACATGCCATCGACATTTGGCTCGATGCGTTAGCCATGCTTTATCATGCCACTGATAGTCTGTTACTGTAGGGATCACGGCAGCATTACCTGGCGCAGACTCCATCTGTTTCGCAAAGGGATCTGACTTACGTAGCACTTGACCATCTTGAGTGTGTATTTCAAATTTGTAATGTTGATACTCAACAACATTTGGAATAAAAACCTCCCAAATACCACTGTTTTCATGTTTACGCATTAAGTGTCTACGAGGATCCCAATGATTAAAGTCCCCCACCAGCGCCACTGACTGAGCATTAGGCGCCCACACACAAAATAATACCCCAGAGATGTTTGACCATGATAACCAATTAGCCCCCAAAAACCTTTGTGCTTGGTGTTGATTGCCCTCAGAGAACAAATAAGCATCTATGTCAGAGAGTAAACTATTAAATTGATAGGGATCGATGATCTCCTCAACACTCAAAGGATATTTAACTATCAATTTATATAAAAATGGCTGAGAGTATTGCCCTAAGACAACGGAAAAAAGTCCGGCTTTATTCAGTCTCTCTAGTACCGCTATGGGTTCCTGGCCATCAATGTGCATTACATGTACATCCAAGGCTTCAGGTAAAAAAACAGTAATACTGATCCCGCCGCTATTCTTCTTTTGATCCCTGACAAGCTGCATACCTAATAGCCATTTCTGATCAGCCTCTTGATAATAAGCGGGCTGAAAATCATGATTGGCATAAACAACATCTTGCATGATCTGTGTTGTTCCCATGTCATCTTATCCAAATTGTTCAATGTAAAGTCAATGGCTATTCTTCTATCTGGTTTCGACAAGTATGAATGACATCCAATAATGCTAAAAAACGTTCATCTTGCTCTAAACTCGCTAATGTGGATGTTAACTTTCTTTGCCAATTAGGGTATTCCTGCCAGGTGCCTGGAATATTGACACCATGAATATCGGCTAATAAATCACATAATTGCACGCTAAAAAGCTGTGAGGCCCCTGATGCAGATAAGCTCACCCAAGCCATTAATAATTCAGAAAAAGCTAAACTGTCCATATCAACATTTGAGGGTAATAATTGCTTCCAAATGAGAATATCCAATAGTTGCTGCTTCTCTTCATTACGTCTATGTAATAACGTCGCTAATGCATCTTCAGAATCAAGTAACGATAATTTAAAACGTAAATGTAAATCACTGCTTGACCACCACGCCGCTAATGTCGGAACATCATGATTAGCCAACATCATTAAACTTTGTTTTTTATAGTCTTTTGGCGCATAAAAGCCCTGCCAATCTTTACAAAAATAAAAGACTTCATTAGCATAAAATCCCGCATTAGAAACGGCTTGGGTTAACTCATCAGGGATCAAACCTAAATCTTCTCCAATCACACAGCATTGCGCTAATTGGCTTTCTAAATTAATAATCGCAATAAGCGTATCCATAGGATAATAGACATAGGCGCCTTCTCCTCTCGATTGATTAATCGGCCGACACCATAGACGTAATAAACCAACCACATGATCGATCCTTAACCCGCCACAATCACGCATATTTTGGTGCACTAATTGAATAAAAGGCTCAAAAGCAGATTGCTGTAATTTAATCGGATCAAAAGGCGTTAAACACCAATTCTGCCCTTGCGGTGCAAGATTGTCAGGAGGAGCTCCAACACTAAGCTTAGTCGCATATTGAGGTAAATGTGCCCCCACCTCTGCTCCTTTACTTTTAGCCCCAACGGCTAAATCACGAATAAGACCTATTGACATACCGAGGGCTGAAGCATGCACTTGGCAACTTCGTAATTGCTCTTGTGCAATAAACTGTAAATAACAAAAAAAAGTCGCATCCACTGGCATGCCATTATTCCTGTCGGAAAATAACACTTCTTCACGCAAAACAAACTCTTGCAACGCCTGACCTTCTTCAGAGATAAAAGATTGAAATGCTTGATATCTTGACGTACTTCTCGCCTGTTCATGCTCACAAAAAGCTTTATACAAAAGTACAAAAGCTTGATATTTAATTGAAAAAACATGGCTATAGTCGACCCAGTCGGTCTCATTTAGGTTATCGACTTTTATTCCCCATTGTGATTTCTCAATCTGATTTTTGACATAAGCAAACTCTTTAACGGAATCAATGCCAATATAAAGCGGATTAATTCGTCGCCTGTCAGTTGGACTGTAAGGGCTGGCTTGCTCCGGATCTTTAATATCCAGAGCATGCAAAGGATTCAATAAAATAAAATCCGCACCTTTTTTAGCCAAAATAGTAATGAGTTCATATAAATCAATAAAATCACCTATCCCCCATTGGCGGCCACTCCGTAGGCTATAAAGCTGAATATTCACTCCCCATGGTTTCGCTCTTTTCTGTAAATGAGCATCATTAAAATATCCGCTGAAAGCTTGTCTAGGCGCAACCATTAAGCAGCCAATAAATCGCTTCGAGGAGTGTGTTAATAACACAATACTGACTTGATGGTAGCCAAGGACTAACCGAGGAGTGATATCTGTATTTGAAAAATGAATGCGATATTTAATATACAACTGTTCATCAAAAACATGTTCCTCAACATACATCAATTCCGCTTTTGTTACAGCCATGCTAGACAGTTGGCCTTGAGGACTGACAATACTGAGCTTTATGCCATCTTGATACTCCACAGGCAAAATAATATCCATTTTCAATTCATCAAGATAACAATATTGAAAACGAGGTAAAGGCAAAGTCCAGGGATGATGTGCTAATTCATCAATACGAGTTTGAATTTGCTCATCGGTAAGCGGTAAGTCAATTTCTTCTTCATCAACAACTTGGCTCGATTGAGACATAAGACTGCGTAGCACACCTTGTCTATTGACATCAGAAATAACAACATGCTCACCTTTATAATCCACGTATTCATCACCAATACCCTGTAAATAAAGCAAATTATCTAATGCCATGAAACTCACCTATTCATCTTAGCCCAATAAAATTTACCTTATCAAGCTTAGTGAAAAATTCCATTCTCACCACTTTTCTCGCTCTCCATATGACTCATGTTTTCGATAATATCGACCTTTTGCATCATGCCAATATCTTCATGAGTAATAATGTGGCAATGCATTAAAATCTCTCCAGCATATTCGGGATTAAAATAGGTTTTAAAGGTAATAGAACCCGGAGTGGCGTCATTAATATTGCCACCTTGAGCAACCCCCGTTGCAGCTGGTACTAAAATAGTGTCATGCCATTGAGGTGCTTCAAGTTCGATATCATTCACTTTAGTCACCAAAAAAGCATTAGTATGAATGTGAAATGGGTGATCAGAAAACGTATAATTATACACAGTCCATTCTTCGATGCTGCCTGCAATCATTTCAAACATGGGTTCATTCATCGTAAATAAACCTTCTGTTGTATAATTGATGCGAGGCATGGCTGGATCGCCATCAGGATTCACCTCTCCTTGATCGTCCTCATTTCTCATCATTAATAAAGTATTAAAATCAATTCCTCCCCAGTAGTCTGTATCATACAGCTCGTAATACCAACCACACGAAGGCAAACGCTCTTCATCTGATTGTTCTCCACCGCAAATTTCAAAACCGACATTACGTATTGCCGCAGGCGCCGTATTCATCATGGTTGCTATCGTGGGTAACCCATCTGGAGCGGGTAAACTCCCGCTTGGTAAAGACATGGCCATCTCTTCCCCTACCACAATCACTGTCGCTAGCGTTACTGGATAACTCGGATTAGGAAAATTAGCCCCAACTCTGGCTCGTCGAATATCAGGATCAATTCCTGTTGCAGATACAGACACTTCTACACTATTAGGATCAATAGCTTTTAATAAATACACACCTGGCTCTCCCGCTTGAATAAGCACATCAACACGGTTTCCCGCCCCCAAAACAAATGGCTCTTCAATCGCTAGACTTTTCATTTCTGTTAAAGTCAGCCCATCATTAGACAAAAGATGTAAACGATGACCTTCTAAAGCAATCAGCTTATTTAATCCCGCAGCCGCATTTAATATTCGCCAGCGCTGCACTTCTCCTGGACGCATAAAGAGAGTTTGATCCGTTAAGCCATTATTCGTCATGAAAAGCAGACCATCTCGATAATCAGACCATAAGCCTGAATCGCCAGCTGAAAATTGTGTCGCCTCTTCATTATACAAAGGGACATTACCACTTTGATCCGTTCGAATTGATCCCAGCACCATAACATGTTCTTTTGCAGCGGCGACTTCTGGCACGCTCTCTAAGCCCTCTTCACAACCAGTGACAATCAATAACCCATACATTCCACCGAAGAAAGGCATACTAATGCTGCCATGTTTATGGGGATGATACCAAAAGGTGCCACAAGCATGATCATCAGGCAGTTTTATAACCACATCATGAATACTTCCAGGATCCATGTGCCGAAACGGATTATCAGATAGGCCTTCTGGAGAAACATTTAAACCATGACTATGATAATTAATCGTATACGGTTCATCAGGAAAAGCACCTCCACGCTCACTTTCAGGGTTTTCGGGTAAGTTATTGATCATCTTAATCGACAAAATGTCACCAGGATTCACGATGAGCGTCGGCCCAACTAAACTGGCTTCAAAATTGGGTGTATTCACTGTCACTGACTCACCCGTTTCAACATATTCAATGGTATTTTCTGTCACTTCAGCCGTTAACTGAGTATGCAATATACCATTTGATGACATGCGCACTTCAGGCTCAATAAACACTTGGTCATAACCATTAGTTTGATTATTATCACTGCATGACCCAAGTAAGAATAAACTGAATAAAACAAAAAATTTAACAATCCATGACAATTTTATTTTGTCCATCTTGCCCCCCACAATATCATCTATCTAAATGGTTTTTATTAATTTTCAATAATGAAGTGTAGGTGAGTTTTTATGGATAAGTGGAAAATTTTCATAAAAGAAAGTCATAAAAAAACCCAATCACCGAAAGCGATTGGGTTTTATTCTCGATTGTTTTTATTGCAGCGCTTCTGCTTTGCTCAATAGATTACCAGCATGATTAATCACATGGAAAATATGATTTTGCTCAACGGTGCCTTGAATAAAGTGGGCACCTGGGCCTTGAGCAAAAATAGCCACATCCTCACCGCCATGGGTTTCACTATTAAGTGGGATCAGTGCTTCTTGGTGATAACTGAGACTTTGCGTATCAATGTAGTTTAAATCCACTCGCCCAGTCGAAGCAGGGTAATCGTAGCGCTCATCGCCGCCTACCTCCAGCGGAGTATGCCCTAACCCATTAGCGTAACCCAATGTCGTATAAGGTAAACCATTGCTATCGGTTTCGTAAGTGAGCTCTGCCAATCCATTTTTATCCGTACTTTTCACTAAGCCTAAAATAGGATTTCCTCGAATAGGATAGCCGCCCATCGTCATCACATGACTATGATCGGCTGTCACCATTAATAGTGTCTCTTTTGAGGATGTTTTCTCCATGGCAACCCTGACGGCTTCCGATAAGGCAATCGTATCATAAAGCGCCCTTGCCGCATTACCAGCATGGTGGCCATGATCAATACGACCCGCTTCCACAATTAATACAAAACCTTTATCATTTTTTTGTAAAATATCAATGGACTTTGCCGTCATTTCCGCAAGAGATGGCTCGCCAGTCACCCCTTCTTTTGTTCTGTCGGCATCATAGTCCATATGCGATGAGTTAAAGAGCCCCAATAAATGATCAATTTCTAGGGGATCGATGTCAATAAAATGCGCTCTGTCTTGAACATAAGCGGCATTGTCATATTGGTTAAGCCATTGCTGTGTTAAATCCACGCCATCAAGACGTTTACCACTTTGACCTTCTCCATCAACGACCGTATTGGGAATAAAAGCACGGCGTCCCCCCCCTAGCATGACATTCATTCCTTCGCCATCATTGAAATCGAGTAATTGTTTCGCAATATCAGTGCAATTATTCGCGACAGCTTCATCAGGTAAATCGGCATCACTTTCCCAATTTCTCTCTGGCACATGAGCATAAGTCGCCGCAGGTGTTGCGTGAGTCACTCTCGCGGTTGATACCACGCCCGTTGACATGCCCGCCATGGCCGCAAGTTCTAACGCCGTCACTAAATCTTGATCTTTTGTGGATGCACAATTGCCTCTTGTGACGCCCTCGGCAAGAGAAATGACACCCGCATCAGTTTTGACTCCCGTCATCATCGCCGCCATTGTACCCGCTGAATCTGGGGTTTGAGCATCAGTATTAAAGGTTTTAGACAATCCAACATAAGGAAAACTTTCAAAAGATAATATATTCTCTTCCCCAGTTTGGCCTTTCAGTTGCCCCTCTAAAATACGTGCCGCTGTAATGGTTGAGACTCCCATTCCATCTCCGACAAATAAAATAATATTTTTAGCGGAACCCGCCTCATTGGTGACCGTTAATTTTTCTGCTTCAACAACATGTTGCTGACCATCAATATACCATTGATTCACTGCGCTCCAATTGGTATGAGTGTACAGATCCGTTGCGGTGCTTTCTTCAACGCCACTTTCTTCTGTTAGTGGTACCAAATTATTATCATCGTCATTACAAGCGCTTAGTCCCAATACCGCCAAAAGCGTCATTGCCAATACAGTCTTATTCATTTTATGCTCCAAAAGTTAATACAAAATTGATGTGTCAATTTCAGTACTTGGTACCACCAAGCTGTTGCGCTTGGTTGATAACATGAAAAACAACATTTTGTTCCATCGCTCCTTGAACTAAATGTGCCCCTGCACCAATAGCATGAATACTCACATCTTCACCGGCATGGGTTTCACCGCCTTTTTTAATTAACGCTTGCTGCATAAAATCAATATCATTTGTGTCTAGTAACGATAAATTCTCCCGCTCTCCTGAAACGGCCCCGGGACCATTAGCATAACCTAACGTGGTATAAGGTTTGCCATCTAACGCGACTGACATGTCACCATCAACATCATGAACTAATCCTAATATAGGATTGCCTCGTTTCGGATAACCCGCAATGGTTAACGTATGACTATGGTCAGCAGTGACAATAATAAGCGTGTCTTTGGGATCTGTGTTTTCAACCGCCGCCCTAACGGCATTAGATAATTCTATGGTGTCATAAAGCGCTCGCTGAGCATTGCCCGCGTGATGCGCATGATCGATTCGCCCGCCTTCCACCATCAAAAAGTAACCTTCTTGATTTTTACTCAACATTTCAATGGATTTTGTCGTCATATCAGTCAATGACGGCTCTCCAGCACTGTCTGTGAGACGATCCGCTTCAAACTCCATATGGGATGAATTAAACAAGCCTAATAAATGCGAAGTGCTTTCTACATCAATGGCATCAAAGTCGGCTTTATTCCAAACATAGGCCGCATTATCGAAGTTTTCAGTCCAAGCTTGGGTTAAATCAAGTCCATCAGTACGATCACCAGCCTCTTCTTCACCATCTATCACCTCTTCTGGAATAAAGTTGCGTCGACCACCACCTAAAGCGACAGTGAGAGCGTCGGCTTTTTCTCGCATAACAAGTTGATAAGCAATATCAAGGCAGCCATTATCAATGGCCTCATCCGATAGATCTGAATCTGCTTCCCATTGGCGCTGTGGCGTTTTTGCATATAGTGCGGCGGGGGTTGCATGGGTTAAACGCGCGGTACTCACCACGCCAGTTGACAATCCTTTCGCATTAGCCAAATCAATGAGAGTGGTAAGTTCGTTTCCTCTAGAAGATAAACAGTTTGAACGTAAACTCGCATCCGATACTGATAATACTCCCGCTTTGGTTTTAACCCCTGTGGCCATGGCCGTCATGGTGCCAGCAGAATCAGGAACTTGTTGATTCGTATTATAGGTTTTGACTAAACCACTATAGGGAAATCGCTCAAAACTCAAAAAATTTTCTTCACCGCCTTGGTGGCCAATTTGCTGCTGCCCTTCTAAAATTCTCGCGGCCGTCAGGGTTGAAATCCCCATACCATCACCGATGAATAAGATCACATTTTTAGCACGATCTTGTTTTTGCAATTGTGTTTGTTCCACAAGGTGCGCTGCACTGTCCTTAAACCATTGACTATCACTTTGCACACTGGGTAATAAGGTCGCATATCCATTTGATGCCAATAATCCACAGGAAATCAATAAAGCTATTTTTTTGATCTTAATCACTATTTCCACCATTTCATCATAAAAAGAATCAATAATTATATTCACTGAGTATCAGTGTAAAACCATTACGGCTTACCTATTATTAACATATTGTTTCATTTTTATTACATAAGTCGTTTGGGGGATTTTGGTAGAAGTGATACCAATCTGCATTAGAAATTGGTCACTTTTGCCCAGCTTCTTGAACACATGCTCTTAATCCTGCTAGTAGACTTA